>NZ_JAPDRJ010000004.1:0-397913 GCF_040706535.1 Lentisalinibacter orientalis
ACTACAACCCGTGGAGCACGCCGGAGGAGAACGAGGAGCGCTCCGCCGCCCGCCTCGCCAAGCGTGACCCGGTGCTCTACAAGTGGTGCGTGAACCACGCCCACAACCATCCCCACGGGCCGGAGGACTTCGAGGACACGATGCAGCGCCGCGGCACCCATACCCACGGCGACGGCACGACGCATACGCATCACCACCACGGCGACCACGACCACTAGAAATGTAGGAGGGCCTTCAGGCCCGATTTCTTCCCGGCCGGCTCCCCTTCTATTGTGGCCGCCCTGCGGGGGCATCCGTCTTGCTCCCGACAAGAGGTCGCGGCGATGGATACCCCCGCATGACGGCCACGCCTTCAGTGGCGTGAAGGAGGCACCAGTCAGCAGCGTCGGCTGACCGGCGCCATTCCTGTCGGCTACGGGCCCGCCACCGGGTGGCGGGCCTAAGCCAATAGAAAGCCGGGTCGGGCCTGAAGGCCCTCCTACCGGAGCAGCTGCTGCGCCAGGTCTTTCTTCAGGATCTTGCCGAGGCTGGACTTCGGCATCTCGTCCACGAAGATCACCGCGGCCGGCACCTTGTACGGCGCCAGCCGCCCGGAGCACCAGGCGAGCACGGCTTGCTCGTCGGTGCTGTCGCCGCACACAAAGGCCACGGGCTCCTCGCCGAGTTTCGAGGAAGGCCGGGCTACGACGGCAGCCTCGGTGATGTTCGGGTGGGCGAGCAGGGCGTTCTCGATCTCGCCGGGATAGAGGTTCACGCCGCCGCGGATGATCACGTCCTTCTCCCGGCCGCGCAGCATCAGATGGCCTTCGGGCCCCCGGGCGGCGAGGTCGCCGGGATAGAACCAGCCGCCGGACTCCGCGCCGTGTTCGTTGCCGTCCTCGTCCAGGAAGTGCGTGGACACGCCGGGGCCGCGGTAGCGCAGGCGGCCCGTCTCGCCCTCCGGCACGGGCCGGCCGTCGCCGTCCAGTATCTCCACGTCCACGCGGAAGACCGGCCGGCCGACGGTGTCGGCATGTTCGGCTACCTCGTGGGGCTGCAGCACCGAGATGCCGCCCCCCTCGCTGGAGGCGTAGTAGGACAGCAGCCGCGGGCTCAGTCTGGCGCTGATCTCCCGGGCCTCGTCGGCATGCAGGACGGCTCCCGAGGAGATCAGCAGTCTCAGACGCGGCAGCAGGTGGCCGTCACCGTTCGCGAGCGGCAGCAGGCGCCTGAGCAGCGTCGGCACCAGGAAGGCGACCGTGGCCCGTGATCGGTTGATGGCCTCGGCGAGTTCCTCCGGCTTGTGCGGCGGCGGATCCAGCACCACGGTGCCGCCGGCGGCGAGCAGGCACATGCTGAACGAGCGGCCCGCGCCGAAGTAGAGCGGCGTCAGGGCGACGAAGCGGTCGTTCACGTTGATGCCCAGGGTCACCCACTGGTTCACGAAGCGCTCGTAGAACTGGCGATGCGTGAGCAGGGCGCCTTTCGGCCGCCCGGTGGTGCCCGAGGAAAGGGAGATCAGGACCGGCAGGTCGCCGTCCTCCGGCATCCGCGGCGGCGCCTCGTCCGGCTCCTCGTACCAGTCGTCGTCGGGCCGCAGCACGGTCAGTTCGCCATAGTCGGCATCGCCGTCGTCCGCCAGCAGGCAGCGGGCGTGGAACGCGCGGGCCACGTCCCGCTGCTCCGCTGCCGTCCAGCGGTGGTCGACGGGCAGGATCACCGCACCGAGGCGGGCCACGGCGTAATGCAGCAGCAGGTGGAGCGGATGATCGCCGAGCGCCAGCGCCACTCTGTCGCCGGTGCGCACGCCGGCCGCGGCGAGCCGCCCGGCGCAGGCCTCGATCCGCCGCCAGGCCTCACGGTAGTCGGTGGCCTCGTCCTCCCGGCCGCGCCAGACGATGGCCGGGTGGGACGGGCGGTTGCGGGCGTGGCCGGCGATGAGGCCGGCCAGGTTCAGCGCATCAGTCACCGCCCTTGCCACCGCCCTTGCCGCCGTCCTTGCCGCCGTCCATCCCGTAGATCCGGATGACGTTGTCGCGCAGGAGTTTGCGCTTCGGGCCGGGCCTGAGATCGAGTTCGTCGATCTCCCGGCGCGTGCGCGCGAAGTCGAGCACGGGGAAGTCGGTGCCGAAGATCACCTTGTCCTGGCCGAAGGTGTTGATGTAGTGCGCGAACTCCTCCGGCCAGTATTTGGGACTGTGAGCATCCGAGCCGATGTAGACGTTCTCGTGCTTCCACGCCATCGCGATCATCTCCCGAGTCCAGGGGATGCCGACGTGGATGCCGATCAGCTTCAGCTCGGGGAAGTCGCAGGCCACCGGGTCCAGCGTGATGGGCTGGCCGACGCTGCGGCAGCGGTAGTCCTTCGAGTAGATCATCGACTGGCCCACCTGCATCTGGATGGGCACGCCCAGCTCCACGCACTTGGCGTAGAAGGGGTAGTACTTCGCATGGTCCGGGGCCAGCTCGAACCAGTGCGGATAGAGATGGGCGCCGATGAAGCCGAGTTCTTTCACCGCCCGCTCCAGCTCGCGCACGCCGTCCATGCCGGTGTAGGGGTCGATGCCGATCAGCCCGGAGAAACGTTCCGGGTACCGCTCCACCGCGCGCGCGACGATCTCCGGCGGCATGTGGTAGCAGCCCGGCAGGCCGGGACGGCCGGACTTGGCGGCCACCAGGAAGGCGTGGCCGATGCCTGCCTCGCCCATGCGCTCGATCATCTGCTCCAGGGAGAGTCCGCCCATGAGCCCGCCCTGGGCCTTCATCTTGCCCACGAAGAAGTCCGGGCCCCAGTCCGGGCGCACCGACAGCGCTTCCTCGGTCCAGATGTTCACGACGGCGTCGATGGCCTGGTATTCGTCGGTCATGGTTCGTCTCTTTGGCAGCGTTGGCCCGTGCGTTATAGTAACCCCTCCACAGGGGTGGCCCCAGAGGGCCTGAGACCCGTTGGCGCGGAGGCTTGTTTCCTCCGGCGCCGGCACGGGAACCCTCAGAACCTGATCCGGTTAGTACCGGCGTAGGGAGGAGGATCCATGACTATCCCGCTATCCGTCGTCGCCCGTCTCGTTGCCATTGCCATTCTGCTGCCGCTCGCCGCGCCCGCCCTCTGCGCGGAGGACGAGGTCATCGAGGAGATCGTGGTCACCGCGGACTTCCGCGAGCGCGAGCGTGCCCGCCTGCCGACCAGTGTCGCCGTGCTGTCGCGGGAGACCGTGCGCGAGGCGGCCGTGCAGCACTTCGAGGAGCTGACCCACCTGGTGCCGAATCTGAACTGGGCCGGCGGCAGCAACCGCCCGCGCTACTTCCAGATCCGCGGCATCGGCGAGCGCAGCCAGTACGAGGGCGCGCCCAACCCATCGGTCGGCTTCCTGATCGACGACATCGACTTCTCCGGCATCGGCGGCATCGCCCTCACCTGGGACGTGGCCCAGGTGGAGGTGCTGCGCGGCCCCCAGGGCACCCGCTACGGAGCGAACGCGCTGGCCGGTCTCATCAACGTGCGCTCGGTGGAGCCGGGCCCGGAGACCGAGGGGCGTTTTCGCGTGCTCGCCGGCGGCGACGATGCCCGCGGCGCCAGCGCCGCGTTCGGCGGCGCACTGACCGACAGGTCGAGTTTCCGCCTCAGCGCGAACCGCTACGAGAGCAATGGCTTCCGCGATAACGTATACCTCGGCCGCGACGACACCAACGGCCGCGACGAGACCGACGGCCGGGCGCGCTTTCGCTGGCAGCCGGCCGACGACCTGCAGGTGGACCTGAACCTGCTCTACGTGGACGTGGACAACGGTTACGACGCCTTCGCCATCGACAATGGCTACACCACGTACTCCGACGAGCCGGGCCGCGACGCCCAGCGCAGCCGGGGCGGCGCGCTGAAGGTGCGGAAGGACTTCGGCGAGACGGCCAGCCTCACCAGCATCACGTCGGCGGCGCGCTCCGACATCACCTTCAGCTTCGATGCCGACTGGGGCAACCCGGACTTCTGGGCGCCCTACACCTACGACTTCGTGACCCGCTTCCTGCGCGACCGGGAGACCATCAGTCAGGAGTTCCGGCTGATGTCCGGTCCGGACGGCGGCCTCGCCGACGGCGCCGTCTCCTGGCTGGCCGGCGTCTACGCACTGCGTCTCTCCGAAGGCAACCGGGAGGACAGCACCGGACTGTACGTCGATCCGGCCTTCGGCGCGTTTCCCCTGGAGAAGGACCTGCGTTCGGATTACGAGGCGCTCAGCACCGCCGCCTTCGGCCAGCTGGACTGGACGCCGGCCGACCGCCACGAGGTCTCCCTGGGGCTGCGGGTGGAGCACCGGGGCGCCGACTACGTGGACACGCTGGACGGTACGCCCCGCAACGACCTCACGGACAGCGAGACGATGCTGGGCGGGCAGCTGAGCTACCGCTATGCGCTCGGGGAGCGCCACGGCACCTACGTGAGTCTCTCCCGTGGCTACAAGGCGGGCGGCTTCAATCTGGGCAGCGTGCCGAGCGAGGACGAGCGCTACTTCGGCCCGGAGTCGCTGTGGAACCTGGAGACCGGTATCCGTTCCGAGTGGCGGCCGGGCGTCCTCGAGTCGGGACTGACGCTGTTTCTCTCCCGCCGGGAGGACCAGCAGATCGGCACCTCGACCCAGCTGGTGCCCGGGGATCCGTCCTCGTTCATCTTCTTCACGGACAACGCGGCCACCGGCCGCAGCATCGGCCTGGAGGGCGAGGTGCGCTGGGCGCCCCGCGGCGACCTCGAGCTCTGGGCCCGTCTCGGCATGATGCGGGTGGAGTTCGACGAGTACGCCACGCCGGACGGCCTGGACCTCTCCGGCCGCGAGCAGGCGCATGCGCCGGGGTACTCCTTCGCGCTCGGCGCAAGCTGGGAGCATCCGGCCGGCTGGTTCGCCCGGGCCGACGTCACCGGCAAGGACGAATTCTATTTCTCCGACAGCCACGACCAGAAGTCCGACCCGTATCAGCTCGTGAATCTGCGCCTCGGCTATGCGAAAGGCGGCTGGACAGCCAGCCTGTGGGGCCGCAATCTCCTCGACGAGCGCTATGCGGTACGCGGCTTTTTCTTCGGCAACGAGCCGCCGGACTTCCCGAACGAGCGTTACGTGCGGCTCGGCGACCCGCGGCAGATCGGCTTCACCCTGGAATACGGATTCTGAGCATGCAGACTATTTTCCGAACCACCGTCGACGTCAGCCTCTATCCGCTGGCCGACGAATTCATCCCGGCCATCGACGATTTCATCGCCCGCCTGAACGCCCGGCCGGAACTCGACGTACACACCAACCCCGTGAGCACGCGCATCGGCGGCGAGTTCGAGGCGGTCTGGGATGCGCTGAAGGCAGAGATACGCGCTACCTTCGAACGTGAGGGCAAGGCCGTGTTCGTGCTGAAGGTACTGAACGCGGGCGGGGCGGACGCCGGCGCGTGAGCGGTTTCGTCGAGAGGCTCGCCGCGCAGGCGTCCTCCATGTCGCCGGCCGAGGCGCTGGCGGTGGCGCTGGCGGTGGGTTATCTGGTGCTCGCGGTGCGCCAGAACATCTGGTGCTGGGCCTGCGCCTTCTTCAGCACCGGGCTGTACATCTGGCTGTTCCACGGCGCGGCGCTGTTCATGGAGTCCGCGCTGAACGTGTTCTATCTGGTGATGGCCGTCTACGGCTGGTACGAGTGGCGCTACGGCGGCGCCCGGCATGCCGGGCTGCCCGTCACCGTATGGCCGCCGGCGCGGCACGGCGCCGCACTCGGGGTAATCGCCGCGCTCACGGTCGCGAGCGGTGCCTGGCTGTCGGCGAACACGGGCGCGGCCTTCCCGTACCTGGACTCGCTGACGACCTGGTCCGCCGTGTGGGCCACCTTCCTGGTGGCGCGCAAGGTGCTGGAAAACTGGGTGTACTGGTTCGTGATCGACGCCCTGTCGGTGTACCTGTATCTCTCCCGGGGCCTGCCGCTCACCGCGCTGCTGTTCTGTTTCTACCTGTTGCTCATCCCCGTCGGCTTCCTGAGCTGGCGCAAGGACTATGCGAGGACGCGCGATGCGCTCGCGGCCGCCTGACGGGCTGCTGCAGCGCGTGCCCCTGTGGCGGGGAGCACGCTCGCTCGAGTGCCGCGCCCTGACCGGCGGACACTCCAACGAGAGCTGGCTGGTGGTGGCCGACGGTGAGGCTGCCGTGCTCCGCCGCGACCGGGAGCGGGTGCCGCCGCCGGTCGTGGATCGGCGCAGGGAGCTGGCCGTACTCCGGTCGGCCGCCGCGGCCGGGCTCGCGCCGGAGATGCTGTACGCCGATCCCGCTGCGGGAATACTGGTCACCCGCTACCTGGAAGGCGAGAAGCCGGGTCCGGCGCAGATCGGCAAACCCGAGACCCTGACGGAGATCGCGGCGTTGCTGCGCCGGGTCCACGCGCTGCCCGACCCGGGCGGGGCCTACGGGCTGGCCGAGGCCGGCGGGGTGTACCTGGCGGCCATCCGCAACCCGGCCCTGCGCCGCCGCGGCATGGAGCTCGTGCAGGAACTCGCCGAGCTTCCGCCCGTGCCGCCGGCGGAGCGCCGCGTCTGCCACATGGACCCCGTCGCCGGTAACCTGATCCGGACCGCGGACGGGCTGCGTCTGGTCGACTGGGAATTCGCCGTGGCCGGCGATCCCCTGTTCGACGTGGCTGCGGTCATCGCCTATCACGACCTGGGTCCGGCCGCCGCGCTGCATCTGCTCCGGGCCTGGTCCGGGCGGGTCTCGCCGCGCCGTCGACAGCGGCTGGCCGAACTCATCCGGGCCCACGACGCGCTGCACTGGCTGTGGCTGGCCGCCGGCGGCGACGCACTCAGGGAGCGGGAGAGGGTGGAGCGCCGCCTCGCCGCCGAACCGCTGCCCTAGCTATTGCCCTGGTTATTGCCCGGGCCACTGCTCTGGCCACTGCCCTTGCCACTGCCCTGGCCATTGCTTTGGCCGGGCCGGGGTTACCGCCGCTCGTAGGACTGCGCCCCCGCAGGCGGTAACATCCGCGTGTGAGCGCCTTCTACTGGATACTGGGCAGCGGCATCCTGATGAGCCTGATCGCGCTCGTCGGCTCGCTGACCCTCGTGCTCCGCGAGGAGACGCTGCAGCGGCTGCTGCTGCCCCTGGTCGCGCTGGCCGCGGGTTCGCTGATCGGCGGCGCTTTCTTCCACATGCTGCCGGCCGGCCTCGCGCAGGCGGACTCCGTCGAAATCGTGTTCGTGGCCGCCATCGCCGGATTCACGAGCTTCTTCCTGCTGGAACAGCTGCTGCACTGGCATCACTGTCACCGGGCGGGCTCGGAATGCCGGGAGCCGGTGACCTACCTGATCCTGATCGGCGACGGGCTGCACAATTTCATCGGCGGCCTGGCGGTGGCGAGCACCTTCCTCGTCGACATCCGGCTCGGCATCACGGCCTGGATTGCGGCTGCACTGCACGAGGTGCCCCAGGAGCTGGGCGACTTCGGCGTGCTGGTGCACGGCGGCTGGCCGCGGCGCAGGGCGCTGCTCATGAACCTGCTGTCGGGGCTGGCCTTCCTGGCAGGCGGGCTCGTGACCTGGTTCGCCTCGTTCCGGATGGACGTGTCGCTGCTGGTGCCGTTCGCGGCGGGCAACTTCCTCTACATCGGGGCCGCCGACCTGATTCCGGAGGTCAACCGCCATGCCGTGACCCGCTCCAACCTCGTCCACGTGGCCGCGTTCCTCGCCGGCATAGCCCTGCTGTGGACGGCGAGCCTGATCAAGTGAGGCGTGCGAACCGGCACGGGGATTCCGTATGAACGGCATCGTCTCGGCGCTGGTGCCGGTGCTGGCGCTGATCCTCACCGGCTACGCACTCCGGCGGCTGGTGTTCCTGCCCGAGGGTACCTGGGCCGGAATCGAGCGACTCACGTATTTCGTCCTGTTCCCGGCCCTGCTGATCCGCACCCTCGGCGGCCAGCGCCTCGACGGTGCGCCCTGGCCCGAGGTCATGGCCGTGGTCGTGCCGACCGTGCTGGCGGCGGCCGTGACGCTGCTGGCCTGGCGGCGGCTGCGGCCGGCGACGCCGGGGCCCACGTTCACCTCGGTGTTCCAGGGCGGGGTGCGCTTCAACACCTACATCGCGCTCGCGGTAGCCCAGGCCTACTACGGCGAGGCGGGCCTGGCCATGGGCGCACTGGCCGCCGGGTTCATGATCGTGCTGATCAACCTGCTGTGCGTGACGACGCTGGCTGCCTGGGGAGCCGGAAGCGGCGGACCCGGCCGCCTCCTCCGTCTCCTGCGGGATGTCGCCGGGAACCCCCTGATCGTGGCCTGCGCGATCGGCTGGTTCCTGAGCCTGAGCGGCATCGGCCTGCCGGGGCTCGCCGCGGACCTGCTCGAGGTGCCTGGCCGCGCCGCGCTGCCGCTGGGCCTGCTGGCCGTCGGCGCGGCGCTGCGGCCTGCCGCGGTGCGTGGTCACGCCGGCCACGTCACGGTGGCCTCGGTGGTGCAGTTCGGCGTGAAACCGGCGCTGGCCTTCGCACTGGTCTCGCTGACGGGGCTCGCCGGCGCCGCGGCCGGGGCGGTGCAGATCGCGCTCATGTCGCCGACGGCGCCGTCGGCCTACATCCTGGCGGGACAGCTCGGGGGCGACCGGGAGACGATGGCCTCGATCATCACCGCCCAGACGGTGCTGGCGTTTCCGGTGATGCTCCTGCTGTCCGGGTTGCTGCCCGGCTGAGCCCTGCCAGCCCTACCAGCTGTTCCTGAGCTCGCGGAGCTTCAGGAATACCTCTTTCGGCGAGGGTTCCGCGGGCAGGTCCGGGAACGCCTCGCGCAGGCGGTCGATGACCGTGCGGCTGCGCAGGCGGAAGAACGTATTGATCTCCTTCTCCTGCGCCAGGTCGGTGACCAGGGCGTCGGCCGGATCCATATCCTCGACTTCTTTCAGCAGGGTGGCGGCGGCCTCGTTGTCGGGTTCCCGGTCGAGGGTGAAGCGCAGGTTGTTGCTCAGATACTCGTGGCCCGGATAGACCCGGGTGGCCTCGTCCAGCCGGTCCAGCTGATTGACGAAGGTCTCGTAGAGTTCCTCCGGATGCCCGCCGTTGTGGCAGTTGCCGGCCCCGGCATTGAACAGCGTGTCGCCGCTGAACAGCGCGGGTGCGTCCGTATGCGCCAGCAGGCAGATGTGGCTCATGGTGTGGCCGGGCGTGTCCAGGCACTCCAGCTCCACGGTCCGGCCCACCCGGATGACGTCGCCGGCGCCGACGCCCCGGTCCATGCCGGGGATGCGCTCGGCGGCGTTGCGATGGGCGATCACTTTCGCGCCGGTGGCCGAAACCAGGCCCTTGTTGCCGCCGATATGGTCCGGGTGCTCGTGGGTATTCAGGAGCTGGGTGATCTCCCAGCCGCGCTCCCGCGCCCGGTCGAGACACCGGCGGAACTCCAGCGGGTCCACGGCCAGCGCTTCGCCGGTCTCGGGGCAGGCGATCAGATAATTGAAATTCCGGTAGGCGTTGCCGGTCCAGATCTGCTCGATAATCATCGCGGTTTTCCTCGCGGGCCGTGACGCTGCGGCGCAGGGCTTGCCACCCCTCCGGCGGCGGCCGTCTACGTCGAAAAGCGGATTCTTTCCCGGTACCATATCGTATTTGCCGCGCGCCATCCCAGGCGCACCGCCGCAGCGGGTGCGGTGACGTCACCAGTACGGAGATACTCGATGAAGAAATGGGGGCTGCTGACCCTGGCGGTCTGGCTGTGTCTTGGTTGCCAGGCATCCGTGGAGGTGGAGACCGGCGAGGACGTCGGCGCGCAGGGCGCCGCTCCCGTGAGCGCCGCGGATACCGGCGGCGACGACCGCATCTTCGATCTGCCCTACCTCATGCGGGATCTGGACAACGGCCTGCGCGTGATCATCGTGCCCACCGACTACCCGGACGTGGTGTCGCTGCAGATCCCGGTGCAGACCGGCTCCCGCAACGAAGTGGAGCCCGGCAAGTCCGGCTTCGCCCATTTCTTCGAGCACATGATGTTCCGCGGCACTGAGCGGTTCCCTGCCGACAGCTACAAGGAGATCCTGAAGAGCGCCGGCGCCGACCAGAACGCCTACACGACGGACGACTACACCAACTATCACGTCACCTTCACGAAGCAGGATCTGGAGACGCTGATCGAGCTGGAGGCGGACCGCTTCCGCAACCTGAGCTACTCGGAGGCGGACTTCCGCACCGAGGCACTGGCGGTGAAGGGCGAGTACCTGAAGAACTACTCGAACCCCACGCAGAAGTTCTACGAGCGCACCCGCGCGCTCGCGTTCCGGCGCCACACCTACCGGCACACCACCATGGGCTTCTTCGAGGACATCGAGATGATGCCCGAGCAGAAGGAGTACGCCGATCTGTTCTTCGACCGCTGGTACCGGCCCGAGAAGACTTCCATCATCCTGGTCGGCGATCTGGACCCCGACGCCACCTTCGAGCTGGTGGAGAAACACTGGGGCGGCTGGGAGCGCGGCGACTACCAGGCCGAGATCCCGGTCGAGCCGCCGCTGGACGGGCCCGTCTACGAGCACATCACCTGGGAGGCGCAGACCCAGCCCTGGCTGGTGATGTCGTTCCGTGGCCCGGCCTTCGTGCCCACCGAGAAGGACATGCCGGCGCTGGACCTCGTCTCCATGCTGTATTTCTCGGAGTCTTCGGATCTGTACCAGCAGCTGGTCATCGAGGACCAGGTGGTCGACGAGTTCTGGACCTACTTCCCCGACCGCAAGGACCCCAACCTGCTGATGATCGCGGCCCGTCTCACCGACGAGGGCCACGCCGCGGCGGTGCGCGACGCCATCGCCGATACGCTGGCCCGGGCGCGCACCCGTACGCCCGCGGCGGAGGAGGTGGAGGAGGCGAAGTCGCGCCTGCGTTATTCCTTCGCCTCCGGCATGGACGACTCGGCGGGCATCGGCTCCATCCTGGCGAGCTACGTGCAGTTCGAGCGCACGCCCGAGACCATCAACAAGACCTTCCGCACCTATGCCTCGCTGGAGCCGGAAGACGTCAGGCGCATGGCGGATCGCTACTTCACCGACGCCAACCGGCTGCTCGTGACGCTGGCCAACGACGCCTCGCTGCCGGGCATCGACGGTAGCTTCTCGGTGGACGAGCGAGCGGCGGCGATGGCCAAGGCGGAGGCGCCGCCGGTCGGCCTCCTCGAGCGGCGCTCGGAGACCTCGCCGCTGGTGGACGTCTCGTTCCTGTTCGCGACCGGCGCAGCCGACGACCCGCCGGGCAAGAAGGGCCTCGCGGCGCTGACCGCCGCCATGCTCGCCGACGGCGGCTCCCGCTCGCGCACCATCCAGGAGATCAACCGCGCCATGTATCCGATGGCGGCCGGCTTCGAGGCCCAGGTGGACAAGGAGATGGTGCGGCTCGCCGGCACGGTGCACCGGGAGAAACTGGCGGACTGGTACGAGCTCGCGAGCGTCCAGCTGCTGCAGCCCGGCTTTCGCGAGTCGGACCTGGAGCGTCTGCGCACCCGCACCATTAACGCCATCCGCACGGGCCTGGTGGGCAACAACGACGAGGAACTCGGCAAGGAGCTGCTGTACGCGGAGATCTACGGCGCCGAGCATCCCTACGGCTCGCTGAACGAGGGTGATATCAGCGACATCGAGTCGATCACGCTGGACGACGTACGGGCCTTCTACCGCGACCACTACACCGTCTCCAACCTGACGGTCGGTCTCGCCGGTGGCTATCCGGAGGACTTCGCGGCCCGGGTGGCTGCCGACATGGCACGGCTGCCTGTCGGCGAGCCGGACACCCGGGAGGTCCCGGCGGCACCGGCGCGGGAGGGCCGTCGCGCGCTGATCGTGCAGAAGGAGACGCCCGCGGTGGCGGTCTCTTTCGGCTTCCCGATAGACCTGCGCCGCGGCGACCCGGACTGGGTCGCCCTGTGGCTCGTGCGCTCCTGGCTGGGCGAGCACCGCTCGTCCTACAGCCACCTGTACCAGCGCATACGCGAGGCCCGCGGCATGAATTACGGCGACTATGCCTACATCGAGTACTTCCCGCGCGGCATGTTCCAGTTCCAGCCGGACGCCAATCTGGGCCGCCGGCAGCAGATATTCCAGGTCTGGATCCGGCCGCTGCGGGACAACAACGACGCGCTGTTCGCCACCCGGACGGCGCTGTGGGAGATGGACCGGCTCATCGAGCAGGGCATGAGCGAGACCGATTTCGAGGCCACCCGCGAGTTCCTCGACAAATACGTCGCGCTGCTGGCCAGCAATCAGTCCCGCCGGCTGGGCTACGCGCTCGACAGCCGCTACTACGGCATCGGGGAATTCTCCGACTACGTCCGTCGGGGCCTCGCCGAACTCACGCTGGACGACGTCAACCGGGTGATACGGGAACATCTCGCCACCGGCGACGTGCAGTTCGTGTTCGTCTCGGCCGACGCCGCCGGCCTGGCGGAGGCCATCGCCGCCGATGCGCCGTCGCCCATGACCTACAACAGCGAGAAGCCCGACGAGCTGCTGGCCGAGGACGAGATGATCGAGGCGCTGCCGCTCGGCATGGGGGCGGAGGACATCCGCATCATCGACGCCTCCGAGGTCTTCGAATGAGCGGCGGCGCGGCAGGGGCGGGTGCGGCATGAGCCGACTCTACGTCGTCAGGCACGGCCAGGCCCGCTTCTTCACGGACGATTACGACCGTCTGTCGGAGAAGGGTGAAGCCCAGTGCGCGGCGCTGGCCCGGCACTGGCTCGAGCAGGGTCTCGAGTTTCATGCCGCCTGGTGCGGCAGCCTGGTACGGCAGCGGCGCTCCGGCGAGACGGTGCGGGAGGTCTACCGGGAGGCGGGCCGGAACTTCCCCGAGATCCACTGCATCCCCACCCTCGACGAGTATCCCGCCGACGACATCATGGACACGCTGTTGCCGCTGTTGCGCGAGAGTGTCCCGGCCATCGACGACCTGGCACGGGGCTTCGAGGCGGCGCGGGACGAGCGGGAGCGCTACCGCGGGTTCCACCGCCTGCTCGAGGCGGTGATGGAGCGCTGGATCGCGCGCGCATACCCGGACGAGGGCACCGAGGGGCTGCTGCCCTGGGACGAGTTCAGCGGGGGCGTGCGTGCGGCCTTCCGCGACATCATGGCCGGCGCAGACTCCGGCGAGAACGTCGCCGTATTCACCTCCGGCGGCCCGGTGGGGATCAGCGTGCAGACCGTCCTCGGCGCCCCCGACCAGGCGGCGGCGGAGCTCAACTGGCGGGTGCACAACGGCAGCGTCACCCGCTTCACGTTCAGCGGTTCGCGGGTCAGCCTGGACTGCTTCAATGCCACCGATCACCTGCAGCCGGAACTGCTGACCTACCGGTGAGTAGTGTCTATATTTTGTAGATATACATTCTCGTCATTAATTTGACGCGCTGGGCGTGATCCGGGCAGTATTAACCGCGAGCAAAGCCGGATTCTTGCAGTCCCCCATACCTCGCTGGCCGGCTTCGCTCGTATGTCCCCAACCCGCCTCTTCCCCCCGGAAGAGTGCACTGGCCGGCGGCGCGAGTCGCCGGCTTTTTTTTTGCCGGGGCGGGTGGCAAGCTTCCATAACGTTCGACAAAGAGGTAGCAAAATGTCTGACAAGACCGAAACCGGGCGGCTTACGAACCGCCGAGCTTTTCTCCGTATGACGGCCACCGGGCTGCTCGCCATTCCGGCGGCGGCACTGCTGCGCCCGGCGCCCGCGGCGGCCCAGGACATGCCGAAGCTTGCGCTGGACAACCCGCAGGCGAAGGCGCTGGCTTACGTCCACGACGCCGCCAACGTCGACAAGAGCAAGCAGCCCCGTTACCAGGAGGGCCAGAATTGCGCCAACTGCGCGCTGTTCCAGGCCAAGGGTGACGAGGAGTGGGCCGGCTGCTCAATCTTCCCCGGCAAGGCGGTCAACGCCGCCGGCTGGTGCAGCGCCTACGCACCGAAGGGCTGAGCGCCCTCTGTCCGGCCCTCTGTCCGGCCATTTGTCCGGCCATCTGACCGGCAGTCAGTCCGCTGTCCGGCCGGCGAGCCGGATGCGTACGGGGCCGCGTGCGGTGGAGCCATCCACGACGCGGCCCTTTTGCGTTATTTCCACCCGACCGCAGCGAGCGCGATCAGCCGTGCGGCCGCGGCAATGCCGGACAGCCAGGCATTCTCCACCCGCGATTCGCCGGCACACCAGTCTCCGCACAGGACCAGGGAGCGCGGCTCGTCGATCAGTGCACCTGCCGTCAGCGGGGCGGCGGCCCGGGCGTAGCGCCAGCGGTGGTACACGGCGGTGGCGCGGTCCAGCGCGATCCCGGTCAGCGCCTCGAAACGCCCGCATAGGGCGTCGACGGTCTCCGCAGGGTCGAGATCGATGCGGGCCGTCGACCACTCGGCGGTGCCGTGCAGCACCCAGGTGGGTCGGCCGGTGCGCCCGGGTTTGCTGTGGTCGGCCGCAGCCCAGCCCAGTACGTCGCCCGCGACGAACGCCGCGTCGAAGGGTGCCGGTCCTGTGACGGCCGGGCTGGCCGCGACGGCCAGACAGGGCGAGAACGATACCGCCGCGGCCTGGCGCGCCAGCTCCGGCGAAGCCGGCCGGACGAGGTCCGCGGCCTGGGGTGCCGGTGCGCTGACGATCACCGCATCGTACAGCGCGTCGTACTGACCGGTGTCCTGATCGCCATCGACACGCAGGCGCCAGCCGCCGTCGGCATGCTCCAGCCCATCGATCCGCGTGCGGAACCGCAGGTCGAGGTCTGCGGCGAGATGGCGCGCCAGCCCATTCATGCCCCGCATGGCGACCAGTCGGTCGTCGCCGGTCGCCCTCGTCAGTGACCCGTCGGCAGCGATGCGGACGAGCCGCGCGGCCCATGGGCCGACCACGCCGTCGTGACGCCAGGAATGGACGTGGCGGCGGAACGCCGCGTCCCGCGCCGTGAAATATTGCGCGCCGTGGTCGAAGCGCCGGTCGGGCTCGCGCCGGGTCGCCGTGCGGCCGCCGGGGCCGCGGGCCTTCTCGAATACGGTCACGCCGTGGCCGGCGTCGGCCAAACTGCGGGCGGCCGCGAGCCCGGCGATCCCGGCACCGACGACGGCGACGCGGAGCTGCCGCCCGGAGGGCGGGCGATCGATGCGCCGGCGGCAGGCCGCCAGATCCAGCCGACGGGCGTGGGCTGCGGTGTCCCTGGGCCGGATGCGGCCGAGCACCGGGCGCTCGGGAGCGAAGGGGCGATCCAGGGCGCCGAGCGCCCAGAGCAGGCCGCCGTAGGAGTTCGGGTCGTTGCCGTCCAGGGCGTAGCGGTGGTTGAGATCGACCAGTGCGGCCATCGCGGCCTCCGGGGTGCGCGTCCAGAGCGGGATGGCCTTGGCCCAGGTCATGCGCAGATTGTTGTGCAGCTCGCCATGGCGGAGCAGCGAGGCCTGCGCCGTGTCCCAGAGGGCGTCGCCCGAGCGGCCGCGGGCCAGCGTCTCCAGGGAAAAGTCCCGGACGCGCGGCTCGCGCCGACGGGCTTCCAGCGTCGCGCGGGCCCAGCGCGGCAGGGCGTCCAGGGTCTCCAGTACGTCACGGTGGTAGCAGAAGTTGTGCGCCAGCTCCCGCCAGACGAGCAGCTCTTCGAGGAATTTGGCTGCACCCTTGCCGCCGTTGCCACCCTCGCCACGCCGGGCGGCGGTCTCACGCGCCATCCGGAAAGGCGATATCTGGCCGTAGTGGAGATAGGCGCTCATGCGCGAGACGCCCCGGGGCGCCTCGATGGCGGCGTCGTTGCGCAGCGCGTGATAGGCGTCCAGCCCCTGGTCACGGAACCGCCGCCACCGTTCTTCTGCGGCCCTAGTGCCGCCGGGCGTGTGGAAGACGGGCCAGACGCCGTGATCGATGTCGCAGCCGGCGATCAGTTCCGCGAGCTCCCGGTCGTCCCGCTCGGCGAGGCCGTCGATGCCGGCAAGACCGCGGCAGTCGGCTTCGGCCAGCCCGACGCTCGGCGCCGCCTCGCCCGGCCACGGTGCCGCGGCGCGGGCCGCCTGTTCCCGGCCGACGACCTCGCGAAAGCGGAAGGCCCGGTCGAAGGCCCGTCCCACCCGCTGCATCGGGTATACGCAGCGGGCATCGACGGCCCATGCGGCGCAGCCGATCCGGGCCGCCAGCGCCGGCTGCCAGCGGTCGAACGGCGGCACGGGCATCTCCTCGAACACCACGGCCGCCGCGTCCCGGCAGAGCAGCGGCAGCGGGGAGGGGGCGTCGGCCTGCCGGGGCAGATGGAAGACGTAGCGGATGCCGCGCTCGGCGAGGGCGCGGGCCACGTCGCGAGCCCCCTGCAGGATGAACAGATGGTGCCGGTCGGAGTTGTAGCGGTGGCGGCCGCCCAGGCCCTGATACACGAGGACCGGCAGCCCGAGCGCCGCGCCGACGGCGAGCGCCGCCTCCAGGGCCGGGTTCTCCGCGGCGCGCATGGCGTGATGCATCCAGTACAGGACGTAGCGGCCGCGGCGGACCGGGGCCGCATTCAGCGCGCGCCGTCTTTCCTCGAGATAGGCCGGCAGCGCCGGCGCGTCGGGCTCCATGGGTATCTCCGCGTGGGGAGGGCCGGGCAGGGAAGGCTAGCCGCAGGGCCCATCCGCTACAATCTCCCCGGCGGCGGACGACGGCCGTGCCGAGTCTGTGACCAAGAATCCACCTCGGATGGGAAGGAGATGACGTGCATATAACCGCAGAAGACCTGGTCGGCGCCTGGAAACTCGAGCGCTGGGAGATCAGCTACCCTGCCACGGGCCGCGTGACCCGGCCCTTCGGCGAGGACGCCACCGGGATGATCCTGTACACGCCGGACGGCTACATGTCGGCCGTGCTGGCCGAGCGCGACCGGGGCTCGTTCTCCACGCCGGTCGTGCCGAAAGCGCCGGACGCGGAGAAGGTGCGGGCCTTCGACGGCTACATGCATTACGCAGGCCGATACTTCGTGGTGCAGGGCGACGTCCACCACGAGGTGGAGTTCGCGCTGAACATGGACCTGATCGGCACCACGCAGATTCGCGAGGCCGAGCTCGACGGCGACCGTCTCACCCTGTCCGCCGAGGAGCCGCTGGAGGGCGGCGAGATGCGCCGCCACCGTCTGCAGTGGATCCGCGCCTCGCTGGCCGGCGGGCTGCCCGGGTGAGGATCGCGAGCTTCCGCCACCGGGGCCGGCCGAGCTACGGCGTCGTGCGCGCCGGCGGGATCGTGGATGCCGGCCGGAAGCTCGGCGTGGAGCTTCCCGACCTGAGAAGCGTGCTGGCTGCCGACGCCATCGACGAACTCCACGCACTGGCCGCGGACGCCGAACCCGACCTGGCCCTGGCCGAGGTGGAATTGCTGCCCGTGATCACCCACCCGGACAAGATCCTCTGCGTCGGCATCAACTACCGGCCCCACGTGGAGGAGACCGGCCGCGACGCGCCGGAACACCCGGTGCTCTTCACCCGCTTCCCCGGCTCCCAGGTCGGTCACGGCCAGCCGCTGGTGCGGCCGTCCGTGTCGCACAAGTTCGACTACGAGGGCGAGCTGGCCGTCATCATCGGGCGCCGCGGCCGCCATATCGCCCCGGAGGGGGCGCTGCGCCACGTGGCCGGTTACTCCTGCTTCAACGACGGCAGCGTGCGCGACTTCCAGCGCCACAGCTCCCAGTTCACCGCCGGCAAGAACTTCGCGCGCAGCGGCGGCTTCGGCCCCTGGCTCACCACCGCCGACGAGATCGGCGACCCGGCCCGGCTGACGCTCGAGACCCGGCTGAACGGGGCGGTAATGCAGTCCGCGGACGTGGCGGACCTCATCTTCGACGTGCCGGCGCTGATCGGCTATTGCTCCACCTTCGCCGAGCTGCTGCCGGGCGACGTCATCGTCACCGGCACGCCGGGCGGCGTGGGCTACGTGCGCAAGCCGCCCGTCTATCTGCAGCCGGGCGACGTCGTGGAGGTGGATATCCCCGGCGTCGGCGTGCTGCGCAACGGCGTCGTTGACGAGGTCGACGTGCTCAGCGGCCGGGGACCCGACTGATCAGCCGAGGTGGCGCCTGAGGAAGTCGGTGGTTCGCCCGAAAGCGAGACAGGCTGCCTCCGGGTCGTAGTCGCCACGCCGGTCGCAGTTGAAGCCGTGCCCGACCCCCTCGTAGACGTGCACGACGGCCTCCGGATTGGCGGTGCGCACCTGCTCCACCTGTTCCATGGGGATGTGGGCATCCCGGTCGCCGTAGTGGAGCATCACCGGGCAGGCGGGCGAGAGGTCGGTCATGTTGTGGATGCCGCCGCCGTAGTAGCCCACCGCCGCCGCCAGCGGCAGTTCGGCGGCGCAGCGGTAGGCCTGCGCGCCGCCCCAGCAGAAGCCGACCGCGCCCACCTTGCCGCCGCGGGTCGCCTGCTCGACGCCGGCAGCGAGGTCCAGGATGGTCTGGCGCGGATCCAGCCGCCCGACGAGGTCCCGTCCGCGGCCGATGTCCGCATAGTCGACGGTGATGTCCCTGCCGAGCCGGTCGAATACCGCCGGCGCCACGGCCAGGAAGCCGGCCTCGGCGAACTGGTCGCAGACGTCGCGGATGTGGTTGTTCACGCCGAAGATCTCCTGGATGACCAGCACCCCGCCGATGGGTGTGCCTCCCGGCGGTGCGATCGCGGCGCCGAGCACGTGGCCGTCGGCGGCGGTCAGCTCGATGTCGTGCGCCATGCTCAGGCCTCCACGATTTTCTGGTCGATGGCGCCGAAGATGCTGTTGCCCTCGGCGTCGAACATCTCGATGCGGACCCGGTCGCCGAAGCGCAGGAAGGGCGTCTTCGCCGCGCCGTCCTCGACCGTCTCCAGCATGCGCCGCTCGGCGATGCAGCTGGAGCCGCGGCTGCGGTCGTAGTTCGAGATGGTGCCGGAGCCGATGATGGTGCCCGCGCCGAGGCGCCGGGTCTTCGTCACGTGCTCGATCAGCTGCAGGAAGTTGAAGGTCATGTCCACGCCGCACTCCGGACGGCCGAATTCCTCGCCGTTCAGCGTGGTGACCAGCGGCAGGTTGAAGGTGCCGTCCTGCCAGGCCTCGCCCAGTTCGTCCGGGGTGACGGCGACCGGGGAGAATGTGGTGGAGGGCTTGGACTGGTAGAAGCCGAAGCCCTTGGCCAGCTCGCCCGGGATCAGGTTGCGCAGCGAGACGTCGTTCACCAGCATCAGCAGCCTGATGTGGCCGGCCGCCTCGCCGGCGCCGGTGCCCATGGGCACATCATCGGTGATCACCGCTGTCTCGGCCTCCATGTCGATGCCGTAGTCCTCGTCCGGTACGGGTATGTCTTCCAGCGGCCCGAGGAAGTCGTCGGAGCCGCCCTGATAGACGAGCGGGTCGTGCCAGAAACTCTCCGGCATCTCCGCGCCCCGGGCCTTGCGCACCAGCTCGACGTGATTCACGTAGGCGCTGCCGTCCACCCAGTGGTAGGCGCGCGGCAACGGCGCATCGAGGTCGGCCATATCCAGGTCGAAGGCGCCCTCGGCGGTACCTTCGTGGAGTTCGTCGGCGAGCGCCTGCAGGCGCGGAGCCGCGGTCTCCCAGTCGTCCAGTGCGGCCTGGAGGGTGGTGGCGATGCCGTCCGCAGCGACGGCCCGTTTCAGGTCGCGGCTGACGACGATCAATCGGCCGTCGCGCCCGCTCCTGAGGCTGGCGAGTTTCATGTGATTCCCCTCTAAGCGTGTATCGGATGAATTGTCCGATGAATTGTCCGATGAATTGTCGAATCCGCGCGAAGCATGGTAGACAGGAAGCCGGGCAGCCGCAATTGGACCGCAATCCGATCACATGAGCAGACAGGACGCGCCCTGGATCGTGGGCTGGCGTGAATATCTCGACCTGCCGGATCTGGGCCTGAGCCGCATCAAGGCCAAGGTGGATACGGGCGCACGCACCTCCACGCTGCACGCGCTGGACATCGAGCACTTCGAGGAGGAGGGCAGGGAGCGCGTGCGCTTCCTGGTCCATCCGCAACATCGCGCCGACGACCTGGAGGTGGTCTGCACCGCCGACGTGGTCGACCGGCGCGGCGTGCGCAGCTCCATCGGCCACCGTCAGCACCGGGTGGTGATCGAGACCACGCTCGCGCTCTCGCCGGAGCTCGTCTGGCCCATCGAGGTGACGCTGACCTCGCGTTCGGACATGCGTTTCCGTATGTTGTTGGGCAGGACGGCGCTGCGCGGGCACATGCTCGTGGACCCCGGCCGCTCCTATCTCACCGGCGGGCGGCCCGCGCGCATCGACGCGGCCAGACGGCGCAGAAAGACACGTTGAACGGGCTGCCGGGCCGTGCCCCGGCGCTGAAGGAGGACCTCTATCTTGAAGATCGCAATACTCTCGCGCAGGCGCTCGATCTACTCCACCCGCAGACTGATGGAGGCGGGCGAGGAGCGCGGCCACGAGATGCACGTGATCGACCACCAGCGCTGCTACATGGACATCACGTCGCACAAGCCGTCCGTGCACTACAAGGGTGCCACGCTGAAGGGCTTCGACGCCGTGATACCGCGCATCGGCGCCTCGGTGACGTTCTACGGCACCGCGGTGCTGCGCCAGTTTGAAATGATGGGCGTCTTCCCGCTGAACGAGTCGGTGGCCATCAGCCGCTCGCGGGACAAGCTGCGGTCCCTGCAGCTGCTCTCCCGGCGCGGCATCGGCCTGCCGGTCACCGGCTTCGCCAATTCGCCGGACGACACCGAGGATGTGCTGAAAATGACCGGCGGCGCGCCGGTGGTCATCAAGCTGCTGGAAGGCACCCAGGGCGTGGGCGTGGTGCTGGCGGAGACCCGCAAGGCGGCCACCAGCGTAATCGAGGCGTTCCGCGGACTGAACGCGAACTTCCTCGTGCAGGAATTCATCGCCGAGGCGGGCGGTGCGGACATCCGCTGCCTCGTGGTGGGCGGCAAGGTGGTCGCGTCGATGAAGCGCCAGGGCAAGGAGGGCGAGTTCCGCTCCAACCTGCACCGGGGAGGCTCCGCCTCACTGGTACGCATCACGCCGGAGGAACGCTCCACCGCCGTGCGCTCCGCGAAGATCATGGGGCTGAACGTCGCCGGCGTGGACATCCTGCGCTCCAATCACGGTCCCGTGGTGATGGAGGTGAATTCCTCGCCCGGGCTGGAGGGCATCGAGGCGGCCACCGGCAAGGACGTCGCGGGCCTCATCATCGGCTTCATCGAGAACAACGCGAAGCCCGGCAAGACGAAGACCAAAGGTGTCGGCTGAGCGTAGCGGGGCGGGCGGCCGCCCCATCGAGATCGGCGGCCATACCGTGCGCCCCGGTGAACGGGCGAGCATCGACCTGCCGGCGGCGGATCTCTACACCCACACGGAAATGACCATGCCCGTGCAGGTCATCAACGGCCGGCGGGCCGGGCCCGTGCTGTTCGTCTCGGCGGCGGTGCACGGCGACGAGATCAACGGGGTGGAGATCATCCGCCGCCTGCTGAAGCGGCGCGCGCTGCGCAGCCTGCGGGGCACGCTGCTGGCGGTGCCGGTGGTCAACGTGCTCGGCTTCCTGAACATGTCGCGCTACCTGCCGGACCGCCGCGACCTGAACCGCTCCTTCCCGGGCAGCGAGAAAGGCTCGGCGGCGGCGCGCCTCGCGAACCTCTTCGTCACCGAGATCGTCGACAAGGCCGACTACGGCATCGATCTGCATACCGGCGCCATCCATCGCGCCAACCTGCCGCAGATCCGCGCCGACCTGGATCACGAGGAGACGCGCGAACTCGCCAGCGCCTTCGGCGTGCCGGTGATGATCAACGCGTCGGTGCGGGAGGGTTCACTGCGCGAGCTGGCGGCGAGCCGTGACGTGCCCCTGCTCCTGTACGAGGCGGGCGAGGCGCTGCGTTTCGACGAGCTCGCCATCCGCGCCGGCGTCCGCGGCATCCAGCAGGTGATGCGTCGCCTCGGGATGCTGCCTGCCGGGAAGTCGAAGCGCCGCGAATCCAGTCCGGTCACCGCGCTCGACAGCGGCTGGATCCGCTCGCCCCAGAGCGGCATCGTGCACGCCACCGTGCGCCTCGGCGACTACGTGAAGAAGGGCGACGTCATCGCCAACGTGCGCGACCCACTCGGCGCTTCGGACACCGTCATCCGCGCCACCGACGACGGCGTGGTGATCGGGCTGTCGAAGCTGCCGCTGGCGCACGAGGGCGACGCCATCGTGCACGTCGCGGCCTTCGATCAGCCCACGCGGGTCGCCCGCAGCGTGGAGGAGTTCCACCGCGGTCACGGCGCCGACGAACCGGCGACCGGCTGAGGGTCATGCGGGATTGCTGCGGCGGCCGATTATGTTGCACTGCCGCGACATACGGACGGCTTTCTGCCCCTGAAATTTGACACTTCGTGGGGTTTCTGCCACCTTTCAAATCCCGACAATTTCATCGACCATCGCGTGCCGGGTATACGACCTTCAGGTACACACTGGGGCGGGGGAACACGATGCACTGATCCCGTCACGACGATGGACACCGCGGCCCCACTGGGGCCGCTTTTTTGTGGCGGAACGCGAACTGTCGCCGGGCCGCCAGCCACTCGACAGCCACCAGCCGCCATCCGCCCCTGAATCGCCGTTCGTTTGAATTGCCGCCCGCCGCGGCGCAGAATCCCGCGGAACGCGGTCTGCAGCAAAGGGAGTAAGGCATGGGCAAGTTCGGTACGGGCCAGGCGATCAGGCGTGTCGAGGACCAGCGTTTCCTCACCGGTACCGGCCGCTACCTGGACGACGTGGCGCCCGCAGACGCGGCCGTGTTGTATTTTCTGCGTTCGCCTTTTCCCCATGGCGTCATCAGCGAACTCGATCTGGACGAGGCGCGGGAGGCGCCGGGCGTGCTGGGGGTCTATACCGCCGCGGATCTGGTGGACGCCGGCTTCGGCGAGCTGCCGGGATCGGCGGTGCCGAAGAGCGACGGGCATCCCGGACACGCAGCGGTGCAGCAGCCGCCGCTCGCGCGCGAGGTGGTGCGTTACGTCGGCGAACCCGTCGTCGCCATCGTGGCCGAGACTCTCGCCGCAGCCAAAGACGCGGCCGACCTGATCCTGTTCGACGTCGACGAACTCCCGGCGGTCACCGGCCTGGCGGATGCGCTGGCCGACGGTGCGCCGCGGGTGCACGACGACGTGGAGGGCAATCTGCTCGGCATCATGACCCACGGCGACGCGGCGGCCACCGACGAGGCCTTCGCCGGCGCCGAACACGTGGTCGAACTCGAACTCGTCAATAACCGGCTTGCGCCGACGGCCATGGAGCCGCGGGGTTGCGTGGCCGTGTACGACGGCGGCGAGGACGCCTACACGCTGTATCAGGGCTGCCAGGGCGTGCACAACCTGCGCAAGCACGTGATGGCGGCCACCGGTATCCCGGAAGACCGGCTGCGCGTCGTCTCGCCGGACGTGGGCGGCGGCTTCGGCCTGAAGATGTTCCTGCAGTGCGAGACCGTGGCCGCGCTGCATGCGGCGAAGAATCTCGGCCGGCCGGTGAAGTGGCTGGCGGAGCGTTCCGAGAGCTTCCTGTCCGACCTGCACGGCCGCGATCAGATCTCCCGCGCCGAACTCGCCCTGGACGGCGAGGGCCGTTTCCTCGCCATGCGGGTGCGGACCGACGGCAACGTCGGCGCCTACACGTCCCAGGCGGGCGCGTTCATCCCCTGGTTCGGCGCGGTCATGCTCACCGGCGCCTACGCCATCCCGGCGGCTTACGCGGAGATCCGCCTCGCCGTGACGAACACCGTCCCGGTGGATGCCTACCGGGGCGCCGGCCGCCCCGAGGCCATCTACCTGGTCGAGCGCCTGGTGGACAAGGCGGCCCGTGAACTCGGCATCGATCCCGCCGACATCCGGCGGCGCAATTTCATTCCCCCCGAGGCGTTCCCGTACAAGACCGTGACGGGGCAGGTGTACGACTCGGGCGAATACGCCCGTCTGCTGGATGCCGCGCTCGAGCGCGCCGACCGGGCGGGCTTCGACGAGCGGCGCAAGGCCTCCGCGGCGAAGGGTCTGCTGCGTGGCATCGGGCTCAGCTATTACGTCGAGATCTGCTCGGCCATGGGCGGCGAGGACACCCACGTGCGCTTCGAGGAGGACGGTACGGTGACCGTGCTCATGGGCACCCAGTCCACCGGCCAGGGCCACGAGACCAGCTACGGTCAGATGGTGGCGGCGGGGCTCGGCGTGCCGCTCGAGCGCATCCGCGTGCTGCAGGGCGACACGAAGACCATCCCCACCGGCCAGGGCACCGGCGGTTCACGGTCCATGGCGATCGGCGGCTCGGCGCTGACGCGCACGGTGGAGACCGTGGTCGAGTCGGGAAAGAAGATCGCGGCGGGACTGCTGGAGGCGGACGCCGAGGACATCGAGTTCGAGGACGGCGATTACCGCATCGTCGGCACCGATCGGGTGGTGGCGCTGCCCGAGGTGGCCAGGGCCTCCTTCGACGACGGGTCGCGGCCGGACGACGTCCGGCCCGGTCTCGCCTCCAGCGAGCATTTCACGCCGGAGGCCGGCACGTTCCCGAACGGCTGCCACGTCTGCGAGCTCGAGGTGGACCCGGAGACGGGTATGATCGAGATCCTCCGCTACACGGTGGAGGACGACGTCGGCAACGTGATCAACCCGCTCATCCTGGAAGGCCAGATCATGGGCGGCATCGCCCAGGGGCTCGGCCAGGCCCTGTTCGAGGAGGCTGTCTACGATCACGACACGGGCCAGCTGCAGACGGCCACGTTCATGGACTACACCATGCCCCGGGCCGACCGGCTGCCCGGCATCGACTTCCATTACACGGAGGTGCCGTCGCCGCGCAATCCGCTGGGCGTGAAGGGGGCGGGGGAGGCCGGCACCGTCGGCGCGCCGCCGGCCCTCGTGAATGCGGTGATCGATGCGCTGGCGCCTTACGGCATCGAGCATCTCGACATGCCGCTCACACCCTTGAAGGTGTGGCGGGCCATCCGGGCGTCGCGGCCGGCGGCGTGAGGCGGCTCAGGTGATGCCGCGGCGCCAGTCGGCGACCCTGATCGCCTTCACGCTGGCCGCTGCCGTGGCCGGTGCGACGGAACGAGACGGGGCCGGAGAGGAACGCTACATTTTCGCCTGGCCGTTCATCGACACCAGCGAGATGGCGCCTCGCGGCGGCACCACCGAGGGGCCCGAGGTCAACGTCGATACGGCACCGAGTACAGCCTGGCGGCGGCTGCGCGAGGAGGGCCTCGACAAAAAGGAGCGAGACCGACGAGCGATCCTGGCGATGGCCGGTCCCTACCGGGCAACCTTCGATTTTCTGGAGACTGTGGGTTTCTCCGCCGGTTTCGAGCCCGCCCGCCCGTTCCGCTCCTGGGGCACGGAGTACATCTACGTCGTCGCCGACGAACCGGATTTCATCAGCCTTCAGCACGTCATGGTCATGTTGTTCCGGCAGCAGGACGGTTCCCTGTCCGACCCCATGGTCATAAAGCACTGGCGTCAGGACTGGCGCTACGAAGACCCCGTCATGCACGTCTATGCCGGTGACCGACGCTGGCGCGAAGCGCGGCTCGACGGAGAAGCGGTGGAGGGCCGGTGGACCCAAGCGGTCTACCAGGTGGACGATTCGCCTCGCTACGAGTCCTTCGGCGAGTGGGTGCACGCCGACAGTTACTCTCTGTGGGAGAGTGCCGAGACCTGGCGTCCCCTGCCGCGCCGGGAATTCAGTGTGCGCGAAGACTACGATGTCCTGGTCGGCACCAACCGGCACACCATCCTCCCGGACGGCTGGGTGCACGAGGAGGACAACCGCAAGGTCGTGCTCAGGGCGGAGGGGGGCGGCATCGTTCCCGCGGATACCCTGGCCCGTGAGGCCGGCGTCAATCGCTACCAGCGCATATCGGATTACGACTGGTCGGCCGGCGAGCGCTATTGGCAGCGCACGGCTCCGTTCTGGCGGCAGGTGAGGGCTGCTTGGAGCGAGATCCTCCGGCGGCATGAAACCGTTCGCGTCGCGAAGCAAGCCGACGGCCGCAGTCTGGTCATGACGATGTTCTCCCTGGCGGAAAGTACCACCGCAGACGGCTTCGATGCCGACACGACCCGTGCGCAGATCGACACCGTGCTGGACCGTTACGTCGACGATGCCGGAACGTCGCGCAGCGCCGACTGAGCGCCGCCGGCGGAGCCGTCGCTGAAGCCGCGACCGTTTCCGATGCAACCTGTGGTATTTTCCACCCGGTAAGCGGGCGATCCCTGCCCGCTCCAAGGGAGAGAAACGATGAGAACGATAAGAAAAGCGATCTGCGTCGCGGCGCTCTGCGCCTCGTCCATGGCCATGGCCACCGGTGCCTGGGCTGCCGAAGAGTGGCCGTTCACCTCCGGTGACTACTGGGAAGTGACCGGGATCGACATCAAGGACGGCGGCGGCTACAAGTATGCCAAGTGGCTGGCGAGCGAGTGGCGGGAGAATCTCGAATTCTCCAAGTCGAAGGGCTGGATCAAGGACTACATGATCCTTGCCAACGTGTACGAGCGCAGCGGCGAGCCGACGATCTACCTCATCCGTGTCATGGAGGACGTACCGACGGGCGCCGAGGGCGAGAAGCGTCAGGAGGAGTACATGGCCTGGCGCAAGAAGAGCATCGAGCAGATGCAGGGGGAGAGCGGTAATCGTGCCGAGTACCGTGAGGTCATGAGCTCCTCGCTGCTGCAGGAACTCAACTTCCGGAAGTAATCTCCGGCGCACGGGGCTCCCGGTCTGCGGATCGGGAGCCCCGCTGCGTTGTGGCGATCGGGTGATGCCGTGGCCAAGGGCCTTCGGCACCTTCACGCGCTGAGAAATTCCGTTAGACTATCGGGATGCTTCGCCTCCGCGCACGATTCCTGGCCCGCTGCACGGCGATCGCGCTGGTCGCGATCCTGGCCGGGCAATTTGCCGTCGCCGGCCATGCCGCGGTCGCCGATCACGGCGTCGGCGAGCAGTGCGACGTCTGCGTCGGCGGCGATCGACTCGCCCACGGGCTGTCGCATACGGTCGCCGAGCTGCCTGCGGTGCCGGTGGCACCCGCCGTCACCGCCCCGGTGGCGACCGGGCATCCCGTTTTCCCGCCCCGGCACGGCCACGCCCGGGCACCTCCGCGCCTCTGATCATCAGTCGACCGACCATCACCGTGTCACCGTGCCGCCGGCAACAGGCCGGCACGGCATCTGCTGATCCGATCAGAGGAATGAGAAATGCGTATTTCGCGACTGGCTGCGGCGTTGCCCGCAGCATTATTGTGTGCCGGCGCCCTGCAGGCCCAGGAAGTGTCCGGCCAAGCGGCTGAGGACACGATCGAGGAGATCGTGGTCACCGCGGCGCCCCTGGGCGACGTGCTGCAGCCCACCAGCGTCTTCAAGGGCGCCGAACTGTTCACCGACCGTGCGCCTACCCTGGGCGAGACCCTCGCCGCACAGCCCGGCGTGAGTTCCAGTTACTTCGGGCCGGCATCGTCCCGCCCCATCATCCGCGGCCTGGGCGGCTCTCAGGTCATCATGCTCTCCGACGGCATCTCGTCGCTGGATGCGGCGGACGTGAGTGCCGACCATGCCGTGAGCATCGAGCCGCTGCTGGCAGAGGCCATCGAGATCATCCGCGGCCCGACGACGCTGCTCTACGGCAATTCGGCGGCCGGCGGTGTCGTGAACGTGATCGACAACCGCATACCGCGGCGGCCTGCCGAGGAGCCGCTATCCGGCGCCATCGAGGCCCGCGCGGATACCGCCGCCGAGGAGCGGGCCCTGGTGGGGCGCCTGGACGGCGGCGCCGGCAGCTTCGCCTGGCATCTCGATGCCTACACGCGGGAGACCGACGACGTCGAGATCGACGGCTACGCCACCGCCGATCCGGACGACCGGGAGGAAGACGAGATGTCCGGCATCCTGCCGAACAGCTACTCCGAATCCGACGGTTACTCCGCGGGCGCCTCCTGGGTGGGCGAGCGGGGCTTCCTCGGCTTCTCCTGGAGCGACTCCGACATGACCTACGGCCTGCCCGGTCACAGCCACGAGCACGAAGAGGAACATGGCGAGGAAGAGCACGGCGAGGAGGAGCATGCCGGCGAGGAAGAGGGCGGTCCGTTCATCGAGCTGGAGCAGTCGCGGGTCGACGTGCGCGGCGAGTACGCGCTGAACGGCGAATACTTCGAAGCGGTGAAGTTCGCCTGGGGTATCAACGACTACGAGCACGCCGAGATCGAGCCCTCCGGTGAGATCGGCACCCTGTTCGAGAACGATGCCTGGCAGGCCAGGGTGGAGGCCATCCATGCGCCCATCGCCGGCTGGCGGGGTGCCTTCGGCCTGCAGCTCGACGACCGGGATTTCTCCGCCGCGGGCGAGGAAGCCTTCATCTCGCCGACGAACACCGAGTCTCTCGGCCTGTTCCTGGTGGAGGAGCGCGACTATGACTGGGGTCACGCGCACCTGGGCGGCCGCGTGGAGTTCCTGGAGCACGCCAACGAGCTGTCGACCGATTTCGACGACACCTCCGTCTCGCTGGCCGCCGGCATCGACTTCGAGATTGCGCCCGACTACACCCTGATGCTGAACGTCTCGCGCACCGAGCGCCTGCCGGCAGCCGAGGAGCTCTACGCCAACGGACCCCATCTGGCGACCGGCCAGTTCGAACTCGGTCTCGCGGTACTGGGCACGGACCCCGACAAGGAGGTCTCGGTGAACTACGACATCGGGCTCTCCGGCCGCGGCGGGCGTCTGCGCTGGGACGTCCACGTCTTCTACAACCGGATCGGGGACTACATCTTCCAGAACCTGACCGGCGCGGAAGAGGACGGGCTGCCGGTGGCGGAGTATGCCCAGGCCGACGCTGACTTCTACGGGGTCGAGGCCGAGGCGACGCTCTTGCTCGGCCGCCTCGGCGATTTCGAAGCCGAACTCGACCTGCTGGGTGACTTCGTCTACGCGGAGCTCGACGACGGCCGCTACCTGCCCCGTATCCCGCCGATGCGCCTCGGCACGGGACTCACCCTGCGCAACGATGTCCTGACCACCTCGCTGGACGTTCTCTGGCATTCGGAGCAGGACAATATCTCCTCGTTCCGGACCGACAGCTACACCATGGTGGACCTGTCCGCGATCTATGCCATGACGCTGCAGGAGACCCGGCTGGACCTCTTCGTCCGTGGCACGAATCTGCTCGACGAGGCGGCGCGGCGCAGCACCTCCTTCCTGGCGCCCTATGCGCCGCTGCCCGGCCGCTCGTTCCACGCGGGCGCGCGTCTGCGCTTCTGACCGGCGGAGGCCGCGCCGCATCCGCGCGGCGCGGCCTCTCGCCGCCGGCGCCCTGCGCCGGCAGGCGTATCGTGTATATTGCCGGTCAGGGCAAGGAGACTCTTCATGCAGCAACTGACCGGCCTCGACGCCTCTTTCCTCTATCTCGAAACGGCTGCCACCCCCATGCACGTGGGCAGTCTGTGCATCTACGATCAGTCGACGGCGGCCGGCGGCCACGTCACCTTCAAGCAGATCATCCGCTTCTTCGAGGAGCGCCTGCACAAGGCGAAGACGTTCCGGCGGCGGCTCGCGAACGTGCCCCTCGGCCTGGCGCGTCCCTACTGGATCGAGGACCCGGAGTTCGACCTGGAATTCCACCTGCGCCACATCGCGTTGCCGAAGCCGGGCGACTGGCGCCAGCTTTGCATTCTGACCGCGCGGCTGCTAGCCCGACCGCTGGACCTGAACCGCCCCCTGTGGGAAGCCTGGGTGATCGAAGGGCTGGACAACGTCGACGGCATCCCGCCGGGCAGCTTCGGTCTCGTGACCAAGATCCACCACTCGGCCATCGACGGCATCTCCGGTGCCGAGATCGCCGCGGCCATCCACAGCCTCACTCCCCACGACCAGGCGGAGCCGCCGCCGCGGCCCTGGGTGCCGGAGCGCGAGCCCACCGACGTGGAGCTGCTGGCCCGCAGCGCCGCGGGCATGGCGGGTACGCCGCTGAAGATCGGCAAGCTGGTGCGCCACGTCGCGCCCACGCTGCCGAAGCTGGCCACGGGCCTGGTGCGCCGCGACATCAGCCTGCCCCGGTCCGTGCCGCGCACCCGTTTCAACGCCAACGTCTCGGCCCACCGGGTCTTCGACGCGCGCACCTTCGCGCTGGACGAGATCCGCGGCATCAAGGGCTTCGTGGAAGGCGCCACGGTGAACGACGTGATCGTCAGCGTCTGCGGCGGCGCACTGCGCAGGTACCTCGAAGCGAAGGGCGAGCTGCCCGACGAATCGCTGATCGCGATGGCGCCGATGAGCGTGCGTTCGGATCGGCAGCGCGGCGCGGAGGGCAACCGGGTCAGCGCCATGCGCCTGCCGGTGGGCAGCGACATCGAGGATCCGCTCGAGCGCCTGCGGGCAGTGCACGCCGCGAGCGACGAGGCCAAACGGTTCACGCGCACCGCCGGGCCGGAGCTCAGCATGGAGCTGGCGGAATTCCTGCCCACGACCACGTCCGGGCTCATGGCCAAGGCCTTCGGCCGCTGGCACATGGCCGAGCGCCTGCCGCCGCTCTTCAACACGGTGATCACGAACGTGCCCATCAGCAATCATCCGCTGTACTCCATGGGCACGAAGATGGTCGCCTACTACGGACTCGGGCCGGTGGTCCACGGCGTCGGCCTGTTCCAGCCGGTGATCGGCTACGACGGCAAGATCACCGTCAGCGCCATCTCCTGCCGGGAGATGATGCCCGACCCGGCGTTCTACTGTGAGTGCCTGCAGGCGTCCTTCGACGAGCTGAAGGCGGTGACTATCGCTACTGCAGGCAAGCGGGCGAGGGCCGTGGTGGGCGGCGGCGCGGAGGCGGCCCCGGAGTCCGGCGGCAGGAAGGCGGGAGGGAAGAAGCCTGGCAGCAAAAAGGCCGGCGCAAAGAAGCCCATCGCGAAGAAGGCCGCCGCGAAGAAGGCCGCCAGAAAGAAGAGCATGCGGAAGAAGAAGGCGGCCGCGCCGACGTCGTCGGAGCCGCAGTCCGGCTAGCGCTCCAGCGTGGGCACCAGCCCGGGGCGGAGGATCGCGCGGGTCGCCTGCTCCAGCGCGTAGGCGTAGCCGATCAGCTGCGGCTCGGTCCACGGGCGGCCGAACAGCGTTACGCCCACCGGGAGGCCGTGAATGTTGCCGGCCGGCAGCGTGAGCGAGGGATACCCGGATACCGCACCCAGCCGCGAACTCGAGATCGTGTAGTTGTCGCCGGCGACGAAGTCGATGGGCCAGGCGGGCGAGTTCGTCGGTGCGATGATCGCATCCAGGCCGTGCTCCTCCATCACCGCGTCGATGAGGCGGCGCAGCGCCGGCCCGCTGTTCTCCCGCGCCGCCAGGTAGGCCTCGTCCGTCAGCGGTCCCCGGGACCCGGCCTGCTCGAAGATCTCCTGGCCGAACCAGGGCATGGTCTCGTCGGCGCGAAGCTCGTTGTAGCGGATCAGTGCGGCCAGGCTGCCCCGGTCGCCTTCCATGCCGGCGTTGCCGAGGTAACGATTCAGGCCGTCCCGGAACTCGTACAGGAGTACCTCGTATTCGGCCTCGCGCACGCCGGCGGGGATCTCGAGGCCGATCGGGTCCACGACCTCGGCGCCGAGTTCGCCGAGCCGGGCGATCGCGGCGTCGAAGATCGCCTCGACGCGGGGCTCCGAGCCTGCACCGTAGTACTGGCGCCAGACGCCGATGCGCGCGCCTGCCAGCGCGCTGGTGTCCAGCATGGCGAGATAGTCCCGCGGGCCCGGGTGCGCCCCGGCCGCGGGGTCCGCGTTATCGGGTGCCGCCATGCCGGCGAGCATCAGCGCCGCGTCGCGGACGCTGCGTGCCATCGGGCCGGCCGTGTCCTGGCTGAGCGCGATGGGGATGATGCCGTCCCGGCTGACCACCCCGAGTGTGGGCTTGATGCCGACGACGCCATTGGTGCCCGCCGGACAGACGATGGAGCCGTTGGTCTCCGTGCCGACGGCGAGCACCGTCAGCCCCGCGGCGACGGCGACTGCCGAGCCGCTGGACGAGCCGCAGGGATTGCGGTCGAGCACGTGGGGGTTGCGGGTCTGCCCGCCGATGCTGCTCCACCCGCTCACCGACCGGGTGGAGCGGAAGTTCGCCCACTCGCTGAGGTTGGCCTTGCCCAGGATGACGACGCCGGCGCGACGGAGCGCGGCGACGTGGAAGGCGTCGTCCGGCGCGCGATGCAGCGCCAGGGCCACCGAGCCGGCGGAGGTGGCCATGCGGTCGCCCGTATCGATGTTGGCCTTCAGGATCACGGGTATGCCGTGCAGTGGCCCGCGCTTCTCCCCGACGGCGCGCTCCTGGTCCAGGTCCCGCGCGATCTCGATGGCGTCCGGATTCACCTCGATGATGGCGTTGAGCGTGGGGCCGGCGTCGTCCAGGGCTTCGATGCGGTCGAGGAACCGGCGCACCAGCTGCTCGGAGGTGAGATCGCCGCGATCCATGCGTTCCTGGAGCGCGGCGATATCGGCGTAGTGGAGGGCGCTCGCCGCGTCGTCTGCGGCGGCATAGGAGGCACCAGGAAGCAAGCCGGCGAGCAGGCAGATCAGACTGAGGGTGAGCGTGCGAGTGATGTCTCGCGGCAGGCAATGCAGCATGGGAGACGCCCCGGTATGGCAACGCCGCCCATTGTAAAGGTTCCGCCGCGATCGGGCAGGTTGCCGGGCTGGGGACCTCTGGCCGTTCAGGCGCTGCCGAAAGCGCGGCCGCCGGCGCGCGCGCTGCTGCCGTCGGCGCCGTAGACCGGCGCCGCGCCCTCGGGCGCCCCGCGCAGCACGTCGAGCGCACGCCCGATCTGCCGCTGGCGCAGATGGACGATGGCCCCGTTGGCCGCATTCGCGTCCCGGCAGCGTCCGGCCACCGCGCCGAGTTCCCGCCACAGACCGCTCAGCGAATGAGCCGGCGCGCAGGCCGCGAGTACCGCCTCGACACCGCCCTGGTCCGCCGGGTAGCCGTGGTCGGCGAGCAGGCGGCGGCGCCGTCCGTCCAGTTCGTCGAGCCGGGACAGAAGTTCCTGCTTGCCGGCGCCGGCCGTGTGCAGCGCCGCGGCGTCCCGCGCCTCGAGCGCGGCGCGCTCGGTCGCGAGCGCCGACTCCAGTCGCTGCGCGGTCGCAAGCGCCTCACGGATCACGGTCTCGAGTGCGCCTGCGCAGGCTGTCGCGTCCGCCTGGCTCATGAGTCGCTGCCGAGGCTCCTCTCGAACATCATCAGACGCGCCGCGATCTTCTCCGCATCGATCTCGTAGTCGCCGCTGGCGATGGACTCCATGATGGCGTCCAGACGCTCGTTCTGCATTTCCAGGCTCTCCAGCATCGAGCTCATGCGCTCCATCATCTGCGCGCTGCTGGTGAGCTGCACGGTCTCGCCGCCCGGTGCCGGCGCTTCCTTCGCCTGACCGGTGCGCTGCGCCGCCCCCGCGGTCGGCCGGCTGCCGCCGACCCCGTTCGGGCCGATCGGCTGCCCCTGATTCGTTCCGTCAATCTTATTGGACATAACTGGCTACCTCAGACATGAGTCTGTGTTATCCCGCTTATCGGCGATTCCGCGTGAAACTTTAGCATCGAGTGACAATTTCTTTACCGTGCCGCATATGGTCAATTCATCCTAATTTCAACGAGTTCGGGGGACCGTACTATCCCCTCGACGACTCGCCGGGAGGAGACGTTCTCCACCCGGATGCGCTGGTCCAGGGCGCCGTCGGACAGGGCCCGCCCCGCCATGCGGATCTCCATGCTGCCGTTGTCCACGACCAGGGTCACTTTCTGGCCCCGGCGGACGATCTGCTCTGCGTCCACCATGGTGTGGGTGAGCGGCGTGCCGGCGAGCACGGGGCGCTTCAGCCGCCGCCCCGGCAACTGGCGCAGGCTGCCCGCATAGGTCTTCAGGTGACTGGACAGGTCGCGCCTCTCCGTGTGCACGTCGCCGGCGGTCAGCACGTGGCCGCGGGGCAGCGAGCGCGAGACCACCAGCACGTCGGCATAGCGGGCGATGCGCACCGGCACGAACAGCTTCCAGGGCTTCGAGCCCTCGCAGCGCACGCCCACCACCAGGCGGTTGCCGTTGCCCATCCCGTTGGGCAGGAAGCCGGACAGCGGCACGTCGCAGCGGTTCATCCGCAGTCGGGTGTCCAGCTCGCTGGCCTCCACGCGGACGTCCTCGCCGTCCGCGCCGAGCTGGCCCGCCGCGTAGCGGGCCGCGGTCTCGCGGATGGACTCGACCGGCTGCCAGTCCGCCGCGGCGGCCCCGGAAGCGAATAGTACGAGCACGACAAACAGCGCGAGCGCGGCCGACACGGGCCATCCGCGCCGGTTTTCAGTCGCTGCCGTCAATGTCCCGTCATTTTGCATACGTGGTTCCTCGTCGTCCGGAAGCGGGCCTGGGTGCCCGGGATACGCCGTATGCGGTGCATCCCGCGTTCCCTGTGCGGCCGCTCCCGCCCGGCTCCGTTTCCGGTCGCCATCATTGATGCAAGAGCTGTGCCAGTGATTCCGCGGATCGCCGGGCCGCGGGGCCGCGTGCGGGACGCCTGTTGTCCGGTATCCGGCTGCAGTCCTTTGCCGCCGGCAGCGGCAGCCCTTTGCCGCTCCGGGCCATTTGCCGGGGCGACATCCATGAATATCAGCCACTTGCAGAGTTGGCACGGCATTTGCTGTGAATCCGGCGGAAGCGGGCGAAGTGCCTGCCAACCAGAGAGACACGATGAAGATCGACCCTTTCGGACAACACGCACTCGCACTGAAGCTGCGCTCGATGCGCACCGAGGTGCTGGCGACCAACATCGCCAATGCGGACACGCCCAATTACAAGGCGCGTGATCTGGATTTCGGTGCGGCGCTGGAGCGCGCGCAGTCCGGGCGGGTCGCCATGGCGAAGACCCACGCCGGCCATCTGGATGCGAGCGGCGGGCCGGCGGGGGCCGAGCTGAAATACCGGCTGCCGCACCAGCCGTCCCAGGACGGCAACACGGTGCAGCCCGACGTGGAGCAGGCGCAGTTCGCGGAGAACGTGCTGCGTTACCGCGCCAGCCTCATGTTCCTGGACGGCAAGGTCCGCACGCTGAAGCTCGCGATCAAGGGGAGTGAGTGATGTCGATGTTCCGGATATTCGATACCGCGGGTAGCGCGATGAACGCGCAGTCCCTGCGTCTGAATACCACGGCCAGCAATCTGGCCAATGCGGAGAGCGTCAGCGGCGACCCGAACAAGGTCTATCGCGCCCGCCATCCGATGTTCGCCACCGCCATGCAGGAGGCCGCCGGCGCCGGCGAGAGCCATGCCGCGGGTGTGAGGGTGCTCGGCATCGTCGAGAGCCAGGCGCCGCTCACCGTTCAGCATCGGCCGGAGCATCCGGAGGCCGACGAGAACGGTAACGTCTACCTCAGCAACGTCAACGCGGTGGAGGAGATGGTCAACATGATGTCGGCCTCGCGCTCCTACCAGAACAACATCGAGATCCTGAAGACCACGCGCGACCTGATGCTGCAGACACTGCAGCTCGGCCGCTAGCGTCCGTAACCAGAGCCGGTAAGCCGGAGGAGAGCACATGGATTCCATCAACGGTTTCGAGGACCTGGGCAGCCTGGGGATAGCCACCCGGCGCGAGTCCCAGCCCACCACGGCAAAGGACGAGCTGGGCCAGGAACAGTTCCTCGAGCTGATGATCGCCCAGTTCCGCAACCAGGATCCCATGGAGCCGATGAGCAACGGCGAGTTCCTGAGCCAGCTGGCGCAGTTCGGCACGGTGTCGGGCATCGGCGATCTGCAGAACTCGTTCAGCGCACTGTCCGAGTCCATCTACTCGGACCAGGCGCTGCAGGCCGCGGGGCTCGTCGGCCATCAGGTGCTGGCCCGCACTGATCAGGGCCATCTGGCCGAGGGCGGAACGCTGAACGGCGCCGTCAATCTGTCGGCCGGCGCCTCCGCCGTGACCGTGGAGATCACCGACCAGACCGGCCAGCTGGTGCGCCGCCTCGAGCTGGGCGGCCGGGGTTCCGGTCTGACCCAGTGGCAGTGGGACGGCATGAACGCCGAGGGCGAGCCGGCCGCGCCGGGCAATTACCGGGTGTCGACCATCGTCAGCCGGGGCAACCAGGTAGAGAACGCGCAGACGCTGGTCGGCGCCACCATCGAGAGCGTGACCCTGGGCCGTAACGGCCAGGGGCTGACGCTGAACATCGCGGGAGAGGGTTCGCTCAGGCTGAGCGAGGTCGACCGCATCCTCTGATTCGTTTAGCCATACGCAGAGTCACAGTCATCGGGTATTCCTTCAAGGAGACAACACCATGCCATTTCGCATCGCATTGAGCGGCCTGAATGCCGCATCGGCTGACCTCGGGGTCACCGCCAACAACATCGCCAACGTGAACACGACGGGCTTCAAGGGTTCCCGGGCCGAGTTCGCCGAGGTGTTCGCCGTCGGCACCCAGAGCACGGGCTCCTCGGCGGTCGGCTCCGGCGTGCGCCTGTCGAACATTTCCCAGCAGTTCGCCCAGGGCAACGTGGACTTCACGGACAACGCGCTGGACCTCGCCATCGGCGGCGAAGGCTTCTTCGTGCTGAGCGACAACGGCTCGCGGGTCTACACCCGCGCCGGCAACTTCAGCGTGGACAACAACGGCTTCGTCGTGAACCCGGCCGGCAAGCGTCTGCAGGCCTATCCGCCCTCCGGCGACGGCAACTTCAACACCGGCTCGCTGAACGACGTGCAGCTCAGCACCGGCGCGAACCCGCCCCAGTCCACCACGGCGATCGACTACGGCGTGAACCTGCCGGCGGACGCCGAGCCGCCGACGATCGTGCCTTTCGACCCGGCGGATCCGAACACCTTCAATCACACGACCTCGGTCACCATCTACGACTCGCTGGGCGCGGCCCACACCGGCACGCTGTACTTCCTGAAGGATGCCGCCACCAACACGTGGAATACCCAGTTCACCGTGGACGGCAACGTCGTGGGTGCCGGCGATCAGCTGGTCTTCGGCAATGACGGCCAGCTGCAGTCGCCCGTGGGCGGCGTGATCAACCTGCCGGCCTATGCGCCCGGCAACGGCGCGGCGGACATCACGATGTCCCTGAACCTGGACGGTGCGACCCAGTTCGGCAGCAACTTCGGCGTGAACTCGCTGTCCCAGGACGGCTTCGCGACCGGACGCCTGACCGGCATCGAGGTGACCTCCGAGGGCATCCTGTTCGCCCGCTTCACCAACGGCCAGTCGACGGAACTCGGCAAGATCGCGCTGGCGGACTTCGCCAACGCGGGCGGCCTGCAGCAGCTCGAGGACACGGCCTGGGGCGAGAGCTTCACCTCCGGTGACGCCCGCCTCGGCGAGGCCGGCACCTCGAGCTTCGGCCTGATCCAGTCCGGTGCCCTGGAGGCGAGCAACGTGGATCTCACGGAGCAGCTCGTGAACATGATCACGGCGCAGCGCAACTTCCAGGCCAACTCGCAGATGATCTCCACGGCGGACACGGTGACCCAGACGGTCATCAACATCCGCTGATGACGAACATCGACCGGCGCAACCCTGAACGATGGACATGAGCAATGGATGATCTCGTCTACGTGGCGATGACCGGCGCGAAGCAGACCGAGCTCGCGCAGTCCGTCAACAGCCACAACCTGGCCAACGCCAGCACCACCGGGTTCCGGGCCGACCTGCACGCGTTCAGCGCGCTGCCCATCCAGGGCTTCGGCGAGCCGACCCGCGTGAATGCCGTCGCCGAGAACTACGGCACGGACCACCGCCGGGGCGCGACGATGAGCACCGGCAGGGAGCTGGACGTGGCCGTGCAGGGCGAAGGGTTCATCGCCGTGCAGGCGCCGGACGGCAGCGAGGCCTACACGCGGGCCGGCGACCTCCGGGTCAACTCGGTGGGCGTCATGACCAACGGTGCGGGCCATCCGGTGATGGGCAACGGCGGGCCCGTGGCCGTGCCGCCCCATGCCAGCATCACAGTCGGCGCCGACGGCACCATCTCCATCCGGCCACTGGGCCAGGGGCCGGAGACGCTCGCCACGGTGGACCGCATCAAGCTGGTGCGCCCGGACACCGAGCAGCTGGAGAAGGGCGCCGACGGCCTGCTGCGGCTGAAGGACGGCGCGGTGGCCGAGGCGGATGCCGAAGTGCGTCTGACCTCCGGCGCGCTGGAGTCCAGCAACGTCAACGTGGCGGAGACGCTGGTGAACATGATCGATCTGGCGCGACGCTACGAGCTGCAGGTGAAGGTGATGACCACCGCCGCCGAAGATGCCGACAAGGCCGCGCAACTGCTCAGCATGAGCGGATGACAGCACAGGAAAGCAGGAGCTAAACGATGAATCAGTCACTCTGGATTGCCAAGACCGGCCTCGATGCGCAGCAGACGCGCATGTCCGTGGTCTCCAACAACCTGGCGAACGTGAACACCACCGGTTTCAAGAAGGGCCGCGCGGTGTTCGAGGATCTCATGTACCAGAACGTGCGCCAGGCGGGCGGCCAGACCTCCCAGGACACCGAGCTGCCCTCGGGCATGATGCTCGGCACCGGCGTGCGCGTGGTGGCGACCGAGAAGCTGTTCACCCAGGGCAACGTCCTGCAGAACGGCAACGCGCTGGATACGGCCATCCAGGGCCGCGGTTTCTTCCAGGTGCAACTGCCGGACGGCACCACTTCCTATACCCGTGACGGCAGCTTCAAGCGCAACGCCCAGGGCGAGCTGGTGACGGCCAGCGGCTACCTGCTGCAGCCGGGAATCACCATCCCGGATGCGGCGCAGAGCATCACCATCGGTTCCGACGGCACGGTGTCCGTGCAGCTCGCCGGGCAGGCGTCGCCCGTGCAGGTGGGCACGCTGCAGCTGGTGGACTTCATCAATCCGGCAGGCCTGCAGCCCCGCGGCGAGAACCAGTATCTGGAGACCGCAGCCAGTGGTTCGCCCCAGCCGGGCACGCCCGGACTGAACGGCCTGGGCACCGTGATCCAGGGCGCGCTCGAGGGATCGAACGTCAACGTGGTCGAGGAGCTGGTCAACATGATCGAGACCCAGCGCGCCTACGAGATGAACTCCAAGGCCATCTCGACCAGCGACCAGATGATGCAGTACGTGAACAACAACCTCTGAGCCTGAATGAACCCGGGCCCGGAGCCAGGACCAAGAGCGATCCCATGGATGCACTGAAACGAATCAAGACCGTCGCCACCGTCGCCACCGTCGCGGCGCTGCTGGCGGCCTGCGGCAGCGCGCCCCGCTACCCGGAGAGCTATGCGCCGCCGCAGCCGGTGCCGCCGCCGCAGCCCGCCGAGCCGGACGGCTCCATCTACCAGGCCGGCAGCGACGTGCGGCTGTTCGAGGACCTGCGCGCCGGGCGCGTGGGCGACATCCTCACCGTCCGGCTGGATGAGCAGACCGCGGCGAGCAAGAACGCGCAGACCTCGACGGACAAGAACACCAGCGCCGATTACTCGGGTCCCACGGTGTTCGGTCGACCGGTCACGAAGGACGGGGTGCCGATTCTCTCCGGTGCGCTGGACGGCAGCTCGGAGTTTTCGGGAGAGGGCGCCAGCAGCCAGTCGAACAGCCTGCAGGGCGACATCACGGTGACCGTGGTGGAGCGCATGGCCAACGGCAACCTGATGGTGAGGGGCGAGAAGTGGGTGACGCTGAATCAGGGCGAAGAGTTCATCCGCCTGTCCGGGATCATCCGGCCCTACGACATCGAGCCGGACAACTCGGTGTCCTCCCGCAAGGTGGCGGACGCCCGCATCACCTACTCCAGCAAGGGCGTGCTGGCCGCCGCGAACCGCATGGGGCTACTGTCCCGGTTCTTCAACTCCATCCTGAATCCCTACTGAGGACGCCGCGCCATGAATAACCGCAACCGGTTTCCGACTATCCGCCAGGCAGCGGCCGCGGCGGCAGCCTGCGTCCTCGTGCTGGCGGCCGGTGCCGCCCAGGCCGAGCGGGTCAAGGACCTCGCCTCCGTCGCCGGCGTGCGCAACAACCAGATCGTCGGCTACGGCCTGGTGGTGGGCCTCGACGGTAGCGGCGACCAGACCAGCCAGACGCCGTTCACCGTGCAGAGCCTGAAGAATATGCTCACCCAGTTCGGCATTACCGTACCGCCGAACGTAAACCCGCAGCTGAAGAACGTGGCGGCCGTGTCGGTGCATGCCGACCTGCCCCCCTTCGTGAAGCCGGGCCAGACCATCGACGTGACCGTCTCCTCCATCGGCAACGCCAAGAGCCTGCGCGGCGGCAGCCTGTTGATGACGCCGCTGCGCGGCGCCGACGGCCAGGTCTACGCCGTCGCCCAGGGCAACCTGGTGGTGGGCGGCTTCGGCGCGTCGGGTCGCGACGGCTCCAGCGTGACGGTGAACGTGCCGAGCGCGGGCCGCATCCCGAACGGCGCCACCGTCGAGCGCGAGGTGGCCACCGCCTTCGACCAGGGCGATGCCATTATGCTGAACCTGCATTCGCCGGACTTCACCACCGCCCACCGGCTGGCCGACGGCATCAACGAGCGGCTCGGCGCCGACATGGCGCGGGCCATCGACGCGGTCTCGGTGCGCGTACGCGCGCCGCAGGATGCGTCCCAGCGCACCTCCTTCGTCTCGGTGCTCGAGAACTTCGAGGTGGAGCCGGGGCAGGCGCCGGCGCGGGTGATTATCAACTCGCGCACCGGCACAGTGGTGATCGGCTCTCACGTGCGGGTGCGCCCGGCGGCCGTCTCCCACGGCTCGCTGGTGGTCACCATCAGCGAACAGCCCTTCGCCAGCCAGCCGCAGCCTTTCAGCGACGGCGAGACGGTGGTGCTGCCGGACTCCGAGGTGGAGATCACCCAGGAGGCGAACCGCATGTTCCTGTTCCAGCCCGGCACCAGCCTGAACGAGATCGTGCAGGCGGTGAACCGGGTGGGCGCGGCGCCGGGCGACCTGGTGGCGATCCTCGAGGCCCTGAAGCAGGCGGGCGCGCTGCGCGCCGAGCTGCTGGTGATCTGAGGGCGGACCCGTGAAGCCCGTCGTCACCGACTTCCAGCAATTCACGGCGCTGCGCACCGAGGCGCGCGGCGGCGGGGATGCCGCGCTGCGCGAGGCCGCCAACCAGTTCGAGGCGATCTTCCTGCAGACCATGCTGAAGTCCATGCGCGATGCCAGCATGGGCGACCCGATCTTCGGCGACAGCAATGCGTCGGAGACCTATCAGGACCTGTTCGACAAGCAGATGGCCATGGAGATCTCCGGCGGACCGGGCCTGGGCTTCGCCGATCTGCTGGTGCGCCAGCTCGGCGGCAGCCACCGTGCGGGCGGCGACCAGAGCGGTCTGGCGATAAACAAGGACCTGGGCAAGGGGCTGGGCACGGCCATGTACGAGGCGCCGGCCATCGGCCGTCGGGTGCCGGTGGAGGGCACCACCGAGCGGCCGCTGTGGCAGAGCCCGGCGGAGTTCGTGCGCAAGCTCTGGCCCTATGCCAGCCGGGCGGCGGACAGACTGAACGTCGATCCCCGGGCCCTGATCGCCCAGGCGGCGCTGGAGACGGGCTGGGGCAAACATGTGATCGCCGATGAGAACGGCCGCAGCTCGCTGAACCTCTTCGGCATCAAGGCCAGCGGCGGCTGGCAGGGCGATGCGGTCAGCGTGCGCACCATCGAGTACCGGGGCGGGGCGGCCCGTCCGGAGGTGGCGAGCTTCCGGGCTTATCCCTCGCTGGCGGCCGGATTCGACGATTACGCCCAACTGCTCGGCTCGAATCCGCGCTACGAGAGCGTGCTGAACCGGGGCGAGGACGTGGCGGGCTATGCCGAGGCGCTGCAGGCCTCCGGCTACGCCACCGATCCCGCCTATGCCGACAAGATCAAGTCGCTGCTCGGCTCCGAGACCATGGGCCGGGCGCTGGAATCACTCAAGTTCGGCGGATTGATGCCGATAGACAGGGAACGCTTCTCCTTCTGACGGGAGCGTGCTGACGAGGGACCATGTCGAATATCCTCTCCACAAGCGTCTCCGCCCTGCTGTCGTTTCAGCGCGGCATAGAGACCACCGGCCACAATATCGCCAATGCGAGCACGCCGGGCTACAGCCGCCAGCGGGTCGACCTGGAGACGCGTCAGCCCGGCGTGATCGGCAACCAGTACATCGGTTCCGGCGTCAACGTCGCGAACGTGCGCCGGATCTACGACGAGTTCCTCGGCAACGAGCTGTCGGCCGCGACCACTTCCCAGGCACGGCTGGATACGCTGGCGGGTCTCTCGGGCCAGGTGGACAACCTGCTCTCCGATCCCAGCGTGGGCCTCGCGCCCGCCATCCAGAACTTCTTCAACGCCGTGCAGGATGCCGCCGGCGACCCGGCGTCCGTGCCGGCGCGCCAGGCCCTGGTCAGCCAGGCGGATACGCTGGCCTCCAGCTTCGACTTCCTCGACGGCCGCCTGCAGTCGCTGGAGAAGGACATCAACGGGCGCCTGCGCCAGTCGGTGACGGACGTCAACGAGCTGGCGACGGCGATCGCAGAGCTGAACCGCCGGATCGCCAGCGCCGAGGCAGGCGTCTCCGGCCAGCCGAACGACCTGCTGGACCAGCGCGATCTCCTGATCCGCAGGCTCTCCGAGCAGGTGGCGGTGACCACCGTGCCCCAGGGCGACGGCGCCCTCAATGTGTTCATCGGCAACGGCCAGACGCTGGTGACCGGCAGCCAGGCCCGGCAGCTCGCCACGCAGCCGAGCGAATTCGATCCGCGCCGCCTGGAGGTGGTGTACGAGGGCGATGCGGGCACCGGTGCCCTGGGAGGCGATCTCTCCGGCGGCGCCATCGGCGGCATGATGGACTTCCGTCGCCTGGTGCTCGACCCCACCCGCACGGCCATCGGCGAGACCGCGGTGGCGCTGGCCACGGCCTTCAACGAACAGCATGCGGCGGGCATGGACCTGAACGGCCGCCTCGGCGGCGAATTCTTCGGCATCGGCGATCCGGCGGTGCTGGTCTCGTCGCGCAACACCGGCACGGCCGGCGTGGACGCGGTGGTCGCCGACGTGGCGGGCCTGCAGAGCACCGACTACGTGATGAGCTACGACGGCAGCGCCTGGTCGCTGACCCGGGCCGACAACGGCCAGGCCATCCCGATGAGCGGCAGCGGCACGGCGGGCGATCCGTTCCTGGCCGGCGGACTCGAGATCACGACGGGTCCGGGCGCGGCCGCCGGCGACCGCTACCTGATCCAGCCTGCGAAGGGCGCGGCGGGCACGCTCACCCGCACTGTCGCCGACGCCCAGTCAGTGGCGCTGGCGGCGCCCGTGCGCACGGCCACCGGCACGGACAACGTTGGCGATGCGCAGATATCGGCCGGCGAGGTGATCGATCCGGCCGATCCGGATCTGCTCGCCGGCGCCGTCATCGAATTCACGGCACCGGATACCTACACGATAGACGGCGCCGGCTCCTTCGCCTATGCGAGCGGCGACGCCATCGACCTCAACGGCGCCCGCGTCGTCATCACCGGTACGCCTGCGGCCGGGGACGTCTTCCGCATCGAGGCCAATGCCGGCGGCACGGGTGACAACCGCAACGCGCTCGGCCTGGCCGAGGTGCAGACCCGGGGTCTGCTCGCGGGCGGCACCGTCGCCGTCTCCGAGAGCTACGGCCGTCTGGTCGCCGAGGTGGGCACCGTCAGCCGCCAGGCGCAGATCGGCCTCGACGCCCAGACCGTCGTGCGCGAGGACGCCGAGCAGGCGCTCAGCAACAAGTCCGGCGTGAACCTGGACGAGGAGGCCGCCAACCTGATGCGCTATCAGCAGGCCTATCAGGCGGCCGCTCAGCTCATCGGCGTGACCAATACCCTGTTCGAGACCCTGATCGGGGCGTTCCGCCGCTAGGAGGCGACACTGATGCGCATATCCACCGCAGGGATGTTCCGGGCGAGTCTCGGCCAGATGCAGGAGCTGCAGTCGGCGCTCGCCCGCACCCAGGAGCAGATCGCCAGTGGCAAGCGGCTGCTCGCGCCGTCGGACGATGCGATCGGCGCGGCGCGCAGCATCGAGCTGCGTGAGCTGTCCTCGCGCATCGAGCAGTTCGACCGCAACGGCAACCTGGCGCAGAGCCGCCTGTCGGTGGAGGAGCAGGCGCTGGCGAGCGCCGGCGATTTGCTGCAGCGCGCCCGCGAGTTGGCCGTGCAGGCGAGCAACGGCACCCAGAGCAACGAGACCCGCGCGTTCATCGCCACCGAGATCCGCCAGCTCAAGGATCAGATGATCCAGATCGCCAACACCCAGGACACCACCGGGCGTTATCTGTTCTCCGGCTACAGCGACAAGGTGCAGCCGTTCAGCGCCACCGCCGACGGCGCCGTCTACAACGGCGACGAAGGCCAGCGCTTCGTCGAGATCGCCGAGGGTCGGCGCATCGCGGACGGCGACTCGGGCGCGCGGGTGTTCGAGCGCATCCCGCGTGGCAACGGCACGTTCACGACGGCGGCAGCCGCCGGCAACAGCGGCTCCGGCATCATCGACTCCGGGGCGGTGACCGATCCGGCCGCCTGGAGCCGGGATACCTATACCGTCAGCTTCGTCGCCGACGACGCCTGGGAAGTGACCGATGGCTCCGGCACCGTGGTGGCGAGCGGCGGCTTCGAGCCGGGTTCCGCCATCGAGTTCGGCGGCGTGGTGGTCAGCATCAGCGGCTCCCCGGCGGCAGGCGACGAGTTCACCGTCGAGCCCAGCCGCGACCAGAGCGTATTCGCGACGCTGGATCGGCTCGCCGACGCGCTGGAGCGCCCGACCAACAACGACACCAGCCGGGCGGCCCTGACCAACGATCTCAACTCGAGCATGAGCGATCTCGACCGTGCCATCGGCAACCTGCTCGACGTGCGCGCCACCGTGGGCTCCCGCCTGGCGGCGATCGAGGACCAGCGCGACGCGAACGAGGGCTTCGCCATCACCGTGGAGCAGACCATCTCCGAGATCGAGGACCTCGACTACACCGAGGCGCTGACCCGCCTGGCCGAACAGATCAACAGCCTGGAGGCGGCGCAGAAGTCCTTCGTGCGCATCCAGTCGCTGTCGCTTTTCAGCGTCCTGTAAGCGCTGAACGAATCCTCGAAGCCCCGTTCCGGGACGCCGGAACGGGGCTTTTTCGTTGGCGTGTCGCGATCCGTATAAGTCGTTTCCAATGGTTCGCGACGGCCCGGCGGGGCAAAAGTGTGGACTGCTTCACGTCTGCGGGAATTTATGCCCGCAAATGGCGTCCAGGGCTCAAGTAAGGCCCGCTCCGACCGATAAAGAAACTGTACTGCGGTGAGGCAGAGCCCGGACATGGTGTGCGGGGAGCTGAGCGGCAGACCAGCAAATATCGGAAGGAGTGTATGTAATGGCACAGTCGATTAACACTAACGTTGCCTCGCTCAATGCGCAGCGCAACCTCAGCCAGTCGCAGGGTCTGCTGAACACGTCGCTGGAGCGGCTGTCCACGGGCCTCCGGATCAACAGCGCGAAGGACGACGCTGCCGGTCTTGCGATTTCCGAGCGTTTCACCACGCAGATCCGCGGCCTGAACCAGGCCGTGCGTAACGCGAGTGACGGCATCTCCCTGGCCCAGACCACGGAGAGCGCACTGGGTGAGCTCACCAACAACCTGCAGCGCATCCGCGAGCTGGCCGTCCAGTCGGCCAACGCCAGCAACTCCGCCTCCGACCGTGCGGCGCTGAACGCCGAGGTGCAGGAGCGCATCGCCGAGGTCGACCGCATCGCCAAGCAGACCAACTTCAACGGTCTGAAGGTGCTGGACGGTTCCTTCGGTTCGGCCACGTTCCAGGTGGGCGCCAACGTCGGTGAGACGATCAGCGTGAGCCTGAGCACGGACGTTACCGCCGAGGCGATCGGTACGGTCAATACTGCCGCTGGTGGTGCGTTCGCGATGGATACCGACACCGATCCTACGACCGGTGCGGTTACGCTGGATTTCACGGACGCTGACAGCAATGCCATGGGCTCGGTCCTGATTGCGGGTGGTTCTTCTGCTCAGGAAGCCGCGGATGCGATCAACAATGAGAACATCGATGGCGTAACGGCTTTCGTGAACGATAGCGGCAACCTCCAGTTGCTGACGACAGAAGCCGGCGTCACTGTCGCCGAGACTGACACGGGTGGCGGTGGTAACGCTACGGGTCTCGATACGGCAGCGACCGCCACTGAGGCGGCATCTGCCACGACCTCCATCGCCGCAGCTGACATCAGCACGGTGGCTGGCGCCAACTTCGCCATCGCCCGTGTCGACTCCGCTCTGACGGACGTGAACGGCCTCCGGGCGAATCTGGGTGCCATCCAGAACCGCTTCGAGTCCACCATCACCAACCTGCAGACGGTGAGCGAGAACCTGGCTGCTTCCCGCGGCCGGATTCTGGACGCCGACTTCGCTGCCGAGACCGCCAACCTGACCAAGGCGCAGGTCCTGCAGCAGGCCGGTGTGGCCGTGCTCGCACAGGCGAACGCCCAGCCCCAGCTGGCGCTGAGCCTCCTGCAGTAAGCGAGAGCCGGAGCGATAGCACCAGCCATCGCACTGGCAATCGGAGCATGGGGGAGGGGCGGCCGCGTGCCGCCCCTTCCTCTCCTCCCGGACGGCGACTTCACGAACGAATGGGGCAAGCATGAGAACGCACGACGCCGGCTACCAGACTCATCCCGTCATCCGGCCGGCAGCGACCGGCGAGGCGGATCTTCGCGGCGGCAACGAGACGCCGGCGGTTGGCACGACCTTGCCGTTTTCCGCGCCCCGCGACGTGCGGCGCCAGCTGGAGCTGGCCGTACATCAGCTGAACAGCGGCAGCATCCGCTCCGGAATGTTTCTGCGCTTCGCCGTCGACTACAGCGAAAATCCCGCAACCGTGCGGGTTACGGATTCGAAAACCGGCGATCTGGTCCGCTCCATCCCCTGGGGGGAGCTGTTGCCGGAGCTGGACCGCTCGTCGGGCGGCAGCCTGGACTGAACTGGCACGCTTCTTGGATTGCAATGGCTGAGTTGAAAGTAGCTGAGTTGAAAAGGGGCCGGAGCAAGCCGGCCGCCAGACACGAACGAAACAGCAGGAAAGGGTAGCGACCGACATGGCGAGCATCACCTCCACGGGCATCGGGTCGGGACTGGACGTCGGCGGCATCGTCGAGCAGCTGGTCGCGGCCGAGGGCCAGCCGGCCCGGCAGCGCTTCGCGCGGCAGGAGGCGCGGGCGCAGTCCGAGCTGTCCGCGTACGGCACGCTCAAATCCGCCCTGTCCGATTTCCGCGACCAGCTCGACGGCATGAAGTCGCTGAACTCGCTGCTGACCCGGAAGGCGAGCTCCGGCAACGAGGAGCTGTTCGCGGTGGTCCCGGACGAGACCGCGATACCCGCGAGCTACTCCGTCGAGGTGGTGCAGCTGGCCCAGGCGGCGAAACTGACCTCCGGGGCCTTCGCCGACTCCGATGCCGTGGTGGGCACCGGCACACTCACGATCGACGTGGGCGCACTGAGCTTCGACGTCGAGATCACCGAAGAGAACAACACGCTGGCCGGCATCCGCGATGCCATCAACGCCGCCGTGGACAACGCCGGCGTCAGCGCGACCATAGTCAACGCCGAGGCAGGCAGCTACCTGATCCTCTCGGGCACCAGGACGGGCGCGTCCCGCGAGGTCTCGCTGAGCCAGACGGGCGGCGACGGCGGTCTCGCGGCACTCACCTACGACGCTGCCACCGGCACGGGCTCGCTGACCCAGTCCCAGGCAGCCCAGGACGCGCAGGTGCGCATCGACGGCTTCGACGTCTACAGCGAGACCAATACGGTCACCGGCGCCATCGACGGTGTCTCCATCGACCTGCTCGGTGCCGCGCCGGGCGAGACGAACGACGCGGTCATCGAATACGACGTGGCCGCGGTCCGCTCCACGATCACGGACTTCGTGGAAAGCTACAACGAGCTCGTCGACACGGTCGGGTCGCTGACGAACTACAACCAGGAGACGCAGCAGGGCGGCCCGCTGCTCGGCGACGCCACGCTGCGCGGGCTCGAGGCACAGCTGCGCCGCGAGTTCTCCACGCCCGCCGGCAACAGCCAGAGCCCGTTCGGCACGCTGGCGGAGATTGGCGTGAGCCTGCAGATCGACGGCAAGCTCGCCGTCGACGACACCCGGCTGGACGAGGTGCTGGGCGCCAACTTCCAGGACGTCGGCCGGCTGTTCGCGGCCGAGGACGGATTCGCGGTACGGCTGTTCGACCGGGTCGACCGGGCGCTGTCCGACGAGGGCGCCATCGAGACGCGCACGGAGGGCCTGAACAACCGCATCGAGCGCATCGAGGAGCAGCGTGAATCCCTGAACCGGCGCCTGGAGGCGCTGGAGACGCGGCTGCTGCGCCAGTTCAACGCGCTCGACTCGCTCGTGAGCCAGCTCAACAACACCAGCAGCTTCCTCGCACAGCAGCTCGCCAACCTGCCCACGCCGGGCAAGGACTCCTAGGGCACCCGCGGATTCCAGACATGAGCTCCCCATGCGGAGCCGACCAGAGAACCAGAGGACATACAGCAGATGACTTACGCAGCCGGTCCCAACGCACTCCGTGATTACCAGAAGATGCACGTCGAGCAGGAAGTGGCGGACGCGAACCCCTACCAGCTGATCCAGCTGATGCTGGACCGCCTGCTGGCGAGGATCGCCATCGCCCGGGGCCACGTCGAGCGCGGCGATGCCGCGGGCAAGGGGCAGCACATCGGCAAGGCCATCTCCATCGTCGACGGGCTGCGGGTCAGCCTCGACGCCGACAGGGGCGGCGAGATCGCTTCCAACCTCGCGGCGCTCTACGATTACATGTCCCGTCGGCTGCTGCACGCGCAGCTGCACGACGATCCCTCCGCGCTGAACGAGGTGGCCTCGCTGGTGCGCGAGATCAAGAGCGCCTGGGAAGCCATTGCCGACCAGGTGGCCGACCAGGTCGCAAAGCAGGACGGCGCCACCGCCGGGAGTGCTGCGTGACGCGAGCGCTAGCCGGGATTGAATCACTCTCCGACGAGATGCGCCGCTGCGCGGAGCAGGGCGACTGGGAGGCCGTGGAAGCGGCATTGACCGCGCGTGACGGCCTGGTGCGCGAACTCCTCGCCGGCACCAGTGCGGCGGATCATGCGGACGACCTGCGGCGGCTGCTGGAACGGGACGCCGAAATACTGGCGCTTGCCCGGAAGGCACGCGACGCCGTGGCGGCCGAGCTGCGTCAGCTCGACAACGGCCGCAAGGCGGTGCAGGCCTATGGCGGCCAGAATGGCCACAACCGCCAGAGCCGCCGCACCATTGCCGGCTCGGCCAACTCGCTCGGCCCCACCGAGGCCTGATTTCACATAAGCTGCCGAATTGTGACCGGCGTCACGACGTCGGCAGCGGCGGCCCCATTACGCTGTCGACCCTGTATCATCCCGCGTGCGGAACCGAGGAGCCATACAGGGCGTGAGCGACAACAAGAGCGAGAATACGGTCAGTCGCATACTGGTGGTCGAGCAGGACGCGGAGCGCCGCGAGTCCCTGCTGAATCGGCTCGAATACCTGGGCTGCGATGCGGTGGCAGCCGACCGGAACACCGCATCGGGTGACGGATGGACGGCGGTGCTGCTGGGCGACGCCGGTGACGATGACGCTCTGCAGAGCCTGATCCGCTCGCTCCTCTCGGCCCGGCGCAAGATCCCTTTCCTCGTGCTGAACGACGGCGCGCAGGGCGAGCCGCCCGGCGAGCTCACCGGCCATCCGGTCTGGCCGCTGGCGGCGAGCATGCGCCGCTCCGAGCTCAATCGCCTGCTGCAGCGGGCGCGGCGCTATGGCGACGGCGACCGGCGCCAGCGCCTGACGGGCAGTTCCGCCGACATCCAGGCCGTCCGCCACGCGATCGAACAGGTGGCGGACTTCGACACCAGCGTGCTGGTAACCGGCGAGTCCGGCACGGGCAAGGAGCTGGTGGCGCGCACCATCCACGACCTGTCGCCGCGGCGGGACCAGCCCTTCGTCCCGGTCAATTGCGGGGCGATCCCGCCGGAGCTGCTGGAGAGCGAGCTCTTCGGCCACGAAAAGGGCGCGTTCACCGGCGCGGTGAAGTCCCGCCCCGGCCGCTTCGAGCTCGCCGGCGCGGGCACTCTGTTTCTGGACGAGATCGGCGATATGAGCCTGGCCATGCAGGTGAAACTCCTGCGCGTGCTGCAGGAGCGCCGCTTCGAGCGGGTGGGAGGCGCCGACTCGCTGGAATGCCGCTGCCGGATCGTCTGCGCCACTCACCGCGACCTGCGCGCCGCCATCGAGGCGGGCGAGTTCCGCGAGGACCTCTATTACCGCATTAACGTCTTCCCCATCGAAATGCCGCCGCTCAGGAAGCGGGCGGACGACCTGCCGTCACTGCTCGATGAACTCATGGTCGCCCGGTCGCCGGAGGGCGGCGACGGCTTTCGCCTCACGACGGAGGCCATGGAGGCGCTGTCCGTCTATCCGTGGCCGGGCAACGTCCGCGAGCTGGGCAATCTGGTCGAGCGTCTCGCCATCCTGCATCCCTCCGGCGTGATCGGCCTGGACGATCTGCCCGAGAAGTACCGCCGGGCAAGGCCCGCAGCCGGCGCGGGAGCGTCGTCGCCGCCGTCGCCGGATCTGGCGGGCGACGGTCTGGACCTGCGTTCCTACCTGGCCGACATCGAGGTCCGGCTGATCACCCGCGCCATGCGCGAGGCGGGCGGCACCGTGGCGGAAGCCGCGCGCCGGCTGAACATGCAGCGCACCACGCTCGTCGAGAAACTGCGCAAGCACGGCCTGAATACCGACGCCCTGTCGGGAAATTGACGCCAGCCGCCCGGCGGCGTTCGCGTAACCCACTGTTTTAGCAAGCAATCCAAGTTGGCATAAGACTTGCTTGGATAACACCGGACCCTGACCCGGGACCGGCGGAGGCACAGCTCCGCCAGAGATCCGCCGGAGATCCGGCAGAGATCAGCCGGAGATCAGAGAGCGATTCCACGGGACAGCGTGACGGGACAATCGATTGCGACGGAGCAGCGGATTGACGAGTGAAGCCAAAGCCAGTGCCGGACCGGGGACCGAAGCAGCCGCGGATGCGCGCCGCGCCGGTCTCGAGGCGGTCTACGCTGCCCTGCAGCGCGAGGTGCTGACGCTGAACCGGCAGCTCGCCGAGGCGCGCTCCGAGCGCGTGGAGCAGCTGCTGGAGAAGGAGCGCCTCGGCAACCGGCTGGCGCTGCTGCTCGAGTCACTGCCGGGCGCGGTGATCGTGCTGGACGGCGACGGCATCATCGTCGAGTGCAACAACCGCGCCGTCGAGCTGCTGGGCCGCCCGCTGATCGGCCTGACCTGGGCCGAGGTCGTCGACCGGGAATTCGGCGCGGTACGCGATTCGGCCGGCGAGCTCAGGCTGCCCGACGGACGCTGGCTGGCGCTGTCCCGTCGCTCGCTCGCCCCGGAGACGGGCGAGATACTGCTGCTCACCGACGTGACGGAGACCCGCCGGCTGCAGGAGACGGCGGAACGCCAGAGCCGGCTTTCCAGCATGGGGGAGATGACCGCGCGTCTCGCGCACCAGATCCGCACGCCGCTCGCCTCGGCGTTGCTGTACGTCTCTCAGATCGAACAGGGTGCCACCGAGCCCGCACTGACGCGCCGTTTCGCCGGCCGTGCCATCGCCAAGCTGCGCGAGCTCGAGCAGATGATCAACGACATGGTGGTGTTCGCGGGCGGCGGCCGCGGCCCGGCCGAGCGATTCCCCGTGGCCGGGCTGCTGGAGGATGTGGCCGAGGCCGCGGCGGCGCACACCCCCGGCGATGCCGAGGCAGCCGTGGTAACGGTGGTGATGGCCGAACCGGGCCTCACGATGAGCGGCAATCGCCCGGCACTGGCGGGCGCGCTTAGCAACCTCGTGCAGAACGCCCTGCAGATGGCGGGCGATGCGGCGCGGGTGGAACTGGGCGCCGCGCGTACGGACGCCGGCGAGATCTGGCTCACCGTGACGGACAACGGGCCCGGCGTCGACGAGTCCCTGCGGGATCGGATCTTCGAGCCGTTCTTCACCACCCGCCGTCAGGGCACCGGGCTCGGGCTGGCCGTGGTGCGTTCGGTGGCGGGCGCCCACGGCGGCAGCGTTTCCGTCGAGAACCACGGCGACGGGGCCACCTTCCTGCTGCGCCTGCCCGCCGTGGCCGATCAGCCGCTGCTGGCGAGCCGGACGGCCTTCGCCCGGGCCGGCGAGGCGGCCGCGGCCGGCGCCCGCCGCCAACCAGAGTTCAGGAGCAACCCATGAGCGAGAGCCGCGCGTGCCGTGTAATGATCGTCGAGGACGATGCCGATCTGCGCGAGGCGCTGACGGCGACGCTGGAAGCGGCCGATCACGACGTGGTCACGGCCGATTGCGGCGAGAGCGCGCTCGCGCTGCTCGAACGCGAAACCGTCGATCTGGTGGTCAGCGACGTCCAGATGGAACCGATGGACGGGGTGGCGCTGCTGGAGACGCTGCGACGCCGCTACGCCAGTCTGCCCGTGGTGCTCATGACGGCCTACGGCACCATCGAGAAAGCGGTCGAGGCCATGCGCCTCGGCGCCGCCTACTACCTGGTGAAGCCCTTCGAGGCGCGGGAACTGGTCGAGACGGTAGGCCGCCACGTCCGCCCGACGCCGGGCGGCAGCGGCCCGGTGGCCGGAGACCCGACGACCCGCGTGCTGCTGAAGGTCGCCGAGCGCGTCGCCGCCAGCGAGGCCACCGTGACCATCAGCGGCGAGAGCGGCACGGGCAAGGAAGTGTTCGCCCGCTACATCCACCGGTGTTCGCCCCGGGCGGACGCGCCCTTCGTGGCCATCAACTGTGCGGCCATTCCCGAGAACATGCTGGAGGCGGTCCTGTTCGGCCACGAGAAGGGGGCTTTCACCGGCGCCACCAGCGCGAGCCCGGGCAAGTTCGAGCAGGCCCAGGGCGGCACGCTGCTGCTGGACGAGATCTCCGAGATGGCGCTGGGCCTGCAGGCGAAGCTCCTGCGCGTGCTGCAGGAACGCGAGGTGGAGCGGATCGGCGGCCGGCGCACCATTCCGCTGGACGTGCGGGTGCTCGCCACCACCAACCGGGATCTGCGCTCACAGGTGCAGGAGGGGCGCTTCCGCGAGGATCTGTTCTATCGCCTGAACGTCTTCCCGCTGAACATCCCGCCGCTGCGCGAGCGCCGGGGCGACATCCTGCCGCTGGTGGCGAATGCGCTGGAACACTATGCGGGCGGAATGCGCGCCGTGCCCGCGCTGACCCCCGCCGCGGAGCAGAAGCTGGCCGGCCACCACTGGCCCGGCAACGTGCGCGAACTGGAGAACCTGGTGCAGCGCACCCTGATCATGACGGCGGCCGACACCATCGACTCGGACGACCTGATCTTCGAGGACGGCGGGCACATCGCCGCGCCCGGCGGCGGCGCGGACGGGGATCTGCAGGACGACCTCTGGCAGCGCGAGCAGCAGCTGATCCTGGAGGCGCTGCGCGAGGGCGACGGCAGCCGCAAGTTCGCCGCCGAGCGCCTCGGCATCAGCGCGCGGACGCTGCGCTACAAGCTGGCGAAGATGCGCGAGGCCGGGGTCGACGTCCCCGGCGGCAACGGCAATGGCAATGGAAATCGGGAGGTCGCCTGAGCGCGGCCGTCGAGAGTCACAGGTAGAGAGCCATGAATACGATCCGACCCGAACAACTGCTGGAACAGATCCGCGCGATGAGCCCGGGCCTGCAGCCCGAGTCCGTGCAGCCGCCGCCGACCGGTCGTCCCGAGTTCGGGGACGTCCTGCAGGACACGCTGAAGGCGGTCAACGAGGCGCAGAAGGCATCCGGCGATCTCGCCGCGCGCTTCGAGGCCGGAGATCCGAACACGAGCCTCGTGGACGTCATGCTCGCCCGGCAGAAGTCCGGGCTGGCCTTCCAGGCGGTGACCGAGGTACGCAACAAGCTGGTCAGCGCCTACCAGGACATCATGAACATGCCGGTGTGAGGTTGACGCTGGTGTTGACGGTAAAGCCCTATGGAAAATAATCCTCCGATCGAGAATCGCTTCGCCGCGGCGTCCCACCTGGACTTCGCGGCCGTGATGCGCATACCCGCCGTGCGCCAGGTGCTGCTGCTGGTGGGCGTCGCGGGCAGCGTGGCCATCGGCATCGCCCTGTTCCTGTGGTCGCAGTCGCCGGCCTACACCCAGTTGTACGGCGACCTGGCCGAGCGGGACAGGAGCCAGGTGGTCGAGGCCCTGCGCACCGCCGGCATCGACTTCCGGCTGGATCCGGGCACCGGCGCGGTCATGGTGCCCGACGCACGGGTGCACGACGCCCGCCTGGAGCTGGCGGCGAACGGACTGCCGGAAGGCACCGGCATGGGCCTGGAGATGATCAAGGAGCCCCAGGGCTTCGGCGTCAGCCAGTTCATGGAGAACGCGCGCTATCAGCATGCGCTGGAGACGGAGCTGGCACGCACCATCCGCAACGTGCGCTCGGTGCAGGAGGCCCGCGTGCATCTCGCCATGCCGAAGCAGACCGCGTTCGTGCGTGACCGGGAGGACGCCAGCGCCTCGGTGATGCTGAGCCTCTACGGCGGCCGCCAGCTCGAACCCGAGCAGGCGGATGCCATCGTGCACCTGGTCGCCTCCAGCGTGCCCAACCTGATGGCGAAGGACGTCACGCTCATCGACCAGCACGGGCGCATGCTGAGCTCGAACGGCGAGCGCAACGGCTATGCGCTGACCGCCGCCCAGTTCGAGCACACGCGCACGGTCGAGCAGAGTTATCGGGAGCGCATCGTGGACCTCCTCACGCCGCTGGTCGGCGCGGGCAACGTCCGCGCCCAGGTGGTCGCCGACATCGACTTCACGGTGAAGGAGGAGACCCGGGAGAACTACGACCCCGAGAGCACGGTGGTGCGCAGCGAGACCGTCAGCGAGCGCCAGCGCAGCGGCGGCTCCGACGCGGCCCAGGGCATCCCGGGGGCGCTCAGCAACCAGCCGCCCGAGGCCGGCGGCGTGGCGCCCCAGGAAGGCGAGGCCGCCACCGCCAGCGCCGTGAATACCTCGCGCGAGGCCACGCGCAACTTTGAGGTGGACAAGACGGTGAGCCGGGTGATCGCGCCCACGGGTGCCATCCGCCGCCTGTCCGTCGCCGTGCTGATCGACGACGTCGCCGCGGCCGGCGCCGCCGCCGAGGATGCCGCTGACGGCGAGGCTGCCGGCGCCGCCAGCCTCGGCGAACAGGACATCGCCCGCATGACCGCCCTGGTGAAGGAGGCCGTCGGCTTCGACGAGGCGCGGGGCGACTCGGTGCAGCTGATCAACGCGCCGTTCCAGCCGGCGCCCGAAGTCGCGGCGCCGGACGGCCCGCCGATCTGGCAGCAGCCCCAGGTGCTCGCGATCGGCCGCCAGGTGCTGGGCGCGCTGCTGGTGCTGGCGCTCGGCTTCGGCGTCCTGCGCCCGATGCTGCGCGGCATCGTGCAGAGCCACCAGCAGTCGACGCCCCAGCTCGCCGCGGCGGGAGGCGCGGGCGCCCTCGGCGCGCCCGCGCACCAACACCAGCCGCAGCTGAGCTACGAGCAGAAGATCGCCGCGGCGAGAAATATCACCACCTATGACCCGGGCCGCGTGGCCCAGGTCGTGAAGAAATGGGTAGCAGAGGATGTCTGAGCAGCCGAATTACTCCGGCACCGAGCGCGCCGCGGTGCTGCTGATGACCCTGGGCGAGGCCGAGGCCTCCCAGGTGCTGAAGCACATGAGCGCCCGGGAGGTACAGCGTCTGGGCGTGGCCATGGCACAGATGAAGGACGTCTCCAGGGACGCCGCCGACAACGTGCTGAACCACTTCGTCTCCGTCGTCGAGGAGGAGACCTCGCTTGGCGTCGGCACCGAGGCCTACATCCGCAAGGTGCTTGTGAATGCCTTCGGCGAGTCCAAGGCCGACGCGTTCATCGACCGCATCCTCATCGGCGAGGACGCGAGCGGGCTCGAGGCGCTGAAGTGGATGAGCTCGGAGTCCGTGGCCGAGATGATCTCCGACGAGCACCCCCAGATCATCGCCATCGTGCTGGCGTATCTCGACGCGGATCAGGCCGCCCACGTGGTAGAGCTGCTGCCCGAGGAGATCCGCAGCGAGGTCGTCATGCGGGTGGCCAAGCTCGACGACGTCCAGCAGAGCGCGCTGGCCGAGATCGAGGCGCTGATCGAGAAGAAGGCGAACATGGGCGAGCGCACGGCCACGGCGAAGATCGGCGGCGACAAGGTGGCCGCCGACATTCTGAACGCGCTGACGCCCCAGGACGGCGACTCCATCCTGGGCTATATCAACGAACAGAGCGAATCGCTGGGCCAGCGCATCTCGGAGAAGATGTTCATGTTCGAGAGCTTGCTCTCGGTGGACGACCGGGGCATACAGGCGCTGCTGCGGGAGGTGTCCAACGACCTGCTGGTCCTGGCGCTGAAGGGCACGGACCAGGCCATGCAGGACAAGATCTTCGGCAACATGTCGAAGCGCGCCGCCCAGCTCCTGCGCGAGGACCTGGAGGTCAAGGGCCCGGTGCGCGTGAGCGAGGTCGAGACCGCCCAGCGCGAGATCCTCACGGTGGCACGCCGCATGGCCGACGCCGGCGACCTCGATCTCGGCACCAGCGGAGAGGAGTATGTCTGAGCCCGCGACGGACAAGGCGGCCACCCGCTGGCAGCAGCCCGACATCGGCGACGAGGGACTGGTCACGGCCAGCCGGCTGGAGACCCTGCAGCGGGAGGCCTACGAGGAGGCCTGGCGCCAGGGTTACGAGGAAGGCCTGCAGGCCGGTGCCGACGAGGTGGGCGAGCGCGCGGCCAGGCTGCAGTCACTGCTCGGCGCGCTGTGCAAGCCGTTCGAAGAACTCGACGACGAGGTGGAGCAGCAGGTGCTGCGGCTGGTGACGCTGGCCGTGCGTCAGCTGCTGCGCCGGGAGCTGCAGAGTGATCCGGGCCACGTCATCGGCGTGGTCCGGGACGCGCTGCGCATGCTGCCAGTGGCCAGCCGCAGCATCGAGGTGCAGCTGCATCCCGAGGACGCGGCGCTGGTCCGTGAGGCCCTCACGGTCGCCGAGGAAGAGCGGCCGTGGCGGCTCACCGAGGACCCGCTCGTGACCCGCGGCGGCTGCCTGGTGAAGGCCGAGAAATCCCGCATCGACGCCACGGTGGAGAGCCGTCTGAATCGCACGCTGGCGGGCCTGATCGAGGACGAGCGCGCATGAGCGGCGGTGCCGGAACGGCGGTACCGTCCGCGAACCGCTCCGCCCGCTGGGCCGAGCGCCTGCGTCACTACCAGGGCCGCATCGAGAACGCGCCGCCGATGGTGGTGGAGGGGACGCTGCGGCGCACGGTGGGCCTCACGCGGGAGGCGGAGGGCTGTCAGGCCGCGGTAGGCGGCCGCTGCGACGTGGTCTCGCTGGGCGGCCATACCGTCGAGACGGAGGTGGTGGGGTTCGCGGGCGAGAGTCTCTACCTGATGCCGACCGGCCACATCCACGGCATCGCCCCCGACGCGCGGGTGATCCCCTCGCCGGGCGTGCGGGAGGTGGCGGCGGGTACGGAGCTGCTCGGCCGGGTCCTCGACGGTCGCGGCCGTCCCCTGGACGGGCTCCCGGCGCCGCGGGCGAGCGACCGCGTGCCGCTGACGGGCACCCGCATGAATCCGCTGGAGCGCCGCCGGATCACGGAGCCGCTCGACGTGGGCGTGCGCTCCATCAACGCGCTGCTGACCGTGGGACGCGGTCAGCGCATGGGCCTGTTCGCCGGCAGCGGCGTCGGCAAGAGCATGCTGCTCGGCATGATGACCCGCTACACCAACGCCGACGTGGTGGTGGTCGGGATGATCGGCGAGCGGGGCCGCGAGGTGAAGGAATTCGTGGACTCCACGCTGGGCGAGGAGGGCCTGGCCCGCTCGGTGGTGGTGGCGACGCCCGCGGACGACACGCCGCTCATGCGCCTGCACGGCGCCTGGCTCTGCACCGCCATCGCGGAGTATTTCCGCGACCAGGGGCTGCAGGTGCTGCTGCTCATGGATTCGCTGACCCGTTTCGCCCAGGCGCAGCGGGAGATCGCGCTCGCCATCGGCGAGCCGCCCGCCACCAAGGGCTATCCGCCGTCGGTCTTTGCCAAGCTGCCGCAGCTCGTTGAGCGGGCCGGCAACGGCGCGAGCGGCGACGGCTCGATTACGGCGCTCTACACCGTATTGACGGAGGGGGACGACCATAACGATCCCATCGCGGATGCGGCGCGGGCCATCCTGGACGGGCACATCGTGCTTTCCCGCCAGCTGGCCGAATCCGGCCTGTATCCGGCCATCGACGTCGAGGCGTCGGTGAGCCGGGCGATGCACCAGATAACGCCGAAGGACCAGCTGGCCCAGGTGAGCCGTTTCCGCCAGATCTACGCCACCTACCAGCACAACCGGGACCTGATCGCGGTGGGCGCCTACCAGCGCGGCTCGGACCGGCGCGTGGACGAGGCCATCGGCGTCTGGCCGGCCATGATCGAGTTCCTGCGCCAGGACTTCGAGCAGCGCGTGGACATGGCGACCAGCCTCAGGATGCTGGACAACCTGCTGCCGGCGGAGCCGACCGGCACGGAGCCGGTGCCGGCCTATGGTGGCAATGGTGGCAATGGTGGCAATGGTGGCAATGCTGCCGCCGCCGGCGGAGGAAACTGACATGGCGAACAAGCGCTCCACCCGCATGCAGCCGGTGCACGACGTGGCCAGTGCCGAGGAGCAGGACCTCTCCCGCGAACTGGGCAGGGCCGAACGCACGCTCCAGGAGCAGATCGGCCGGCTGCAGGAACTGCGCAAGCACCGCGAGGAATACGCGGCGAAAAGCCGGGAGAGCGAAGCCGTGGGTTCGAGCCGGTGGCGGGACTACCGGCTGTTCCTGGACCGGCTGAACCAGGCGATCGTCATGCAGGAGGGCATCATCGCCGACTGGCGTCGCCGGCGGGACGCCCTGCGGCGGCAATGGCAGGTGAAGCGCCAGCGGCTGGAGTCGCTGGACCGCATCATCGACCGCTACCGGCGCAACGAACTCCGCGAAGAGGAGCGTCGGGAGCAGCGGGCCGTGGATGCCGAGGCGCGCCCCCGCCAGGTGTTCGGTGAAGACTAGGCTCTGGCACGCTTCTTGCTCCTGTCCGGATGGATCACACAAGACGGGAGCGGTCCCTTGATCGAAAACATGCTGAACATGCGGCCCGGTGAGGGCTTCGCGACGGGCTCCGGCCCCGTGAAACTGCGCGCTGCGGCCGCCGATGGGTCGGCCGGAACGCCGTTCCGGATCCCGGCGCTGGCCAACCCTGGCGCTCCCGGTTTGCCGGCAAACGGCTTCCGCCCGGACGGCAACGCCTTGCCGCCCGGTGATACTCCGGACGGGAGCCTGCGCAGGCTGGGGAACCTGTTCCCGGGCGACGCCCGGGATCCGGCGGCGGTCTCGACCCGGCAGATGCTCGAGCAGGCCGCGGTCCGTCTCGGCGGCGAGGCGGGCGGGCGGGGTCGGATTGCCGGCGCGCAGATCGTCGGGGAGGAGGCGGCCGCTGCGGCTGTCGCCGGAGGCATCGAACCGGCAGGCACGGCGCTGCCGACAGACCTGCTGCCCGACCTGGAACTGGAGTTTCCGGCCGCGCCGCTGGAACTCCGACCCGAGGGACTGGGTCTGGTAACGCCGCCGCTGGACGGTTCTGCCGGCACCGTTGATGCGATCTCTGCGCCGGCCGACGGGATCAGGACGGGCTTGCCGGGTGCGCCGTATGGCGGTTTGCATCCCGCACTCGCCGATCCGTTGAGCGCTCTGCCCCCGGGTGCCCGGGGATCGGATTGGGCCGGCGCGCTGCCGGCGGGGTCTGCCGGATCGGTTTCCGCGGGGCTATCGGTAATCCAGGGAATCCAGGGACTGCAGGGATGGCCTGCCGCAGTGATGGCGGGCGACAGCGCGGCCAATAGCGCGGCCAATGCCCGGGCCGCCGCCGAGACTCTCGCCGCCGGACTGACGTCGCTGAATGGCCAGCCGCCGGGCACGCCGGTGGTGCCGGCGGCGTCCGGCGCGAACGGAATGGCGGGTCAGGCGTCCGCGCCGGGCCTGCAGGCCGCGCCTCCGGGGATCGAGGCCATGGCCGGACTCCGTCAGGCCATGGCGGATCTTGCCCGTGACGGTGGCGGCTCCTCCGCCGACCGGGGCCGCCCGGCGCCAGAGGCCCTGACCCGCACCGACGGGGCAGGCTTCCACTCCACCCTCGGCCTGACGGCGGCATCCCAGGCCTCGGCGGCCGACCGCCCGATGTTCATGCTGCCGTCGCCGCCGGGGACGCCGGAATTCGCCGACCAGGTGGCCGAGCGGGTGGTCTGGATGGCCGGCCAGAAGCTGGATCGGGCACAGATCAGGCTCAACCCGGCCCATCTCGGGCCGATCTCCGTCGACGTGAGCGTGGGCGAGGACGGGGCGAATATCACATTCACCGCCCAGCACGCGGTGACCCGAGAGGCTCTGGAGCAGGCGCTGCCGCGGCTGCGGGAGATGTTCAGCGGCTCGGGCCTGGCCCTGGCCGGCGCCGACGTCTCGGGCCAGGGCCCGGACACGCACCGGGGCGGTGACGACGCGGGGACCGCCGCCGGCGGCGAGACGGCGCCGGGTATCGGCGTGAGCGGGGCCGCGGACGCCGAGGCGGTCGCCGAGACGCCGGTGCGCTCCGGTCCGGCCGCGCGGGGGCTGATCGACACCTATGTCTGACGGCCGACGCTGGATCGTTGACGCCGGCGCCAATTTCCCGGCGACGGAAATCCGACGCGCCTGAAATTAAATACAATAAAAACATAGGCTTAATCGCGTAGATCCGGTTGGCATGTCCCTTGCATCCACTCCTGTGGTTTCTACAGGAGTGAGGTCGATGGCAGACGAGCAGAACGAGACCCCGGCCAACGAGGAGGCCGCACCCAAGGGCAAGGGGTCCAGGCTGTTGATTATCGGCGGCGCCGTCGCGCTGCTGGTGGTGGGGCTCGCCGTCGGCGGCTTCATGTCCGGCATGTTCTCGTCGGAGGAGGCCGCCGGAGCCGGTGAAGAGACCCCCGAGGCCGCGGTAGACGACGGCCCGGCCCTCTACGTCGGCCTGCATCCCCCGCTCACCGTCAACTTCGGCGGCGAAGTGGGCCAGCGCCATTTCATGCAGGTCAGCCTGGAATTCATGGCTCGCGAGCAACGCATCGTCGATGCGTTCAAGGAGCACGATGCGGTCATCCGCAACAACCTCCTGCTGCTGCTCGGCGGCTACGACTACGAGACGGCGACCACCCGGGCCGGCAAGGAGCGGATGCTGGACGACGTTCTGGCCGAGGTGCAGGGCATCCTCAGCGATCGCATCGGCGAGCCCGGCGTCCGGGAAGCGTACTTCACGACGCTGGTGGTGCAGTAAGCCGATGAGCGAGAAGGTACTCAGTCAGGACGAAATGGACGCCCTCATGGACGGGGTGTCGTCCGGCAAGGTCGAGGTGCAGACGGATACCGGCCCGCTGGACGCGGAGGTCTACGACTACGAGATCCCCGCCCGTAACCAGATCCGCCGCGGCAGCCTGCCCCGGCTGGATCATCTCAATCGCCAGCTCGCCCGCCGCATGGAGCGCACCCTGATGCGCCAGCTGCGGGTGGAGACCCGCGTGGTGACGCGGACCATCGAGACGCTGCGCTTCGAGACCGTCTGCGACGGCTTCCCGACCCCGCCGCTGCTGATGCTGCTGGGCATGAAGCCGCTGACCGGCCCGGCCCTGATGTTCCTCGACCCGCCGCTGATCAATGCGCTGGTCGACCGCTACTTCGGCGGCGCCAACGGCAACGAGTGCCGGAGCGACCGCGAGACCTATACGCCGGGCGAGGTGCGCATCAGCGAGATCGTCATGAGCCGGTTCCTCGAGAACATGAAGGAAGTGTGGCGGCCGGTGATCGAGCTCGAACCCGAGATCGTGCAGACCGAATCGGATCTGCAGCAGCTGCAGGTCGCGGCGCCGAACGATCCGGTGGTGAAGTGCGAGTTCGGCGTGGAGCCGGGCGAGTCCAGCGGCCGCATCCAGCTCATCCTGCCGCTCGAGACCATCCTGCCCGTCTTCGACAGCCTGGACGGCGCCGAGCGTTCCGGCGGCGACGCCCAGGACGAGGTCTGGTCCGGGATGCTGAGGGAGCACGTGCTCGCCTCCGTCGTGGAGCTGACCAGCGGCATCGGCGACAAGGAACTCTCGCTGGGCGACGTGGCCCGGCTCGCCCCCGGCGACATCATCCCGATCAACTCCCCCAAGACGGTGACGCTGAGCGTCGGCGAAACGCCCGTACTCCAGGGCGAGTTCGGCCTGTCGCGGGGACGCAATGCAGTGCGGACCGGCGTCTGGGTCGCCGCCCGCAAGGACTGAGAGCAAGAGGAAGCATCATGAGTGAGAAGACGGAAAACACCGGCGCCGAGGCGGCGGAAGAGCAGGCGGCGCCGCCCGCCGCCGAGACCGGCGAGCAGTACTCGCCCGACCGCTTCGAGAAGGGCGCATCGAGCCTCCCCGCCGACAGCGCGGATATCAAGCTAGACCTGGTGCTGGATGTGCCGGTCACCGTCTCGCTGCGGGTGGGCAACACGAAGATCAGCATCCGCGACCTGATGCGGCTGGTGGAAGGCTCGATCATCGAGCTCGACCGGCCCGCCGGCGAGCCCATGGACGTGCTGGTGAACGGCACCCTGGTGGCTCACGGCGAGATCGTCGTGGTGAACGACAAGTTCGGCGTGCGCCTGACGGACGTCGTCAGCCCCAGCGAACGCATCCGCAAGCTGAATTGAGCCCGCAGGGAGTCGAGCGCATGGAAACCCGTCCCACGTCACGTCCGGTCCGCGCGATGATTGCAGCCGCCGCGCTGTGGCTCGCCGCCGCACCGGTGCTGGCGGCCGGCGACGGCAAGCCGGCGCCGATGCCCTCGCCGCTGTCGGGGACGGAGTTGCTCAGCATGAGCATGAATCTCCTGCTGGTGATCGGCGCCATCCTGCTGTTCGGCTGGATCTACAGCCGCTCCCAGGGGCTGCGCGCCGCGCGCAACGGGCACTTCCGGGTGCTGGCGGCCCAGCCGCTGGGCGCCAAGGAGAAGGTGGTGCTGCTGCAGGTGGGCGAGCAGCAGGTGGTGGTGGGCATCTCGCCCGGCGGCATGAATACCCTGCTGGTACCCGAGAAGCCGGTCGTGCCCTTCGCCCCGGCACCCGGCGACGACGAACGCAGCTTCACCGAGCGTCTGCGCGCCGCGGTGGCGGGCACCACTAGGGAGCGGTCATGAAGCGGCGCGCCCTGCAAGTGTCGATGCATCTGGCGGCGCTGGCCATGGTGATTGCGGTGCTGATCGCGGCACCCGTCAACGGCTTCGCAAACGAGGCGACGGCGGCGGACGTCATCGCCGCGGCGGCCGAGTCGGTAAACGAATCGGTGAATGGCTCACCCGCCGGTGCCGGAGAGAGCTACAGCCTCAGCATCCAGATCCTGGTGCTGATGACGCTGCTGACCCTGCTGCCGGCGGGGCTGCTGTCCATGAGCGCCTTCGTGCGGATGATCATCGTGCTCTCGATCCTGCGCCAGGCACTCGGCACCGCGCAGACGCCCCCGAACCAGGTGCTGATCGGCATCGCTCTGTTCATGACCTTCTTCGTGATGACGCCGGTGCTCGACCGCATCTACGACGAGGCGGCGAAGCCGTACATCGACGGCGAGGTGAGCGCGGAGGTGGCGCTCAGCGCCGGCATGGAGCCGCTGCGCGAGTTCATGCTGCACCAGACCCGCGAGGACGACATCGCGCTGTTCGCCGGCATCGCCGGACGGACGGATTTCGCCTCGGCGGCGGACGTGCCCACCTCGGTACTGGTGCCGAGCTTCATCGTGAGCGAGCTGAAGACCGCGTTCCAGATCGGCTTCCTCGTGTTCATACCGTTCCTGATCATCGACCTGGTCGTGTCCAGCGTGCTGATGTCGATGGGCATGATGATGCTCTCGCCCATGCTCATCTCGCTGCCCTTCAAGATCATGCTGTTCGTGCTGGTGGACGGCTGGGCCATGGTGCTCGGCACGCTGGCCTCGAGTTTCTACGTCTGAGGATGCGCCCATGACACCCGAGACAGTCACCACCATCGGACAGCAGGCCCTCTGGGTGACGATATTGCTTGCCTCGCCCCTGCTGCTCTCGGCGCTCGCCGTGGGCCTGCTGGTGGGCATGATCCAAGCCGCCACGCAGATCAACGAGATGACCCTGTCGTTCATCCCGAAACTGCTCATGCTGGTCGTCGCGCTGTCGGTGGCCGGCCCCTGGATGCTCAGCGTCATCATCGACTTCACGCGGCGCCTGATCACGGACATCCCCGGGATCATCGGGTGAGCCATGGACGGGAAGCAAGGTGAATACCCTCATACCGGTCGTCACGGACACGCTGCTGCCCTACCTCTGGCCGCTGATCCGCATCTCCGCGATGCTGATGGCGATGCCCTCGCTCGGCGGCGGGCTGGTGCCGAAGCGGGTGCGCATCCTGCTGGCACTGGCGCTGTCGGCGGTGATCGCGCCGGTGGTGCCGCTGCCGCCCACGGAGCGCCTCCTGGAGCCGGCCATCGTGATCACGGTCTTCCACGAGATCCTGATCGGCGTCGCCATGGGTTTCTGCGTGCAGCTGATCTTCGACGCGGTGGTGCTGGGCGCACAGAACATCGCCATGAGCATGGGCCTCGGCTTCGCGGTGCTGGTGGACCAGCAGCGCGGCGTGAATGTGCCCGTGCTGTCCCAGTTCTTCCTGATGCTGACCACGCTGGTGTTCCTGGCGCTGGACGGGCACCTGGTGATGATCCAGGTGCTGGCGGACAGCTTCCACAGCCTGCCCGTGGGCAGCGGCGGGCTCACGCGGGACGGGCTCGGCGGCCTGCTCGAATGGACGGCGTATCTGTTCGTGGGTGCGCTGACGGTGGCGCTGCCGGGCATCACGGCACTGCTGGTCGTGAACCTGGCGTTCGGCGTGATGAGCCGGGCTGCGCCCACGCTGAACCTGTTCGCCGTGGGCTTCCCGGTCTCGATGCTGCTCGGCTTCTTCGTGCTGCTGCTGTCCATGGACAGCCTGACCTCGGGCTTCACGCGGCTGCTGGCGCAGTCGCTGGAGATGACGCGCGCACTGGTGGGAGCGAACTGAGGCCATGAGCGGACAGCAGGAACAGTTCCAGGAGAAGACGGAACAAGCGACACCGAAGCGCCGCGAGGACGCGCGCAAGAAAGGTGACGTCGCCCGTTCGAAGGAGCTCACCACCACGGGCGTGATGCTGTGCGGCTCCGCTGCGCTGGCGGTGCTGGCCGGGCCAATCGGCGGCGGTATCGTCGATGGCTTCACGGGCGCTCTGGTCACCGAGCGGGCGAAGATCATGGACGCGGGCTACGGGCCGCAGGCGCTGGCCGAGGCCGGTGTGGCGGCCGTCGGCGCGCTGGCACCGTTCTTCCTGGTGGTGGTGGCCGCCGCGCTGCTGAGCTCCGTGGCGCTGGGCGGCTGGGCGTTCAGCGTGGAGGCCATCGCCTTCAAGGGCGAGCGCCTGAGCGTCATCAAGGGCGTGAAGCGCATCTTCAGCATGAAGAGCCTGAACGAACTGCTGAAGGCCGTGGCCAAGTTCGCGGTGGTGGCGACGGCAGCCGTGATCTGGCTCTGGCTGAGCGCCGACCGGCTGCTCGGCCTGGGCACCCAGACGCCGGGTGCCGCGCTCGGCGGTGCCGCCGAACTGCTGGTGCAGTCGCTCATCATCCTGAGCGCCTCGCTGCTGCTGATCGCGGCCGTCGACGTGCCGTTCCAGCTCTGGGACCACGCCAAGAAGCTGCGCATGACCCGCCAGGAAGTTCGCGACGAGCAGAAAGACACCGAGGGCCGGCCGGAGGTGCGCCAGCGCATCCGCCAGCTGCAGCAGGAGGTGGCGACGCGGCGCATGATGGAGGCGGTGCCGGAGGCGGCCGTCATCATCACCAACCCCACCCATTACGCGGTGGCCCTGGCCTGGGATTCCGGGCGCATGTCGGCACCCCGGGTGGTCGCCAAGGGCCGGGACCTGATCGCGGCGCGCATCCGCGCACTCGGCGAGCAGCACGACGTGCCGCTGTTCTCCGCTCCGCCGCTGGCCCGCGCGCTGTATGCGAGCACCCGCATCGGCCAGGAGATCCCCGCGGCGCTGTATACCGCCGTGGCCCAGGTGCTGGCCTACATCTTCCAGCTCAGGGATTTCGACGGCCCGGCCGCCGAGGCGCCCGAGGCGCCGGAGCCGGACGTGGACGAGAGTCTTTTCACCGGGCCCGGACGGCGCTCGTAACAGGAGAGTAGAACGTGGCAAGTGTCGCTGCAGTGAACGGATTCGCCCGCTTCAGCCGCGGGCTCGGGGTGCCGCTCCTCATGCTGACGATGCTCGGCATGATGATCGTGCCCATGCATCCGTTCGCGCTGGATACGCTGTTCACATTCAATATCGCGCTGTCGCTGGCGATCCTGCTGACGGTGGTCTACGTGCAGCGGCCGCTGGAATTCGCCGTGTTCCCGACGGTGCTCCTGATCGTGACGCTGCTCAGGCTTGCGCTGAACATCGCCTCCACCCGGGTGGTGCTGCTCGAGGGCCATACCGGCACCGGCGCCGCGGGACGGGTCATCGAGGCCTTCGGCAACTTCGTCATCGGCGGCGACTATGCGGTCGGCCTGGTGGTGTTCTCGATTCTGGTGATCATCAACTTCGTGGTCGTGACCAAGGGCGCCGGGCGCGTCTCCGAGGTGACCGCCCGTTTCACCCTGGATTCCATGCCCGGCAAGCAGATGGCCATCGACGCCGATCTGAACGCCGGCCTGATCGACCAGAATGAGGCCCGCCAGCGCCGCCAGGAGGTCCGCGAGGAGGCCGACTTCTACGGCGCCATGGACGGCTCGAGCAAGTTCGTCCGCGGCGACGCCATCGCCGGCATCCTGATCCTGTTCATCAACATCATCGGCGGCCTGGTGATCGGCACGGTGCGCCATGACATGGGTCTGTCGGCGGCCATGCAGAATTACACGCTGCTGACCATCGGCGACGGCCTGGTGGCACAGATCCCCTCGCTGCTGCTCTCCACCGCCGTGGCCGTGATCATCACCCGGGTGTCCAAGCCCCAGGACATGGCCCGGCAGATGCTCTCCCAGATCTTCGCCGACCCCCGCGTGCTGGGTGTGACGGCGGGGGTAATGCTCACCCTCGGCCTGATCCCGGGCATGCCTAACTTCGCGTTCCTGACGCTGGCGGCAGGCGCGGGCTACGGCGCCTGGCGCTCCGCCCGGCGCCAACCGGAGTCCGCCGAGCCCGCCGCGGAATCGGCCGAGCCGGAGCAGCCGGCCCAGCCGAAGGAGCTCAGCTGGGACGACGTCTCCCCGGTGGACACCGTCGGCCTGGAAGTGGGCTACCGGCTGATCCCGCTGGTGGACCGGAACCGGGGCGGCCCGCTGGTCTCCCGCATCAAGGGCGTGCGCAAGAAGCTTACGGAGGAACTGGGCTTCCTGATTCCGGCCGTGCACATCCGCGACAACCTGGATCTGGCGCCGGTGGGCTACCGCATCTCGCTGATGGGCGTGCCCGTGGGCGAGGGCGAGGTGCACATGGACAAGGAGCTGGCGATCAACCCGGGCCAGGTCTTCGGCGAGCTGCAGGGCATCGCCACGAAGGACCCGGCCTTCGGCATGCAGGCGGTGTGGATCGACCCCTCCCAGAACGAGGAGGCGCAGATGCTTGGTTACACGGTGGTGGACGCGAGCACCGTGGTGGCCACCCACATCAGCCAGCTGCTCTCCACCCACGCCGCCGAGCTGCTCGGCCACGAGGAAGCCCAGCAGCTGCTGGACAAGCTGGGCGAGACCGCCCCGAAGCTGGTGGAGGAACTGACGCCGAAGACGCTGCCGATGGCCACCGTGGTCAGGGTGCTGCAGATGCTGCTCGCCGAGAACATCCCGGTGCGCAATATCCGCCGCATCGCCGAGACCCTCACGGAGCAGGGGCCCAAGACCCAGGATCCGGAGCAGCTGGTGGCGGCGGTGCGCGTCGCGCTCGGCCGCTCCATCGTGCAGGGCGTCGCCGGCATGCGCGAGGAGCTGCCGGTGCTCACCCTGGAGCCGGAACTCGAGCAGCTGCTCACCGAGTCCACCCGCAACGGTGCCACTGCCGGGCTGGAGCCGGGCCTGGTGGAGCGCATCCACCGGGTGCTGTCCGAGAACGCGGAACGTCAGGAGGCCGCCGGCGAGCCCGCGGTGCTGCTGGTGGCGCCGGGCATCCGGCCATGGCTCGCGAAGCTCATGCGCGGGATCCGCAACCTGCATGTGCTCGCCTACAACGAGATCCCCGAAGACAAACAGATAAGGATGGTCGGCGCCGTCGGTAACTGACCGGCCGCCTGAGCTGAGGAACCCACTATGAAGATCAAGCGATTCGTAGCACCGGATATGCGCCAGGCCCTGCGCCGGGTGCGGGAGGAGCAGGGGCCCGACGCGGTGATCCTCTCGAACAGCCGCGTGGCCGAGGGCGTGGAGATCATCGCCGCGCTGGACTACGACGAGGCACTGATACGCGAGGCGCTCGGCAGCCTCCGGGCGGAAACCGGCAGTGCAGCCGCGGCGGCGACGCCGACCGGGGACGCCGTGGCGGAGGCGCCCGCGTCGCCCGCCGGCGAGGAGGAGACGCCTGCCGGGCCGTTCATGCACCGTGCGCTGGCCGACCTGGCGGACCGTCCGGTCGCGGAGACCCCGGCCGCCGCCGGGGCGAACCCGTCCCTCGATGCGGTCCACTCCGACATCCGCGGTCTGCGCGAACTGCTGGAATCCCAGCTCTCCAGCCTCGCCTGGAACGACTACTCGCGCCGGCGGCCCGGAAGGGCCCAGGTGCTGAGGAACCTGAGCCGCATCGGCGTGGCGCCGGACGTGGCCGCGCCCATCGCCGAGCAGCTGGAGGACGGGGCTGCGAGCGAACACGCCTGGCAGCTGCCGCTGCGGATCCTGGCGGAGACGCTGCCGATGGCGGAGGACCGGCTGCTCGAGAACGGCGGCATCGCCGCGTTCGTCGGCCCGACCGGCGTCGGCAAGACCACCACCATCGCCAAGCTCGCGGCCCGCTACGCCATGCGTCACGGCGCCGAGGGCATCGCGCTGGTCACCACGGACTGCTACCGCATCGGTGCCGAGGAACAGCTGGCCACCTACGCGCGCATCCTGGGTGCCCGCATGTACGTGGCCGAAGACGGCGAGGCGCTCGCCGCGCTGCTGCAGCGCCTGGGCTCGATGGGCCTGGTGCTGATCGATACCACCGGCATGAACCAGCGCGACGTCCGCCTGGCCGATCAGCTCGCGGCACTGCGGATCGAGGGAACGCCGATCGAGGTATTCCTGACCCTGTCCGCCACGGCCCAGGAAGCCTCGCTGGACGAGGCCGTGCGGCGCTTCGGCCAGCTGCCGCTCGCCGGCTGCGCGCTGACCAAGATCGACGAGGCCGCCCAGCTCGGCTGCGCCCTCGGCGTGCTCATCCGCCACCGCCTGCCGCTGGTCTACATCGCCGACGGCCAGTCGGTGCCGCAGGACTTCTACCTGGCCGATGCGAAGCGGCTCTGGATCGCCACCCAGGCCGTCGAGTGCATGCGCCGCAGCGAAGCGGACGTCTCGGAGGAAGTCATGGCCCAGCGTTTCGGAGGCGGTGCCGATGCGCTCTCTTGAACACACCCAGGCGCGGGACATGGAGCGGGCGCTCGCCGGCGCGCCGGTGAAAGTGATCGCCGTGACCAGCGGCAAGGGCGGCGTCGGCAAGACCAACGTCTCGGCCAACCTGGCCGTCGCGCTGGCCTCCTTCCAGCGCAACGTCATGCTGCTGGATGCGGATCTGGGGCTCGCGAACGTGGACGTGCTGTTCGGCCTGCAGCCGCGCTACAACCTGCAGCACGTGATCTCGGGCGAGACCGACCTGGAGAGCACCATCGTGCGCGGCCCGCGCGGCCTGTCGATCGTGCCGGCCGCCTCCGGCGACAAGGCCATGACCGATCTGGCGCCGGCCGCCCAGGGCGAGATCATCCGGGCGTTCGGCGATCTCGCCTGTCCGCCGGAGGTGCTGGTGATCGACACCGCGGCCGGGCTGTCCGACAACGTGCTGCGTTTCACCCAGGCCGCACAGCACGCGGTGGTCGTCGTCTGCGACGAGCCGGCTTCCATCACGGACGCCTACGCCATGATCAAGGTGCTGAGCCGCGACTACGGCGTGGGCCGCTTCCAGGTGCTGACCAACATGACCCGCTCCGATGCCCACGGTCGGCTGCTGTTCCGGAAGATCGAACGGGTGGCGGACCGCTACCTGGATGTGGTGCTGCAGCACCTCGGTAACGTGCCGGCGGACGACACGCTGCGCCGCGCCGTGCAGCAGCAGGTGGCCGTCGTGGAAGCCTACCCGGCCAGCCGCGCGGCGCTCGCATTCCGCCGCATCGCGGATGCCGTGGACCGCTGGCCTGCGGCGGCGCAGGCGCCCGGCGGGCTCGCCTTCTTCTTCGAGTCCCTGCTGGGGCGCGACCTGACGGCAGCGGGGAGTCTCACCGGATGACCTACACCCAGCTCGCAGACGATCGACGCGTCGTGACCGACGATTTCGTGGAACAGCACCTGGTGCTGGTCAAGCGGATCGCGCATCACCTCGCGGCCCGGTTGCCGGCCTCGGTGGAGCTGGACGATCTCATGCAGGCCGGGCTCATGGGCCTGATCGAGGCGGCGGGCAATTTTGACGCATCCCGGGGCGCCAGTTTCGACACCTACGCCGGCATCCGCATCCGCGGTGCGATGCTGGACGAGGTGCGCAAGTCCGACTGGACGCCGCGCTCGGTGCATCAGCGCCATCGGCAGATCGTGGAGGCCATCCAGCGGGTGGAGGCGGCCACCGGTGCGGCGGCCGAAGACGCCGAGGTGGCCCGGGAGCTGGGCATCTCGCTGGACGAGTATCACGAGGTGCTCCGCGATGCGGCGAGCTGCCGCCTGTTCAGCCTGGAGCAGCCGTTCACGACGCTGCAGGAACCGCTGGAGGTGCCGGCGGAGGGCCAGGCCGGCCCGGAGGAACGGGCCCAGGCCAGCGAGATGCGCGGCCGGCTGGCCGAGGCCATACGCGGCCTGCCCGAACGCGAGCAGCTGGTGCTCTCCCTGTACTACCACCAGGAGCTGAATCTTCGCGAGATCGGCACCGTCCTCGACGTCACCGAGTCGCGGGTCAGCCAGATCCACAGCCAGGCGTTGCTGCGGCTGCGCGCCCGACTGCAGGACGAGGGGGCGTAGTCGTGGTCGTAGCGATGGCGATAGGCAGCGGCGGCGGCAGGATTGGCGGCGGGATAAGCGACGTGTATCCGATCGCGCCTTCCCGGCCCCTGAAGCCGGTGAATCCGGATACGCCGAAGCGGCCGCGCAGGGACGACGACGCCGAATCTGAGCGCGAGGAAAAAAATGAGAATTCGGACAAGGATAACGGTTCAATTATCGATGAGTATGCGTGATGGACTTCATTAGCGAAATCAATGTGATCTACGTGCTGGCATTCTCCAATGCCCTGATCCTGTTTGCCGTGGCGGCGATCCTGCGGGGCGAGCCCCGCCGCGAGCCGCTGCCGCCGGAGCAGGCGGGGCAGGGCGACGACGCCGTGGGCGATGTCCGTGGCGATGTCCGTGGCGATGGCCGGGGCGATGTCCTGGCCCGGGCGGTGCTGGAGCGGCTCGACGAGATCGGCCGGCGCCTCGAGCATCTTGAGAGACTGTCCGCGGATGCCGCGCAGGCGCCTGCGCCCGCAGCGGCGGGCGGGACCGGCGGGCAGCGCTACGGCGAGGCCCTGCGCCTGGTCGGGGGCGGAGCGGCGCCCGACGACCTGGTGAGCCGCTGCGGACTGAGCCGCGGTGAGGCCGACCTGTTCGTGCGGCTGCATGGTAACCGGCACCGGGGCGAGGCTGCGGCCGTCCGCCGGGTGTCCTGACCGGAGTAAGAAGAAATGTCGAGTGCCGAGTACTTCCGTTTTGTCCAGATGCTGGCGGACGAGCTGACCCGCAAGGAGATCAAGCTGCCGTCGTTCCCCGACGTGGTGATCAAGATTCGCGAGGCGCTGGAGGACGGTGACTGCACCGCCGAGCGCGTCGCCGACGTGGTGAGCCTGGAGCCCGTGCTGATGTCGCGCATCCTGGCGATGGCCAATTCCGCCTTCTACAACCCGGCGGGTGTGAAGATCACCAGCCTGCGCGCCGCCATCAGCCGGCTCGGTTTCAACATGGTGCGCAACACGGCGATCGCCATGGCCGTGGAGCAGCTGTTCCAGGCGGAGCAGCAGGCGGCCATCCGCAATCAGCTGAAGACGCTGTGGAAGGTCAGCCTGCGCAGGGCGGCCATGGCCGAGGTGCTCGCCGACCAGCACGCCGAACTGGACGCCGACGGCGCGTTTCTGGCCGGCCTGCTGAACGAGATCGGCAAGCTCTACATCCTCACCAAGGCGAAGGAATTCCCGACTCTGCTGACGGACGAGGACTCCCGCCGCCAGATACTCGAGGAGTGGAACCCCCAGGTGGGCAAGTCGATCCTGGAGAACTGGGAGTTCCCCGACGACATCGTCGACACGGTGGCCGGCGACCAGACCCAGCGGCGCAGCAGCAAGCCGACGCTGCACGACGTGATCGTGGCGGCGTGTTACCTGTCGCTGCGGGAGGCCGAGGCGGAGGTGGAAGAGGAGTTCCAGCCGGTCGTGCACAAACTCGGCGTGGACGGACCCCGTTACCCGCCGGTCTACCAGCGCTTCGAGGAGAAGCTCGAGTCCCTGACCGCCGCGCTGGCCGGCTGACCGGCCGCCGGCGCGGCCGCGCCGGCTATTCCTGCAGCGCGCGCAGCCGGGCCGTGCGGATGTCCTCGGCCTGGCGGCTGAGCATGTGGCGGATGAGCATCTCGCTCTCTGCCTCGCGCATGCCGACGAATTCCACGGCGATCTTGTAGCCCTCGTCTTCCAGGTCGGATTCCTCGGGCGTCTGGCAGCGGACCACTCTGGCCAGCGTCTCGACGTAGTGCGAGTCCGAGACCAGCAGGAACTTCAGCATCAGCCGCGCGCCCTCGCTCATGCCGTGGGGTGCCGCGAAGGCCATGCCCGAGGAGCTGAGGTCGCAGAGTTGCGTGGGGCGCTTGTAGATGGGGTTACGCTGTTGCTCGAGCTCCATCACCTTGTCGGCCACGAGCTGAATCTTCTCGTTCAGCAACTCCACGCACTCCGCACTCACCGGCGCCTTCTGCCGCAGCTTCAGGACGGCGGGCTTCAGGGAGGCCTCCACCTCCATCAGCTTGGCATCCAGTCCGGAGGTCCGGGAAGTGCTGCCCAGGTTCTTCTCCAGTCGCTGTATCCACTCGCTCTCGTCCACCGTCGAGTAGTCGATGCGCACGAGTTCCTTCAGGCGGAACACGCGGCGGCGGTTGGTTTCGCTGGTCTCGGCTTCGTTCTGAATTTCACTCATCGTCTTCGTCTCCCCCGGGTGCATCGGCCGCGGCACCGTCGCCGTCGGCACTCGTCCCGGTCTCTCCCGCTGCGTCCGCGTCCGGTTTGCGGGCTTCGGCGATGCGCAGCTGCCGGTCCTCACTGCCACCGGACGGGTTGCGTATGATGCTGATGTCCACGCGCCGATTGATGGCGCGGTGCTCCGCGCTGTCGTTCGGATACAGCGGGCGCGTGTCGGCGTGGCCGGTCACCACGATGCGGCTCTCTTCGATGTCGCCGCCCTTCAGCAGCGTGTGGGCGACGGAGACCGCCCGGGCCGTGGACAGCTCCCAGTTCGAGCGGTAACGCTCGTTGTAGATGGGCACGTCGTCGGTGTGCCCGGAGATCTTCAGCTCCCCCGGCATCTCGCCGATGAGGCCGCGGATCTTCTCCAGTACCGGCAGGAAGCCGGGCTGTATGCTGGCGTCCCCGGAGGGGAAGGTGGCCTTCTCCAGGATGCGGATGATGATGCGCCGCCCGTCCAGTTCGACGTCCACGCTGCCCTGCGCGATCTCCTCCGCCAGCGCCTGGCGGAGCTTCTCGGCATCCTCCTTCGCTTGGTCGGCTTCCTCGTCGCCCACGCCGGGCTCGTCCACGCCCACGTCCAGGGTGTTCTTGGCGGAATCGATGGTGTGCTGGCGGATCTCGTTCAGCGGCGTGGGCTGGGGCCGCCCGGGGCTGAATTCCCGCGCGATGATGCTGGTGCCCTTGGGGATGGTCTTCACCTCCACCTGCGCCTGCACGCCGAAGGCCTCCCGCACCGACCCGGACAGCACCTTGAACTTCTGCACGTCCATCTCGGAGAACGCCAGCATGAGCACGAAGAAGCACATGAGCAGCGTCATGAGATCGGCGAAGGTCATGACCCAGGCGGGTACGCCCTTCTTCTCCTCTTCCCTGACTCCCGGGGTCGCTTCCTCGTCCATGCGCCGGGACCTCAGGCCAGTTCTTCGTCGACGCTGCGGCGCGAACGGGGCAGGTAGGCCTCCAGCATGCTCTCGATGATGCGCGGGTTCTGCCCCTCCTGGATGCCGATCAGCGCGTCGATGACCAGCGACTTGTGGCGCTGCTCTTCCTTGCTGCGCAGGGCCAGCTTGTCGGCTACCGGTATGGCGATCACGTTAGCGAGGATCGCGCCGTACAGCGTCGTGAGCAGAGCCACGGCCATGGCCGGGCCGATCTGCTTCGGGTCGTCCATGACGGAGAGCATCTGCACGAGGCCGATCAGCGTACCGATCATGCCCATGGCAGGGCCGACGTCGCCGATGGCCTTGAAGATGCCCTGGCCGTCGCTGTGACGCTGCAGCGTCTGGTTCAGGTCCTTGTTCAGCATGGAGCGGACCACCTCGGAGGGATGGCCGTCGATCAGGAGGCCCACGCCCATCTTCATGAACTCGTCGGGCACCTCGGCGTCTTCCAGCGCGAGGATGCCGCCCTGGCGCGCGGTCTTCGCCAGTTCGACGGATTTCTCGATGATGGCCTCGGGGTTGGGCACGCGCTGGGTGAACGCCTTCACCGCGATGCCGGTGGCGCTGAAGAACTGCTTCAGGCTGAACTTCATCATCGTCACGAGGAACGTGCCGACGAGCACGATCAGCAGCGACGGGGTATTGAGGAAGACGCCCGGCGCGCCGCCCAGGAAGATGGAGGTGATGACCACCCCGAGGGCGCCGAGCAAGCCTATCAGTGTTGCGAGATCCAACGCGTCGTCCTCCGTTCTTGTTCGGGATGCCGAAGGCGGCGCCGATCCGCGCATCCGCACGCACGCGCCGCCACGCTCCTGTGGCTACCCTCTGTATCGGCGGCGCACGGGGAATCTTTAGCCCGCGGGACGGATCCGCTACGACACCGGCCCGGCCCGGGGGCGCGTGGCGCAAGAGCATGAACCGGCACGAATTATTCCGGTCTCGAGTTGCAATCGCCTGCTGTGCACCGCACAATCGTCCGCGGTTCCGGCAGACGCCCGCTCGAGGCGCAAGGCACTGAATTGACAGGCGTGATCAGACCAGCGGCCACGGGGGCGACGACTCCGGGCCCCATTCCCCCGCGGCCCGGCAGGGGACGTCCGGCCGCGGAGGCGGCATGGTGAGCGGCGAACGGCTCATACTGGTCATCGCCGAGGACGCCGAGGCAGGGGAGACCCTGCGCGACAGCATCGAGTTTCTGGACGCGCCGGCCACGGCGCTCACGTCGCCCGAACGCTGGCGCGACAGCGCCGCCGGGCAGCGGCTGGCCGCCGTCTTCCTGCACCCCTCACTCGGGCGCGCGGCCGTCGCTCATCTGGTCGCGGAGATCGGCAGCGCGGACGCCGCGCTGCCGCTCGTGGTCGCGGGCCGCGCCGATCTGTCCGCGCTGGAGGCGGACTGCCCCGGCGCAAGGCTGTTCGGCCTGGATCTGCCCGTCGACTTCAGTCAGCTGGCCGCATTGCTGGAGGAGATCTGGGCGGGCTACAGCCGCCACCGCACCGAGCATGCGGCCGCCCGGGTCCAGTCGCGGCCGCTGGGCGAGAGCCTGGCCATGTGCGAGGCCCGGGGGCTCGCCGAGCGGGTCGCCGCCAGCGGAGCGTCCGTGCTGATACTCGGCGAGTCGGGCACCGGCAAGGAGGTGGTCGCCCGCTACATCCACGAACTCAGCGCGAGGCAGGGGCCGTTCGTCGCGGTGAACTGCGGCGCCATCCCGGGCCAGCTGCTGGAGAGCGAGCTGTTCGGCCACGAGCGCGGCGCGTTCACCGGCGCCGTGGCGCGGCGGACGGGACGCTTCGAGCAGGCGGCCGGCGGCACCATCTTCCTGGACGAGATCGGCGACATGCCGCCGGCGATGCAGGTGAAGCTGCTGCGGGTGCTGCAGGAACGCGTGATCGACCGGATCGGCGGCCTGGAGAGCATACCGGTGGACGTCAGGGTCATCGCCGCCACTCATCGTGACCTGCCCGAGGCGATCGAGGACGGCACCTTCCGCGAAGACCTTTACTACCGCCTGAACGTATTCCCGATCGAGCTGCCGCCGCTGCGCGAGCGCACAGGCGACATCCCGCTGCTGCTGGAGGAGATGGTGCGGCGGGTCGACGCGCGGCTCGGCATCCGGGTGGACTTCGAGCCGGAGACGGTGCGGGCGCTGCAGGAGTACGACTGGCCCGGCAACGTGCGGGAGCTGGCCAACCTGGTGGAACGGCTGGCGGTGGTGCGTCCCCACGGCTGCATCATGGTCGGCGACCTGCCGGCGCCGCTGCGGCGCGAGACCGCGGCGGCCGCCACGGCGCCGGCCGCCGCCGACGATCTGCCGCCGGACGGCAAGAGCCTGAAAGAGCACATGGGGGACATCGAGAGCAGCCTGATCCGCGACGCGCTGCGATCCTGCGACGGCGTCGTCGCGCAGGCGGCCAGGATGCTGGGGATGGGACGCACGACCCTGGTGGAGAAGATCCGGCGTTACGACATCGCGCTGGATGAGGCCACGATCCGGGGCGAGACCACCCACGAATAGGAGCCATTCCATGAAACTGGACAATCCCGACCTGTTGCGCAGCCGCTGCTACGTCGCCGGCGAGTGGGTCGACGCGGACGACGACGGCACCATCGCCGTCGAGAATCCCGCCACGGGCGAGAATCTCGGCACCGTGCCTGCCCTGGGCGCGGACGAGACCCGACGGGCGATCGCCGCCGCCGGGGAGGCCATGGCCGAGTGGAGCGCACGGCCGGCCGCCGAGCGTGCCGCGGTGCTGCGGCGCTGGCACGACCTGATGATGGAGCATCAGGAGGACCTGGCCGTCATCATGACGGCCGAACAGGGCAAGCCGCTGAAGGAGTCCCGCGGCGAGATCGCCTATGCCGCCGGCTTCATCGAGTGGTTCGCCGAGGAAGGCAAGCGGGTGTACGGCGACATCATCCCGTCACCCCAGGCCGGCCGCCGCCTGCTGGTGCTGAAACAGCCGGTGGGCGTGGTCGCGGCGATCACGCCGTGGAATTTCCCCGCCGCGATGATCACCCGCAAGGCGGGACCCGCGCTCGCGGCAGGCTGCACCTTCGTCTGCAAGCCCGCCTCGCAGACCCCGTACTCGGCACTGGCGCTGGCCGTGCTGGCGGAGGAGGCCGGCATCCCGGCCGGCGTGTTCAGCGTGGTCACCGGCTCGGCATCGGCCATCGGCGGCGAGATGACCGGCAACCCGACGGTGCGCAAGCTTTCGTTCACCGGTTCCACGGAGATCGGCAAGCTGCTCATGGAGCAGTGCGCCGGCACCATGAAGAAGGTGTCGCTGGAACTCGGCGGCAATGCGCCGTTCATCGTCTTCGACGATGCAGATCTCGACGCGGCCGTCGAGGGCGCCGTGGCCTCGAAGTACCGCAACACCGGCCAGACCTGCGTGTGCACGAACCGGTTCCTGGTCCAGGAATCGGTCATGGATGCCTTTGCCGACAAGCTGGCTGCCGCCGTCGACGACCTGGTGGTGGGCGACGGCCTGCAGGGCGATACCGACCAGGGCCCTCTGATCGACGAGAGCGCGGTGGAGAAGGTGGAGGAGCACATCGCCGATGCACTCGCCGGTGGCGCGGAGCTGATTACCGGCGGCAAGCGGCATGCGCTCGGCGGGCGGTTCTTCCAGCCGACCGTGGTCAAGGGCGCCACGCCCGAGATGCTGGTGGCCGGTGAGGAGACCTTCGGACCGCTGTCGCCGCTGTTCCCGTTCCGCGACGAGGCCGAGGCCATTGCCATGGCCAACGACACCCGCTTCGGGCTGGCGAGTTACTTCTACACCCGCGACCTGGCCCGCGCCTGGCGGGTCGGCGAGGCGCTGGAGTACGGGATCGTGGGCCTGAACACCGGCCTGATCTCCACGCCGGTGGCGCCGTTCGGCGGCGTGAAGGAGTCGGGCATCGGCCGCGAGGGCTCGAAGTACGGCATCGACGACTACCTCGAGATCAAGTACTTCGCCATGGCGGGGCTGGACTGACGGCTGAGGCTATTCCCGGCTCAGGCGATTACCGACAGCGCCGCAGGCACGCAGCGGATCTCGAGCCGGCTCACCGGCACGGCGGCGGCCTCGCCGTCGGCTTCCAGGGGCAGCGGCGCGGAGGTCTCGATGACGAGTTCCCGCGCGCTGAACAGCATGGCTTCCGGCGCGCTCATGTGGGTGCCCCGGATGGCCTGCGGCACCAGGGTCAGTACCCTGCGGCGGCTGAGCGGTGCGGCCACCACCACCGACAGCAGGCCGTCGTCCAGGCTGGCCGGCGGGGCGATGTGGAACAGGCCGCCGAACCAGGCGCCGTTGCAGGCGATCACCATCGACGCCGGCAGTTCCAGGCGGCGGCCGTCGGCCTCGATGCGCACATCCGCCGCGTCCACTCCGCTGCGCAGCACGAGTGCGAGGGCGGCCGGGTAGGCGAGCAGGCCGGGCAGCCAGCGTACCCGTTCGGCGGCGCGGACCACCACGCCGTCCAGCCCGATGCCGACGCTGTTGGCGAACCACTCCCCGTTACACCAGCCCACGTCGATGCGCCGCCGGCGCCGTTCCGCCAGTGCTACCGCTACCGCGGTGCAGGCGTTGCGCCAGCTCCGCGGCGTGCCCAGCGATTTGACGAAGTCGTTGCCGGTGCCGGCCGGGATCACGCCGAGGGCGAGATCCAGTTCCTGGCCGAGGATCGCGTTCACGGCCTCCCGGACCGTGCCGTCGCCCCCGGCTACGACCACCTCGCGGGCTCCGGCGGCGGCGGCTTCGCGCAACAGCGCCGCCATGTGGCCGGGCTCCCGGCTGTAGCGGGGGGCTACGGGGCGACCCGCGGCCTCCAGCAGGCGGCCTATCGCCTCGCCGTGGCGGCCGGCCGCGCCGCGCCCGGCAGCCGGGTTCACGATGAGGGGAACGGGGGGGACGGCCGTGCGGGCGGTCCTGTCGTTCGCCGGGTCGCTGCTCATGACGCTCTCTGCCGAACCGCCCCTGCCGATGGATGCCCGGCAGCTTACACGCTTCGCCGCGCACCGGCTGCATGAAGCCGGCGCGCGGCCACGCTATCATGCGCCACTTTGGCAGCTGACGGAGTCGGGATGGAACGGGAGACGGGCAGGCTTTTCGAAGTCGATATCCACTCGCTCAGCATCGATCGCTACGAAGGCCTGGCCGCATCGGGGCTGCTTGCGGATCTCCGTACCGAGGCCGCGCGGCTCGCTCGGGCGCTGGAGGGCCGGGTCTTCTGGCACCTCAATTCCACGGCGGAGGGCGGCGGGGTCGCCGAGATGCTGCCCTCGCTGCTCGGCTACTGCCGCCACTTCGACATCGACTCCCGCTGGCTGGTCGTCGGCGGCAATCCCGCGTTCTTCCGGGTGACGAAGCGCCTGCACCACGGGCTGCACGGCGAGCCGGGGGACGGCACGCCCCTGGACGACGAGGCCCGGCGCATCTACGAGGAGACCCTCGAGGACAATGCGGCGGAACTGCTGGCCCTGGTGAAGCCCGGCGACGTCGTCCTGCTGCACGATCCGCAGACCCTGGGGCTGGCCCGCTACCTGGTCGAGCACGGGGCCGCCGTCGCCTGGCGCTGCCACATCGGCCACAGTGACTGGAACGAGGAATACGACCGGGCCTGGCGCTTCCTGAGCCCTTATCTCGCCTATCCCAGCCGGTTCGTGTTCTCCCGTCAGGCCTACGTGCCGCCGATCGTCGACCGGGAGCGCACCGTCATCATCCCGCCGAGCATCGACGCTTTCACGCCCAAGAATCAGGGCATGAGCGACGACGCGGTGCGCACGCTGCTGGTGCATGCCGGCCTGGTGTCGGGCCCGCTCCCGGCGGCGCCGGACTACGAGTTCTTCCGCAGCGACGGCAGCCGCGGCCGCGTGGACCGGCACGCGGATCTCATCCGCTGCGGTCAGCCGACGCCGCCGGACGTCCCCATGGTGGTGCAGGTCTCGCGCTGGGATCCCCTGAAAGACCCCTGCGGCGTCATCGAGGGCTTCGCCGCCTGGCTGGGTCACGGCGGCGACGGCGGCGCCGAGCTGGTGATGGTGGGACCCAGCGTGACCGGCGTGGCCGACGATCCGGAAAGCATCGAGGTCTTCCACGAGGTGTTCCGGGTCTGGCGTGAGCTGCCCCACGCCCAGCGCAGCCGCATCCACCTGGCCATGCTGCCGATGGTCGACGTGGAGGAGAACGCCGCCATGGTGAACGCCATCCAGCGCCACGCGGCCGTCATCGTGCAGAAGAGCCTGCACGAGGGCTTCGGGCTTACGGTGACCGAGGCCATGTGGAAGGGCAGGGCTGTGCTCGCGACCCGGGTGGGCGGCATACAGGACCAGATCGACGACGGCCGCCACGGCCTGCTGCTCGACGACCCCCGCGACCTGGCGTCGTTCGCCGGGCTGCTGGATCGCCTGGTCGGCGACAGCGAGCTGCGGGAGGGGCTCGGTGCCGCCGCCAGGGAACGGGTGAGCGAGCGCTTCCTCGAGCCGCGCAGTGTCGCCGATCACCTGCGCCTCGCCGGGGAGCTGCTGGAGGCGGTGCGCTGAACGCCCGGCTGCCGGCGGACCTGGTCTATGCCGCCGCCCTGTTCGCGGTCGCCGTCACGGCGATCGTCGCGGCGGCGGTGGCAACGGGCGCCTCCATAAGCGCGGACGAGCTGCCGCTGGCAGGGTTTTTCCTGCTGTTCGGGCTGTTCACGATCACGGTGGGTTATCCCCATCCGACCTTCGGCCACGTCTCCTTCGATCGGGTGGCCCAGGTGTCCAGCCTGCTCCTGCTGGGGCCGGTCGATGCCGCCATCATCAACGGCCTGGCCTCTCTCCTGTGGCCGCTGCAGCGCTTACGCCGCGGCGGTATCCGTCGGGCGGTCACGGCCTCCCTGCACAATGCGGGCCTGATGTCCCTGATGATCCTGGTCGCGGGGCTGCTCTACGTCAGGCTCGGCGGCCCGGTGCCACTGACGGCCGTCGACTGGCGCAGCGCCGCCCTGATCGTGCTGCTGGCGCTGGCGATGCAGGCCATCAACGAGATCGGCATGCGCATCTATGTCAGCCTGCGCGGCATGGCCACGGCGGGGATGTTCAGCGCCTTCCAGACGATGATCGAGATCGGCTCGGTGCCGGCCGCCGTCCTGGTGGCGATCGTCTTCGGCCGCATGGAGGTGGCCGTCATCATGATCCTGCTGTTCGTGCTCTCGCTGGGCATGCTGGCGCTGAAGGAGTTCGCGGATATGCGCCAGCGGCTGGAGGCGCTGGTGGAGGAGCGCACCCGCGAACTCAGGGCCAAGACCCTGGAGCTCGAGCGGCAGGCGACCCGGGACAAGCTCACCGGACTGTTCAACCGGCGCTATGCCGACGGCTTCGTCGACGGCCAGCTCGAGCTCGCGGAGCGCGTGGGGCGTCCGCTGGGCGTGGTCCTGGCCGACGTCGACCATTTCAAGCTGATCAACGACACGCATTCGCACGCCGTGGGCGACGCGGTGCTGGAGCGCCTGTCGCGTCTGCTCGAGTCTCATTGCCGGGAGACCGACATGGTCGCCCGTTACGGCGGCGAGGAATTCCTGATCTGTCTGCCCGCCACGGACGCGGAGGCGGCTGTGCGCGTCGGCGAGGCCATCCGCGCGGCGGTCGCGGCGCTGGACTGGTCCGATCTGGCGCCGTCGCTCAGCGTGACCGTCAGCATCGGAGTCGCTGCCAGCGGACGGGGGAAAGACCGGGCCGCCGTCCTCGGCAGGGCGGACGCGAACCTGTACCGGGCCAAGCGCGCGGGGAGAGATCGCGTCGTGGGCTGACGGCCCGGCGCACCATGGCCGTGCAAGATCGGCTCCCATACGTATATACTGCGCCCACAATCACAATGCGGGCCGCTGCAGCGGCGGTGCGGACAAGGCGGGAGACCTCACATGGCGATAGCGGATCTCAGTAGCGTACTGAAGATTTTCGGCGGCTCGGAGCCGACCGAGGAAGAGCGGCGCACCCTGTTCAAGGAAGTGCTGCTGATGACCCTCTCCCGGGCCACGAGCGCCGACGCCAATATCGATCCGGCCGAGGTGGACACGGTGCAGACCATCCTCAAGCGCATGCTGGACGAGGACATCCACGCCGCCGACATCCGCGTCGCGGCCAAATCCGAAATCTACGAGAACGCCCCGCTGCCCGACTATCTGTCCAGCGTGGCGAAGCGGCTGCAATCGTCGGAGCGGGTCGCCATCGCCAAGGCGCTCGCCGACGTCATCCACAGCGACTGCCGCATCAGCGAGCGCGAGGTGAACTTCTTCGACATGGTGGCGAAGGCGCTGAAGATCACCCCGGCCGAACTGGCCGGCATCATCGCCAGCTAGTGTCCTGTCACTAGGCATTCGCCGGGGGCGCCGGCCCGCCGGCGGTCAGCGCCGACCAGAATGCCCGCACCAGCCGGTCGCCGAGCCGCTTGCGGCGCGCGAACAACCCCACCTCGAAAGGCGCCAGCGCGGGGCGTGCGTCAACCTGCCGCACCCTGCCGGCCAGCGGGCTGTTCTCCAGCACGATCAGCGGCACGACACCCACGCCGCCGCCGAGCCCGACCATGCTGACGATGGCCTCGTTGCCGGCTGCCTGGGCCAGTACCTGGGGCCGTATCCCCTTGTCCCGGAACCAGCGCTCGACCCGCTCCCGGGCGAGTCCCCGCTCGGGCAGTATCATGGGCACCGAGGCCCAGTCGGCGGGCCGCATGCGCGGCTTCAGGAATCGATCCACGTCCGGGTCTTCACGGGAAGCGATGAACACCAGCGGTGAGACGGCCATGGGTTCGAAGGCAAGGGCGGCTGGCAGGCGCTCCGGGCGGGCCCCGATGGCCAGATCCTCGTCGCCTGCACGCACCCGGGCGACGGCCTGCTCCGGGTCGCCGGTGTGCACCGTGATCCGTACCCGCCGATGGCGCCGCCGGAACTCGGCGACCGGGTCGTAAAGAAAGCTGTAGCTGGCCGTGACCGAGCAGTAGATGCTGATCTCGCCGGTCAGCTCGTCGCTGTCGGCGGCCAGACCGGCGCGCAGCGCCTCCCACTGCTCCAGCGTCTCGCGGGCCCACGTCCGGAAGCGCTCGCCCGCCGGGGTGAGGCTGACGCTGCGGTTGTCCCGCTCGAACAGCCGGACGCCGAGTTCCTCCTCCAGACCGCTGATGATGCGGCTGAGCGTCGACGGACTCATGTGGCAGGCCCCGCTGGCCCGCCCGTAGTGCAGCGTGTCGGCCAGGCTCAGGCAGGCACGCAGGCTGCGGTCGTCCATGCCGGTTCCTTCATTGCAAAAAACGCAATACAAGATTTTAAATATTTCATTTCAGAAAATACACTCGTTGCACTATGGTGCCCCCATCCCGCGCAGGAGGGNGTAGTGCAGCGTGTCGGCCAGGCTCAGGCAGGCACGCAGGCTGCGGTCGTCCATGCCGGTTCCTTCATTGCAAAAAACGCAATACAAGATTTTAAATATTTCATTTCAGAAAATACACTCGTTGCACTATGGTGCCCCCATCCCGCGCAGGAGGGCCTTCAGGCCCGATCCGGTTTATTGGATCGGGCCTGAAGGCCCTCCTACATATCATCACATGCCTCCACATCAGCGACAGGAGCCCGCCATGAACATCTACTACGACAAGGACTGCGACCTCTCCATCATCCAGGGCATGAAAGTGTCCGTGATCGGCTACGGCTCCCAGGGCCACGCCCATGCTCTCAACCTGCAGGACTCCGGTGTCGACGTCACCGTGGGGCTGCGGGAGGGTTCCTCCTCCGTCGCGAAGGCCGAGAAGGCAGGGCTGCGGGTGCAGAGCGTGGCCGAGGCCGTGTCCGGCGCCGATCTGGTGATGATGCTGGCGCCGGACGAGTCCATGGCGGCGCTGTACCGGGACCAGGTCGAGCCGAACCTGAAGCAGGGCGCCACCCTCGCTTTCGCCCACGGCTTCGTCATCCATTACAACCAGGTGGTGCCGCGGGCGGATCTCGACGTCGTCATGATCGCGCCGAAGGCGCCCGGCCACACGGTGCGCAGCGAGTTCGCCAAAGGCGCCGGCATCCCGGATCTCGTGGCCATTTTCCAGGATGCGAGCGGTCGGGCGAAGGACGTCGCGCTGTCTTATGCCTGCGGCATCGGCGGCGGCCGCACGGCGATCATCGAGACCACCTTCCGCGACGAGACGGAGACCGATCTCTTCGGCGAGCAGACCGTGCTCTGCGGCGGCTGCGTGGAGCTGGTCAAGGCCGGCTTCGAGACGCTGGTCGAGGCGGGCTACGCACCGGAACTCGCCTACTTCGAGTGCCTGCACGAGCTGAAGCTGATCGTCGACCTGATGTACGAGGGCGGCATCGCCAACATGAACTACTCCATCTCCAATAACGCGGAGTACGGCGAGTACTTCACCGGCAAGGAAGTCATCAACGAGCAGTCCCGGGCCGCGATGCGCAATGCCCTGGATCGCATCCAGAGCGGCGAGTACGCCAAGTCGTTCATCGCCGAAGGCGCCATGAACTATCCGTCCATGACGGCGCAACGGCGCAACACCGAGGCACACCTCATCGAGACCACCGGCGCCCGCCTTCGGGAGATGATGCCCTGGATCACGGCCAACCGGCTGGTGGACCGGGAGAAGAACTGACGCGCAGACCGGCACGGTCATCCGGTCCGTCCACGGCTGACGCCGCCCTGCGGCGGCGTTACATTGTGGGCATAGCCACCGACCGGAGCGAACGATGGGACACCTGAAGCCCCGTACCGAACTCGCGACCCACGAGGTCATCAACCAGGCGCCACCGCTGGAGGGCGTCAACTGCTACGAGAACGACATCGCGCTGAAGGAGGCCGTGAGCCGTAGCGGCGCGGCCTGGATGGATGCGGAACTCGGCCGGCTGGGCGCGCGAGTCGGCTCGGCCGAGGTCCAGGACTGGGCGGCGCGGGCGAATGCCAGTCCGCCGGTGCTGAAGGCCTTCGACCGCTACGGCCAGCGCATCGACGAGGCGGACTTCCATCCCGACTACCACCGGCTGATGGCGCTGGGGCTCGAGAGCGGTGTGAGCTCGGTGGCCTGGACGGCGGAGCGGGGCGGGCACGTGGCGCACTCGGCGCTGATGTACGTCCTGAGTCAGGCGGACCAGGGCGTGTGCTGCCCGTTTTCGATGACCTACGCCTGCATCCCCACGCTGCGCCATCAGCCGGACCTGGCGGCCGAGTGGGAGCCGCGGGTGACGGCGGCGGCCTACGATCCCCGCTGCCTCCCGGCCGGGGAGAAGCGGGGCGTCACCCTCGGCATGGCGATGACCGAGAAGCAGGGCGGCTCCGACGTGCGCGCGAATACCACCCGTGCCGTGCCGCTCGGCGCGGACGGGGAGTACGAACTCGTTGGCCACAAGTGGTTCTGCTCGGCGCCGATGAGCGACGGCTTTCTCACGCTGGCGAAGACCGAGGCCGGCCTGTCCTGCTTCTTCGCGCCGAAGTGGCGCCCGGACGGTACGCGCAACACCATCCAGGTGGTGCGGCTGAAGGACAAGCTGGGCGACCGCTCGAACGCCTCCAGCGAGATCGAATATCACAACGCGTGGGCGCGGATGGTGGGCGAGGAAGGCCGCGGCGTGCGCACCATCATCGAGATGGTGCAGGGCACCCGCCTCGACTGCATGGTGGGCTCGACGGCCATCATGCGCGCCGCGCTGTCCCAGGCGCTCTGGCACGCCGGGCACCGGCGCGCCTTCGGCCCGCGGCTGGTGGAGCACCCGGCCATGGCCCAGGTGCTCGCGGATCTGGCGCTGGAGCAGGAGGCGGCGCTCGCCATGAGTTTCCGGGTGGCCCGCGCGTTCGACGATGCCCCGCACTCGGAGCATGCCGCCGCCATCGCGCGCATCCTCACGCCGATCGCGAAGTACTGGATCTGCAAGCGCACGCCGGCCCTCGTCTACGAGGCCATGGAGTGTCTCGGCGGCGCCGGCTACGTGGAGGAGTCGCCGATGCCGCGCTACTTCCGCCAGTCGCCGCTGAACAGCATCTGGGAAGGCTCCGGCAACGTGATCGCGCTGGATACCCTGCGCGCCATCCAGCGCGACCCGGGCGTGCTGGAAGCGCTGTTCGCGGAACTGGACGACGCCCGCGGCGCCGACCGCCACCTCGACGGCCTGATCCACACGGTCACCACGTTGAACGTGAAAGAAGCGCTGGGCGAAGCCACGGCGCGGCATTTCGTCGAGTCGCTGGCGCTCGCATGCCAGGCGGCGGAGCTCTTCCGCGTCGCGCCGCCGATCGTGGCCGAGGGTTTCGCCGCCACCCGCCTGCGCTCCGAGCGGGGCTATACCTGGGGCGCCTTCGCGCCGGGGCTGGACCTCGATGCGCGCGGGCTGATCGAGCGTGCGTCGCCCCTGAGTGCCTGACATGAGTGCCTGACATGAGTGCCTGAGTTGAGCACCTGATACACGGCCCATTGCCGTGTTATGTTGATAGGCAGCGCCGAGGCGCTTTGATGCACCGCGACACAGGGAGTCTGCCATGGCGACGGACATCGGACCGGACACGAGACCGGAAATGGAGGCGGGGCCGCTCAGCTGGCGGCAGGACGGGAACGGAGCCCTCACGGAGATTCCGCTCGCGCGGGTCACCCGGCGGGACGTCCTCGCCGGCATCGCGGCGGGCACGGGCTTCGCGTTCGCGCTGTCGCTGACGGGCTGCGCGCGGGCCGACCAGACGGCCGGCGGCCTCAGCGACGTGCGGGGCGGAGACGCCACGCCGAGCCTGTTCATCAGCATCGATAAAGACGGTACCGTCACGGTGACCTGTCACCGCTCCGAGATGGGTCAGCAGACCTGGACGGCAATGGCCCAGATCATGGCCGACGAACTCGAGGCCGACTGGAGCCGCATCGAGGTGGTGCAGGCTATCGGTCATCCGAAATACGGCGACCAGAACACCGACGGCTCGCGCTCCGTGCGCCGCAACCTCACCCGCCTGCGCTATGCGGGCGCCGGCATGCGCCACATGCTGGAGACGGCGGCGGCGAACCGTTGGGGCGTGCCGGCGGAAGAGTGCAGCGCGCAGCTGCACCAGGTGGTGCACGGGCCCAGCGGACGCACCCTCGGCTACGGCGAGCTGGCCGCGGACGCCGCCGGTCTCGATATTCCCGACAAGGACGCCGTCCGGCTGAAGGACCGCAGCGACTGGCGCTACATCGGCAAGGACGTCGCGTCCCTCACGGTCCCCGACATCGTGGTCGGCAAGGGCACCTTCGGCATCGACGTACAGGTGCCCGACATGGTCTACGCGGTCATCGCCCGCCCGCCGGTGGTGTTCGGCAGCGTGAAGAGCGTGAACGACGAGAAGGCGCTGGAGGTGCCCGGCGTGCTGCGTACCGTGCGGCTGGATTCGCCCGAACCGCCGGCGGCCTTCAAGCCCCTCGGCGGCGTCGCGGTCATCGCCGACAACACCTGGTCCGCCCTGCAGGGTCGCGAGGCGCTGGAGATCGAGTGGGAGGCGGGCCCGAACGGTGACTACGACTCCGACGCCTTCCGGGAGCAGCTCCTGGAGACGGCCCGCAAGCCCGGCCAGGTGCGGCGCAGCCGCGGCGACGTAAAGAAGGCGCTCGAATCGGCGGCGAAACGGGTATCCGCCGACTACTACGTGCCGCATCTGTCCCAGGCACCCATGGAGCCGCCGGCGGCCACCGCGCGCTGGGACGGCGACAAGTGCGAGGTCTGGGCCTGCGTACAGGCGCCCCAGGCCACCCGGTCCGCGGTCGCGGGGGCGCTGGACGTCGACCCGGAGCAGGTGATCGTGACGCCGACCTGGCTCGGCGGCGCGTTCGGCCGCAAGTCCAAGCCGGACTTCGCCGTGGAAGCCGCACTGCTCGCGCGGGAGATCGGCAGGCCGGTGAAGGTCACCTGGAGCCGGGAGGACGACCTCAAGCACGGCTACTTCCACTCGGTGAGCGGCCAGCACATGGAGGGCGGCCTGGACGAGGAGGGCCGCTGCACGGCGTTCCTGCACCGCACCGTATTTCCGCCCATCCCGTCGACGTTCCAGAAAGGCGTCACGGAGCCCTCCTGGGGCGAGCTGCGCCTGGGCGCCTCGGACAACCCCTTCATCGTGCCGAACCTGCAGCTGGAGACCGGGCCGGCCGAGGCGAAGGTGCGCATCGGCTGGTTGCGCTCGGTGGCGAATGTCTATCACGCCTTCGCCATCCAGAGCTTCGCCGCCGAACTCGCGGCGGCCGCCGGCCGCGACCAGAAGGACTTCCTGCTGGAACTGATCGGACCGCCGCGGATCGTGGACCCGCGGGAGGAGGGCGCCGAGTACGACAACTACGGCGACCCGTTCGAGGAATACCCCATCGATACCGGCCGGCTGGCCAACGTGACCAAGATGGCCGCCGAGATGGCCGGCTGGGGCCGCACGATGGGCAGCGGCGGGGGCCTGGGCATCGCCGCGCATCGCTCCTTCCTGGCCTACGTGGCCACCGTGGTCGAGGTGAAGGTGGACGACGAGGGCCGGCTCACCATACCAGGCGTCTGGTCCGCCATCGACGCCGGTACCGTGGTGAATACGCGCCACGTGGAGGCGCAGATGGAAGGCGGCTGCCTGTACGGGCTCTCCAACGCGCTGTACGGCGAGATCACCGCCAAGAACGGCGTCATCCAGCAGGAGAACTTCCCCTCCTGGCGCATCATGAAGATGAGCGAGGCGCCGCGGAACTTCGAGGTGAAGATCATGGAGTCCGACGCCCCGCCGTGCGGGGTGGGCGAGCCGCCGACGCCGCCGGCCGCCCCGGCACTCACCAACGCCATCTACGCCGCCACCGGCAAGCGTATCCGCCGCCTGCCCGTCTTCGGGCCGAATGCGGACAGCCTGGACAGCCTCAGCAGCGGGAGTGAACAGTCATGAGCACCAAACTGACCGTCAACGGTGAATCCGTCGAACTCGACGTCCCGAGCGAGATGCCGCTGCTGTGGGCACTGCGCGACCGGCTGCAGCTCACCGGCACGAAGTACGGCTGCGGCATCTCCCAGTGCGGCGCCTGCGTCGTCTACGTGGACGGCAGGGCGCGGCGCGCCTGCGTGACCCCGGTGGGCAGTGTCGCCGATTCGAGCGTCACCACCATCGAGGGCGTCCAGGGCCCCGAGGCCGAAGCCGTCCGCGCAGCCTGGCAGGCGATAGACGTGCCCCAGTGCGGCTATTGCCAGTCCGGCCAGATCATGTCCGCGGTCGATCTGCTGAAGAAGAATCCGAAGCCGAGCGACAAGGACATCGACGAGGCCATGGACGGCAACCTCTGCCGCTGCGCCACCTACGTGCGCATCCGACGCGCCATCAAGGACGCGGCCGCCTCGCTGGGCTGACTGGGACGGGACCGGGATGCCACGGAGGGGCGTCTGCGCAGCCGTCTGCGTGTTGTCGCTGGCCGCGCTGCTCGGCGGCTGCGGCGACGGAGAAGTCGCGCAGCCGAGGCCGAACGAGGTCGCCGCGGGTACCCCGACCGTGAGCGAGGAAGCGGCCGCGCGTCTGCGGCGCGGCCACTACGCCGACGTGCACGACCTCAAGCAGGCCGTGTCGCTGCCGACCGCCTTCGCTCGCTCGGAAGCGCTGCATGCACTCGCCGGCCGTGCCGGCGAGAAGAGAGTGGCGGCCCTGATCGACGAAGTGGCCGAGATCGCCGATCCGGCGCAGCGCCGGCTGGCTCGCCGGGTGCTTTATCTGCGCTTCACAGAACTCGATGCCGAACCGGCCGCGCGCCGGGCGGCGGCGGAATCGCCGCCGGAAGCGCACGAGCTTTTGCAGGCGCTGTTCGGCGACTGGGCGCGCCGCGACCTGGACGGCGCGCTGGCGGGGCTGCAGACGTTCTCCCGCGAGACGGACCTGCAGCGCTCGGCTGCGACGGGCATCGTCAACGCCCATGCGTGGCGCGGCAGTCATCGCGCAGCCGCCGTACTGTCACGGTTGCCGGAGGCTTTGCGGACGCCGCACGTCCAGGGCAGCGCTGTCGCGGCTAACGCGGAAAGCGATCCGGCAGGCGCTTTCGAGCGGGCGCTGGAACTGGAGGATCGGGAGGCCCGCGAGACGGCGCTTTCTCTGATCGTCCGAACCTGGGCGGAGGCGGATCCGGAGGCCGCGTTCGCGCGAGTGAGGCAGCTCGATGACGGCCGCTTGCGAAATGCGGTCATGGCGCCCGCCACGCACGCATGGGCCAAACAGGATCCGGAGGGTCTGTGGGACGCGGCCCGGCGTGAGGATAATCAACGACTCCGCACACAAATGCAGACCGCTGCGCTCGGGACACTTGTTGTGGAGGACACGGATCGTGCACTGGAGCTCGCCGCCGGACTCCCCGCCAGCGCGCGGCAGGGCGCCTACTACTCGATGCTGAGCCTGCTCGCGCAGACCGCGCCGGAGCGTGCCGCCGACGCCGTCCTCGGCATCGCCGAGCCCCAGGTGCGCAAACGGGTAGCGCGGTCGATCATCGGGACGCTGGTGTCGCGGGACATCGACGAGGCGCTAGTCTGGGCCGAGCGAGTGGAGGGTGAGCGGGGCGACATTTGGCTGATGGTGCTGCGTCAGGCGGCACGAAGCGATCCGCTGGTCGGACTGAACCGTGCCGCCGCGCTGGGTGACCCGGATGAACGAGCCCGGGCGCTGATGGTGGCTATCAGCGGCGCTGCGGATACCGATCCCGACCTGGCTGCCGGTTACATTGCGGAGCTGCCCGCCGGGCCGAAGCGCAGCCAGGCTGTGCTGAGCCTGGTGAACGGGCTTGCCACTGCGGACCCCCGGGCCGCGATGGAATTCGCGCTGGCGCGACCGGCGGACGAGCGAGAGAAGCTGCTCCGGCAAGTATCCGGTCGCATCGTCACGACCCATCCGGAGATCGCCGCCCAGTATTTGGCCCGCCTGAACGGGAAGGAGCGTACAGCCTGGCTGACGGCGATGGCGAACCAGAAGAGTGCCGATGATCCGGCCATCGCGGCCGCCTGGCTCGAGGGCTATCAGGGCGACCCCGACTTCGACCGGATTGCCACGGCATTGACCGGCGGGATGAGCCGGAATGACCCCGAGACGGCCCTGGCCATCGCCCGGCGCATCGGCGACGAGACTCTGCGCAGCCATGCTCTGGCCCGCGTCGCCGGTGCGATGGCGAGCGCCGCGCCCGAGAATGCCATCGCCATCTACGAGCGCATGCCGGCGCAGGACCGCTCGCCCCAGCTCGTCGAGCAGATGGTACGACCGATGGTTCGAGCCGACCCGCAGCGGACGGAGCAATGGGTCGGCTCGTTCAGTGAGACCTCGCTGCGGGACAGCGGCTACTCTGCCCTGGCCGTGGGCATCGGGGACCTCGACCGCAGCCTGGACTATGTGCGGCGCATCACCACCGACGAAATGAAGATGCGCGCGCTGGCGCCCCTGCTCCTGCAGAACGGCCGCGATCCGGAGACGGTGGACCGCATTCTCGGCGGTGCGGGCCTCTCTCCCGAGGTCGCCGAGGAACTGCGGGACGAGATGCGACGCCGCTTTCCCATGGGCCTGCCCCGCTGAACCGGACCATGCTGTTCGGCCGCCGCTCCTACAACACCCTGCAGGCTCAGACCCTGCACTATTTCGCGCGTCCCCACGCGAAGATCCGCCGCAAGCCGATTACGGGTCCGGCGGCCTGGCGCGGCAGCGACCTACGCCCTAGTGACTGGACCCACGAGTTGACGCCGGCGGAAGTCGACGAGATTCGTGCGGCCGTGAACGTTGTCGCGGCCCGCGGCCTCGAGCTGCGACGGTTGCGACGGCAGGACTTCCCGCTGCCCCTGCTGGCGCCACGCATCGACGAGTGGCGCCGGGAGCTGGCCGACGGCCGGGGCTTCCAGCTGATCCGCGGTGTGCCGGTCGCGGACTGGAGCGAGGACGAGGCCGGGACCTTCTTCTGGGCGTTCGGCCTGCACCTGGGCATCCCCGGCACCCAGAATCCGGAAGGCGATCTGCTCGGCCACGTCATCGACACGCGCTCCGCCGCTGACCGGGACTCGGGGCGCTATTACAAGACGGCGAAGAACATTGCCTACCATTGTGACGCGGCCGACGTGGTCGGACTGCTGTGCCTGCGCAAGGCGAAGTCCGGCGGTCTCAGCCGCATCGTGAGTTCGGTGACGGTCTACAACGAGCTGCTGTCACGGCGGCCGGACCTGGTGGAACGTCTCTACCGGCCCTTCCACCTGGATACCCACGGCGAGGGTGGCGTGCGCACGGTGCCGATCGAGCCCTGCCGTTACCACGGCGGGCACCTGCGCACCTTCTACCACAGCGACTATTTCCGCTCGGCGTTCGACTACGAGCACGTGCCGTCGATGAGCGAGGCGGAGCGTGAACTGCTGGGTCTCTACGAGAGCATCGCCGAGGACCCCGACAACCGCCTGGACATGGATCTCGCGCCCGGGGACATCCAGCTGGTCTCCAATCACACCGTGCTGCACGCACGCACGGCCTACGAGGATTACGCGGCCCCGACCGAGCGGCGCCACCTGCTCAGGCTGTGGCTGTCGCTGCCGGGCAGCAGCCGCGGCCGGCTGTCACGCCTCTCCGGCCGCTTGCGTCTGCTCGCGCGGGTGGCGCCGCAAAGGCTGCAGGCGCGACTGCGAGGCGCCCCGCCGCGATCCGTGTGATCGGCGCGGGTGGCGTCGACCGGCTCGGCCGGTCCGGCTCCGATCGTCTCAGCGCGCGGCCGTCGCGGTTGCCGCCTCCCGCCGCCAGATCGTCTCGCCCTCCTTGAGGGTCTCGAGCACGGTCAGATCCATCAGTTCCTCCGGCGGGATCGTCAGCGGGTTGCGATCGACGATGACCAGATCGGCCAGCTTGCCGGCTTCGATGGTGCCCTTGCGCGCTTCCTCGAACAGCTGCCGTGCGGCGCTGCTCGTGATGGCCTCCAGCGCCTGCCGGGCCGTCACGCGCTGTTCCGGCCCGAGCACCCGGCCCGAACGGGTCAGCCGATTCACCTGGCTGTAGAGGATCATGCGGCTGTTCGGCGGCGTCACCGGCGCGTCGTTGTGGCTGGTGTAGACGATGCCACGCTCGAGCGCCGAACGGGCAGGTGAGATGCGCACCGCGCGCTCCGGCCCGAGCACGCTGTCCCGGTGCCAGTCGCCCCAGTAGAACGTGTGCACGGACATGAACGAGGGGATCACGCCGAGTTCCGCCATGGCGTCCAGCTGGTCCTCGCGCGCGGTCTGGGCGTGGATGGCCACCGGCCGGCGGTCACCCGGCCCGAGCGCTTCGGTGGCCTTGCCGACGGCCGCCAGGAACTGATCGATGGCGGCGTCGCCGTTGACGTGGGTCAGCACCTGCCAGCCATTCTCGAAGGCCCGGCGCACCTCGGTCGCGAGGTAGTCGTCCTCGAGCTGGGGATAGCCCCGGTAGTCCTCGTCCTGACCGTGGGGCGGCACGTGGTAGGGCAGGCTCAGCCAGGCCGTCTTCGCCTGGGGCGAGCCGTCCAGCGACAGCTTGATGCCCGGGATGCGGAGGTGATTCTCGTATCGGCGTGAGGCGTTTTCCATGAGGCCGTCGAACTCCGCGGCGTCGCGCGCGAAGGTGGGGTCCGGGTAGACGTCGATGTCCAGCTTCAGCAGGCCGCCGCTTGCCGCGGCCTGCAGGGCACGCACGTTGGCCGGGAGGGCGCGGCCTTCCTGGGCCGTCGTGAAGCCGGCGGCTGCGTAGGATTCCTGGGCGGCAGCCACCATGGCGGCGAAGCTCTCCGGGTCCTCGGGCAGCGGGAGCTTGTCGAGAGTGGCGAAGAAGGCGGTCTCCTCCAGCACGCCGTCCGGCTCGCGGCCGTCCGGCTTGCGGCGGATCACGCCGCCGGGCGGGTCCTCGCTCGCGGCGGTGATGCCGAGAGCCTCGAGACCCGCGCTGTTGACGACGGCGACGTGGCCCGACTGGTGGATCAGCAGCACCGGCATGTCGGAGATCATCGCGTCGAGGTCGGCGGCGGTGGGATGGCGCTGCTCGTCGAGTTGGGCATCGTCGTAGCCCATGCCGACGATCCAGCCCATCTTCGCCGCCTGGTCGCTGTCCCGGTGGGCCTCGAGTGCGGCGGCCATGGTGGCGAAGTCGGTGACCCCGCCGTCCGGCGGCGGCAACAGGCTTGCGGACTGGGCGAGGAAGCCCACCTGCAGGAAATGGCCGTGGGCATCGATGAAGCCGGGGAGCACCGTGCGGCCGCCGAGGTTCCTGACCAGCGTGCCGGTGCCCTCCCAGACGGCCGCGATGTCCTCGGCCGTGCCCACGGCCTGGATTCTGCCATCCCGGATCGCGACGGCGCCGGCTTCGAGAGTCGGGCCCGTAAGGGTGACGATAATGCCGCCGCTCAGGATCAGGTCGGCCGGTTCGGCGCCGGCGGCCGCGTCGGTGGCGGTTCCGGCGTCCGGTTCCGGCGACGGGCCGCAACCCCAGGCGAGGGTGGCCAGCGCCGCCGTGGCGGCGAGGCGGCTGGTGAGTCTGAAAACGGTCGGCGTCATCGGCTGGCTCCCCTGCGGCGATATCCCGGACGGCAGTATAGGCGAGCGACCGACGTTTCAGGAGCCGTTCGGCGTATCGTCGGCGTCGCGCTCCCGGTTACGGCCCAGGGACAGCAGGCGTCGCACGGTCTGCTCGCCGAACCAGATCGGCACGATGAACGAGCCCAGCGCCACCAGCCGCAGCGTTGAGAAGAGGGCGTCGAAGATGTCGTCGCTCACCGGCATCGTCAGCGGGAAGCTGAACTCGACGACGCCCGGTTCCGACCGCCGCACTTCCAGACCCTCGGTATGCCGCTCCAGCAACTCGCGCACGTCCGGGTTGTCGGCGAGCGCCACCGAGCGGATGCGGCGGATGCCCCGCTCGGCTGCCGCGCCGGCGATACGTTCCAGCAGACGCTTGCCGACACCGCGGTGCTGCCAGTCGTCCACCACCACGATGGAGATCTCCGCCGTCTCCGGATCCGACGTGCTGCGGACGAAGCGGGCGACGCCGATGCCCTGCGCTTCGCCGTCGGGCGCGCCGGCGGGGAGCATGGCACCCAGGGCGTAGTGATCCGTGCCGTCGAACTCGGTGAGGTAGCGCAGTTCCTCGTCGCTGAGGCCGGTCTTGCTCGTGAAGAAGCGCCGGCGCCGGGATTCCGGCGAGAGGCGGGTGAACCCCTCCGCCAGCATCGCCTTGTGCCAGGGCTGCACGGCGCGGAACTCGATGAGCGTGCCGTCATCGAGCGTGAGCCGTTCCCGGTAATCCCGCGTGTACTTCATGGCCGAATGCTATCAGCAACCGTGTTGCCATCTCGTTGCGGAGACGTGGCGGCGGATCCGTAGAAGCCGCAGTTGACAACAAGACACGAAATAAGAAGGATTCGCATTTGCATCTGGAACCACCGCAAGAGGAGCGACGATGACTTCATCCATGACCCGCCCCGGGCTACTGGCATGCCTCATCCTGGCGGCAGGAACAGGCACGCCCGAATCCGCGGCCGCGCAGTCCGGTAACGACGCCGCGGAGGGCGCGATCGAGGAGATCGTGGTCAGCGCCAGCCGCGTCCAGCAGCCGGCGACCGCCATTCCCGGCACGCTGACCATCCTGGATGCCGAGACCATCGAGCTCCAGTCGGCCATCAGCGACGATCTCGCCAGCGTACTGTCCAACTCGGTGCCCGGGTTCGCGCCCAGCTCCCAGAAGCTCACCGGGCGCAGCGAGACCCTGCGCGGCCGCAACCCGTTGTACCTGATCGACGGCGTCCCCCAGCACAACGCCCTGCGGGACGGCCAGCGCGACGGCCACACCATCGACCTGGCGTTCATCGAGCGCATCGAGGTGATCAACGGCTCGAATGCCATCCAGGGCGTCGGCGCCACCGGAGGCGTCGTGAACACGGTGACCCGCGCGCCGGTGTCCGGGGATGCCTGGCAGACCGATCTGCGGGCTCGCCTCACGACGGCGGACGACCTGGATTCCGACGCCTACGGCTACAAGATCGCGGCCACCACCGGTCGCGGCAGCGACGCGTTCGACTTCATCGTCGGCTTCGCGTACCACGACCGGGGACTGTTCCTCGACGCGGACGGGGACCCGGTGGGCCTTTATCCCACCCAGGGCGACATCATGGACTCGACCTCGCTCGGCCTGTTCGGCAAGGGTGAATGGCGGGTGACCGACGACGCCACGCTGACCCTGCTGGTCAACGACTACGACCTGGAGCGCAACGGCGATTTCCGCAGCGTGCCCGGCGACCGGGCGGCGGGTATTCCGACCGGCACCGAAGAGGGCGACCCCTCCGCAGAGGTGGGTGACCCGGCCCGTAATGAGGTGACGACCGTCTCGCTGACCTGGCGCCAGGACGCCGTGCTGGGCGGCAGCCTCGAAGCCCAGGTCTACGATCAGAGTTACTCCGCGCTGTTCGAGGGCGGCACCTTCGGCGACTTCTTCCGCCTCACACCGGACGGCGGGCCGTTTCTGGACCAGTCGGAGATCGTCTCGGACAAGAATGGTCTGAAGACCACCTGGAACCGCGCGTTCGTCGACCCCGACCTCAACTTTACGGCGGGCGTGGACTGGTTCCGCGACGACTCGGCCCAGGAACTGGCGCGCAGCGGCCGCGAGTGGGTGCCGGAGACCCGGTTCGAGACCGTCTCGCCGTTCCTGCAGCTGGGCTGGACCATCAACGAGGTTTTCACGCTCTCCGGCGGCGCGCGGCAGGAGAACGCGAGTCTGGAGGTGGACGACTACACCACCATCGCCTCGGCCGGCAGCACCTTCGTGGCAGGCGGCGAGCCCGAGTTCGACGAGACCCTGTTCAACGCCGGCGCAATCTGGCGGCTGACGGATAGCTGGACGCTGTATGCGGCCGCTGCGGAAGCCTTCACCATGCCGGACGTCGGCCGTGTACTGCGCGGCGTCTCCACCCCCGGCCTGGACGTGGACAGCCTGCTCGCGGTGGAGCCGATCGTCACCGACAACACCGAGGTGGGCGTGGAATACGGCGACGGCCGGCTGACGGCCCGCGCCACCTACTACGAATCCACCGCCGACAACGGTGCACGGCTCCTCAGCAACGAGGCCGGTATCTTCGAGGTGGAACGCCAGCGCACCGAGATCGACGGTATAGAGCTCGCCCTGGACTACGCGGTCAGCGACACGCTCAGCGTCGGGGCGAACTACAGTCGCATCGACGGCCGCTTCGATTCCGACGGCGACGGCTCCGTGGACAGCGACCTGGACGGCCTGAACATCGGGCCGGACCGCCTGAACGTCTACGCCGAAGGCCGTTTCCGCGACGACATCCGCTGGCGGCTGCAGGCGGCGCGGCTGGAAGACCGCAGCTTCGACGGCCCGGGCGCGCCCGCGGACGCCGCCGACTTCGACGGCTATACCCTGGCCGATGCCTTCGTGAGCTGGAAGTCGGACTACGGGGTCTTCTCCGTGGCCGTCGAGAACCTGCTGAACGAGGACTATTTCACCTATTTCGCGCAGACCGAGCCCTTCCAGCGGTCCGATACCTATTTCGCCGGCAACGGCCGCACGCTGACCTTCGGGTGGCAACGGGCGTTCTGAGCGCATGATCCGCCGGCTGCACCGCTGGCTCGGGGTCGTCATCGCCGCCTGGCTGGCGGTGGCGACCCTGAGCGGGCTCGCGCTGCTCTGGGCCGACGAGTACGTCGACTGGCGCTATCCGCAGCTGCCGGAGACGCTGCCGGCGGAGACGCCGGACGCCGAAGTCATCGCCCGCATCGTCGCCGCCACGGAAGGGCGGCTCTCGGCGCTCGCCATGCCGCGGCCGGCGCGTCCCGCCTATCATGCCTACCTGACCGATGGCGGCGAGAGGCTCTATCACCCGGAGACCGGCGCCCTGGTGGCGGAGTGGGGCTGGAGCGACAGCCTGCCCGCCTTTCTGTTCGAGCTGCATGCGTATCTGCTGGCGGGAGAGCCGGGCCACACCCTCGTGGGAATCCTCGGCTGTCTCGTACTCGTCAGCCTGGTCTCCGGCGTATGGCTCTGGGTGCGCCGGCGCAATATCTTTCGGCTGCGCTATTTCTGGCCCCGTAACACGGAGTCCCGCTACCTCCTGCGCGGCCATGCGGCCCAGGGCGCGACGCTCGGCCTGCTGTTCGCCGGACTGGTCGTCACCGGCGTGGCGATGGTGTTCCCCGCGCCGTTCCAGTCGTCGCTGAACGCAGTTCTCGGCGCGCAGCCTCCGCTCGCACCGTCCGTCGAGACGGTGGAGGGAGACGACGGGCCGATTGACTGGCAGCAGGTGCTCGATGCAGCCGGCGAGGTTTTCCCGGCCGGCGTGGTGCGGTTCGTCTCGCCGCCGCGGCAGTCCGGTGCTCCGGTGCTGGTCCGGCTGCGCAACGAGGGCGAGCTGCATCCGAACGGCCGCAGCTATGTGGTGGTGCACCCCGCGTCCGGCGAGACGCTCCAGGTCATCGACGCGACCCGGCGCGGCGCGGGACCCGCCGTGTTCGATGCCCTGTATCCGCTCCACGCCGGCAAGACCGGATGGCCGGGCTATCGGCTGTTCCTCACGCTCGTCTCGTTGTCCCTGCTGTTCATGGCGCTGAGCGGTCTGCGCCTGATGCTCGGGCGCCGCCGCCTGCGGGCAGGCGCCAGCCGCCGCGCCCTGGCCCGTTGCTCTTGACATAACGGCGGTCCTGAACCGTCAGCTTCCTGCCGGACCTGTCAATCGGTCCCGATTAGCCCACATAGATTTGCGAACCTGGTCACAGATTGGGGTGTGCGGTTGATCGACACTGCGCCCTCGGAACACGAGACGGGAGGGACAGCGGAGGTCGCCCCCCTCTGCAGAGCCGACCCCCACAGTCAGGACGGGTGCCGATCATGTACCAATTCATTCGAATCGCGCTGTTGAGCCTTGTTATGTGCAGTGCCGCAGACGCTGCCGGCGACATATCCGGCGAGCAGATGCGCGGACTCGACGAGCAGGTGCAGGAGATGAAGTCCGACGTGCTCGACATCGCCGCCGAACTCGGCCGTCTGGAAGAACGCCTGCTGTATCCCTCGGGAACGCAGGTGGCGCTTTTCGTCGAGATCGCGGACGGCGATGCGCTGCGCCTGGACGCCGTGCAGGTCGAGATCAACGGCGAACTCGTCGCTCACTACATCTACAGCTTCAAGGAACTGGAGGCGCTGCAGGACGGCGGCGTCCAGCGCCTCTACACCGGCAACATACCGACCGGCGAACACAGCCTCAGCGTGAGCTATAAGGGCAAGCTGAAGAACGGCAACGAGGTGAACGGCTCGCAGCAATTCGCTTTCGTGAAAGGCGTGGAGCCGAAGATGATCGGCATCACGCTGGACGGCTCCGGCGACAGGATCGCGCTCGGAGACTGGTAGCCGTGAAACGCGCCTCGCTCCTCCCGATTGCTCTGGCCGCTGCCCTCGCCCTGACGGCGGCGCCGGTGCGCTGTGAGGAGCTGCGTGACCTGTGGTTCGGCGAGGCGCTCTATCACGCGAAGATGGGCCATTACTTCGATGCGCTGGAGCGGCTGGATACGGAGCTGGGCCAGCATTACGACGTCGATGAGCCCGAGCTCGATCCGCTCCACTACCACATCGACCGGGCCGAGTTCTCGGTGGGTGACTTCGAACTGCGTTACCGGATGCACCATCGCGCGGGCCGGGCCATCCGGGCCGTGCTGGAGGGCGATGTCGAGGAGCCGGTGCGCAACGAGGCCGCCTACCGTCTGGCGCGCATCCATTTCCAGAAGGGCCAGATGCCCGAGGCGCTGGAGGCGCTCGACCGCATCGAGGGCGAGGTGCCGGCCGGAATACGCGACGACATCGGCTTCCTGCGCGCGAACGTCTACCTCGCGACGGGTCGGCCGGATGAGGCCATCCCGGTCCTCGAGGACCTGCGGGGCTCGCGCAATCTGGAGGGCTTCGTGGCCTACAACCTCGGTATCGCTTACCTGCAGGACGGCCGGGAGACGGCGGCCGTCGCGCAGCTGGAACGGGCGGGACGCGTGAAGGCCGGCGACGAGGCGGCAGCCGCGATCCGCGACAAGGCCAACCTGGTACTGGGCACGATCCTGCTCGAGTCCGGCCGCAACGAGGAGGCCGCCACCTACCTCGACCGCGTGAGCCTGGACGGCCCGTTCTCCAACCAGGCTCTGCTGAGTTCCGGCTGGGCGTCGACACGCGCCGAGAACTACGAACGCGCGGTCGTGCCGTGGTCCATCCTCGCGGGCCGGGAGACGACGGACAAGGCGGCGCAGGAGGCCATGCTGGCGCTGCCGTATGCCTACGGCCAGCTGTCCGTGCACGGTCGCGCGGCGGAATACTACGGCCGTGCCCTGGATACCTACGGCGCCGAACTCGGCAAGCTGGATGCCTCCATCCTCAGCATCCGCGAGGGGCGTTTTCTGGAGGCACTGGTGCGTGAGGAGATCCGCAAGGACGAGGACTGGGTGATCCGGCTCCGGTCGCTGCCGGAGACGCCGGAAACCTACTACCTCATGGAACTGATGGCCTCCCACGACTTCCAGACGGGGCTGCAGAACTATCTGGATCTCGCCGATCTGCGCCGGAAACTCGAAGGCTGGCAGTCCAGCTTCGAGGCCTACGGAGAGATGGTCGGGATCCGCCGGGATCATTACGAACCGCTGCTGCCGGGTATCGATACCGAATTCCGCGAGCTCGATTCGCGCATGCGCCTGCGGCTCGAGCAGCACGAGATGCTGAAGAAGCGCCTGCAGTCGATGCTGACCGCGCCCCGGCCCGAATTCCTCGCCACCCGCGAGGAGCAGCGGATGCTCGCGACACTCGAGGCGGTCGAGGAGCAACTCGACGAGCAGGGCGCGGCCGCGGACGACGTGGCGCGGGTCCGCGTGCGCCGTCTCGAAGGCAGGCTGCTGTGGGCACTGCGCACCGAGTACCACGACCGCCTGGACGCGTTCCACCAGCATCTGCAGGAGCTCGACGGCGCCATGACGGCGCTGGAGGTCCGTTACCGGCAGTTCGTGCGCGTCCGCCAGGCTGCCTCGCACAGCTACGAGGGCTACGACACGCCGCTCGCACGGCTGCAAACCCGGGTGGGCGAGTCCATCGCACGGCTGGACCGGCTGATGGCCCGCCAGGGGCGGCTGCTGGAAGTCGTCGCCATCGACGAACTGGTGGCGCGGCGCGACCGGCTGGAGAAATTCCGGGACGACGCCCGTTATGCGCTGGCCGACAGCTATGACCGGGCCACCCAGCTGCAGGCGCGGAGCGAGGCGGAATGAAAGCGCGATCCCGAAATCTCGCGGGCAATCTCACCATCGTCTGGCTGGCGCTGCTCGCCGCCGGCTGCGCCGGCGTGCAGCAGCGCGACACGCTTGCCGATCTGCGCGCCGTGGAGCCCGATCTCGAGGACGTCCGCGTCGCCGACAGTCTGGAACGGGCAGAGCAGAGTTACCGTCGCTACCTGGAGGAGACCCCCTCCGGCGTCATGACCCCCGAGGCCATGCGCCGTCTCGCCGATCTGCAGATCGAGAAGGAATTCGGCGTGATCGGTTCCGGCGAACTCATCGAGATGGCCGTGGACGAGGATGCGGAGGCGATCGCCGCGGAGCGCGCGCCCCGCGGGCCGGTTTCCAACGGCGCCGGAGCCGCGGCCGACGGTATCCGCATCACCGAGTATGCGGAGAGCAGCGAGGCCTTCGAGGCGCGGGCGAGTGCAGAGACCCTGCCGGCCCCGGCGGCCGACGCGATGGCACCCGCGCTGCCGGACGGGATGGATACGACTGCGCTGGCCGGGCCGGTGGAGGCGATCCGGACCTACCGCCGCATTCTAGAGGAGTATCCCGGCTACGAGCGGAACGACCAGGTCCTGTACCAGATGTCCCGCGCCTACGACGAACTCGGCCGCAGCGACGATGCGATGGCCGTGATGGACCGGTTCGTAACCGAGTATCCGGACTCGCGCTATGTCGACGAAGTCTGGTTCCGCCGGGGCGAGTATTTCTTCGTCCGCAAGAAATTCCTGGACGCCGAGGAATCCTACGGCGCCATCATCAACTTCGGCGAGACCTCCCCATACTACGAACTCGCTCTCTACAAGCTCGGCTGGACCTTCTACAAGCAGGCGCTGTACGAGGAGGCCCTGCATCGCTACATGGCGATGCTCGATCATCGCGTGGCGACCGGCTTCGACTTCGACCGGGCGTTCGACAACGGAGACGACGGGCGCGGGGAAGACGAGAAAGGCGGAGACGATCACCGCATCGCCGATACCTTCCGGGTGATCTCCCTGAGCTTCTCCAACCTCGGCGGGCCGGAGGTGATCGACGATTACTTCGCCGCCAACGGCGCGCGGAGCTACGGCGACCGCATCTACAGCAACCTCGGCGAGTTCTATCTGGACAAGCTGCGCTTCCAGGACGCGGCGGCAGTCTACAACTCTTTCATCGACCTGAATCCCGCCCATCGCGTCGCGCCTCACTTCAGCATGCGCGTCGTCGAGATCTACGAGAAGGGGGAATTCCCCCGCCTGGTCGTCGAGGCGAAGAAAGAGTTCGCGGAGCGCTACGCGCTGCAGGCGGACTACTGGCAGCACTACGATCCCGCGGCTACGCCGGAGGTCATGGGCTTTCTCAAGACCAATCTCAAGGATCTGGCGAACCACTATCATGCGCTCTATCAGCAGGAAGACCTCGCGGACGAGCGTCCGGACAATTATGCGGAAGCGCTGACCTGGTACGGCGAGTTCCTGTCCTCGTTCCCGGCGGACGACGAATCCCCGCCCATCAACTACCAGCTGGCCGACCTGCTTCTGGAGAACGAGGATTACGCCCGCGCCGCGCTGGAGTACGAGCGCACGGCCTACGACTACCCGCAGCACGAGCAGTCGGCGGCCGCCGGCTATGCGGCGGTCTACGCCCATCGCCAGGACCTTGAACGGGCCACCGGTGCCGGGCAGCTGGAGGCCAAGGCGCGCACGGTAGAGAGTTCGCTGCGCTTCGCCGAGGCCTTCCCGGGCCACGAGAAGGCGCCGACGGTGCTCGGCGCAGCGGCCGATGACCTCTACGCCATGAAGGACTACCGGCGCGCAATTGCTGCCGCGGACACCCTGATCGAACGCTATCCCGGGACCGACGTCGCCCTGCGGCGCTCCGCCTGGATCGTGGTAGGCCACTCGTCGATGGACGTCACCGAATATCCCCGCGCGGAACAGGCCTACGCCCGGGTGCTCGAACTCACGGCGGAAGATCACGAGTCGCGCCCGGCCATCATCGACGGTCTTGCGGCCGCCATCTACAAGCAGGGCGAGCAGGCCAACCTCCTCGAGGATTACCGGGCGGCGGCAGAGCATTTCCTGCGCGTGAAAACCGCCGCGCCGACGTCCGCTATCCGCACGGCAGCCGAATACGATGCCGCCGCCGCTCTCGTGAAACTCGAGGACTGGGAGGGTGCCGCAGGCGTCCTGGAAGAGTTCCGCGAGGATCATGCAGAACACGAGCTGGCGGACGACGCCACCAGGCAGCTCGCGAACATCTACCGGGAGGACGGCCAGCTCGCCCGCTCCGCCGCCGAACACGAGCGCATCGCGACGGAGAGCGAGGATCCGGAGCTCGCACGCGAAGCGCTGCTGGTCGCCGCGGACCTCTACGAGGAGGCGGAGCGGACCGACAGCGCGCTGGCCGTCTACGAACGCTACGTCGGCGAGTATCCCGCGCCGCTGGACGTCCACGTCGAGACCCGCAACCGCATCGCGGAGATCTACCGCGACCGGGGCGATACGGCGGGCTATCACGACGAGCTGCGCGAGATCGTCGCACGGGATGCCGACGGCGGCGACGAACGCACGGAGCGCACCCGCTACCTGGCCGCCCGGGCGGGACTGGTGCTGGCGAAGCTCAGCTACGAACACTTCGCGGAACTCGAACTGGTGCAGCCCTTCGAGCGCAGCCTCGCGGAGAAGCAGGCCCGGATGGATGCCGCCATGGGCGCCTTCGAGGCGCTGGTGGACTACGAGGTGGGCGAGGTTACGGCGGCCGCCACCTACTACATCGCGGAGATCTACTACCGGTTCAGCGACGCCATCATGGCGTCGGAGCGGCCGGCGGGCCTGTCCGAGGCCGAGCTCATGGATTACGAGATGGTCCTGGAGGAAGAGGCCTGGCCGTTCGAGGAGCAGGCGATCGTCGTGCACGAGAAAAACTTCGAGCTGCTGGCTCTGGGCGTCTACAACGACTGGATACAGCAGAGCCTCGACCGGCTGGCCGTCATGATGCCGGGCCGCTACGCCAAGAACGAGATCTCGAGCGGCTTCCTCGGCTCCATCGACGTCTACGCCTATCGCATGCCGGTGGTCCCCGAGACGCCGGCAGACCCGGCCGTGGAATCGGTCGTGCTTCCCGAGGCGGAGGTCCAGGTAACCGGTGTATCCGGGCTGGCGCACGGGGCGCCGGGAGGCGAGTCGCCATGAGCAAGCTGCATCGTCCGCTGTCTGCGCTGCTGGTGCTGATTCTGGCCGGCTGTGCGGCCACGGCGCCGGAGCCGCGGCCCGGCGCGCGCATCGAGATCCAGGAAGCCGTGGGCTTCACCATCACGGAAGAGGCGCGGATCGGCGCGGCCGTGCGCGAGGACTACCAGACCGCTCTCGATCTGCTCGAGAACGAGCGCGAGGAGCAGGGCATCGAGCTCCTCAGGCAGGTGGCGGAAGAGGCGCCGTCTCTCAGCGCACCGCGGATCGACCTCGGCATCGCCTATCACCGCATGGGCGAGCTGAAGGCTGCCGAGACGGAGCTGCTGGCCGCCCGTGCGCTGAATCCGGAACACCCGATCGTGCACAACGAGCTCGGCATCGTGTACCGCAAGACCGGCCGCTTCGACGAGGCCAGGCGGAGCTACGAGACCGCGCTGGAGATCTACCCCGGCTTCCATTACGCGCGCCGCAACCTCGCGATCCTGTGCGATCTCTACCTCGCCGATCCCGAGTGCGCGCTGGCCAATTACGAGGCCTACATGAAGACGGTGACGGCAGACGAGGAGGCCGCCCTATGGATCGCCGACATCCGCAATCGTCTCGGGGAGACCACGCCATGACACCCGCGAAGCTCGCACCATGGCTCGCACTCGCGCTGCTCGGCATCGGCCTGCAGGCCGGTGCGGAGGACGAGGCGCCGGAGTCTTCCGAGGAGGCCGAGGCCATGACTGCGGCGGCGGAGGATACCGCCGGGACGACACCGGAGAACCCGCGGACGATGTCCGGCATGTCGATCCTCGGGAACGAGGAGGCGCCGAAGGCCCTCGTGATCGTGCCCTGGAAGAGTTCCGAGCTCGGCGACGATCCGTCTCTGGCGGACTCGCTCGACGAGCGTGCCCGCCCGGTGGACCCGGAGGTCTTCGCGCGCGAGCTCCGTTATTACGGGATCCGTTCCGGCGGGGAGAGGGCGGAATGACTCGCGCGCAGGGCGGCGGCCACGCTCGCGGTCGAGACGCCGGCAGGTGCCGGCATGTCCCCTTGGGGTTTGTTACGAAGTTCTGTCAGATGAGGAAAAGGTGATGGACATTTTTTATTCGATCGTAGGTTTCTTCGCCTCGGGCGGAGCGTTCATGTACCCGATACTGATCGTGTTCGCGGTGGGTGCCGCGATCGCGATCGAACGCTACATCACGCTGGACCGGGTCACCCGGAAGAACCAGCGCGTGTGGGACGAGGTGCAGCCGCTGCTCGCGAAAGGCGATTTCGACAAGGCCCGCGAGGTCACGGCGAAAGACGAGTCCACCGTGGCCCAGGTGCTGAACATGGGTCTCTCCCTGCAGGGCGCGGTGCGCCGCCGTGAGGATATCGAGATCGCCATGGAGGAGAACATGATGGAGATCGTGCCGCGGCTCGAGAAGCGCACCGCCTATGTGGCGCTGGCTTCCAGCATTGCGACGCTGCTCGGCCTGCTCGGCACCATCATGGGCCTCATCCAGGCGTTCACCGCCGTGGCCAATGCAAATCCGGCCGAGAAGGCCGACCTGCTGTCCGCCAGCATCTCGGTGGCCATGAACACGACGGCGTTCGGCCTGATGGTGGCGATCCCGCTGCTGATCACCCATGCGGTGCTCACGAGCAAGACGGGCGACATCGTCGACAGCCTGGAGATGGCGACCGTCAAGGCTCTGAACGTCATCAGCAAGAAGGCCAAGCGTCAGTACGAGGTCGCCGCCTGAGGAGGGAAGCGCCATGTTCAGAAAACGGCATCATTACAGGCGACGCACCAAAGAGACGCCAGAGCTGGACGTCACCACCTTCCTCAATCTCATGGTGGTCCTGGTGCCTTTTCTGCTCATCACGGCGGTCTTCTCGCGGCTGACCATCGTGGAGCTCGACCTCCCGTCCTCTTCCGGTGGCGCCGCCACCACGGAGCCAAACTTCCGCCTGGAGGTGATCGTGCGCGAGAGCGGTTTCGAACTCACCAACGGGCAGTCGGTCATCGCCGCCATACCGAAGGTCGAGGACGAGTACGACTTCGAGACACTGTCCGAGCACGTGGTCTCCCTGAAGCAGCAGTACCGCAGCGAGAACGCCGCCTCGGTCCTGCTCGAGCCGTTCATACCCTATGACTATCTGATCCAGGTGATGGACGTGGTCAGGAGCCGGCCCATGGAGGCCGCGGAGAGCGGTGAGATTCAGCTGGTGGCCCTGTTCCCGGAAATCTCGGTAGGAGAGGCGCCATGATGAGGAACACCCGACGCCTGAAGCGCATGACGCGCAACCGGACCAAAGTGACGAAGATGAACCTCACGTCGCTGATGGACGTGTTCACCATCCTCGTGTTCTTTCTCCTGGTGAACTCCGGTTCCGTGGAGGTCATGGAAGCGCCGAAGCAGGTCACGCTGCCGGAATCCATGGTGGAGGAGAAACCGCGGGAGACGGTCGTGATCTTCGTGAGTCCCGACGAGGTCCTCGTCCAGGGTCGGTCCGTCATCCGGGTCAGCGAGATCCTGGAGTCGGAGACGGCCACCATCGAGGCCATCACGGCGCGGCTGGAGGAGATCAGTCAGCGCGTGGTGGGGCCGAAGACGCGCTCCGTCGCGAAGAGCCAGGAAGTCACGATCCTGGCCGACAAATCGGTCCCGTTCACCGTGATCAAGCGGATCATGACGACGTGCACGGGCGAGGGTTACGGCCAGGTGTCGCTGGCCGTCGTACAGAAACCCGCCGACACAGCCGCCACCTAGCCGCGGCCTCATCGGGGTGATGCAGTGAGTCTCGAAAAAACCTGGGAAGAACAGGCGCTCCTGGACCAGATCGACGCCGAGCAGGAGAAGCTCGCCGATCTGGAGGAGCGGCTGCGTGCCGCCAGCGGGGAACTGCAGTCCCTCGCCGGCGAGCGCGAGAAATACGAACTCCTCGATGCGGTCACCGGCTCGCTGGAGCAGCTGGGGCGCCTCGGTGCAGCGGACCTGTTCTGGCGCGATACGCTGCCGGCCGAGGCGCGCGACACGCACCTGGCAGAGGTCCGCAGGCAGGCCACGGCGTTCTGCGACCGTGTGGCGGGCATAGAGCAGCGGCGCGACCAGCTGGAGCGGGAGCTCGAGGAGCACGACGACGTGCTCGAGTATCTGCAGGCCGAACTGCACGACCTCCGCGAGGAGCAGGAGCGCAAGCTGAACGAGTGGGTGCTGGAGCGCGACCCCTCGCCGCTCCCGTTCCGCCGCATGATCATGCCCTGGACCCGGGGCGTGGAAGAGGATCGTCGCTTCCGCCAGTCGCTGGCCGCCACCGTGGCAGCGAGCGTGCTGGTGGCGCTGGTCCTGCGCATGATCGACCTGCCCGTCCCCGAGCACGAGGAACTGATCGAGGTCCCCGAGCGGGTGGCCAAACTCATCCAGCCCGAGCCGCCGCCGCCGGCGCGCACGGTGGAGACGGAGCCGGATCCGGTGATCGAGGAGCCGCCCGAGCCCGAGGAGCAGGTGGCGGAGGAAACCCCGCCCGAGAAGACGCCCGAGATTACCGAGCCCGCGAAGGTGGCCGAGCAGTCGGCGCCGAAACAGGAGGTCCGCTCGAAAGGCATCCTGGCCTTCCGGGAGAGCTTCGCACAGCGGGCGCGCTCCGGACCGTCGGCCGATCTCGGCGCGAGCGCGCGGGTCGGCAACCGCGGCGAGTCGGCCGTGGGCCGACCGACGCGGGCCATGGTCACGACCGACGCGCCGGGGTCGAGCGGCGGCATCAATCTGGCGAGCGTCAGTCGGGACGTAGGCGGTGGTGCCGGCGGCCGGGGCATCGAGGGCGTCCGCGTCACGCAGGTGGCGACTTCCATCGGCGGGGACGGTTCCGCGGACCGGCCGCGGGCCGGCGGACCGTCGGCCGGGCGCACGGACGAAGAGATCCAGATCGTGTTCGACCGCTACAAGGCGGCGCTGTACCGCCTGTACAACCGGGAGCTGCGGCGCGACCCGACGCTGCGCGGCCAGCTGGTGCTGAAGCTCACCATCGAGCCCGACGGCAGCGTTTCGATGTGCCGCCTGCACTCCAGTGACATGGGCGCTCCGGACCTGGCCGACCAGATCGTGGCCAGGGTGAGCGGTTTCGATTTCGGCGCCAAGGAGGACATCGCCGCGATGACGATCATCTACCCGATCGATTTCCTCCCGGCTACCACCTGAACGAACGACGAGTAACCGACAAAGAACAGATTCCGACAAAGGCAAAACCACCGAAAGGTGGCGACGCAAAGTCTCCGGTCTACAGAGCCCCGACGGCTCCATGACAGCGGGACCGCCCGAATCCGGGCCCGGGGTTACGCCAGGGTCCAGGCCTCTCAGGCAACGCGATCGCCGCCGGTGAAACAGGCACCACATGGCGAGCAGCAGAACATCCAACATATCGGCAAGCGTCCGGACGGCACTCCGGCTGCTGGCCTTCGCCGTACTCGCGCTGGCCGCAGCGCCCTCGTGGGCCGTGGACTGCTCGGAGTTCCCGAACGGCACCATCGACGGCTTTGCCGGAGACGTCGCGCCCTCGCAGATCCAGATCGACCGCAACTGCACGATCCGGAACTTCCCGGCGTCCAATCCGCTGAATACGAACTTCAGCTTCCTGACCCAGCCGGGCCAGACGGACGAGCGCTGGCTGATCGTTTTCGACAACGTCGTGCATACCGGCGAGATGGCCTGCAACAGCGTCGCCGGCCATCGCATCTGGTTCGTGAACGGCTCCTCCAGCTCCATCCAGGAGGGCTGCCAGAATCTGCTGATCCCGGTCGAGAAGATCGAGAAGGACAACCCGCCGGGCACGGCGACGGCTTCGATCGGCGTTCCGTTCACCTACACGCTGACGATGCCGGTGCTGTTCGACGCCGGCACCGGCACGGTCATCGACGAGTTCGGTTCGCTGAACGACCTGCATGGCGTCACGCTGGTCGACGACCTCAACGCGACCGGCGTCGATCTCACCTACGTGAGCCACACCGCCTACTGGGAAAGCACGGGGTTGCCCGTGGCGCACACGTTCGACAACGACGGCGGCGTACTCACCTTCGACAACTTCCCGATCATCCCATCGAACGAGCAGATCGTGATCGAGCTGACCGTGGTGCTGGAGGACTCGCCGGCGAACGCGATCGGCACCCAGTTCGTGAACACCGCCAAGTGGGACTTCGGGCGGCTGATCGATGGTGTCTTCTACGAGCCGCTGCCGGGCGAGTGGGGCATCTCCGATCCGCTGACCATCGCCGGTCCCGAGATCGTGGTGACGAAGACCGGTCCGGCGACCCTCGGCCGGACACTGAATCTCGGTCAGTGGGGCGAGTTCGCCATCGACGTGCACAACACCGGACTGGGCGAGGCCTGGGACGTGGCGCTGGTGGACCGCCTTCCGGACGGGCCCCAGGGCGGCATGTGCGACATCCCGCCGGAGATCCTGGACGCGCAGGTGTACGTCGCGGACGGCGTCACGCCGGTGCCGGGCAAGGGCCCGCTGACGCCCGGCGTGGACTTCGAACTGGTCTGGCAGGACAGCCCGCGCTGCGAGCTCACTCTCGACATGCTCACCCCGGCGGCCATGATCGGTCCCGACGAGCGTCTGATCATCCGTTACCGCACCCGGCTCGACGCCGACACCGACGACGGCATCCAGCTCACCAACGTCGCCGGCGCCACCCGCTGGTACAACGGCGCGGCCGACAACGCGGACCGGCTGGAATTCGCCCGCCCCGTGACCAACGGCACGGTCGGCACGGCAGACCACCAGGACGCCCATACGGTCACCACTGCACTGTACGGTTACTTCTTCGAGAAGACCGTGGCCAACGTGACCAGCGGCGCGGATCCGGCGGAGAGCGCCGCGCCCGGCGACCGGCTCCGCTACACGCTGCGGCTGCAGACCACCGACGGCCCTCTCGAGGACGTTGCGATCCGCGACGACCTCGGCTCGCTGAATGCCGCGCCGGTGTTCGTGCCCGGATCACTGCAGGTACTGCCCGGCTCGCTGCCCCCCGGGGCCACCACCGCCGCGACGGATCCCTTCGGCGGCACCAACGGCACGGGCCAGCTGGTGGTCACCAACATCGATCTGCCTGCGGGCAGCGAACTGGTGGTGGAGTTCGAGGTGACTCTGGCCGCCGCCATCCTGGACGGCACCGTGGTCGCAAACCAGTCGGAGCTGATCGGCGCGGTGAAACTCGCCGACAGCGACGACCCCACCGTCAACGGCCAGGCAGACCCGGACATTCCCGGCGACGAGGACCCCACGACCGTGGTGATCGAGGCCGAGCCGCCGCCGGCGCTCGCGAAAGCGACCACGCAGCCGACCGCAGCCATCGGCGAGACCTTCGGTTACCGGCTCACCGTGCCGGCCACGCCCCACAGCGCGCCGCTGTACGACGTGCGCATCCTGGACGACCTGACCGCTTCGGCGGCGGACCTGGAGTTCGTGAGCGTCGCCCGGGTGTCCGGACCGGACGGGTGGACGCCGCAGAACACGGGCACCGCCACGTCGCTGGTCATCGAGGACCCGGTGAACGGCATCGACATCCCCGCGGGCGAGCAGGTACTGGTCGAAATCACGGTGGCGCTCAGCGACACGCCGACGAATATCGCCGGCCTGGAATTCACCAACAGCGCGGCCTACACCTACAACCAGCTCGACGGGCAGGGCGCCACCGAACGTCCCGGCGATGGCGCCGTCAGCGGGCCCATGACGATCGTCGAGCCCGAACTCACGCTGGAGAAATACGGTCCCCTGCGCCTGCGCACGGGCGAGACCGGCGTCTTCACGCTGAATGTGCACAACGTCGGCACCTCGACGGCCTGGAACGTCTATCTGACCGACCTGCTGCCGGATACCGCTGACGGCGGGCTCTGCGACGCGGCGCCGGCGCAGGTGACCGCGCAGCTGTTCGAGGCGGACGGCACCACCGCCGTGGGCGCACCGCTTGCGGCCGGTACGGACTACGCGGTGTCCTTCAGCGGCCGGCCCGGGTGCACGTTCACGCTCGAGGTGCTGTCGCCGGCGGGCGGCATCGGCCCGGACCAGCGCCTCCTCGTCACTTACGAGGCGGGCCTGGACGCCGACACGGCAGCCGACGCGGCGCTCACCAATATCGCGGGGGCCACCGAATGGTCCAGCATCGACGTCTCCACGCCGGACGACCGCGCGCGCACCTACAGCCGTGCCATTACCGACGGCACCGTGGACGTGCTCGACCACGAGGACGCACACACGGTGGTCGAGTTCTCGCCGGAGCTGCTGTTCGAGAAGACCGTGGTCAACGTGACCACCGGTGAAGACCCCGCGGCCGTGGCCACGCCCGGCGACACGCTGCGCTACAGCCTCTACGTCGAGAACCTGAGCGACACGCCGGTCGACGAGTTCCGTCTCGTGGACGAGCTGGACCGGCTGAACGACGTGCCCGCATTCCAGGCCGGCACGCTGACCGTCGTCACGCTACCCTCCGGCGCCGTTGCCGCCAATACGGATGCCGCGGGCGGCGCTGCCGGCACGGGCCTCCTCGACGTGGGCGGCCTCAGTCTCGGCGGTGTCGGGGACACCGTGCGGGTGGAATTCGAGGTGACGCTGGCGCCGGTGATCCGCGACGGCACCTACGTGACCAACCAGTCCGACCTGATCTACCAGGGCAATGCGGTCGCCGTCAGCGACGATCCCCTGGCCAACGGGGCGGCGGACCCGAACGTGGCCGGCGACGAGGATCCCACCCGCGTGCTGATCGAGTCGGCGCCTTATTTCACGGTGGAGAAGGTCTCGTCCTACGTCACGGGTGATCCCGACGTGCTGCTCGCCGGCGAGACTCTGCGCTACACCATCACGGTGCAGAACACGGGCACCGACGATGCCAGGGACGCAGTGATCGCCGATGCCGTGCCGGCCAACACCACCTACGTGGCCGGCAGCACGACGCTGAACGGGGTCGGCGTCGCGGACGCCGACGGCGGCCTCTCGCCGCTGACCGATGGCATCCCGATCAACGCCGCCGGCGACGCCACGCCGGGGCTGCTGCGGGCCGCCGCTGCTCCGGGCGCGGACGATACCGCGACGAATACCGCGACGATAGTCTTCGACGTCGTGGTCGACCCGGACGCCGCGGACGGCACCGTCATCTCCAACCAGGCCTTCGTGAGCGCGCCGGACGGCGGCGTGATCGACCGGCCGTCCGACGATCCGCGCACACCGGTGGCCGACGATCCCACCCGCGACGTGGTCGGCCGCCTGCCGCTGCTCTACGCCGAGAAGTCGGCGGCGCTGCAGGACGACCTGGGCACGCCGGGCATCGTCGATCCGGGCGATACGCTGCGCTACACCATCACGGTCTATAACAACGGCACCGTGCCCGCCACGGTCGTGGAACTGATAGACCAGGTGCCGGAGTGGACGACCTACCTCGCCGATACCACCACACTGAACGGCCTCGCCGCCGGACAGCCGGACGGCGGCAACTTCCCGCTGGCCGCCGGATTGCCCATCGCCTCCGCGGACCTCACGCCGCCGCTGCCCGGGCCCGGCGAGGGCACGCTGAGCCCCGGTGGCTCGGCCGCCGTGCAGTTCGACCTGCTGGTGAACGCCGATGCGGTGCCGGGCACGCTGATCGAGAACCAGGCCGCGGTCTCGAGCTACGAACTGCCGGACCTGCTCACCGACGGTGACGGCGACCCCGCGACGGGCCCCGAGCCCACCGTCGTGGTCGTGGGCGACGCACAGCAACTCGCCATCAGCAAACAGGTAACGGTGGTCGGCGGCGGCATCGCCGAGGCCGGCTCAACACTGGAGTATCTGGTGACGGTCAGGAACATCGCGTCGGTGCCTGCCTACGACGTCGTCATCTACGACGACCTGGATCTGCCCGAGCCCGCACACCTGATCTACGTGGACGGCTCTGCCGCGATGAACGGCTCCGACGAGGGCGTGGCCTTCGCCGGCTCGCTGCTGACGGCCGACTACGGCTCCCTGTACGGCGCGCTCCAGCCCGACGAGACCGTCGAACTCCGTTTCCGCGCGGTAATCGAGCCGACCCTGCCGATTGGCACCACGGTGACGAACATCGCCGAGGTGCGCTGGAATCAGGCGACCCAGAGCGCCACGGCCTCCGTCGCCGTGGACGTCGGCGGCACACCGGGCTCCGCGGCGGTGAACGGCACGGTGTGGCACGACGCGGACTTCGACGACGTCGATGGCGCCGGTGAGCGCCGGCTCGAGGGCTGGTCCGTCGAGGTCTGGCGCAACGACACGCGCGTGCGCTCGGTCCTGACCGACGCGGAGGGCAACTACCGTGTCAGCGGCCTCGTGCCCAACTATCTCACCGACGACGTCTACGAGATCCGGTTCGTCGCGCCGGGTGCGGGACCGCGCAGTGCCGCGCTGGGGCTCGCGTACTCCGCGGATTTCACGAACTACCCGCAGCGCATCGCCGGTATCGAGCTGGTGAAGGGCAACAACCTGCAGGATCTCAACTTGCCCATCGATCCGGCCGGTGTCGTCTACAACTCGGTATCCCGGGCGCCCGTGGCCGGCGCGGTGGTCACGCTGCTGGACGGGCCGGGCGGGACGCCGGTGCCGGCCGCCTGCTTCGAGGACCCGGTGCAGCAGAATCAGGTGACGTTGTCGGATGGCTGGTACAAGTTCGACCTGAACTTCGGCGATCCGGGCTGTCCGGCCGGTGCCGACTACCTGATCAGCGTGACGCCGCCGGGTGCGGGCTACGTGCCTGGTCCCTCCGAGATCATCCCGGCGAGTAACGACGCGACGGGCGCCGCGTTCGACGTCCCGTCCTGCCCGGGCTCGAGCGACGACGCCGTCGCGGCCACCAGCGAACACTGCGAGGTGCAGGCCTCGGAAACCGCTCCGCCGACTTCCGTACGGGCGCGCACCGCCAGGACGGCCTGGTACGAACGGCTGACCCTGGACGGGACTTCGGTGCCCGGGTCCAGCCAGCTGTTCAACAACCACATCCCGGTGGATCCGGAGCTCTCCGGCGCCGTGTCGGTCACCAAGACCACGCCGATGGTGAACGTGAACCGGGGACAGCTGGTGCCTTATCTGATCACGGTGAACAACACCATCGAGATCGAGCTCACCGACGTGAACTTGGTGGACCGCTATCCGGCGGGCTTCGCCTACGTCGAGGGCTCGGCCCGCATCGACGGTGTCGCCGTGGAGCCCGCCGTGAACGGACGCGAACTGGTCTGGGAGAACCTGACCCTCGATGCCTCGGGGCGTCACGAGATCCAGCTGCTGCTGGCGGTCGGTGCCGGCGTGAGCGAGGGCGAATTCGTCAACCGGGCCCAGGTGATGAACGGTATCACCGGCGGTGCCATGTCCGGTGAAGCCACGGCCACCGTGCGCCTGGTACCGGACCCGACCTTCGACTGCACGGACGTGACGGGCAAGGTCTTCGACGACCGCAACCGCAACGGCTTCCAGGACGAGCAGGAGACCGGCCTCGCCGGTGTGCGCCTGGTGACGCCGCGGGGACTCGCGGCCACCACCGATGCCCACGGGCGCTTCCACATCACCTGCGCGGTGACGCCGAACGAGACCCGCGGCAGCAACTTCGTGCTGAAGCTGGACGATCGCACGCTGCCCTCGGGCTATCGGCCCTCGACCCGCTCCGTGCAGATCAAGCGGGCCACCCGGGGCAAGGCGCTGGACTTCGACTTCGGCGCGTCCATCCACCGCGTGGTCGGGCTGGACCTCGCCGATGCCGCGTTCGAGGCCGATTCGGTCGAGCTGCGCAGCCTCTGGCGTCCCAGACTCGAGCTCCTGATGAGCGAGCTGCGCAAGGCGCCGTCCGTGCTGCGCCTGTCGTACCTGGCCGACGTGGAGTCGCCGCAGCTCGTCGAACGGCGGCTGGAGGCGATCCGGCGCCGGATTCTCGAGGACTGGGCCGCGCTCGACTGCTGCTACGAACTGGCGGTGGAACCGGAGGTGCACTGGCGTCTGGGCGGGCCGCCCGAGCGGCCGCGCAGCCGGAGGGAGGAGCGCCCGTGAGAGCCTGCATGAGGAAAATTACCTGTCTTGCCCTCGGCGCGGCGCTGGCTTCGTCGGCGGCGCTGGCCGGAGATATTCGGCCGCTGGGCGAGGCGGTGGAGCGTCATCTGCCGCTGGACGGCCCGTTCCGCGAATGGGTACACGATCCTGCTCGGCTGACGGAGGAGGCCGGGGACCGTATCGAGACGCGCGAGGTACTCGCGGACCGGCCCGAGACGGTGAAGCTTACCGGCGTCGTACCGCCGATTCGCTTCGAGTCCGGCGTCGCCGATATCCCGGAGAGCACCGTCGCCGAGCTCGGCCGGGTACTCGACAGCCTCGGTCACCGCCGCAATGTGCGCCTGCACCTGGTCGGCCATGCCGACAACCAGCCTCTCTCGGCCCGTCTCGCCGCCGTCTACGGCGACAACGCGGGATTGTCGCGGGAGCGTGCCGGCCAGGTGGCCGAGTATTTCCAGACCCGACTCGCGCTGCCGCCGGAATCCATCTCCTTCGAATGGGCTGGCGACACCGATCCGGTGGCGAGCAACGATACCGAGGCCGGGCGGGCGCTGAACCGCCGGGTCGAGGTGGAGGTCTGGTACGACGAGATGCGCGAGTCCGTGGTGGAGGAAGAGGTCCTCGTCCCTCACGAGATCCGTCGTGTGAAGGTCTGCCGCATGGAGACGGTGTGCAAGCTGCGCTACGTCGAAGGCCATGCCCATCGCGCCCGCCTGCAGAACCTGATCCCGCCGCTGCGCTGGCACGAGGAAGGCGTCGACATCGGCGAGCAGCACGTCGCGCAGATTCGCCAGGCGCTGGCGAACCTCGCCGACAAGCAGAACGTGGTGGTGAAATTCATCGGCCACTCGGACGACGCTCCGCTCAGCGGCGCCATCGAGCGCATCTACGGCACCCATCTCGGTCTGTCCAGGGCCCGCGCGCGCCGGGTCGCACTGGCAATACAGGAGCGGCTGGGGCTGCCCAGCGCCGCCGTCGCCAGTGACGGCCGCGGCACGGACAAGCCGCTCGCCTCCAACGACACGCCGCGGGGCCGCGCGCTGAATCGGCGGGTCGAGGTGGAGTTCTGGTACGACGATCCGCTGCAGGAGCTGCCCGACGAGCCGCAGCTCTGCCCCGACGCACCGGGCGCCGAGCTGGTCACTCGGGTCTACGATCCGCCCTGGGGCAGCATCCCGCGGGTGGAGATCGTGGACGGGCAGATGGCGATGCCGCCGGATCTTGCGGCGGATCTCCGGCGCGCCATGCAGGACGTCGCGGACGAGCGCAATGCGCGCATTCGTTTCGTCGGCTACACGCGCAACGAGCGCCTGGAGCGTCGCACGGCGATGGTCTACGGTGACGATATCGGACTGTCCGCAGCACGGGCCCGCCGCGTCATGGAGGCCGTCGGCGAGGATCTCGCTGATGCGGCCATGGAATTCGAGGGCCGCGGCTTCGTGCATACGGACGATCCCGTGAACGCCGGATTCGTCCAGGGCGACGACTCCTACGTCGTAGCCCAGGTGGTCTATGACGAACTCGCGGTGCTGGACGATTACGAGGGGGTGGACGTGACCCGCCTCACCCGCGAGCTCGAGCCAGAGAATCCCCTCGGCCTCAACCTGATGCGCATCACGGTCGACGGCGAGCCCATCGACGATCCTGAGCGCAGCTCCGCCGACATCCAGCGCTGCACCGACGTGGCGCTCGAGGAGGCCGATATCCGCTTCGGCTTCGACAACCTGCGCTCCGCGCCTCGTCTGGCGGTGACCGCCAGTCCGTCGACCGTGGCGATCCCGGCCGGCCTCGGCGACATCTGCATACCGCCCAGGGTCAGGCCCATCCGCTTCCGGATGTATGCGAACTACACCCACTTCATCGAGCGGGCGGAAGTCCGTGTCTTCGAGAACGGTCAGTCCCTCGAGTCCGAGCCGCTGGCCGTGGTCCGGCTCGACGATCCGGACGGCGTGGCCGAGTGGCGTCCGCCCAGGGGTCCCTTCCGCGGTCCCTCGCGCAAGCTCACCTATGTGGTCCGTGCCTACGGCGCCGACGGCAACTTTGACGAGACCGCGCCGCAACCGCTGTGGCTGGTCTACGGCGACAGTCCCGCGTCCTCGCCGGTCGATGCGGATGCGCCGCCCTTGCTCGCCGCGTTCGGCGAGAGCGACCTCGCGACGCAGAACATCCAGCTCGCGAGCGGCACGGTCGGCGTGCGCGGCAGCGGCATCCCCGAAGGGCACACCGTCTGGGTCGCCGGCCGGCAGGTGCCCGTCGATGCGCAGGGCAACTTCGTGGCCGAGGAGGTCCTGCCGCAGGGCACGCACACGGTCGAGGTGGCCGTGCTGGACGATCAGGGCAACGGGGAGCTGTTCCTGCGCGACCTGGAGTTGAAGTCCAGTGACTGGTTCTACGTCGGCATGGCGGACGTCACCGTCGCCGAGAACGATGCCACCGGGCCCATCGATCTCATGAGCGGCGACGAGCCGCTGCGCGATCCGACCTCCGGCGCGGACGGCCGGCTCGCCTTCTACGTCGACGGCAAGTTCGGCGAGCACTGGCGCCTGGTGGCCAGCGCCGACACGCGCGAAGAGCCGTTGGGCGAGCTGTTCAGCAATTTCGTGAGCAAGTCGCCGGATTCGCTGCTGCGCCGCATCGACCCGGACTACTACTATCCCACCTTCGGCGACGACGGCACGGTCGAGGAACTGGCGCCGACCATGGGCAAGTTCTACGTGAAACTGTCCGAGGACGAGAACCACGCCATGTGGGGCAACTTCAAGGTCGGCTACATGCAGAACGAACTGGCCCGGGTGGACCGGGGGCTGTACGGCGCCAACCTGCGCTACCAGTCCGACGAGGCGACCGAGTCGGGCGAACGCCGGTACGCCGCCGACCTGTTCGCGGCCGAGCCGGGTACGGTGCCGAGTCGCGAGGAGTTCCGCGGCACCGGCGGCTCGCTGTACTACCTGCGCCGCCAGGACATCCTCACGGGCTCCGAGCGCGTGCGCGTGGAGATCCGGGACAAGGCGTCCGGTCTCGTCACCGGCGTCGTGAACCTCACGCCCTCGCTGGACTACGACATCGATTACCTGCAGGGCCGCGTCATGCTGACCGAGCCGCTGTCGGCGACGGCGGATGATCAGCTGCTGGTGCGCTCCAACGCGGCCGGCGGCGACGAGGTCTACCTGGTGGTGCGCTACGAGTACACGCCGGGCTTCGACGAGATCGATGCGCTCGCCACGGGCGGTCAGGCCCACTACTGGTTCGGTGATCATGTCCGGCTCGGGCTCACGGCCAGCAATAACGACCAGGACGGCCAGGACTCGAGCCTGAATGCCGCCGACGTGACGCTGCGCAAGAGCGTGGGCACGTGGGTGAAGCTGCAGGGCGCTCAGAGCGAGGGCGCGGTCTCCACGACGCTGCGCTCCGACGATGGCGGCTTCGGCTTCTACGGCCAGGATCCGCTGGCCTGGGCCGGTGTGGACGCCGGCGCCTGGCGGGCCGACGTGAGCCTGGATACCGACGAGATGTTCGACCTGGCCGATGCGCGCATCACCCTGTATCTGCAGGAGATGGAGGCAGGTTATTCGGCGCCCGGCCTGAGCGCGCTCACCGCCACGCGCCATTACGGCGGGACGGTGAGCATGCCGATCCTGCGCGACTGGTCATTCACGGCCAAGACGGACAACCGCATCCAGGATCGAGGGCTCGAGATCCGGGCCATGGAGTACAACCTGACCTACCGGCTGGGCGAGCGCTGGGACATCAGCACCGGCTACCGCCAGGACGAGCGGGCCGACGCGGCGGCCGTGCCCGTGCCGACCCAGGAGGCCGGCGAGCGCACCGATGCCGTGGTCCAGGTCGGCTACAACTCACGCTCCGACTGGACCGCCTACGGCTTCGCCCAGCAGACGCTGTCCACGACGGGCAACCGGGAAGAGAACGGTCGCCTCGGCGTGGGCGGCTCCTACCAGGTCTTCGACAACCTGCGGGTGAACGCGGAGGTCTCCGGCGGCGACCTCGGGCCCGGCGGCCGCATCGGTACCAACTATCTCCACTCCGACCGCACCAGCCTGTATCTCAACTACACGCTGGAGAACGAGCGCACCGACAACGGCCTGCGCAGCTACCGGGGCGAGGAGGGCAACCTGGTTGCCGGCGTGAAGACCCGCTTCTCCGACTCCACCAGCGTGTTCCTGGAGGAGCGCTATCGGCACAGCACCGCCATGACCGGGCTCACGCATGCCACGGGCGTGAGTCTCGCGCCGACAGAGCGGCTGAATATCGGCATGCACACCGATATCGGCACCCTCGAGGATCTGGAGACCGGCGCTGAGACCGACCGCCGGGCCGCCAGCATCCAGGTGGGCTACGGCTTCGACAGGCTCACGCTGTCGAGCGGCGTCGAATATCGCGCGGACGAGGTACAGCAGCTCGACCTCGGCATCGCCGAACGCACGACGTGGCTGTTCCGGAACAACTTCCGTTATCAGCATTCGCCGGGCGCGCGGCTGCTCGGCAAACTGAACCACTCCACCAGCGACAGTTCGCTGGGCAACTTCTACGACGGCGGCTTCACGGAGGCGGTGCTCGGCTATGCGCTGCGGCCGGTCGTCCACGACCGCTGGAACGCACTGGTGAAGTACACCTACTTCTACAACGTGCCGACCACGGACCAGGTGACGCTGAAGAACACGGCCGCGGAATTCATCCAGAAGAGCCACGTGGCGGCGGTGGACGTCACCTACGATCTGACGCCTGATCTCTCGCTGGGCGGCAAGTACGCCTACCGCCTGGGAGAGATCAGCCTCGACCGCGAGGACCGGGAGTTCTTCGACAACAGCGCCGCACTGTACGTGCTGCGCCTCGACTGGCGGTTCCTGGAGAACTGGGAGGCGATGGGCGAATCGCGGCTGCTGGATATGGCGGATATCGATCAGCGGCGCACGGGCACGCTGCTGGCGGTGTCACGCTATTTCGGGGACAACGTGAAACTCGGCCTCGGTTACAGTTTCGCCGATTTCTCCGACGACCTCACCGACCTGGACTACGATCATCGTGGCTTCTTCCTGAACCTGACCGGCGCGATGTAAGCACCGGTCTCAATACAGTCCTGCCAGGTTCGCATAGACACGCTTCCCCGGTGCGCGCAGGTAGTAGCCCGCGGCGGGCGGGTAGCCGTCGAGCACGGAGCGCTCGATCCATTGGCGCTCGATCAGGCCTTTCAGCCCGAGCGTGATCGCGCGCGGGGTCGCGCCCGTCAGGGACCGGCGCAGGTCACGAAAGCGCACCCGTCCGTCGCCGATGACCGCGATCAGCGGCAGAGACCACTTCCGGTAGGCGACGTCCGCGTCCTTATCACCGACGACACGCGCCAGTGCGGCGCAGTGACGGGCCGCCTGCCGTCCCCGATCGGTGAGGAGGTACTCCGGCCGCATGGGGTGGCCGTGGCCGGGATTGCGGCAGATCAGACCGAGTTCGATGAGGTGGTTGAGGGTGGCGCTGAGCGAGCCCCGGCCCACGTCGAGCCGGTGCGCCAGCGTCACGAATTTCGCGCCGGAACCGCGATGGAGCTCTGCCAGGACGGGAATGCTCCAGCGCCGCTCCACCAGATCGAGCAGGGGCGCAAGCCGTAGACGCTGCAGTCCGGTTGATTCTGGTTTCGCCGTCATTTGACAAATAATATACTAAGTATAAAAATAGAACCTCAACAATAAAAAGGGAGAGCCGAACATGGCCGCCGAAATCGACTTCGATGGGGGATTGACGCTGTCCGTGCCGGTATCGGACCTGGACCGATCCATTGCGTGGTACCGGGACACCCTCGGCCTCGAGCTGATCTATCGGCTGGAGGATCTGGGCTGGTGCGAGATGGTGTCGCCGGTCGCGCGGGTGAACGTGGGACTCAGCGTCGTGGAGAACCCGAACCCGGGCGGAGCCACGCCCACCTTCGGAGTGAAGGATATACACGCCGCGAAAACGTCACTGGAGGAGCGGGGCGTCCGCGTCGACGGAGACGTCTTCACCATCGAGGGCATGGTGCATCTGCTCACGTTCTACGATCCGGACGACAATGCGCTGATGTTCTATCAGGATATCGGCGAGTCGGCCTGAGCTGCAGCCGCCTGCTCGGAAAGCAGGGAGCGGGAAGTACGGAGCGCCCGCCGGGCGGCGGGCGCTCCGCAGTCGGGTTACCGGAAGAACCAGCGTCCGCCGACGGTGATGACGTCGCTGTCGCCGGCGAACTCCAGGCTGAGTCCCGCGGCGAACTGACGGGTGAAGTAGTAGTCACCGGCCAGCTCCAGGTAGGTGTCGCTGTCGGCGATGTCCACGTAATTCACGGAACCCCGCACCTCGAACTGCGGCGCAAGCAGGCCGCGCAGTCCGGCGGATAGCGCAATGCCGCTGTCGTCGGCATCACCCACGGGCGTATCCACCTCGGCGTCGACGAAGCGGGCGGTCGCCACCAGGTCGAAATCGTCGTTGTAGGGATAGACGTAGCCGCCACCGAGTTCCAGCGCGGTGTAGTCCACGTTCTGATTGAACTCGAGACTCGTGATACCGCCCACGATGATCCAGTTGTTGCCGAGATCGTAGCTGCCGTTGAAGCGCAGCCCGTCGCCGCCGTTCTCGTCGACGTCCACGTAGCGGAGTTCCGCGTAGGTGTAGCTCAGGTCGTCGCGGCCTGGGTCCTGCGCGAGCGCGAGACCAGGCACGCACAGCACGGAAAGAAGAACCAGCTTCTTCATGATGAAAACCTCTGTTGATGCGACCGTCGAATACCGTCTGCCGCGGGCCGGGGGGACAGGAGTCCGGCTGCTGTGGCCCGCGCATGGCATGCGACGGAGAACCCCTCTGGTTTCGGCAGCCGGCCGATGGCGCGGACTGTAGGAGACGGTTGCGGCTCGTGTCCAGCGTAAGCACAACCGCGCCGGTATTGCCGGCGGACGCTGTCTCAAGCTGTTGATATGGAACGATTAAGGGGAAACAGGAAGGTGTCGCAAAATGGCGTCACCTCGCGGAGGAACGTCGTGGCTGCGCAAGAGCCGGCGGGGTTAATCGGTCTTGTCAGCCATTGCCGACTTCCCGGAGTTCCTTGCCGCGGTCTTCTTCTTCTTACCTGTCGACCGCTTCTTCCTGCTCCGTTTCTTCGTGCTCTGCTTCTTCCGCGGCGCCGCAGCCTGCATTTCCGGACGCAGGCCGGTAGCCTCTTCCAGTTCCACGAGCGCGTCCTCGAGATGATCGATGAAGCGTTGCACCTGCGGCAGCGTGCGGCGGCAGGCGGTGATGCCGAAATTCACGTGGTCAGCCAGGGTGACGAGGGTGATATTCAGGGCGAAGCCGTCCAGCACGATGGAGGCCGGATAGATGCCTTCCAGCCGCGCGCCGTTCCAGTACAGCTGCTGCCGGGGCCCCGGCACGTTGGAGATCACCGTGCTGTAGGGCGGGAACTTCGCCGTGAGGCCGAGCCGGTCCAGAAACAGCAACGGCATCTGCAGCATCTGCATGACGATCTGGGCCTCGGTGGCCGAGAGTTCCTGGAACATGCGCTTGCCGGCGATCATCGAGGCCTGGATCGCGCCAAACCGCTGCACGGGGTCGGCCACGTTGGTGGCCAGGTCGGCGCTGATGGCGCCGACGGCGTTGGAGGAGTCGAGGTCGTCCGGGCGGCGCAGCGATATCGGCACCATGGCCTTCAGCGATTCCCCGGGCAGTTCCCGGGACCCCACGAGGTAGCGTCGCAGCGCGCCCGAGCACATGGCCAGCACGGCATCGTTGAAGGTGCCGTCCAGCGCCTTGCCCACCGCCCGGATGCGGGCGAAGGGCCAGGACTGGGCGACGAAACGGCGCGCGCCTCCGATCCTCGTGTTGATGGGGGAGTGGGGCACGCGGCGCCAGGGCACCATCAGCGGGCTGTTCGGGTCGGCCCACGCGCCCGCCACACGCCGCAGCGCACCCAGGATGTGGCCGCTGCTGCCGAGGCCCGCTTTCAGGAATTCCGCCACGTTCCGGAGTTCGAGGGGCGTCGGCGCCTCTGCCTGCACCGGGCTGACACCGAGTCCCCGCTGGTAGGTTTCGGCGGCCTCCACGGAGAGAGGCGAGTAGGGCATGCGCGCATCCGGATCCGGGGAATACATGCTCTGGGTCAGGTGGATGCCGCGGACCCCGTCGACGGCGGCATGGTGGAACTTCCAGTAGGCGGCGAACTGCCGGTTCTGCAGACCCTCGATCAGGTGGATCTCCCACAGCGGACGGTTCCGGTCGAGCAACACGCTGTGCAGGCGGGAGACGAGCGCGAACAGCTCCCGGTAGCGGCCCGGCTCCGGCAGGGCCGAATGGCGTATGTGGAAGTCGATGTCGAGGCCGTCGTCCGGTTCCCAGTACACCGGTCCGAAGGGACCCAGCGGGCCGAACTTCAGCCGCTCGCCGAAGGGCGGCTGCAATTCCCCGGTCGCCCGGAGATTCTCGGCCAGGGAATGCAGGAAGCGGTGCTCGTCCACATCGTCCGGCAGCGTGAACAGGTGCAGTCCCGCGACGTGCATCGGCACCTGCCGGTTCTCCGCAATGAGGAAACCGGTATCGGTCAGACTCAGGCGTCGCATGCTGCCTCCCCCGCAAGCCGCGTCATCCGGATAGAGCCAGAGGTTACCCGACGAAGCCCTGCCAGCGCGACATGTACTCGATGAACGCCTCGCCGAGCCCCTCGGACCGCAGGTAGTCCTCGCTGACCGGCGTGTGCACCGGCTCGAAACCGGGGTCCGCCCGCATGCGTGCCGGGAAGTCGTGCTGCAGTATCGCTGCCCGCCCGAGCAGCACGAAGTCCGTGCCGGCATCGAGGCAGGCCCGCACGTCGGCAGGCGTGCGGAGTTTGCCGGCGGCGCCCAGACGCACCTCGCCCCGCTCGAGGTCGGTGAAGACCGAGAGCAGGGAACGGCCACGAAACTCCTCCTCCGCCGGCTCCTTGGCCACGTCCCAGAGCGACAGGTCGATGAAATCGACTCGCCCTTCGCGCATCAGCAGCGCCGCGAGCTCCCGTATTTCCGCGAGTCGGACGTCGAATCGTTCGGGCGAGAGGCGGATACCGAGCAGAAAATCCGGTCGGCAGCGGTCGCGGATGCCGTGGATGATATCCAGGACGATACGGGCGCGGTTCTCCGGCGAGCCGCCGTAACGGTCCGTGCGGCGGTTGATGGTGGGGGAGAGGAACTGGCACAGGACGTAGCCGTGCGCGCCGTGGAGTTCCACGCCGTCGAAACCGGCCTTCTCGGCGCGCACGGCCGCGGCGACGAAGTCCTCCGCCAGCTGTTCGACCTCGGCCGTGGTCAGTGCCCGCGCGCCGGTCTCCTCGTCGGCGGAGGGGCATACCGGCTGCGTGCCGATGAGCTCCGCCGGCGAGCGCATGCCGGCGTGATGCAGCTGCACCACCGCCAGGCTGTCGTGGGCCCGGATGCCGGCGGCGAGCCTCGAGAGTCCTGCCAGATGGTCGTCGGAGTAGCAGCCGAGCTGGCCCGGGAAGCCCTGGCCGACCGCCTGGACGTGGGCGGCGCAGGTCATGGTGAGACCGAAGCCGCCGGCGGCCCGCATCGTCAGCCAGCGATATTCGTCATCGGAAAGGCGCCCGTCCTCGTGGCTCTGCAGGTTGGTGAGCGGCGCCAGGGCGAAGCGGTTCTTCATCCGCGCGCCGCTGGCGAACGTCAGCGGCCGGAATGCATCCGTCATGTCGTCTTCCGGTTCGTCGCCGGCATCTGCCGGTCCGTGAGCGCCGTCGTGCGCAGCCAGGCGGAACTCCGCGCCTGCAGTCTCAGTATGTGGCCCTCGCACCGCAACTCCGCGGCGCTCGAGAAGGCGATCTCGATGCCGCCGGGCTCTCCGACGGGCGCTGGTAGTTCGAAGTCCGTCGCGGTGTCGGTGCCATTTACCAGCAGGCCGGCGCCACCGGTGTCGGCACCGTCTCTCGCCTCCCTGATCCATAGTGCGAAGGCATGCAGGCGGTGCCAGTCGTCACTGGTCATCGGCTTTCCCGAGGGCTGCTGCCACTCGATGCGGACGTCGCGGCCGTCGATGGCGAGGTGGCCGTGCACGTACGCGGGCAGGTGCAGGAGAGGGGTCGCCTTCCTCAGCCCGATCAGCTGCCGGACGGCGGCGTGGAAGGCGGGGTCCTCGTCCAGGCCGGACCAGTCGAGCCAGCCGGTCGGGTTGTCCTGCGCATAGGCGTTGTTGTTGCCCTGCTGTGAGTTGCCGAACTCGTCGCCTGCCAGTATCAGTGGTGTACCCTGGGAGAACAGCAGGGTGGCGAGCAGGTTCAGACGCTGGCGCCGCCGGACGGCGACGATGGCCGGGTCGTCCGTCGGACCCTCCACGCCGTGATTATGGCTGAAATTATGCGCATGGCCGTCCCGGTTGTCCTCGCCGTTGGCCTCGTTGTGACGCCGGTCGTAGGCCACGACGTCGGCCAGGGTGAACCCGTCGTGGCTGGTCACGAGGTTGACGCTGGCCACCGGTTTGCGTCCCGACGCCTCGAATATCTCGGCCGAGCCGCGCAGGCCCCGGGCCAGGTCTGCGCTGGCGCCATGGTCGCCGCGCCAGAAGCGGCGGACGGCGTCGCGGTACTGATCGTTCCATTCCGCCCAGCGCGGCGGAAAGGCGCCCAGCTGGTAACCGCCCGGGCCGGGATCCCAGGGCTCGGCGACGAGTTTCGCGCCGACCAGGTCGGGATGCTCGCCGATCTCCGTGAGCAGCGGGTGGCCGGACGAGAAACCGTGATCGTGCCTGCCGAGCACCGGCGCGAGGTCGAAACGGAAGCCGTCCACGCCCATCGTGCGGTGCCAGTAGCGAAGGCTGTCGATCACGAGCCTGCGGGTCGCCGGGTGATCGGCGTTGAGCGTGTTGCCGCAGCCGGTGTCGTTGATATAGGCGGACGGATCGCCCGACTCGGTGCTGTAGTAGGCCAGGTTGTCGATGCCGCGGAAGCCGAGCGTCGGCCCCAGTCCGTCGCCCTCGCCGGTGTGGTTGTAGACGACGTCGAGGATGACTTCGAAGCCCGCCTCGTGCAGGGCGTCCACCATGTCCCGGAACTCGGTCACGGGGTCATGGCGGGCGTAGCGGCGCTCGGGCGCGAAGAAGGCTACCGGGTTGTAGCCCCAGAAGTTCCTGAGGCCGCGCTCGGCGAGATGCGCCTCGTCGACGAAGGCGTGCACGGGCATCAGCTCGATCGAGGTGACGCCGAGCGCCCGGAGATAGGCGAGCACCTCCGCATGGCGCAGGCCGCAGAACCGGCCGCGCACCGTCTCGTCGAGCGCCGGGTGGCGCATCGTGTAGCCGCGGACGTTGACCTCGTAGAAGAGGGTCTCCGCCCAGGGGACGGCGGGCCCCGCGGCCGGCGGCTCGATCCCGCCGCGCACCACCCCGACCGGCACCCGACCCGCGCTGTCGGCGACGCTCATCCTCTCCGGGTGCCCGGGCACGTAGTCGAACACCGAGGGGTGCCATTCGAGCCGGCCGGCGACTTCGCGGGCGTAGGGGTCCAGCAGCAGCTTGTGCGGGTTGCAGCGCAGGCCTTGCGTCGGCTCCCAGTCGCCGTGGACCCGGTAGCCGTAGTGCTGGCCGGGGCGTGCGCCCGGCAGGTAGCCGTGCCAGACGTCGCCCTCGCGCCCGGGCAGGTGGCAGGAGGCCGTCGTCCGTCCGCGGGCGTCGAGCAGGCAGAGTTCGACGGCGGCGGCCACCGAACTGAACAGGGCGAAGTTGACGCCGTCCGCGTCGGCGCTCGCGCCGAGCGCGTCGGCACTGCCCGGCCGGATCCGTGGCCGGATCATTGCGGGTCGAGCCGCACCGGTTCGAGCTTCCAGATCTCGTCGTTGTAGTCGCGCATGGTCCGGTCCGTGGAGAAGCGCCCGGAGCTCGCGGTATTGAGGATGGACATGCGGGTCCATCCGGCCCTATCCCGGTAGGCGGCTTCCGCTGCCGCCTGGGTGTCGACGAAACTGCGGAAATCCGCCGCCGTGAACCAGGGGTCGGAGGGCTCGCGCAGGGACGCGATCACGGCGTCGAGCACACCCGGCTCGAAGCGGCTGAAGTGTCCGCTGTCGAACAGGTGCATGACGCGCCGGAAGTCCTCGTCGGCGTCGATGATGGCCCGGGGATCATAGTGCTGCCGCAGCTCGCGGATCTCGTCCACGGTGTGGCCGAACAGGAAGAAGTTCTCTTCCCCCACGGCTTCGCGGATCTCGACGTTCGCGCCGTCCAGCGTGCCGATGGTGATGGCGCCGTTCATCATGAACTTCATGTTGCCGGTGCCCGAGGCCTCCTTGCCGGCGGTCGAGATCTGCTCCGACAGCTCGGCGGCCGGGCAGATGAGCTCCATCGCCGAGACGTTGTAATCCGGGTAGAACACCAGCCGCAGGCGGTCCGCCACGTCCGGGTCGCTGTTGATGACCTGGGCTACGTTGTTGATGCACTTGATGATGTTCTTCGCCATCACGTAGCCGGGCGCCGCCTTGCCGCCGATGATGATCGCCCGCGGCACCAGGTCGTCGGCGTCGCCGCGGCGGATGCGGTCGTAGAGGTGCACGGCGTGCAGCACGTTCAGGAGCTGGCGTTTGTACTCGTGGATGCGCTTGACCTGCACGTCGAACAGCATCTCCGTGCCCAGCGTGAGCCCGGTCTTCGCCGCGATGTCGTTGGCCAGGCGGTGCTTGTTGCCGAGCTTCACCCGGCGCCACTCCGCCTGGAACCCGGCGTCGTCGGCGAACTCGCGCAGCTTTGCGAGCTGGCCGAGGTCGGTGACCCAGCCGGAGCCGATGCGAGCGCTGATGAGTTCCGCCAGGTCCGGGTTGCAGGCGGCCAGCCAGCGGCGCTGGGTGACGCCGTTGGTCTTGTTGTTGAAGCGTGTCGGCCAGAGTTCGGCGAAGTCGCGGAACAGGCCATCGGTCAGGAGGCGTGAATGCAGCTCGGCGACGCCGTTCACCGAGTAGCTGCCGACGATGGCGAGGTAGGCCATGCGCAGCATCGGCTCGCTGCCTTCCTGGATCAGCGACATCCGCGCGATGCGGTCGTTGTCGCCGGGCCAGCGCCGGCTGATCTCGCCGATGAAGCGGGCGTTGATCTCGTAGATGATGTCCAGCAGCCGCGGCAGCAGCCGGCGGAACATCGACACGGGCCACATCTCCAGGGCCTCCGGCAGCAGCGTATGGTTGGTGTAGGCCATCGTGCTGCGCGTGATGTCCCAGGCCTCGTCCCAGTCGAGGTTGAACTCGTCCAGCAGGATCCGCATGAGCTCGGCGACGGCGATGGCAGGGTGCGTGTCGTTCAGCTGCACGCAGTTCCTGGCCGCGAACTCGCTCACGTCGTTGCCGTGGTGATAGGTGTGATAGCGCAGCATGTCCTGCAGGCTCGCCGAGGCGAGCAGGTACTGCTGGCGCAGCCTGAGTTCCTGGCCGTTCTCCGACTCGGCGTTCGGGTAGAGCACCATCGTGATGTTCTCGGCCTCGTTCTTGGTGGCGACGGCGCGGGTATAGCTGCCGGCGTTGAACTCCTCCAGGTCGAACTCGTCGGTGGCCGCGGCGGACCACAGCCGCAGCGTGTTGACGACGTCGTTGCGGTAGCCGGGCACCGGCACGTCGTAGGGGATGGCGAGCACGTCGTGGGTGTCCACCCAGCGGTAGCGCGTTCGACCGGCGCGATCGGTGTGGCCCTCGGTGCGGCCGCCGAAGCGGACCCGCTGGGCGAATTCGTAGCGCTCGACCTCCCAGGGGAAACCCTGCCGCAGCCACGGGTCGGGCTCTTCCACCTGGAAGCCGTTCTCGATCTGCTGGTGGAACATGCCGTACCGGTAGCGGATGCCGTAGCCGACCACGGGCAGCTCCAGCGTGGCGCAGCTGTCCATGAAGCACGCCGCCAGCCGGCCCAGGCCGCCGTTGCCGAGACCCGCGTCGAGTTCACGCTCGTACACGTCCTCCAGGTCGAGTCCGATGCGGTTCAGCGCCTCAGCCGTCTCTTCCTCGATGCCGAGATTCAGCAGCGCATTGCGCAACAGCCGCCCCATCAGGAACTCCAGAGAGAGGTAGCTGCAGCGGCGCACGTGATCGCGTTCCATCGCCATGCGGGTGCGGCCCCAGCGTTCCATCAGCCGGTCGCGCGTGGCATAGACCACCGCCTGATACAGATACGGCGCCTGCGTGCGGATGGTGCGCCGGCCGAGTGTGCGGCCGAAGTAGTGGGTGAAATCCCGCAGGATCCCATCCGCCGTCATCGGCAGCTCGGGCGTCTGCAGCAGCTCGATCTCGCCGATGCCGACCGTTTCGTCGGAACGTGCAGACATAGTGAATCTCCGTCAGGAATTTCGGGTGGAAGGCCCGAGTATAAGCGTTGCCAGCGCCGGTAGCGTCAGGCAGAGGCTCTGATCGCGGCCGTGACCGGCCACGGCCTGGGCGTCCTGCGCGGGATTATGCAAACCCGAGCCGCCGTAGTGCGTGGCGTCGGTGTTGAGGAGCTCCTCGTAGCGCCCGGGTTCGGGCACGCCGATACGATAGTCCTGGCGCACGACGGGCGTCATGTTGGCCACGCAGATCACGAAGCCGCCCGAACGGTCGCGCCGGATCCAGGAGAGGATGCTGTTGTCCCGGTCGTCCCAGGCGATCCACTCGAAGCCCGCCGGCTCGAAGTCGATCTCGTGCAGCGCGGGCGTGCGGCGGTACAGCGCGTTCAGGTCTCGCAGCAGGCGCTGGACGCCCTGGTGCACCGGGTAATCGAGCAGGTGCCAGTCCAGCGAGCGGTCGTGGTTCCACTCGGCATACTGGGCGATCTCGTTGCCCATGAAGAGCAGCTTCTTGCCCGGATGCGCGTACATCGTGGCGTAGTAGGCGCGCAGGTTGGCGAAGCGCTGCCACTCGTCGCCCGGCATGCGGCCGAGGATGGAGCGTTTGCCGTGCACCACCTCGTCGTGGGAGAGCGGCAGCACGAAATTCTCGTTGAAGGCGTAGACCAGCCCGAACGTCATCTTGTCGTGGTGGTGGCGCCGATGCACCGGGTCTTCGGACATGTAGGCCAGGGTGTCGTTCATCCAGCCCATGTTCCATTTGTAGGTGAAGCCGAGGCCGCCGGCCTCGACCGGCCGGGAGACGCCGGGCCAGGCCGTCGACTCCTCCGCGAAGGACACGGCGCCGTGCGCGTGGATCTCCGTGTTGAACCGGCGCAGGAAGTCCACGGCCTCCAGGTTCTCGTTTCCGCCGAGCTCGTTCGGCACCCACTCGCCGTGCTCGCGGGAATAATCGAGATAGAGCATGGAGGCGACGGCATCCACCCGGATGCCGTCGATGTGGAATTCGTCGATCCAGTACAGCGCGCTGCCGATGAGGTAGTTCACGACCTCGCGCCGGCCGAAGTTGAATATCAGCGTCCCCCAGTCGGCGTGCTCGCCCTTGCGGGGATCCTGGTGCTCGTACAGCGCCGTGCCGTCGAAGCGGCGCAGTCCGTGCTCGTCCTTCGGAAAATGCGCGGGCACCCAGTCGACGATGACGCCGATGCCGGCGGCGTGGCAGCGGTCCACCAGGTAGCGGAAGTCGTCGGGTTCGCCGAAGCGCTGGGTAGGCGCGTACAGGCCGATGGGCTGGTAGCCCCAGGAGCCGTCGAAGGGGTGTTCGGTGACCGGCAGGAACTCGATATGGGTAAAGCCCATCTCGGTGACGTAGTCGATCAGCTCGTCCGCGAGTTCCCGGTAGCCGAGATAGCCTCCGTCGGCCCGGCGGCGCCAGGAGCCCGGGTGTACCTCGTAGATGGCGAGCGGCCGCGCGAGATCGGGCGTCATCGAGCGGGCGCCCATCCAGTTTTCGTCCTGCCAGTCGTAGCCGCTCCGGTACACGATGCCGGCGTTGCCCGGCGGCGGCTCGTGATAGCGGGCGAAGGGGTCCGACTTGAGCGGCAGCAGGCGGCCGTCCCGGTCGAGCAGCTCGTACTTGTAGCGTGCCCCCTGGCCGACGCCCGGCACGAAGACCTCCCAGATGCCGTTGGCGGGATGCAGCCGCATCATGTGCCGGCGCCCGTCCCAGCCGTTGAAGTCGCCGACCACGCTCACGCGGGACGCATTCGGCGCCCAGACGGCGAAACGTGTGCCGACGACGCCGTCGATCTCGCGGAGCTGCGCGCCGAGTTTCTCGTAGATCTTCCGGTCGGAGCCTTCGCCGAGCAGGTACAGGTCCATCTCCCCGAGGGTCGTCGGGAACCGATACGGATCCTCGATCTCGTAGCTCTCGTTCTCGTGGGTCGTGATCCGCAGCCGGTAGCGGCGTTTGCGGGCCGGCAGCGGCGCGGTGAAGAGCCCGGACGGGTGGACGCGTTCCATCGTCGCGAGATGGCCGCCTTCGCCGTCGACCAGGTCGACCTCCCGGGCCTGGGGCTGGAGGGTCCTGACCACGCGCAGGTTGCCCACCCGGTGCACGCCAAGTAACGAGAACGGGTCGTGGTAGCGCCCATCGGCTACCGCGGTCATGGCGGCCAGCAGTCGGTCTGTTTCAGTCCTGCGGTTCATAGAGTCTGGCGATGGTGTCACGTGCGGAGCTCGTCCAGTCGAATTTCTTCGACGCCGCGCGGATGCGCAGGTTCTCCCATTCCGTCTTGTCGCTCGATTTCAGCGCGAGCGCCTCTTGCACCCGGGCGACGAAAGCGGCCGCCTGGGCGCGGGAGGTCGCGCCGGAGAAAAGAAAGCCGGTGCGGCCGTCCTCGATGGTGTCGCAGAGGCCGCCCGTCGCGTGCGCCACCACCGGCTGCGCGGCGCGCATGGCCAGCATCTGGCTGATCCCGCAGGGCTCGAAACTCGAGGGCATCAGGAACAGGTCGCCGCCGGGATAAAGGGCCTCCGAGAGCATCTCCGAGTAGCCGCGCAGGAACAGCAGCTGCTCGCGGCGTTGCGCGATCGCGGTCACGCGCCGTTCGTACGCGGCTTCGCCGCTGCCGAGCATGATGAGCAGGCCGCGTGATCCGAGCGTATCCAGGAGGTGTTCCAGCGCCGTCCGCCCGTCCTCGAGTTCTTCGAGGAAGAGGCTGACCTTCTGCCGCACGAGCCGGCCGATGCTGACGAGGACGTGCTCGGGCCTGTGCTTCGGCAGCGCCAGCAGCCGATCCCGCGCGGCCCGGTGAGCCGGGTCCTCCGGTGCGTCGTCGCGCCAGACGTTCACCTGCCAGGCCGCCAGGCCGGTCAGATCGTGCCAGTCGGGACGGCGTCCCGGCGCCCCGCTGTAGTCACAGCCGTTCAGGATGCCGACCAGCCGTCCTCCCCGTGCCGCGTTTCCCAGCTGGTGCTCCAGCCCCTCGCCACCGATGAAGCCCCGTGCCGGGTCGCTCGGCTCGAGGATCTCGCGGGCATAGGTGGGCGAGACGGTGCTCACGCAGTCGCAGGTGCGGATGGCGAGCGCCATCGGGTTGATGCAGTCGGGGCTGTGCGGGTCGCCGACGAGTCCCGGGTCGACGTCGAGATCGGGAAACCAGGCGGTGAGCGACGACGCGTGGCCGTCCAGCGGCCGGGTGCCCTGATAGGAGAGGTTATGGATGGTGAAGACCGTGCGGATGGCCGCGAGCAAATCGTAGTCGGGCGCGAAACTCCGGAACAGACAATAGAAGGCGGCATGCCAGTCGTGCAGATGCAGCACGTCGGGCGCCGTCTCGAGGTCGCGGATCCATCGCGCCGCGGTGGCGCCCAGAAAGGCGAACCGGGTCGCATCCGTCGCGAAGGGGCCGTCGTCTTCGTCGTCGGAGTAGATCCTGCCGAGGCCGCCGGCGCTGAAGCGGGGATGCTCGAATACCAGCTGGCTTACGCCGCCTTTCGGCGGGACGGCCTCGTAAACCTCCACCGTCTCGCTGCGCCCGGCGAACGGGACGTCCAGCGAGCCGATGCGGCGAGCCCCCGGCAGGGCCGAGAAGACCCCGTACGAGGGGGTCAGCACGGTGGCCTGCCAGCCGAGCTTCGCCAGCGCCGCCGGCAGGTCGCGGACGACGTCGCCCACGCCGCCGACCTTGCCGCCCGGCAGAGCGCCGTTCTCGGCCGCGAGGAAAATGACGTGTTTCGTGCCGATGCCGGAGACCCTGCTGCTAGCGCGTGAAATGCAGGTACTGTCCCAGCATGTCGGGCGTGACCAGCGTGATGCCCGTCCCGGTCACGCGGAAGCCGCGGGCGCGGTCTGCCTCGGCATCCTCGCCGACGATCGTGCCGTCGGGGATCTTCGCACCGCGGTCGATAATCGCCCGGTGGATGCGGCAGTTCTCGCCGATCTGGACGTCCGGCAACACGACCGAGTCGGTAACGCTGCTATAGGAGTTGACCGTGACCTTGGAGAACAGCAGTGAGTTGCCCACGTGGGCGCCGGAGATAATGCAGCCACCCGAGACCATGGAATTGATGGCCTCGCCGCGGCGTGTGGCATCGTCGAACACGGACTTGGCCGGCGGCAACTGGGCCTGGTGCGTCAGCACCGGCCAGGTCTGGTCGTAGAGATTGAGCTGCGGTGAAACCGAGACCAGCTCCATGTTGGCCTCCCAGAACGCCTGCAGGGTCCCGACGTCGCGCCAGTAGGCCTGTTCGCCGGTCTCCGCGTCACGGAAGGCGTAGGCATAGATCCGGTAGTCCCTGATCACCGACGGGATGATATTGCGACCGAAATCGTGGGCCGAGGTCGCGGTATCGGCATCCTTGATGACCTGCTCGTAGAGGAAACTGGTGTTGAAGACGTAGTTCCCCATCGACGCGAGGCACAGACCGGGCTTGCCGGGGATGGGGTTGGGTTTCTCCGGCTTCTCGTCGAACGCGATGATGCGCCCGGTCTCGTCCACCGTCATCACGCCGAACTGCCCGGCGGCCTCCTCGATGGGCACCTCCAGGCAGCAGATGGTCATGTCCGCACCGAACTCCGCATGTGCGGCGAGGAAGCTGCCGTAGTCCATCTTGTAGATGTGGTCGCCCGCCAGGATCAGGACGTAGCGGGGCTCGTGGGTGCGGATGATGTCCAGGTTCTGGTAGACGGCGTCGGCCGTGCCCTTGTACCACTCGCCGCCCACGCGCTGCGAGGCGGGCAGGATCTCCACGAACTCCTGACTGGCCGCGCCGGCATTCATCCACGACCAGCCCTGCACCAGGTGGCTGATCAGGGAGTGGGCCTTGTACTGGGTCAGCACGCCGATGCGGCGGATGCCGGAGTTCAGGCAGTTGGACAGCGGAAAGTCGATGATGCGGTACTTGCCGCCGAAGTGCAGCGCCGGCTTCGCCCGCCAGGTGGTCAGCTCGTGCAGCCGCGAGCCCTGACCGCCGGCCAGGACCAGCGCAAGCGTCTCGCGCGTCAGGCGGCTGACGAAACGCGCGTCATCGTAGATCTGCATGTCGGCCACGGGCTGGGCCTCTTCCGGTGTCGGGTTCAGTCCTTAGTTTGCCAGATCGGGCGGGCAATTTCGGGACAGTCGTCGCAATTAACGGCCGCGGCGCGGCGGGGTGCGCTCCGTGGCATCCACCAGGGCCGCCACGTGGTCAAGGAGAGGCTCCGTCACGTCCGCCGGATCCAGACGCCAGCGCCAGTTGCCGGCCGAGGTGCCCGGTGTGTTTATCCTCGCCTCGGAGCCGAGGCCGAGGTAGTCCTGCATCGGTGCCATCGCGAGACCGGCCCGCGTGGCGAACGCGGCGCGGATCAGGTCCTCGTGGATCGTCTCCGGCGTACCGCCCGTGATCTGCAGCGCGGCCTGCCGGGTCCGGTCTATCTCTTCCGGCGAGCGGAGGTCGTGCGGGCTGCCGGCGAACCAGCCCCGCGTCGTATCGTTGTCGTGGGTGCCGGTGTAGCAGACGCAGTCCGCCGGCACCTCGTCCAGGGCGAAATCCGGGTCCGCGACGGCGAACTGCAGCACGATCATCCCCGGAAGATTGTGACGCTCGCGCAGCGCCTCGACCTCGGGCGTGATGACGCCGAGGTTCTCCGCCACGATCGGCAGCTCGCCGAGTTCGCGCCGGATCGCCTCGAAGATCCCGTCGCCGGGGCCGGGAACCCAGGCGCCGTCCCGGGCGGTCTCCGCCCCGGCCGGCACCGACCAGTACGCCTCGAAACCGCGGAAGTGGTCGATGCGCACCAGGTCGGCGAGGGCGGCTGCCGCCCGCAGGCGCTCGACCCACCAGCGGTAGCCCGAGGCGGCGTGCTTCTCCCAGTCGTAGAGGGGATTGCCCCACAGCTGGCCGTCGGCGCTGAAGTAGTCGGGCGGGACGCCGGCGACGAATTCCGGCCGTCCGTCCCGGTCGATCTGCAGGATATCCCGGTTCGCCCAGGCATCGGCGCTGTCCAGCGCGATGTAGATCGGCATGTCGCCGAACAGCCGGATGCCCTGCTTGTTGGCGTAGCGTCGGAGCCGCTGCCACTGGTGGTGGAACAGGAACTGGATCGTCCTGATCGCATCGATCTCGGCGCCGGCGTCCGCCTCGAACCGCGCGAGAGCCGCGGCCTCGCGATGCACGTAGCGCGGCTCCCACTCCGGCCACGGCCGCTCGCCGTGCCGCGACTTCAGGATGCGGTAGCGCGCATAGTCGCGCAGCCAGGCGGCGTCGTGCCGCTCGCAGAATTCATCCCGTGCCGACTTCAGGGCGCTATCCGCGACCCGGTTGAAGCGGCCCGCAGCCGTCTGCAGCAGCGCCGTCTTCAGCGGGATCAGCGCGCCGTAGTCTGCGCTGCCGTGGTGCAACGCCTCCAGGGCGGCGGCTTCGCCCGGGCGCAGCAGTCCTGCGTCCAGCAGGTTGCCTGTGGCGATCATCATCTCGTTGCCGGCGAACGTGGACAGCGGCTGATAGGGCGAGTCGCCATAGGCGGTAGGGCCCGTGGGCAGGAACTGCCAGACGCCGAGCTGCATGCGCCGCAAGTCGTCGACGAAGGCGAGCGCCTCGCGGCCGATCTCGCCGACGCCGAAGCGGCCCGGCAGGGAGGTGATGTGCAGGCAGACGCCGGCCTGGCGGTCCGGCGGCAGGCTGTCGGTTTCGGTTCGCTCGGTCATAATCCTTTCGGTATTCAGTGCGCGGGCGCGGGGAGCAGCGCATCCAGGTCGGAATCTAGCAGTGTTGACCGGTCCTGCAACAGAGTGCGTTCGGCAATTATGAGGGAGGGATCATCTCATCGGATGCCGGCAATTCGAGTACGCCGGCGCTTCCCGGCTGCCGGCGCCCCCCACGCATATCGCGGCACTGTAACGTAGGTTCGATTAAGATCTTCCGGGGCCGGACCGAAGGGCTGGCAACGCACTCAACCCGACCAAGAAGATTATTCAAGAATGGAACTCGTCGTTTTCGACCTCGACGGTACGCTGCTCAACAGGGCGTCCGCGATCTCAGACTTCACCCGCGAGACGCTGAAGCTCCTGGCCGAACGGGAGATCGCGTACACGGTCGCCACGGGGCGCACGTTGCATGGCGCCCGGGCGGTGCTCGAAGGGCACAGTTTCAGGCTGCCCCAGGCCTACAAGAATGGTGTGGTGATCTGGCATCCCGACACCCGGCACCTGTCAAGCGTCGCCACGCTGACGCCTGCCGAGCTGGAGCACGTCACGAGCGCCAGTATGGATCAAGGCCTGACCCCTTTCGTCTTCACGATGAGAGCCGGCACCGAGGGTCCCGTGTATCACCCGCCGACCCTGACGCCGATCGAGCGGGAACTCATCGCGCATGTCGGCATGGAAGCGCAGCTGGATGTCCGCGGACTGGACGAACTGCCGCCGGACGCAGTCGTGACCCACGTGAACGCTATCGGCGAGGCGGATGCCATCGCCGCCGTCGTCGCGAGCATCGAGGACGAGCCGTCGCTGGTGGCTTACTCCGGCGTCGCGCTGGAAGGCGATCAGTGGCGCTGGCTGGATATTCATCACAGCAATGCCAGCAAGGGTGGCGCCATCCGGACGCTGAAAGACCTCCTCGGCCTGGAACGGGTCATCTGCTTCGGTGACAGCGACAACGACCTCAGCATGTTCGAGGCGGCGGACGAGTGTTACGCCCCGGCAAATGCGAACGAAAGGATCAGGTCTGCTGCCACGTCCGTGATCGGCCACCATGATGAAGAGGGCATCGCGCGTTTTCTGCGGGAGCGCTTCACGCTCGGCTAAGGATCGCTGGGAACCCCAACCTTGGCCGAGCAGCCATTATGGCTGGTCGGGGTGGGAGGATTGGAAAACTGACTCGCCACCGGTGATATATGTACTGGGTACATATGTTGTCGATAGCATAATGGGCTGAACGGTTCGTCTGTGGATTTGAGTCTGACCTAGTGGCCATCACCGGCGCAGATGACTCGCAGCAGGATCCTGCAAGTGTCAGTCACGATAAAATTTCTGCAGCCAACGACCAGTCGAAGTGTTGACATCCATGGGAAGGGATTACAAAAAGGTGCTTCCTGTATGCCTTCTTATGGCATATGCGGGCTTTAAGTTCTTCGGGGGTGAGAGCTATACGGCGCCTGAGAATTCTCGGGCGAACATGCGTGAGGAAACCCCTGCTGTTCGCGCAGCGGCCGTTCCCGACGGGCCCTCCGAGCTCGCCAAACCAGGCCCGGCAGCAGTCGAATCGCCAACTTCCCCACCAGGTGACACCAGCAACGTCGGCGACGAAAGCGAGATTAGCTTTGCGATACGGATTTCAAGACGTGACGGCAGTTATTATCCATTCGTCGCGGAACACTATCCTGCCGCAACTGAGGGGGATCCCGATAGTCAGTTTTTAGTTTGGCGACTGATGGAAATGTGCAGACCGCACGACGGGTTATTGTCAAGCAGCTCCTTCGAAGAAGTCTTGTCTCGCCTGACGGACCCTTCTCCGGCAACTATCGAGAGATTGCGAAAAACCTGGGAACGCTGCAGCGAGCTCCACGCCCACGCATCAGATTTTTCAGGGTGGGGACGATTCCTTATGGATGCCGCAGAAGGCGGCCACCCATACGCTCAACTGGAGGTTGCACTAAGTCGTCTTGCCAAAGGTGACACGCGCGAGACTGTAGCGCCGCTACTGGCTTCGGCACTCGGCTCTGCCACTGCAGACGTCGTCTTCGATATGTCGGCCGCTGCCGTTGAGCCCGACGATCCCACATCGGCGATTAATGGAGCGGCTTGGATACTCGCAGGATGCCGTTTGGGTGCAGACTGCGGTCCCAATGGTTATCGGATGCAGCAATTCTGCCAGTTTTCTACAGAATGTGGCGTCGGCGAATCGGTCGAGGACTTCGTTTTACGTCAGTTCGGGCAAGATACATACGATCAGGCCACACGGCGTGCGGAAGAGATACTCACCCACCTGGGAAACGATCAGATCGCTCGGCTTGTCTCTGATTGGGTCGAAGCCGGCTGACTATTCCGCTGACTCGTCGACTTGCCTGCCTTCCAGTGACTGTACAGCAGAAGTGAAAAATTTCCTCTGATGACGAACGACTGGGTCCCTTTCTTGGCCAGGTTGTTATCGGTCCGGACCCCCGTCCTCAAGAATCACGGTCAGCTCCACCCACTGCTTGAGGGCGTGGCTCCTCGCGTTGCCGAATGCCGAGCGTGGAGGCACAACAGACCAGTCTTCTGCGACTTGTGGTGACGTCGCTGGCCGTACTGATTGCCGGCACCATTGCGGTCTCGGCCCGGAGTTTCAAGAAATACTCGTGAGCCGCATCGTCCGGGCATATGGTTATGGCGCAACTCGAGAGCTATCCGAAAGGGTTCTGTTGATGTGTGACGCCTTCACGGCTCGCCCGCTCTTGCTTTTGGCTGATGGCAGGCGTCGCTAAGAACAACGACACCACCATCATCGGCGCTGTCCTGTCCGGTATAAGAGCATGGACGGGCTGGCTAGGAGCCTTTGCGGGCGGGATGAGCGCGATCAGTGCCGTTGTCCGGCTAATCGACGTCGGACTCAAGCCCATTTTGCAGGATCTCGTGGGCTTCTACCGCGGTCTGATACAGCCACTCGTGGATTTGGTCCATTTGGCGTTGCCATGGGAGATTCCGCTCCTGGCGATTGATCTGGCGATCGTCTATTCAGTGTTACTTGGAATTTCAGTCCGTACGTATTACGACAGTCGACGGCAGTGTTGGAAATTCTCATCTCATCCTACTGATCATATTCGATACTTCTTAACGGATCTCGCAGACATCATCAGTTTGCGACCCGCATGGACGCTAAAGCCAGTCAGAAACTGGTACTCATACAGAAACCGCGCACGGAAAAGGCCTCGCGTGGCCAATCCAGAGGATGAGGATGCACAAGCTCTCGCCGAATTTCTTTTTTACATAGACCAGGACATTGTTGCTGCGAGCGACTATCGTCAGCAGTTGATTCAGTTTCTTATCGTGCCTGGCGCTCTGATCGTATTCTTCGTATTGAACGCCTATTGACGCTTGGCCCTATTGACGCTTGGCGATGCACATTTTGAGCCGGCGAGTCTATTTCTTCACGCGTGCTCGGGCGATTTTGTAGACGGCACTACGATCGCGTCTCGAAACGGCGATAACCGTTATGACCATGGCATCGTCCCGATACTCATAGACCAGGCGGTAGCCGTTAGCGCGCTGCTTGATCTTGTAGAAGTTCGGCCCGAGACCCGAAATCCTGTTCCTGGGCGAGGGCGTCTCTTCTCTGGAGACCAGCTTTTCCAGCTTCTTCTTGAACTGTGCCCGGATCGGGCGATCCAGCTTGTGCCATTCAGCCAGCGCCCGCTTATCAAAGAGGAGTTTCAGCGGCGTCTCCCGCATCGGCGGGTCAGAGGTCGTCCAGAGTTACCTCAACGAGATCGGGCTTGGCGAGTCGCTTGCGAACGATCTCGGCGATCTCGTGATCGTCGAGAATTTCGTTGATCTGCTCGAAGAGCTTCGGCGGAACGGCATAGAAGACCGGCTTGCTGTGCGACAGCACCGCAAGCGGCTCGCCGCCTGCATCGTCGACCGACTTTTTCGGGCTGGCCTTGAATGCAGACATGCTGATGGCGCGCTTTGCGAGAACAGTTTCCATTTGCCCTTCCTCCTGTGCGCGCACATTACGATATTTCCGACCAATTTTCAACCATAAACAGGTCTTAAAAGTGGTCATATTCTGACCCGAAAAGAATAAGTGTCTGTGTCTATCGGGCTTTTCTTGTCCTTTCCTGTCTATCGGTCAGGACACCGTGTCCCGGCTCGAGAACCGCTGCAACATCATGGTCTCGACGCTGGATCGCTATATCAAGGCGATCGGCGGCGAAGTGTCGATCGTTGCCGAGTTTCCGGACCGTCCACCCGTCAAGCTGAAATGCGAGGAGATATCCAGAGCCCTGGAGGACGAGGAGCGAGCGAAGTGAGCCGGGACGCTCTTGGCCAAAATCTCCTGGTAAGACTCCAGGTTCTTCAGGCAGGCTGCAGGAACGGCTCCTGACCCTGGCACAGATAGATTGAGAATCTTCGGCAGCTTGCTATTTCTGGCCATTATTTCGGCGCTGGTCCTGGTGGCCATCACCGTCGGGGATGACACGCAGCAGGATCCTGCAAGTGTCAGTCACGACAGAATACCTGCAGCCGCCGACGAGCCGAAGTCCAGGACGGTAAACGCAGCGGGACCTGCCCTTCGCGGGCGGGAACCGGCGCGCAGACCGGATCAGTCGCCGATTCGTCCAGCGGATCCGTCAGATATCCCTGAGCGCAAGCTGAATGCACTGCTGGAGCGTAAGCCTTACCGTGAATACCAGATTGTCGAGATCGATAGCGATCTGCTTCGAGAGGCAATCCGACTCGAGCCTGCTGAGAGCTTTGTGTCACTCGATCTATTCGGAGAGACCGTTACTCTCATTACCGAATCTGGAACGGAACATGCGGAAGGGCCGAGGAACGGCTACGCGGTCTGGCGCGGCCAGGTCAAGCACGCAGACTGGAGCTACGCTTCTCTCCGGATCAACCCTAACGGTCAAGTGAGTGGTGAGATCCAGGCGCCAACAATTGGGTTCATCACTATAGAAAGCCCGGGCGAGGGAAGATTTCACCTGATTTGGTCGATGGACGATACGAAAATCGACCAAAAAATGGAGTAGTAATCGAGCGGTTCATTTCTGCAGGACCAAAGGCCGCACTTGACATGACCAATAGGCGATCAGCTTACCTGGTAATCGCGGCTGCAACGTGTGCCGCCGCTTTCGGCTATCTCTACTTGTTCTCTTATCAAGTTGAGAGAGAGAACGAGAAGATAGTCCTGCGTGAGGTACAAACACGAGGAGCGATTGCCGAGATCCCAGCAACTCCCTCTGGATTCAAGCAACAGGCGACAGACAGCAGGGGCAAAGCTCATTCGGCCTCTGACGAGATCGTGGTCAGTCCGGCTTCAAGCTACGAGATTGCGCGCTTGAAGCCTTGGATCGAAGAGGTGTTCGCACGAGAGGTTCCTTCAAAGAACATTATCGTCATAAATATCGATGAAGTGGCTCTTCGGCAGATGATTGGCCGATCCGCTGGTTCAGGTCGCTCCATCGTGCAACTGGATCTCGCACAGCTCGGCATGCACTCATTCGAAATATCCGGTGTATTTCGCGATGAGAATGGGGTGATCTTCGGTTGGGAAGGACGCAATACCGCAGACTCGAGTCTCGATTTGCGTTTGCTGCCGTCCGGTATTCGCCCGGGGCTGACCGGCTACATCAGGATTCAGTCAAACGACAACTCACGGCAAAGGTTGCACGTCGCCCCTACGCCGGAGAATTCTCACTTGCTATACGAGCTTGACATGGATAGTGCACAAGCAGAGTAGGTAAGAGCAATAAGAAGCGTAAGCATGGCTACCGGTGTGAGTTGTCGTTTGAAGATTGTTCTGTTCCTGTTGATCGTTGCTTCATCGCCCGCAAATCCGTGAGGCGTCAACTGCAGCGTGACGGTCTTGCTGATCTTGGTGAGATTGATCCCGGAATCCCGATGGAGAGACTGGCGGCCACGCTTGGACCACTAGAGGCTATAGACGGGCTTCGGTCTGTGCAGACCCTCGGCCTGGATCTCGCGCAGCAGCACCGTTGCCGGGATCCAGTCCGGCGAGGCGGCGGCAATGCGCTCCAATGGGAGCTGGTTTAGGCGGAGCCGTGGTAAGAACTGCACTTACAGTGCACTTACGGGACTAGTTGAAGTATAGCGAAATTTGCGAAGTTATTGTTTTTATTGGTCGGGGTGAGAGGATTTGAACCTCCGGCCCCTGCCTCCCGAAGACAGTGCTCTACCAGGCTGAGCTACACCCCGATTCCGCTTGGATCGTCGGCCGCGGAAGGCCGACGGTGCCGTGCGCAGCGCCCATAAGTGCCGGTTCGGGAAGAGACTTTCCGGTCTCCATACCGGCGGACAGCTGCCGCAGAGGGCGGGTAGTGTACTTGAGCGGCCCCGCCGACTCAATCGGCGCGAACGCCTTTCAATCCTGCTCCTGAAGATCGCGGATGGCGCCGCGAAGGCCGTCCAGGATGCGGTCGCGATCGGTCTCGCCGTCGCCGCGGTCGTGGAGGGCCTGCACGCTGATACCCTCGCCGTAGCGGACGACGATGCGTGCGGGGCGCGGCAGGCGCTGTCCCCGCGGCCAAGCCTCGAACGCGCCTTCTATGGACACGGGCAGCACCGTGACTTCCGGTGCATGTTCCAGCAGCACGCCGATCCCGGGACGCAGCGGCTGCAGTTCGCCGTCCCGGGATCGCTCGCCCTCCGGGAACCAGACCAGCATGCGGTCCCGGTCCAGCGCGGCCTTGGCGAAGGCGAGGCTGGAGACCACCGTGCGCTGCGGGTCGATGGGGATGACCCGGCCCAGACGGCTGAAGCCGCGGAAGACGGCGTTGCGATAGGCCCAGCCGGTCCAGCCGCCCCAGAACGTGTTCACCCGCAGGTCGGGCGGGAGCGTGGCCGCCAGCACGAAGGGGTCGAGGAAGCTCGTGTGATTGGGCGCGATCAGCAGCGGCCCGGACTCCGGCGGCGGCTCGCCGGTGGCACGCACGCGGAATGCCGCTCGCATCAGGCCGGTGTTGACGGCGTAGGCGGCCCGTGCGGTGATGGTGCTGGCCCTGGAGCGCGGTTCGAGCCACTCCTTCTGCTCGTCGGTGAGTACGGCGTCCGGCCGTTCGAGCGGCGTGTGCAGTTCCTCGACGGATTCCTCCTTCTCCGCGACCGCGGCGAGCATGTCCCGCACCGTCTCGATACCGGCGATGTCGTCCTCGCGCAGCTCGGCGCCGGTGCGCCGCGCGATGTCCATGCTGAGGTCGAGCCAGCCGAGGGAGTCGACGCCGAGCTCGAGCTGGAAGCTGGTGTCGGGCGTCAGGCGCGTCCGCCGGTAGCGCTCCGTCAGCAATTCCCAGGCCCTGCGGGCGCGCTCGTTGCGCAGCAGCTCCCGGTCTTCGGCGGTCATGTCGTCGATGGCCATCGGCTCGCCGCCATTCGCATCCTCGCCGTCGGCCAGGGACTCGTAGCGCTCCTCCAGCTTGTTCCGTCTGATCTTGTCCAGCCGGGTGCGGTCGAGAGGCTCGTGGGTGACGCGGTAGCGGTCGAGGCGCTGGTAGGAGGGGAGGGAGCGCGAGCGTTCGCGCACGGCCGCGCCGATGGCGTCCTCCGCCGCGCGGGATTCCCGGCGCAGCGCCTCTAGGTCCAGAAAGATGACGGCGGCCAGCTGTTCGCCGTCCTTCAGTATGCCGATCTCCGCGATCAGCGGGTGTTCGGCGTACGCCTCCTCCAGGGCCTCCGTGCGGATATTCTCCCCGGAAGCGGTGACGAGCATGGTGCTCTTGCGCCCGAGCACGTGCAGGTAACCGTCGTCGTCGATGCGTCCGAGATCGCCGGTGCGGAACCAGTCGTCGGTGAAGGACTCCCGGGTCTCGTCCTCCCGGTCCAGGTAGCCCTCGAAGACGCCGGGGCCCCTGGCGAGGATCTCGCCGGCGTCCTCGTCGCTGGCCGTCTGCACGGAGCGGTCGATGGAGAGCTCGATGCCGTCGACGACCCGGCCCACGGTATCGAGATGACCGCGGCCGGGCATCTTGATGGTGAGTAGTGGCGCCGTCTCGGTGAGGCCGTAGCCGATGGCCACGTCCCAGCCCATGCCTTCCAGCCGGTGGGCGGTGGCGGCGTCCAGCGGCGAGCCACCCGAGGCGAGCATGCGCAAGGTCGGGCCGAGCTGGCGATGCAGGGGCCGCAGCAGGTAGCGCCCCGCGTTCACGCCCGTGGCACGGCGCAGTGCGGTGCAGCTGCGGATGAGCCCGCGCAGCACCACCCTGACGGGGGCCGGCAGGCCGTCGATGCGGGCATCCACGCCGGCGAGCAGGGCGGCGTAGAGACGCGGCACGCCCAGGATGATAGTGACGCTGTGGGCGCGGATCGCCCGGATGATGTCCGGGCCGGTCAGGCTGGCCGGGATGACGATGGGGATGCCGAGGGAAAGGGGCGCCAGCGTACCGATGACCAGGGGGTAGACGTGGTGCAGCGGGAGCGGCTGGAGCATGCAATCGTCGGCAGCGACGAGGCCCGTCTCCTCCACCGTGCGCACCTGGAAGGCCAGGTTGCGGTGTTTCAGGGGCACGCCCTTGGGCGGGCCGGTGGTCCCACTGGTGAACAGCAGCAGGGCGGTATTCTCCGCGGCGGGCAGGTCCGGCGCTTCGCCGTCGATATCCAGCCAGCGCTGCCAGCTGCGGGCGCCGCCGTCGCGGTCGAGCCGGAGCACGGTGCCGTCGTAGTCGATCTCCTCCAGTATCGAGGCGCGTGCCTCGTCTGCGACCACGCAGGGGATGTCGGTATCGGCGAGTATGCCGCCGAGTTGTTCCCGCTCCATCTGGGTGTCGATCGGCACCGCCGTGATCCCCGCCCGCAGCAGGCCAAGGAAGACGCTGATCCAGTCGGCGTCCGGGGTGGCGAACAGGGCAACACGGTCGTATCCGTCCGCATTCGCACCGACGGCGACGGCGGCGACGCGATCCGCGAGTTGCCGGTAGGTAATGAAGGAGTTGTCTTCGCCGTCCGCCTCGACCACCGCCGGGTGCTCGCCGTGGCCGGCCAGTCCCTCGAACAGTGACGAAAGTGTCAGCGACTCGTTCATGCGGTCTCCCTGCCGGGCTTCGCTCCGAGTGCCAGGGTGTCTCGGCCATGGCCTCGGCATCGATCAACGGCTCGGTCGTTCTACTCCTTCTCGGGACGACGCCATTCCAGCGCCGTGACTGTGAGCGCGGGCAGCATGGTCAGTGATACCACGGCGGCGCCCAAAATGCCGAACAAAACGATGGCGCCGACGCCCCGGTAGAGCTCCGTGCCCTCGCCGGGCATGAATACCAGCGGCGACAGACCGCAGATGGTGGTCAGCGTGGACATGGCGATGGGCCGCAGCCGCACGCGCACCGCCTCGCGCACGGCCTCCAGCGCCGAGGCGGAGGTCTCCCGGATTTGCCGCATGGCCCGGTCGACGATCAGGATGGGATTGTTGACCACGGTGCCCATGAGGATCAGGAAGCCCAGCATGGAGATCATGTCGAAAGGCTGGCGGATGGGGTTCAACCCGACCAGCGGCAGGGCGGCGCCCACCAGGTTCAGCAGGACCAGGCCGACGATGCCGCCGGCGATGCCGAGCGGGATGGTGGTCATGATCAGCAGCGGATAACCCCAGTGGCGGAAGATCGCCACCAGCAGCAGGAAGACAATGACGAGTGCCACGGGGTAGTTCTCCGCCAGGGCGGCCTGGGTGGCGGCCAGCTGGTCGCTGGCGCCGGAGATGTCCACGTTCACGCCGGCGGGCAGCCCGCCGGTCTCACGGAGCTGGCCGATGACCTGCGAACGCATCATCTCGACGCCGGTCTCCAGCGCGATGCTCTCGGGCGGGATGACGTTCAGCGTCACCGTCCTCTGGCCGTTCACGCGCCTGACGGTGCTGGTGTCCACGGTCTCCTCGATGCTGACCAGCGCCGACAGCGGCAGCACCGTGCCGCGAGGCGTCCACACCGGCAGGTCGCCGATGTCGTCGAGCCGGGCCTCGGTGCCGCGTCGGCCGAAGAGGTAGATGTCGATCTTGTCGTCGTTCTGGAAGAACTCGTCCACGAAGGCGCCGTCGGTGAGCGCGGCCACCGTCAGGCCCACGTCCGCGGCACTCATGCCCAGTTCCGAGGCGCGGTCCCAGTCGGGGCGCACTTCCACCAGCGGCTGCGACAGCGCGAGGGAGGAGGGGTTGGACTGGATGCGCGGGTTGCCGAATACCTCCTCGGAGCGCCGGTAGGCGGCGAGCGCCGCCTCGTAGATCACCGCCAGGTTCGGCCCGGAGATGTCCAGGTTGATGGAGCGGGTGCCGCCGTCGTTGCTGGTGATGATGGAACCCCGGGAGGCAAATGCCCGCATGCCCGGATAGGTCTCGTACTTGTCGGTGAGCACGTCCATCAGCGCGTCGACGTGGTCGGGGTCGACCGGCTCGGTGATGATGCGCATGCCGTCCGCCTCGATGCCGAGGTTGAGATACTGCAGCGCGGGCACCGGCGTCTCGCCGGCGTCGAAACGGTCCGGGTCGTCGCCGACGAAGGCCAGGAAGTAGTCCTGTATCTCCAGGCCGATGTCCGCCATGGTCTCCAGGTTGTAGCCCGGCGGCGCGCTCATGCGCGCGAAGATCTTCGGCTCCTCGCCCTCGGGCAGGTACTCCGCCGGCGGGGTGAGTATGAAGATGACGGCAAGGCTGGCGGCGACGGTGGCGCCGATGGTGCCGAGCCGTCGGGCGCGGGTTGCGATCAGCGTCTCCACGCCGGCGAGCAGGCGGTCACGCAGGTGCTGTCCGCCAGGTTGTCGCTTGCTGGTGCCGAACTCCAGCCGCGCGCTGGCCGTGGGGATCAGGGTGACGGCCACCAGCATGGAGGCGAGGATGGAGGCGGCGATGGCGATGGCGATGTCGGAGTAGAGCTGGCCGGCTTCCTCCTCGATGAACACGATGGGCGTGAATACCAGGATGGTGGTCAGCGTGGAGGCGAGTACGGCGGGCCAGACGTTGCGCACGCCCGCGACGGCCGCCTTGAAGCGGTCAAGGCCCCGGCGGCGCTCGAGTTCGATGCTCTCGATCACGACGATGCTATTGTCGAGCGTCATGCCGATGGCGAAGGCCACGCCGGCGAGCGAGATCACGTTGATGGTGCGTCCGGTCACCAGCAGGCCGATGAACGCGGCGATGGTACAGATGGGGATGCCGATGACGCCCACCAGGGTGGCGCGGCCGGAGCGCAGGAACAGGTACATCACCAGCGTCGCGAACAGCGCGCCGAGGCCGAGATTCACCCAGACGTTGGCCACGGAGGCCTCCACGTAGCCGGCGTCCTCCGCGGTCAGTTCGAGTTCCATGCCGGCCGGATTCAGGAGGTCGGCGTTGATGTCCTCCGCCGCGTCCAGCATGGCGTATTTGATGTCGATGACGTTGGAGCCGGTCTCCCGGCGCACGTACAGGCTGATTACCGGGTCGCCGTCCACGAACGAGAGGTCGCGGATCTCGAAATGGTCGAGTTCCACCCGGGCCACGTCTTCCAGCCGGATGATCGTGTCGCCGCGCCGCTCGATGATCAGCCCCTCGAGGTCGGCGACGTCGCCGAAGCGCCCGACGGTGCGCAGCAGGTAACGGCGCTTGCCGCTCTCCACTTCGCCGGCGGAGATGTCCTGGTTGCGGCTGCGCACCGCGTCGCGCACGTCGCTGATGGTGAGCCCCCGATCCGCCAGGCGGGAGGGATCCAGCAGGATGCGGATCTGGCGCTCGGCGCCGCCGCCGACGCCCACCTGGGCCACGCCGGGCACGCTGGACATGCGCGGGCGTACGTTGTCCTCGATGAAGTCCCGCATCATGTCCATGTCGAGCGAGCGCGGATTGCCCGGCAGCGGCGAGACGCGGAAGAACATGAAGGCGTTGGAGGAGAAGCTGGTGGCGTCCACCCGCGGCTCATCCACGTTCAGGGGGTAGGAGGGCACCTGGTTCAGCGCGTTGTTGACCCGGATCAGCGTCTGGGTGATGTCCACGCCGAACGGGAAGTCCAGCTCGATGCGGGCCTGACCGCTGGAGGCCGTGGCCTCGAGCCGCTGCAGGTTCGGGATATTGCGGAGGTACTCCTCCTGCTCGATCAGGATTTCCTTCTCGATGTCCTGCGGGGTCGCGCCCGGCCACGAGGTGCGCACGGAGATGGTCCGCACCTCCAGGTCCGGGATCATCTGCACCGGGATACGCAACGCGGCCACGAGCCCGATGACCGCGATGATGAGCGCGGCGACGGTGGTCAGTATGCCGTTGCGGACGATGGCCTCGAACACGGCCCTAGTCCCTGGTCACGGTGACGGTCTGTCCGTTCTGCAGCGCCTCGTTGCCCCGGGTGACCACGCGGGTGCCCGCCTCGATGCCGCTCACGATCTCGACCAGGCCGTCGAACTCCAGGCCGGTCTCGACGCGCTGCTCGGTCACCGTCGCTTCGTCGCCCTGGCCCTGCAGCACCCACACCGTGATGCGGCCGTCGGGATAGCGAATCAGCGCGTCGCGGGGCACCACGACGGCCTCCCGGCCGGTATCCAGATGCAGCGCGCCGCGGGCGGACATGCCGGGCGTCACCGGCAGGCCGTGTCCCTCGGCGGCCACGGCGCGCAGCAGGAAGGTGCGCGCGGCGGGGTCGTTCACCGGCACGATGGCGATGATGTCGCCCGGGATGGACTCCTCCGGCGCGGCATCCGGGCTGATGTCGATGAGGGTGTCCGGGGAGATGTCCGGGTAGTAGTTCTGCGGCACGCGGAAGTCGTAGCGCAGCCCGTCGACGGCCACCAGCTCCAGCAGGCCGTCGCCCGGGTTGACCCACTCGCCGACCTCCGCCAGCCGCCGGGCGACGGCGCCCGCGAACGGCGCCCGGATCTCGTGGCGCCGCACCACCGCCTGCTGCTGGCGGAACGCCGCGCTCGCCGCCTGCAGTGCCGCCTCGTCGGCGGCCACCTCCGCGCGGCGGGATTCGATCTCGGTCTCCGGGATGCCCCGCTCGCTGCCGAGCCGCTCCGCCTCGGCCAGCCGCCGCCGGGCATCGGCCACACCGGCCTCGGCTTCCGCGAGAGTGGCCTGGGCACGCTGCAGCGCGAGTCCCTCGAGTTCGTCATCCAGGCTGACGAGGATGTCGCCCGCCGCGACCCTGTCGCCGGCGTCTACCGCGAAGTCGTCGATGAGTCCCCCGACGGAGGGGGAGAGCAGCGCAGAGCGGGGAGAGGTCACCGTGCCGCTCACAGGCAGGATGCGGACTACCGGCTGTATGCGCGCCTCGCGCACGGTGACCGGCGGGCCTTCCGCTGCCGCCGGCGGCGCCCACGAGAGCAGGGCGCCGCAAACGAACAGTGCGGCACAGGCAATCGCGACGGTACCGGTGGCGCGCTCTGCCCCGCTGGGCTCGAAGGAGTGAGTCATCACCGCCTCGCGACGTCAGGAACGACGGTTGACGGCGAATTCAGCGACGGCGATCAGCGCGTCCTTGTAATCCGACGGCGGCAGGCCGGCCAGCGCCGCGATGGCGTCGTCGGCGGCACGCTGCGCGCGCTCGGCAGTGTATTCCAGGGCGCCGGTCGACTCGATGGCCGCCTGCACCGGCGCCAGGTTGTCCAGTCCGCCGTTCTCGATGGCCGCGCGGATCAGCCTGCGCTGCTCCGGCGTGCCCTTGCTCATCGCGCGGATGAGCGGCAGGGTCGGTTTGCCTTCGGCGAGGTCGTCGCCCAGGTCCTTGCCCAGTTCGTCGGGTGACGCCTTGTAGTCCAGCGCGTCGTCCACCAGCTGGAAGGCGGCGCCGAGGTTGCGGCCGTATTCCGCCATGCGTTCGCGGACGTCCGCCGGCTGGCCGGCCAGCACGGCGGCGATGGCTGCGCCTGCCTCGAACAGCTTGGCCGTCTTGCGGTAGATCACCTCGAGGTAGCGCTCCTCCGTCGTGTCCGGGTCGTGCACGTTCATCAGCTGCATGACCTCGCCGGCGGCGATGGTGTTGGTGGCGTCGGCGAGTATGTCCATGACCTGCATGTCGCCGATACGCACCATCATCTGGAAGGAGCGGGAGTAGAGGAAGTCGCCCACGAGCACGCTGGCCTGGTTGCCGAACACGTGATTGGCGGTATGGCGGCCGCGGCGGCGGTCCGAGGCGTCGACCACGTCGTCGTGCAGCAGCGTGGCCGTGTGGATGAACTCGATGATGGCGGCGGCCCGGATGTGCTCCTCGCCGTCGTAGGCGAGCGCCCGGGCGCCGAGCAGCACCAGCAGGGGGCGCAGGCGCTTGCCGCCGCTGCCGATGATGTACTCCGCCACCTGGGAGACGAGCAGCACGTCGCTCTGCAGCGACTCGCGGATGAGCGCATCCACGCGGTCCATGTCGGAACGCGTCAGGCGTCGCAGCGCATCCAGCGTCGCGACACGGCGGGTGTCTTCTGCGGCATACATATCGGCGATCGATAATGCCTGAAACGGCGCCGCTTGGCGAGCCGGCGGCCTTTGTCAGAGGCTGTCCAAGCCCCTGAATCCGGGGGTTATTCGTGGGTCGGCCCCGTTGACCGGCCGGCATGCAGGCCGTACAATGCCCGGTCTTTTGGGGACCCGCCGGCCGTACCGGCCTCTGTCGGGTCCGTTCTCACCGTTCTCAACGGGTAATGACAGACAGGCGAAGGGGCGGCCGCGGTTGGCCGGAGCCCGCTTCCGGAGTTCGAGATGTACGCGGTTTTTCGTAGTGGCGGCAAGCAGTATCGGGCCAGCATGGGCGACAAGCTCCGGCTGGAGCGTCTCCCTGCCGAGGAAGGGGCTTCCATCGAGTTCGACGAGGTATTGTTGATCGGCGCCGGCGGCGAGCTGAGTGTCGGCAAGCCCCTGATCGATGGCGGCAAGGTCGAGGCGACGGTGCTGGCGCAGGGCAAGGGCCGCAAGATCGACGTGGTGAAGTTCAAGCGGCGCCAGAACTACAAGCGCCTGGGCGGCCATCGACAGGCCTTTACCGAGGTGGAGATCACCGGCATCAGTGGTGCCGGCATGACGGCGGGACCGGCGGAGAAGGCCGAGGCCGCGCCGAAGAAGAAGGCCGCCAAGAAGAAGGCTGCCAAGAAGACCGCGACCAGGAAGAAGGCTGCGAAAAAGAAGACCGCCAAGAAGACGGCGGCGAAGAAGGCGGCCGCCGGGAAGGAAGGGGCCGGCAGCGACGAGTAAGGTAATACGGGTAATGACGTGCGCCGCCGCGCGGCGCCAGCGGACGAGCAGGTAGACGACAATGGCACACAAGAAAGCAGGCGGCAGCAGTAAGAACGGCCGCGATTCAGAATCCAAACGACTGGGCGTGAAGCTCTTCGGCGGCCAGTCCGTGGTGGCGGGCAACATACTCGTGCGCCAGCGGGGCACCCGCTTCCATGCTGGCACCAACGTGGGCGTCGGCCGGGACCACACCCTGTTCGCCAAGGCGAACGGCAAGGTCCTGTTCGAGAAGAAGGGACCGCAGGGCCGCAAGTACGTGAGCGTCGTCGACGCCTGATCGGCGAGGCCGGATCCGGAGCCGTGGCCCCGCGGCCAGTGACGGTACTCCGTCCCGCTGAGAAAACCCCGCTGCGGCGGGGTTTTTTTGTCTCCCGCTGAAATTCCGATGAAATTCGTCGACGAAGCGACCATCCGAGTGCAGGCCGGCAACGGCGGCCACGGCTGCCTGAGTTTCCGCCGCGAGAAATACGTCCCGCGGGGCGGGCCGGACGGCGGCGACGGTGGGCATGGCGGCAGCGTCTGGCTGCAGGCCGACCAGGGCATCAACACGCTGGCCGACTTCCGCGTGCAGCGTCGGTTCCGTGCGGAAAGTGGCGAGGCCGGTGCCGGCCGGAACAAGACCGGCCGCTCGGGCGACGACCTGACCGTGCGGGTGCCGGTGGGCACCATCGTCGCCGACGTGGACACCGGCGAGGTGCTGGGCGATCTCGCCGACGACGGCGCACGGCTCAAGGTGGCCGAGGGCGGCCGCGGCGGTCTCGGCAACACCCGCTTCAAGAGCTCCACCAACCGCGCACCGCGCAGGACCACCAACGGGACGCCGGGCGAGGCGCGGCACCTGAAGCTGGAGCTGAAGCTGCTGGCCGACGTCGGGCTGCTCGGCCTGCCGAATGCGGGCAAGTCCACGCTGATTCGGGCCATGAGCGCGGCCAGGCCGAAGGTGGCCGACTATCCGTTCACGACGCTGCATCCGAACCTCGGCGTAGTGCGGGTGGGCCCGGAGCAGAGCTTCGTGATGGCGGACATCCCGGGCCTGATCGAGGGCGCGGCCGAAGGCGCAGGCCTCGGCATCCGCTTCCTGAAGCATCTGGAGCGGACCCGGCTGCTGCTGCACGTGGTCGACGTCGCTCCCGTCGACGGTCACGACGTGGCCGCTGCATTCGCCGCCATCGAGGGCGAAGTGCAGAAGTTCGGCGCCGGGCTCGCGGAGCGTCCCCGCTGGCTGGTGCTCAACAAGATCGACCTGCTCGAGGACACGGCGCTGGAGGGATTGCGCGCGGATCTGCTCGCGGAGATCGGCTGGAGCGGGCCGGTATTCGCCGTAAGTGCCGCGACGGGGGCCGGTACCGAGGCGCTCGCCCGCGCCGTGATGGCGCATCTGGAGCGCGAGCGCCGGGCATGAGGCCGCGCCTGCCGCAGGCATAAAAAAACCGGCCGACGGCCGGTTTTTCTTCGGCTGCGGTCCGGCGTCAGCCGAGCGAGCTGATCCGCTTGTTCAGGCGGCTCTTGTGGCGCGCCGCCTTGTTGCGATGGATGATGCCCTTGTTGATCATCGAGTCGATCACCGGCACTGCCTCCTGATAGCTGGCCTGGGCCGCTTCCTTGTCACCGGACTCGATCGCCTTGATCACTTTCTTGATGCGCGTGCGCAGGCGGGAACGGAGCGCCATGTTGTGCTTGCGGCGCTCTTCGCCCTGCCGGGCCCGTTTCTCTGCTGATTTGATGTTAGCCACTCGAATTCTCTCTGCGGAGCGTGCGGGAAAGCCGGGTATTCTCGCACGCGCGGCGCTATTGTCAAGCCTGACAGCGGCTTAGGGCGGCGGTGCCGGCGACCGCGGAAACCGGCCCGGCTTCGGGCTACACTTCGCCATTGTCCGCAATCGTCCGCAATCGTCCGCCGCTGGCGGCCATTGCCCGGCAGACGGAGGAATCTTGGGCCAGCAGCGTAATTCGGAGTCAGCCGGCGACGGCGGGGCCGGGCAGGGCGGCGCGGCAAAGCTGCTCCGCTCCACCTCCACGGTCAGCGCGATGACCCTGCTCTCGCGCATCCTCGGGCTGGTGCGCGACATCGTCTTCGCCCGCTTTTTCGGCGCCGGCGTGACGATGGATGCCTTTTTCGTCGCCAACAAGATTCCCAACATGCTCCGCCGTTTCTTCGCCGAAGGCGCCTTCTCCCAGGCGTTCGTGCCGGTGATCTCGGAGTACCGCTCCACGCGCAGCCACGAGGAGGTGCAGGCGCTGGTGGACCGGGTCGCGGGCACGCTGGGCGCTTTGCTGTTCGTCATCACCGCCGTGGGCGTGGTGGCTTCGCCCGTGCTGGTGCTGATCTTCACACCCGGCTTCATCGGCGACGACGGGCGCTTCGACCTCACCGCGGCCATGCTGCGGCTGACTTTTCCCTACCTCCTGTTCATCTCCCTGACGGCACTGGCCGGCGGCATCCTCAATACCTTCGGCCGCTTCGGCGTTCCGGCCTTCACGCCGGTGCTGCTGAACGTCGTGCTGATCGGCTTTGCGGTGTTCGTCGCGCCCCGGGTGGCCGAGCCGGGCATGGCGCTCGCCGCCGGCGTCTTCGTGGCCGGCCTGGTGCAGCTCGTCTTCCAGCTGCCGTTCCTCGCCCGTATCCGCGCGCTGCCGCGGCCCCGCTGGGGCAGGCGAGACGAGGGCGTACTGCGGGTCGGCCGCCTCATGCTGCCGGCGCTGTTCGGCTCGTCGGTAGCCCAGATCAACATCCTCATCGACAACCAGATCGCCTCGTTCCTGGGCCCGGGCAGGATCAGCTGGCTGTACTACTCGGACCGGCTGATGGAGTTCCCGCTGGGCGTTTTCGGCATCGCGCTGGCCACGGTGATCCTGCCCGGTCTGTCGGCCCACCATGCGCGCAGCGAGACGGGCGCCTTCTCCGCGACGGTGGACTGGGCGCTCAGGCTGGTGCTGCTCATCGGATTGCCCGCCGCGCTGGCGCTGGCGGTGCTGGCCGGACCGCTGATCGTCACCATTTTCTACGGCGGCGAATTCACCGCGTTCGACGTGCGCATGGCCCGCCTGAGTCTGATCGCCTTCTCGTTCGGACTGCTGGGGTTCATCCTCGTAAAGGTGCTGGCGCCGGCCTATTTCTCCCGCCAGGACACGAAGACCCCGGTGCGGATCGCGGTGGTGGCACTACTGTCGAACCTGGTGCTGAACCTGATCTTCGTGCTGACTCTCCTGCGGGTCGGCGCGGAGGGCACCCATGCGGGTCTGGCACTGGCCACCTCGATCGCCGCCTTCGTGAATGCGGGGTTGCTCTACCGCGGGCTCCGCACCCGGGGCATCGTGACCCACGGCCCCGGCTGGCCGCTGCTGCTGGCGCGTATCGGCGCCGCCTGTGCCCTGATGACGGCCGCGCTCGTCTGGCTGGACCAGCCCGCCGACTGGTGGCTGGCCGCCGGCATCGGCGCCCGCGTGGGCTGGCTGGCGCTGCTGGTCGGCAGCGGACTCGGGGTCTATGCCCTCGCGCTGGCGGCGACCGGACTGCGGCCGCGCCACCTGCGCCTCGGCGCGGCTGGCGAGAGGCGGGGCTGAACGGCGCCCTCCGCCGCGATCCGCGCGCCATCGTGCTACCCTTCCGCCTGCACCGGCGCGGTGACTGCCGCGGTGTCCGGACCAGAGGTTTCCATGAAGCTCAGCAGGACGAGAGATTCTTTGCCGCGTCTCGCGGGCCCCGCCGGCAGCGTGCTGACGATCGGCGCCTACGACGGGCTGCACCTCGGCCACCGGCGCATACTCGACCGGGTCCTCGCGGAGGCGCGCGCCCTCGGTGCCGACCCGATCGTGATGAGCTTCGAGCCCACGCCCAAGGAATTCTTCTCCGGGGAGCGGCCGCCGGCGCGTCTCATGCGTTTCCGCGAGAAGTTCCAGGCCCTGCGTGACTACGGTATCCGGGGCTTCTTCTGTCCCCGCTTCGACCGGCGCATGGCCGACATCGGCGTGAAGGAATTCGTGGATGCGCTGCTGGTCGAGGGCCTGCGTGTCCGCCACCTGGTGGTCGGCGACGACTTCCGCTTCGCCAGGCGCCGCAGCGGCGGCGTCGAGGATCTGGTGCGGGCCGGCGAGCGCGCCGGCTTCAACGTGGAGCAGGTGCCCAGCGTGGTGGTGGACGGCATCCGAGTGAGCAGCAGCGCGGTGCGCGAGGCGCTGGCGGCCGGCGACATGGAACAGGCCCGGCGTTTCCTCGGCCGCTACTATCGCATGGGCGGGCGGGTCATCCGCGGCCAGCGGCTGGGCCGTTCACTCGGCTATCCCACCGCCAACGTGAATCTCTGCCGGCGCCAGAGTCCGGTGATGGGCATCTTCGCCGTGCGCGTGGACGGCCTGGGCGACGCGCCGCTGGACGGCGTCGCCAGCGTGGGGACGCGGCCGACGGTGGACGGCACGAAACCGCTGCTCGAGGTCCACTTGTTCGATTTCGACGACGATATCTACGGCCGCTACATCGGCGTCGAGTTCATCGCCAAGCTGCGCGACGAGGCCCGGTTCCCGGACCTCGGCGCCCTGACCGAGCAGATGCACGTGGACGCGGCCCAGGCACGGGAGATACTGGCAGCATGACGGAGGAAGCCGGAGTGAACGAATCCCCCAGCGACGGGGCGAAGGAGATTGCGGGCCCGCAAGGCGGCGCCACGGCCGTCCACTGGCTGTGGCTATCGCTGGCCGTCCTGGCGGCCGACCAGGCGACGAAGTGGGTGGTCACCCGGGAGTTCGAGCTCTTCGAATCGGTGGCGGTGAACCCGTATCTGGACCTGACGCTGCTGCATAACACCGGCGCGGCGTTCAGCTTCCTGGCGGACGCCGGAGGCTGGCAGCGCTGGCTTTTCACCGGCCTCGGCATCGTCGTCAGCATCGTGATCCTGTTCTGGCTGCGGCGGCTGCCGGCGCGGGGTCAGTCGTGGCTGGCCATCGGCCTGTCCCTGGTGATGGGTGGCGCGCTCGGCAACGTGATCGACCGCGTACAGTACGGCTACGTGATCGACTTCATCCACGTCCACTACGAGGATGCCTACTTCCCGGCCTTCAACCTCGCCGATTCGGCCATCACGGTGGGTGCGGCCTGCCTGATCATCGACGCGCTGTTCTTTTCCGGCCGTGAGGAGGCCGGGGAGAAGGGGGACGGGCAAGAGACCTGACGGGCTGCCCGGCTCAGAACCAGAACCGGGCGGCCCGTCACGTGCCCGTTACCGCGCCGGTTACCGGGCCCAGCATTCGTCCGGGCCCAGCGGGCCCGAGGTACGGGTGCCGCGGGCGTCCAGCTCGAACCAGCTGCACTTGCCGGCTTCGGCATCGGCATTCTGGTAGTCCGCACGAACCGTGAAGTCCGCCGCGTTGCCCGCGGTGATCGAGATTTCGTACTTCCCCGTATCGGTCGGCACGGCGTTGCTGGCGTAGCCGAATGCCGTCATCGTGTTGGCGTAGGTGGAGTTCTGCAGGTAGAACTTCTCCTGGTCGGCCGCGATGCGCAATAGCATCGACCGCGCCTCGGTGCGCTGCGCCCGCGAGGAGTACTCGCGGTAGTTGGGGTAGGCCAGCACCGCCAGCGTGCCGATGATCACGACGACGATCATCAGTTCCAGCAGCGTGATGCCTTGCATGGTCTTGCGCATGATTCCTCTCTCGTGCGGGACGGGCAGGGACGGGCGCCGATTACTCGACGCCGTCCTCCGTCCAGAAGGTCCTCACGGGCACGTTCTCGAAGCCCGGGTCGAAACATTCGACGCCGACGCAGCCGACCGGATCCGGCGAGCATTCCTTGCCCACGCAGTTCTGCGGATCGTCAGGGCTCGGGAAGAGGAATACCGTCTCCGGCGCGATGCCCTCCTGCTTGAGTTCCTCCGAGCGCGGGTCGGGGTCGGAGACTTCGCCGTCTTCCGGCGGCGGCGGGTCGCCGTTGACCACGCTGATCTCGTACAGCCGGTTGACACCGCCGCCCGGGTTGCAGGCAGCCAGGTCCGCGATCTTCGGCTGGAAGCTCACCACGAACACCTTGTCGTTGAAGGTACGCGACTCGGAGAGGATTTTCTCGCCGTCACGCAGCGTCAGCATCCAGCCGTCGTCGCTGGGTCCGATCACGGTGCCTGTCGGCTCGTTGGTGACGTCCACCAGCGTGGCCTCGGTGACGATCTGCCCGGCGCCCAGGCCGTCGTACCAGGTCTGGGGCTGCTGCTGGAAGATGTACGGGTCGCGGATCGAGTAGAAACGCTCGTCCGTATCCGTGTCCAGCGGGTGCGAGCGGTAGCCGGTGCCGATGCTGATGGACAGGTAGCGCTTGTCCTGCACCGGGTCACGGAAGATCGCGATGTCCGGGGCCACGAAGAAGCGTCGCTCGTTGGCCGCACCCGTCAGGCCGCTCTCGATACCGAAGGTGCCGATGACGCCGCCGGCCACGAGGTCCGACGGCGGCTGGCCGTCGAAGATGTCGAAGCGCCAGAGCTGGCCGCCCATGTCGCCCACGTACATGCGGTCGGCACGGCCGTTGCCGTTCATGTCCGCCACCGTCACGTCCGACGGGATGGCGCGTTTCATCTTCGGCAGTACCAGATCATGGGACGTGTCGTTGCCGGCGGACCAGAGCAGTTCGCCGTCGTCGACGTCCACCATGAAGATGGCGTTGCCGAAGGAGTCCTCGGCGCTCGAGAATGCGCCGGGCTCGTCGTGGGCGACGTCGTAGCCACCGGCGAAGATCAGCACGGTCTTGTGGTCCGCCTGGCTGGCGCCGTCGACCGCGACCCTCGCTGGTACCGGCGTCGACCAGCTCTGCCCGATCGACGGATTCGAGAACTTCCACGCGAGCTCCGGCGATTCCGGATCCGTGATGTCGATGGCGTAATAGCTGCCACCGCCACGGCGCATGCCGAACACCAGGTAGACGTTGTCGATGCCGGTGTCGATGAGGCCGTTGTTGTTCTTGTCGATGATGACGGCCTGCATATTGCCGTCCACGCCGTAATGCTTGTTCGAGGACTTCGGGTTCTCGAACAGGCGGGCCAGATCGGAGAGCTTCTCCCGCGGGACGAAGGCCCACAGCTCTCTGCCGTCCTCGGCGTCGATGGCGTGCACGTAGCCTTCGTTGGTACCCACGAAGACGACGCTGCGGACGTTGGCCTCGGTGGTGCCGTAGACCACTACCGCGGGGCGCGAGTGCAGGGGATCGCCCATCTGGTTGCGCTGGTTGGTCAGCGGGTCGCCGTCCTCGTCCTGGATGTCTTCACCCAGCGCCCATGCTATGAGGTCGGACTTCGACGGCTCGGTGGAGGCGCCGGTCAGGCCCAGGTCGGCCAGCGAGAAGTTGCCGGCGTTGGCCAGCGAGACCGCGTTGGCCGGGGCCTTGAGGTCCACGCCGCTGTTGCCGGTCAGGTTGGTGTACAGATTGCGCGAACCGGGGGCCGGCAGCTCGTTGGCGGCGCCACCCAGTTCGACAACCCGCCCGTCGTCGACGTCGGACCAGAAGCTGCGGGCCGTCTCGGTCTGCCCCGTGTTCGGGTCGGCCTGTTTGAAGAAGCCCGTGACAGGGTCCACGGCCTCGATGCCGTTCGCGTCCACGATCTTGCCGCCCACCAGCTTGTACTTCTTCAGGTTGCCGGGCCAGCGCAGCTTGCGGTCCGCACGGAACACCGTCACATACAGCTCGTTCAGGTTCTGGGCCCGGTTGAAGGCGTTCACCGGCACCGCCGGCGCCGTGAAGGTCACTTCCTGCTGGCTGATCGTGTTCAGGATCTGCGTCAGCGCGTCGGTCAGGCCCTGGGTGTTGTCGGCCGTGTAGTACTGGCCGCCGCCGGCCTCGGCCGTCTCCTTGAGGAGCGGGAAGTCGGTGCGGAAGCCGATCGTGTACGTATTCACGTGAGGCGTCCCGAGCTCATCGCCGTTGATGTCGCCCTTGAACAGGTATTCGGCGATATCGTCGAGGCAGGCGCCGTCGCCGGTGCCGGTGCAGCCGGTGCGGCCGGTCACCACGGAGTAATCGGGCAGCCAGCTGGTCAGGTTGTAGTACTGCACATCCCGGTCCGCTGTCGGCTGGCCGTCCGTCAGCAGGACGATGAAATTGCGCGAACAGGAGTAGCTGACCGGGTTCACGTAGGTATCCGGGTTGGTCGACGTGTCCACCGCGTCATAGTCCTGGTTCGTGCGCCAGTTCCAGTAGTGGTATTCGGGGCTCATGCCGCGGTAGTACCGCGCCGCCTCCCAGAGCGTCTCCGACAGCGGGGTCAGGCCGCTGGCCGGTATATTGTCGATGACGTCGAAGAGCTCGGCCCGGCTGTCCTCGATGCGCTCCATGGCCTTGATGACCTGGCCGCCGTCGTCAAAGTTGAACCGCATCATGCCGACATTGACGTCGTTGACTGTGGAGAGCACGTTCTTGGCCACTTCCTTCACGATATCGATGCGGCGCTTGAACGTCGTCGGCGGATTGGCGGACCAGTTCATGTAATTGCCGTCCACCACCTTGTAGGTGGTGTCTGCGAGGCCCGCGCCCCAGATCAGCGCCTGGTCGGAATCCGAGGTCCAGGGGAGGTTGTCCAGGCCGCGCTGGGCGAAAACGGCCGCGCTGGAGGCGGTCTCGCCGTGCAGGCCGGCGTCGCGGGCGCACTCGACCGGGCTCGAGTTGTCACTCGGGTCCAGCCGCGCCCACTGATCCGTGTCGTCGCCGACCGGGTATTCCCGATACTGGACGAACTTGTCGGTGTAAGCACCCGTCGCCCGCAGCTCGGCCGTGGCCCGGTCGCAGAAGAACGAGGCCTTGTCGATCTGGGCGAGAGAGACGGAACAATCCGGAGTGGCGGACGTATTCGTGGTCCAGTACAGCTTGGAGCTGTCGCAGGAGCCACTGTAGTCGCGGTCCGGGTCGTAGTCTTCCTGCACGGACTCCCAGCTCGTCATACTGCCCGACGAGTCCATGATGAACAGGATGTTCGGCCGGTCCTCCGGCAGCGTCGTCGGGTTCAGTACCAGCAGCTCGGTGTCGTCTGCGAGGGCGCCGCCGCCTGCTGCCAGCGAGAGCAGTGCTCCGGCCGCCAGCACTCGAATGTTCTGCGTGTTCCGAGTCATATCCCTATCCTCGTGTCTCGAACGACCGCTTGCCGGAGGTCTCCGGCGGCGTGCTCACGTTGATCTGCCGCACACGATTGTCCTCGAGCCGGTAGACCACCGTGCCCACCGCCTCGTCGCGGCCTTTCATGTTCAGGACTGCCTCGCGGAATGCCCTCAGCGTCATCGCGCGGCCGTCGAAGAGGTAGCTCGTGTCGCCCTCCACACGAAGCGTCACCCGGTCGCAGTCGTCGCATTCCCGCAGGATCACGCTGCCGAATTCGTTGGCGGGGAGCGTCAGATGCCTGACCCACACCTCGTAGGCCTCCTCGACCGCCGGCGGCGCTGCTGCCGCCACCTGTGCGAGGCCGGCGAGCGCCAGCACTGTCAGTGTCATCCGTAATCTCATGTCGCTGTCTCCCTCGGTGATCCTTCCGCCTCAGGGGCAGACGTCGGTGATGCCCTTCGGCCCGACGATGTAGAAGTTCTGGGTGTGCTCTGCGGTCGCGCCCCGGGTCGATTCGGCGGTCGCGATCGTCTGGAAATGGAATGCGGCGATGCCCTTGCCGGCGCCGATGCTGAAAGCGGCATCCGGTACCAGCGTGTTGCACTGGTAGGTGGTGGTCGATTCGACGGTGTCGGTGCCGTTGATCACATGCGGCGCGATGATGTTCGGCGCCGCCGTCTGGAACGTACCCTGGGCCAGCGCCTCGTCCACGCCGGATTCGGCGGCCTGGAAGGCGCTTTCCAGGAACTGGTTGTTACCGGCCATGGTGAGTCCGGTGGTCGCCGTGTTCATGCCGGAGATGGCCAGCAGCGTCAGGACCATCAGCAGGACCAGGCCGACCACCAGCGCGGCACCGCCCTGGCGCCGTCGCGTTGCGTTGAATTTTTCGCTCGTCTGCCTCATGTGCGCACGTTCCTCAGCAGTATCGTTTTGGTCTTGACCATGCGGCGGAAGTCATCGTTGAAAGCGCCCAGGTCGACGTCGGCGAGCTGGTAGTTAGTGTTGTCGGCGATACCCGGTTCGCGCTCGACCGAACGCACCAGGAGCCAGAGCCGCACGGCCAGGACCCGGACCTCCGGGTCGAATGCCGCGGAGGCCGGATCGATGATCGGGCTGTCCGGGTTGACGTAACGGTCCACCGTGGCGTTCCCGTCCATATCGAGGCCGAACTGGATCTGCATGTTCTCGACGCCGGGCACCACTTCCTCGTCGCGGATCACCGGTGCGCCGCCCACCGATGCCAGCGATCGCCGTCTGAGGGACGGCACGTTGGGGAAGATGTCCGAACTCGGCGAGACGTAGTAACCGTTGACCACCAGGTTGTTGGTCTGGGTGCCGCCGCCCACGAAGCCGCCGGGAGCCACGCCGTTCGAATACAGCTGACCCTGCAGCCGCGTCGTCTCCAGCTGGATGACGCCCGCGGTAGGCGCGGCCGGCGTGATGCGCGCGTGGCGCACGACGAAGCTGTCGGAGTTCGGCATGAAGTTGCCTGCGCCCACGCACGGCCAGTCGGTCGTGTTGTTCGCACCCTCGATCGGACGCAGAAGATCCGTCACGAAGTCGGCGCCGCAGCCGGCCGGAGGATTGATGTTCAGCGGATCCGGGTCGCCCGTGGTGGCACGTCCCTCGACCAGGTCCGGCCGGCTCAGCAGGCCCCAGTAGCTCGCCATGCGCAGATCGGGTTCCATGACGTCGAAGGCGAACTCTCCGTTCTCCTGCACCCGTGCGATGTTCTCGTTGACGATGTAGGCGCTGCGGCTCTGCATGTAGACCTGCACCGCGCCGATGATCAGGAACGAGCCGATCACGAGGGCGACCATCAGCTCGATCAGCGTGACGCCCTGCTGGCGCCGGTGGCCGTGATTTGCGTTCATGGCATCCATCAGTTCATCGCCTGTACCTGGATGGTGTAGGAGGGCTGCTCGGGCAGACCCGCCTCGTCCCAGTTGACCGTGACCGTATACGTCCACGGCACCGTCGCCTGGTCCAGCGCGACCTGAACGTCGCCGTCCGGCAGAGTCTGCTGGGCCTGCTGGCTCCACAGGAAGATGTCGTGCTGTGCCATCTGGTCGGCGTCGCAGTCCACGAGGCCGGTGTCGCAGTCGTTGTCCGCGCCGGCGCCCTCGTAGGTGATGCCGGCCGTACGATTGGCCCGGATCCGGTCGGCCACGTCGCCCGCCAGGGTCACCGCCTGGGTGCGGAACTGGGCGGTGCGCCCGGCCTGCAGCGTCTGCAGGTACAGCCCCGCGATGCCGAGCATGCCCACCGACATGACCACCATGGCGATCAGCGCCTCGATCAGGGTGAAGCCCCGTATTCTCTGCATCAGGTTCGCGTTCATCCTCTCGCTCATCCGTTCTTTCCGCGCTTCCCGGTTCAGGGGCAGCCGCCGCCGACCAGTACGTCGGCCACGTTCTGGACCAGGGCCACCTCACGCACGATCTGGGGTCGGCCGGGGCCGTCCATGCGCAGGGCGCGGGCTGCAGACAGCCCGCCGGCCGCCGGCACGTTGCCCCGTGCGTCACACATCAGGGCGCCGCGCAGGGCGGGGGCGCCAGCCACGTCGCCGCGGCCGAAGCCCGTGGCGGCGTAGGAGAAGTAGTTGGAGCCGCCGTTGGTCTGCAGCGTGATGCCGTCCGGTATCCCGCCCACGCTGCGGATCACGTCTTCGCCGGCATCGATCGCGATGTCGCCGTCGTCGTCCGCGAACACCACCCAGCCGTCCGCGAAGGTGCCGCCGCAGGCCGGATTGGCCGCCTCGGCGTTCAGGCTGGAACACACGGTGACCGGCGACTTGCGTTTGACGGCCTCGCTGCGGGCCAGCGTGAAGGCCGAAAGCAGGTCGTTAGAGGTGGCGGCCATGCGGTTGTTGCGCGTGAACTCGAGGAAATTGGGCACGCCCAGGGACAGGATGATGCCCATGATCACGACCGTGACCAGCAGCTCGTACAGCGTAAAGCCGTGTTGTGCGGTTCTTTCCATGGGGCGGACACTACCCCGCACCGCGTTGCGGAGGAAATATTCCCGACGAGCGGTCACTCAGGGCGGACGAGCGGTACTTGCCGTCCCGGCGGTCACGCGCCCGGGCAGGCCAGGCTGGCAGGGGCATCGTCTCCCGGTGCACTCCGCGGACGGCCTGTATAGCTCACGATCAGCGCCCGGGCAGGGACGCGGCCGGCGTCGTCGCAGACCAGAAAGGTGCCATTGGTATTGCGTTTGCGCACGCCGCGCAGGGTGTAGCGGTGCCGGTTCGTGATTATGTTCACTGCATCGGCGGGCCGGTGGCGGCGGAGTACCGCCTCGCCGGGGTCCGCCCGGCCGTCGTCATCGTCGTCGACGAACAGCATCCAGCCGCCGCCCCAGTCGGCAGCGCCAGTGCAGCGGCTGCCGTCGGCGGACTGGCAGAGGACGAGGTTGAGCCGGCGCTTGATGGCCTCCTGACGGCCGAAGTGCAGCGCGTGGTGCAGGGCGTTGATCTCGGCCGTCAGCTGATTGCGCGCGATCAGACTGCCGAGTGGCGGCGCGCCGATCACGATCAGGATGGTCGCCACGCTCAGCGTGACCAGCAGCTCGTATAGCGAATAGCCGCGGTGTGGAGACATGGCCCAGTTCCCTCCGGTGCCGTTGACCGCAGGGGGCATTGTCGGCAGCGAGTACCTGCCGAGCGAGCGCGATTCCCGGGCGAGGCGCCCGGAAATCGGGCTTGTGCGCCATTTTGAGAATCACTATCATCTTTCGAGGAACATTGGACTCGGACCAAGCCTATACTTGGTCTAAACCTGAAGCGGTCGGTATCCCTTGAACAGACAGGAAGTCGAAAAGCGCCTCGAATCCCACGGCGTCATGCCCACGCCCCAGCGCGTCGACGTGGCCAGCATCCTGCTGGAGCGTCCCCAGCATCTGTCCGCCGAACAGATACTGGAGCGTCTGCGCGAGCGGGGCAGCCGGGTGTCGAAGGCCACCATCTACAACACGCTGAAGCTGTTCAGCGACAAGGGCCTCGCCCGGGAAGTGAACGTGGATCCCAGCCGGCTGTTCTACGATTCGACCACGCACCCGCACCACCACTTCTACAACGTGGACACGGGGGAGTTGTCCGACATCCCCTCCGGACAGGTGGCCATCATGGACGTGCCCGATCTGCCGGCCGGCACCGAGCAGGAGAGCGTCGAGCTCATCATACGGGTGCGGGACAAGCGCTGAGCACCCCAGGGCACGCCCTCGGCCAGGCGGTGGATTGCCTGCCTATTCCGCATTATCTATACTCGCCGCCCACCCGGGGCCGAAGTAGCTCAGTCGGTAGAGCAACGCATTCGTAATGCGTAGGTCGTCAGTTCGAGTCTGACCTTCGGCACCAGCCTCCCGCACCCGGTTCGTCCGTCCCCCTCCCTGATCCGCCCCTCGCCCGGTCCGGCGATGCCGTGCACGTCGACGCCGTGAGGCCGCGCGGGCGCTGCTCATTGCTTGCTCATCGCTTCTCAGCCGACTACCGATGCATAACCCAAGTCATTCCGGTTACTTAGCTTGTATTCTTAGAATATCGTGTCAGAATGCGTCCCTAACACGGTGTGCGCGGGGGATACCGGAAGTGAGAACGCTGTCAATCCAACGGTCCGCACGGGCTTCCTAGAATGTCCCGATTGAGAACGTCCCCACTGACTGCCGACGGGTGCAAAGCCTCGAGATGATCAGCGAGAAGGATCTGCGGGCCGGCATCGCCGGCGACACCCTCGCCTCACGGCGCGGTTCCGGGCAATACCCCGCGATCGCGGTGGATGCCGTCTACACCAAGCTCGCAATCAATCTCCTCACCCTCGAGAAGGACACGGCAGGCGCGGTCATCGAGTCCGTGGTGGAGGATCTCCGTGACGCGGCGGGGGTCGACGTCGCCTTCGTCTGCCTCGCCGACGAACGCGCCGCCAGCATCGAGACGGTGATCGCGGCGACGTCCCCCTACAGTATCTGCCGGCCCCAGGTGCTGCAGCACCAGGATCTCGGCGACTGGCGCTGGCTGGCCCGTGGCATGAGCGGCCAGCGTCTGCTGGAGATCGGCGACTGCGGTCAGCCGCCGGCGGGTGCGGAGGCGGAGGCGGCGCGCCTCGCCCAGATCGGCCTGGGTGCCTGCCTGCTGATCGGCGTCGGCACCGCTGAGGGTCCGGCCGGTTTCATCGCGCTGGCCAACGAGGCGCCGGTGGACGGCTGGGACGCCAACCTCAAACTGCTGCTGAAGCTCCTCGGTTCCAGCTTCGGCGCCGGCGTCGAACGCATTCGCACCCGGGCCGAGCTGGCACACATCCGCGAGCGCGACGAACTGCTGTCCGAGACTGCCAACGACGGCATCTGGGATTTCGACGGCCGTGCCAAGGCCGTGTGGTTCTCCCGCCGCTGGAAGACCATGCTCGGTTACGACGAGGACGAGGAGGATATCTCCCCGGACTGGTACCGCCTGGTGCACCCTGACGACATGACCCGGGTGCAGTCCAAGATGCGCGAGCACCTGGAAGGTCGGGCGGACTACTTCGAGAGCGTCCACCGCATGCGCCACTCCAGCGGCGACTGGCGCTGGATGATCAGCCGGGCGAAGGCGCTGCAGGACGACAACGGACGGCTGCGGCGGCTGGTGGGCGTCGAAGTGGATATCACGGAGCGCAAGCTCTACGAGGAGGCGCTGTTCCGCGAGAAGGAGAGTGCCCAGATCACCCTGCAGTCCATCGGCGATGGCGTGGTCACGACGGACGCCGACTGCAACGTGGAATACGTCAACCCGGTGGCCGAGGAACTCACCGGCTGGAAGGTGGACAGCGCCACGGGGCGCGCGGTGGACGAGATTTTTCGCGCCTACCACGAGGAAACCTGCGAGCCGCTCGAGAATCCGGTGGCCGTGGCCATCCGCCGCAACCGCTCCATCAAATCGGTGCGCCCGACGCTGCTGATCACCCGGGACGGCAACGAGCTGTACGTGGAATCCACGGCCTCGCCCATCCGCGACGGCTCGGGCAACGTGACGGGCGGGGTGCTGATATTCCACGACGTGAGCGAGGCCCGGGAGCTGAACCGCAAGCTGGCCTACCACGCGAGCCACGACATGCTCACCCAGCTGGTGAACCGGCGCGAGTTCGAGAGCCGGCTGGAACGCGCGCTGAAGAGCGCGAGGGCGAGGGAGACTTCCTACGCGCTCTGCTACATGGACCTCGACCAGTTCAAGATCGTCAACGACAGCTGCGGCCACAGCGCCGGCGACGCGCTGCTGGCCCAGCTCGGTGCGCTGCTGAAGTCGAAGATCCGCTGGCGGGACACCCTGGCGCGCCTCGGCGGCGACGAGTTCGGCGTGCTGCTGGAGAGCTGCAACCTGGACGAGGCCATGCGTACCGCCGAGGAACTGCGCGAGACGGTGGCCGACTACAAGTTCGTCTGGGACGAGCGCAGTTTCCGGCTGGGTGCCAGCATCGGCGTGGTGCCCATCACCGCGGACAACGACGACGTGGCGGCGCTGCTGTCGGCGGCCGACAGCGCCTGCGCGGCGGCGAAGGAGGCGGGCCGCAACCGGATCCACAGCTATCACGAGAACGACATCGACCTCATGCGCCGCCGCCGCGAGATGCAGTGGGCCGCGCGCATCAACAACGCGCTGGAGGAGTCGCGCTTCGAACTCTTCCGCCAGACCATCCTGCCGCTGCAGGGCGAGGACCGGGGCGCCCATTACGAACTGCTGCTGCGCATGCGCGACGAGGCCGGCGCGATGGTGTCGCCCGAGCTGTTCATCAACGCGGCCGAGCGCTACGGCATCACGCCGAACATCGACCGCTGGGTGATTTCCAACGCCTTCCGCTGGCTGGTCTCCGAGGCGGACGAGCGCGAGCGCCTCGATCTCTGTTCCATCAACCTGTCCGGCCAGAGTCTCGGCGACGAGAAGTTCCTGCCCTTCGTCATCGACCAGTTCCAGGTGAGCGGTCTCGACGCGACGAAGATCTGTTTCGAGATAACCGAAACGGCCGCCATCGCGAGCTACTCACAGGCCAACCGCTTCATCAACGCGCTGAAGGAGCTGGGCTGCAAGTTCGCCCTGGACGACTTCGGCACGGGCCTGTCGTCGTTCGGCTACCTGAAGCACTTCCCGGTGGATTTCCTGAAGATCGACGGCAGCTTCGTGAAGGAGATCCTGCACGACCCCATCGACCGGGAGATGGTCCGCTCGATCAACGAGATCGGCCACCTCACCGGCAAGCAGACCATCGCCGAGTTCGCGGAGAACGAGGAGATCATCACCATGCTGCGCGGCATGGGCATCGACTATGCCCAGGGCTACGGCGTCTCCGAGCCGAAACGCGTGCAGCAGAACTTCGCCGCCGAATCGCTCTAGTCGTTATATCGCTATAGTCCGTCTAGCGTCCGTCGGCGGAGGCCTCGCCGGTCGCCGCGCCGAAGCGCATCGAGTAATCCACGGCGCGCAGGTGCTTGGTGAGCGCGCCCACCGAGATGAAGTCGACGCCGGTTTCGGCGACGGCCACCATGTCCTCCATCTCGAGTCCGCCGGATGCCTCCAGCGTGGCGCCCGTGCCGCCGTCGCCGGTGATGCGCACGGCCTCGCGCAGGGCATCGAGCGGAAAGTTGTCGAGCAGCAGGCGGTCGGCTCCGGCGGCCAGCGCCTCGCGCAGCTCGCCGATGTTCTCCACCTCCACCTCGACCGGCAGCGCCGGGTTCCCGGCACGTGCCTGCGAGACGGCTGCCGCGATGCCGCCGCAGGCGATGATGTGGTTCTCCTTGATGAGTATGGCGTCGAACAGCCCGATGCGGTGGTTGACCGCACCGCCGCAGCGTACGGCGTACTTCTGGGCCAGCCGGAGACCCGGGATCGTCTTGCGGGTATCGAGTATGCGGCAGCCGGTGTGGGCGACGGCGGCGGCGTAACGGGCGGCCGCCGTGGCGGTGCCGGAGAGCGTCTGCAGGAAATTCAGCGCGGTGCGTTCGCCGGTGAGGATCGGGCGGGCAGGCCCCTCCAGGGAGCAGACTGTCTCGCCCGGCGCCAGCCGGTCGCCGTCGTCGGCCTGCCATTCGATGCGGATGGTCTCGTCCAGCACGGCGAAGACCCGGTCGAACCAGGCGCGGCCGCACAGTATTGCGTCCTCGCGGCAGACCACAGTGGCGCGGGAGCACGCCCCGGCGCCGATCAGCGCGGCCGTCACGTCGCCTTCGCCGACGTCCTCCGCGAGGGCGGCGTCGACGCTCGCCCGGATGTGTCCCGAGAGCCTGTCTTCCTGCATTTCCGCTGCCTCCGCGCCGCGCCGGGACGATACGCCAGAGTGTCTCTGGTCACAAGCGTCAACATACGTATAATCCACTATAAATGCATAGCGACCGGCAGCCGCCAGGATTGGACCAGACAGTGATGAACGAGCCGCCGCCGAGACGCCCGGCCTCGCCTTGCGTGAACATCTGCACGCTGGACGAGCGGGACGTCTGTACGGGCTGTCTGCGCACCCTCGACGAGATCGGCGCCTGGTCCACCCTCAGCCCGGAAGAGCAATGGCGCGTCGTGGACGCGCTGCGCGCCCGCGCCGCGCAGCGGAGAGCCGGCCCCTGAGGTCTCATGAACACCCCGCGCTTCACCACTGTCCTGTTCCCGCTCCTGCTGGCCGGCTTCGGCCTGACCGGCTGCACGGCCATGCTGATCGGCGACGGTCAGGCGAGTGGCGGCGCGAATGGCCAGGGCGGCATCTCGAGCGGGCGCGCCGCGGAGACCGGCAGCACGCGATCGATCGGCGACGCCGAAGTCACCGAGGCGGTGCGCTCGAGGCTGCTGGCGGATACATCGGTGGAGGCGACGGGCATCGACGTGACGACGGCCGCAGGGCGGGTGACGCTCAGCGGCATCGTCACGAGTTTTGCCGAGCGGGACAGGGCGGGCCGGCTGGCCGCCGCCGTTCCGGGGGTCGTGGGGGTGGATAACCGTCTGGCCGTGCAGGCGCGTCGCTAGCAAGCCTGACGACGGCAAGTCAACGAGAGCAAAGGAGGTAGAGGGGAATATGGACGTAATGGAAAGGATCAAGCAGCAGATCAGCGAGAACCCGATCCTGCTGTACATGAAAGGGACGCCGGATTTCCCGCAGTGCGGCTTCTCCGCTCAGTCGGTGGCGGCACTGAAGGCCTGCGGCAAGGAATTCGCCTACGTGAATATCCTGGAGGATCCGGAGCTGCGCGAGGCGCTGAAGAGCTATTCGAGCTGGCCGACCTACCCCCAGCTCTACGTTCGCGGTGAGCTCATCGGCGGCTCGGATATCGCCGTGGAGATGTATCATTCCGGCGAGCTGAAGCAGATGCTCGACGACGTCGCCGCCTGAGGGCGGCGGCGCTCAGGCGCCGGCCAGCGCGTCCCGATATACGCCCTGCACCCGGTTGACGATCTCGCAGAACAGATCCGCCGTCCGTTCGGCGTCGTAGGCTGCGGAATGGGCCCGGGATTCGTCCCAGTCCAGTCCCGCCGCAGTCACTGCGCGCGCCAGCACCGTCTGTCCGAAGACCACGCCGCCCAGCGTCGCCGTATCGAAGCTGGAGAACGGGTGGAACGGGTTGCGCTTCAGCCCCGTGCGTCGTACCGCGGCATTCAGGAAACTCAGATCGAAGAAGGAATTGTGGCCCACCAGTACGGCCCGGGTGCAGCCGGTCTCGCGGATGGCGCGGCGCACTTCCCGGAACACCCGCTGCAGGGCGTCCCGCTCGTCGATGGCCGGGCGCAGCGGATGCCACGGGTCGATGCCGTTGACGGCCAGCGACGCTGCCTCCAGGTTGGCGCCGTCGAAGGGCTTCACGTGATAACGGTGGGTCTCGCTGCGTCCCAGGCGGCCGGCGTCGTCCATCTCCAGCAACACGGCGGCGATCTCCAGCAGCGCGTCGGTGTCCGCATTGAAACCGCCCGTCTCGACGTCGACCACGACGGGCAGGAAGCCGCGGAAGCGGTTCGCAACCGGTGCCGGCTCGCTCTGTTCGTTCGCTTTCCCCATACGGTTCAGGAGTCGGGCCGGCCGGGCGTCGCGGCGAGATCCAGCAGCAGGCCGAGGGTGTAGCGGACGCCGAAGCCGGTGACCTTGCTGGGCGCGTGGGCCAGCCCGCCCTCGTGGCTCGAGGCACTGAGGTCGATATGAATCCAGGTGCTCTGCCGGGGCACGAACTCCCGCAGCAGCGCCGCTGCCATGATGTGGTCGCCGGCGCCCGCCGGCAGGCATTGCTTCAGGTCCGCCACCTCGCTCTTCAGCTCGTCCCGGAACTCGTCGGTGACCGGGAACGGCCAGACCCGCTCGCCGCTTGCCTCGCCGGCGCGCTCGAGCAGGGGATGCAGGGACGGGCGATTCGTGAATACGCCGCTGTAGCGGGTGGTGAGGGCGCTGATGCAGGTCCCGGTGAGCGTGGCGTAATCGATGATGGTCGCCGGTTCCGCCTCACCGGCCAGAGCCAGCGTGTCGGCGAGCACCATCCTGCCCTCGGCGTCCGTATGCATCACCTGTATCGTCTTGCCGTTGACGGCCGTGACCACGTCCTGCTGCTTGTAGGCCCGCGGGCCCGTCCGGTTCTCGGTCAGCGCCAGCCAGCAGTCGACGCCGAACGGCGCCTCCAGCAGCGTCAGGGCGAGCAGGCTGCCGAGTGCGACGGCGGCACCCTGCATGTCCCCGTGCATGTCCAGCATGCCGGCGGCGGGTTTGAGATTCGTGCCGCCCGTGTCGAAGACGATGCCCTTGCCGACCAGGGCGACGGCGGGTGCGTCGCCGGCGCCCTGCGGGCGCCAGGACAGACGGACGATGCCCGCGTCGTCGTTGTCGTTGCCGCGGGCGACCGCCAGGAAGGCGCCGGCGCCCCGGTCCTCCAGCTGAGTCGTGTCGAGAAACTCGTAGTGCCAGCCGTGTCGCTCGGCGAGCTCCGCGGCGGCGACCCGGAGAGCCCTGGCGTCACCCACGTTCGGCGGCAGCGCGGTGAGCCAGCGGGCCAGATTGTTGCCCGCGGCTTCCGCCTGCACCCGGTCGGCGTCGATCCGTTCGGGCAGGCCCACCAGGCGGATGGTGGCCAGCCGCCGCGGTTTCGGCGCCTTCTGCCGGAATACCGGCAGGCGGAAGGCGGCCAGCAGCAGGGCCAGCAACTGGTCACGCACGAAGGGAGCGGTCGACTCTTCGGGAAAGCCGGCCGCTAGCACGGCGATCCGCGCCGGGTCTTCCGCCAGAGCGGCTTCCGCGAGCCGGCGTGCGGCCGTGCCGCGCTCGAATGCGCTCGCTTCCGGCGCCACCATGGCCACCAGTACGGTGGTCTGTGCCTTGTTGTCCAGACGGCTCGTGACCAGCGGCACGTCGGATGCGTCGCGACGGCGGGCGATGCTTCTCAGCCGGGTGCCCCTTGGCACCGCCGACCAGGCGCTCTCGCTTGCACCGCTCGGCAGCAGCACCAGCAGCTGGTCGAGATTCTCGTAGTCTTTCAGCAGCGGCTTCTTCGTCGACTGGATGACGCGTATCGAAGAGTCCGGCGGCAGCACTGTGGCCATTCGAGGTTCCTCCGGGGCGCCTTGACCTGTCTCCGGCAAAGGTCGAACATACGCCCCCAACCTCTGGCGGGCGGAGCGGGGCGACGAAGAAGCGCCATCCTAGCAGGTGACCTCCGCCAATTCATCACGGCCGCGGTGGCGGACAGACGGCATCAGGCAAGAAACGGCATCAGGCATGAGTGCAAACAGTCCTTTCGACGATACCGACCCGACAGAGACCCGGGAATGGCTCGAGTCCATCGACTCGGTGCTGAAGGTCCACGGTCCCGAGCGAGCCCATTTCCTGCTTAACCGGATGATCGATTTCGCGCGCCGCTCCGGTGCCTATCTGCCCTACAGCCCGAACACCGCCTACCTGAATACCATCTCTCCCGGCCAGCAGCCGGAGTATCCCGGCGACCGTTCCATCGAACGGCGCATCGAGGCGTACATCCGCTGGAACGCGATGGCCATGGTGGTGCTGGCGAACCGGGCCAGCAGCGAATACGGCGGCCACATCGCCTCCTATGCATCCTCCGCCACGCTCTACGAAGTGGGTTTCAATCACTTCTGGCGCGCGCCTTCGGAGCGCAACGGCGGCGACCTGGTCTTCATCCAGGGCCATTCGGCGCCGGGGATCTACTCGCGGGCCTATCTCGAGGGACGTCTCACCGGCGCGCAGCTGCAACGCTTCCGCATGGAGGTGGGCGGCGGCGGGCTGTCGTCGTATCCGCATCCCTGGCTCATGCCGGAGTTCTGGCAGTTCCCGACGGTGTCCATGGGCCTCGGCCCGATGATGGCGCTGTACCAGGCCCGCTTCATGCGCTACCTGGAGCACCGCGGCCTGATCCCGGAGAGCGACCGCAAGGTGTGGTGCTTCCTCGGCGACGGGGAGATGGACGAGCCGGAGGCCATGGGCGCCATCACGATGGCCGTGCGCGAGGGGCTCGACAACCTCATATTCGTCATCAACTGCAACCTGCAGCGCCTCGACGGACCCGTGCGCGGCAACGGCAAGATCATCCAGGAACTGGAGGCGGCGTTCGGTGGCGCCGGCTGGGACGTGATCAAGGTGATCTGGGGCTCGCGCTGGGATCCGCTGCTGGCCAAGGACACCGACGGCCTGCTCCGCCGCGTCATGGACGAGACGGTGGACGGCGAATACCAGGCCTACAAGAACAAGGGCGGCGCCTATACCCGCGAGCACTTCTTCGGCAAGTATCCCGAGCTGAAGGAGATGGTGGCGAACATGTCGGACGAGGAAGTCTGGCGTCTGAACCGCGGCGGCCACGACTCCATCAAGGTCTACTCGGCCTACGAGAAGGCCGTGCGCAGCAAGGGCCGCCCGACCGTGATCCTGGCCAAGACCGTGAAGGGCTACGGCATGGGCGAGTCCGGCGGCGAGAGCGCGAACCCGGCGCACCAGCAGAAGAAGCTGGACGACGAGGCGCTGAAGGAATTCCGCGACCGCTTCAACATTCCGGTCTCCGACGAGGACATCCCCAAGGTGCCTTTCTGCCGACCGCCGGAGGATAGCGACGAGATCGAATACCTGCACGAGCGGCGGCGCAAGCTCGACGGCTATCTGCCCCAGCGGCGGACCCGCTCCGAGTCGCTGCAGGTGCCGCAGCTGGAGGCCTTCTCCAGTCAGCTGGAGGGCACGGGCGAGCGCGAGGCCTCGACCACCATGGCGTTCATACGCCTGCTGACGACGCTGATACGGGACAAGAGCATCGGCAAGTACGTGGTACCCATCGTGCCCGACGAGGCGCGCACCTTCGGCATGGAAGGCATGTTCCGGCAGGTGGGCATCTATTCCTCCAAGGGTCAGCTCTATACGCCCCAGGATGCCGATCAGCTGATGTACTACAAGGAGGACAAGAAGGGCCAGATACTGGAGGAGGGCATCAACGAGGCGGGCTCGTTCTGTTCCTGGGCGGCGGCCGGCACGGCGTACAGCAATCACGACCGGCCGATGATCCCCTTCTACATCTTCTACTCGATGTTCGGCTTCCAGCGCATCGGCGATTTCATCTGGGCCGGCGGCGACATGCAGTCGCGGGGCTTCCTGATGGGCGGCACGGCCGGGCGCACGACGTTGGCGGGCGAGGGCCTGCAGCACCAGGACGGACACAGCCTCGTGCTGTCCTCCACCGTGCCGAACTGCCTGTCCTACGACCCCACGTATGCCTACGAGCTGGCGGTGATCATCCAGGACGGGCTGCGGCGCATGCTGCACGAGCAGGAGAATGTCTTCTACTACATCACCTGCATGAATGAGAACTACGTCCACCCGCCCATGCCGAAGGGCGTCGAGGACGGCATCCTGAAGGGCCTGTACCTGCTGAAGATCGGCGGGCGGGGCAAGGTGCGCGTGCAGCTGATGGGCGCGGGCACCATCCTGCGCGAAGTCATCGCCGCCGCCGAGCTGCTGGAGGAGGACTATTCCATCCCGGCGGACATCTGGAGCGCCACCAGCTTCAACCAGCTGCGCCGCGACTGCCTCGAGGTGGAACGCTGGAACCAGCTGCACCCGGGCGAGGAGCCGAGGCGGAGCTACCTCGACCAGTGCCTGGCGGACAAGGAAGGCCCCTTCATCGCGGCGACGGACTACATGAAGATCGTGCCGGACCAGATCCAGCGCTGGGTGCCGGGTCAGTTCGTCACGCTGGGCACCGACGGCTACGGCCGCAGCGACCGCCGCTCCGCGCTGCGCCAGCATTTCGAGGTGGACCGCCGCTACATCGCGGTGACGGCGCTGAATGCGCTGGCCGACGAAGGCGCGCTGGACATGGATACGGTCTCGGATGCCATCCGGCGCTACGACATCGATCCGGACAAGCCGGATCCGGTGACCCTCTGAGGGGTTCGCGATGGCTGAACGCAAGGAAATACGCGTCCCCGATCTCGGCGACTTCTCCGACGTCGACGTCATCGAGGTGCTGGTCTCCGCCGGCGACACCGTCGAGGTGGAAGACGGCCTGATCGTGCTGGAGACCGACAAGGCGTCCATGGACGTGCCGAGCACCGCGGCCGGCAAGGTGGTCGAGGTCAGCGTCTCGTCGGGCGACACGGTGAACGAGGGCGACCTCATCGCCGTGGTCGAGACGAGCGGAAGCGCAGAGGAGGGCGCCTCCGGCGACCGGGAAACGGATGCCGGCGATGACAAGGCCGGCGCCGAGGACGACAGGACCGGTGCCGACAGCGACGAGACCGATGCCGGAGATGGTGAGGCCGGTGCCGACGATTACAAGGCCGGTGCCGACGATCACAAGGCCGGTGCCGACGAGGATCGGTCCGGCGGCGGCGAGCCGCGCCGCGAGTCGGGCGGCAAGTCTGGCGGCAAGTCGGATGGCGACACGGTGGCCGCGCCGGGCCGGCGCCGGGTCGAGGTGCCGGACCTCGGCGACTTCGACGAAGTGGACGTGATCGAGGTCCACGTCGCCGAGGGCGACGAGGTGGCAGAAGAGGATCCGCTGCTGACCCTCGAGACGGACAAGGCCTCCATGGACGTGCCGTCGCCGGCGGCGGGCCGCGTGGCCGAGGTGGTGGTGAGCGTCGGCGACAAGGTGAGTTCCGGCGACGAGATTCTGACGCTGCTGACCGGCGAAGGCGCCGGCGGCGACGGCGGCGAGGCCGCGCAGGCCGATCAGGCGGACGAGACCGCCGGCGAAGCCGGGGCGGAACGCGCGGCGGGCGAGGGCGACAGCAGCGCCGAGGCCGGCAGCAAGCGCCGCGAGACCGGGTCGGCGGCGCAGTCACGAGAGCAGGCCGGGAGCACCCGCCGCGAGCGGGCCGACTCCGCCGACGAGCGCCGGGACGTGCCCTCCGGATTCCCGGCCATCGACGAGGCAGGTTTCTCCCGCGCCCATGCCAGCCCGTCCGTCCGCAAGCTGGCGCGGGAGCTGGGCGTCGACCTCGTGAGGGTGGAAGGCACCGGGCGCAAGGGCCGGGTTCTCGCCGAAGACGTGAAGTCGTGGGTCAAGAAGGCGCTGCAGGGCGGCGGCGAGGCCGCCGCGGGTGCCGCGTTGCCGTCGGTCCCGGAGGTGGATTTCGCTAAGTACGGTGACGTGGCGACGCAGCAGCTCGGCCGGATCCGCAAGATCTCCGCGCGCCGGCTGCAGGCGTCGTGGCTGAACCTGCCCCACGTTACCCAGCACGACCTCGCCGACATCACCGAAATGGAGGAACGGCGCACGGAACTGAAAGGCACGGCGGCGGAGCGCGGCATCAAGCTGACGCCGCTCGCGTTCATCATCAAGGCCTGCGTGCAGGCGCTGAAGGAGTTCCCCCGCTTCAACAGCTCCCTGCATCCGGACGGCGAGCACCTGGTGCTGAAGCACTACTTCCATATCGGTTTCGCCGCCGATACGCCGAACGGCCTGGTGGTTCCCGTCATCCGGGACGCCGACCGCAAGGACGTCTACGAGCTTGCTCGTGATCTTGCCGAGCTGTCCGCCGCGGCGCGGGAAGGCAAGCTCAGCGCCGAGCAGATGCAGGGCGGCACCTTCACGGTCTCCAGCCTCGGCGGCATCGGCGGCACGGCTTTCACGCCGATCATCAACGCCCCGGAGGTCGCCATACTCGGCGTTTCCCGCTCGAGCATGCAGCCGGTATGGAACGGGCGGGAGTTCAAGCCGCGTCTGATGCTGCCGCTGTCGCTGTCCTACGATCACCGCGTGATCGACGGTGCGGACGCAGCCCGCTTCACCACCTGGCTGTCCGGCGCCCTGGGCGACGTCGGCGGCCTGCTCGAGGCCATCCCCTGAGCATGATTGTCATGATCACCCTGATCACCACGACGGTGCCATGAGCGAAGACGCCCGCATCATCCGCGTGCCTGATATCGGCGACTTCGACGAGGTCGACGTCATCGAGGTGCATGTGGCCGAGGGCGACGAGATCGCCGCCGAGGACCCCATCGTCACGCTGGAGACGGACAAGGCCAGCATGGACCTGCCGGCGCCCCGGGGCGGCCGGGTCGAGGCCGTGCTGGTGAAGACCGGCGACAAGGTCTCCGAGGGCAGCGAACTCCTGCGCCTGGCCGACGCGGCTGACGAGGGGGAAGACGCGCCCTCTGACGGCGGTGAGAGCGGAGAGAGCGACACCGACGAGGCCCGGACCGACGAGGCAGAGGTCGCGGGGGCCGAGGACGAAGCAGAAGCAGGAGAACGGGACGGGCAGGCGTCTGGCTCGGACAAGCGATCGCCCCGCCGCAGCCAGGCGCGGCAGGCGGCCCGCGACGACGCCGACGCGGACCTGGAGACGGACCTCGTCGTGCTGGGCGCCGGGCCGGGCGGCTACGCCGCCGCGTTCCGCGCCGCCGACCTGGGCCTGCGGGTGACGCTGGTCGAGCGCTGGCCGGTGCTGGGCGGCGTCTGCCTGAACGTGGGCTGTATCCCCTCCAAGGCGCTGCTGCATGCCGCCCGGGTCATCGAGGAAGCCGCCGACATGGGCGAGCACGGCATCCGCTTCGGCGAGCCGGAGATCGATGCCGCGCGGCTCGGTGAATGGAAGTCCGGGGTCGTCGAACGGCTCACCGACGGGCTCACCGGCCTGGCGAAGCAACGCAAGGTGCAGGTGGTCCACGGCACCGGCCGCTTCCTGTCGCCCCACCGGCTGGCCGTCGAGAACGACGACGGGCGCCGCGTGATCGCATTCGAACAGTGCGTCATCGCCGCGGGCTCCGAGCCCAGCCGCATCCCCGGCCTGCCCGACGACGAGCGCATCGTCGACTCGACCGGCGCGCTGGAACTGGCGCCCCTGCCGGAACGCCTGCTGGTGGTGGGCGGCGGCATCATCGGACTGGAGATGGCCTGCGTCTACGATGCGCTGGGCGTGAAGGTCACCGTGGTGGAGCTGATGAAACAGCTGATGCCCGGGGCCGACCCGGACCTCGTCCGGCCGCTGGCGAAGCGCATGAAGAGCCGCTACGAGGACATCCTGCTGGGCGTGAGCGTGTCCGGCATGGAGAGCCGGAAGGAGGGGGTCCGGGTCAGCTTCGAGGGTGACGGTGCGCCGGAGCCGGGGCTGTGGGACCGGGTGCTGGTGGCCGTGGGCCGGCGGGCCAACGGCGATCGCCTGGACGCGGACAAAGCGGGCGTCGAGGTGGGCGAGCGCGGCATCATCCCGGTGGACAAACAGATGCGCACGAACGTGCCGCACATCTACGCTATCGGCGATATCGTCGGCCAGCCCATGCTGGCCCACAAGGCCACCCACGAAGGCAAGGTGGCGGCCGAGGCGGCGGCCGGCGAGAAGAGCGCCTTCGACGCCCGGGTGATCCCGTCGGTGGCCTATACCGATCCCGAGGTGGCCTGGGTGGGGCTCACCGAGACCGAGGCGAAGGAGCAGGGCGTCGACTACGGCAAGGCCCAGTTCCCCTGGGCCGCCAGCGGGCGCTCACTGGCGATGGGGCGCGACGAGGGCTTCACCAAGCTCCTGTTCGACAAGTCGACCAACCGCCTGCTGGGCGCCGGCATCGTCGGCACCAACGCCGGCGACCTGATCTCGGAGACGGCGCTGGCCATCGAGATGGACGCCGACGCGGCCGATATCGGTCTGACTATCCATCCCCACCCGACCCTGTCGGAGACCGTGGCCATGGCGGCCGAGGCCTGGGAGGGGACGCTGACGGATCTCTACATGCCGCGCCGGAAGGACCGCTAGGACGAAGTCACCACCGCTCGCTGTGGGCGGAATCGTCTCGCGATCCAGTAGTCGACGCTGGCATAGCGGCCCGCACCGGTGAAGAACAGCGCCAGCAGCATCACGAAGTAGGTGGCCGCCCACTCGATACCGTTGTTCGAGATGACCAGGCTGCCGGTCTCCGTCAGCCAGTCGTAATTGCCGTGCTCGCGCAGCAGTTCCTTCGCCTTGTCCAGCCGCTGCATGGCGCCGTCGATATTCTCTGCCGGGAACGGGCTCATCGGGTCGTGCACGGCCTGCCAGCCGTTCTTCCAGTGCACGCCGAAGGCGGCCACCAGCATGGTCACCATCAGCGGGATGGAGACCCAGCGTACGGCGAAACCGATCAGCAGCAGGACGGCGCCGCCCACCTCCGCGCCGGTGGCCAGCCAGGCCATCAGCGTGGGGAACGGCAGGCCGAGTCCCCAGTCCGGGTTGCCGAACCAGCTGATGATGTTGTCCATGCCGGAGAGCTTGTTGGTGCCGGCCACCCAGAATACCGGCACCAGGTACAGGCGCAGCGCCAGCGGGCCGAGGAAGTCCACGGCCTTCGTGGCGTCCAGCAGGTCCTGCAGGCGGTTCAGGAATCCAATCATGAGTCTGTCACTCCCCTCTGTCTGCGGTTCGGTCCCGGCGGATACCCAGGACGATATCCAGGCGCTGCATCTCCTCCAGCGTGTCGCGGGCGCCCGCGACGACGGCCTGCGGCTGCGGATGGCCGATCTCGGCGGCGACGGTCTCGGCGAGTTCGCGCCCCGTGCGGCCGGCCTCGTTGTCACGCGCGAGTTCGAACAGGCGCGCGGTGGCGGCGTTCAGCTCCAGGAAGCCCATGCGGTCGTCGAGCCGGCGATAGACCACAAGCCAGGTCGGCTGCGCATCGGGTTCCTCCGGTTGAAACTCCGGGCTGATGCGGTGCACCGGGAAGGGGTAGCCGCACAACCACGCGAGCGGCGAGACGACGGGTATGCCCGTCAACAGGTCCGCCTCCCGCTCCACGCCGGTCAGGTCCGGGTCCTCCTCCTCGATGGAGAGCGCCAGCCCCACCCATTCGTAGTGCGCGAGCGCATGCAGGAAGGGAGGGTCGGCGGGCTCGTCGCGCTCGTGCTCCAGAAAATCGACGAACTCCCGGGGCATGTGCAGGAACAGCGGGGTGTGGGATTCGTGGCGGGCGATGAAGTCGCGCACCAGCGCGTCCCACTGCTCGCCGTCGAGGACGCGTTTGGTCACCCGGAAGGTGGCCGCGAGCAGCCCCGAGATATTGCCGAAGAACAGGTCGCGGTAGATCGCGAGGCGCCGGTCCTCGATGCCGGCCGGCGCCGGGTTGGATTTCGGGTCGCGGATGTGGGCCGCGAACTCGTACTGCCTGCGCTGGAAGGACGGGCGCTCAGACACGGGCGGCCTCCGCCTCGATGTCGGCCAGCGCCCCTGGCTCGCGCTGCAGCGTGCGCACCAGGCGCAGCTCGCCCAGCAACTCGTCCAGGGGCGGGAAGTTGAAGTCCCGTTCCAGCAGCGTCGGCAGGGGCCCCAGCCGCTCGTAGGTCCTGGCCAGCAGCCGCCAGACGGGGTCGCTGACCGCGGCGCCGTGGGTGTCCACGCGCAGGTCCTCGGCCTCCACGTAGTGGCCTGCCACGTGCAGGTAGGCTACGCGCTCGTCCGGCATGGCCGCCAGGAATTCCTCGGCGTCGTAGCCGTGGTTGATGGCATTCACCACGATGTTGTTCACGTCCAGCAGCAGATCGCAGTCGGCTTCCTCCAGCACCGCGCGCACGAACTCCGCCTCGCTGAGCGAGCGGTCCGGGGTGGCATAGTAGGAGACGTTCTCCACCGCGATGCGCTGGCCCAGGATCTCCTGGGCGCGGCGGATGCGCGCGGCGACGTAGTGCACGGCCTCCTCGGTGAACGGGATAGGCATCAGGTCGTAGAGGTGGCCGTCGTCGCCGCAGTAACTGAGGTGCTCGGAGTAGAAGGTGATGCCGTGCTCGTCCATGAAGCGGCGGATGCGCCGGAGCAGGTCCTCGTCCAGGGGCGACGGCGCACCCAGCGACAGCGACAGGCCGTGCAGGGTCACGGGATAGCGTTCGGTGAATTCGCGGAAGCGCCGCCCCTGCCGGCCGCCGACGCCGATCCAGTTCTCCGGCGCCACTTCCAGGAAGTCGATCTCCTCGGGCTGCGCCTCCCACAGCGACTGCATGAGGCCCCGCCGCAGGCCGAGGCCGGCGCCTGCGGGGATGTCGCGCTGCGCGCTGCCGTTCGGCGTCCCGGTTTCCTGCCGTGCTGTCTCCGTCATCGTCCTTTCCGTCTTCCTGTCTGCCGTGCCGCTGTCGTCGTCATCCGGTTCATCGCGTTCCGGTCCGTCGTCATCACAGAGGACCGGCCGCGCCGGCCGTATATTTCACCGCCGCCGACGATCAGGTCAGCCGGCGCAGGCGCTCGAGATAGGCGCTCTCGTCCGGGGGCGTGCCGGCGCGCTGGGCCTGCCAGAGCGCTTCCGCCAGGCATTCGATCATGCGGTGTTCGGCCTCGTGGGCGTTGCCGAGCCGTGTGGCCAGCCCGTCGAACACGGTGCGCACGCCGGCCGGCCGGTCCGTGGCCACCTGCTCGCGCAGGGCCATGTGCAGCCCCATGTGCAGAAACGGATTGGCAGCCCCGTCCGCACCCGTGTAATCCCGCGCGAGCCTCGAGTCTGCCAGTGCGTCGTGATACTCCGGGTGGGCGGCCACCACGTCGGCGATCTGCGCCTCCAGCGCGCTCATCGGCCGGGACTCCGTGGCCTTCTGCCAGGCCTCGGCATACATGCGCCGGAGTTCGTCGCGGTCCTGGCCGAACAGCATCAGGCCGCCTCCGGCGACTCGGTCTTGTGGCGGTACTCGCAGAGGTCGGCAATGATGCAGTTCGGGCAGTCGGGCTTGCGTGCCTTGCACACGTAGCGCCCGTGCAGGATCAGCCAGTGGTGGGCGTCCTTCAGGAACTCCTCCGGCGTCAGCCGGCTCAGCCGCTTCTCCACCTCCAGCGGCGTCTTTCCTTTGGCCAGCCCGGTACGATTGGCCACGCGGAAGATGTGGGTATCCACCGCGATCACGGGCTCGCCGAAGGCCGTATTCAGGATCACGTTCGCGGTCTTGCGGCCGACGCCGGGCAGGGCTTCCAGCGCTGCCCGGTCCCGGGGCACCTCGCCCTCGTGCTCCTCGATCAGGATCCGGCAGGTCTCGATGATGTTCTTCGCCTTGCTGTTGTAGAGGCCGATGGTGCGGATGTGGCGGGACAGCCCGTCGACGCCCAGGGCGAGAACGTCCGCCGGCGTATCGGCCGCCGGGAAGAGTTTCCGGGTGGCCTTGTTCACTCCGACGTCGGTCGCCTGGGCCGAGAGTATGACCGCGACCAGGAGCTCGAAGGGCGTGGAATACTCGAGCTCGGTGGTGGGGTGGGGATTGGCATCCCGCAGCCGCCGGTAGATGGCCGTGCGCTTGTCCCGGTTCATTGCACGCCGTCCGCGGCTGTCGGCGCCGGCACGGATCGCCGGCGGCTGTCCAGGAAGTTCTTGCCGGCCACCAGCAGGGCGAGGGTCAGGAATGCGCCCGGCGGCAATATGGCCAGCAGGAAGCCGCCACCGGCGCCCGCCTGGTCGGACGGTGCGGCTACCGCGCCGGTGAGCAGGTGCCAGTCGGCGAACAGGGTGCCGCGGCCGACCAGCTCGCGGATGCCGCCGACGACGACCAGCACCCAGGCGAAACCGAGGCCCATCACCAGGCCGTCGGCGGCAGCGGGCAGCGGCGGTTGGCGCGACGCCACGGCCTCCGCCCGCGCGACGATGGCGCAGTTGGTCACGATCAGCGCGATGAAGATGCCGAGCGCCCGGTCCAGTGCCGGGAACCAGGCTTCGAAGATCATCTCCACGCAGGTCACCAGCGAGGCGATGACCAGCACGTAGACCGCGATGCGGATCTCCCGGGTGAGCGAGCGGCGCAGCAGGGAGACGAGCGCGTTGGTGGCGGTCATGACGAACACGGTGGCCAGCCCGAGGCCGAGACCGTGCACGGCGCCGGTGGTCACCGCCAGGAGCGGACAGAGGCCCAGCAGCTGCACCAGCCCCGGGTTGTTATCCCAGAGTCCGTTGCGCAGCCACGTGCCACGGCCGGCGGCGGGCGCTGCGGCGGTGTCTCCGGTCGGGTTGCTTTGCTGGCCGACGGTGGCGGCGTCGGTCTGGCTCATCCGGCCTCCTCCTGCACACGCTTCTCGAGATCTTTCCGGTGAGCGGCGAAGTATATCAAGGTGGATTTCACCGCCCGGACCACCGCGCGGGGCGTGATGGTAGCGCCGGTGAATTGCTCGAAACGGCCGCCTGAACGCCGGAGCGCCCATTCGTCGGCGGGCGGAGCGCCGAGGGAGAGTCCGGCGAAGGCCCGGATCCAGTCGGAGCGGGAGGCCTCGATGCCGTCGCCGAGGCCGGGCGTCTCGCGGTGTTCGAGCACCCGCACCGCGGTGATGGTGCCGTCGGGACGCAGGCCGATCAGGAGCCGGATGGGACCGGAGTAGCCGTCGGCGGACACCTCGAAGATCCAGGCGCTGGTTCGCCCGCCGTCCAGCGCCCGGTACACCAGGGCGGGCTGGCGCCCCGGGAGATCGTGGGGCGGCTCGAAGCGCAGCGGAGCGTCCAGGGTGATGCGGTCCCAGGCCACGCCCTCGAGCAGGGGCGCGAAGCGCTGCTGGCGCAGAGCGGCGCGGTTTTCCTCGATGCGCTCCCGGGTGAGTTCCCAGGTCAGCGAGACCGCGCCGGCGCAGACGGCGGCGAACACGGCCAGCACCAGGCCGGTGCGCCAGGGCGGCAGGCTGGCCGGCCGCTCGCTCACGGCGAGCGCCCGTGGCCCGCGATGCGCGGGCGGGTGTAGCGGTCGATGGCGGGGACGGCCATGTTCATGAGCAGCACGGCGAAAGCCACGCCGTCCGGGTAGCCGCCCCAGGTCCGGATCGCCCAGGTGACGAGACCGATGCCGAAGCCGTACACCAGCCGGCCCGCGGGGCTGGTGGCCGCCGAGACCGGGTCGGTGGCGATGAAGAAGGCGCAGAGCAGGGTGGCGCCGCTGAACAGGTGGAAGCCGGGGGTGGGGGCGAGGCCGGGCTGCAGGATCGAGGCGACGGTCGCGGGCACCAGCACGCCGGCGAGCACCGCCACCGGTATGTGCCAGCGGATGATCCCCCGGTACAGCAGCCAGAAGCCGCCGAGGGCGATGAAGTTGTCGATCCATTCCCAGCCGCGGCCGCCGAAGTCGCCGAACAGGGGATTGCTGCGGATCTCGGCGAAGATCTGCATCTCCCTCAGGCCCTCGCGCACCGAGTCCAGCGGTGTCGCCCGGGTGATCGCGTCCAGCGTGACGCCGTCCGGCAGTCGTCCTGCCAGTACGTAGCCCAGGGACTCCAGCAGCGAGAGCCCCTCGTAGTCCAGGTCGCCCATGCGTGGCGGCAGCCAGGCGGTCATGGCCACCGGGAAGGACAGCAGCGCGGCCACGTAGCCGGCCATCGCCGGGTTGAAGACGTTGTAGCCCAGGCCGCCGTACAGATGCTTGGCGAATACCATCGCGAAGATCGAGCCGGTGGCCGTGACCCACCAGGGCGTGAGCGGCGGCAGGGCGAAGGCCAGCAGCACCGCCGTCACCACCGCGCTGTAGTCTTCCAGCGCCGGGGCGACCGGCATGCCGCGGAGGCGCAGGACCAGCGCCTCGCTCCCCAGGCAGAAGACCGCGGCGACCAGCACGTTGAACAGCAGGCCGGGGCCGAAGAACCAGACATAGGCTGCGGCCGCGGGGGCGAGTGCATACAGGACCTGGCGCATGACGGCGCCCACGCCGGTCCTCGGGCGCAGCAGCGGCAGTCCGACGGTGCGGAAACGCACCGGTTCAGCCCTCGTCGTCACGGCCGCCGCGGCGGCGTTCGAGGATCTCCCGTATCGCCGCGGCGCCGGCCTGACGCCGGACGTCTTCCTGGCGTTCCCTGGCGGCCTGTTCGCGCTCGGCGAGCCGCCGCTCCCGGGCCTCGAACCGGTGCCGGGCCCGTTCGGCCTTGCGCCGCTCGTGGGCCTTGAGGCGCAGCGCCACCTTGGCCCGGCGGAAACTCCCGGTGAGCGGGATGTGGCTCGGGCACACCAGGTCGCAGCAGCCGCATTCGATGCAGTCGTCGAGCCCGAACAGGGCGAGGGCCTGCTCGTCGGCGGGGCCCGCGTGGTCTGCGTGGCCCGCGTGGCCCGCGTGGCGATAGAGCTGCTGGGGCTGCAGCCGCACCGGGCACACCCGGGCGCACTCGCCGCAGCGTATGCAGGGCCGTTCCGGTTCGCCGGACACGGCAGGGGGCTCGCGGGTGAACAGCAGGCAGTTGGTCGCGCCCACCACCGGGAAGTCGTCGTGGGGCAGCGAGACGCCGGTCATCGGTCCGCCCATGATCAGGCAGGCCGCCTGTTCCGTGTAGCCGCCGGCGGCGCGCGCCAGATCGGCGATGGGGGTGCCCAGCCGCACCCGGTAGTTGCCCGGTTCGGCGATGCCCTCGCCGGTGACGGTGACCACGCGGCTGACGAGGGGTTCTCCAGTGGCGGCGAGGCGGGCCACGGCTTCGGCGGTGCCCACGTTGTGCACCAGGTAGCCGACGTCGGTGGGCAGGCCGCCGCTCGGCACCTCCCGGCCGGTCAGCAGTCTGACCAGCTGGTCTTCGCCGCCGGACGGGTAGACCGTGGGCAACTGGACCAGCCGGATGCCCTCCGGCCCTTCTGCCACGGCGGCCTTCATGGCCTGCCAGGCCTCGGGCTTGTCGCTCTCGATGGCCACGATGCATTCGCGGATGCCTAGTATGGTCAGCATCAGGCGGGCGCCCGAGACGATGTCTGCGGCCTGCTCCCGCATCAGCCGGTCGTCGCAGCTGATGCACGGCTCGCATTCGGCGCCGTTCAGTATCAGCGCCTCCAGGCCCTGTCCCAGCCCCTCGGCGAGCTTTGGTGCCGTCGGATAGGCTGCGCCCCCCAGTCCGAGGATGCCTGCCTCCTCGACGGCGCCGGCCAGTGCGGCCGGGTCGCGGGTGACGGCGTCCGGCAGGGGGCGGCAGTCCTCGTGCAGGCGGTCGTCGCCGTCCGTATCGATCAGGATGCAGGGCACCGTCGCGCCGTCCCGCGCCGGCACCGGTCGGTCCTCGATGGCGGTGACGGTTCCGGAGGAGCCGGCATGCACGTTGGCGCTGTCCGGCGGACGCCCCTCGGCGACGCGCTGGCCCCGGGCCACCCGGTCGCCCGCTGCAACCAGCGGCCGGGCGACGGCGCCGGGCTTGCGGCCGAGCGGCACCATCAGCCGCGCGGGCACGGCCGCCTCCCGGATTGGCGCGCCCGTGGAGCGCGCCTTCTGCGCCGGCAGGCGGAGCCCGCCGTGCAGGCGCGACAGGCCTTCCGTCGGCGCGGTCATGGCCCGCCGCCTGGCACCGGGGGGCGTACGGGCACCAGGTCGATGCAGTCCACCGGACAGGGATCCAGGCACAACTCGCAACCGGTGCACTCGCGCTCGATCACGGTATGCAGATACTGGGGCGCGCCGACGATGGCGTCCACCGGGCAGGCCGGCAGACAGCGGGCGCAGCCGATGCACTCGGCCTCCCGGATGACCGCCACCCGGGGTTCGGGCTCGCTGCCGCGGGCCGGGTCCAGGGGCAGCGGCTCGCGTCCGAGCAGTTCCGCCAGCGCATGGATGGTCTGCTCGCCGCCGGGCGGGCACTGGTTGATCCCGGCGCTGCCGTCCGCGATCGCCCGGGCGTAGGGGCGGCAGCCCGGGTAGCCGCACTGGGCGCACTGGGTCTGGGGCAGCACCGCATCGATGCGCTCGACCAGCGGCTCTTCGTCCGCCGGCAGGCGCCGTGCCGCCCAGGCCAGGCCGAAGCCGGCGGCGAAGGCCGGGATCGCGAGTGCGAGTACGGCGCCGAGCATGCGTCAGAGTCCCGCGAAACCGGAGAAGCCCATGAAGGCCAGCGACATGATGCCCGCCGTGACCAGCCCGATGGCCGCGCCGCGGAAGGCGGCAGGCACCGGCGCCGTCGTCAGGCGCGCGCGGACCTCCGCGAACAGCACCAGCACCAGCGCGAAACCGGCCGCGGCGCCGAGGCCGTAGGCGACCGACTGCGCGAAACTCTCCGCCTGGCGCGTATTCAGCAGAGCCACGCCCAGCACCGCGCAGTTGGTGGTGATCAGCGGCAGGTAGATGCCGAGCACCCGGTGCAGCAGCGGGCTCAGGCGCCGCACCATGATCTCGGTGAACTGCACCATGCAGGCGATGACGAGAATGAAGGCCAGGGTGCGCAGGTACTCGAGGCCGAAGGGCACGAGTATCCAGGTCTCGGCCAGGTAGCTGACCGCCGACGACAGCGTGAGCACGAAGCCGGTGGCGAGCGCCATGCCGGCCGCGGGCTCCACCCGCGTGGAGACGCCCATGAACGGGCACAGGCCGAGGAACTTCACGAGAACGAAGTTGTTGACCAGTACCGTGGCGACGATGATCAGGAAAAGATCGGTCATGTCCGGGACCTCGAGTGTCCCGCTATTGTAGAGGCTGGCGCCGGCGCCTTCAGGCGATCGGCGCTACTTGACGCGCATGCCCGGCTCGGCGCCGTCGTCCGGCGAGAGCAGGAAGATGTCCTCGCCGCCCGGGCCGGCGGCCAGCACCATGCCCTCGGAGGTGCCGAAGCGCATCTTGCGCGGCTTCAGGTTGGCGACCAGCACCGTCAGCCGCCCCTCCAGCGCCGCGGCGTCGTAGGCCGACTTGATGCCCGCGAACACGGTCTTCTCGCCGCCGCCGGTGTCCAGCGTCAGGCGCAGCAGCTTGTCGGCGCCCTCCACGGGTTCGGCCTTCAGGATCCGCGCAACGCGCAGATCCACCTTCATGAAGTCGTCGATGGTGATCTCGTCGTTCTCGGGCGCCGCGGGCTCGGGTTTTTCTGCCGCGCCGCTGTCGCCGCCCTGGCGGGAGTCGTCGATCATGGCGTCCACCTGTTTGCGATCGATGCGTGTGATCAGGGGTTCGTAACGTTCGATGGCCGTGCCGAGCAGCGGTCGGACCGCGTCGTCCCACGACCACTCGTCCTCGCGGAACTGCTCAGCGGCCCTGGCCGCCAGCTGTGGCAGCACCGGCTGGAGCCAGATCATCAGCATGCGGAACAGATTCAGGCCCTGGGTGCAGATGCCCCGGACCTCCGGCAGCCGCTCGGCGTCCTTCGCCAGTATCCAGGGCTTGTGGGTGTCGATGTACTGGTTCGCCCGGTCCGCCAGCGCCATGATCTCGCGCATGGCATGGCCGAACTCGCGGGCCTCGTAGCGGGCGGCGATGTCTTCGCCGCGGGCGGCGAACTCGGCGTAGAGCGCCGGGTCCGGCAGCTCGGCGGCCAGCTCGCCGTCGAAGTGCTTCGTGATGAAGCCCGAGCAGCGGCTGGCGATGTTCACCAGCTTGCCCACCAGGTCGGAGTTCACCCGGGCCACGAAATCGTCCAGGCTGAGGTCGATGTCGTCGGTGCCCGGACCGAGTTTCGCCGCGTAGTAATAACGCAGGTATTCCGGCGCCAGGTGGGCGAGATAGGTGCGGGCATTGACGAACGTGCCCCGGGACTTCGACATCTTCTCGCCGTTGACGGTGAGGAAGCCGTGGGCGAATACGCCGTCCGGCGTGCGGTAGCCGGAGCCGTGCAGCACGGCGGGCCAGAACAGCGCGTGGAAGTAGACGATGTCCTTGCCGATGAAATGGTAGAGCTCGCCGTCGGCATCCGCGCCCCACCAGGCGTCGAAATCCAGCCCCTCCCGGTCGGCCAGGTTGCGGAAGCTCGCCATGTAGCCCACGGGCGCATCCAGCCAGACGTAGAAGTACTTGTCCTCGGTGCCCGGGATGCGGAAACCGAAGTAGGGTGCGTCGCGGGAGATGTCCCAGTCCTGCAGGCCCTTGTCGAACCACTCCTCCAGCTTGCGCACGATGCCCGCATCCAGCTGGGAGGCGGCCATCCAGCGGCGCAGGAAGTCCTCGAAACGCGAGAGGCGGAAGAAGTAGTGCTCGCTGTCCCGGTACACCGGGGCGGTGTTGGAGAGGATCGAGACCGGATGCTTCAGGTCCCGGGGCGTGTAGGTGCTGCCGCAGGCCTCGCAGTTGTCGCCGTGCTGGTCGGGCGCGCCGCACACCGGGCATTCGCCGCGCACGAAGCGGTCCGGGAGGAACATGCCCTCCTTCTCGTCGTAGGCCTGGTTGACCACTTCGGTGTAGATGTAGCCGCCTTCCTGCAGCCGCTCGTACATGCCGGTGACGATGGCCTCGTTCTCCGGCGTGTGGGTCGAGTAGTAGTTGTCGAACTCGATCTGGAAGTCGCCGAGGTCGCGCTCGTGCTCGGCCGTCATGCGCTCCACCAGTGTCTCGGGACTGATGCCGTCGCGGCGGGCGCGGATCATCGTGGGCGTGCCGTGGGCATCGGTGGCGCAGACGTAGCGGCATTCGTGCCCGCGGGACTTCTGGAAGCGCACCCAGATGTCGGTCTGCAGGTACTCCACCAGGTGCCCCAGGTGGATGGACCCGTTGGCGTAGGGCAGGGCGCTGGTGACGAGTATCTTGCGGCGTTGTTCGGCCATTTCGGAGTGTCTTTTCGGGCAGGCGGGGATTATGCCAGAGGCGCGGCGCTCGGCGGGCGGCGGGTCGGGCCGGCTCGGTTCAGTTCTCGTCCTTCATGGGCTCGAATTTCGACTTGCTGATGGCCTTCTGGTAGGCCTCCCTGCCGCTGATGAAGCGCCGCTCGTAGAGCTCGCGCAGGGCGGTGTCCATGGTCTTCATGCCCATGGCTCCGCCGCTCTGCATGGCGTTCTCGAGCTGGTCGATCTTGCCCTGGCGGATGAGGTTGCTGATGGCGGGCGTGTTCACCATGATCTCGAGTGCCGCCACCCGGCCCGGCTTGCCCTTCGTGGGCACGAGCTGCTGTGAGATCACGCCGCGCAGCGAGGTGGAGAGCATGGTGCGGATGTGCGCCTGCTTGTCGTGGGGGAAGGCGTTGATCATGCGGTCGATGGTCTGGGCGGCGCCGTTGGTATGCAGCGTGCCCATGACCAGGATGCCCATCTCGGCCGCCGTCACCGCGATGCTGATGGTCTCGAGATCGCGCAGCTCGCCCACCAGGATCACGTCCGGGTCCTCGCGCAGGGCCGAGTGCAGGGCATCGGCGAACGACGGGCTGTGCACGCCCACTTCGCGCTGGCTTATCAGGCAGCCCTTGCGCTGGTGCACGAACTCGATCGGGTCCTCGATGGTGAGGATGTGGCCCTTCAGGCGCAGGTTGATCGCATCGATCATCGCGGCCAGCGTGGTGGATTTGCCCGAGCCCGTCTTGCCCGTGACGAGGATCATGCCCTGGGTCTGGCGGCAGAGGTTCTTCACCACGTCAGGCATGGCGAGATCTTCCAGCGTCCGCGCCTCGGTGGGGATGGCGCGCAACACGGCGCCGATGCCGTTGAGGTGGCGGAAGGCGTTGACCCGGAAGCGGGCCAGCCCCGGCACCTCGTAGGCGAAATCCACTGCATCGTCGGCCTCGAAATGCTTCTGGGCCACGCCGCTCATGATCTGGTAGAGCGCCTCCTGCACGTGCGCGGGGTCCAGCCGTTCCTCCCGCAGCTCCTTCAGGTTGCCGTAGACGCGCACGCGCGGCGGGTCCAGGGCCAGGAAGTGCAGGTCGGAGCCGTTCCGCTCCAGCGCCTCCCGCAGATAGGGGTCGATCAGGTTCGTGCTTGCGGTTTCCGTGCTCATCGGCTGCTCACGAGGTCGCGATGTCGAGCTTCGGCAGCACGTCCGTGTTGGTCACGAATCGCTGGAAGCGCTTCTTGTCGTGTGCGAAACGGAACGCATCGTCGGGATCGATGGTCTTGGCCTCGATGGCCTCCAGCAGCGCCTGGTCCATGGTCTGCATGCCGAGATCGCGGCCGGTCTGCAGCTGGGCCGGGATCTGGTGGGTCTGGTCGCTCATGATCAGGTTGGAGATGGCCTTGGTGTTGATGAGTATCTCCAGCACCGCCTTGCGTCCCCGTCCGTCCGGCGTCTTCACCAGCACCTGGGTGACCACGGCGTTCAGGCTCTGGGCCAGGAAGCTCTTGGTCTGCTCCCGCAGTTCGCCGGGCAGCGCGTCGATCATGCGGTCGATGGTCTTCACGGCACCCGTGGTGTGCAGCGTGCCCAGCACGAGATGGCCGGTCTCGGCCGCGGTCATGGCCATGCTGATGGTCTCGGCATCGCGCAGCTCGCCCACCAGGATCACGTCCGGGTCCTCGCGCATGGCCGAGCGCACGCCGTCGGCGAAGCTGGTCAGGTGGGTGCCCAGCTCCCGCTGGATGACCTGGCAGTTCTTGCTCGGGTGCACGAACTCGATGGGGTCTTCCAGGCTGATGATGTTCAGGTTCCGGTGCCGGTTCAGGTGATCGATCATGGAGGCCAGCGTGGTCGACTTACCCGTGCCGGTGGAGCCGGTCACCAGCACCATGCCCTGGTGGTAGTCACAGAATTTCTCGATCACCGGCGGCAGGTCCAGCGACTCCATCGTGGGGATGTCGGTGGGGATGTGGCGGAAAGTCGCGCCGATGCCCGTGTCCTTGCGGAACAGGTTGACGCGGAAGCGCCCGCCGTCCTCGCTCACGTAGGAGAAGTCGAGGTCCCGGCCGCTCTCGAACTTGTCCTGCTGGGACTTGGTCAGAATCTCGGCCACGTAGGTGTCGAGCTCGGTGTCCGAGAGTTCGCGGAACTTGATGGGCATGAGATCGCCGTGCATGCGCAGCATCGGCGGCACGCCCACCGCCAGATGGACGTCGGAGCAGCCCTGGGCCAGGCCGAGTTTCAGGAATGCGTCTATGCGTGCCATGTCTGCGTCTGCTCGTGTGACGCGGGTACGGTCGCCCGCGCAGCCCTATGCTAGGGCCTAATGGCAGAGATGGCCAGCGCCCGATGGCGAAGGTGGCCAGGACCCGGTGGCACGGATGACCGGTGCGGCGGCGGTGTCAGAGCTGGATGGCTTCCAGCTCGTCTTTCAGCTCGGCCATGGAGGGGTGGCGCTTGTTCTTGTCCACCGACATGGTGCGGTTGACCAGCGCCGCCAGGTCGTCGGGGATCTTCGGGTTGACCTCCTGGCACTTGCGGGCCTTGCCCTGGACGTGCTGGTACATCACCGACATGTGGTCGCCCCGGGTGTACGGCGGCGTGCCGGTCAGCATCTCGTAGATCATGACCCCCAGGCTGTAGATGTCGGCCTTCTCGTCCACCCGCTTGCCGAGGATCTGCTCCGGCGCCATGTACTTCGGCGAGCCGATCACGTAGCCGGTCTTCGTGAGCTGGGTGTCTCCCGCGGTGGCCGCTGCCGCCACGCCGAAGTCCACGATCTTCAGGACGCCTTCCTCGTTGATGAGGATGTTGGCGGGCTTCAGGTCGCGGTGGATGACGCCGGCCTCGTGGGCCACCATCATGCCGGTCGCGATGTCCTTGGCGAACTGCAGCGCCTTGGCGAACGGCATCGGCTTCTGTGCCGCGATCTCGGCTCCCAGCGTGTGGGAGGGGAAATACTCCATGGAGATGGCGTAGAGGCCCTGCACGCTCAGGAAGTCGTAGATGCGGATGACGTTGGGGTGGGTGATCTTGCGCGAGAACCGGAGTTCGTGCACGAAGCGCTTCATCATCTCCTCGTCCGAGGAGACGTTCGGGTTCAGGAACTTCAGGATGAGCCGCTCGTCGACGACCTTGTCCTGCATCAGCAGAACCGTGCCGAAGGCCCCCTTGCCGATCTTCTCGACGAAGATATAGCGGTCGTCGATGACGTCGCCCGGCTCCAGCGTGGAGATGTCCAGCGGCTGCCTGCCGCCGACCTCCTCGATGATGCTCTGGATGTCCTCGTTCTCGATCAACAGCGTCTTCGCCGGTTCGGCGGCCAGCTTCTCCGCCTTCACGTTCTGGTAGCGCACGTCCGAGGAGAAGCGGGCCTCGAGTTCCTTGATGGCCTTGTCCGCGGTGTTGACGATGACCGAGTCGTCCAGCTGCTTCATCTTCTCCAGATAATTGCGGATGGGCTCTGCCTTGGACTCGTCCGCGAGGTGAGCAATCGCCTTGATGGCCTCCACCCGGATCTCGCGCTCCTGGCGGTTCAGCATGGGCAGCAGCTTCTCGATCACCGTCGCATTGCCGATCTTCGACAGCGCGCGCACCACCGAAGCATCCGACTTGGGGTGCTGGCCCAGCATCTTGGTGAGCGCCGGCAGCGCCTTGGTGCTGCCGATGCCGGCCAGGGCGTCCACCGCGCGTTCGCGTACCCACCAGTCCGGGTCCTTGGTGGCCTCGATCAGGTGCTTGACTGCACTGTCGTCCTTGGTGGCGTTCAGGATCTCGATGGCGGCGCGGCGGATCTCCTGGTCTTCGTCCCGGATCAGTGCCAGCGCCGCGTTCATCACCTTCGGCCCGCCGATCTTGGCCAGCGCGTCGGTGGCCCGCGCGCGCACCCACCAGTCGTCGTCCTGGAGCGCCTGCAGCAGGTCCTTCACCGAATCCGTGGTGCCGATCTCGTTCAGCACCTCCACCGCCGCGCGACGGGGGTACTCCGATTCGTCCTTCAGCGCCGGGATGAGGTGGCGCACGGTGGTCGGGTCGTTGATGCGGATCAGCAGATCCACGGCCTTCGTCTGCACGTCGTAGTCGGGGTCCAGCAGCAGACTGGCGATCAGTTCGACGTTCTGCGCGCCGTCCATGCGGGCCAGCGCGGTCAGGGCCGCCTGCCGGATCATCTTGTTGTTGCTCTTCAGCTGCTTCTCCAGCGCCGCGGCAACGTCAGGGCGGCCGAACTTGCCCAGGATGTTGATGAGATGCATGCGGACGAAGGGGTCCTTGCCCTCCAGCCGGGCGATGAGTTCCGGCACCATGTCGGCGTCGACGACGTCGTCGATGATCTTGAAGATCGCCGCCTTGTCGTTGTGCTCGAGTTCGTAGGACTTGGTCAGCAGGTCGCGCACGTTCAGCTTGCGCTTGTGCACGTTCAGGATCTCGATCACGGCCGATTTGGAGACCTCGTCGTCGTCCAGCAGAGCGATGAGGTCATTGGGGTTCAGGTTGCGGGTGCTGGAGAGCGCCCAGGCCGTGCCGGAGACGACCCGCTGGTTGCCGTCGGAAAGGCCTTCGATGAAATGCTTGAGGCTCTTCGGGCTGGCCAGCTCGGCGAGTACCTCGACGAACAGGATGGTCTGCTGCTTGGTGCTGTTGGCCAGCGCATCGATCACCCGCGGCACGGCCGACGGGCCCATGGCCTTCAGCTTGCTGGCCGCCTTCTGGGCGGCTGGCGAATTCGTATCGCCCGCGCCGACGATCTCGGCGATGAGGCGATCGGTTTTGAATCCGCTGAGTAGAGCCATCCTGCCTCGCTGTTACCCTGGAGACGTCCCGGGACGCCCCGGGAGCTCCGCCGCACGCCGGCGGCGCGGCCGCCGTGGCCACGGCCCCCGCCCACAGCCCCTGGCAGCGACACCGCCGCTCGCTGGCGGCGGGCCGTCGGTCCGCGGACTCGAGGTTGCGGGATGCCGGCGATCCGGGTCGTCCCCTGTGATGGCCCGATTATGCCACAAGCCCGCCGTCCAGCTGCCATTTCCGGCCGTGAACGTGACGGCGGTCACGCCGGCGCGCCGGGGGCGGCCCCCGGCGGGGCCCGGGCGCCGCGGGCCCGGTCTCCCGCCGCATTCTCCGTTACAATGTCGCGCCCCGGAATCCACCGCGGAACAGAGCCCAATGCCGTGACTGCCGAGAAAGACCCCGACATCGCCGCCGCCGCCGAAGCCGTCAGACTGCCCGTCGCCGACGTCCCGCTGTCCCGAGCAGGCAGCATCGACCGAGCGGTGAGGGACGGCGGGACCGCCCGCCTGGCCGTGACGCTGCGGCTGCCGGCGGACGGCATCCGCGCCGAGCTGGCCGAGGCGCTGGAGGCGGCCGTGACCGCGCTGCCGGGCATCGAGCGGGCCGAGATCGAGATCGCCGCGAAGATCCCCGTGCAGTCGGTGCAGCACAACCTGAAGCCGCTGCCCGGCGTGGGCAACATCATCGCCGTCGCCTCCGGCAAGGGCGGCGTCGGCAAGTCCACCACCGCCGTGAATCTGGCGCTGGCGCTCGCCGCCGAAGGCGCCCGGGTGGGCATCCTGGACGCCGACATCTACGGGCCCAGCATCCCGCTGATGCTCGGCCTCGCGGGCGAGAACCCGGTCAGCGAGGACGGCAAGCACCTCGAGCCGCTGGAGGCGCACGGGCTGCAGGCCATGTCCATCGGCTTCCTGGTGGACGCCACTCAGCCCATGGCGTGGCGCGGCCCGATGGTGACCCAGGCGCTGAACCAGCTGCTGTCGCAGACCCGCTGGCGGGACCTGGACTACCTGATCGTGGACATGCCGCCGGGCACCGGCGACATTCAGCTCACCCTGTCCCAGCGGGTGCCGGTGGCGGGGGCCATCGTGGTGACCACCCCCCAGGACATCGCCCTGGCCGACGCCCGCAAGGGTCTGGAGATGTTCCGCAAGGTATCGGTCAACGTGCTCGGCATCGTCGAGAACATGAGTACCCACATCTGCAGCGAGTGCGGCCACGAGGAGCGGATCTTCGGCGCGGAGGGCGGCCGGCGGCTGTCCGCGGCGACGGACACCGTGCTGCTGGGGGAGCTGCCGCTCGATATCGCCATCCGGGAGGATGCCGACGGCGGCAGACCGTCGGTGGTCGCCCGCCCGGACGGCCCGATCGCCGCCGCCTACCGGGAGGCCGCGCTGCGGGCTGCTGCCGCGCTGGCCGCCGCCGGGAGGGACTACAGCCGCGCCTTCCCCAATATCGTCGTGGAGGATTCCTGACCGATGAGCATCAAGTCCGACCGCTGGATACGCCGCATGGCCGCGGAGCACGGCATGATCGAGCCCTTCGAGCCCGGCCAGGTGCGCGCCACGGGAGACCGGCCGATGGTCTCGTACGGCACGTCGAGCTACGGCTACGACGTGCGCTGCTCGCGGGAATTCAAGATTTTCACGAACATCAACTCGGCGATCGTCGACCCGAAGGCTTTCGACGAGAACAGCTTCGTCGACGTGACCTCGGATGTCTGCATCATCCCGCCCAACTCGTTCGCCCTGGCGAGCACCGTCGAGTACTTCCGCATCCCGCGCACCGTGCTAACGATCTGTCTCGGCAAATCCACCTACGCGCGCTGCGGGATCATCGTGAACGTGACGCCGCTGGAGCCCGAGTGGGAGGGTCACGTCACGCTCGAGTTCAGCAACACCACGCCGCTGCCGGCCAAGATCTATGCGGGCGAGGGCGTGGCGCAGATGCTGTTCTTCGAGTCGGACGAGCCCTGCGAGGTCTCCTACAGGGACCGCCAGGGCAAGTATCAGGGGCAACGGGGCGTGACGCTGCCTCGCGCGTGACCCCGAGCCTGAGGCTCGGACGGCACGCCGGGCCGGTATGTCTTCAGCCGGGCCGTGACCTGCTTGTCGTCGCCCTTGAACTGCTCGATCATCACCGGCATCCAGTCCAGCTTCGGAGCATAGTGGATCAGCACGCTGCGGCTCGAGCCCACCCGCTGACGGCGGAACGCGACGGTGTGATAGCTGCCGGCCGGTGAATCCACGACCCGCGTGCCTTCCGGCCGGTATTCGATGGTCCGGTACTCGTTGCGCTCGATGGTCGTGTAAGGCCCCAGCTCGGCCGTGGCGGTGGCGAGTTCGTGGCGCACCACCATCTGCTCGGTGGCCCGATCGAGGGTGCCGGGCCGCAGCTCCAGGGTGTCTTCGCGGCCCTTGTAGGTGGCGACCGCCTCGCCTTCCTCCGGGCGGAAGCGCACGGTGCTGGAGTCGTCGCCGGCGTCCTCGTGGTAATGCAGCGGCTGGAAGCCGTCTTCGTCGTAGCGGAAGCGGCTGCACTCCACCTCCTCGCCGGCCACCAGCTTCGCGAGACCCCGCGGGTCGCTGGTATTTCGGAATATGTAGACCCCCGGTTCCTCCGCCTCCGCCAGTTGCATGATCACGTCGCCGCCGAGGCCGAGCACCGTTGCCTTCGCCTCGTACACCGCGACGAAAGGCTGCAGCCCGGTCGGCGCCGCCTCCGTCGTCTCCGTCGTCTCCGCCGTCTCCGCCGTCTCCGCCGTCTCCGGTGACGGTGCAGGCTCGCCGCGCGCCGGCGCGACGGCGGCGGCCGCGGCGAGGAAGACGAGCGACAATCGTACGATGGGGGTCATGGCGGCGATTCGGTCCTCGGTAGCGACGATCAGGGGTTCACCTTTACAGGTCCAGGACGACGGGTTCGTGCAGCGCGGACCCGTCCAGTTCGGGGACGCCGCCCGCCAGGCGCAGCCTGCCGCTGGCGAACCAGCCGGCGGCCCGTGGATAGATGATGTGCTCGGCGGCCTGAACGCGGGCTGAAAGCGATGCCTCGTCGTCGCCGGGCAGCACCGGTACACGAGCCTGTATGACAGCAGGGCCGCCGTCGAGTTCGTCGCTGACGAAGTGCACCGTGCAGCCGTGCGTCGGGTCGCCGGCCGCGAGGACCCGCCGGTGCGTGTGCAGCCCCCGGTAGGCGGGCAGCAGTGACGGATGCACGTTCAGCAGGCGGCCGGCGAATTCCTGCACGAAGGCGCTGCCGAGGATGCGCATGAAGCCGGCCAGCAGCACGAGCTGGGGGTCGTGGCGGCGGATCTCCGCCGCCAGCGCAGCGTCGTAGGCCTCCCGGTCCGGGGCGTCGTCCGCCGGCACGGCTGCCGCCGTGATCCCGGCCCGCCGCGCGCGGGCGAGCCCCGGCGCGTCCGCGCGGCTGGCAACGACCGCCGCGAGGCCGAGTGGCAGGTCGCCCGCCGCTACCGCGTCGATGAATGCCTGCAGGTTGGTGCCTTCGCCGGAGATCAGCACCACGGCCCGGACGGCGCTCTCGCCCCCCGCGCTCAAGAGATGATCGCGCCGCCGTCGCCGGCGGCGATCTCGCCGATGGTCCAGGCCTGCTCCCCGTGCTCCGCCAACAGGGCCAGCGCCTCGTCGGTGCGCTCCCGCGGCACGACGACCGTCATGCCGATGCCGCAGTTGAAGGTGCGGAGCATCTCCGCCGGGGCGATATTGCCCGCCGCGGCCAGCCAGTCGAAAACCGGCGGTGTCGTCCAGGCGCCGCGGTCGATGCGGGCCTCGGTGCCGGGCGGCAACACGCGCGGCAGGTTCTCCGGCAGGCCGCCGCCGGTCACGTGGACCAGACCGTGCACGGGCAGGGCGCGCAGCAGGGCCAGCAGCGGCTTGACGTAGATGCGGGTGGGGGCGAGCAGCGCCTCGCCCAGCGGCTGCCCGCCCACCGACTCACCGCCGCCGGTGGTGACCGCGGTGCCGCTCGTCTCCAGGATGCGGCGGATGAGCGAATAGCCGTTCGAATGGGGGCCGGAAGAGGCGATGCCCAGCACCGCGTCGCCCGGGGCGATGCGGCTGCCGTCGATCAGGTCCTCACGGTTCACGACGCCCACGCTGAAACCGGCCAGATCGTACTCGCCGCGCGGGTACATGCCGGGCATCTCGGCCGTCTCGCCGCCGATCAGCGCGCAGCCGGCCCGGCGGCAGCCTTCGGCGATGCCGCTCACCACCGCGGCGGCCTGCTCCACGTCGAGGGCGCCGCAGGCGTAGTAGTCGAGGAAGAACAGGGGCTCCGCGCCCTGCACGACCACGTCGTTCACGCACATCGCCACCAGGTCGATGCCGATGGTGTCGTGCCGGTCGAGCATGCCGGCCAGCTTCAGTTTCGTGCCGACGCCGTCGGTGCCCGCCACCAGGACCGGCCGCGGGTAGCGCTCCAGATCCAGGGCGAACAGGCCGCCGAAGCCGCCCAGCCCGGCCAGCACCTCCGGGCGGCGCGTGCTCTCCACGGCCTCGCCGATGCGCTCTACCAGCGCGTTGCCCGCGTCGATGTCGACGCCGGCGTCCTTGTATGTCAGTTGTTTGTCGCTCATCGGCCGATGTGTCCCGGGCGGTGGCCTCAGGCCGGGGGGAGGACGATATAATAGAGATTGAAGTCCTGCTCGGAAACCGCGTCTCATGCATCCAACCGCACGAAGCACCGCCGGCGTGCCTCGCGCAGCGGTTCTGCCGCTCCGCCTCGCCACCCTCCCGACCCGTGTCGCCGCCGCCCTGGTCAGCGCACTTGTCATGGCGACGGGCGTGGCAGTCGTCCTGTCGGCGGCCGCGCCTGCCCGGGCGGCGGAGGTGGCCGACCTCTACACCATCCGGGTGCCGGTGGATCAGAGCGAGCCGGACTGGCGCGAGCAGGCCTACCGGCGCGCCTTGTCCCAGGTGCTGGTGCGTGTGACCGGGCAGCGCGCGGCGGCCGGGGACCCGGGGCTGGACGCGTTGTTCGAGGATCCCGCCCGGCTGGTGCAGGGCTATCGGCGTGGCGCGGACGAGACGCTGTGGGTGAGCTTCGACGGCCGGGCCATCGCGGCGCGGCTGCGGGAGGCCGGCCGTGCGGTATGGGGCAGCGAGCGGCCGGTGACGCTCCTGTGGCTCGCGGTCGACCGCGGCGGCGGCGACCGCGATCTCATCGCCGCCGGGGACGAGCCGCCCTCGGCGGCACTCCCGGCGCGCTCCGCGCAGCCGCCGGACGGCGCCGATCCCGACCGTTTCCTGCGCCAGCGCGTCGAGGACGTGGCGCGGGCGAGGGGACTGCCCCTCGTGTGGCCGCTGCTCGACGCCGAGGACCGGGGCAGCGTGGCGTTCAGCGACGTGTGGGGCGGTTTCGAGCAGCCGGTGCTCGAGGCGTCCGCCCGCTACGGCGCGAACAGCATCCTGCTCGGCCGCATCGATGCGGACGGGCGTCAGCTGCCGCGCTGGACCTGGTATTTCGGCGGCGAGCAGCGCCAGTGGCGCGCCTCGGTCGAGGATGCCGTGCACCGGGTCGCCGACCTCATGGCAGGACAGCTCGCGGCCGTGGGCGACGAACGGGCGAGATCGGTGCGCCTCACGGTGACCGGCGTCGAGGATCTGGCCGCATACGCCGACGTCAGCCGCTACCTGGCCTCGGTGAGCGTGGTCCGGGAGCTGCGCCTGGAGCAGCTTGCCGACAACGCGCTCACTTACCGGCTCGAGTTGCTGGGCGCGCCCGATCGGCTCGGCCGCGTGCTGCGGCTGAGCGGGCGATTCGGCACCCTGGAGGAGGTGGTGGACCCGACCGGGGTCGGCGGAGCGGGCCTGGTGCGAGACGTGACGGATCTGACCGTGGCCTACCGACCCTGAGTCGCCGGCGCGCCCCATGAACCTGAGCTGGCTGCCAAATCTCATCTCGGTGGTCCGCATCCTGCTGATCCCGCCGACGCTCTACGCCATCGTCGTGGGTGCGTATCCGGTGGCGCTCGCCCTGTTCTTCCTCGCCGGCTTCTCCGATGGCGTGGACGGATTTCTCGCCAAGCGCTTCGCCTGGCAGAGCCGGCTCGGCGCGCTGCTGGACCCGGCGGCGGACAAGCTGCTCGTGGCAGGCGTGTTCCTCACCCTTGCCGCCGTGGGGCTGGTGCCGATGTGGCTCGCGGCCGCGGTCATCGTCCGCGACCTGGTCATCGTCGCGGGCGCGCTCGCCTACAATTTCCTTATCGCGCCGGTGACGGGCCAGCCGACGAGGATCAGCAAGGTGAATACCGCGATCGAACTGCTCTACGTCCTGAGCGTGCTGAGCCACGCCGGCTTCGCCTGGCCGCCGGATATCACGCTGCTGGTGCTCGGGGCCGGCGTGCTCGTGACTGCGGTGGTGAGCGGTATCGACTACGTGTTGTCCTGGGCCCGCCGGGCCAGCGAGGCGTCCGGAGGAGAGCACAGAGCATGAGTGCCGAGAATCGCATCTTCTGGCTGGCGGGTGCGGCCATCACCGCGTGGCTGCTCTACCTGCTGGCACCGGTGCTGACCCCGTTCGTGGCGGCGGCCCTGCTGGCCTACGTCGGCGATCCCATGGCGGACCGGCTGCAGAGGCTGAAGCTGCCGCGCTCGCTGGCCGTGCTGGCGGTGTTCCTGCTGACGTTCCTCGTCATCGGTGCGATCGTGCTGCTGGTGCTGCCGCTCGTTCAGGCGCAGATCGGCGCGCTGCTAGAGGCGCTGCCGCGCTACATGCAATACGTCGAGGAACGGCTGCTGCCGCTCGTACGGCAATTCATCGACGGCGAGGGCACGGGGCAGGGCATCGGCCTGGCCGCGTTCCTCTCGGACTACGGCAGCATGGCGGGACAGTGGGGCAGCCGCGTGCTCACCTCGCTGGGCCGTTCGGGCGGTGCGCTGGTGGCGGCGCTGCTGTCGCTGTTTCTGATACCGATCCTCACCTTCTACCTCCTGCGCGACTGGGACCTCATCGTCGCCCGGCTCGGCAGCCTGGTGCCGTCGTCGCGGCGGGAGACCGTGTTCCGCCTGTTCCGCGAGACCGACGAGGTGCTCGGCGCCTTCCTGCGCGGCCAGCTGCTGGTGATGGCGGGGCTCGCCTTCATCTACACGGTGGGCCTCACGCTACTCGGGCTGCAGTTCGCGCTGGCCATCGGCGTGGTGTCCGGCCTGGTGAGCTTCGTGCCCTATCTGGGTTTCATCTTCGGCATCGCGCTGGCCGGCCTGACCGCGGTGAACGAGCCGAACGCGCTGCTGATGCTGCTGGGCGTGGTCGCCGTGTTCTCGGTGGGCCAGTTCATCGAGGGCAGCGTGCTCACGCCGAAGCTGGTCGGCGACCGCATCGGGCTGCACCCCGTCGTCGTGATCTTCGCCGTGATGGCCTTCGGCCAGCTGTTCGGGTTCTTCGGCATCCTGCTGGCGCTGCCGGCGGCGGCGGTGCTGTCGGTGCTCGCCCGGTTCGCCTATCGCAATTACCTGGCGGAAGACCCCGGTCAGGCCCCGGACGGGGGCGGGGATGGCTGAGGATCCGGCCCGGGGACAGCTGCCGCTGGCGCTCGCGCTGCAGGATCATGCGGTGTTCGAGACTTTCCGTGCCCCGGGGGACGGCGCGCTGGTGGCGGCCGCGAAGGATCCCGCGCCGCCGGGTCTCTGGATAGCCGGCCCGCCGGGCAGCGGCAAGAGCCACCTGCTGCAGGCGATCTGCGCCCATCGGCCCGAGCGCCGCTGCGCCTACGTGCCGCTCGGCAGCGCGCCGGCGCCGGAGATGCTCGAGGGGCTCGAGGCGCTGGACCTGGTCTGCCTGGACGATCTCGACCGGGTGGTGGGCGAGGAGCGCTGGGAGCGGGCGCTGTTCGGGCTGGTGAACGGATTGTCGCTCGCGGGCGGCCGGCTGGTGGTGGCCGCCGCCGGCCCGCCGGCGGAACTGGGGCTGCGGCTGCCGGACCTCGTCAGCCGCTGCCAGGCCCTGGCGCTGTTCCGCCTGCGCTATCTGGACGACGAGGAGCGTCTCGAGGCGCTGCGGGCCCGGGCCAGGTTCCGCGGTTTCGACCTGCCGGCCGACACGGCGCGCTATCTGCTGCGCCGGGTGCCCCGGGACATGGGTCGGCTGACCGCCCTGCTGGACCGGCTGGACACCGCGTCGCTGGCCGCCTCCCGCCGCCTGACCATCCCCTTCGTGCGCGAGGTGCTAGGACACTAGCTGCCGCTGCGGGTGATCCTCACGACCGGGACCAGGAGGAAGAACGCGAGCAGCGAGACGGCCGCCACCGTGGCGGCCAGCAGGCGCGCCGGCGGGTTCGCGATCGATTCCATCAGGCCGAAGCCGGCGTAGCCCGCGCTGCCCAGCAGCGCCAGCAGGAATGAATCCGGCCGGCGCAGCAGCATGAACGGCAGAGTGAGCCCCACCGGCAGGGCGGCGGCGATCCAGGCCCAGACCGGGGCGGTGCCGGGGCCCGCCGCAAGCAGCGCCATCGACAACACGCCCGCCGCGACCCACGCCGCGGTGGCCGGCAGCCACAGCGCGATCGGCAGCACCGGCCGGCTCAAGGCACCAGCCTGAGGGCGGTCTCGGCCACGCGCCGGCCGAGGGCCCGGGCCAGCGTGATCTCGTGGCCGGTGAGACGCGGATTGGCGTCGGGGCCGGCGACATGACTGGCGCCGTAGGGCGTGCCGCCGCTGGTCGTCTCGGTCAATGCCGCCTCGCTGTAGGGCAGGCCGACGATCAGCATGCCGTGATGCAGCAGCGGCACCGCCATGGTGAGCAGCGTGGCCTCCTGGCCTCCGTGCAGGCTGCCGGTGGAGGTGAACAGGCCGGCGGGCTTGCCGATCAGCTTGCCGGCCAGCCACTGCGCCGAGGTGCCGTCCAGGAAATACTTCATCGCGGCGGACATGTTGCCGAACCGGGTGGGGCTGCCGAGCACCAGCCCGGCGCATTCCACCAGGTCCTCGGTCGTGGCGTAGGGCGGGCCTTCGCCGGGCACTGCGGGCGCGCTCGCCTCCGTCTCGGCCGAGACCGCCGGCACCGTGCGCAGCCGCGCCGCGGCGCCCTTCACGCCGTCCACCCCCCTGGCGACTTCGCGGGCCAGTGCTGCGGTGGCGCCGGTCCGCGAGTAGTAGACCACCAGGATCTCGCTCACGCGCGCAGGATCCCGTGCACGTTCTCGGGCGGCCGGCCGATCGCCGCCGCGTCGTCGTCCCGGACCACGATCGGCCGTTCGATGGCCGCCGGATGCGCCGCAAGCCACGCCGCCGCGGCATCGTCGGCGAGAGCGTCCACCGTCTCCCGCTCGCTGCGATAGTCCGGATCGTTGCGGCGGATCAGGTCCCGTGGGCGGCAGCCGAGCAGATCCGTGATCCGCAGCAGCGCGGCCGCGTCCGGTGGTTCCTTCAGGTATTCCGTGACCGTGACGGGAACGCCGGCTTCCTGGAGGAGGGCGAGCGTCGCCCGGGATTTGGAGCAGCGGGGATTGTGGTAGATACGGTAGTTCATCGTTCCTGGTCGTATTCTTCTCGTCGGGCCGGACCGGCGCGTAATGTACCAGCAGGGCGGTCTCCCGTCAGTCCCCATCACGACCATAAACCGCCGTTTCTGGTCGGGTTTTGTTTGCTTGACGCTCCCCGTGGCTGCTGCTAGCGTTCCGCTGTGATCTCGAAGTCCTCATTCTCCGGAGCGCCACTCGCCGCCTGGGTAACGGTGGTGACGCTGCTGTTTTCGGCCGGCGGCTGCGCCTCGGGCGGCCCGCCGGTGCAGGAGATGAGCGATGCCCGCCAGGCCATCGAGGCCGCGCGGGAGGCCGGCGCCGAGGACCTGGCGGCCGGCGAGTTCCGTTCGGCGCACTCCAGGCTGATCAGCGCCGAGACCCACCTGAAGGAACGCAGTTTCCGCGCGGCGCGCCGCGACGCCCTGGCCGCACGCGACCTGGCGGTGCATGCCCGCGCGGTCGCCGAGGCGGCACGCACGACCGGCGACGAGCCCGAGCAACGGCTGCCCTGAGACGCGCTCCCGCCGGGAGGTTGCCCGATGTCCGATGAGATGGCAGATACGCAGTGCCTGCGTTTCTTCGTCAGCGGCCGGGTGCAGGGCGTCTGGTTTCGCGCCAGCACCCGGGAGCAGGCCCGGCGCCACGGCATCACCGGCCACGCCCGCAATCTGCCCGACGGGCGCGTGGAGGTGCTCGCCTGCGGCCGCCCCGAGGCGCTCGCCCGTCTCGAGGCGTGGCTGTGGCAGGGGCCGGAAGCGGCGCGGGTCGCCGACGTGGCCCGGGAGGCGGCTGCGGTGACGCCGCCCGAAGGCTTCAGCACCGGCTAGCGATCAGGCCGCGCTCCCAGGGGAGCGCTGCGGCCCTCAGATCCGGCGCCAGGTCAGCCGCAGCTTGTCCAGCACCCGGTTCGAGTACCAGGACTTGCCCAGGCTGCCGTTGTAGCGGGCCAGGGCGCGCTGCAGGTCGCCGTCTTCCATGTCGTAGTAGTAGCGCAGGATGGTGCAGCCGAGGCGCAGGTTCGTGTCGATGTGGAACAGGTTGTCGTCGGGCCGGCCGATCTCGTCCAGCCAGAACGGCATCACCTGCATCAGCCCGCGGGCGCCCGCTCTGGAGACCGCGAAGCGATCGAAATTGCTCTCCACGTCGATCACCGCCAGGACCAGCTCCGGTGGCAGATCGACCCGCCTGGCCTCGTAGTGGACGCGTTTCAGGATGCGGACGCGCTCCTGCGGATCGTCGATCCGATTGCCGAGCCGCTGGGACATGTCGACCAGCCAGACCTCGGCGTGGAAGCGGTCGTCGAAGCTGTCGGCTTCCGCCGCCGCCTCGCGCAGCAGTTCCCGCAGGACCGGGTCCGGTCCCCTCTGATCGGCGACGTCGGCGACCGACGGCGCGGTCGCCGCCCACAGCAGGCCGGCCGCCAGCAGTCCCAGGGAGCGCCGGCGCAGACCGCTGTCGGTTGCCGCAGGCCTGTCCATGGGCAGTCAGCTTACCGCCGGCTCCCGCAGCAGGGCGAGAACGGCATCACGCTTCAGGTTCCTCGACTCGGTGTCGCGGCGATGGCGGTACTCCAGTTCGCCCGCGTCGAGGCCGCGTTCCCCGATCACGATGCGATGGGGGATGCCGATCAGCTCGGCATCGGCGAACTTCACACCGGGCCGCGCGTCCCGGTCGTCCAGCAGCACGTCGATGCCGAGTTCGCCCAGCTCGGCGTACAGGGCCTCTGCGGCCTCTCGCACGCGCTCGGAGCGGTGCGCGTTGATCGGCACGATCACCACCCGCCAGGGCGCTATCGGTTCCGGCCAGACGATGCCGTTGTCGTCGTGATTCTGCTCGATGGCGGCGCCCACGATGCGGGTGACGCCGATGCCGTAGCAGCCCATCTGCATGGGGCGGTCGTTGCCGTCCTGATCCTGCACGGTGGCGCCCATGGCCTCCGAGTACTTCGTGCCCAGCTGGAAGATGTGGCCCACCTCGATACCGCGCGCGATGCTGAGCGTACCGCTGCCGCCGGGCGTGGGATCGCCTGCGACCACGTTGCGCAGGTCGACGCTGTCCGGTTCCGGCAGGTCACGGCCCCAGTTCGCGCCGGTCAGGTGATGGTCGGCCTCGTTTGCGCCGCAGGCGAAGTCGGCCAGATGGGCCGCGGCGTGGTCGACGTAGACCGGGATGTCCAGGCCGATCGGGCCCACGAAGCCCGGCGCGCAGCCGGTGGCGGCCAGCACTTCGTCCGGCTCGGCCATGCGCAGCGGGTCCGCCACGCCGGTCAGTGCCTGGGCCTTGACCGCGTTCAGCTCGTGGTCGCCGCGCAGCACCAGGGCGACGGGGCCGTCCTCGCCGGCGACCACCAGCGTCTTCACCAGGCGCGCGGCCGGCAGGTCCAGCGCGGCCGTGACCGCCTCGATGCTGCGCGCGCCGGGCGTGCGCACCTTCTCGAGCGCCGCCGACGGCGCCGGGCGGGGCTCTGCCGGCGGTTCCGTGCGCGCCATCTCCACGTTGGCGGCGTAGCCGTCCTCATCGCAGTAGGCGATGGCGTCCTCGCCGGAGTCCGCGAGCACGTGGAATTCCTGGGAGCGGCTGCCGCCGATCTCGCCGCTGTCGGCTTCCACCGCGCGGAACTTCAGGCCCAGCCGGGTGAAGATGGCCTCGTAGGCCCGCGCCATGCGCTCGTAGGCCGCCGCCATGCCGGCCTCGTCCAGGTCGAAGGAATAGGCGTCCTTCATGATGAACTCGCGGGCGCGCATGACGCCGAAGCGGGGCCGTATCTCGTCGCGGAACTTGGTCTGAATCTGGTAGTAGTTCACCGGCAGCTGGCGGTAGCTCCGGAGCTCGCGCCGGGCGATGTCGGTGATCACCTCCTCGTGGGTGGGCCCGAAGCAGAAGTCGCGCTCGTGGCGGTCCTGCATGCGCAGCAGCAGCGGGCCGTATTTCTCCCAGCGGCCGGATTCCTGCCACAGCTCGGCGGGCTGCACCGCCGGCATGAGCAGTTCCAGCGCGCCCGCCCGGTCCATCTCCTCGCGCACGACCGCCTCGATCTTCTGCACCACCCTGAGGCCGATCGGCATCCAGGTGAACAGCCCGGACGCGAGCCGCCGGATCAGCCCCGCGCGGAGCATGAGCTGGTGGCTCGGGATCTCGGCTTCCGCCGGCACTTCCTTCAGTGTGGTGAGATTCAGTCGGGAGGATCGCATCGGCTGTCCCCGGGGTTATGGACGGGCCCCGGATTCTAGCCCGAATGGCCGGCGTACACACGGGATCGACCGCGGCAAGGGCCGCCCGCGGGGTGGCATCTCGCTGCCATTCAGCGCATGATCCGCGCATCCTTTCGACCGACCGGGAACCGATGCCGAGAACGGATTATCCACGCATAGCACCCGAAGGCATGCCCTGGATACTGGCGGCGCTGGCCGCACTCGCAGCCGGCGTGGTGCTCGTCGGCTGGTGGGCCGCGGTGCCTCTGGGTGCGCTGGTGGCCGCCCTCGTGCTGCTGTTCCAGGACCCGTGGCGGGACATCCCGGCGGCGCCGCTCGGCGTGCTGGCGCCGGTGGACGGCGTGGTTACCGAGATCACCGGCGCCGGACCCGGCATACTGGACCGGGAGGCCGTGCGGGTCACGATGCGCATCAACAACTTCGGCGCCTACACGGCCCGCAGCCCCATCGAGGGCAAGGTCCTCGACCCCCGCGACAACCTCTCCGACCACAGCCGCTGGCTGGACGTACACGGCATGTGGGTGCGCAGCGACGAGGACGACGACGTGGTGGTCCTCGTCCATGGTCCGAAGCGCGGCCCGAAATGGTTCGGTGCGCCGCGGGCATTCCTCGGCTACGGCGAGCGGGTGGGCCAGGGCCAGCGCTTCGCGTACATGCGGCTGGCCAGGACCGCCGAGGTGTACCTGCCGGCGGACGCCCACGTGCGCGTGAAGACCGGGCAGAAGGTGCGCGCGGGGACCGACTCGCTGGCCGAACTGAGACACCGATAGCGAGCCGCGACCGCCCATCTTGTATGATTGCGCCGTGGGTGCATCCGATGAAAAACCGCGCCGCGGCATTTATCTGCTGCCGAATCTGCTGACCACCACGGCGCTGTTCGCGGGTTTCTACGCCATCGTGGCGGCCGTGGACGGCAACTTCGAGGCGGCCGGCGTGGCGATATTCGTGGCCATGGTGCTGGACGGCCTCGACGGCCGCGTGGCGCGCCTGACGGCCACCGAGAGCGACTTCGGCAAGGAGTTCGACAGCCTCTCGGACATGGTCTGCTTCGGCCTGGCGCCGGCGGTGGTGGTCTACCAGTGGGGCGTGGCCCGGCTGGCCGAGTACAGCGTCGCCTGGGGACGGGTGGGCTGGCTGGTGGCCTTCCTGTTCGCGGTGGCGGCCGCCATGCGGCTGGCGCGCTTCAACACCTCGCCGGGCTCCCAGGACAAGCGCTTCTTCGTCGGGCTGGCCAGCCCCTCGGCGGCGGGCATGGTGGCCGGGTTCGTCTGGCTCAGCGCGCGGCACGGCATCGCCGGCCTGGGCGGCCTCGCGCTCGCCTTCGTGATCACCGCCATGGCCGGCGCGCTGATGGTGAGCAACCTGCGCTACTACAGCTTCAAGGAACTCAATCTCGGCAGCCGCATCTCGTTCCCGTATCTGCTCATCATCCCGCTGGTGCTGATACTGATCTCGCTGGAGCCGCCGGTGGTGCTGTTCACCATGTTCACCGGTTACGCCCTGTCCGGGCCGGCGTTCTGGCTGTGGCGCCGGCGGCGCGGCCGCCGCCAGGAGGCGGACGGGACGTGACCGGCAGCGAGGGGGAACGGCTGGCCTATCTGCGCGCGCTCGGCATCGACGTGTGGGTGCTGCGCGGCGAGGAGGCCGCCGACGAAGCCGCGGCACCGCAGGATGCGGGTGCGGAAGAGCCCGCCTCGCGGGAGCCGGCGGCGGCCGGCGGTAGCGTTCGGGTGATACCCGCGCCGGCAGACGCCGGGCCCGCGGCGGATCCGTCCGCCGACGGCTGGGAGGCGCTCAGGGTGCGGGTCAGCGGATGCACCCGCTGCGCCCTGCACGAGGGCCGCACCCAGACCGTGTTCGGCGTCGGCAACCCGGAGGCCGACCTCATGATCATCGGCGAGGCGCCGGGCGCCGAGGAAGACCGCCGCGGCGAGCCCTTCGTGGGCCGCGCCGGCAAGCTGCTGGACGAGATGCTGCGGTCTCTCGGTCTGGGGCGGGACGATGTCTTCATCGCCAACATCCTGAAGTGCCGGCCGCCGGGCAATCGGGACCCGCGGCCCGAGGAGTCGGCCGAGTGCCGCCCGTATCTGCGCCGCCAGATCGCCCTGGTGCGTCCGCGGGTCATCCTGGCCGTCGGCCGCATCGCGGCCCAGGACCTGCTGGAGAGCGACGAGCCGATCGGGCGCCTGCGCACCCGGGCGCATAGCTTCCCGGAGGCCGACATCCCCGTGGTCGTGACCTATCATCCCGCCTATCTGCTGCGCAGTCCCAGCCAGAAGCGCAAGGCCTGGCAGGACCTGTGCCGGGCCCGGCAGCTGCTGGCCGGGGAGGGCGCATGAACTCCGTGGTCCGCGAACCGGCGCCGCAGATGCGCGCCATGCTGCCCGGCGACCTGGCGCTGGTGGCCGACATCGAGCGCCGCAGCTACGAGTTCCCCTGGAGCCGGGGGATATTCCGCGACTGCCTGCTGGCCGGCTATACCTGCCTCGTGATCGAGGCGGAGGGCGAACCGCGCGGTTACGGCATCCTGTCGGTCGCCGCCGGCGAGGCGCATCTCCTGAATCTCTGCGTGGACCGGCACTGGCGCCGCTACGGCTTCGGCGAGATCCTGCTGGCCGAGCTGATCAGCCGGGCGCGCAACGCGGCGGTGCGCCAGATGCTGCTGGAGGTGCGCCCCTCCAACGAGGCGGCGCTGCGCCTCTACCGCAAGTACGGCTTCCGGCCGATCGGGCGGCGGCGCGGCTACTATCGCGCCGACGACGGCCGCGAAGACGCCATGGTGCTGGCGCTGCGTCTCATCCCGGACGAGTAGTGCCGGGTGGCCGTGAGCGGATGACCGGCGGCTGCCGCGGGCCTCTGGCAGGGCCGCTGCCCATCGGGTAGACTCGCCGCCTTTTTCCCGACCCCCGGGTTGACCCATGGCCACTCTGGAACACGAGGTGCGGCGCCGGCGCACCTTCGCGATCATCTCTCATCCCGACGCCGGCAAGACCACGCTGACCGAGAAGCTGCTGCTGTTCGGCGGCGCCATCCAGCTCGCCGGCACCGTCAAGGGCCGCAAGGCGCGCCGTCATGCCACGTCCGACTGGATGAAGCTCGAGCAGGAGCGGGGCATCTCCGTGACTTCCTCGGTCATGCAGTTCCCGTACCGGGACCGCATCGTCAACCTGCTCGACACGCCGGGCCACGAGGACTTCTCGGAGGATACCTACCGCACGCTGACCGCCGTCGATTCGGCCATGATGGTCATCGACTGCGCCAAGGGCGTGGAGGAGCGCACGGTGAAGCTGATGGAGGTCTGCCGCCTGCGCGATACGCCCATCCTCACCTTCATCAACAAACTGGACCGGGAGGGCCGCGAGCCCATCGAACTGCTGGACGAGATCGAGTCCGTGCTGGGCATCCAGTGTGCGCCTGTGACCTGGCCCATCGGCATGGGCCGGGATCTCAGGGGCGTCTATCACCTGCAGGATGACCGCATCTACGTCTACGAGAGCGCGGGCCGTGAAAAGGCGGGCGGCACCCGGGTGATCGAGGGCCTGGCCTCCGACGAGGCGCGGGCATTCCTCGGCGATCGGGCACCCGCCTTCGACGAGGAGATCGAACTCGTGCGCGGCGCCTGCTCGGAGCTGGACCCGGAGGCCTATCTGGCGGCGAAACAGACACCGGTGTTCTTCGGCTCGGCCGTCAACAACTTCGGCGTCCGCGAGCTGCTGGACGGCTTCGTGGAGCTCGCCCCGGCGCCCCGGCCGCGGGAGGCGGGCGGCCGCGTGGTCGAACCGACGGAGAATGCCCTGACCGGCTTCGTATTCAAGATCCAGGCGAACATGGACCCCGCGCATCGGGACCGCATCGCCTTCATGCGTCTGTGTTCGGGGCGGTTCACGAAAGGCATGAAGGTGCACCACGTGCGTCTCGGCAAGGCGGTGAAGGTGGCCGAGGCCATTACGTTCATGGCCGCCGACCGACAGTCGGCGGAAGAGGCGTGGGCCGGCGACATCATCGGTATCCACAATCACGGCACCATCAACATCGGCGACAGCTTCTCGGAGGGCGAGGAACTCGTCTTCAGCGGCATCCCCAGTTTCGCGCCCGAGATATTCCGTCGCGCGGTGCTGCGCGACCCGCTTCGTCTGAAGGCGCTGCAGAAGGGGCTGGACCAGCTGTGCGAGGAGGGCGCCACCCAGCTGTTCCGGCCGCTGCGCAGCAACGAGCTGATACTCGGCGCTGTCGGCATCCTCCAGTTCGACGTGGTCGCCGCCCGCCTGCGTGACGAGTACGGCGTGGAATGCACCTTCGACACGGTCAACGTGCACACCGCCCGCTGGCTCGATTTCCCGGACGAGAAGAAGCGCGACGAATTCACCCGCCGCAACCACGACAACCTGGCTCTCGACCACGCTGAGGCGCTGGTGTACATCGCGCCCACCCGGGTCAATCTCCAGCTCGCCGAGGAACGCTGGCCGGACGTCCGCTTCCACGCGACTCGGGAGCTGTAAACCGGCGCACGCCTGCTATAGTCGGTCCGTCGCGGCGAGCCTCCGGAGCCTGACATGACCATGGAGATGGCCATGGAGATGACCATGGTGATGACGACTGCGCCAGCACGCAGCCGGACGGTGACCGGCCCGTGACGCATCGCCTCCTGCGCAAGCCCGTACTCGCCTGGGCCTTCTACGACTGGGCCAACTCCGCCTTCGCGCTCACCGTGCTGGCGGTGCTGTTCCCCATCTTCCTGGGCGAGTACTGGAGCTCCGGCGAGGTGGGAGCGGACGTCACCTTCCGTCTCGCCGTGACCAGCGGCGCCGCGAGCCTCATCGTCGCCGTGCTGGCGCCGGTGCTCGGCGCCATCTCCGACCGTGGCGGCACCCGCAAGAAATTCCTCACGGGCTTCGCCCTGCTCGGCATCGTCATGACCGGCGGGCTCTACTTCGTGGCCGAGGGTGCCTGGCCGGTGGCGATCGGCCTGTACCTGCTGGCCTCGGTCGGCTTCTACAGCGCCAATTCGTTCTACGACTCCCTCATCCACAACGTCGCCAAAGCCGGCGAGTTCGAGTCGGTCTCGGCCTTCGGCTTCGCGCTCGGCTATTTCGGCAGCGCGATGCTGCTCGCGCTGAACACCTGGATGGTGCGCGATCCGGGCACCTTCGGCCTGGCGGGCCCGGACGTCGCGGTGCGGGTGGCCTTCCTGCTGGTGGCCGTGTGGTGGGCGCTATTCACGATCCCGCTCCTGCTCTACGTGGAGGAGCGCAAACCGCCCGAGAAGGCCGTGGCGGGGGCGGTGCGCGAGGGCTATCGCCAGCTCGTCGACACCTTCCGCGAGATCCGCCGCTACCGGCACGTGTTCCTGTTTCTGATCGCCTTCTGGCTGTACATCGACGGCGTGCACACGATGATCCAGATGGCGACCAACTTCGGACAGCGGCTCGGCTTCTCCAGTGCCGACCTGATCACCGCGCTGCTGGTCACCAATTTCGTCGGCTTCCCGGCGACACTGTTCTACGGCTGGCTCGGCGAGAAGATCGGCGCGAAGCGCGGCATCTACATCGCCCTGACCGTCTACATCGGCGTGAGCCTGTGGGCGTTCTACCTGGAGCACGTCTGGCAGTTCTATGCCATGGCCATCATGATCGGCACGGTGCAGGGCGGCGTGCAGAGCATGAGCCGGGCCTATTACGCGGCGATGGTGCCGCCGGACAAGGCCGCCGAGTTCTTCGGCTTCTACAACATGATCGGCAAGTTCGCCGCGGTGCTGGGGCCGTTCCTGGTGGCCGTCACCAGCAGCGTGAGCGACAGCCCGAAGGCGGTGATCCTCGCCATCGTGCCGCTGTTCATCGTCGGCGCCGCGCTGCTCTCGCGCGTACATCCGCCCAGACGCCGCGAAGTGGAGACCAGTGTGGTCTGACGGCGGCGGCGAGTTCGTCTGCCCGCGGGCGGCCGGCGTAGCGGGTGTCAAGGTAGAGGGCGGTGACCTGGCGTATGTCTCCTGCGAGGCCTGGCAGCGCGGCCGAGGCCCGCTCTGCGTAGCCCAGCGGCGGCTCGCCGGGACCGCGGGGGATGCCTGTGGCCCGCACGAAGCGCCGGTACAGCCGCTCGGCCCGGTCCGGCCCCGGCCGGCGGTGACGCCAGGCGAGCCAGCCGGTGAGCCCCGCGAGCAGCAGTGCCATGATGGCGACCAGCCACACGACCATCCGCCGCCAGTCCGGGCGCTCCATGCCGAGCCAGCGCAGGAAGTCCTCCTGGGTGGCGGATCCGTAGCCCAGCACCCACTCGTCCCAGCGGGCGTTGGTGAGGTCCCAGTAGAAGCGCATCGTCTCCACGAAGTCGGCGCGCCAGAAGCGGTCGGTAACGCCGAACTCGGTGGAGTCCAGCGCCTCGTAGAGGCCGGACTCGATACGCTGGGGGGCCACTGCGGCGGTGGGGTCCACCCGCACCCAGCCGTCGCCCTCGAACCAGACCTCCGCCCAGGCGTGGGCATCGGACTGGCGGACGATGTAGTAGGGGTCCTCCGTCTCCAGCGGGTTCAGCTCGCCGCCCTGGTAGCCGGCGACGACGCGGGCCGGAATGCCGGCGGCGCGCATGAGCGTGGCGAACGAGGTCGCGTAGTGCTCGCAGAAACCGCGCCGGCTGGAGAACAGGAACTCGTCGGCGGCGTCCCGGCCCAGCGCCGGGGGCGACAGCGTGTAGTAGAACGGCTCCTCGCGGAACCAGGCCAGCACCCGGCGGACGTAGTCCCGGTCGCTCGCCGCGCGGGCCCTCAAATCCGTCCCGAAGGCGCGTGTGCGCGGGTTGGTGTCGTCCGGCAGCCGCGTCATGAAGTTCCGGTAGCCGTCGCTCAGCGCCGGCTCCAGGGCCGCCTCCGGCAGCGACGTTGCGCTGTAGACCAGTTGCCGGTCTACGGGCCGGGAGCGCGCCACCTCGTGGCGACGGGTCAGGTACGCGCCTTCCGCGTCCACGTCGTAGGGGCGCTCCAGCAGGAACAGGTAGCGCTGGCTGGTGGGATCCAGCCGGACCCGGTAGCGCAGCGCCTCCCCCGCCGGCTCGATGAGAGTCTCCGCCTGCGGATACCTCAGGACCTGCTGGGCGCTCCAGGTGCGGCCGTTCAGTACCTGGTCCATGACGATGCCGCGCCAGTAGCGTTCCGAGGGCGGCGGCACCTCGCCGTCGAACCAGACCCGGAAGGCGCGGGCGTCGGAGCGGCCGAGGCTCGTGATGTCGCCGGGGCTCATCTGATCGCTCAGGCCCGTGACGGCGCTGCCCTGCTCGTTGGGGATGGCCCAGAACGGCCCCGGCACCCGCGGAAACAGCACCCAGAAGACGAGCATCAGCGGCAGCGCATGCAGCAGCAGGCGGCCGGCGCCGCGGATCGCGAGGCGCGGCGCCAGCGCCGCGCCCGAGCGCCCGGCGTTCAGCCAGGCGGCCGTGATCACGAACACGGAAGCGAACAGATAAGGCAGGGTCCACAGGAACTGCTCGCGCAGCAGCGTGGCCAGCACCAGGAAGAAGGCGATGAACAGGAGCACGAACTGGTCCCGCCGCGTGCGCGTCTCCAGCAGCTTCAGCGACGCCATGAGTACCAGCAGCGCCGTGCCGGGGCCCACGCCGTTGATGCCGCCGTAAGCGAACAGCACGGCCAGGAAGCCGCCGAAGGCGAGCGCGATCCGGAAGCCCCGCCAGGGCAGGGGCCACCGGCGCACTTCCACGATCCAGCGCCACAGCCCGCAGCCGAAGGCCGGCACCAGTACCCAGGCGGGCAGGGCGGCGGCATGGGGGATGACGGCCAGCAGCAGCGCCGACAGCGTCCACGGCAGCGTATCGAGCAGCCGCCCGTCGCTGCGCCGGTCAGCCTTCACGGTCGGTCTCCGGTTCGTCGGAGCGGTACAGTGCCAGCGCGTCGAGGCAGCGGCGCCGGTGGCCGCTGCCCCGGGAGGGCTCGACGGTCTCGCCGCCGAGGCGCAGGCCGTAGTGGCGGCCGCCGTTCTCGGCATCCAGGATCCAGCGGCACAGCACCGAGAGCCTCGTCTCCAGATCACGGCCCGGCGCGTCGCGGAGATCGAGCCACGCGAGCGATGCCGTCGCGCCCGAGAATCGCTTCGACTTGAGCTCGCCGGTGCGCGCGTAGGTCTTCCACGCGACGTGGCGGGGCGGGTCGCCGGCGTGGAAGTCGCGCAGCCCGGCGAAGTCGTCGTCGCCCTGCTCGGAGGCCCGCCGGCGGCCGCGGCTGGCGGCGCTGGGGGGTGGCGGCGGCGGCGCGTCGGCCGGCTGCGGCCACACCAGGCAGCCGGCGTCGGCGTGGATCCAGACCCAGGCCCGGAACAGGGTCAGCGGATGGGTCGTGCGCACCCCGTAACGCACGAGGCGGAGGCGGCCACGCCGTTCGGTCGGCACCCGCAGCTCGGCGACGGCGTGTCCGCCCGCCGCCACGTCCACCCGGGGCGAGGAGGCCTCGCCGGCGTAGACGCCGAGCTCGTAGCGGGGCGCCTGTCCGTCGTTGGTCAGGTTGAAACGCAGGCGGGCCTCCTCGCCGGCGAACACCGGCTCCGCGCCGGCGAAGGCCACGGTGAGCCCGGCCAGGTTGCGGTGGCAGTGGTGCATGGCCACGAGGCCCAGTGCCGCCAGCAGGAAGGTGAGCGCGAAACCCATGCTGTTGTTGTAGTTCATGGAGCCCAGCAGCATGGCGAACGTCATCAGGCCGTAGGTGACGCCCACGCCGGTCGGCAGGATGTAGATGCGCCTCGAGGCAAGCCGTACGGGCACCGGGTCCGCGCCCTGGCGGCGCCGCGCCCAGCGCGCGGCCCATTCGGCAGCCGCCTCCCGGGGACGGCGCCAGCCGCGCCGCAGCGCCTCAGGGGATAGCGACGGACTCGAGGACATGGCGGCCGATCTCCTCCGGGCGGCGGCGGCGGTCGAGTTCATCCGTCGTCAGCCGGTGTGCGGCCACGGCCGTGAACACGGCCTGCACATCGTCCGGGAATACGGCCTCGCGGCCTTCCACCAGTGCGATGGCGCGGGCGGCCCGGGTCAGCGCGATGGCCCCGCGGGGCGACAGGCCGGCCGGGAAGTCGCCGGATTCGCGGGTGTAGCGCACGAGCGCCTGGATGTAGTCGATCAGCGGTTCGCTGACCTTGACGGCGTCCACCGCCCGCTGCAGCCGGACGACGTCATCCGGGCCCAGGGCCGGCTCCAGCCCGGCCAGCGCCAGCCGCGTGTCGTGCCCGGCGAGGAGCCGGCGTTCGGCTGCCTCGTCCGGGTAGCCGAGCTCGATGCGCATGAGGAAGCGGTCGAGCTGGGATTCGGGCAGCGGGAAAGTGCCGATCTGGTTGCCCGGGTTCTGGGTGGCCACCACGAAGAACGGCTCGGGCAGGGTGTGGCTCGCGCCGTCTACCGTGACCTGACCCTCCTGCATCGCCTCGAGCAGCGCGCTCTGGGCCTTCGGCGTCGCCCGGTTGACCTCGTCCGCCAGCACCAGCTGGGAGAATACGGGTCCCGGATGGAAATCGAAGCGGCCGTCCTCCGGACGGTAGATGGACACGCCCACGATATCGGCCGGGAGCATGTCGCTGGTGAACTGGATGCGCTGATAGGTGAGGCCGAGCACCCGGGCCAGGGCATGAGCCAGGGTCGTCTTGCCCACCCCGGGCAGGTCCTCGATCAGCAGGTGGCCACGGGCGATCAGGCAGGCCAGCGCCAGCCTGAGCTGCGGGCCCTTGCCCAGGATGATCGAGTCGAGAGAGGCCAGCGCCGATGTCAGCGCATCGCCTATCCCGTCGTCTATCGCATTGTCCTTCTCGAGCACGTTCCCGATGTGCATCCGGCCTTCTCCTTCACGACGCCGCCGTTATGTTGACCCGTCGCGGCGCGGATTGCACCCGCCCGGCCGCCGTAATGTGACCGGATACTCAGATTGCGCCGTCAGCCGAGCCGGTCCAGGCGGCCGAGCTGCTCGCGGATCTGGTCGAGCTGGCGGCGGAACTCGGCCTGCCGTTCCCGCTCCTTGGCCACGACCTCGTCCGGTGCATTGTCCACGAAGCGGGGATTGGCGAGCTTGGCCTCGGCCCGGGCGAGCTCGGCCTCCACCTTCCCGGCCTGTTTGCCGAGGCGCTGGCGCTCCGCCGCCACGTCGATGAGTCCGGCCATCGGCACGAAGATCTTCATGTCGCCGAGGAGCGCGGTGGCGGAGGGCGGCGCCTCGGCCTCGTCGTCCAGGAAGTCGACGGCATCGATGCGCCCCACCTCCCGCACCAGCCGGCCATGGCGCTCGAGCAGGCGCCGGTCTTCCTCGCCGGCGCCCTGCAGCAGCACGGGCAGCCGGCGGCCGGGGGCGATGTCCATCTCGCCCCGGATGCGCCTCACGCCCAGGATGAAGCCCTGGACCCACTCCATCTCGGTCTCCGCGGCCGGGTCGATGTCGTCGGTGTCGGCCGCCGGGAAGGGCCGGATCATCACCGTGTCGCCGTCCATTCCGGCGCGCGGCGCGGCCCGCAGCCAGATCTCCTCCGTAATGAACGGCATCAGGGGGTGGGTGAGCCGGAGCAGCGTCTCCAGCGTCTCGACCAGCGTGCGCCGGGTGCCCCGTTTGTCCGCCTCGCTGGCGTCGTCGGACTGCAGCACCGGCTTGGACAGCTCCAGGTACCAGTCGCAGAACTCGTGCCAGGTGAACTCGTAGATGGCCTGGGCCGCCAGGTCCAGCCGGTAGGCGGCAAACTGTTCGTGGACCGTGGCGATCGTGCGCGCGAGACGGGAACGGATCCAGTGATCGGCGGCGGAGAGCACCTCCTCCCCCTCATCGAGGTCTTCGGTGGCCATCAGCACGTAGCGCGAGGCGTTCCAGAGCTTGTTGCAGAAGTTCCGGTAGCCCTCGATGCGGCCGAGGTCGAAGCGGATGTCCCGGCCCGTGGTGGCGAGTGCTGCGAAGGTGAACCTGAGCGCGTCGGCGCCGTACTCCGGGATGCCGTCCGGGAACTGCTGGCGGGTGGACTTCTCGATCTTCGGCGCGAGATGGGGCTGCATCAGGCCCCGGGTGCGCTTGGCGATCAGCGTGTCGAGGTCCACGCCGTCGATGAGGTCCAGCGGATCCAGCACGTTGCCCTTGGACTTCGACATCTTCTGGCCGTCCTGGTCGCGGATCAGGCCGTGGATGTAGACCTCGTGGAACGGCACCTCGCCGGTGAACTTGAGCCCCAGCATGATCATGCGTGCGACCCAGAAGAAGATGATGTCGAAGCCGGTGACCAGCACGGAGGTGGGGTAGAAAGTGCGGAGCTCCTCGGTGTCCTCCGGCCAGCCGAGGGTGCTGAACGGCCACAGTCCCGACGAGAACCAGGTGTCGAGCACGTCCTCGTCCTGCGTGAGCGGCACGGCGGCGTCCAGGCCGTGCTTCTCGCGCACCTCTTGCTCGCTGCGGCCGACGTAGAGCTCGCCCTCGGCGTCGTACCAGGCCGGGATGCGGTGGCCCCACCACAGCTGGCGGCTGATGCACCAGTCCTGGATCTTGTGCATCCAGTCGTAGTAGGTCTTGTCCCAGTTGGCGGGGACGAAACGGATGTTGCCCTGCTCGACGGCGCGGATGGCCGGCTTCGCCAGCGGCTCGATGGCGACGTACCACTGGTCGGTGAGATAGGGCTCCACCACCGCGCCGGTGCGGTCGCCGCGGGGCACCATCAGCTTGTGGTCGTCGGTCCTGGCGAGCAGGCCGGCGGCGTCCATGTCGGCGACCACGCGCTCGCGTGCCTCGAAGCGGTCGAGGTCCCGGTAGGCGGCCGGCACGGCGTCGTTCATGCGGGCATCGTCCGTGAGCACGTTGATGATCTCGAGGCCGTGGCGCTGGCCGATCTCGTAGTCGTTGAAGTCGTGGGCGGGCGTGATCTTCACGCAGCCGGAGCCGAACTCCGGATCCACGTATTCGTCCGCGATCACCGGGATGCGCCGCTCCGCCAGCGGCAGCAGCACCTGCCTGCCGACGAGGTGGCGATAGCGCTCGTCCTCCGGGTGCACCGCCACGGCGGTGTCGCCGAGCATCGTCTCGGGCCGGGTGGTGGCCACGGTCACGTGGCCGTCGCCGTCGGCCAGCGGATAGCGGAAGTGCCACAGGTGTCCGGATTCCTCCTCGCTCAGCACCTCCAGATCGGACAGCGCCGTGTGCAGCACCGGGTCCCAGTTGACGAGCCGCTTGCCGCGGTAGATCAGGCCCTCGTCGTAGAGGCGCACGAACACCTCGGTGACGGCCTCCGACAGCCCCTCGTCCATGGTGAAGCGCTCCCGCGACCAGTCCACGGAGGCGCCGAGGCGGGCGAGCTGCTCGGAGATGGTGCCGCCGGACTCCGCCTTCCATTGCCAGACGCGCTCCACGAAGGCCTGGCGGCCGAGGTCGTGGCGGGTGAGTCCTTCGGCGTTGAGCTGGCGCTCCACCACCATCTGGGTGGCGATGCCGGCGTGGTCCATGCCGGGCTGCCACAGGGTGCGCCGGCCGCACATGCGGTGGTAGCGGGTCAGGGCGTCCATGATCGTGTCCTGGAACGCGTGGCCCATGTGCAGCGTGCCGGTGACGTTCGGCGGCGGGATCATGATGCAGTACGAATCGCCGTCGCCGGCGGGCTCGAACCATCCGTTCTCCCGCCAGCGCCGGTAATGCTTCATCTCGATATCGGCGGGGCGATAGGCCTTGTCCATGCTCATTGCTCTTGCGCCGGCGCCCGCGCGCCGGTGGTTCTCGTCGTTCATCTTGCCGTGTCCGGCGTCCCTGTCAGGACGAGTCCCCGAAGTGCTCGCGAATGATCCGCGCCACCAGTTCCGGCAGTTCGGCCCGCAGCCGGTTCGACACCTGCTCGAACATGGCCGCCTCCATCTCCTGGAACGCGGTGTGCAGCAGGCGGTCCGTCAGGTCGAGGCTGGCGGAGGCGAGCCGCACCTCGAGTTCCGCCAGCGCCGCCTCGTCGATGCCTGACGGCCCGGCGTCTTCGATACCGTTCGCGATATCGTTTGCGATACCGGTCGGTTCCGCCTCGGCGATCTCGGCCGGCCGGTCCGGCGCGGCCTCGCCGACCACCGTCGTCAGGGTCGGTATGTCGTCGTCGCCGGTGTCGTGGATGTCGTCGGGTTCGCTGATGGTCCGCTCCGCGCTGTCAGCCGATCTCGTGGGTCTCGAGAGGATAGCCTTTCTCGCGATAGAAGATAAATCGGCGCCGTGCCTCGGCGCGGGTCTGCTCGTCGCCGCCGACCAGCTCGGCGATGCGGGGCAGCGCCAGCGCGAAAGCGGGCACGCCGGCGGACAGATTGATCACGAGGTCCGCAGACTCCGGTGCGGCTTCGCCGTAACCGATGGTCACGGGGGCGCCGCTCTCGTTCGGCAGCGTCTCGTGGGGCAGGAAGCTGCCGTCGCGGAAAGTCCACAGCAGTTCGTCGAGCGCCTCGGCCGCGGCCGGGTCGTCGGCGTGCAGGTGCACGCGGTGCTCGAGACGGTAGGCCTTCTCCGTCAGGCGGCAGGCGAAGCGCCGGCGCGCGTCTTCGCCGCCGGCGGCCAGGATGTAGAAGTCGACCCGCGGCGCGGTCACGGCGCCCGTCAGTCCCGGGCGCCGGCGCGCTCGATGAGGTAGTCCACCAGCAGCGGCACGGGCCGCCCGCTCGCACCCTTGCGGTTGCCCGAGCGCCAGGCGGTGCCGGCGATGTCCAGGTGCGCCCAGGTGGCGTCCCGCGTGAATTTCGACAGGAAGCAGGCGGCCGTGATGGCGCCGCCCTCGCGGCCGCCCACGTTGGCGAAGTCCGCGAAATTGCTCTTCAGCTGCTTCTCGTAGTCCTCGCCCATGGGCAGGCGCCACGCCGTGTCGTCCGCGCGCCGGCCGGCGGCCAGCAGCGCCTCCGCCAGGCCGTCGTCGTTCGCCATCAGGCCGCTGTTGTGGTTGCCGAGTGCGATGACGCAGGCGCCGGTGAGCGTGGCCACGTCGATCAGCGCCGCGGGCTCGTAGCGCTGGGCGTAGGTGAGCGCGTCGCAGAGGATCAGGCGGCCCTCGGCGTCGGTATTCAGTATCTCGATGGTCTTGCCCGACATGCTCTTGACGATGTCGCCCGGCCGGGTCGCACGGCCGCTCGGCATATTCTCGCAGGTGGGCACGAGCACCATGAGATTGATCGGCAGCTTCATGGCCGCCACGCTCTGCATGGTGCCGATCACGGCGGCGGCGCCGCACATGTCGAACTTCATCTCGTCCATGGCGGGTGCCGGCTTCAGCGAGATGCCCCCGGTATCGAAGGTGATGCCCTTGCCGACCAGGACGATGGGCGGCTCGCCGTCCGCGCCGCCCTGGTAATTCATGACGATGAGCTTCGCCGGCTCCTCGGCGCCCGCCGTGACGGACAGCAGCGCGCCCATGCCGAGGCGCTCCATGTCCTTCTCTTCCAGCACCTCGACGCTCAACGGGCGGTACTGTTTCGCCAGCCGGCCGGCCTCTTCGGCCAGATAGCCCGGCGTGCAGACGTTGGCGGGCAGATTGCCGAGCTCCCGCGCCAGGTCCATGCCGCGCACGATCGCCTGGCCGTGCCGCGCGCCTTCCAGCGCGGCGTCGCCGTCGGCTTTCGAGTCCACGCCGAAGCCGAGCTTCTTCAGCTTCAGGCCGCCGTCGCGGTTGCTCGACTTCAGCTTCGTGAAGCGATACAGGCGGTCGCCCAGGGTCTGGGCGGCGTAGCGCGCCAGGTAGTAGGCGTCCGTGTCCGCGATCTTGTCCCGGTGCAGATAGGAGACGGCCTCCGTCACGCCGGTGGAGGACAGCGCACCGAAGGCGGCGTCCAGGGCCTTGCGATACTGACGAACGCCGAACTCGCTCTTCTTGCCGAGCCCGACGACGAGTACGCGCTTGCACTTCACCTTCGCCGGCGCGGGGATGAGGCTGGCCTGGCCCAGCTTGCCCGAGATGTCACCCGACTTCTTCAGCTTCCCCAGCAGGCCGCCGCTGCCCTCGTCGATCTCGCCGGCGCCGGCGTCGAAGGCGCCGTTCGCATACAGGCCCACGATGGCGCATTCCGTTGCGCGTTTCGCGGCGTCGCCGCTGGTGGTGAAATATTCCATGGATGAACCTCGGTGCAGCGTCCGTGCGCCCGCTCCCCGGAGCCGCCGGGCCTCGCCCTCGCTTGACTCCGTGGTGCAGCGCACCGGATCATGCAGTTTCTTGTTGTGTGCCGGGAGCTTAGGGCACGTCGCCGTGCCGGCGCGCTCTGCGGGAAAGCCGGGATTCTAGCCCAATTGTGGCAGCGAAGTTAAGCGCGGCCCTGGTCTGCGGGATGGCAGTGCGATGAAGATACTCGATCGCTATGTGTTGCGCGAAGCGGCCCGCACCTGGGCTGCGGTCACCGCCGTGCTGCTCTTCATCCTGCTCAGCAACCAGTTCGCGCGGGTCCTGGGCGACGCTGCCAAGGACAAGCTGCCGCGGGAAGCCGTCTTCAGCGTCATCGGCCTGACCGCGCTGCAGTACCTGACCATCCTGATCCCGTTCGGCCTGTTCCTGGCCATCATGCTGGCGCTGGCGCGGCTGTACCGGGACAGCGAGATGCCGGCCATGATGGCCTGCCGCATGGGGCCCGGCGCGATGTACCGCCCGCTCGCCTGGCTCGCGGTGCCGCTGGCGCTGCTGGTGGGCTGGCTGTCGCTCGATCTCGGGCCGCGCGCGCTGCGCGAGGTGCAGCGCATCGCCGCCGTCGCCGAGCAGCAGGTGGATCTCAGCGCCATCGAGCCGGGGCGCTTCACCAGTGCCGGCCAGGGGGACGCGGTCATCTACGCCGAGCGGGTGGACCGGGACGGTTCGCTGACCAACGTCTTCCTGCAGCGCCGGACGGGGGGCGCGCTGGAAGTGGTGCTGGCGGAGAAGGGCAGCCAGCGTCCCTCGGCTGATCCGGGCATGCGCTACATCGTGCTGGAGAACGGCCGGCGCTACGAGGGCCGGCCGGGCGAGCACCAGTTCCGCATCGTGGAGTTCGCCGAACACGGCATTCCGTACAAGGTGCCGGCGCCCCGCGAGCCGGATTTCGATGCCGAGGCGCGCAGCACCGACGAACTGCTGGCCTCGGACGATCTGCAGGCTGCGGCGGAGCTGCAGTGGCGGGTCTCGGTGCCCATCTCGGCGCTGCTGCTCGCCTTCCTGGCAGTGCCGCTGGCAAAGAGCCGCCCCCGCCAGGGCCGCTACGGCAAGATGCTCGCGGGCGTGCTGGTCTACTTCATCTATTTCAACCTGCTCGGCGCCGCCCAGGTCTGGGTGGAGCAGGGTGAGCTCGCGCCCGCCCTCGGCATGTGGTGGGTGCACGCGCTCATATTCCTGCTGGGCCTCGTATTGCTGGGGGCGCAGAACGGCTGGTTCTGGCGGCTGTTGCCGAGGCAGCGGGCATGAAGGTATTCACGCTCTACCTGGTGCGCTCCGTGGTCTCGACGACCCTGATCGTCGTCGCGGTGCTGCTCGCGCTGGCCGGGTTCTTCGAGTTCATCGCCCAGCTGGACGATACCTCGGTGGGCCGCTACGACACCTGGGACGCGGCCGTCTACACCCTGCTGCGCCTGCCCCTGCTGGCCGTGCAGATGCTGCCGGTGGCAACCCTGCTGGGTGCCCTGCTGGGCCTAGGCACACTCGCCAGCCACAGCGAGCTGGTGGTCATGCGCGCCTCCGGCGTCTCCCACTACCGGCTGGCCGGCTCGGTCGCGGTGGCCGGCGCGCTGATCATGCTGGGTACGGTGGTGCTCGGCGAATACCTCGCGCCGCCGCTGGACCAGTTCGCGCGCAAGTATCGCAGCGTGGCGAAGAACGAGGAGGCCGGCCTGACCGGCGGGCGCAGCACCTGGGTGCGCGACGGCAGCACCATCTTCAACGTGGAGCGCATCAGCAGCGAGTTCGAGTTCGGCGGCGTCTACCTGTTCGAACTGGGCCCGGACCGGCGGCTCGCGTCGATCAGCCACGCCGACAACGCGGGCCTGGACGCCGAGGAGCGCTGGGTGTTCGAGAACTTCGCCCGCACCCGCTTCACCGACGAGGGCGCGACGGCCAGCCGGCAGCCCCGCACCGTGGAGGACTACGGCGTGGATGCCGAGGTGCTGGGCATCGCCGTGGTCAAGCCCGGCAGCCTGTCCGTGCGCGGCCTGCTGAGCTATATCGGCTACCTGAAGAAGAACGAGCTGGATGCGACGACCTATCAGACCGAGCTCTGGAACCGGATCGCCTCCACGCTCACCATCACGCTGATGCCGGTGCTCGCCATCGGCTTCGTGTTCGGCTCCCTGCGCAGCGCCGGCGCGGGCGGGCGGCTGATGGTGGGCGTGCTGATCGGGCTCGCCTATTTCCTGGCCAGCCGCATGCTGGCCAACACCGGCGTGGTGTTCAACCTGAATCCGGCCGTGCTCGCCTGGCTGCCCACGGTGGCGCTGCTGGCGGTCACGGCATTCGTGCTGTCACGAGTGCGCTGAGCCGCGCCGGCCGCCTAACGCCGTTTGACCGAGCGCACCAGCTGCGTGCCCGACAGGCGGTCGTGCCAGGCGAGGCCGTCGCGGTCGACGAGCGACCAGAGGAAGCCGGCGCCGCAGGGCAGCCACGACAGCACTGCGGCGCCGGCGCGCAGCATCGCCCCGCGCACGGTCACCGGCCCGCCGTCGCGGCTCACGACCATGATGCGCCAGGACTTCATGCCCAGCGTCTCCGCGCCCCGGACCCAGAAGAAGACGAAGTAGCCGCCGACGATGGCCAGCAGCCAGAGCCGGTACCAGGCCGTATGGGCCGGTATCGCCTCGCCGGCGTTCAGCACGACCAGCGGCAGGGTGCCCAGGAAGACCAGGGCCAGCACGAGGAGGCTGTCGTAGAGCATCGCGGCGAGGCGCAGCAGCAGGCCGACGGGCTCGTCGCCGGCCGGTACGGCACGGGTCACAGCGACTCGATGAACGAGACCATGCGCCGGCGCAGGGCGGCGTCGGGCAGTGCGCCGGTGCCGGCGCCGAGGTTGTCTCGCATGTGCCTCGGCTTCGAGGTGCCCGGGATGACGCAGGTCACCGCGGGATGCGCGAGCACGTACTTCAGGAAGAACTGGCCCCAGCTCTCGATGCCGGCCTCCACGGCCCACTGCGGGACGTCGCGGCCGCGCACGGCGCGGAACAGATCGCCGTCCTCGAACGCGCGGTTCACTATCACGGCCACGCCCCGGTCGGCGGCCAGCGGCAGCAGCGTGTCCTCGGCGGCGCGGGTCACGATGGAGTAGTTCAGCTGCACGAAGTCGGGGCGTTCCGCCTCGATGACGTCGGCCAGGTCATCGTGTTCGCTGACCCGGTAATGCGTGATACCGGAGTAGCGGATGCGGCCCGCCTCCTTCAGCTCGCGGATGCTGCGGAGCTGGTTGCGGGTATCCACCAGGTTGTGGACCTGCATCAGGTCGATGGTCTCGGTGCGCAGCAGCCGGAACGACTCCTCCATCTGCGCCAGGCCCTCCTCGCGGCCGCGGGTCCACACCTTGGTGGCGAAAAAGAGCCGATCGCGCACGCCCAGTTCTTCCACCACGCGGCCGACCACGTCCTCCGCCTGGCCGTACATGGGCGAAGTGTCGATCACGGACGCACCGCGCTCCACCATCAGATCCACGATCTCCCGGCGGGCGGCCAGGTTCCCGGCCGTCGGATCGACGTCGAAAACCCCCGAGGTGCCCAGTCCCACGACAGGCAGCAACTCGCCCGAGGCCGGGATCTTCCGCCGCATCACGGCCTCGTCGGCCGCGAGCAGGCCCGGCACGACCAGGCCGCCGCCGGCGGCGGCGCCCATGGCCATCAGCTCCCTGCGGTTCAGTGTCCATTCGCTCATGTCGGTGCCTCCGTTATCGGTCTCTCTTCCCTCAGCCGCCGATCATAACGCGAGCGGTAGCCTCGCCCGAGCGCGAAGGCGACGCCGAGCCAGGCGGCGCAGACGCCGATCACGATGGCGAGGATCGCCGAGAGACCCGCGCCCGCCGCCTGCAGCCCGCCGATGATCTGGGCGGACAGCGCGTCCCCGCCCCGGTAGACGACGGTGTCGATGAAGTTCTTGGCCTTGTACTTGGCGGCGCGGGAGACCACGGTGAACAGGACCTCCTTGGCCGGCCCGGCGATGCCGTAGTTCATGGCACGGCGCACCACCTGCAGCGCCAGGACGACGCCGAGCACCGGCGTCACCGCCAGCGCGAGGAAGCCGGCGATGCTGACGGCGGGCAGCAGCGCCAGGGTGATGCCGAGACCGAAACGGCGCATCACCCGGCTGACCACGAGCCCCTGGGCGATCAGTGCCAGCACGTTCACGCTCAGGTCCACGAGCGCGAATACCCGGGTGCGCTGGTTGGAATCGGCGAAAGCCTGCTCGAGGAACTGGGCCTGGAAGATGTACAGCGCGGTGCCGGCGAAGACCGCGAGCAGCATCATCGCCGAGACGCCCGCGAGATACGGCCGGCGCAGGGTCAGCGAGATGCCCTCCAGCACGCCGCCCCCCAGCGCCTCGTCCGTGTGCGCCCGCTCGTGCCGGGGCTGGGCGTGGGCCCAGCTGCGCAGTCGCAGGATGCACACGACGGTGAATGTGAGCAGTCCGGCGGAGATGAGCAGCATCTGCTGATAGCCGATCTGAGCCACCAGCAGCGCGGTGAGCGCCGGGCCGGCGAGGGCGCCCACGCTGCCGCCGGCGGCGACGATGCCGAACAGCCGCTTCGCCTGGTCCCGGTCGTAGAGGTCCGCCATGAAGCTCCAGAACACGGACACCACGAACAGGTTGAACACGCTCAGCCAGACGAAGAAGGCCCGTGCCACCCAGACGCCGTTTTCGCCGGCGCTCGCGAAGGCCAGGTAGAACAGGACCAGGTTGGCCGCGCAGAACAGGTTCACCCAGGGCAGGAAGCGCGCGCGTGGCCAGCGTCCCGTCACGAAGCCGAACAGGGGTACCACGGCCAGCATGGAGAGGAACGTGGCCAGGAACAGCCAGCGGATATTCTCGGTGCCGCCGAGGATGGCCATCTCGTCCCGGATGGGCCGCAGCAGGTAGTAGCTGCAGAGCAGGGTGAAGAAATAGAGGAAAGACCAGACGACCGCGCTGCGCTCCCGGGGCTCGAGCGCGAACAGGCGTCTCAGCAGAGAGGCCTCCCGGCCCCCGCCATCCGGATGCACGTCATCCTGACTCAAAGGCCGCTCCCGCGGGGCAGGCGTCGCTGCGGGGACGTGGCGGGGTGGGTGAGCCGCATCGACTGATCCTGTGAGGCCACGACCGGTGAGGCACCGGGTGCCTCGGAGGGGGGCAGGTTGGCACTCCCTAGGGGAATCGAACCCCTGTTTCCGCCGTGAGAGGGCGGCGTCCTGGACCGCTAGACGAAGGGAGCGCTGCGCTTTTTGTCCTGCCCGACCCTGCGGGGGCTGCTATTATACGGGCCACTTTGGCAGTTACAAGCGAACTCTATTTGTCGAAACCAGCCCCGGCAGGCTCCGGCCAGCCTCCGATAATCATACCGCGCCCGGACCACGGCGTCTCGCGCGCAAACATCTCCAAGAATGCACTGAAAGTCCTGTACCGGCTCAAGGATGCCGGCTTCCAGGCTTTCCTGGTGGGCGGTGCCGTGCGCGATCTCCTGCTGGGCCTGAGGCCCAAGGACTTCGACGTGGCGACGGACGCCGACCCGGACCAGGTGCGCGATCTGTTCCGCAACTCGCGCCTGATCGGGCGGCGATTCCGCCTGGCCCACGTGCGCTTCGGCCGCGACATCATCGAGGTGGCCACGTTCCGTGCCAGCGCCGACGAGGACGACGAGCGCGCGGACGTGGAGCTGGACCAGCACGGCCGCATCCTGCGGGACAACGTGTACGGCAGCATCGACGAGGATGTCTGGCGGCGGGATTTCACGGCCAACGCGCTCTATTACAACATCGCCGACTTCAGCATCTGGGACTACGTGGGCGGCGCCCGGGATATCGAGGAGCGCGTGCTGCGCCTGATCGGCGATCCGGAGCAGCGGCTGCGGGAGGACCCGGTGCGCATGCTCCGTGCGGTCCGCTTCGCGGCCAAGCTCGATTTCACCATCCACGACGAGGTGGCCGAACTGATGCCCGAGCTCAGCGCGCTGCTGGGCCATGTGCCCGCGGCCCGGCTGTTCGACGAGTTCGTGAAGATGTTCCAGGCGGGCCATGCGCGGCGTACGTTCGAGCTGCTGCTGGACCACGGGCTGTTCGGGCGGCTGTTCCCGGAGACACGGCGCGAGCTGGACGGCCCGGTGGCGGCCAAGTTCCGGGAGTTCATCGCGCTGGCGCTGGCCAACACGGACCAGCGGGTGGCGGAGGGCAAGGCGGTGACGCCGATGTTCCTGCTGGGCGTGTTCCTGTGGGCGCCGGTGCGGGCGCGGGCCGCGGAGATGCTGGCGGAGCGCAAGATGGGCGAGCCCCAGGCGCTCGGCGTCGCCGCCGGGGAGGTGGTGGCGAGGCAGCAGTCGCTCATCTCCATTCCGAAGCGCTTCGCGATCCCCATGCGCGAGATGCTCGCGCTGCAGCCCCGCTTCGAGCGGCGCCGCGGCAAGCGGGCCATGAGTTTCCTGGAGCATCGGCGTTTCCGCGCCGCCTACGATTTCATGCTGCTGCGCTCGCGTATCGGCGAGGTCGATCCCGAGGTGGCTGCCTTCTGGACCGAGGTGCAGGAGATGAGCGGCGAGGAGCGGGCCGACGCCTTCGAGGTGCGCGGCTCCTCCGGCCGTGGCAAAGGCGCAGACAAGGGCAGTGGCCAGAGCAGTGGCCAGAGCGGCGACCGGGAGGGCGGCACGGGCGAAGGCAGGAAGAGCGGCCGCCGTCGGCGTCCCCGCCGGCGCAAGCGCCGGGAATCGGGCGATTGAGTCCGGCCGGGCGGCCGGTGTGGCGGCCCGCGTGGGTCGCGCTCGGCAGCAACCTCGAGGAGCCCGATGAACAGGTCCGCCGTGCCTTCGGCGAGATCGGCCAATTGCCGGGGGTGCGCCTGGTGGCGCGCTCGCCGCTGTACCGCTCGCGTCCCATGGGTCCGGCCGACCAGCCCGACTTCGTCAACGCCGTCGCCGGCCTGGTGACCCGCCTCGGCCCGTCCGAACTGCTGCAGGCGCTGCACGGCATCGAGCGCGCTCACGGGCGCCGGCGCAGCGAGTCCGGGCGCTGGGGTCCGCGCACCCTCGACCTGGACCTCCTAGTCCATGGCGAGACCGTCTGCGACGAGCCGGGTCTGATCCTGCCGCACCCGGGCATCGGCGAGAGAAATTTTGTATTGTTGCCGCTGGCCTCGGTGGCCCCGGATCTCGTCATCCCGGGCCTCGGTCGGGTCGCGATGCTGGCGCGGCGGATCGCCGGGACGGGTATTGAGCGGATGGAGGAGCGAGGAGGCGACAACCGGGAATGAGCCCGTCCGACCACAACACTGTCACGCCGCTGCGGCGCCAGGGCGGCAAGGATCCGTCGCCGCCCCGCTACCTGGTGGTGGAAGGGCCCATCGGCGTGGGCAAGACCAGCCTCGCCCGGCGTCTGGCCCGCACCTTCGGCAGCGAGCTGCTGCTGGAGGAGACCCAGGACAATCCGTTTCTCGAGCGCTTCTACCGTACGGGCAGGGCCGCGGCGCTGCCGACCCAGCTCCACTTCCTGTTCCAGCGCGCCCGGCAGCTGGAGGGTCTGCGCCAGGACGACCTGTTCCGGCCGATGCTGGTGGCCGATTTCCTGTTGGAGAAGGACCGGCTGTTCGCCGAGCTGAATCTGGACCGGGAGGAGCTCTCGCTGTACGAACAGATCTACGATCGGCTCGACATCGACGCCCCCACGCCCGACCTGGTGGTGTACCTGCAGGCGCCGGTGGAGGTGCTCATGGAGCGCATCGCGCGCAGGGGCCTCGAGTACGAGCGCGACATGGACCCCGGTTATCTGGAGCGGCTCGCCGAGGCGTATGCGCGGTTCTTCCACGACTACGCCGAGGCGCCGCTGCTGATGGTGAATGCGGCGGGTATCGATCCGGTCCATAATGACGACGATTTCCGCCTGCTGTGCGAACAGATTCGCCGCACCAGCAGCGGGCGCCATTTCTTCAACCCCAATCCGGTCGCCTTCGCCTGACGCCCCGAGCCGGGCGCGTCGCACCGCGGCCGCCATCCCGAGACACCAAGAAGAGAGATGTACACACAGCTTCAGCAACGCGACATGGCGGAGCCACCGGTCAACGTGGGCACCCTCATGCGGATGAAGTCCGAGGGCGAGCCCATTGCCTGCCTGACGGCCTACGACGCGAGTTACGCCCTGCTGGTGGATGCCGCCGGAACCGACGTGGTGCTCGTCGGCGACTCCCTCGGCATGGTCATCCAGGGCCACGACACGACGGTGCCGGTGACGGTGGACGACATCATCTACCACACCCGCAACGTGGCCCGTGGACTGCAGCGGGCCTTCCTGATGGCGGACATGCCGTTCATGAGCTACACGGATCCGGCCCAGGCGCTGGACAACGCCGTGCGCCTCATGCAGGAGGGCGGCGCCATGATGATCAAGCTGGAAGGCGGGGCAGGCCAGATCGAGATCGTGCAGCACCTGGCTCGCCACGACATCCCGGTCTGCGCGCACCTCGGGCTGAAGCCCCAGTCCGTGCACAAGATCGGCGGGTTCCGGGTGCAGGGCAGGGAGCCGGGGGAGGCCGAGAAGATGGTGGACGCCGCGAAACGGCTGCAGGACGTCGGCGCCGACGTGGTGCTGCTGGAGTGTGTGCCGAACGAGGTGGGCGCGGCCGTGCGCGAACGGGTGGACGTGCCCGTGATCGGCATCGGCGCGGGGCCCGAGGTGGACGGCCAGATCCTCGTGCTCTACGACATCCTCGACATCACCCAGGGCCGCACGCCCCGCTTCGTGAAGAACTTCATGGCGGGCCAGCCTTCGCCGCTGGAGGCGCTGAAGACCTACGTGGCCGCGGTGAAGGACCGCAGCTACCCGGCGGCGGAGCATTGTTTCTCGTGAGCGCGGCGGACCGGAAGAGAGGGGGCGGCACGCTGCACGAGGTCAGCACGCCGGCCGAAGTCCGTGCCTGGACCGCCGAGCGGCGGCAGGCGGGCGAGCGCATCGCCTTCGTGCCCACCATGGGTAACCTGCACGAGGGGCACCTGAGTCTGGTGCGCCTCGCCCGCGAGTATGCAGAACGCGTGGTGGCGAGTATCTTCGTGAACCCCACCCAGTTCGGTGCCGGCGAGGACTACGGCGACTATCCGCGTACGCCGGAGGAGGACCGGCGGCTGCTCGCGAGCGCCGGGGCCGACCTCCTGTTCACGCCCTCGGCGGAGACGGTCTATCCCTTCGGCGAGGACGCGGCCACGCGCCTGCACGTGCCGGGCCTGTCGGAGGATCTCTGCGGCCGCTTCCGGCCGGGTCACTTCGACGGCGTCGCCACCGTGGTCTGCCGGCTCTTCTGCATGGTGGGGCCGGAGGTGGCCGTATTCGGCCAGAAGGACTACCAGCAGTTCCTCATCATCCGCCGCATGACCCGGGATCTGTCCATGCCCATCGGCATCGTACTCGGACCGACGGTGCGCGAGCCGGACGGGCTCGCGTGCAGCTCACGGAACCGCTATCTGACCGAGGCGGAGCGCGGTATCGCGCCGCTGCTGCATGCGGTGCTGGAAGAGGTGCGCGAGGCGTTGCTGAGCGGCGAGCGCGATTTCGCATCGCTGGAGGGCCACGCACTGGCCCGCCTGGAGACGAACGGCTTCGCGCCGGACTACGTGGGCATCCGTCAGGCGAAGGACCTGGCGGTACCCTCGGCCGGGAGTCACGAGCTCGTGGTGCTGGCCGCCGCCCGGCTGGGCCGTGCACGGCTGATCGACAACGTGCTGGTGCAGGTCTGAGAGACGCTCCGGAGGATCAGTCGGAGACGTAATTCCGCCCGTGGTGTTTGGCCCGGTACAGGGCGTCGTCGGCGCGTCTCAGCAGCGACGGGAAGTCGTAGTCGCGGGCGGTCTCGCATACGCCCATGGAGACGGTGACCGCCGAGCCGGGGCTTTCTTCGGCACCGGGCGCAAGGCCGCAGACCGCCTCACGCACCCGCTCGCCGACCGCCTTCGCCTCGCCGGCGGACAGCCCGGGCAGCAGGACCGCGAACTCGTCGCCGCCGAAGCGCGCCAGCAGATCGGACGGGCGGAAATAGCCCCGCAGCGCGTCGGCCACCTCGGACAGCACCCGGTCCCCGGCCACGTGCCCGTAACGGTCGTTGAACGACTTGAAGCGGTCGACGTCGATCATGATCAGCGAGGCGGGCTCGTCGTCCGCGCGGCAGCGCGACAGTTCCCGCGGGAACATGTCCTCCATCCAGTGACGGTTGTTGAGACCGGTCAGCGCGTCCGTGGTGGCATGGTGCTCGAACTTGCGCAGCGCGCCGATGCTGTCGGCCAGGAAATTGTTGTGCTGGCGCACTCTTTCGGACAGCACGGACAATAGATTCTTGGCGAAGGCATGAGAGGCGTCGACCAGGTTCCAGAGGACGTCCTTGTGGATCACCATGAGATGAGAATCCTCGTCCGCCACCACCCAGGCGGACGGATCCCGATTCTCGATGATCGACATCTCGCCGGCGCAATCGCCCACATCCAGGCTGCGCAGCGGCGGCGCATCCAGGTGGCCGACATGCACGCTCATGCTGCCGGAGAGGACGATGTAGACCGATTCGTTGGTGCAGTCGGGTGCCAGCACCACCTCGCCCCGGGAGGCGTCGCGGCGGTCGCAGGCCTGTAGCAACTCCTGCACGGCGTCGGCATTGACGCCGTGGAAGAGCCGCAGCCCCGCGAGCAGGGAACGCTTGTAATCCGAGTTGATCGTGGGGTCTTCTCGGTCCTGGCCGTCCCTGCGCCAGTGTCCCGTGGTCTTCTGCATCAGGCTGTCAGACATAGCCGCCCGGGCCATGAGCCCCCTGTGTTCGAGGCGTCAGATATACGCCAGCCCACCGGCAAAAACAACGACCAGGCGGGAAAAAGGCGCGCCGCGTCCCCGCCGGAGGTCAAAAGTGTGAACTCACTCGCTCTCCAGCATGGATTTCATCTGTTCGAAGGTGGAGGCCTCGGCGGCGCCGGCGACCGGATAACGCAGGTTCAGCGAACGGAGATTGTCGACGATGATCCCGGCGACCGCTGCGCGCATCTCCTTCTTGTCGTCGGCCGGAATGGCGTACCACGGCGCCCAGGGCCGGGAGGTGGCGTTCAGGGCCGCCTCGTAGGCGGCCATGTAATCGTCCCAGTGCTGGCGCTCGCGCACGTCGTGGGGTTCGAACTTCCAGTTCTTGTCCTCCTCGTTCAGGCGGTCCAGGAATCGTTGACGCTGCTCTTCGCGCGAGACGTTCAGCCAGAACTTCATGATCACGGTGCCGTTGCGCGCGAGATGCTTCTCCTGGTCGGCGATGGACTCCAGCCGCTGGTCCCAGAGGCCGTGCTGGTCGATCGCGCCCGGCAGCTGCTGGTTGTCCAGGATGTCGGGATGGACCCGCACGACCAGCACCTCCTCGTACTGGCTGCGATTGAACACGCCGATACGGCCCCGCTCCGGCAGTACCCGCGTCGTGCGCCAGAGGAAGTCGTGGTCAAGTTCGGTGGAACTCGGCTTGCCGAAGCTGAAGACCTGGCAGCCGGCGGGATTGACGCCGCTCAGTACCGCGCGGATGGTGCTGTCCTTGCCCGCCGCGTCCATGGCCTGGAAGACCAGCAGCACCGCGTAGCGGTCCTGGGCGTAGAGGACGCGCTGCAGTTCCGCCAGTCTCCTCACCCGTTTCTTCAGGCGCTTTTTCGCCGAGCCTTCGCCGTCCGCTATGCGGGTGGGTGTCTCGTCCACCCGGAAGCTGCCGTCGAAGGGGACCAGATAGGGGGAGGGACTTGCTTCGAACATCGGTGTCTCCGGTGGTCTCGTCAGGACAGGGTAGCCCCATGGCGGGCGAGCGCCCAGTCGACATGCTCGCGCACCATGGCAGACGGGTGATTCGCCCGGGCCCGCAGCGCATCCAGCACCTCGGCCGTCGTCTCCGCGTTGCCGAGCGCCACCGCGACGTTGCGCAGCCAGCACTCGTGGCCGATGCGGCGGATGGCGCTGCCTTCCATGCGGGAGAGCCATTCCTGCTCGTCCCAGAGGAACGCCTCCGCGAGCGCGATACCGTCCAGGCCGTGGCGGGGAGCGAAGTCGTCCTCCCGGGTGAGCTGCGCGAACTTGTTCCAGGGGCAGAAGAGCTGGCAGTCGTCGCAACCGTAGATGCGATTGCCGATGGCGGCGCGGAATTCCTCCGGGATCGAGTCGCGCAGCTCGATGGTGAGATAGGAGATGCAGCGGCGGGCGTCCAGCTCGTAGGGTGCGGTGATGGCGCCGGTGGGGCAGACGTCGATACACGCCCGGCAGGTGCCGCAGTGATCGGTGACGGGCTCGTCGGCGGGCAGCGGCAGGTCCGTGTAGATCTCGCCCAGGAAGAACCAGGAGCCGGCATCCCGGTTGAGCAGGTTCGTGTGCTTGCCGATCCAGCCGAGGCCGGCGTTTCTTGCCAGCGGCTTCTCGAGCACCGGCGCGCTGTCCACGAATACCCGATAGCCGAACTCGCCGACCTCGCCGCGGATGCGCTCGGACAATCTCTGCAGCCGCCGGCGCAGCACCTTGTGGTAGTCACGTCCGAGGGCGTAGCGGGAGACATAGGCTCTGGACGGGTGGTCCAGCAGCCGACGCGCATCCGCGGCCTGCTCGGGCAGATAGTCCATGCGCACGCAGATGACTCGTACGGTGCCGGGCACCAGTTCCGCAGGGCGGCTGCGCCGGGTACCGTGTTTCTCCATGTAGTGCATCGTGCCGTGGCGTCCCTCGGTCAGCCAGCGGGCGAGCCGGGCCTCGTCGGCAGCCAGTTCGGGCCGTGCGATGCCGCACTGCTGGAAGCCGAGTTCCTCGGCCCACGCGCGGATGCGTGCGGCGAGGTTTGCCATCGGCGGGATGCCGTCTGTCCGGTCTGTGCTCATCGGCGGCGGGGAAGCATACGGGTGGGGGCGGTTCACTGCCTGAGCCCAGTATAATGGCGTCCATGGACCCACTATTGAAGACAATGCCGCAGAGAGTCTACGACGCCGAGGGCGTGCGCGCGCTGGACCGCTGTGCGATCGAGCGCCAGGGCATCCCGGGTTACACGCTCATGTGCCGGGCCGGCACCGCGCTGCTCGCGGCCCTGGAGGCCGAGTTCCCGGCCTCGAACCGCCTGCTGGTGGTCTGCGGGGCGGGCAACAACGCGGGCGACGGCTACGTGCTGGCCAGGCTGGCCCGGGAGGAGGGCTATCACGTGGTGGTTGCCGCTCTGGTGCCGCCGTCCTCGCTCGGCGGCGATGCGGCCCGCGCCTGGCAGGACTTCGCGGCGGAGGGCCGCGAGGCCGTGGAGTGGGATCCGGCGCTGCTGGCCGATGCGGACCTCGTGGTCGACGCTATCCTGGGCACCGGACTGACCCGGGACGTCGACGGCCGCTTCGCGGCGGCCGTGGACGCCATCAACGAGGCCGCACTGCCGGTCCTCGCCGTGGACATCCCCTCCGGGCTCGATGCGGATGACGGGCGCATCCGCGGCACCGCCGTCGAGGCCGATGCCACGGTGACCTTCGTCGGCCTGAAGGCCGGTCTCGTCACCGGCGCCGGCCCGGATCTCTGCGGCCGCTTGCGCTACTCCGATCTCGACGTACCCGACGAGTGCGACGACGCGGCGGAGCCCGTGCTGCGGCGGCTGAGCGAGAGCTCCCTGGCGCGTCTCCTGCCGCGGCGTCCGCGCACTGCGCACAAGGGACGGTTCGGGCATCTCCTGATCGTGGGGGGTTCCCCCGGCATGGGCGGCGCCGTGCGTCTGGCGGGGGAGGCCGCGCTGCGCACCGGCGCCGGCCTGGTGACGATAGCCACTCACCCCGACCATGCCGCGGTCGTCACCGGCGGACGGCCGGAGCTCATGTGCCGCGGCGTGGCGCGTGGGGATGACCTGGAGCCGCTGATCGCCCGTGCCACCCACCTGGCCCTCGGGCCGGGGCTGGGCACCGGGGACTGGAGCCGCGAGATGTACGCGGCGGCGCTGGCCTCGGGCCTGCCGGCGGTCCTGGATGCCGACGCCCTCAATCTCCTGGCCGAGGCGCCGCGGCACAACGATGACTGGATACTGACGCCCCATCCCGGTGAGGCGGCGCGGTTGCTGGAGACCGACACTGCGGACGTGCAGGCCCGGCGGATGGCGGCGGCAGTGGCGATCGCCGAGCGCTACGGCGGCGTCGCCGTGCTGAAAGGAGCCGGCACCCTCGTCGCCGCCGGCGACGGTGAACTGCCGGCGATCTGCACCGACGGCAATCCGGGCATGGCGTCGCCCGGCATGGGCGACGTGCTGACGGGCATCGTGGGCGCCCTGCTGGCCCAGGGCCTCGAGGCCCGCAGTGCGGCGGAGGCCGGCGTACTGGTGCATGCGCTGGCTGGCGACGCCGCGGCCCGCGACGGCGAGCGCGGCCTGGTCGCCGGGGATCTCATCGCCGGGATACGGGCGTGGGTGAATCCCTGACCGCCGAGCTGGCCGAACTGGCGGATAGGGCGGCCACCGAGGCACTGGGCGGCGCGCTGGCCCGCGCGCTCCGCGGGCTGGGTGAGACCGGTTGCCTGATCCTGCTGCAGGGCGAACTCGGTGCTGGCAAGACCACCCTGGTGCGCGGGCTGCTGCGGGCGGCCGGGCATACGGGACCCGTGCCCAGCCCGACCTACACGCTGGTCGAACCCTACGAGATCGACGGCAGGCGCCTCTTCCATCTGGACCTGTACCGCCTCGCGGATGCGGAGGAGCTCGAGTATCTCGGCTGGCGGGACATGGAGGGAGCGATCGCGCTGGTGGAATGGCCGGAGCGGGCACCGGATCTGGCCGCCCGAGCCGACCTCGTGATCCGGCTGGCTCATGCAGACGGCGGCCGGCGCGTGCGGATGGAGCCGGTCACTCCCACCGGTGCGCGCCTCGCGGGGGCCGTGGAGGAGTCGATTTCCCACTTCAAGTAATCGCTGTATCTGGCTGGTTATCCAGCGAAAAACCCCTTGGAATTCTGTTCCGGATGAGTATACTGGCACGGCCTTATGTCGATTGCGCACGGCGACCGGGTTTATGCAGCGAGCGGGGATTCCATTTTTCTGGTCAGTGATCTGCGCAGCCCTGTGCCTGCTGGCCGTACCCGCGTCATCCGCCACGGTTGAAGACATCCGCCTGTGGTCGGAGGACGGCAAGACCCGCGTCGTACTCGATCTCAGCGCGCCGGCGGACCACACGCTGTTCACGCTGCCCCGGCCCGACCGGGTCGTGGTCGACGTGAGCAACAGCCGGCTCGCGGAACGGCTGGCCAAGCTGCCGCAAGGCACGGGCTACGTCCGCGGCATTCGGGCCGCGCGTCGGGACGGTGACGACCTGCGCATCGTGCTCGACCTGGAGCGTTCGGTACGCCCGCGCAGCTTCAGCGCCGGGCCCTACGGCCGCTACGGCGACCGGCTGGTCATCGACCTCGCGGAGCCCGGCATCCCGGAGCCCGTGAAGACGGTGCGCCCGCGCCCCGACGCCAAGCCCCGGGACCTGGTGATCGCCGTCGACCCCGGCCACGGCGGCCGGGACCCGGGCGCCATCGGCCAGGGCCGGACCCGCGAGAAGGACGTCGTGCTTGCCATCGGCCGCAAGCTCGCCGCCCGGATCGACGCCGAGCCCGGCATGCGCGCCGTGCTCGTGCGCAAGGACGACAGCCTGATCCCGCTGCGAGAGCGCATGGAGTACGCGCGGCGCAACCGCGCCGACCTGTTCGTCTCCATCCACGCCGATGCCGTGCGGGACAAGCGCGCGCGGGGCTCCTCGGTGTGGGTGCTGTCGATGAAGGGCGCGAGCGACGAGGCGGCCCATCTGCTCGCCGAGCAGAACAACACTCACCTGATCGGCGGTGTGGCACTCTCCGACAAGGACGAGGACCTGGCCTCCGTACTGCTGGACCTGTCCCAGAACGCCTCGCTGGGCGCCAGCATGGAGGTGGGCAAGAAGGTCATCGACGAGCTGGCCAAGGTGGGCACCGTGCACAAGCGCACCGTGCAGCAGGCCGGCTTCGCGGTGCTGAAATCACCGGACGTGCCTTCCATCCTGGTCGAGACGGCGTTCATCTCCAATCCCAGCGAGGAGCGCAAGCTGACGGACCGGAATCATCAGGACCGCCTGGCCGACGCCATCCTCGGCGGTATCCGCAACTACTTCTACGCCAACCCGCCGCCGGACTCCTGGGTGGCGCAGGCCGTCCGCGACGGCCGCGAGCCCGAGGTCAAGCACGTGATATCCCGCGGCGACACGCTGAGCGAGATCGCCACTCGCTACAACGTGAGCGTCTCCTCCATCCGCGCCGTGAACAATCTCGCCGGCGACCGGATCCGTATCGGCCAGGTGCTGCGCATCCCCTCCGACGGCTGACCCGACGGCGCTCATACGAACGACCGGCCGCCTGGCGGCTGGTCGGGGCTTTGTGACAGAATCCCCCGACGGGCCAACGGTTGCGCCCGGCACCCGCATTATGGCCATCCGAGTACTGCCCGAACACCTGGTGAATCAGATCGCCGCCGGCGAGGTCGTCGAGCGGCCGGCTTCCGTGGTCAAGGAGCTGGTGGAGAACAGTCTCGACGCCGGCGCGCGCCGGATCGAGGTGGACATCGAGGCGGGCGGATCGCGCCTGATCCGGGTGCGCGACGACGGTGCCGGCATCCCGGAGGCGGAGGTGGGGCTGGCGCTCGCCCGGCACGCCACCAGCAAGATCGACAGCCTGGACGATCTCGAGGCCGTCGCCTCGCTCGGTTTCCGGGGCGAGGCGCTGCCGAGCATCGCCTCCGTGTCCCGCCTGTCGCTGACCTCCCGCGCCGCCGCCGCCGGCAGCGCGTGGCGGGTGGGTGCCGACAACGGCGCCGTATCGCAGCCGGTCCCCGCGGCACATCCGGAGGGGACTACCGTCGAGGTGCGGGACCTGTTCTTCAACACACCGGCCCGGCGTCGGTTTCTGCGCACGGAGAAGACGGAGTTCCAGCACATCGACCGGGCGCTGCGCCGTCTCGCGCTGTCCCGCTTCGACGTCCTGTTCAGCCTGACCCACAACGGGCGCAGCGTGATGCACCTGCCCGCCGCCACGGACGGCGCCGGCCGGCTGCGGCGGCTGTCCCAGGTGCTGGGCGAACGTTTCGCGGCAGAGTGCATCGAGGTGGAGCGCGAGGCGCAGGGTATCGCGCTGGCCGGCTGGCTGGCCCTGCCCACCTATTCCCGCAGCCAGGCCGATCTGCAGTACAGCTACGTGAACGGACGCGCGGTGCGCGACAAGGTGCTCATGCATGCCGTGCGCCACGGTTACCGGGACGTGCTCTTCCACGGCCGCCACCCGGCCTACGTGATCAGCGTCAGTCTGGACCCGGCGCGGGTGGATGCGAATGCCCATCCCGCCAAGCACGAGGTCCGCTTCCGCGACTCGCGCAGCGTGCACGAATTCGTCTTCCGCAGCATCGAGGAGGCGCTGGCCGGCACCCGCCCGGGCGCACGCCCCGCCGCCGCGGCCGTCGCTGCCCCGGCGACGCTGCGGGAATTCCGCCAGTCGGCCATGCCGCTGGCGGCCGCCGACTGGCCTGCCGGGGAATCGGGAGCCGCAGAGCCGCTGGCCGCCTACGCGGCGCTGGCCGGCAGCGGGGCGCCGGCCGGCAAAGACCAGTCCGGCGCCGCGGCGACGGACGGGCAGACGCGGTCTCCGGCGGCCGGCGCGGTGCCGCCGCTCGGGTACGCGCTGGCCCAGCTGCACGGCATCTATATCCTCGCGGAGAATGCCGACGGGCTCATACTCGTGGACATGCATGCCGCCCACGAGCGCATCACCTACGAGCGTCTGAAGCGGGCCTTCGCCGACCGCAACGTGGTGCGGCAGCCGCTGTTGGTGCCCCGGACCGTGGACGTCTCCCGGGCCGAAGCCGACCTGGCCGAGCAGCACGCGGACGAGTTCCGCGAGGTCGGCCTGGTGCTGGATCGCCACGGGCCGGAGTCGGTCGTGATCCGGGAGATACCGACGCTGCTCGCCGCCTCCGCGGCGGAGGAGCTGGTCCGTGACGTGCTGGCGGACCTGGCCGAACACGGCACCAGCAGCCGCATCGCCGGCCACGTGGACGAGCTGCTCGCCACCATGGCCTGCCACCATTCGGTGCGGGCCAACCGCTCCATGACCGTGCCGGAGATGAATGCCCTGCTGCGCGCCATGGAGACCACCGAACGCGCCGATCAGTGCAATCACGGGCGGCCGACCTGGACGGCGCTGGGTCTGCGCGAACTCGACCGGCTGTTTCTGCGGGGACAGTGACTCGCGCCAGTGCAGAGCGTTCCCCGGGCGGCCCCGTGATCTGCCTGATGGGGCAGACCGCGGCCGGCAAGACGGACATCGCCGTGGAACTCGCGCGCCGCCTGCCGGTGGAGATCGTCAGCGTCGATTCGGCGATGGTGTACCGGGGCATGGACATCGGCACCGCCAAGCCCCCGCCCGGCGTGCTGGCCGAGGCGCCCCATCGGCTGATCGACATCCGCGAACCGGAGGAGGCCTATTCCGCCGGTGAGTTCCGCCGCGATGCGCTGGGCTCGATCCGCGAGATCCGCGGGGCCGGCCGTATCCCCCTGCTGGCGGGCGGCACCATGCTCTATTATCGGGCGCTGACCCGGGGGCTGTCCGAGCTGCCCGGGCGGGACGCGGCCGTGCGTGCGGCCATCGACGCGCGCGCGCGCGCCCTCGGCTGGCCCGCGCTGCACGGCGAGCTGGCCCGGGTCGACCCGGAAGCCGCGGCGCGCATCGAGCCCGGCGATGCGCAGCGCATCCAGCGGGCTCTCGAAGTCTGGGAGCTGAGCGGGAGGCCGCTGTCCGACTGGCACCGGGAGCCGGCACCGCCGCCGCCTGCCGGTCGTTTCATCCGCCTTGCGCTGGTGTTCGGCGACCGGGACGTGCTGCGGGAGCGGATCCGCCGGAGACTGGAGGCGATGCTCGAGGCCGGCTTCGTCGCCGAGGTCGAGACGTTGCTGGCCCGGCCCGGGCTCACGGCCGACGCCCCCGCGCTGCGGGCGGTCGGTTACCGGCAGCTGGCGCGCCACCTGTGCGGCGAGACGACGCTCGCAGAGGCGCGCCGGGAAGCGGAGGTGGCGACGGCCCGTCTCGCCAAGCGTCAGCACACCTGGATCCGCGGGGAAGGCGACACGGAATGTCTGGACCCCCTTGATCCGGCCACGCCAGGCCGCATATCGGCAGCGATAGAGGCACACATCGGTTGTCCCGACGGGCGCTGACTCGTGGCACCCTGTGGTATGCTCCCGGTGCCTGCTTGGGTTGAGGCACCCGCACCGGTTCGCCCGCGCCCCGTACACGGCGGCGGGCCGGGGCCGGCGGGACAACGATAACAATAAGGAGTAGGAGGATGGCCAAGGGCCAGTCTTTGCAAGATCCGTTTCTGAATATCCTGCGCAGGGAAAAGGTGCCGGTATCCATCTACCTGGTGAACGGCATCAAGCTGCAGGGACAGATCGATTCGTTCGATCAATTTGTCGTATTGCTGAAGAACAGTGTCAATCAGATGGTGTACAAGCACGCCATCTCGACGGTCGTGCCGTCGCGCAACGTCCGCCTCCCTGCTGCCGACGAAGGTGGGGATGACGCCGACTGAGCGGAGCAGCACGTTCTCCCCGGAGGTTCCACTTGTTTGAACGCCCGAAGAGCGGCGAGCGTGCGATTCTGGTCAATGTTGAGTTCGGCGCCCGGCCGGACCCGGAGGAGTGCCAGGAGCTCAGGGAGCTCGCGCTGTCCGCCGGTGCCGAGGTGCTGGACACCGTCGACGTTTCCCGGCGCTCGCCCGAACCCCGCTACCTGATCGGCAGCGGCAAGGTCGACGAGCTGGCCGATCGCGTCGCGGCGGACTGCGCCGAGCTCGTGATCTTCGGTCACGATCTCTCGCCCAGTCAGGAACGCAACCTCGAGAGCCGCCTGCGTTGCCGGGTGCTGGATCGCACCGGCCTGATCCTGGACATCTTCGCCCAGCGTGCGCGCTCTCACGAGGGCAAGCTGCAGGTGGAGCTCGCCCAGCTGCGCCACATTGCCACCCGGCTGGTCCGCGGCTGGACTCACCTCGAGCGCCAGAAGGGCGGCATCGGGCTGCGCGGCCCGGGCGAGACCCAGCTCGAGACCGACCGCCGGCTGATCCAGGACCGCATCCGGCGCATCCAGGCCCGGCTGGAGAAGGTGGACAGCCAGCGCGAACTCGGCCGGCGCAACCGCCTGCGCGGCGAGGTGCCGACGGTCGCGCTGGTGGGCTACACCAACGCCGGCAAGTCGACGCTGTTCAACCGGCTGACGGAAGCCCGGGTCTATGCGGCGGACCAGCTGTTCGCCACGCTGGACCCCACGCTGAGGCGGCTCGAGCTGCCCGACGCCAGCGAGGTCGTGCTGGCCGACACGGTCGGTTTCGTGCGCGATCTGCCGCACGAACTCGTCGCCGCATTCCGCTCGACGCTGAAAGAGACGCGGGATGCGAGCCTGATCCTGCACGTGATCGATGCCAGCGATCCGCAGCGCCTCCCGCGCATCCGCCAGGTCAACGAGGTGCTGGAGCAGATCGGCGCGCGGGATGTGCCGCAGATCAGGGTGTACAATAAGATCGATATTCTCGGGCGCCGGCCGCGGCTGGAGTCCGACGATGACGGCGATCCACGCGGTGTCTGGCTCTCCGCCCGCACGGGCGAGGGTCTGGATTTGCTGCTGGAAGCTCTCCGGGTAAAGTTCCGTTCCCGCCGGGTAAGCGGCAGGCTGCGGCTCGCGCCTTCGGAAGGGCGCCAGCGCTCCGTACTCTACGGCGCGGGCGCCGTGGTGGCAGAGGAGCCCGCCGAGGACGGCGGGTGGTGGCTGGAGCTGGACATGGATGCGACAGATTTCGCCCGGTTCTGCGCCCATGAGAATATCGCCGGGGACCGCCTCGAGCCGTACCGTGAGGACGGCGGGGCGGGCGTCGAACAACGCGCGGCGTCGTGACGCCGGCAGAGGATTGAACGAAGCACATGGCCTGGAACGAATCTGGTAAGGGCGACGATCCCAAGGACCCGTGGGGCGGGAGGGATCAGGGCCCGGCCGACCTGGACAAGATCATCCGCGACTGGCAGCGCCGGCTGCGGGCCGCGTTCGGCGGCAAGGGCGGCGGCGGCGGTGGCGGCGGGCCGGGCGGCGGCAATACCGGCATCGCCATCATCATCGTGCTGGCGCTGGTAGCCTGGGGGCTCACGGGCCTGTACCGCGTTGACGAGGCCGAACGTGGCCTGGTACTGCGCTTCGGCGACTATCAGACGACGACCATGCCGGGGCTGCACTGGCATATCCCGTATCCCGTCGAGACGGTGGAGAAGGTGAATGTCGGCGCGGTCAGCCGCTTCGAGCAGACCTCCCAGATGCTCACCGGCGACGAGAACTTCGTGCTGGTGGATCTGGCCGTCCAGTACCGCAGGATCGACCCGATCGCCTTCCGGTTCAATGTGCGCAATGCCGACGAGACGCTGGACGAGGTGAGCGAGAGCGCCATCCGCGAGGTCGTCGGCAAGAGCACGCTGGACGAGATCCTGCTCGAGAACCAGGCGGAGATCGCCGACCGGACCCAGGAGCTCATCCAGCGCACACTCGACCTGTATGAGGCCGGAATCAGCGTGATCTCCGTCAATCTGCAGAAGGTACAGTTTCCCAACCAGGTGAGGGATGCCGTCCAGGATGCGGTGAAGGCGCGGGAGGACAAGGAGCGCCTGCGTCTGGAGGCAGAAGCCTACCGTAACGACATCATCCCGCGGGCGCGGGGTCAGGCCGCGCGCATGCGCGAGGATGCCCTTGCCTACCGGGACCGGCTGATCGCCAACGCGGAAGGTGAGGCGGCCCGCTTCGAGCTGCTGCTGGCGGAATATCAGGCGGCGCCGGAGGTGACCCGGGAGCGCCTCTACATCGAATCCATCGAGGACGTCCTGCAGCGTTCCAACAAGATCCTGCTGGACGCGGAGGGCAGCGGCAATCTGCTGTATCTGCCGATCGACAAACTATTGCAACGTGAGGGCCGCGGCGCTGAGGGAGACGGCGGTTCCACGGCGCAGTCGACGACGAATTCGCTGTCGCAGATGCGAGAGCAAAGCGATCCCAGAACCCGCGACGACCCCCGCGCCAGGAGGACCCGCTGATGAGTAACGCCCGATTCATCGTCGTCATCGTCCTCGGTCTGGCACTGGTGATCCTCGGCCTCTCGGTCTTCACCGTCGACGAGCGCGAGTATGCGCTCAAGTTCCGGTTCGGCGAGGTCATCGCTTCCGATTACGAGCCCGGCCTGCATTTCAAGATGCCGATCGTCAACAACGTCCGGAAGTTCCCGCGGCAGATCCTGACGCTGAACAATCCACCCGAGGAAGTGATTACCGCGGAGAAGAAATCCGTGTTCGTGGACTTCTTCGTGAAGTGGCGCATCCGGGATGCGAGGCAGTACTACGTGTCCACGGGCGGCAACGAGGTGATCGCCACGGGCCGGCTGCTGGAGATCCTCAAGGCCGATCTGCGAAACGAGTTCGCCAAGCGAACGGTGCGCCAGGTGGTCTCCCTGGAGCGTACCGTGCTCATGGACGACATCGTGGTCGCCGCGGCGGAGACGGCGACCGAGTTCGGGATCGAACTGGTCGACGTGCGGGTGAAGCGTATCGAGTTCTCCGAGGACGTGGCGGAGTCGGTGTACCGGCGCATGCGCCAGGAGCGCGCGACGGTGGCCACCGAGCTGCGTGCCGAAGGCGCCGAGGAGGCTGAACGCATGCGCGCCGATGCCGATCGCCAACGCACGATTCTCATCGCCGAGGCAAACCGGGAGGCGCAGCAGATCCGCGGTGAGGGCGACGCGATTTCCGCGGAGGTCTATGCCCGCGCCTTCGATCGGGACAGGGAGTTCTATGCTTTCTATCGCAGCATCCAGGCCTATCGGAACTCGATAGGCCTGACCGGCGACCTGCTGGTGCTGGACCCCGACGGCGACTTCTTCCGTTACCTGAACGACGCCGGCGGCGCCCAGCGCTGACCGGCCGCCGTTGCCGCTGTATCCGGGCAGAGCCGGTGAGCGCCCGAACGGAGACGCCGCATGCAATGGAGTGATCTCTGGGCGGCATTCGCCCTGTATCTCGTGCTCGAGGGGCTGCTGCCTTTCGCCAGCCCGCGCCGCTGGCGCGAGGCGCTGGTTGCCATCGCCGAACTCGACGACGGCAGTATCCGCCGGATAGGGCTGGTCAGCATGGTCGCCGGGCTTGTGCTGCTGTACTTCGTACGCTACTGAATAGGCCTCACAACCGGGGACAACGAACATCATGGGCAGAAACGTAGTCGTCATCGGCACCCAGTGGGGCGACGAGGGCAAGGGCAAGATCGTCGATCTGCTGACCGACCGGGTCGCGGCCGTCGCGCGCTTCCAGGGCGGCCACAATGCCGGCCACACGCTCGTGATCGGCGCCGAGAAGACCGTGCTGCACCTGATTCCTTCCGGCATCCTCAGGGAAGGGGTCCAGTGCCTGATCGGCAACGGCGTGGTGCTGTCCATGGATGCGCTGGTGGAGGAGGCCGACGCCCTGATCGAGCGTGGCGTGCCGGTCTACGAGCGTCTGCGTATCAGCCCTTCCTGCCCCCTGATACTGCCGTCCCACGTGGCGCTGGACCGGGCGCGGGAAAAGGCGCGTGGCGCGGCGGCCATCGGCACCACCGGCCGGGGCATCGGCCCCGCCTACGAGGACAAGGTGGCGCGCCGTGCGCTGCGGGTCTCCGATCTCTACATGCGCGAGCAGTTCGCCTCGCGACTCGGCGAGGTGCTGGACTACCACAACTTCGTGCTGAAGCACTATTTCAACGCGACGACGGTGGACTTCACCGAGACGCTGGATCGGGCGCTCGAGCTCGCCGAGACCATCGCGCCCCTCACCGCCGACGTGACCCGCATCCTGCAGGAGCTCACCGAGGCCGGCGAGAGCGTCCTGTTCGAGGGCGCCCAGGGCGCCATGCTCGACATCGACCACGGGACCTACCCGTTCGTTACTTCCTCGAACACGGTGGCGGCCGCAGCCAGCACAGGCACCGGCATCGGCCCGCGCTCCATCGACTACGTGCTGGGCATCGTGAAGGCCTACACCACCCGGGTGGGGGCGGGGCCGTTCCCCACCGAGTTGTTCGACGACCAGGGCGAGCGCATGGCGAAGGTGGGCGCGGAGTTCGGCGCCACGACGGGGCGCCCGCGCCGGGTAGGCTGGTTCGATGCCGTGGCCCTGAAGCGCTCCATCGTCAACAACAGTGTGGCGGGCCTGTGCGTCACCAAGCTGGACGTGCTGGACGGCATGGAGACCATCCGCGTCTGCACCGGTTACCGCATCGGCGACGACACCATCGACACCCCGCCGGTCGCGGTGGACCGGTATGCCGACATCGAGCCCGTCTACGAGGACATGCCCGGCTGGACGGAGTCCACGGTGGGCATCACCGACTACGACGCGCTGCCCGCGAATGCCCGCAGTTATCTCGCGCGCATCGAGGCGATCGTGGGCACGACCATCGACATCATCTCCACCGGTGCAGACCGGGAACAGACCATCGTACTGAGGCACCCCTTCGACTGAGCGAGGAACCGATGGAAGACAGTAACGCCGACAGCAGACCGGAGGTCGAGGTCATCCACAACACGGCCGAACGCCGTTTCGAGACCGAAGTGGACGGCCATCTCGCGTACGCCGATTACCGGATGGACGGCGACGTGATGCATTTCACCAGCACGCAGGTGCCGGAGGCGATCGGCGGCCGCGGCATCGCGGGCCGGCTGGTGCGCACGGGCATGGACTACGCCCGGGAACACGGCCACGGCGTCGTGCCGGCCTGCTCCTACGTGGCCGCGTGGCTCGAGCGTCATCCCGAATACGAGGACCTGCGCGCCGCGGGCTGACGGGCCGCGCGCCGGGGCAGGAACGGTCTCTTGGCGGGGCGCGCGCTGCGATTCCTGGCCGGCCCGGGCGCGCTGGCCGAGATCCGCGAGCACGGCCTCGACCCGGAGCGCATCCGTCTGCTGGCCGGTGCCTCCGGCGGCGCAAAATGGCTGGTTCTGTACGGACTGGACCGGGTCATCATGCGCGAGCTGCTGCCGCGCCTGCGGGGCGCCGTGCATCTCATCGGCTCCTCCATAGGCACCTGGCGTTTCGCCTGCTACGCCCAGTCGGATCCGCTGGCGGCCATCGACCGCCTGCGTGACGGCTACATCTACCAGCACTACAGCGAACGGCCGGACCGGGCGGAGATCACGGCGAAGAGCCGGGAGATACTCGGTCATGCGCTGGGGCCCCGCGGGCCGCAGGAGATACTCTCCCATCCGGTGCTGCGCACCCACGTGATGACCGCCCGAGCCCACGGGCCGGCGGCCTCGGAGCGCGGCGCGATGCTGACGGCGGGCCTGGCGCTGGCCGCCGCCGGCAACCTGCTGAGCCGCCGCAGCCTGCGGGCGTTCTTCAGCCGCGCGCTGTTCAGCGATCCCCGAGCGGAGGCGCCGTTCCTGCACGCCGACGATTTCCCGCTGCGGGTGCACGCGCTCACCGAGCAGAACCTGGCACCGGCGATCCTGGCGAGCGGGGCCATTCCGCTGGTGATCGAGGGCATGCGCGATATCCCCGGCGGCGTGCCCGGTGTCTATCGCGACGGCGGCATCATCGACTATCACCTCGACCTGCCGCTGTCCGCGGTCGACGGCATCGCGCTCTATGCCCATTTCTATCCCCACGTCATCCCGGGCTGGTTCGACAAGCGCCTCTCCTGGCGCCGCCCCGCGCGGGAGCACATGGACCGGGTGCTGCTGATGGCGCCCTCCGACGATTTCGTCGCGGGCCTGCCGGGCGGGCGCATCCCGGACCGCCACGATTTTCGCCGCTACGATCCGGCCACCCGAGAGCGTCACTGGAAGAGGGCGGTGGCCGAGAGCGAGAGGCTGGGAGACGAATTCGCGGAGGTGCTGGAGAGCGGCCTGGCCGCGGAGCGCATCGAGCCCCTGCTGCCCTGACTGCCCTGAGACCCGGTCCGCGCGCGAGCCGCGGAGGAGCCGCGCATGAGCCGCGCATGAGCCATGATAGACTCCGCCCCGACCGGGGTCCGGCAGAGGCCTGACAGCGGACCCCGCAGAGGAGCGATGGCCATGAACAATGCCGCGGGACCGGTGCCCATGCAGGGCGCTTATCCGGAGCTCTCCTGGCCGGCGGTGATCGTCGGCTGGTTCCTCGGCGTCATCATCGCCATCTCCATCGGCTACGCGGCGCTCATCCTCGGCTTCTCCATCGAGGGCTCGGAACTCGCCGCCATCCTCGGCTTCGGCATCCTGCGCGGCCTGCTGCGCCGGCGCAGCATCATCGAGAACAACATCGCCCAGACGGTGGCCAGCGCGGTGAACGGCGCTTCCTCCGGCATGATGTTCTCCGTGCCGGCGATCTTCATCCTCGGTCACGGCGGCGACTTCAACCCCTACATCCTCACCTTCGGCTGCATCGCCGGCGCCTACCTCGGCATCGCCTTCATCATCCCGCTCAGGAAGCAGATGATCGATTTCGAGCGCCTGACCTATCCCGGCGGCGTGGCGGTGGCCACCATCCTGAAGTCCCCGGGCGCCGGCGTGCGCAAGGCGGCGATCCTGCTGGGCGCCGCCGCCGTGAGCGCGGCCGTGCATTTCGCCACTCAGCTGACCGGCGTCTCCGACTGGGACCTCGGCTCCCGCCTGGGCATGCCGGAATACATGAACGGGGTCTGGTACCTGTCGTTGCTGACCGTGGGCGTCGCCTTCATCGCGGGCAAGGGCGGCGTCGCCTTCATCATCGGCGGCTTCGTGACCTGGTGGTTCATCGCGCCGATGCTGGCCGCCAACGGCCAGCTGCCGGTCGACCCCGCCACCGGGCAGACCATCACGGACCCGGGCTTCCTGCGCTCCGCGCTGTTCCGGCCCATCGGTATCGGCATGCTGATCGGCGGCGCGGTCATGGGCGTGGTACTGGCGTTCCCGCTGATCCGCTCGGCGGTGCGTTCCATGCAGAGCGCCGCCAAGGTCGAGTCCGCGGTGTCCGGCGACGAGATGCCGATCAAACTGCTCTACGGCGCCATCGCGGGTGCGGCGCTGCTGCTCGCAGTTATCGCCGTGTCCTCCACGGAGGCCGTCGGGCTCGGCCGGGGCCTGCTGATGGCGCTGCTCGGCACGGTGTGGATCTGGATGGCGGGCGTCATCCTGTCGGAGGCCATCGGGCGCACCAACTGGTCGCCGCTGTCGGGCATGACGCTGATCGGCATTACGCTGCTGATCGTCGCGACCAGCGGCCTGGACCGGGCGGACGCGATCGTCGCCGCCATCATGGTCGGCGCGGCCACCTGCGTGGCCATGTCCCAGGCGACCGACCTGATGCTGGACCTGAAGACGGGTTACCTGGTGGGCGCGACTCCGCGGATGCAGCAGATGGGCCAGTTCATCGGCGCCTGGCTGGGCCCGCTGGTCGTGATCGTGCTGATCTTCGTCCTGGACAACGCCTACGGCCTCGGCAGCGAGAAGCTGCCCGCGCCCCAGGCGCAGGCGCTGGCCAGCACGGTGGAGGGCATCCTCGGCGGCGACGTGCCCGTGCAGAAATACGTGGCCGGCGCGGCGCTGGGCGCCATCCTCTCGGCGCTGCAGGGCGGGCTCGGCATCACCGTGGGCCTCGGCTTCTACCTGCCGTTCAACATCGTGCTGACCTACGCGCTGGGCACGCTGCTGCGGCTGGCGTCGGACCGCAAACTCGGCCAGCGCTGGAGCGAGGATACCGGCATCCCGATCGCGGCCGGACTCATCGTCGGCGAGGCGCTGGTGGGCGTCGGCTTCGCCATCTACTACGTGGTGGCAGCGGCATGACGCGGCTGGGTTACCTGTTGCTCGCGGCCGGATTCCTGTTCGGCGCCTATTTCGCGTCCACGGATGCCGATACGACCGAATGGGCCTGGTTCCTGCCGGCCGCGCTGGCGGGGGCCGCCGGCGTGGTGATGGTCAAGCGGGCCACCCGGGCCGGGGCGACGGCGGATCACGTGCTGGAGGGCAACCGCCGCGACCTGACCGAGAGCCTGACCGGGATCTGCGCCAACCTGGAGCAGCTGTACGGCGACCGGGACTCGATACCGCCGCACAGCATGCGCTTCGAGATCGACCGGCTGTTCCGCGACGACCTGATCCGTTTCGTCGACGCCCGCCACAGCCTGTCCCATCTCTACGGGCTGCAGGTCTATGCAGACGTCATGAGCGAGTTCGCCGCGGGCGAGCGCTACCTCAACCGGGTGTGGTCGGCTTCGGCGGACAACTACGTGGACGAGGTGATGCTCTACCTTGGCAAGGCGCGGGATCAGTTCCTGCGGGCGAAGAAGCTGCTGGACGGCATCGTCGAGAACAACGGCTCGCGCTGACCCCGGTGCCTCAGAAGACGGTGTAGCCGCCGTCAAGCACGATGGTGTCTCCGGTGTGGAAGGCGGAGGCGTCGCTGGCCAGATAGGCCGCGATGCCGGCGAAGTCCTCCGGGTCGCCCCAGCCCTTCATCGGCACCCGCGATATCACCTTCTCGTTGAACCGGTCCCACTGCTGGGCGTCTGCCGTGAGTTCGCTGCGCACCCAGCCCGGGCAGATCGTGTTCGCGCGGATCCGGTGCGCCGCGAGTTCGACCGCCATGGCCCGCACCATCGAGACTACGGCCCCCTTGGTGGCGCCGTAGTGCTCGTTGCGCGCGGCACCGTGGATGGCGGCGGTGGAGGCGATGGCCACCAGCGAGCCGCCCGGCTCGCCGGCCTGCGAGCGCGCCACCATGTGCCGGGCGGCCTCGCGCAGCGTGAAGAAGACGCCGTGCACGTTGACCGCCTCGATGCGCTCGAAGTCCGCGGCCGTTATCTCGAACAGGTCGCGCCGCGGGATGCCCATGCCGGCGTTGGCGATGGCGGCGTCCAGCCGGCCCAGTTGTTCGGTGATCCGTCGCACGCCGGCGGCCACGGCGGTCTCGTCGGCGACGTCGATCACGTCGGTCAGCACACGGACGCCGGCGGCGGACAGGCGTTCCGCGGCCGAGGCGTTCTTGCCCTCGTTGCGCCCCCAGATCACCACGTCGGCGCCCTGGCGGGCGCAGCCCTCCGCCATGCCCAGGCCGATTCCCCCGTTGCCGCCGGTGACGAGTACCACCTTGCCGCTCAGGTCGAACAGATCTTTCGCCATCACTGCGCTCCCGCTGTGCCTGTCGGGCAGGCTAGCGCCGCGCGGCCGCCGACGCCAGCGTCAGTGCCCGGCGCCGGCGGCGGCCGAGCTGGCCTTCTCGTCCGCGCTGCGGGGTCCGGCGTAGCGGAAATCCGCGTAGGTCAGCAGGATGTCGCGCTCGATGCTCTTCAGGCCGAATGCGGCGCTGCCTCGCACCTCGGTGGTGACCCGTGCGGGCATGTAGGCCCGGCGGTCCAGTCGTATCATCTCGATTCGCGTGTTGAACCGCTCGATCTTCGCGATGACTTTGGCGCGGAACGGCTCGTCGCTGTAGAGGCGGAAGGACTCGACGTAAGGGACCGACTTCAGGATGGTCATCTCGCCCCGCAGGTGCTTCGCCATGTCTTCCCGGTCCGTCGCGCCCGCCGCCGGGCGGAAGCGCCACGTGACCCGCTGGTCGTCTTCCTCGAGCAGCTCCCAGCCATCCTCCGCCGCCAGGCCGTCGAAGTCGTTGTCGCCGGGCCGTCCCTCCTCGCGGGCGAGGCGCCGCTCGACTTCCTCGGCGTAGTCGCGGAACTCGGCCTCCGTGGGCTCGCGGTCGTCCACGGACACCAGCTGCCATTTCGGCTCCGCGGCCGGATCGAATCGTTCTACCCGGGTGCCGTCGTTGTCCTCGCGGGTGCGCGTGAACGCCCATTCTCCGGTCACCCGGGGCATGTTGGCGAACGCCTCGCGCGCGATCGGAGGCACTTCGGCCGCAGCCGGCAGCGCGGCAGCGGCGGCAAGGACGGCCAGAACTGCCAGGGCTGCCATGCCGGGGCGGCCCGGAACGGCGTTCTCGGCGCTTGTGATGCGGCTCGGGCGCGATTGCATCGATACCTCCGGCGGGTTTCGGGTGACCCGCATGTGTTTGACTGGCGCGTGCAGGTATTGTTCGCAACAGGATACCGGACCGATGCGGACCATTATGCGACATCAGCACCCTCGTCATCGTCGTTGTCATCGTCGTCGCCCGCGCCGCTGCGCGGGCCGCCGTCCGCGGTGCCGCCCGTGAGCGCCGTCTGGCAGGACCCGGCGGCGCTCGCGGACGCGATCATCGCGCGGGTGGGCCGCCACATCGTGCTGGGGCTGCCGGTCGGGTTGGGCAAGGCGGTCCACGTCGCCAACGCCCTGTACGAGCGAGCGGCGTCGGATTCGTCGATCCGGCTCACGATCTTCACCGCGTTGACGCTGGAGGTCCCGCGGGCGCACGGCGATCTGGAGCAGCGTTTCCTGGCGCCGCTGGTCGAGCGGCTGTACGCGGGCTGGCCCTCGTTGCGCTATGCGCAGGCGATCCGCGCCGGCACGTTGCCGCCGAACATCGAGGTGCGGGAGTTCTACTTCCGGCCGGGGGCGTATCTGGGTACCCCGTCCGCACAGCAGTCATACACCAGCATAAACTACAGCCAGGTCGTCACGGAGCTGATGCGCCTCGGCGTGAACGTGGTGGGGCAGCTGGTTTCGGCGCGCGAGGAGAGCGCCGGCCGCTACAGCCTGAGCTGCAATCCGGAGATCTCGCTGGATCTCCTGCCGGCCTTCCGCGAGGCGAAGGCGGCCGGCCGTGAGCTGACGATGGTCGCGCAGGTTAACCGGCAGCTGCCGTACATGACCGGCGACGCGGAGGTGTCGGCGGACGTATTCGACTTCGTTCTGGATGCGCCGGAATGGGAGTTCCCGCTGTTCGGGCTGCCGAATCGGGCCGTCGGGGCGGCCGATTACGCCACCGGGATGCACGTGGCGAGCCTCGTGCCGGACGGCGGCACCATCCAGCTCGGCATCGGCTCGCTGAGCGATGCGGTGGCTCATTGCCTGGCGCTGCGCAACGAGCAGCCGGCGCTTTTCCGCGCCGTGCTCGAGCGGCTGCCCGGCGGCAGCGCATCGCCCCGGCGCGCCGTGCTGCCGATCGAGACGGCACCGTTCCGCGAGGGGCTGTACGGTTCCAGCGAACTCATCAGCGACGCCCTGTTCTCGCTGTTCGAGCGGGACATTCTGCGGCGGCCGGCCGATGCCGGGGACGAGACCGTCCTGCATGGCGGTTTCTTCATCGGCTCATCGGCATTCTACGAGGCACTGCGGCGGTTGCCGGAGGAACGCCGCCGGCTCGTGAACATGACCAGCATCTCCCGGGTGAACACGCTGTACGGCGACGAGGAACGCAAGCGCCGCCAGCGCCGGGACGCCCGCTTCGTCAACGAGACCATGATGGCCACCCTGCTGGGGGCCGCCGTATCCGACGGGCTCGAGGGCGGCCGGGTGGTGAGCGGCGTAGGGGGGCAGTTCGACTTCGTCAGCATGGCCCAGGCGCTGCCCGACGGACTCTCCGTCCTCATGCTGCGCGCGCGCCGCCTGCACGACGGCAGGCCGCAGTCGAACATCCGCTGGTCCTACTCCCATGCGACGGTGCCGCGCCATTACCGGGACGTCTTCGTCAGCGAATACGGGATCGCCGCGACCCGCGGCCGACCCGATCGGGAGGTGGTCGCGGGGATGCTGGACATCGCGGATTCCGCGTTTCAGGACGAGTTGCTGGAATCTGCCAGAGCGGCCGGCAAGGTACCGGCCGATCACGCCGTTTCCGCGGATGCGCGGCGCAATACGCCGGAGGCACTCGAAGCGGTGTTCGGCGCTCAGGACGTGGCGCCCCATTTCCCGCCGTATCCCCATGGCACCGACCTGACGACCGTCGAGCAGGATCTCGCCGGGGCGCTCACCTGGCTCGAGGGCGCCACCGCGCGGCTGCCGGATCGGCTGCGTGTGGCGCTCGCGGCGCTACGCCCCGGCGGCTATCGCCGGTACGAGGATCACCTGGAACGGCTGGATCTGGGGTCGCCCGAGGGTGTCGGACAACGGATAATGCGGCGTCTCGTCGTGCTGGCACTGGACAGATCCAAGCAGGAGGGGCCATGAGCATACCCGGTCGAGCGCCCTCGCATTCCGCCGTCGAGCAGAATGTCTACAAGATTTTTCCCAACGACCTGAATTCGGAGCAGACCGTGTTCGGCGGCCTGGTGATGGCCCTGTGCGACCGCACGGCCCTCATCGTGGCGGAGCGCCACAGCGGCAATACCTGCGTCACCGCCGCGGTGGACAGCCTCAACTTCCTCTCTCCCGCACGCACCGGCGAGACGCTGGTGGTGAAGGCCTCCGTCAATCGCGCCTGGAATACCTCGATGGAGATCGGCGTGCGGGTGGTGGCCGAGAACAGCCGCAGCGGCGAGGTCCGACACGTGGTATCCGCCTACCTGACCTTCGTGGGTCTCGACGAGACCGGCCGTCCCACGGCGGTGCCGGACGTCCTGCCGGAGACCGACGACGAGAAACGCCGCTACCGTTCGGCGCAGGTGCGACGCGACGCACGGCTGCGCACGCGGGACAGCCTGCGGACCATCTAGCGGATCATCTGGCGGCCACTTCCGCCGCCGCCGTTTTTTCCAACCGTGTTATTCTCGGCGCTCCGGCCTGCCGTCGCGGACCGGACGACAACGACAACAACGAAGTATCAAGAGAGAGAATCATGCGTACATTGAGACTAACGGTTGCGGCTATCGTGCTCGCTTTTTCCTCGACGGCGATGGCCGAGCTGGAGCCCTGGAAAGACTACGACATCAGCGACTCCGTCTATCAGATCTCGGCGATCAAGGTGAAGCCGAACATGATGGATACCTACCTCGAAGGGATCCGGGACACCTGGGTGGCAGCCAACACTCTCGCCAAGGAACTCGGCCACATCGAGGACTATGCCATCTACGCGAGCCAGCTTGCCGAGAGCGGGGATTTCAATCTGCTGCTCGTGATCAAGTTCGCCGATACGGCGGCGCTCGCGCCTTCCAAGGAACGCTATGAGGCGTTCATGGCGAAGTGGAGCGAGGAGCAGGAGAAGCGCTCCGAGCAACTCGTACAGAATTATCCGGCGATGCGTGAGATCACCGGTGCCTACCTCATGCGCGAGATCACCATGAAGTAGGATCGCTGCGCGATTCCGCAAGGCAAAGGCCCCGCCAGCGTGCGGGGCCTTTCTTTTCTGGTTATGGCAAATTCCGACGTCCCGCCGCGTTGCGTAGCCCACGCGCACGACCGCACACGACATAACTCATCGCGGTCCGCCGCAGTGCTTTTCGGTATCTGCGTGTCGGCGATTTGAGACATGTTGCGCTCCACATAATCGGTGCTAGAGTCCGTCCTCAACAGACAGTCTCGAACACCGAGGTCTGCTGACGACAGAGAATCGAGTTAGTTGAAAATGGCAAACCGATCGAAAGGTCGGGACGCAAAGCCACCGGTCTACGGGCGAGAGCCTAAGACAGCGGGGTTGCCAACAGGAACAGGGCGCTCACCGGCCTCATGCCGGCGTCCCAACAACAAGAGCGTCCGTTCGCCGACCCCCGGCAGCGTTTCGATTCGACATTAGCCCGCAGCCTGAAGCTGCGTCTTCCGATCGGAGAGCCCGCCCGACACAGGCAGGAGTGCCGTTATGCGCCCATATTCCGCGCCAGCAATATTGAACAGGCTGCTGATTCTTCCCGTGATGTCGCTCGCGCTGAGCGGCTGTCTCATGGAAGAGGAAGTGGCGGAGCAGCCGATCGCGAACGACCCCGGCGGTGCCACCGGCGAGATCCTGCGTGATCACGAACTGTCGGGTAGCGTGGGTGACGGGCCCATCGTCGGTGCGACGGTGCGCATCGTTGCCGCCGACGGTACCGATCTCGGCAGCATGAACAGCGATGCCAGCGCGGGCTACAACATCACCGTGCGCACTAAGGGCAAACACTATCCGCTTTCCATCGACGCACGGGGCGGCACCGATCTGGTCACCGGCCTGGTGCCGGACTTCGTGCTGAAGAGCGTGGCGCTGGAGCCGGGCAAGAAGACCGTGTCGAACCTGAACCCGTTCAGCACGCTCGCGGCGGAACTCGCAGCCGAACTGCCGGGCGGTCTGACGAAAGAGAACCTCGCCATCGCGCTGAACCGCGTGACGACGAAGCTGAACAGCGGTCTCGTCACTCTGACCGGAGAACCGGTCATGACCCAGGCCATAGACGCCGCCACCATCGCGGAGATGGTGAAGGCTTCCGAGACGCTGGGCGAGACTATCCGACGCACCCGGGACTCGCTCATCGCCGTGGGCCGCCAGGTGGACGGCGACGCCGTCGTGGCCGCGATCGCCTCGGATCTCACGGACGGCAAGCTCGACGGCGCCGGCGGCGCGAAGGCGGATGCGCGCATCGCTGCCGTGGCGACGGTGGCCGCGACGCAGACGTTGCTGGAGGCGATCGCCAACCGCCTGCAGGTCAACGGCGTCGACGCCATGGGACCGATGGACGATTCCATCCGCCAGGTGATGCCCAATGCCGCGGGCGCCACCACGACGGAGGTGCCCGTGAGCGCCGCGGCGCTGGAGCAGGTCCGGATCGGCCTGGCGGCGGCCAAGGCCGTGATGCCCGCGCCGGAATTCGACGATCTCGAGGCGGTGCTCTCCGGCCTCGACCCCGGCATCTCGCCGAAACAGATCGAGGGCATCGTGCCCCGTGAGTCGGTGGAGTTGCTCGACAACACGATCATCGCCGTGGCCGACGGCAGCCAGGACGAGCTGGATACCGTGAACGGCACCACACGGAACGACGGCGACACGCCGTCGACGAACAGCCCGCCGACGATCAGTGGCGACCCGCCGACGGTCGTTACGGAAGGCGAGCGCTACAGTTTCGCGCCGACCGTGTCGGATCCGGACGGTGATGCCCTCATTTTCGAGATCGCCAACCGTCCCGCGTGGGCGAGTTTCGACGCCGGCACCGGCGAGCTATTCGGGACGCCCGGCGCCGGCGACGCGGGCTCTTATGCGGACATCACCATCACCGTCAGCGACGGGGAGGCGACCGCCACGCTGGGTCCGTTCGCGGTGGAGGTGCGGCAACTGGTGACCAACACCGCGCCGACCATCGGCGGCAGCCCGCCCGCATCGGTCAGCGAAGGCGCATCCTACAGCTTCACGCCGAGCGCCAGCGATGCGGACGGCGATACGCTCAGCTTCGATATCGTGAACATGCCGGCGTGGGCCAGTTTCGATACCGCCAGCGGCCGGCTCTTCGGCACGCCTGCAGCGGGCGACGCCGGTGTCTACGCGGACATCACCATTGCCGTCACGGACGGAGAGGCGCAGGCCGCACTGGGGCCGTTCGCGATCGAGGTGCGTGCGGTGGCGAGCAACAGCGCGCCCGTCATCTCCGGCAGCCCCGCCACGTCGGTGGACGAGGGGGCGGCCTACGAGTTCACGCCGAGCGCCAGCGATGCCGACGGCGACGCACTCGTCTTCGATATCGCGAACATGCCGTCCTGGGCGTCCTTCGACACGTCGACGGGCCGCCTCGCGGGCACGCCGGCCAGCGGCGACCGAGGCACCTACGGCAATATCGTGATCAGCGTGAGCGACGGCCAGGACTCGGCCTCGCTGCCGGCCTTCACGATCACCGTGCAGGCCGTGGCCACCAACTCGGCACCCACGATCTCCGGCAGCCCGGCGACGGCGGTGACGGAAGGCAGTCAGTACAGTTTCACGCCGGCTGCCAGCGACCCGGACGGCGACAGCCTCAGCTTCTCCGTCACGAACAAGCCGTCCTGGGCCGCGTTCGATACCGGCACCGGGCGCCTGTCCGGCACGCCCCAGGCCGGCGACGTGGGCACCTATGCCGACATCGTCATCAGCGTCAGCGACGGTCAGGAATCCGCGTCCCTCGGCGCGTTCTCGATCACCGTCGAGGCCATCGCCATGGGCTCGGTCACGCTGAGCTGGTCGCCGCCCACGGAGAACACGGACGGAACGGCGCTGACGGATCTGGCCGGATACCGCATCTACTGGGGCACGACGTCCGGCAGTTATCCGAACTCGGTGACCATCGACAATCCGGGCGTGACTACCTATGTGATCGAGAACCTGGTGCCGGATACCTACGAGTTCGTGGCGACGTCCTACAACACGTCGGGCGTGGAGAGCGACTACTCCGCCCCTGCCACGAAGACGGTCCAGTAGGGCGGCCCGTCAGACGATTTCGGGGCGGCGCAGGATCTCCAGCGGTATGAGCTGCTTGGTCTCGTCGTATTTCTCCAGCAGCTCGTGCTGGTCCTCGCCGCCCAGGTAGACATCCGCGATGTTGTAGCTGTAGCTGTCCTGGAATGGGAGTTCCTCCAGCGACTGCCCGTCGCTGACGTGGCACTCGAAGCGTGCCTCGGGGAACCGCTCCTCCAGCAGCTTCTCGTCGCCCGGCCCCGGCGCATGGGCGACGACGCCGTCCTCGAAGACGCGCATCATGAACTTGGCGGCGACCTTGTGATTGCCCTCCCGGTGGGGCGGCCGCGGCCGCTCGCCGAGGGCCAGGTCGATCACCACCTGCTGGTGCGAGGCACCGTCCACCAGCGCGAACAGCGGGCAGTGCGACTGGGAGATGCGGCCGTTGATCTCGAGCAGCGCCAGGTCGTCGCTGTCCCGGTCCCAGTAGAATTCCGCGTTGAACGGTGCGTCGTCATAACCGAAGCCGTCCAGGATCTCGGTGGTGATCTCCTTCATCCGCTCCTGCGTGTCGCGGGGGACGGAGGAGGGATACTGGTAGCGTGACAGCACGCTCTGCACGTGCCGGTCGCGGATGGTGTCCACGACGCCGTAGATCTCGAACTCGCCCCGGTAACGGTAGCCTTCCAGCGTGCACTGACGACCCTTCGAGATGATCCCCTCGGCGATGCAGTGGTAACCGTCGATGCCCTCGATCTCCCCCGGTATGTCCGCGAACCCCATGAGGTGATTCACCGGCTCGCCGAACAGGTGGATGTTCTTGCGGATCTTCGGCAGCGCCTTCTCGAAGTCCTTGCGGTCGTCGATGAGGAAGCCCAGGTTGGACGAATGAGCGGTGACGGGCTTCAGCCAGAAGGGGAAGTCGAGGTGGAGATCGGACAGCGGGTCGTCGGCGAACGGATTCACCGCCGCGAAGGGCGGCACGACGTCCGGCGCCACGCGCTTCTGTTCCACCCGCGACCAGTACTTGTGCTCGCATATCAGCGCGGCTTCCACACTCGGGCCGGGCTGATCCAGCCGCTTGCGGAGTATCGGCGTCATGACCGTGCTGGGAAAGTCCCAGTGGGTGATGACGGCGTCGACCGAACCGTCGAACTCCTCGAGGATCCGTTGCGCCTTCGGCAGCATCTCGTCGGTGGGGTGCAGGTCTGCCCGCGTCGCCTCTTCGAAAGTGAGTAACTGATGGAAGCAGAACTCGTCCGCCCGCGGCAGCGATTCGAGGTCGGCGCGATGGAAGTCGTCGAGACCGAATACGAAGATGTTCCTGCGTCGTTCGTTCATGGCTGATACCGTCCTGTCCGGAGTTTGTGTCGCGCTCGCGGCATCGTGGCACCAGGCGCCACAACCCTACTCTAACCGTTCCAAGGCGCGGCGCGCTGCGTTTGGTCATTGAAGGTGGAGGGGCATTTTGGGTTAACATTGTAATTCTGATGGTCTCTGAAACCTCTTCGGACCAGAGCAAGGTCCGCGTCCGTCTGAACCCGCCGGTTTTCATCGGTGCGGCCGGCCTCATACTCGTCTTCGTCCTGTTCAGCGCGATCTGGCCGCAGACGGCGAACACGGTCTTCTCCGCCATCCAGGGCTGGATCACCGACACCTTCGGCTGGTTCTACATGCTGGCGGTCGCCACGTTCGTGATCTTCTGTCTCGGCATCGCCTTCAGCGGCTACGGTAGCATCAAGCTGGGCCCGGACGACTCGCAGCCTGACTACAGCTACGGCTCGTGGTTCTCCATGCTGTTCAGCGCGGGGATGGGCATCGGCCTGATGTTCTTCGGCGTGGCCGAGCCGGTCACCCACTTCGCCAATCCGCCGACCGGCGCCGGCGGCACCGTGGAAGCCGCGCGCGAGGCGATGAAGATCACGTTCTTCCACTGGGGCATACACGCGTGGGCCATCTATGCGGTGATCGGGCTGGCGCTGGCCTACTACTCGTTCCGGCACAGCCTGCCGCTGACCGTGCGCTCCGCGCTGTATCCGCTCATCGGCGAGCGGATCCACGGCCCGATCGGCCATGCGGCCGATATCTTCGCCGTGCTGGGCACGATGTTCGGCGTGGCCACATCGCTGGGCCTCGGCGTGCTGCAGGTCAACGCGGGCCTGGCCTACCTGTTCGACGTGCCGGAGAGTGTCCCGGTGCAGATGCTCCTGATTACCGTGATCACGCTGATGGCCACGGTGTCGGTCGTCGCCGGCCTCGATGCCGGCATCAAGCGGCTCAGCGAATGGAACCTCCTGCTCGCGCTGATTCTGCTCGTCTTCGTGCTCGTTGCCGGCCCCACGGCGTTCCTGCTGACGGTGGCGGTGCAGAACACCGGCGCCTATCTCAGTGAAGTGGTGAACAAGACCTTCACGCTCTACGCGTACGAACCCAATGAGTGGATCGGCGGGTGGACGCTGTTCTACTGGTCATGGTGGATCGCCTGGTCGCCCTTCGTCGGCATGTTCATCGCGCGGGTCTCGCGGGGGCGCACCATCCGTGAATTTGTCGTCGGCGTGCTGTTCGTGCCGGTCGGCTTCACCTTCATCTGGCTGAGCTTCTTCGGTAATTCGGCGATGGAACTCGATCTCGGGGCGGCCTCCGGCGCGCTCAGTGCCGCCGTGCAGGAGAATCTGCCCACGGCGCTGTTCCGGTTCTTCGAATACTTCCCGTTTTCGCTGATCGCCTCGCTGATCGCCACCGTGCTCGTGGTGACGTTCTTCGTGACCTCGTCGGACTCCGGCTCGCTGGTGATCGACATCATCACGTCCGGAGGCTCCGACGACAATCCGGTCTGGCAGCGGACATTCTGGGCCCTGCTCGAGGGCGTGGTGGCGGCGGCCCTGCTGCTGGCCGGCGGACTCACGGCCCTGCAGACGGCCTCCATCACGGCGGCCCTGCCGTTCACGTTCATCATGCTGGTGGTGTGTTACGGCCTGCTGCAGAGCCTCAGGCTCGAGCGGATGCGACAGATCAGCCAGGACATGTCCGTCGGCATCCAGATCCGCGAGGCCGCGATTCCGTGGCGTCAGCACCTGCGCTCGATCATCCGCATGCCGAAGCGCGAGCAGGTGGCGCGCTTCCTGCGTACGACGATCCATCCGGCGCTCATGGAGGTGGCCGAAGAGCTCCGGGAAGCCGGTTACGACGTCGAGGTGACCGTCGATGACGACGAGGCGGCGCTGGCCGTCCGCCACGGCGAGGAGCGGGAGTTCCTCTACGCGGTGCGGCCGCAGACCTACACCGCCCCTTCCTACACGCTGGCCGAGACGCGGGAGCGCAAGGGCGACGGGCCAAGGCATTACTTCGGCGCGGAGGTCCATCTGCTCGAGGGCAGTCAGCACTACGACGTCATGGGCTACACCAAGGAGCAGATCATCGGCGACGTGATCTCCCAGTACCGCAAGCACAGCCACTTCCTGCAGCAGGTGCGCTAGGGCTGGCCGTGGGAACAGGCGGAGCCACGGCATACCGGCATCCCGCAACCGGTGCGGGGCGGAGGCGCGGGAGGTGGCTCCCGGGCGTCCTCTGCCTGGCCCTGGCGCTGCAGGCGACGGCCCAGCCGGCGCAGGGCACCGACGTCGACGCCCTGGCGGCCGAACTCGAGACGCTCAAGGAGCGTCTCGCCGAACTGGAAGGCCTGCGTGAACGGGTGCGGGTGCTGGAGCAGCAGCTCCGGGAAGCCCGCGCGGGGGAGGGCAGGCTGGCGGACGCCGATCAGAAGCGGGATCTGGCGGTACTCGCGGAGGAAGACGCAGCGGCGGCGGAGGCGGGCGAAGATGGCATCGGCCTCGGCGGCGCCCTGCGCTTCAACCTGTTCTGGAACGACTTCGACGAGACCGTCGAGAGCAAGCGCGGCGCGGCGGGGCTGGATCTGTTCCGGATCAGCGCCGACGGCGGTCTGCGCAACCTGCTGCTCTCCGTCGAATACCGCTTCTATCCGTTCATGCAGGTGATCCACCACGGCTGGGTCGGCTACGAGTTCGAGGACGAGAGCCGCCTGCAGGTCGGCATCACCCGGGTGCCGTTCGGGCTGCTGCCCTATGCCGCCCATAACTTCTGGTTCGGCGCGCCCTACTACCTGGGCCTGTCCGACGACTACGACCTGGGCGTGAAGTACCGGCGGACGGACGGCGCCTGGGAGTGGCAGGCCGCCTTCTTCAAGAACGGCGAACTGAGCAACCCGGCCGACCTCGACCGCTACTCCCTGGACGTGGTCTCCGCGGGCGACAGCGCCAACGAGGAAGCCAACCAGGGCAATCTCCGCGCCGCCTATACCTTCGGCACCGGCACCTCGTGCAGCCACGAGGTGGGCGTCTCGGCCCAGTTCGGAGAAATCTACAACGCGGCGACGGACAGGAGCGGCAGCCACTGGGCCGGCGCCGGCCACCTGGATACCCGCTGCGGGCGCTGGAACCTGCAGCTGCAGGCGGCACGCTATGGCTATTCGCCGAAGAACCCGCCGGGCGTGCCGGACGACACCATCCGACTCGGCGGTTTCGGCTCGTCCTACGACGTGGCCTCCCGCGCGTCGGTACTGGTGGCCAACGTCGCGTACAACCTGCCGGTGCCCTGGACCGCCGTCGACCAGGTCACCTGTTACAACGACTACAGCATCGTGGTGAAAGACGACGACCGCTTCCGGGACTCCCAGCTCAACACCACGGGTTGCCTGGTTGGCGTGGGGCCCCTGTACGTGTATCTCGACCTGATCCGGGCCGAGAACATGATCTTTTTCGGCGACGGATCCCTCGCCGGCGGCGACGAGTCCGGCTGGGACACGAGGTTCAATATCAATGTGGGCTATTACTGGTAACCGGGGCGCATCGCTCCGCATGCTTCGCCGTCCTGCGCTGGCAGGTCTCGCGGCGGTGCTGCTCGGCGCGTGGACGCCCGCCACGGCCGCGGACGACGAACTCACGGTCGTCTCCTGGGGCGGCGCCTACACGCGCAGCCAGATCCTCGGCTTCGTGCGGGACTTCGAGCAGAAGACCGGCATCGACGTGGAGATGGTCGACTACGCGGGCGGCATCGAGGAGATCCGCTCCCAGGTGCGCGCCTGGAACGTGAAATGGGACATCGTCGACCTGCAGCTCTATGACGCCATCCGCGCCTGCGATGACGATCTGCTGGTCGAGATCGACCCCGCGACCCTGCCGCCGGCGCCGGACGGCACACCCGCCGTCGAGGACTTCCTGCCCGACGCGCTGATGCGCTGCGGGGTCGGCAATCTGGCCGGCTCGACCGTCGTGGCCTGGGATCACAGCCAATTGGAGCGGCCGCCGCAGCGTCTCGAGGATTTCTTCGATCTGGGGGCCTTCCCCGGCCGGCGCGGCCTGCGGCGCACGCCACAGACGAATCTCGAGTGGGCCCTCATCGCGGACGGCGTGCCGCCGGACCGCGTCTACGAGGTGCTGGAGACCGAGGAGGGCGTCGACCGGGCCTTCGCGATGCTGACGAAGCTGAAGCCCCACATCGAGTGGTGGCGTCTCGGGGAGGAGGCGGTGCGCCTGCTCGAGACCGGCCGGGTGGTCATGACCAGCGCCTACAACGGGCGCATCCATAGCGCCGCCGAGCGGGGCGAGCCGTTCTCCATCCTGTGGGACCACCACGCCCGTTACATCGACGTGTGGGCCATCCCGAAGCACACGGAGAACCTGGAGGCGGCGCTCCGTTTCCTGCGCTTCGCCACCTCCACGCAGAGCCTCGCGGCCCAGGCCCGCTATATTCCCTACGGACCGCTGCGCCGTTCGTCGCTGGACGTGCTCGAGCCGGCGGTGAAGGTGAATCTGCCGACCGGGCCCGACAACCTGGAGCAGATGTTCCAGACGGATGCGGCCTGGTGGGCGGAGCATCTGCCCGAGCTGCAGACCCGATTCGATCGCTGGGTGGAGCGGCCGGTGATGGTGCCGAAGGAGTGGCCGGCGCGCTGAGTCCGGGCGGCTGCCGCGGGTACGGCGACCTGGAGTGGTGCCCAGGAGAGGACTTGAACCTCCACGGGGTTGCCCCCACTAGCACCTGAAGCTAGCGCGTCTACCAATTCCGCCACCTGGGCAGGCGCGGAGCGCGTAGAATGCGCCCCGACGGAGGCGCGAGACTCTACTCAAGGGCGTTACCCTTGTCAATCGCGCCCGATATCCGAACAAGGAATGATTTTGGCTAAACGGAACAGGAACAGACAAGGCGGCGGACGCCGCCGCAAGAGCGGCCAGGAAGGCCAGGAGACGAACACCTACCGGCACCCGGTGCCGGACCGGCGGCAGATTCTGGACACGCTGGAGTCGAAGGGGCGGCCCCTGCACTTCGACCAGATATCCGAGGCCTTCGGCCTCACCGAGAGCAAGCACCGTCGCGCCCTCGGTGAACGGCTGAAGCGCATGATCACCGGCGGGCAGCTGATTCTGAACCGGAATCAGGAATACTGCCTGACAGAGCGGCTGCAGCTGGTGCCCGGCGTGGTCCAGGCGCATCCGGACGGCTTCGGCTTCCTGATCCCGGACGAGGGCGGCGAGGACGTGTACCTCTCGCCCCGGGAGATGCAGGAGGTCATGCACGACGACCGCATCGCCGTGAAGGTAATCCGGCGCGACCATCGGGGCCGCCCGGAAGGCAAGGTCATCGAGGTGCTGGAGCACCGCACCCGCGAAATCGCCGGGCAATACATCCGCGAGCGCGGCATCGGGCTGGTGTTGCCCGACAACCCGCGCATCCAGCAAAGAATACTGATTCCCCGGGAAGAGGCGGCCGGCGCGAAGCACGGCGAGATGGTGGTGGCCGAACTGGTCGACTTCCCGTCCCGCCAGGAGCAGCCCACCGGCCGCATCACCCGCGTGCTCGGGGCGCCCGGGCAGCGGGGTATGGCCACCGATCTCGCCATCCACGCGCACGGTATTCCCCATCAATGGCCGGCCGGAGTGCGTGAGGAGGAGAAGGCCTTCGGCAAACACGTGCCGGCTTCGGCCAAAGAGGGACGGCGCGACCTGCGCGATCTGCCGCTGGTCACTATCGACGGCGCCGATGCCAGGGACTTCGACGACGCCGTCTTCTGCGAGCCGGTGGAGAACGGCTGGCGTCTGCTGGTGGCCATCGCGGACGTGGGCCACTACGTCGCGCGCGGCTCGGATATCGACCGGGAGGCGACCAAGCGCGGCACGTCGGTCTATTTCCCGGACCGGGTGGTGCCCATGCTGCCGACGGTGCTGTCCAACGGGCTGTGCTCGCTGAATCCCAAGGTGGACCGGCTCTGCCTGGTCTGCGAGATGATCGTGGGGCCCGGCGGCAAGGTGCGCCGCTCGACGTTCTACGAGGGACTGATGCGCTCCGCCGCCCGGCTCACTTACGAGCAGGTGGGCAACCTGATCGAGGGCGCGACGCCCCGCGATGCCGGGGTGCGCGACGAGATCGTGCCGCACATCCGCAACCTGCACGACCTCTACCGGGCCTTCGCGAAGGCCCGGGCCCGGCGCGGCGCGCTGGAGCTCGACATCCCGGCCGTCAGGATCGAGCTGGACGAGGGCGGCGAGATCGAGGCGATCCGGGCCTTCGAGCGCAACGACGCGCACCGGCTCATCGAGGAGTGCATGATCGCGGCCAATGTCGAAGCCGCGAAGTATCTGCGCCGATACAAGGTGCCGACGCTGTTCCGCGTCCACGCAAAGCCGGATCCGGAGAAATTCCAGGACTTCCGCGAGTACCTCCTCGGCCTGGGGCTGAAGGTGCCGCATCCCGAACACGTGGAGGCGAAGGACTTCGGCAAGCTGATGCAGGAGGTCCAGGACCGGCCCGACTCCCAGGCCATATCCATGGCGCTGCTGCGCTCCATGGCCCATGCCGAGTACACGCCGGAGAACATCGGCCACTTCGGCCTTGCCCTGAACGCCTACGCCCACTTCACCTCGCCGATCCGCCGTTACCCGGACCTGCTGGTGCATCGGGCCATCAAGCATCTCGCGAACGGCGGCAAGCCGAAGGCGTTCCCCTACGAGCGGGGCGACATGGAGCGGCTGGGGCAGCTCACCTCGGCCCACGAGCGCCGGGCCGAGGACGCCACCCGGGAGGTCGAGGCCTGGCTGAAGTGCCAGTTCATGGAAGACAAGATCGGCAACCGATACGAGGGCGTGGTGACGGGCGTGACCCACTTCGGCCTGTTCGTGCAGATCCCCGAGTACCAGATCGACGGCCTGGTGCACGTCTCCACCCTCGGCAACGACTACTACGAATACGACGCGGGCTCCCAGCGCCTGGTCGGCAGTCGCAGCGGCAAGGCGTACGCCCTCGGCGACGAGCTGCCGGTGACCGTCAACCGGGTCGACATGGATACCCGGCGCATCGACTTCCGGCTCGCCGACGGCGGTGACTAGCGCCCGCTTCAGCGCCGGCATCCATGCCGTGGCGCGCCTGCTGGAGGAGGACCCGGGCCGGGTCCGCCGGCTGCTCGTGGACCGCCGGGTGGACAACGAGCGCATCCGGGGGTTGCTGGAGAGCGCCGGCGCTGCCGGCGTCGCGGTGGAGCGGGTGGCACGTAACCGGCTGGATGCGCTCGCTGCCGGCACCCGGCATCAGGGCGTGGTGGCGGAACTCCGGGGCGCCTCGTCGCTGGACGAGGCAGCGCTGCGCACGCTGGTGGAGACGCGTCTGACGGCCGGCGAGACCCTGTTGCTGCTGGTGCTGGACGGGGTGCAGGACCCGCACAACCTGGGCGCCTGCCTGCGCACGGCGGACGCCGCCGGGGTGGACGCGGTGGTCATCCCGCGCCGCCACGCCGCCGGCATCACGCCGGCGGTCCGGAAGGTGGCGACGGGCGCGGCCGAGTCCGTGCCGCTGGCCCGGGTGGAACGCCTGCCGCGGGTGATCGACTGGCTGCACGACTACGGGGTGCGCGTGATCGGCACCGCGGACGGCGCCGAGGCCGGCCTCTACGACACGGACCTCACCGGTCCGGTCGCCCTCGTGCTGGGCGGCGAGGAGCGGGGCATGGCGGCGGCGGTCGCGGAGCGCTGTGATGCGGTGATCGCGATCCCGATGGCTGGCAGCGTGGAGAGCCTGAACGTGTCCGTGGCGGCCGGGGTGTGCCTGTACGAGGCCTGTCGGCAGCGCCGCTCGATTGCGTCCGAGCCGGGGCTCGGTTAATATTCGCGGCCCGCCTGAGCGCGGGAATCCACATAACCTCTTGCCGCACCGGAAGGCGGGCGGCTGTAATCCGAAAGGGGATACGATGAGACACTACGAGATCGTGTTTCTGGTCCACCCTGACCAGAGCGAACAGGTACCGGCCATGGTGGAACGGTACGAGAGCATGATCACCGACGGCGGCGGCAATATTCATCGCCTCGAAGACTGGGGCCGTCGCCAGCTCGCCCATCCCATCGCCAAGGCCCACAAGGCCCACTACGTGCTGATGAACATCGAGTGCGCCAGGGAGACGCTCGATGAGCTCACCGGTGCGTTCAAGTTCAACGACGCGGTGCTGCGCCACCTCGTGATCAAGCGCGACAAGGCCGTCACCGAGGCCTCGCCGATGGCCAAGGCCGTCGAGGACGAGAAGGCCAAGGAGCGCGAGGCCCAGCGTCGTCGCGACGCCCGCGCCGAGGCCGAGGCCCGCGCCCGGACCGCCGAGGAGGACGAGAAGGCCGAGGACGAGCAACCGGAAGAGGAAGAGGGCGAGTCTGAGGAGGCGAGCGCGGAACCGGCCTCTGCCGATGAGAGCGGCGAGGAAGCCGCCCCGGAGACGTCCACAGAAGACAGCGAGACGGCGAAAGCCGGCTCCGCCTGAACAGGAGTTTTGCCATGAGTCGCTATTCCCGCCGGCGCAAGTACTGCCGTTTCACCGCCGAAGGCATCGAAGAGATCGACTACAAGGACATCGGCCTGCTGAAGAGCTTCATCACGGAGACGGGCAAGATCGTCCCCAGCCGGATCACCGGCACGAAGTCTCATTACCAGCGGCAGCTGTCCACCGCCGTGAAGCGCGCCCGCTACCTGGCGCTGCTGCCTTACACCGACCGTCACTGACGGCCGGGCCGCCGGCCTCTGCGAGCACAAGGCCGGCGGCGGGTCTCATGCGACAGATCGCTGTCTGGATTACGGCCCGCTTCCATCGTGCGGTGCTGGTGATCGCGGCGCTGTTCCCGGTGCTGCCGGTGCTGAGCGGAGCGACGACCGTGCTGACGGTGCTTGCCCGGGGCCTGCGCGAGGGAGTTGCCGCGGCGGTGCTGGCTTCGGTGCTCCTGATCGCCGCCGTCGCGTTGATGCAGGACTTCCAGATGTCCCTCGTGTGGTATCTGGCGCTGGTGCAGGGCGGCAGTCTGGCCGCCGTCTGGCTGCTGGTCTCCACCCGCTCGCTCACGCTCACGGCGCAGGCGCTCGCGGTCCTGATGCTGGTGGGTGTCGGCGTGTTCTACGCACGGGTGGACGACGTGGCCGGCTTCTGGCGGCCGTTCCTGGAACAGTTCGCCGGCAATATCTCCGAGGCCGGCGGCATGGCCATGGACGCCTCGGCATTCGTGGCGACCGCCCAGGTGCTGATCACCGGGCTGGCGTTCGGCATGACCTGGGTCGGCACGATGCTGGTGATCCTGCTGGGCTACGCGCTGTACGCGCTGCTGCCGGAGCGCGAGCCTGTATTCGGCCGCTTCCGGGAGCTGAATCTGGGGCGCACGCTGGCGCTGGCCACTGCCGTCATCAGCGTGGCGGCGACGCTGACCGGCTCGCCCTGGCTGGTGAATTCGGCGCTGGCGCTGCTGGTGGCGTTCGTCGTGCAGGGCCTCGCGCTGGTGCACGGCCTGTTCGTGGCCCGGCAGTGGCCGCCGGCGCTGCTGATCGTGATATATGTACTGGCGATACTGCCGTCGCCGGTCTCCGGTGCCGTCATCGGGATGCTGTCCCTGGGCGGCTACCTCGACGCCTGGATAGACGTCCGCCGGCGCGTGCCGGCCGTCTCCGGGAGCGAATGAATCTGGTAACGTAGGCTGCCTGGCGCAGCACTCTGACAACGGGTGAACGGAATGGAAGTGATACTGCTCGAGAAGATCGAAAACCTCGGCACCATCGGCGACAAGGTGACCGTGAAGTCCGGCTACGGCCGCAACTACCTGCTGCCGCAGGGCAAGGCGACGCTGGCCACGAAGGCGAACGTGGCGAAGTTCGAGGCCATGCGCGCGGAGCTGGAGAAGCAGGCCGCCGACGAGCTGGACGCCGCCAAGGCGCGGGCGGAGAAGCTCGCCGACATGCGCGTCGAGATCCCGGCCAAGGTGGGTCCGGAAGGCAAGCTGTTCGGCTCGGTGGGCACGGTCGAGATCGCCGACGCGGTGACCGCGAAGGGTGTGGAGATCGAGCGCGCCGAGGTGCGGCTGCCGGAAGAGGGCCCGTTGCGCGAGGCGGGCGAGCACACCATCGGTGTGCACCTGCACGCCGACGTCGACGTCGAGATCACCGTGGTGGTGGTACCGGAGGAGCCGGAGACCGGCGCGCCGGGCGCGTAACTGCCCCAGGCAGCAGCGGTCAGCGAGGTCGGCGACGCAATTTCAATGGTCCGGGCACTGGAAGAGCAGGAGGCACGCGAGGCGGCGGAGACGCGACTGCGCACGCCGCCCCACAGCATGGAGGCCGAGCAGTCACTGCTCGGCGGTCTGATGCTGGACAATGCCGCCTGGGACAAGGTGGCGGACATCATTACGGCGCAGGATTTCTACCGCAAGGACCACCAGCTCATCTTCGACGCCATCGGGCGTCTGTCCGAAAGCGGCCAGCCCTCCGACGCGGTGACGCTGCATGAGCACCTGGACAACCGGGGCGAGCTGGCCAGGGTCGGCGGCCTCGACTACCTGGCCACGCTGGCCAACGAGACGCCGAGCTCGGCCAACGTGCGCGCATACGCGGAGATCCTGCGCGAGCGCTCCGTGCTGCGCCAGCTGATCTCGGCCGGCAACGAGATCGCGGGGAGCGCGTTCACCACGGAAGGGCGCACGGCCGGCGAACTGGTGGACGATGCCGAGCGCCGGGTCTTCGAGATCGCGGAACAAGGCTCCCGGCGGGGCGGTTTCAAGAGCCTGAAGTCCATCCTGCCGGAGACCATCGACCGGATCGACATGCTGCATCAGTCGGACGGCGATATCACCGGCATCTCCTCCGGCTACACCGAGTTCGACAAGTTGACCGCGGGCCTGCAGAACGGCGATCTGATCATCGTCGCCGGCCGCCCGTCGATGGGGAAGACGACCTTCGCCATCAACATCGCTGAAAATGCCGCCATCGGCGCGAAAGTGCCGACCGCCATCTACTCCATGGAGATGAGCGCCGATCAGCTCGCCTTCCGCATGATCTCCTCGCTCGGCCGGGTGGACCAGAGCCATCTGCGCACGGGCCGCTTCCCCGACGAGGACTGGTCCCGCATCAACACGGCCGTGCAGCTGATGTCCGACGCGCCGATCTTCATCGACGACACTCCTGCCCTGTCGCCCACCGAGATGCGGGCCCGTGCCCGGCGGCTGAAACGCGAGCACGGCCTCGGCCTGGTCGTGGTGGACTATCTGCAGCTGATGCAGGTGCCGGGCAACAAGGAGAATCGGGCCACCGAGATCTCGGAGATCTCCCGCTCCCTGAAGGCGCTGGCCAAGGAGCTGTCCGTGCCCGTCATCGCGCTCTCGCAGCTCAACCGCAGCGTCGAGCAGCGCCAGGACAAGAAGCCGGTGATGTCTGATCTGCGCGAGTCCGGCGCCATCGAGCAGGACGCGGACATCATCTGCTTCATCTACCGGGACGAAGTCTACGATGCCGACTCGCCGCGCAAGGGCATCGCCGACATCACCATCGCCAAGCAGCGCAACGGCCCCACGGGCGACTTTCCGCTCACCTTCCTGGGGCGCTTCACCAAGTTCGAAAACTGGGCGCCTGACGCCTGGGGCGACGGACCGTATCAGTGAGGGCGACGGCCTGCGCGCGGGTGCATACCGGCGCACTCAGGCACAACCTGGCCGAGCTGAAGAGACGCGCACCAGACTACCGGGTGATGGCCGTCATCAAGTCGAACGGCTACGGCCACGGGCTGGTGGCGGCCGCTACGGCGCTCGACGCGGCCGACGCCTTCGCGGTGGCCCGCATGGAGGAGGCGCTGCGGCTGCGTGAGGCCGGCATCGACAAGCCCCTGGTGCTGCTGGAGGGCGTATTCGACACCCACGACCTGACGCTCGCGAGGGCGCAGCGGCTCGAGCTGGTGGTCCATAGTGGCGAGCAGGTCGGGCTGCTGAGCGGCGCGTCGCCGGAGCTGCCCCTGACGGTGTGGCTGAAGGTGGACACCGGGATGCACCGGCTCGGCATCGACCCGGCACAGGTGCCGGAGGCGGTGCGCGCCCTGCGGGCTTCGCCCGCGGTGGCCGAGCTCAGGCTCATGACCCATTTCGCCCAGGCCGAGCGGCTGGAAGACGGAATGACACCGGCACAGATCCGTTCCCTGCAGGCGGCCGCCGACGGCTTCGACGGCGCGGTCACCCTGGCCAACTCCGCGGCCATCCTGGGCTGGAAGCCGGACCTGGACGCCGTGGCGGCAGACCATCCGGGGTTCGGTCCCGCCTGGATCCGGCCCGGTATCTGCCTGTACGGCATATCCCCGTTCGCCGACGAGACGGGCGCGGAGCTCGGCCTCGAACCCGCCATGGAGTTCCTCTCCACGCTGATCGCGGTCAAGCCGGTGGCCGCCGGCGAGCGGATCGGCTACGGCGGGCGCTACCGGGCGGAGCGCGACATGCGCCTCGGCATCGCGGCCGTCGGCTACGGCGACGGCTATCCCTGGTGCATGCCCGACGGCGCCCCGGTGCTGGTGGCCGGCCGGCGCGCGCCCATCGCCGGGCGTGTGTCGATGGACATGATCACCGTCGATCTCAGCGATCTGCCCGAGGCGGTGGTGGGCGACGAGGTGACGCTGTGGGGCAGGGGGCTGCCCGTCGAGGAGGTGGCCCGCTACGCCGGCACGATCCCCTACGAGCTGGTCTGCCGGGTCACGGAGCGGGTGATCAAGGTCACCGAATAGGCGGGACTCAGGTCAGGAAGAAGCCCATCTTGACGCCGGCGAGCTGAAGCACGTCGTTGTCGGCCAGCTTGCGGGCCTGGGGCCCGATCGACTCCCCGTTGACCCGCGGATAGTCGCCTTCCTTGCCGCTCTCCACGTGCACCACGTAGTAGCCTTCGGCGCGCCGCGTGATGGCAGCCACCTGCACGCCGGGCCTGCCCAGCGTGGTCAGCGCCTTGGTCAGCTCGAGCTCACGCCCGGCGAACGCGCCCGAGAGCACCTGCAGCTTCGCGGTGGGCAGCGCCGCCGGCGCCGGCGCCGCGTCAGAGGCGGCCGTGGCCGTGTGGGCCGCTTCGGGCTCCGGCGCGACGCCCGCCGCCTGCTCGACGGCCTTCTGCGCCTCGTCGATGCGTTCCGGCCGGTGCTGACTCGGCGGAATCACCATCGTCTTCTCGAATTCGTCCTGTTCCGCCTCGTTGGCCTGCTGGTCCACGAAGCGCAGCTGGTGATGACCGATGGTGATGGTGTCGCCGTGCTGAAGCGCGTGCTTCTTGATCAGCTTGCCGTTGACGTACGTGCCGTTGGTGCTGTTCAGGTCCTCGAGGAACGAGTCGTTGAGGATATTGATGATCAGCGAATGGTGGCCGCTCACCGCCGGGTTGTCGATGCGCACGTCGTTATCGGGCAGCCGCCCGATCGTGTAGCGCTCCTTGGTCATGTTGTATTCGGCCAGTACCTGGCCGTCCAGACTCAGAATCAACCGTGCCATTTGCTGTCACTCGCTCCTGCCGATGGTGCAAGACGCCCGACGCCCGGGGGCGAAATCCTTGCGATCATTGCCGGAAAAGTCCGGAAATTCTGTCGATCAGTCCGCGTTTTGCGGGGAAAGACTCCAGGACCCTCGCCAGCATGATGGAAACGTTGTCCCGGCCGCCGTGGTCGTTCGTGAGCTGGACCAATTGTTGACCAACCACATCAAGACTAGCACTAAACGTACTGATAGTTAAATGAATATCTTCATCTTCGACCATGTCCGGCAGCCCGTCCGAGCAGAGCAGATAGACGTCGTCCTTCTCTACCTCGTACTCCTGGACCTCCACCTCGACCGCCGGCTCCACGCCGAGAGCCCTTGTAACATAATTCCGGTTCGTTGACCTCTGCGCCTCTTCCGGCGAATAGAAGCCGCGGTCCACCAGTTCCTGCAGCAGGGAGTGGTCCAGCGTCAGCTGCTGGAACTGATCGGCGCGCAGGCGGTAGGCACGGGAGTCGCCGACGTGCGCCACCGAGATCCGGTCGTCGAAGAACAGGGAGGCGACGATGGTGGTGCCCATGCCCTCGCACTGGGGCTGGCTCTGGGCGGTCTGGTAGATGATTTTGTTGGCCCGGGCGATGGCATCGCGCAGGACGATGGTCTGGCGCATCAGCCCGGAGGTGGGCTCCACCTCGCCGCGGTTCTCCCGGTTGGTGGCCTCGCTGACCAGGTCGAAGACCGTCTTCACGGCGATGCCGCTGGCGACCTCGCCGGCGTTGTAGCCACCCATGCCGTCGGCGAGCACCATCAGCCCGATGTCGGGCTGGGTGGCGATGGCATCCTCGTTGTGATCGCGCACCTTGCCGGTGTCCGTGATCTCGGAGAATCGGATCTTCCCCTTGAGGCTCATTCTGCTTGCCTGTCTACCGGTCCAGGTTGTGCGTGCTGTCGTTCTCGCCGCGGGAAGTCAGCGCCATGCTGGCGCGCCCGCGTGCCGGTTCCGGTTCCCTGGCAAGTGCCTCTCGTCCATTGTTCTCCCGGGCAGGCCGTCCCGCCGTGCGGCCGGCCGGCCTGAGCGCCGCGTATCGTCGGTGCCTAGCATGTGCCCGGTCCGCCATGATGGGTGCCTCGATCGGGAGCACTCCCTGTGCCAATCGGATAAGGGTAACACCAACTGAACATAAGTCGGAACGCCCCGCGGCACGTCGGTGTCCCGGCCGGGGCGACCGGTCGGCGGCATTCGCGGAGGGCGGCACGGCAGAAGAGGCCGGCGCCGCGATCGTGTCGGTCGCTGCTGATTTCATCGTGGAATTACCCGGCGGCAAGTATAGGGCAGGCGCCGCGGAATTATTGAGATACCGTTACCACTTTGGCCTGCGAACCGGTGCGCGCGGCGGTGCTATCATCCCCGCTTTTCCCGGACCGGCGGCAGGCCGGCAGCGAGCCATGGCGAAGACACGGACCGCCTACGTCTGTTCCTCCTGCGGCGCCCACAGCGTCAAGTGGCAGGGCCAGTGTGCGGACTGCGGCGACTGGAACACCCTGAGCGAGGTGCGCCTCGCGCCCGGCGGCGGCACGGCGTCGTCCGGTACCGGTGCCGATCTGGCGGCGCTCGCCACACTTGCCGAGGCGGGCGCCGAAGAGCGGGAGCGCACCACCACCGGTTTCGGCGAGTTCGACCGGGTACTCGGCGGCGGGCTGGTACCGGGCGCGGTCATACTCCTCGGCGGCGATCCCGGCGTCGGCAAATCGACGCTGCTGCTGCAGGTGGCGGCGCGGCTGCGGGGTGCGCTGCCGGTGCTCTACGTGAGCGGCGAGGAGAGCCTGCGGCAGGTCGCCCAGCGGGCCCGGCGGCTGGGCGTGGCAGACAGCGATCTGCACCTGCTGGCCGAGACCCGCCTCGACGTCATGCTGGATGCGGTCACGCGCTCGCGGGCCTCCGTGCTGATCGTCGACTCCATGCAGACCATCACGGCCGACGGCCTGGACTCGGCGGCGGGCAGCGTCAGCCAGCTGCGCGAGTGCGTCGCGCGTCTGGTACGCCTGGCCAAGGAGCGCGACGTCGCCGTGTTCATCGTCGGCCACGTGACGAAGGAGGGCGCCATCGCCGGGCCCCGGGTGGTCGAGCACATGGTGGATACGGTGCTCTATTTCGAGAGCGATCCCGCCAGCCGCTTCAGCATGGTCAGGGCGGTGAAGAACCGGTTCGGTGCGGTCAACGAGATCGGCATGTTCGCCATGGGCCCCGAGGGCTTCCGCGAGGTGAAGAATCCGTCCGCCATCTTCCTTTCCCGGGACACGGCCGAGACCGCCGGCGGTGTGGTGACCGTGGCCTGGGAGGGCAGCCGGCCCATGCTGGTGGAGGTCCAGGCGCTGGTGACGGAGAGTGCGGGCGGTTATCCGCGCCGGCTGTCCCAGGGCCAGGACCAGAACCGGCTGAATCTGCTGCTGGCCGTGCTGCAGCGCCACGGGGGACTGTCGCTCGCCGGCGACGACGTCTTCGTCAACGTGGTCGGCGGCATCCGCATCGCCGAGACCGCGGCCGACCTGCCGACCCTGCTGGCCGTCGTGTCGAGCCTGAAGGACCGGGTGCTCGACCGGCGCACCATCAGCTTCGGCGAGATCGGCCTGGCAGGCGAGGTGCGGCCCGTGCGCTACGGCGAGGAGCGGCTCGCCGAGGCGGCGAAGCAGGGCTTCAGGCGGGCCATCGTCCCGAAAGCGAACGCCCCCCGCCGGGCCCTGGAGGGCATGGAGGCGATACCCGTGTCGCGGCTTTCCGAGGCCCTGGACGCGGCCTTCGGCTGACCCGGCCGGCCGCTCAGTCCGCGCCGGCGGCCAGCCGCGGCGGCTCCCGCTCCCGGATGCGCGCGGAGCGCACCATGTTCTCGCTGGTTGCCAGGATCTCCACCGGGTAGGCGTTCAGCTCGAGCAGGGTGCCCGGTTCCGGTATGGTCTCGAGCGTCTCCAGGATCAGCCCGTTCAGCGTCTTCGGCCCGTCCGTCGGCAGCTGCCAGCCGAGCAGTCGGTTCAGCTCGCGCACGTTGGCGCTGCCGTCGATGATCCAGCCGCCCGCGCCGTCCGGCTGCAGATCCGGATGCTGGTCCGAGGGCACCGTGCGGAACTCGCCGACGATCTCCTGCAGGATGTCCTCCAGCGTCACCATGCCCTGGATGTCGCCGTACTCGTCGACCACCAGCGCGAGGCGGCGCTTGCGCTGCTGGAACTGGACCAGCTGGGTGCTGAGCGGCGTCCCCTCCGGCACGTAATAGGGTTCCTGCAGCGCCTCCACCAGGTCATCGCGCGTGAGGTCCGCCTTGCGCAGGGCAGTGACGAGCCGCCGGATGTGCAGAATGCCCACCACGTTGTCGAGGCTGTCCCGATAGGCGGGCAGCCGCGTGTGCTGGCTGGCCTGGATCTGATCCAGGATCTGCACCATCGGCTCCTCCAGGTTGATGGCGATGATCTCGTTATGGGGCACCATGATGTCGTCCACGGTGACCTTCTCGAGGTCGAGGATGCTGGTGAGCATGCGCCGGTAGCGCCGCGAGATCATCGCGCCGGCCTCGTTGACCACGGTGCGCAGCTCTTCGCTGCTGAGCGAGTGGGACTGCACGTCGTCGTGACGGACGCCGAACAGGCGCAACACCGCGTTGGCCAGCAGGTTGGTGAGCCAGACGAACGGGTACAGCACGCGCAGCAGCGGGTAGTAGATGTAGGCTGCGGGCAGCGCCACGCGCTCGGGGTGCAGGGCGGCCAGGGTCTTCGGCGCCACCTCCGCGAAGATCAGGATCACCAGCGTCAGCAGGCCGGTGCCGATGGCGATGGCCGCCTCGCCGCCGAGGCGCAGGGAGATCAGTGTCACCAGCGACGCCGCCGAGATGTTGACCAGGTTATTACCGAGGAGGATCAGGCCGATCAGGCGATCGGGCCGGCGCAGCAATGCCTCCGCGAGCCGTGCGCCCCGGTGGCCGGAGCGGGCGCGGTGTCGCAGGCGGTAGCGGTTCAGGCTCATGAGAGCCGTCTCGGTGCCCGAGAAGAACGCCGACAGTATCAGCAGCAGCCCGAGTACACCGAACAGGAAGCCCAGAGGTTGGTCTTCGGTCAAAGAGGGGGCACCCCGTCTCCTTTCAACTAGATAGCAGGCAGTTGACCAACAGGGCAGCGTCGCTGTCAAGCGCGCGGGTCGCGGCATGGCCGCGGCGCCACGCTCAGCCCCAGGGTCGGTGCAGGATGTACTCGAGGACGATCTTGCTGCCGTAGTAGGCGAGCACCAGCGTGAAGAAGCCGCCGAGGTAGAGATAGATGGCGCGCCGGCCGCGCCAGCCGGCGAGCTGGCGCCCGACCAGGAGCACGCCGAACAGGCCGAGCGCGATGAACGAGAGGACACTCTTGTGCAGCAGGTGCTGGGCGAACAGGTTCTCGACGCGCACCAGGCCGCTGAACACGGCCAGGAGCAGGCAGAGGAAACCGGCCGTGGCCACGCCGTAGAGCAGCGACTCCATGGTCTCCAGCGGCGGCATCAGCCGCGTGTAGAGCCCCATCCTGGCTTTGCGCAGCAGCCGGTCCTGGTGCAGGGCGGCGAAGGCGAGCACCGCGCCCACCGCGAGCAGGCTGTAGGCGAACATCGACAGCATGACGTGGGTGCGCAGCTGCCAGTTGAGACTGGCGGTGACGTTGGCCTCGTCGCTGAAACCGGTGCCGAGAGCCGCCACGCCCGCCACCAGGAACAGCATCGCCGACAGCCCTCGCAGCCGCTCCCTGAGTGCGGCCAGCGTGGCCAGTATGGCGACCTGCCAGCCGGCGAGGGACGTCATGCTGAAGATGCTGAGCCGCAGTGCGTCGCCCACCAGGATCTCCCGTGCCAGCATCTGTTCGTGGGCCAGCAGCCCCGCCAGCGCCAGCGGCAGGGAGAGCCAGAACAGAACCTCGTGCCGATGCTCGTATTTCGGCATCTGACCGGCCGCCAGCAGGCAGCCTGCACCGGCGTACAAGGCGAGAACTGTGATTTGAAACACGGAAACCCTGGGAGGCGTCAAATAGGTTTAGAAGCACCGAAATCATCGCACATGGTGTCCCTGTTTAGAACCCTGTCATCCCGACGCACAGGCGCGCAGCCGGCCAGGGACGGGTGAGCTTCGAGCAGAGACCGGAGCGGGTCGAAAGCCTATGCGGATCAGGATCATGGGATGCAGCGGAGGGATAGGCGCGGGGACGCGCACTTCCGCAATGCTGATCGACGACGACGTGCTCCTGGACGCCGGCACCGGCGTCGGCGATCTGCAGCTCGACGAGCTCTCGCGCATCCGCCACGTCTTTCTCACGCATTCCCACCTCGACCATATTGCGGGGCTGCCGCTGTTCCTCGACAGCGTGTTCGACAGCCGTGACGGCGAGCAGATCACCGTCTACGGCCGGCGCGAGACTCTGGAGGCGGTGCAGAAGCATCTGTTCAACTGGGTGATCTGGCCCGACTTCTCCGTGCTGCCGACGGAGGAGGATCCCGTGCTGCGCTATCACGTCTGCAATCCCGGGGATACGGTGGCCATCGGCGCGCGGGAGTTCACCGCCGTGGACGTCGCCCACAGCGTCCCGGCCCAGGGCTACACCATCAATGACGCCGGCAAGGGCTTCGCCGTGAGCGGCGATACCGGCACCAACCGCACCCTGTGGCCCATACTGAACTCCCTGCCGGAGCTGCGGGCGCTGGTGATCGAGGTCTCCTTCCCCAACGCGCAGGAGAATCTGGCCAGGGAATCGGGCCACTACACGCCGAGCACGATGGCCGAGGACATCGCCCAGCTCCGGCACACGCCGGACATCTGGCTTACGGCGATGAAGCCCGGCGAGGAAGAGGTGATCCTGCACCAGGTGAAGGAGGCGTTGCCCCTGCGCCGGGTCGAGATGCTGTCCCGGGGCGCCGTACTCGACATCTGATATCCGGTTTTCCGGCCGGCTGCCGAACCGCTAGAATAAGCCGCTGTCAAAGGCCTCTCACGGCCTCCAGTCATCATTCACGCCCGCGGGCGACGGCAGCATGTTCGACAATCTCAGCGACCGACTGAGTGGTGCGGCGAAATCCCTCACGGGCAAGGGCCGCATCACCGAGGACAACATCAGGGATACCCTGCGGCAGGTGCGCATGGCCCTGCTGGAGGCCGACGTGGCCCTGCCGGTGGTCAAGGACTTCATCGGCCGGGTGCGTGAGCGTGCGCTGGGGGAGGAGGTCTCGCGCAGCCTCACGCCGGGTCAGGCCTTCGTCAAGATCATCCAGGCGGAACTGGAGCGCGTGCTGGGCGGCGAGACCGCGCCGCTGGACCTGCGCGCGCAGCCGCCGGTGGTCATCCTGCTGGCCGGCCTGCAGGGCGCGGGCAAGACCACCACGGCGGCGAAGCTCGCCCGCCGCCTGATCGAGAAGGACAAGAAGTCCGTTGCCCTGGTCAGCGTGGACGTGCATCGGCCGGCCGCCATCCTCCAGCTGGAGCGCCTGGCCGGAGAGGTGGGCGCCGAGTGGATCCCCTCCGAGGCCTCCGAGGCACCCACGGCCATCGTGCAGCGGGCGCTGGAGGCGGCCCGGCGCAGCTTCGCGGACGTGCTCATCGTGGATACCGCCGGCCGCCTGCACGTCGACGACGAGATGATGAGCGAGGTCCGGGCCGTGCACGAGCTGGCCTCGCCCCACGAGACGCTGTTCGTGATCGATGCGATGGCCGGCCAGGACGCCGTGAACGCGGCCCGGGCCTTCGCCGAGGCATTGCCGCTCACCGGCGCCATCCTCACCAAGGCGGACGGCGATGCCCGTGGCGGCGTCGCCCTGTCGGTGCGCGAGATCACCGGCAAGCCCATCCGCTTCATGGGCGTCGGCGAGAAGACGGACGCGCTGGAGGTGTTCCATCCCGGCCGCATGGCCACCCGTATCCTCGGCATGGGCGACGTGCTCTCGCTGGTGGAAGAGGTCGAACAGAAAGTCGACCGCAGGAAGGCGGAGAAGCTCGCCGGCAAGATCGCGAAGGGCAAGGGCTTCACGCTGGCCGACATGCGCGATCAGTTCCAGCAGATGCTGGAGATGGGCGGTCTCGAGTCGCTCATCGACAAGCTGCCGGGCATGGGCAAGATCAACCCGGCGGCGCTGAAGGGCCAGGCCGACGACAGCCAGCTGCGCCGCCAGATCGCCATCATCAATTCCATGACCCCCGGCGAGCGGCGTTTCCCGAAGACCATCAACGGTTCGCGCAAGCGGCGTATCGCCGCGGGCAGCGGGGTGCAGGTGCAGGACGTGAACCGGCTGCTGAAGCAGTACACCCAGATGGAGAAGATGATGAAGCGCTTCTCAAAGGGCGGCATGAAGAAGCTGATGCGGGGCATGCCCGGCGGGGGCATGCCGCCGATGGGCCGCTAGTGCTGCCAGAGCCCGCATCGGCAAGTCGTAGTGCAGGGGAGTTCTTTCGCTTTAGTTCTTCACTTTTTCCCGCATTGCAGTAGAATGGCGTGTTTACTCGGGCGCCGGGCCGGGCGATTGCCTGCGCCCGCGTCTATGGTTTCCAGAAAACGATTTCAGATTTGAGAATGGGCGAGGTCCATTAGTACATGGTCAGCATCCGGTTAACCAGGGGAGGGGCGAAGAAGAAGCCCTTCTACCACGTCATCGTGACAGACAGCCGCAACCGGCGGGACGGCCGCTACATCGAGCGGCTCGGCTTCTTCAACCCGCAGGCGAAGGAGGACGAGGAGTCCCTGCGCCTCGACGTGGCCCGTGTCGAGCACTGGATCGGTCAGGGCGCCCGGCCGTCGGAGCGGGTGGCTTCGCTGCTGAAGCAGGCCCGCAAGACCGCCGCCAGCGCCTGAGCCGCATCCCGCCCGCCGGGGCCGTGAACGAACGCGATCCGGCGGGGACCGACGACCTGGTCACCCTGGGCCGGATCAGCGGCGTCCACGGCATACGGGGCTGGGTGAAGGTGTTTTCGTACACCGACCCCAGGGAGAACGTGCTCTCCTACCCGGAGTGGTGGCTGATCAGGGGCCGGGAACGACGCCTGGTGCGGGTACGGGACGGCCGCGCCGGCGGCCGCACGATCACCGCCGCGATGGAGTCCATCGAGGACCGTGACGCGGCAGAGGAATGGGTCGGGGCCGAGATCGCCGTCGAGCGCTCGAGCCTGCCGGACCCCGGAGAAGGAGAATACTACTGGGCCGATCTGATCGGCCTGGAAGTGCGCGACAGCCGCGGCGAGCGGCTCGGCCGGGTCGGCCAGATGCTGGAGACCGGCGCGCACGACGTAATGGTGGTCGAGCGCGGAGAGGGAGAGGATCTGCTGATCCCCTTCGTGATCGACCGGACGGTGAAGGCGGTGCGCCTGGAAGCGGGCTGCATCGTCGTCGACTGGGAGTGGAGCTGACCCCGTGCACATCGAAGTGGTCAGCCTGTTCCCGGACGAGGTTCTGACCGTCGGCCGCTTCGGCGTCGTCGGTCGGGCTGTGGACAGCGGGCTGGTATCGCTGGGCGCGGTGAATCCGCGGGATTTCGCCGACGACGTGCACCGAACGGTGGACGACAGGCCCTACGGCGGCGGCCCGGGGATGGTGATGAAGTTCGGCCCGCTTGCGGACGCGATAGACGCGGCCCGCGGGCGGACGGGAGACGGGGCCCGGGTGGTGTACCTGAGTCCCCAGGGCAGGCGCTTCGACCAGGGCCTGGCGCGGGAGTACGCGGCGCGGCCGGCCCTGGTGCTGGTGGCCGGACGCTACGAGGGCGTCGACGAGCGGCTCATCGAGGCCGTGGTCGACGAGGAGGTCTCCGTCGGGGACTTCGTCCTCAGCGGCGGCGAGATCGCGGCCATGGCGGTGATCGATGCCACGGTGCGACTGCTGCCGGGGGCGCTGGGCGACGCGGAGTCTGCGGTGCAGGATTCGTTCGAGGCCGGACTGCTCGACTGCCCGCATTACACCCGTCCGGAGGTCGTGGACGGCCGGCGGGTGCCGGCGGTGCTGACTTCGGGCGACCACCGGGCCATCGCCCGCTGGCGCCTGAAGCAGTCGCTGGGCCGAACCTGGGCGCGGCGGCCGGATCTGCTGCGCGACAGGCAGCTGACGGACGAGGAGCGCGAGCTGCTCGAGGAATACAAGGCCGAGGCAGGTGATGCCGCGGCCGGAATACGGTAAGACATTCAACATTCGACTGAGACAGCAGGAACAAGCCATGAGCAAGGTCATCGACGCTTTGGAGCAGGAACAGATGCAGCGCGAGATACCCGAGTTCGCCCCGGGCGACACGGTAGCCGTGCAGGTGCGCGTCAAGGAAGGCGACCGGGAGCGTCTCCAGTCCTACGAGGGCGTGGTGATCGCCAAGCGCAACCGTGGCCTGAACTCGTCCTTCACGGTGCGCAAGATGTCCCATGGCGAGGGCGTGGAGCGCGTCTTCCAGACCTACAGCCCCTCCATCGGCGACATCATCGTCAAGCGCAAGGGCGACGTGCGCCGCGCCAAGCTGTACTACCTGCGCGGACGCACGGGCAAGGCGGCCAGGATTCGCGAGAAGATCTGACGGCGCCGCCGTGGCCCGTGATCCCGATTGCCGGAGGAACGAAGCCTGCCGGCTGGGGTCACAGCTGACATGACGGAACGCTCCCGCAAAAAGACCCGCGCGGGCCTCGTCGCCCTCATGGCGGCGGCCCTGGGCTCGACCGGCTGTGCCTCGCTGGTTTCCTCCGCCGCGTCCGGGTTCGCCGACAACCTGAGTACGGCCGTGCTGAACCAGACGGATCCGGAGACGGTGCGCGACGGCGCGCCGGCCTATCTGCTGCTGCTGGACAGCCTGGTGGAGGGCAATCCCGACGATCCGGCGGTTCTGCAGGCCGCCGCCGAGCTCTATGCCTCCTACGGCGCGGTGTTCGCCGACGACCCGGAGCGTGCCCGGCGCCTCACCGAACGCGCCCGCAGCTACGGCGAGCGCTCCCTGTGCCTCGAGTACCGGCCGGCCTGTGCCTGGGACGAGCAGGACTACGACGCCTTCGAGGAGACCCTGGACGGCCTGAGGCCGGGTGACGCCGACGCGCTGTACAGCTATGCGCTGTCGTCGCTGGCCTACATCCGCGCGCACAGCGACGACTGGAACTCGCTGGCGGAGCTGCCGCGGATGGAGGCGGTACTGGAGCGCCTGCTGACGCTGAACCGCGGCGAGTACGACGCGCAGCTCTATACCTATCTCGGCATCCTCGCGACGCTCCGTCCGCCGTCTCTCGGCGGCGAACCGGAGCTCGCGCGAAACTATTTCGAGCGCGCCATCGAACTCACCGGGGGCAGGGATCTGTCGGTGAAGGTGGAGTACGCACGCGGCTACGCGCGCCTGCTCTACGAGCGGGACCTGCACGACCGGTTGCTGAACGAGGTGCTCGAGGCCGATCCGGTAGTGCCCGGTTACACCCTTACGAACACGCTGGCCCAGCGCGACGCCGAGGTGCTCCTCGAGAGCGCCGACGCGTATTTCTGAGCCCGGACTCCGAGCGAAGAGCCACTCACAGGGAGTGCAAGCCATGAATGCCCGAATCATCGCCGTCATCACCCTCATCGCGCTGCTGCTGGTCGCCGGTACGGCGTCCGCCGTCGATCTGAAGATCGCCACCATCGCCCCCGAGGGTTCTACCTGGATGAAGGACATGCGGGCGGCGTCCGCGGAGATCGCCGAGCGCACCGACGGGCGGGTGAACATCAAGCTCTACGGCGGTGGCGTAATGGGCGACGACAAGAAAGTGCTGCGCAAGATCCGCATCGGCCAGCTGCACGGCGGCGTCTTCACCGCCAACAGCATGGAGCAGTACTACCCGGACCTGAACATCTACGGCCTGCCGCTGCTGTTCGAGAACGATGCCGAAGTGCAGTACGTGCGCGAGCGCGTCGACCCGAAACTCGAGGCCGGGCTCGAGGAGGCCGGCTTCGTCAGTTTCGGTTTCGCGGGAGGCGGCTTCGCCCGTTTTCTCTCCAACACGCCGGTGCGCTCGGTGGATGACCTGAAGGGCAAGAAGGTCTGGGTGCCGGAGGGCGACCAGATCAGCTACCGGGCCATGGAGGCGCTGGACCTCTCGCCGGTCACCCTGCCGGTGACCGACGTGCTGACCGGTCTGCAGACCGGTCTGATCGATATCGTCGCCTCGCCGCCGGTGGCGGTGCTGGTGCTGCAGTGGCACACTAAAGTGGATTACCTGACCGAGCTGCCGCTTCTCTACACGCTCGGCTATCTCGCCATCGACAAGCGCGCGTTCTCGCGCCTCTCCGAGGCCGATCAGGCCGTGGTCGACGAGGTCATGAACCGCGTCTACGAGAATTTCGACCGCATCAATCAGGCCGACAACGAGCAGGCGCTGTCTGCCCTGGCCAATACCGGCGTGGACTTCGTCGAGCCGGTGGACGGCGCCATCGACCGCTGGCGTGAGCCGGTCATGGCCGCGAACGAGAGCCTGGCGGAAGAGGGTTATCTCTCGCCGGAGCTGCTGGACGAGGTGCAGGCGCTGCTGGCCGAGTACCGGACCCGGGCTGCCGCGACGGCCCAGGCGGACGGCGACAGCCCGTGACGGAGGCGCCCGGGCGTCTCGGCGGGCGTCTGAGCGAGCGCCTGGAGCGTGCAGGCCGGCTGCTGGAGGACGTGGTCCTCATCGTGCTGCTGTCGGCCATGATCCTGCTGGCCACCACCCAGATCATCATCCGCAATGCCTTCGACTTCAGCTTCGTCTGGGCCGATGAGGTCCTGAAGCTGATGGTGCTCTGGGTGGCCCTGTTCGGCGCGGTGGCCGCCAGCCGGGCCGACAAGCACATCAGCATCGACGTCGTCTCACGGTTCCTCTCGCCGGGGCTGCGCCTGATCTCCGAACTGGTGGTCAACGTCTTCACCGCATCGGTCTGCGCCCTGCTGGCCTGGCATTCGGGACGCTTCGTCTACACGGCATGGGAGTTCGGCGACCAGCTGGTGGGCGGGCTGCCCGCCTGGTGGTTCCAGATCGTCATGCCGATCGCCTTCGGACTGATGGCCTGGCGCTATCTGCTGTTCACCGGCTCGAGCGCCGTCCGCCTCGGCAATCGCCTGCGTTACCGGGAGCCCGGATGATCCTGTTCGGTATCGTCCTGCTGCTGCTGGCGCTGTTCGGCGCGCCGCTGTTCGCGGTCATCGCCGCGAGCGCCATGTGGGGCTATTACCAGGCGGACATCGATCTCTCCGCCGTGGCCATCGAGTTCTTCAGCGTCGGCACCATGCCTTTCCTGCTGGCGATACCGCTGTTCACGTTCGCGGGCTTCGTGCTGAGCGAGAGCGGCGCGCCCCGCCGGCTGGTGCGCATCACCCGCGCCCTGCTGGGCTGGATGCCAGGCGGGCTCGCCATCGTCTCGCTGGCGGCCTGCGCGTTCTTCACGGCCTTCACGGGCGCCTCGGGCGTCACCATCATCGCGCTCGGCGCCATCCTGTATCCCGCGCTGACTCAGGCCGGTTATCCGGAGCGCTTCAACCTGGGCCTGGTTACCAGCGCCGGCAGCCTGGGCCTGCTGTTCGCGCCGTCGCTGCCGCTGATCCTCTACGGCGTCGTCGCCCAGCAGTCGATCGACGAGCTGTTCCGGGCCGGCGTGCTGCCGGGCCTGCTGATGTTGATCATGCTCTCGGGCTGGAGCCTGTGGGTGAACCGCCACCAGCGCCAGCCCCTGTCGGAGTTCTCGTGGCGCGAGGTGGCCGGCGCCGTGCGCGAGTCCGCCTGGGAGATACCGCTGCCGGTCGTCGTGCTGGGCGGCATCTACTCCGGACTCATCGGCGTCTCCGAGGCGGCCGCCGTGACGGCGCTCTACGTGGTATTCGTCGAGGTCTTCATGCTGCGGGAGATCCCGCTGCGCGAGCTGCCGAGGATCATGCGTGAGTCCATGCTGCTGGTGGGCGGCATCCTGGTCATCCTCGGCGTCTCGCTGGCCTCGACCAACATCATGATCGATGCCGGGGTGCCCCAGAAATTGCTCGCCATCGTGGAACAGTTCGTGAGCGGGCCCCTCACCTTCCTGCTGCTCCTGCTGGTGTTCCTGCTGATCCTGGGCGCCATACTGGATATCTTCTCGGCGCTGGTGCTGGTGGTGCCGCTGATTCTGCCGGTCGCCGCGCAGTACGACATCCACCCGATCCATCTCGGCATCATCTTCCTGGCCGCGATGCAGCTCGGCTATCTCACGCCGCCGGTGGGCCTCAACCTGTTCATCGCCAGTTATCGCTTCGATGAGCCCATCGTCCGCGTCTACCTGGCAACGCTGCCGTTTCTGTTGATTCTGCTGATCTCGGTCATCATCATCACCTACGTGCCGGCGCTGTCCCTGTGGCTGCTGCCGGGCGTCTGAGCGCGGCCTGCTGGCGGCGCCGGCGTCATTGACCGAATTCGATACAACGGCGCAGGCGCGCCGGACGAGGAGTGAGAGCATGGCCCTGGGAAAAGCCCTGATGAGAGTCCTGCGAGCCCTGTGGCGCGGGCTGGACGGCATCCGCAAGATTCTGCATCTGCTGGTGCTGCTGTTCCTGTTCGCGCTCGTGGTCGCGGCCCTGTCGCCGCCGGTGGCCGAAGTGCCGCGCAAGGCGGCGCTGGTGATCGCGCCGGAGGGCTACCTGGTGGAGGAGTTCGAGGGCAACCCGGTGGATCGCGCCCTCGCCGAGGCCATGGGCGACGGCGTCGGCCAGACCCGGCTCCGTGACGTACAGGACGCCCTGGCGTGGGCCGCGGAGGACGACCGCATCCCGGCGGTGGTGCTCGAGCTGGACGCGTTCCTCGGCGGCGGGCTGACCAAGTTGCAGGCGGTCGCCAACGCCATCGAGACGTTCAAGGCGTCCGGCAAGCCCGTGATCGCCATGGGCAACGCCTACACCCAGGCGGGCTACTACATCGCCGCACATGCCGACGAGGTGTGGCTGCAGGATCAGGGCATGGTGTTCCTGCAGGGCTACGGCATCTACCGCAACTACTTCCGCGATGCCATCGACAAGCTCGGCATCGACTGGAACGTGTTCGCTGCGGGCACCTACAAGTCCTACGCGGAGCCCTTCACCCGCAACGACATGTCGGAGGCCGCGAAGACGGCCAACCGGGACCTGCTGGGCCAGCTCTGGCAGGCCTGGCTCGGTGGCGTGTCCGCCGCCCGGGGCCTGGACGCCGCCCGGCTGCAGGCGGGTATCGACAACCTGCCCGGGGAACTCGAGGCGAGCAACGGCCGTTTCGCCGACATGGCGGTCAGGCTGGGCCTGGCAGACCGGGTAACCACCCGGGCCGAGTTCCGCGAGCACATGATCGGCATCGCCGGCACCAACGGCGGGCAGGAAGACAGCTACCGCTCCATCGGCATGGATGCCTACCTGGACGGCCAGCGGCTGCTGCGCGGGGACGAGGCGGGCGCGAGCAACGTGGCGGTGGTCGTCGCGTCCGGTCCGGTGGTGGAGGGCGATGCGCCGGCCGGCAACATCGGCGGCGAGTCCACCAGCAACCTGATCCGGCGCGCGACAGAGGACGACTCGGTCAGGGCGCTGGTCCTGCGCGTCGACAGCGGCGGCGGCAGCACGTTCGCCTCGGAACTGATACTCGACGAGATCCAGGCCTTCAAGGCCACGGAGCGGCCGGTGATCGTCTCCATGAGCAGTGTGGCCGCCTCGGCCGGCTACTGGATATCGACCGCCGGCGACGAGATTCTTGCGCACCCCACGACCATCACGGGCTCCATCGGCGTCGTGGGCATGTTCCCCACATTCCAGCGCACGCTGGAGAAGGTGGGCATCAATACGGACGGAGTGGGTACGACGGCGCTGGCCGGCGCGCTGCGCCCGGACCGTGCCCTGGACGAGACGCTCCGGCGCACGATCGAAATCACGGTGGATACGACCTATCGGGACTTCGTCGACGGTGTCGCCGAGCAGCGCGGCCTGAAACGCGAGACGGTCGGCGACATCGCCGAGGGCCGGGTCTGGACCGGCCAGGACGCGCTGGAGTTCGGGCTGATCGACCGTTTCGGGGACCTGGACGATGCCATCGAGGCGGCGGCGGAGCGCGCCGGGCTCGCGGAGGGCGAGTACGGCGTGAAGTACGTGGAGCGGCCGCTGACGCCGGGCCAGGAGTTCCTGCTGCAGCTGCTGAACTCCCGCATCGGTCCGACGGTGGCGGGGGTGGCCGCGACCGGCTATGCCGGCCGTGGCTCGCCGCTGGCGCCGCTGGTGACCGCCGTCGAGGACGCGTGGCGCGGCATCGCCCGGTTCAACGATCGCCGCGGGACGTACGCCGACTGCTTCTGCGACGTCCTGCGCTAGTGAACGACCCCGCCGGCTGCGGCAGCCGGCGGGAGGCGGGCGTCAGGCGTGCCAGTCGAGCACGACCTTGCCGGACTGGCCGGACGACATCGTCTCGAACGCCTCGCCGTAGTCGGCGAGGGGGTAGTGGTGCGTGATGATCGGGCCCACGTCCAGTCCGCTCTGCAGCATGCTCGACATCTTGTACCAGGTCTCGAACATCTCGCGGCCGTAGATGCCCTTCACCATCAGGCCCTTGAAGATGATCTGGTTCCAGTCGATGGCGGTGTCCTCGGGCGGGATGCCCAGCAGCGCCACCCGGCCGCCGTGGTGCATGACTCGCAGCAGCTCGCGCAGCGCGGACGGCTGCCCGGACATCTCCATGCCGACGTCGAAGCCCTCGGTCATGCCGAGTGACTGCATGGCGTCGTCGATGGAATCCCGCCTGACGTTCAGCGTCATGGAGGCGCCCATCTGCCGCGCGAGGTCCAGGCGGTAGTCGTTCACGTCGGTGATCACCACGTGGCGGGCGCCTGCATAGCGGCAGATGGCCACCGCCATGATGCCGATCGGGCCCGCGCCGGTGATGATCACGTCCTCGCCCACGAGGTCGAAAGAAAGGGCGGTGTGGGTGGCGTTGCCCAGCGGGTCGAGTATGGCCGCCATATCGTCCGTGATGGCCTCGGGCAGTTTGAAGACGTTGAAGGCGGGGACCGAGATGTACTCGGCGAAGGCACCGGGGCGGTTCACGCCCACGCCCACGGTGTTGATGCACAGGTGACGCCGGCCGGCACGGCAGTTGCGGCACACGCCGCAGGTGATGTGACCTTCGGCCGAGACCCGGTCGCCCGGTTCGAGGCCGCGCACCTCGCTGCCCACCTCGACGATGCGGCCGCAGAATTCGTGTCCCACGGCCATGGGCACCGGGATGGTCTTCTTCGCCCAGTCGTCCCACTGGTAGATGTGGATGTCCGTGCCGCAGATGGCGGTCTTGGACACCTCGATGAGGACGTCGTTGTGGCCGACCTCGGGCTCCGGGATGTCCTCGAGCCAGATGCCGGGTTCGGCGAGCTTCTTCACCAGTGCTTTCATAACGCCTCCGCTGTCAGCTTATGACGCCGAGTTCCCGGCCCACGGCCGCGAAGGCGTCGATGGCCCGGTCGAGGTGTTCCCGGTCGTGTCCGGCGGACATCTGGGTGCGGATGCGCGCCTTGCCGTGGGGCACCACCGGATAGGAGAAACCGATCACGTAGATGCCGTGGTCCAGCAGCCGGTCGGCCATCTGCGTAGCCAGGCGCGCATCGCCCAGCATCACCGGGATGATGGGGTGCTCGCCCGGCAGCAGGTCGAAGCCGAGCGCCTCCATGCGGCTGCGGAAATACTCCGCGTTCGCGGCGAGCTTCTCGCGCAGCCCGCTGTCGGACTCGAGCAGATTCACCACCTCGATGGAGGCGGCGGCGATCACCGGCGCCAGCGTGTTCGAGAAGAGATAGGGTCGGGAGCGCTGCCGCAGCCAGGCGACGATCTCCCGGCGCCCGGCGGTGAAGCCGCCGGAGGCGCCGCCCAGCGCCTTGCCCAGCGTGCTGGTGATGATGTCCACCCGGCCCATCACGTCGCGATACTCGTGGGTGCCGCGGCCCTCCCGGCCGAGGAAACCGGTGGCGTGGCAGTCGTCGATCATCACCAGCGCCTGGTACTCGTCGGCCAGATCGCAGATGCGCTGCAGGTCGGCGATGGTGCCGTCCATAGAGAAGACGCCGTCGGTAGCGATAAGGCGCACGCGCGCGTCCTTCGCGGCTCGCAGCTGCGCCTCCAGGTCCGCCATGTCGTCGTGCCGGTAACGGTAGCGCTGCGCCTTGCACAGGCGGATGCCGTCGATGATGCTGGCGTGATTCAGCTCGTCGCTGACGACGGCGTCCTCCGGCTCCAGCAGGGTCTCGAACAGACCGCCGTTGGCGTCGAAACAGGACGGGTAGAGGATCGTGTCCTCGGTGCCCAGGAAATCGCTGATGCGCTCTTCCAGCTCCTTGTGCACGGTCTGGGTCCCGCAGATGAAACGCACCGAGGCCATGCCGTAGCCGTGCTCGTCGATGGCCCGGCGGGCCGCGGCGACGATCTGCGGATGGTTTGCCAGGCCCAGGTAGTTGTTGGCGCAGAAATTGATGACGTGGCGCGTGTCGCCGTCCTCGCGCACGTCGATCTCGGCCTGCTGGGGCCCGGTGATGACCCGTTCCTCCTTGTACAGACCCTGTTCCTTCAGCTCTTCGGTCGCTTCGGACAGCGATGCCAGAAACGCTTCTTTCACGGCGATACTCCTTGCTTGCGCTGGGCCGGAGTATATCAGCCGTGGCCATCGCAGCCTCTGGAGTATGGGCCGGCGAGGCGCGACAATGCGGGCATGAGCGAAGACGCATTGCGCATCGACAAGTGGCTCTGGCACACCCGGTTCTTCAAGACCCGCGGGCTCGCCGCGAAAGCCGTCTCCGGCGGGCACGTGCACGTCAACGGCGAGCGGGTGAAGGCGTCCCGCATGGTCAGGGTCGGCGACCGGCTGGAGATCACCCGGGACCGGCTGACCTGGCGGCTGACCGTGCTGACGCTGCCCCCGCGCCGGGGTCCCGCCAGGGAAGCCGAGGCCTGCTACCATGAGGAAGAGGGGAGCCGGCGGGAGCGCGAGGCGCTGATCGAGACGCTGCGCCAGGACCGTCGCGCCATGCCGCGCACGGACGGCCGGCCGGACAAGCACACGCGGCGCGAGCTGCGCCGACTGAATCGCAAGGCCTGAACCGGTCGTTCGCCGGGACGAAGGCTGCGCACGAGCGAAGGGCGCTATCTTGAACAGGGAAACCGCAACGGGCGCCGGTCGGCGCCTTCCGGATCAGCCGGCCGCGGCCTCGCCGCTGGACGGGGCCATCAACGAGCGCTACCTCACCGACGAGTCGAACGTGGTGGCGGAACTGCTGGAGCGCGCCGACGCCGGGCAGGCGCTGCGCGAGCGGGTGCGCGAGACGGCGGTGGAGCTCGTGGCCCGGGTGCGCGAGACGGAGCGCCGCCACGGCGGGCTGGACGCATTCCTGCACAAGTACGACCTGTCGTCCCAGGAAGGCGTGGTGCTGATGTGCATCGCCGAGGCGCTGTTGCGCATACCGGATGCGGATACGGCCGACCGGCTCATCGCCGACAAGCTGACCTCGGGCCGCTGGGAGGAACACCTCGGCAGCAGCGAGTCGTTGTTCGTCAACGCTTCCACCTGGGGACTGATGCTGACCGGCCGGCTCATGCGGCTCGACGAGGCCACCATCCGCAACCCGGCGAAGTTCCTCGGCAAGCTGACCAGCAAGGCGGGCGAGCCCGTGGTGCGGCAGGCGATGCGCCAGGCCATGAAGATCATGGGTCACCAGTTCGTGATGGGGCGCGATATCGAAGAGGCGCTGGAGCGGGCCGGCGAGGGCGGCAACCGGCGCTACCGCTATTCCTACGACATGCTCGGCGAGGCGGCGCTCACGGCAGAAGACGCCGAGCGCTACTTCCGGGCCTACGCCGGCGCCATCGAGGCGATCGGCGGCGCGGCCGGCGACGACGTCATCGCGGCTCCGGGCATCTCGGTGAAACTCTCCGCCCTGCATCCGCGCTACGAGTTCACGCAACGGGGGCGGCTGCTGGATGAACTGGTGCCGCGTCTGGCCCGGTTGACGGAGATGGCCCGGGACGCGGGGATACCGCTGACGGTGGATGCGGAGGAGGCGGACCGGCTGGAGATCTCGCTGGAGATCTTCGCAGCCGTCGCCGAGAGCACCTCGGCGGCGGGCTACGACGGCCTGGGTCTCGCCGTGCAGGCGTACCAGAAGCGGTCGCTGCCGGTGATCCGCTGGCTGGCGGAGCTGGCCGGGCGCACCGGCCGGCGCATCCCGGTGCGCCTGGTGAAAGGGGCGTACTGGGACACCGAGATCAAGCGCGCCCAGGAGCAGGGGCTCGAGGGCTATCCCGTGTTCACCCGCAAGGCCAACACCGACGTCTCCTTCCTCGCCTGTGCCCGCGAGCTGCTGGATGCCGGCGAGCGGCTCTATCCCCAGTTCGCCACCCATAACGCGCATACGCTGGCGAGCATCCTGCACCTGGCGGGGCAGCGGCGGGACTACGAGTTCCAGCGGCTGCACGGCATGGGCGAGGAGCTCTACGAGCAGGTGGTCGACCCGGAGCGCTACGACCGGCCCTGCCGCGTGTATGCACCGGTGGGCAGCCACGAGGACCTGCTGCCGTACCTCGTGCGCCGGCTGCTCGAGAACGGTGCCAATACCTCTTTCGTCAACCGCATCGTGGACGAGGAGGCGCCGGTGGAGGAGATCGTGGCAGATCCGGTCGAAGCGGTGCGGAGCCTGTCGTCCTATCCCCATCCGCGCATCCCGCTGCCGGCCGCCATCTACGGCGAGGAGCGGCGGAATTCCCGCGGGCTGAACCTTGCCGACCGGGCCCTGCTGGGCGGCTGGCTGGAGCGCATGCAGAAGGCCCTGGATGGCGGTCACCATGCGCGCCCGCGGGTGGCCGGCCGCGCGCTGTCCGGACGGCCGGTGGAGTCGCGCAATCCGGCGCGCACGGGCGAGGTCGTGGGCGTGGTCGAGTACGCGGACGGCGCCGCGGTGGACCGGGCGCTCGGGACCGCGTCCGCGGCCTGGTACGACTGGAATGCGACCGATGCGGCGACGCGAGCCAATATCCTGCGGCGTGCCGCCGACCTCTACGAGGAGGAGGCGCCCGCCCTCATGGCGCTGTGCGTGGCCGAGGCGGGCAAGAGCATCGGGGACTCCCTGGGAGAGGTCCGCGAGGCGGTGGACTTCCTGCGCTATTACGCGGCGCGCGCGGAGGCACTGTTCGCCGCGCCGCTGCCGATGGCCGGGCCGACCGGCGAGCGCAACGAGCTCAGGCTGCAGGGCAGGGGCGTGTTCGTCTGCATCAGCCCGTGGAACTTCCCGCTGGCGATCTTCACCGGCCAGGTGGCGGCGGCGCTCGCGGCCGGCAATACGGTGCTCGCGAAGCCGGCCGAGCAGACCTCGCTGATCGCGGCCCGGGCGGTGGACATCCTGCACCGGGCCGGCGTGCCGGGCGAGGTATTGAATTTCCTGCCCGGCGAGGGCGGGGAGGTGGGTGCGGCGGCCGTGGCCGACCCGCGTGTGGCGGGGGTGGCCTTCACCGGCTCCACGGAGACGGCGCGGCTGATCAACCGGACGCTGGCCGAGCGGCCGGGGCCCATCGCGGCGTTCATCGCCGAGACCGGCGGACAGAACGCGATGCTGGTCGACAGTTCCGCGCTGCCGGAGCAGGTGGTCAAGGACGCGGTGTATTCCGGGTACAACAGCGCCGGCCAGCGGTGCTCTGCGCTGCGCATCCTGTGCGTGCAGCGGGACATCGCGCCACGGGTGATCGAACTGCTGACCGGCCACATGGACGAGCTCAGCGTGGGCGATCCTGGCCTGCTGAGCACCGACGTGGGTCCGGTCATCGATGCCGGGGCGCAGGAGATGCTGGAACGATACGTGGCCGACATGGGCGCGAGGTCATCTCTGGTGCACCGTACGACGCTCGGCGAGGGCACGGGCGGCGGCACCTTCGTGGCGCCGACGGCCATCGAGATCGAGCGTATCGATCAGCTGGGCCGCGAGGTTTTCGGGCCCGTGGTGCATATCTACCGCTATCGCGCGCGAGATCTGCGCAAGACCGTCGAGGCGATCAACGCCACGGGGTACGGCCTGACCATGGGCGTGCACAGCCGCATCGACCGGCGAGCGCGGGACATCGCCGCCTGGGCCCGGGTGGGGAACCTGTACGTCAATCGAAACATGATCGGTGCGGTCGTGGGCGCTCAGCCCTTCGGCGGTCAGGGCCTGTCGGGCACCGGCCCGAAGGCCGGCGGACCGCATTACCTGCTGCGCTTCGCCACGGAATGCAGCGTCAGCAACAACACCGCGGCGGTCGGCGGCAACGCAACCCTGCTATCCCTCGCCGCCGAGTAGGAGGTGCCGGACCGAACTTTTCCAACTTATTTCAGTTTTCGGGTCGCGGCGCATCTGCGCGATGGAATCGGATCAGAATAAGTTCAGAAAGTTGGAAAAGTTCGGTCCGGCACCTAATCGGTGCGGTCGTGGATTCTTTTTGGGTAGTCGTAGGCGATCAGGCGGAACTCGGCGGTGAAGAACTCTCGCCAGTCCTTTGCCTCGGCGCCCACGGTGACGAAGCCGGCCGTGACCAGGTTGTCGGTGAGGCCCGGAAGCAGCCTGTTCACCAGGTCGGTGAGCCCCGGGTTATGGGCGCAGATCAGCAGGTGGTTGAAGCTCCCGTCCTGGCGGCCGATCACCTCCACCAGGGTCCCCGCGCTGGCGAGGTACAGGTCTGCATCCCGCTGCAGGAACTCGCGCGGGTAGCCGATCACCCGGGCGACTGCCTTCGCAGTGGCCCACGCCCGTTTGGCAGGACTGCTGACGATCAGCGAGGGACGGACGCCGGCCGCCTGCAGGCGCCGGCCCATGTCGGGAGCGTCCTCGCGGCCCCGGCTGCTGAGCGGCCGGTCGAAGTCGGACACGGAATCGTCCTTCCAGCTCGACTTCGCATGGCGCAACAGCGTCAGCGTCTTCTCCCGGTCCCCCGGCGGCTGGGAGGGATGGCCGCGCTGCTCGATCACATCATGCCCGTCTGCAGCCGCGCCTCGTCGCTCATCATCGACTGGTTCCAGGGCGGGTCGAACACCAGTTCCACCCGCACGTCCGCCACCGTCGGGATGACGGACACCTTCTCGCGCACGTCCTCGACCAGGATGTCGCCCATGCCGCAGCCGGGCGCGGTCAGCGTCATGTCGATGTCCACCCGCCGCTCGCCCTGGCCGAGACGGCTGATCTCACAGCGGTAGATCAGCCCCAGGTCGGCGATGTTCACCGGGATCTCCGGGTCGTAGCAGGTCTTCAGCTGGGACCAGATCACGGCCTCCAGCTCCTCGTCGGTGGCATCCTCGGGCACCTCCGGCGGCGGCACCGGCTCCTTGCCCAGCGCATCCGCGTCGGCGCCGGCGATCCGGAACAGGTTGCCTTCCAGGAAGATGGTGAAACTGCCGCCGAGCGCCTGGGTGATGTGGGCCGTGGCGCCCTCGCGCAGTGTCACCTCTTCGCCCATGGGTATGATCACCGCCCGCACGTCGCGGGTGAGGGTGACCGGTTCGCTGTTATGCCCGAACATCATGATTCAGTGCTCACCTTTCCTTCGTGTCTCGTCAGTGCCGCGCGCAGCGCATGCCAGGCCAGGCTGGCGCATTTTACCCGGGACGGGAAATCCCGCACCCCGGCCAGCGCCTCCAGCTTGCCGAGCCCGTCGCCGGCATCCTCGCCGCGGAGCATCGCCTGGATGCCGTCCGCCGCGTCCAGCGCCTCGGCCTCGGAGTGGCCGTACACGGTCTCGGTCAGCAGCGAGGCCGAGGCCATCGATATGGCACAGCCGCTGCCCTCGAACGCAGCATCCCGCACCTCGCCGTCCTCGACGCGGAAGTACAGATGCAGCTTGTCGCCGCACAGCGGATTCACGCCTTCCGCTTCGTGCGTGTAGCGCTCCGGCCGTCCGAAATGGCGCGGATGGCGGGCATGGTCCAGGATCAGCTCCCGGTACAGCTCCCGCAGTTGCCCGGCCGAGGATTCCGCCACGGTCAGCCTCCGAAGATCTCTTTCGCGCGCCCCAGCGCCGCCACCAGCCGGTCCACGTCTTCCCGGTTGTTATAGAGCCCGAGCGAGGCCCGCGCGGTGCCCGGCAGGCCGTAACGCTCCATCACCGGCATGGCGCAATGGTGACCCGTGCGGATGGCGACGCCGAGCTGGTCCAGGATAGTACCCAGGTCGTGGGGATGGATGTCGTCCAGCATGAACGAGACCACGCCCACCTTGTGGGGCGCCGTGCCGATGATGCGCAGCCCCTCCACGGTGGCCAGCTGCTGGTTCAGGTAGGCCAGCAGTTCGGTCTCGTAGCGGGCGACCTCGGCCGGCCCGATGCCGGCCAGGTAATCCACCGCCGCGCCGAGCCCGACGGCACCCGAGATGTTCGGCGTGCCGGCCTCGAACTTGTACGGCAGCTCGTTCCAGGTGCTGCCCTCGAAGGAGACGGTGAGGATCATGTCGCCGCCGCCCTGCCAGGGAGGCATCTCCTCCAGCAGCGCCTCCCGGCCGTACAGCACGCCGATGCCGGTGGGGGCGTACATCTTGTGGCCGGAGAAGGCGAAGAAATCGCAGCCGAGCTCCTGCACGTTCACGGGCCCGTGGGGCACCGCCTGGGCGCCGTCCACCAGCGTCACGATGCCGCGCTCGCGGGCCAGCGCGATGATCTCCCGCGCGGGCGTGATGGTGCCGAGGGCATTCGACGTATGGGAGAAGGCGATGAGCTTCGTGCGCTCGCCGATCAGCGCCTTCAGTGCCTCGAGGTCCACCGCGCCGGCGTCGTCGATGGGGGCGACGCGCAGCACCGCGCCGGTGCGCTCGCAGAGCATCTGCCAGGGGACGATGTTGGCGTGATGCTCCAGCCAGGTGATCAGGATCTCGTCGCCGGCGCCGATGTTCTCCGCGCCCCAGCTGTTCGCCACCAGGTTGATGGCCTCCGTGGTGCCCCGCGTGAAAACGATCTCCGAGGTCGAGGCCGCGTTGATGAATCCGCGGACCCTCTCCCGCGCGCCCTCGTAGGCTTCGGTCGCGCGGTGGCTCAGCGTATGGACTCCGCGGTGCACGTTGGCGTGGTCGCACTTCTCGTAGTGATCCACGGCCTCGATCACGGCCAGCGGCCGCTGGGAAGAGGCGGCGCTGTCCAGGTAGGTCAGCGGCTGACCGTTCACCTCCTGGAACAGGATCGGGAAGTCCGACCGGCGGGCCTCGACGGCCGCGGTGGCGAGATCGCCCGCTATCTGATTCTCCTGAGCACTCACAGCAACGACTCCAGTTCGTCGAATTCCGGCAGGCCGCCGACCAGCATGCGCTCCATGCGCCGCGCCAGCGCCGGCGAATTCGTGCGGCCGAGCAGCTCGCGCAGGAACGCGAAGATCAGCAGGTGACGGGCGCTCTCCGTGTCGATGCCCCGGGAGCGCAGATAGAACAACGCGGTCTCGTCCAGCTGGCCGACCGTGGCGCCGTGGCTGCACTTGACGTCGTCGGCATAGATCTCCAGCTCCGGTTTGGTGTCGACTTCCGCCTTGTCCGAGAGCAGCAGATTGCGGTTGGACTGGGCCGCGTCGGTGCCGTCGGCGCCGGCATGCACCATCACCTTGCCGTTGAACACGGCCCGGCTGCGGTCCTTCAGCACGCCGCGGTAGTCCTCGGTGCTGACCGTGTCCGGCGCCTCGTGGTCGATGCGGGTGTGGTTGTCCACGTGCTGATCGCCGCCCGTCACGTAGATGCCGTTCAGGCTGACGGCGGCTTCGCGGTCGGTGAGACGCACCATCGTGTCGTGGCGCACCAGGCGGCCGCCCAAGTCGAGGCTGTGGCAGTCCAGTCGGGCACGCGCCGCCAGCGTGGCATGCAGGCGGCTTATCTGGAAGCTCTGCGCCGGCTGTCGCTGCAGCCGGAAGTGCTCGATGCGTGAGGCCTCGTGCTGGACGATGTCGGTGACCACGTTCGTGAAGCGCCGCGCGTCCGTCTCGCCGGCATAGTGTTCCACGATCGTTGCGCGGGCATGCGCCCCGGCCTCGACGACTATGCGCGGGCTCGCCACGGCGCTCGCCTCGCCGGTGACCACGAAGACGAGGTAGAGCGGGCGGTCGAGCACGGCGGTGTCGGCGAGGGACAGACGCAGCCCGTCCGTGAGGAGGGCGCCGTTCAGTGCCGTCATCGCATCCGCGGAGGCGCCGGCGGCGCTCTGCGGCGGCAGACCCGTCTTCAGCAGCGGCTCCACGGAGACGCCTTCCGGCAGCGCGTCCGGCAGGGAGTCGGCGTCCAGGCGTCCGTCGACGAATACCACGGAGTGCGCATCGAACTCGCCGAGCACCTCCCGCGCGAGCGCCGCCGCCCGGCGCTCCGCTGTCTCGCCCGGCGCCTCGGTGGTGCCTGCCAGCCAGTCGTCGCTGAAATCCGCGAGCGGCGCCAGGCTGGTGTACTTCCACTCCTCCTGGCGCACGTGGGGGAAACCCGCCTCCAGAAATCGTTCGAGGTTCGTCTCGCGGAACCGGGCCAGCCAGTCGGGTCCCGGCCGGGCCTCGACGGCCTGACGCAGCCGCTTCTCGTCGAGGGACGGTGCCTTCATGCGTTCGCCGCCTCGCGCAGCCAGTCGTAGCCGCGCTCCTCGAGTTCCAGCGCCAGGTTCTTGTCGCCGGAGCGCACGATGCGTCCCCGGGACAGCACGTGTACCGCGTCGGGCTCGATATAGTCGAGCAGGCGCTGGTAGTGGGTGACCATCACGATCGCCCGATCCGGCGTGCGCAGGGAATTCACGCCCCCGGCAACGACCTTCAGCGCGTCGATGTCCAGGCCCGAGTCCGTCTCGTCCAGCAGGCACAGCGCCGGCTCCAGCACTGCCATCTGCAGGATCTCGTTGCGCTTCTTCTCGCCGCCGGAGAACCCCTCGTTCACGCCCCGGTTCAGGAAGCTCTGGTCCATCTGCATGAGGCTCATCTTCGAGCGCACGAGCTTCAGGAAGTCGATGGCGTCCACCTCGGGCTCGCCCCGGGCCTTGCGCACCGCGTTCAGGGCGGCCTTCAGCAGGTAGGCGTTGTTCACGCCCGGGATCTCCACCGGGTACTGGAAGGCGAGGAAGACGCCTTCCCGGGCGCGCTCCTCGGGATCCATCTCCAGCAGGTCGCGGCCGCGGAAGCGCACTTCGCCGTCCGTGACCTCGTAGTCGTCGCGGCCCGCCAGCACGTGGGCCAGCGTGCTCTTGCCCGAGCCGTTCGGGCCCATGATGGCGTGCACCTCGCCGGCGTTCACCGTCAGGTCGAGGCCGCGGAGGATCTCGGTGTCCTCGACGGTGGCGTGCAGATTGCGGATTTCGAGTAAGGGTTCCATGTAGTGTCCTCGTCAGCCCACGGCGCCTTCCAGGCTCACGTTCAGCAGAGCCTGGGCTTCCACGGCGAATTCCATGGGCAGTTCCTTGAAGACTTCCTTGCAGAAGCCGTTCACGATGAGATTGACGGCATCCTCCTCGGAGATGCCGCGCTGGCGGCAATAGAACAGCTGGTCCTCGCCGATCTTCGACGTGGTCGCCTCGTGTTCCACCTTTGCCGAGGGGTTCTTCACCTCCACATAGGGGAAGGTGTGCGCGCCGCACTCCTTGCCGATCAGCAGCGAGTCGCACTGGGTGTAGTTGCGCGCCCTGTGCGCGCCCGGCATCACCCGCACGAGGCCCCGATAGGCCTGCTGGGCGCGGCCGGCGGAGATGCCCTTGGAGACGATCGTGCTGGAGGTGTCCTTGCCGATGTGGATCATCTTGGTGCCGGTGTCGGCCTGCTGCAGGTTGTTGGTGACCGCCACCGAGTAGAACTCGCCCACCGAGCGGTCGCCCCGCAGGACGCAGCTCGGATACTTCCAGGTGATGGCCGAGCCGGTTTCCACCTGGGTCCAGGAGATCTTGGAATCGTCCCCGCGGCAATCGCCCCGCTTGGTGACGAAGTTGTAGATGCCCCCTCTGCCTTCCTCGTCGCCGGGATACCAGTTCTGCACGGTCGAGTACTTGATCTCCGCGTCCTTCATGGCGACCAGCTCGACGACGGCCGCATGCAGCTGGTTCTCGTCCCGCATGGGGGCCGTGCAGCCCTCGAGGTAGCTCACGTGGCTGCCCTCCTCGGCGACGATCAGCGTGCGCTCGAACTGGCCGGTATTGGCCGCGTTGATGCGGAAATAGGTGGACAGCTCCATGGGGCAGCGCACGCCCTTCGGCACGTAGACGAAGCTGCCGTCGGTGAAGACCGCAGAGTTCAGCGCCGCGAAGAAGTTGTCCCGGCGTGGCACCACGCTGCCGAGGTACTTGCGGACCAGTTCCGGGTGCTCACGGATGGCCTCGGAGAACGAGCAGAAGATCACGCCGGCCTCGGACAGCTTCTCCTTGAACGTGGTGGTGACCGAGACGCTGTCGAAGACCGCATCCACGGCCACGCCGGCCAGGCGCGCGCGCTCGTGCAGGGGGATGCCCAGCTTGTCGTAGGTCTCGAGCAGCTTCGGGTCCACCTCGTCCAGGCTCTTCGGGCGGTCCGCGTCGGACTTGGGCGCCGAGAAATAGGAGATGGCCTGGAAATCGATGGGCGGATGCTGCACGTGCGCCCAGTTCGGCTCGCGCATCTTCAGCCAGTGCCGGTACGCCTGCAGCCGCCACTCCAGCATCCACTCCGGCTCGTCCTTCTTCGCCGAGATCATGGCGATGACGTCCTCGGACAGGCCGGGCGGCACGGTGTCCGCCGCGATGTCCGTGTAGAAGCCGTGCCGGTACTTGCTCTTGACCAGTGTCTCTACTTCGGTGCTCTTGGTAGCCATAGTGCGCTCAGTGTGTGTCCGTGTTGTCTTCCCGGCCGATGTCTGCGGTCGCCGCGGTGGCGGCAGGCATGGGCACGAGCGTGAATGTGGGGATGGCGGGGCGCGGTTTCTGCAGCTCGGTGAGGCTGATACCCGCCAGCGCCCGCCGGATCTGCAGGTTGATCTGCTGCCAGGAGCTGCCCACGCTGCAGTTCTCCTCGAGCTCGCAGCTGGATTCCCGGCCGCTGCACTCGGTGATGGCCAGCGGGCCCTCCAGGGCGTCGATGATATGGGCTGCGCTGATTGCTTCCGGCGCCTGCGCCAGCCGGTAGCCGCCGTTCGCGCCGCGCTCGGAGGCCACGAGGCCGGCGCGGGCGAGCTGTTTCAGCAGCTTGCTGACGGTGGGGGCGCCCAGCCCGGTCGCCGCGGCGATCTCGCTGGCGCTCTGCAGCTCATGGTCGGCGTCCGCCAGGTACGCGAGGACCACGGTCCCGTAATCGGTGAGTTTCGAGATTCTCAGCATTGCGGCTCTCTCGATTGATGGATCGGGGCTGAAGCCGACCGACGGGTCGGGGCTGAAGCCCGGCGACCGATCGGGGCTGAAGCCCCTCCTACAGTCTATAGGGGACCATTTTAGTACTAATTGGTTTCCGGTGCCAGATCGCGGGCGCATTCCGGGCGGCCCGGGGCAGGGTATTTTGCTATCCTCTGCCGTTTGCGCAACGCCCGGACCCGGGCCCGGCGCACCGGCGGCACAGGGACGGAGATGACCCAGAAGACGGAAAACGTGGTCGAGATCCGCGGCCTCTGCTATTCGCGGGGCCAGCGCCAGATATTCGATCATCTGGATATCGACATCAAGCGGGGCAAGGTCACCGCCGTCATGGGCCCCAGCGGCACCGGCAAGACCACGCTGCTGCGTCTGATCACGGGGCAGCTCGTGCCCGACCGTGGCACGATCGTGGTCGATGGCGAGGACGTCTCCAAACTCAACCGGAGCGGCATCTACCGGATGCGCAAGAAGATCGGCATGCTGTTCCAGAACGGCGCGCTGCTCACGGATTATTCAGTGTTCGAGAATGTGGCCTTCCCGCTGCGCGAGCACACCAATCTGCCGGACCGCCTCATCCGCCATATCGTGCTCACCAAGCTGCACGCGGTCGGGCTGCGCGGCGCGGCCGCCCTCATGCCGTCCGAACTCTCCGGGGGCATGGCGCGGCGGGTGGCGCTGGCCCGTGCCATGGTCATGGATCCGGAGATTCTCATCTACGACGAGCCGTTCGTGGGACTCGACCCCATCTCGATGGGCGTGATCGTGCGTCTCGTCCGGCGCATGAACGACATCCTCGGCATCTCCAGCATCGTGGTCAGTCATGACGTGCAGGAGATCAGCACGGTTGCCGACGTGAGCTATCTGATCTCGGACGGCAAGGTGGTGGCGTCGGGCAGCCCGGAGGAGCTGAGCGGCGCGCCCTCGGAGCTGGTCAGGCAGTTCATGCACGGCATGGCGGACGGCCCGGTGCCGTTCCATTACCCGGCGCCGGACTACGCGGAGCAGCTCCTCGGCCGCGAGGGCGACTGATACCGTGCTGCGGGAGCTCCTTTACGCGCTGGCCGGCTTCCTGCAGACCTTCGGTCAGCTGCAGCTGTTCTTTCTGCGCCTCGTGGCCGCGACCCCGCGGGCGATCTGGCGCCGCTTCCCGCTCGTCGTGCAGCAGGTCCACAATACTGGAGCGCTGTCGCTGCCCATTATCATCACCTCCGCCTTCTTCGTGGGCGCCGTCCTCGGCCTGCAGGGTTACGACAACCTGTCCCGATTCGGTTCCGAGGATGCGCTGGGTGTGTTCGTCGCGCTGTCGCTCATGAAGGAACTCGGCCCCGTAGTCACGGCGCTGCTGTTCGCCGGGCGGGCCGGCACGGCGCTCGCCTCGGAGATCGGTCTCATGCGAGCCACGGACCAGCTCTCGGCCATGGAGATGATGGCCGTGGACCCCATCCGGCGGGTGGTGATGCCCCGGTTCCTCGGCGGCGTCATCGCCATGCCGCTGCTCGCGGGCATCTTCAGCGCGGTGGCGATCTTCGGCGCCTACATGGTGGGCGTCGTGCTGATGGGGGTTGATATCGGCGCCTTCTGGGCGCAGATGAGGGAGAGTGTGGAGCTGGCCGACATCATGGAGGGCGTGGTCAAGAGCGTCGTCTTCGGTGTGGCGGCCAGCCTGCTCGCCGTGTTCGAGGGTTACAATGCCCTGCCGACGGCGGAAGGGGTCGGCAGGGCGACGACGCGCACGGTGGTCATTTCCTCCATCGCCGTGCTCGTTCTCGATTTTCTGATTACCGCCGCCTTGATGTGAAGGGACAGCGCTTATGCAACAGACCAGAGCCGTAGAGATCAGCACCGGGTTGTTCGTGTTCCTGGGCTTCGCCGCGCTGTTCTTCCTGATCACGCAGACGACCACCATCGGCGGTTACGTGCAGGACGACACCTACGAGGTGACGGCCCGGTTCGAGAATGTGGGCAGCCTGAAGGTGCGCTCGCCGGTGAGCATGGCCGGCGTTACCATCGGACGGGTGAATGCCATCGAGTTCGACCCGCAGCGACTGGATGCGGTCGTGACCATGCGTATCGAGAACCGCTACGACCAGATACCGGAGGACTCCGACGCCAGCATCCTCACCGCCGGATTGCTCGGCAGCCAGTACATCGGGCTCCAGCCAGGCGGCTCGGAGATGTACCTGGAGGACGGCAGCGAGGTGCTGTTCACCCAGTCCGCGGTGGTGCTGGAAAACCTGATCGGCAAATTCCTGGTGAATATGGGTTCGGGAGGCAACGAATGAGAATGTGGATGACGACCCTGGCGCTGCTGGGGGTATTGCTGAGCCTCCCGGGTGTCGCCCGGACGGAGGAGGATCCGACAGCCGTGATCGAGACCGCGGTGGACGAGCTCTCGCAGGCCCTCGAAGGCCGCAAGCTGGAGCTCTCGGAGAACCGACAGGAGCTGTACGAGGTGATCGACGGCATTCTGCTGCCGCGCTTCGACCGCCGCTACGCCGCCCAACTCGTGCTGGGCCGCTACTGGCGCACGGGCAGCGAGGAGCAGCAGGAGCGCTTCATCCGGGCCTTCTACCAGGCTCTGCTCGAGCGCTATGCCGACGGCGTGCTGGAGTTCGACGAGGAGCGCATCGAAGTGCTGCCCTTCCGCGGCGACGCCGAGGAACGGCGTACTACGGTCCGGACCGAGGTCAAACTGGACGACGGCAGCAAAGTACCGGTGAACTACGGCCTGGTGAAGCGCGACGACGGCTGGAAGGTCTATGACGTGACCGTCGAGGGCATCTCCTACGTGCGCAATTTCCGCACCGAGCTCAACGCGGAGATCGCCAGCAAAGGGCTGGAGCCCGTCATCCAGCGCCTGGAGCGCGAGGCGGGTTTGCGCGAAGGCGAGGGCGGGGACTCCGGGTCCGCCGACGCGGAAGGCACGGGCGAGGAGTGAGCGAGCGCTGGGAGTTCCGTGACCTCGGCGAGGGTCGTTTCGCGCTGGACGGCGAGATGACCTTCGGGACGGCGGCCGCGATACTGCGGGAGAGCATCGAGTACTTCGCCGATCACACGCTGCTGGAAGTGGATCTGGGCGGCGTCACGAAGACCGACAGCGCGGGCCTGGCACTGCTCCTGGAGTGGATCACCTGGGCCAACCACACCGTGCGCGAGATTCACTTCCGCCGTATACCGGAGAAGGTCACCAACATCGCCCAGACCAGCGACGTGGAGGAACTCCTGAGCGTGGGTGAGCGCTGGGTGGGATTCATCGAGGACCGTGGGGGCGAGGAGAGCGCCGCGCCACCCTGAGTCTCCGCGGTCGGTGCGCCGCTCGAACGCCGCTCGATCCCGGCTGCCGTCAGCCGATCCCCGGATTCCGGCCGGGATCGTTCCGTGCCACCTCCCTGAGCTGCTCCTCGCTCAGGTATTCCTTGATGAAATCGATACGGGCCTCGAAGCGCGCGCGCTGGATCGGTTCGGTCTCCGGCAGCTCCAGCCCCCGCGACAGGAAGCCCACGGCCCGCACGAGGTCGCCGATCATGATGTTGTACTCGGACAGGTAGTAGTGGGCTTCGGCGGTCTCGCCGGCCGCGATGGCGGCCCGGGCGATCAGCCGCACCTGCTCCGGCGTGGGCGGCGTGTTGTTCAGCAGGTCCAGCAGCATGTCGTGGGCCATGTCGCCCCGGCCCAGCTGCAGCAGCGTCTCGGCGTAGCTGATCACCAGTGGCACATTGCGTGGGAACAGCTCGCGGGCGTTCGCATAGGTGGACAGCGAGGCCATCTCGTTGTCGTTCGCCATCTGCGCCTCGGCCAGGCCGATGTGGTAGGCGATCACGTCCTCGTTGCGGTCGATCAGCCGCTCGAAGATGCGCTGCGCCTCGGCCGGCCGGTCCATGCGCAGCAGCACCAGCGCCTCGCCGTAAAGCGCGGCATCGCCCGCCGGCGCGGATTCGCGGAAGTAGGTGAGGGCATCCCGGGGCGAGGTGCGGCCCTGGGCGATGATCCGCGCCTTGGTCAGGCCGTAGCCCATCGTTTCCTCCACCTCGGCCACGTTCAGGGCGGCCGCCCGGGCGCGGGTCTCGGCGATGCGGGCGCTGGACACCGGGTGGGTGCGGAGGAATTCGGGGACGCTGCTGGCGAACGGTCCCGACCGACGGCCGATGGTGGCGAAGAAGTCGGGCATGCCCTGGGGGTCGAAGCCGGCGGCGGCCATCGTGGCGACGCCGACCCGGTCCGCCTCGTACTCGTTGCGGCGGGTGAAATCGATCCGGTTCTGCACCAACATGCCCTGGGCGCCCATGATGGCGCCCTGGGTGGCGTCGCTGCCCCCATCCGCGGCCATGCCCACAAGGATAGCGCCCAGCATGGTGGCCAGCGTGATGATGCTGGCCCGCGAGTTGTTGTAGATGGAGCGCGCGATGTGGCGCTGGGTGACGTGGGCGATCTCGTGGGCCAGCACGCCGGCCAGCTCGCTCTCGTCCTCCGTCGCCTCGATCAGGCCGGTGTGCACGCCGATGAAGCCGCCGGGCAGGGCGAACGCATTGATGCTGGGGTCGTCGACGACGAAGAACTCGAAATCCTGCTCGCCGTCGTTGGCATGCGCCACCAGCCGGTGGCCGATCGCCTCGATATATTCGGTGATCTGGGGGTCGTCGACGACCCTGCCCCGGTTCCTGAGCTCGCGCATGATGGCGCGGCCGATGCGGGCCTCCTCCGACTTGGGCAGCATGGCGTTGGCCGGGCTGCCGATGTCCGGCAGGTCGGCGGCCGCCAGCAGAGGGCCGCCGCTCGCGAGCATCGCCGCCAGCGGCGCGATCAGCAGCATGGTCCTGCCGGCCATAGCGGCCAGTTTTCGGAGGTCAGCCAACATGGAAGATAGGACAATGACCGGCATATTGCGTTCCCGATTATACGCCGGCCGTTCGTGGCAGACCGTCAGGAAGTGTCAGCGGGAGGTACGGACGGGGCCTGGGCGTCAGGCCAGCTCCTTCGCCGCCTCCAGCACTTCCTCGGCGTGGCCCTTCACCTTTACCTTGCGCCATTCCCGCCGCAGCTTGCCCTGGTCGTCGATCAGGAAGGTGCTGCGCTCGATGCCCATGACCTTGCGCCCGTACATGTTCTTCTCCTTGATCACGTCGAACTGGCTGCACAGCTGCTCCTCGGCATCGGACAGCAGGTCGAAGGGGAACTCGTGCTTGGCGCGGAACTTCTCGTGGGAGCCGATCGAGTCACGGGAGATCCCCAGGATCACCGTATTGGCCCGCTTGAACTTGCCGTGCAGATCGCGGAAGTCCTGGCCCTCGGTGGTACATCCGGGGGTGGAGTCCTTCGGGTAGAAGTACAGCACGACATTCCTGCCGCGCAGATCCTTCAGGCGAACCGTCTTGTCGCCCGTTGCGGGCAGCTTGAAGTCCTTGACCACCTTGCCGATCTCGGGTGCGCTCATCGGGGTCTCTCCTCCTGCAATGGAATCCGTGCCGGGCGGCGCCGGCGTCAGGCTTTCACCGGTTCGAGTATGGCGTCCAGGTTGTACTGATCGCACATCTCCATGAACTCTTCGCGAAGCTGGGCGATGTGGATGCGCTCCGGCACGCTGATGTTCATCTGCACGGAGAACATCGGCGCGCCGGTGTGGGCGGCCGCGTAGCTGCGGGTGCTGAGCTCGGCGATGTCGATGCCCCGGCTCGAGAAGAAGCGGGCGATATTGAACACGACTCCCTGCTGGTCGAGGCAGACGACGTCCACGGCGTAGGGCAGGCTGTCCCGCTTCTCCATCCGCTCCCGGGTCTGGCGCAGGGTGGCGTTGATCCCGTGCTCTTTCTCGAGCTTGCCGAGCTCGGTCTCCAGCCGGTTCACGGTATGCCAGTTGCCGGAGACCAGCAGCAGCATGGCGAATTCCTGGCCGAGGGTGCTCATGCGGCTCTCGATGATGTTGCCGCCGCACTCCAGGATGGTCTCCGTCAGGTCCTGAACTACACCGGTTCGGTCGTTTCCGATAGCTGAAATAACAATAAGTTGAGACATTTTTCTCGAATAGGTTATGGGTCTGGCGCGGCTGGCTGGTCGCCGCAGTGTACTGTGATTGTAGCGGCGTGCAAGCAATTGATTTGCCGCGCACTCTTGCCGCGGACCGGCCCCGGCCAGTACCATCGCCGGCTTGTTCACGCGGAGTAATCCATGATCCAGGGCAGCCTGGTCGCGCTGGCGACGCCGTTCACCGATGCCGACGAGGTCGACTATGGGGCGCTCGAGCGCCTGATCGATTTCCATTGCGAGGCGGGGACGGACGGCCTGGTCATCGCCGGCACGACGGGTGAATCGGCCACGCTCCTCAAAGAGGAGCACGCCGAGCTGGTGCGCCGCTCCGTGGAACTCGCGGACGGACGCATCCGGATCCTGGCCGGTACCGGCTCCAACTCCACCCGCCAGACCCTGGCGCTGTCGCAGGCGGTCGACGGCGCCGGCATCGACGGGTTCCTGATGGTGGTGCCGTACTACAACAAGCCGACCCAGGAGGGCATGTTCCGGCACTTCTCGACCGTGGCGGATGCCGTGAGCAAGCCCGTGATGCTCTACAACGTACCCGGCCGGACGTCTTCGGACCTGTTGCCGGAGACTGTGGCCAGACTGGCGGCGCACGAGCGCATCTTCGGCATCAAGGACGCCACCGGCGACATTCGCCGGCTGCAGGCGATGCAGGCGGTCTGCCCCGCGGATTTCCGCTATTTCAGCGGCGACGACTTCACCAGCGCAGACTTCCTGCTCGGCGGCGGTCACGGCGTGGTGTCGGTGACGGCGAACGTGGCGCCGGCTCTCATGGCGGAGCTGTGCCGGGCGGCCGCGGCCGGCGACGAGGCGACGGTGCGCGAGATCGACGCGCGCCTGCAGCCGGTGAACAAGGCCATGTTCCTGGAGTCGAATCCCATCCCGGTCAAGTGGGCCCTGCATCGCATGGGCTTCATGGGTACGGGCATACGGCTGCCGCTCACGCCGCTGGACGCGCGCTTTCGGCAGCAGGTGGACGAGGCACTCAAGGGCGCCGGCATCATGTCGGGCGCGGAGACGAACGAATGAAACGACTCATCCTCTGGCCGGCGATGGCGGTGCTGCTGAGTGGCTGCTTCGGGCTCGGCCTGGGCGGCGACGACTGCAGCAAGTCCAAGCCCTACCAGCAGAGCCGGCTCACGGATCCGGTGAAGGTGCCGGAGGGCCTGAGCGGCCTGGACGAAGGTCGGGACCTGGAGGTGCCGGTAGCTTCGACGCCGCCGGGCGCCGGGGAGGGCCGCTGCCTGGAAGAGCCGCCGCCGTTCTCCCAGCGCATGGCCGAGACCCGCGGCGACGACGAGGAAGATTGAACTGGCGGGGCCGCTGCAGTAATCTGCGCGCCCGCTTTAGCGGGATGAGAATTCCGGAGAGGTGGCCGAGTGGTCGAAGGCGCATGATTGGAATTCATGTATAGGGTAACCCCCTATCGAGGGTTCGAATCCCTCCCTCTCCGCCAAAAAACAAGAAAAGGGCCCTCGCGGCCCTTTTTTTGATTTTCGCTGAACCGGGGTTCGAACCCTCGATATCAGACAATCGGGTTCGAGCCGCCCGCAGGGTGAGCTTGCGAAGCAGGCGAATCAATCCCTCCCTCTCCGCTACTCCATAGATGACGAAGAAGGCGCGGCGCCGGCCCGGCGTCACTCCATGAGCTTGCGATTCTCCTCGGCAACCTGCCCGAGGGCGGGCGCTGCGTCGAGCGTCGTCACCGGCACGAGCCGGCGGACCATTTCGTGGAAGCGCCAGATACCGCTCTCCTCCGAGGACAGCGGCCCGGGGCGGTAGCCGGTCGTCGCCAGACCTTTCTGTACCCGTTCGCACAGGTCGCGATCCTCGTCGTTGATCGAACCGTTGATATCGAGGTTCAGGTGACGGAGCTTCTGCTCCTCGCGGGTCGGGTTCGGGTGGCCGTAGAAGAGCGCGCGGACCAGGGTCTTGTCATGCCCCAGCGGCATGATCTGGAAAATGTCCAGCAGCTCGGGGTAGAGGTCGATGCCCAGGTTGCCGGAGAGGCCGAACTGCACCCAGCGATTGTGCAGATCCTCCGGGATTCGCTCGAAGGCGGCGGGAAACAGCTCCTGGTATCGGCGCTCGGCGTCGACGGTCGAGGGCTTGTCCCGTATGGCGAACACGCCGTAACTCAGGCCGCTGGTCAGCTCTTCGCCCTCGTCCGTGCTCTTCACCAGGCGGTTGAGACCGGGGTGCCCGACCGGGATATGGTAGTTCTCGAGGTAATTGTCCCAGGCCACCTTCCAGTTACATTCCCAGACCTGCTGCACCGGTTCTGCGCAGGCCACGTAGGAACCGGTGTCGTACTGCTCGAAGTACTCCGCCGTGTGCGCGAACTGCTCCGCCACGCTCGGGCCGTCGCCACGGACGCGCACGAACAGGAGCCCGTGGAAATCCTCCAGCTGGATCTCGTGCAGCCCGAACTGCCCGCGGTCGATCTCGGCGAAGTTCTCTTCCCGGGGGATACCGAGCAGGGAACCGTCGAGTTGGTAGGTCCAGCCATGGTAGGGACATTTGACCACGCCGCGGCAATGTCCCTTGCCCTCGAATATCCGCGAGGCCCGGTGCCGGCAGACATTGAGGAAAGCCCGCAGCTCACCATCCTTGCCGCGCAGCACCACCGCACTATCGCGGCCGAAATCGACGGTCACGTAGTCGCCGGGCTCCGGTACTTCGTTCCGATGGCCCGCCAGCTGCCAGCGGCGCAGGAAAAACGCCTCGTATTCCAGATCGAGGACTTCGGGGTTCAGGTAGGTCCAGGGCGCCAGCGGTTCGCCGACTTTCTCGGGGTTGCGCAGGGGCCTGATTTCCGCGGATTTGGTGGCCATTTCGTCTCCTTTCGCCTCTCCATACTAGCGCAGGCGGGCGGATGGCGGCGAATCAGGCACCGGCAGTGCCGGTTTACGCGGTGTAGAGAAAGGCACAGGCCGGCATCCCGGACCTTCGGTTTCGGTACCGGCGTCCGCATCCGGCTTGTGGCCCGAAATCGGATCATCTATGGTGAAAAGGCACATCGATCAGATGCGAGCTCATGCTCATCCAGGGACCCTACAAGAAAGTGCTCGACTGGTGGCCGCCCCCCGCGGCTCGCTGGCTCGCCCAGCAATAACCACGACGATAACGTCACGGCGCAATGCCCGGAATGTCCGAGGGGCATGCCGTCCGTTCAGAACAGTCGCACTGATCAGGGGGTTCCTCAATGCCATTGGAAATCAATCGCGAAGTCTTCATTACCTGTGCGGTCACCGGCTCCGGCGGCACACAGGACAAGTCACCGCATGTGCCGCGCTCGCCAAAAGAGATTGCCGACAGCGCCATCGAGGCGGCACGTGCCGGCGCTGCGATCGTGCACTGTCACGTGCGCGAGCCGGAGACCGGCAAGCCGTCACGCCGCGTTGACCTGTACCGCGAGGTCACCGAGCGCATACGTGAAGCGGACACCGACGTCGTCATCAACCTGACTGCCGGCATGGGCGGGGACCTGGTGCTCGGTTCTCCGCAAGCGCCGTTGCCGCTCTCCGAGGCCGCTACCGACATGGCTTCCGCAGAGGAACGCGTCGAGCACGTGGCCGAATGTCGCCCCGAGATCTGCACGCTGGACTGCGGCACGATGAATTTTGCCGAGGCCGACTACGTCATGACGAACACGCCCGGCATGCTGCGGGCCATGGGCAAACTGATGACGGACCTCGGCGTGCGCGTGGAGATCGAGGCCTTCGATACGGGCCACCTGTGGCTCGCGAAGCAGCTGGCCGCCGAGGGCATCATCGAGGCGCCGCACCTGGTGCAGCTCTGCATGGGTATTCCCTGGGGCGCGCCCGACGATCTGCACACCTTCATGGCCATGGTCAGCAACGTGCCCAGCGACTGGCACTTCTCCGCCTTTTCGCTGGGGCGCAACGAGATGCCCTACGTGGCGGCGGCCGTGCTGGCAGGCGGCAACGTTCGGGTCGGCCTGGAGGACAACCTCTATCTCCGCAAGGGCGAGCTGGCGAGCAACGCCCAGCTGGTCGAGAAGGCCGCGCGGATCATCGAGGATCTCGGTGCGACCGTGATGCCCCCGGAGGCCGTCCGCAGCAAACTGGAGCTCACCAAGCGGGCACCCCGATGACCGCCGCGACAGGCCGGCGCCGCAAGGCGGCCCTGCTGGGCGGCGGCGTCATCGGCGGCGGCTGGGCGGCCCGGTTCCTCCTGCACGGCTGGGATGTCGCCGTCTACGACCCGCATCCGCAAGCCGTGACGCGTCTTGCCGACGTGCTCGCCAATGCGCGGCGTTCCCTGCCGGCACTGGCCGATGCGCCACTGCCGCACGAGGGCGAGCTTACTTTCTGCGCACAGGCAGCCGACGCGGTCCGCGACGCGGACTGGATCCAGGAGAGCGTGCCCGAAGACCTCTCGCTCAAGCACGAGGTCATCGCCGAGGCGCAGGGCGCCGCGCCGCCGGATACGGTCCTGGGTTCGTCGACCTCCGGCTTCAAACCGAGCGAACTCCGGCAGGGGGCGGCGGATCCCGGGCGCATCCTGGTCGCGCATCCGTTCAATCCGGTCTACCTGCTGCCGCTCGTCGAGGTGGTCGCGGGTCCGGAAAGCGACGGTGCCGTCGTCGCCGGCGCGATGGATCTGCTCGCGTCGATCGGCATGCAGCCGCTCAGGGTGCGGCGTGAGATCGAGGCGCACATCGCGGACCGCCTGCTCGAGGCCGTCTGGCGCGAGGCGCTCTGGCTGGTGCGGGACGACGTCGCGACGACGGCCGAGGTGGACGATGCGATCCGGATGGGGTTCGGCCTGCGCTGGGCGCAGATGGGACTCTTCGAGACCTACCGGCTGGCCGGTGGCGAAGAGGGCATGGCGCATTTCATCCGCCAGTTCGGCCCGGCGCTCAAGTGGCCCTGGACGAGACTGATGGATGTGCCGGAGCTCGACGAGGCGCTGGTCGCGAAGATCGCCGGTCAGTCCGACGCGCAGTCAGGAGCCTGGAGCATCCGCGAGCTCGAGGCGATCCGGGATCGCAACCTGGTCGGCATCCTGCGCACGCTCAAGGAGCGCGATTGGGGTGCCGGCCGGACGCTGAATGCTCACGATCGCTACCTGCGCGAGCGGGCGCCGCCGGCCGACGCTCAGGCCTATGCTCAGGCCGACGGACAGACCGACGAGAAGGCGCCGCTCAGGTTGCTGGAACTCACCGTGCTGCCGGCCTGGATCGACTACAACGGGCACATGACCGAGTACCGCTACGTGCAGGTCTTCAGCGACAGCTGCGAGGCGCTGTTGCGGCGCGTCGGCATGCATGACGAATACGTTTCCGCAGGCTGCAGCTGGTACACGGCCGAGACGCACAACCAGTACTTCGACGAGGTGGGCGCAGGCGCGGCGATGTATACGACGGCCCAGGTGCTGGCGACGGACGGCAAGCGGTTGCATGTCTTCTTCCGTCTCCATGCCGTCGGCGATGACCGCCTGCTCGCCACACTCGAGGCCATGTACCTGCACGTGAATACGGCGCATGGGAGGGTCGAAAAGGCCGCTGACGCTGCGTCGGCAGCGCTGCGGGAGCTGGCAGCCGCGCATGCAGCGCTGCCCGTCCCCGAAACGGCAGGCCGCAGCGTGGGCGACCACAAACAGAGGCTTTGATGACATGAATTTCGAACTGACCGAAGAACAGCAGCTGATCGTGGATACGACCCGCGCGTTCGTCGAGAACGAACTCTATCCGCACGAGGCGGAGATCGAGCGCACTGGCCATCTCGACATGGACCTCGTCCGGGAGATCCAGCAGAAGGCAATCGAGACCGGGCTCTATGCCGCCAACATCCCCGAGGAATTCGGCGGCGCCGGCCTGGACACGCTGACCTGGCTGCTCTACGAGAAGGAACTCGGCCGGGCGAACTATGCGCTGCACTGGACGGCCGTGGCGCGGCCGTCGAATATCCTCTGCGCCGGCACGCCGGAGCAGCGGGAGAAGTACCTGCAGCCCTGCGTGGCGGGGGAGCAGTGGGACTGTCTGGCAATGACGGAGCCCGGGGCGGGCTCCGACCTGCGCGGCATGAAGGCGACGGCGAAGCGCGACGGCGACGACTGGATACTGAACGGCACCAAGCACTTCATCTCCCACGCCGATATCGCTGCGTTCTCCATCGTCTTCATGAAGACGGGCGAGGAAGACGGCCCGCGCGGCAAGCGCGCGCTGATCACGGCCTTTTTCGTCGACAAGGAAACGCCCGGATTCACGGTGCGCGACGGCTATCGCAACGTCTCCCACCGCGGTTACACCAACGCTATCCTGGAGTTCGACGACTGCCGGATTCCGGCCGAGAACGTGCTGGGCGAGGTGCACGGGGGCTTCCAGGTCGCCAACGACTGGCTCGGCGCGACCCGGCTGCAGGTGGGCGCCACCTGCCTCGGGCGGGCCGACAGGGCCTTCGGTCACTCGCTGGCATACGCCGCCGAGCGGGAGCAGTTCGGACAGCCGATCGGCAAGTTCCAGGGCGTCTCCTTCAAGCTCGCCGACATGGCGACCGAGATGAAGGCGGCCGAACTGATGATCCTCGAGGCGGGCTGGAAATACGACCAGGGCACCGTGACCGATGCCGATATGGCCATGGCGAAGCTGAAGGCCACCGAGATGCTGGCGTTCGTCGCCGACGAGGCGATACAGATCCATGGCGGCATGGGCCTGATGGAAGAACTGCCGCTGGAGCGCATCTGGCGGGATGCCCGCCTGGAGCGCATCTGGGAGGGCACCTCCGAGATACAGCGTCACATCATCAGCCGCGCGTTGCTGCGGCCACTCGAGAAGTAGGGGACGGACGACCATGAGCAAAGAGGACGTACGGACGCGGATCGACGGTGGGGTACTCGAAGTCATCGTCGACCGGCCGAAAGCGAACGCCATCGACCGCGCGACCAGCGTCGCGATGGGAGAGATCTTCGCGGATTTCCGCGACGACCCGGATCTGCGGGTCGCTATCATTTCGGGCGGAGGAGAGAAGTTCTTCTCCGCGGGCTGGGACCTGAAGGCGGCCGCTTCCGGTGAAGAAGCAGACGGCGAGTACGGTGTCGGTGGCTTCGGCGGCATGCAGGAGCTCGAGGATTTCAACAAGCCGGTAATCGCGGCCGTGAACGGCATCTGCTGTGGCGGCGGCCTGGAGATCGCGCTCTGCGCCGACATCATCATCGCGGCCGACCATGCGACGTTCGCGCTGCCGGAGATCCGCTCCGGCACCGTGGCCGACGCGGCCTCGATCAGGCTGCCGAAGCGAATCCCGTATCACATCGCGATGGAGATGCTGCTGACCGGGCGCTGGCTGGATGCGGAGGAAGCGCACCGCTGGGGTTTCGTCAACGAGGTCGTGCCGGCCGGCAAGCTGATGGAGCGTGTCTGGGAGGTGGCCCGGGTGATCGAGTCCGGACCGCCGCTGGTCTATGCGGCGATCAAGGAAGTCGTCCGCGAGGCGGAGAACATGAAGTTCCACGACGCGTTGCGCAAGATCATTAACAGCCAGTTCCCGACCGTGAAGACGCTGTATTCGAGCGAGGACCAGCTCGAGGGGGCCCGCGCCTTCGCAGAGAAGCGCGACCCGGTCTGGAAGGGCCGCTAGGGGAGGCGGGTGCGTGCCTGAATCCGATGCGCTCAGGCGCCTGTTGAGCCCGCGGTCGGTGGCCGTCATCGGCGGCGACAGCGCGGCGGAGGTCGTGCGTCAGTGCCGGAAGATCGGCTACACCGGTGAGCTGTGGGCATTGAACCCCCGACGGGAGGAACTTGCGGGCGTCGCCTGCGTGCCGCGGGTGGCCGATCTGCCGGGCGTGCCGGATGCCAGCTTCGTCGCGGCGCCGCCGGAGGCCACGCTTGCCATCATCCGCGACCTCGCCGCGGCCGGAGCGCCGGGCGCGGTCTGTTTCGCGGCGGGCTTCGCCGAAACCGGGGCACTCGGCGCCGGACGGCAGCGGGAGCTCGGGGAAGCGGCCGGCGACATGGCGATCATCGGCCCGAACTGCCACGGCTACCTCAACTATCTGGACGGCGTCGCGCTGTGGCCGGACCAGTACGGCGGCCGCCGCTGCGAGCGGGGCGTCGCGCTGATCGCGCAAAGCGGTAATGTCGCCATGAACCTGACGATGCAGCGCCGTGGGATCGACTTCTCCTACGTCATCTCGGCAGGCAACAACAGCGCGCTCGGCATGCACGACTACATCGACGCCCTGCTCGAGGACGAGCGGGTCACGGCCATCGGCCTGCATGTCGAGGGGCTGACCGATATCCCGGCCTTCTCCAGGTCGGCGATACGCGCGCTCGAGAAGGGTGTGCCGATCGTCGCCTTCAAGGCAGGCCGTTCCGCCCGCGGTGCGGAGATAACGATGAGCCATACGGGTTCACTGGCAGGTTCCGACGGACTGTACACGGCGCTGTTCTCCCGGCTCGGCATCGCCCGCTGCGATACGGTGTCCCGGTTCCTCGAGACGATGAAGTTCCTCTCGCAGTGCGGGCCGCTGCCCGGGGCGACCATAGCCTCGCTCAGCTGCTCGGGAGGCGACGCGACGATCGTCGCCGACAACGCCGAACGGCTCGGCGTCCCGATGCCGCCATTCGCCGACGAGAGTGCGAAACGCCTGAAGGCGCTGCTCGGCCCGAACGTCAGCATCTCGAATCCGCTGGATTATCACCTCTACGTATGGGGCGATCTCGACAAGCTGACCCGTTGCTTTACCGAAGCTCTGAGCAACGATGTCGCCTGCGCGCTGCTGGTCCTCGATTATCCGCCTGGCGAGGATAACGACGATGCCAGCTGGCAGGTCGCCGAGCGCGCGCTGCAGGCGGCGGTCGAGGCGACCGGCTGCCGCGCCGTCATCGTCTCGTCATTGCCGGAAACGATGTCCGACACCGTCCGCGAGCGGCTCAAGGATGCCGGTCTGACGCCGATGCAGGGCATAGAGGACTGCCTGTTCGCGATCCGGGCGGCGGCGGACGTCGGTGCGGCGCAAGGCGCGCCGGGCCGGGTCATGCCCGTGACTGCCGCGCAGCCAGGCAGCGGCGAGGCGGTCCTGCTCGACGAGTGGCAAAGCAAGCAGGAGCTGGCCGCGGCCGGTATCCGCGTGCCTGAAGGTCGGATCTGCAACCCGCGCGAAGTCGCCGAAGCTGCGACCGAAATCGGCTACCCGGTGGTCCTCAAGGGTCTTGCCGAGGGGCTGGCGCACAAGAGCGAGGCCGGTGCCGTCGTCGTCGGCATCGAGACCGAGCCGGCGTTGTTGGGCGCCGCGGCAGGCCTCGCGGGAGAGTTCGAGTGCCTGCTGATCGAGGAGATGGTCGCGCCGAGCATCGCCGAGCTGATTGTCGGCTTCAGTCGGGATTCGTGCTTCGGGTTGACCATGCTGATCGGCAGCGGCGGGGTCAACGTCGAACTATTGCAGGATACGGTCTCGCTACTGCTGCCGGTGACCCGGGAAGAGATTGCCGCGGCGATCGGCCGTCTGAGAGTATCTGCGCTCATCGCCGGCTATCGCGACGCGATCGCCGGCGATCTCGACGCGCTGATCGATGCAGCAGACAAGCTGGCAGCCTATGCCGTCGCCAACGCAGACCGGATCCTTGAGCTGGACGTCAACCCGCTGATCGTCACGCCCACAGGGGCCGTTGCCGCCGACGGGTTGATCCGGATGACCGAAAGCCGGTAGAACCGGGCCTGTCGGATGACTGCCTCGCGGAGGCGCCATGAGTCTGCGATCGAGCACGGGCTTCGCGCTCCTGGGCGCGGCACTGGTCGCCATCAGTTACGGACTGGCGCGCTTCGCCTTCGGGCTGTTCGTTCCGCCGATCCGGGCCGAACTGGCGCTCACGCCCTACGAGATCGGCATCATCGGCGCCTTGCCGCTGATCAGTTTCCTGCTGGCGACGCTGGTGGCGCCATTGGCGGCCAATCGTCTCGGAGCCCGGCTCGCCGCAGTGCTGTCGGGCCTGTTCGGCGTCGGCGGCCTGACGCTGATCAGCCTCGCCTCCGGCGCCGTCTCGCTCGGCGTGGGTGTCTTCGCCTGCGGTATCTGCACCGGTCTGATGATGCCGGCGCTCACGGCGGCCATGCGCGCAGCGGTGAGGCGCAGGCAGCACGGGCGCGTCAGCGCGGTCATGAACGCCGGCACCAGCGTGGGCGTGGCGGTGGCCGTGCCGGCGGTGCTGTTCATGGCAGGAGCCTGGCGTCTTGCCTACGCCTCCTTCGCGGTTCTTGCCGCCGCCGGCGTGGTGGCCGCCTGGCGCTTCATTCCCGCGGCATCGCCCATCGTGCCGTCCAATGCCGCGCCGCCTCCCCCCATCAGCAAGCTGCAGTGGTCACGCCTGCTCGAGCTCTCCCTGTTCGCATTCGTCATGGGATTCATCGCGTCGGCGTACTGGCTCTTCGCGCCCGACCTGGTGGTCACCCTCGGCGCGTTGCCGGCCGGCGCAGCCGGATGGCTGTGGCTCGCAGTAGGCATAGCGGGCCTGGGCGGCGCCGTGGTCGCTGACCTGGCCGACCGCAACAATCCGCCGATTACACACGCATTGATGCTGATGATGCTGTCGGCGAGCCTCGCGCTGCTCGCCGCCAGTCCCGGTCGGCTGATGCTCGCCACGTTTTCGGCGCTCGTCTTCGGCCTGGCCTACATGAGTCTCACGGGGCTGTACCTGATGACCGGCATCCGCCTGTTGCCGGGTCGGCTGGCGATGGGGCCGGTGCTGCCGTTCGTTGCTGTTGCGCTCGGTCAGGCGGCCGGCTCACCCGTGGTCGGCGCGCTGGTGGGCGATATCGGCTATGCCGATGCGTTTGCCCTGCTGTCGGCCATCGGCATCAGCGTGGCCGTCCTGTCGCCGTTCTACCCGGGCGCCATCGAGCCGGAGCCGGAAGAGGAGGCCGAGGAACAGGACACCGGCCTGCAGGCGGCATTCGATCAACAACTGCAGGACGAGGAAGGCGAGCCGTTCCGATACGACACGCAGGCGGACGAAGACGGGTAAGCGCCGAGAATTCGCACCTTCTGCGGCCTCCGGTTCGATGTAATGACCGATCACGCGGTCGAGGTGCTACTGTCGTGCCTCATCATCGTTCCACGCGCCAGCGCGAGGCAGAGGAGGGGACAGACGCAAAGAAAAGGCCGGGAGATCGCTCTCCCGGCCGGAACGTTTTACTTCTTTGTTGGTGATGTGGGGTGGGCCTTTGCGGCCCACCCCGGTCACCTTGGTTTACCGCACTGCGTCGATTATCGTTTCGCGGCCCTCAGGGAATTCCTGCGGGGTCCAGCTGTTCTGGTACGCATGCGCCTTGATGGCAGCCTCGATCGACGGATCGCCGCTGCGGTGGCACGTGACGCAGGAGGACGTCTGGGCACCCTCGAGCACGTCGTTGACCTGATCACCGAACGGGGGTTCACCCGTCTCGATGGTCGAGGCCATTGCGTCCAGCGCGCTCGGCAGGATGGCGAAGCCGTCCACGTGGCAGGCGCCACAGGCGTTCAGCGCGCGCGGATAGGTCGGGCTGTGGAACGTGTGGTTCTGCAGCACCGGGTTACCCGTGCCGTCGTCCGAACCGAAGACCGGCAGATCACTGCCTGAACCCGGCCAGTTGAACAGCTGCGACTCCTCGCCGGCCCAGGCGTAGATGCCACGACCGCGGTAGATCACGATCGGTGCCGTCGTTTCGCCGGCCGAGTGGACCGCATGCAGCATTTCCTTCATGCCGAAGTTCTGCCCGGCAAGGCCGTCATACGACTCAGAGGCATCGACGTCGAAGGTATCGACGCGGACGTACTGGTCGTTGGCAGCCGTGTTGTGGCAGAGGTAGCACATGTCGACGTTATCGACACGGTTGCCACCGTGCTGGTACATCGAACCGACGTGGCACTGCAGGCACTCGCCCGAGTCGACCACGGCCCGACGTGCAGGCGCCGGAGCACCGTCACCCACCGTCCAGTCGTAGGTCGGCGTGAAGGCACGCACTGCCATGAGCGCGCCGCCGCCGAGCACGCTCGGAAGACGCGGTTTGCCCTGGATGGCTAAACGGCCGTACATGGCGTCGGTCTCATCGACCGGAACTACCGTCGTCGCGACGCCGCCGGCGCAGGTCGTATTGTCGACCGACACGCCTACCTGGGGCCCCGGCTGACCGGCGCTATTCGGGTTGGTGCCGAGGATGTAGTCGCCGCCCTGCGCGTAGTTACGCAGGATACTCAGGTTGCCGTTGCCGTCGGCGAAGAACACCGGGGCGCCGGCGCCTGCCGTGGCGTTACAGGGGTCGACGCCAACGCCGTCGTAGCTCGCCGTCCAGGAGATCGCCAGCTCAACACCGTCGTCGACGACGTCGGTGATCTGCCAGTCGATCTTCGCGCCTTCGGTCACGGAGGTGTCGACGCCATCGAAGATGATGCCGCCACGTTCCGTCGTCAGGCCGTTGTGGTAGTCGGCTACGGTGGCGCCCGCGGTGGAGCCGTTATGGCACTGCCCGCAGTCTGCCGTCTCCGGATTCGGGATCGTCAGGTGGAAGTCGAGGCCACCTTCGAAGCCGAAGCCGTCCATGCTGCCATGGCAAGTGAAGCAGCCGGCCCCGTTGACCGGCATGGCGTTCGCAGCCTCGAGGGCGGAGACGCCCGCTGCCGGGACGACACTGCTGTCGCTGTGGCAGACGCTGCAATTGGTCATGTAGGTCGGATAGGTGACGTCATATACGGTGTCACGCCGCGACAGGAACTCGCCATCCGGGAAGTTGTGCGAGTTGTGGATGCCGTGAATGATCTCGGCCACTGCACCGTAGGACGGACGTTCGTCGTCAGGGGTTGCCGGATCATCGCTGCGATGGCAAACCACACAGGCGTCCACGGTCATGGGGGCGGAGTAGTGCCCACCGCGATTTTCGGGATCGAAGCGACCCGTTTCACCGCTGTCGCCGTGGCAGTCGACACACGCCTGGTTACTGGCGAGGCCGGCGCGCCCGAGGGGTGCCGGATAGTCACCGTAGGCCACGACCTCGAGGTCGTTGGCGCCGGTGCGCAGAATGGCCAGATAGCGAAGGTCTTCGCCGCCGAAGCGGGCCACGCCGTCGACGATCCGTATGCTGTAACTGCCGTCGCCGTTATTGGTGAACAGCGTCGGGTCAAGCTCGATTTCGTCGGTCAGGGTGGTGCGGTTGGTGCCATCGCCGGTGTATGCACGATAGAACGTTGCGTCGGTAGCAGGGGCACCGTCGACCTCGGCGCTGAAGCTCATCACCAGGTCCGCGCCGTCAGGCGTGACGGCGAAGTTGTCGAATGCTCCGAGCTCCATCAGCGCGTGGGCTACCGTGGCGTCGGCGTAGGAGCCGTCGCTATGGCAGACCGAGCAGGACTCGACTGGCGTTACAGCCGCATCATTGCCCGGAGGGCCTTCAGGCCCCGTGGGTCCCGTGGGGCCCTCGGGTCCCGTCGGGCCGGCTGCGCCCGGCGATCCGTCATCGCCTTCGCAACCGGCTAATCCAAGAAAGGCGGCAAGCACGATGGTTGCCACCAGTTTCCAGTTTGCTTTCATTGTTGTCTCCAAAGGAAGTCAGGGCGCGACCCCATACAAGCGCGCATCCCGTATTGCTCCCTCCGAAGACCCCAATCGGAATGCTCAGAGCGAATTTTGAATACATGGAACCGCGTATCCAATCAGGATAAGTACGCAGGTGAAATCTGAGCGGCAACAGTGATTTGAGCCACATTAGCAATGATTCGCATTCTGCATATCGTTCCCGAACCTGCCGGTCGTCGAATGCGTCGGATGGCTGCCCGGTGCCCGCTCCGGGGATCGACGCGCGACGCGTCCACGCACTAGGGGTTCTTCCGAGTGCCTGCGGCATTCGCCATGCGGCTAAGATGCTGCCACGGCCGCGGGCTTTGCGCCCGGCGCGACGGGTGCGGCGCGGGACATCCAACCTGGCCAGAGGGCTCACGCTGATGGTTTGGACCCTGAGCAACAGGCTGCTCTTTACAGCTATCTTTGTCTCGGGCGCTTCGGCGCTGATCTACCAGCTGATCTGGGTGCGCCTGCTGGGGCTCGTCTTCGGCGTCAGCAGCTTCGCCGTCGCCACGGTGGTTGCCGTGTTCCTGCTGGGATTGGGACTCGGCAGCTACTACTTCGGCAAGTGGTCGGAGCGCACCCGCGACCCGCTGCGCATCTACCTCTACGTGGAGCTGGGTATCGCAGCCACCTCGCTGCTCGCTTTCGTGGTGATCGAGACGCTGCCCGTCTACCGCTATCTGTACGAATATGCCTATAACAATCTCGGCTTTTACGGCCTCTCGCTCGCGCGGCTGCTGCTATCGACCCTGGTGCTGCTGCCGCCGGTGTTCCTGATCGGCGGCAGCATGCCGCTGCTCGCCAAGTATTTCCTGCGTAACCCCGAGGAGCTTGGCTCCAGCTTCAGCAGACTCTATTACGTCAACACGCTCGGCGCCGCCGCCGGCGTCCTGCTGACCGGCTTCGTGCTGGTGCGCTGGCTGGGTGTGACCGGCACGCTGATGACTGCCGTCGCCGGCAACCTGCTGGTCGCCCTGATCATCGGCCTGAGCAGGCGCGGCGCGCAGGATCCGGATCCGGTCGGCGGCGAGAAGGCGCCGTACTCCTACATGCTGGTCTTCCTGTTCCTCGCCGGCTTCATCTCGCTGGGCTACGAGATGCTGTGGGTGCGCATCCTCTCGACCTACGGGCTGTCGACCTCGCAGGCTTTCGCGCTGATCCTCGCCGGCTTCCTGCTCGGTTTCTCGGTCGGAGCATGGATCGTGGCGAGTAGGGTGGACCGGCGTCGCGATCTCGAGTCCTGGTTCAGCGCCGTGTCGATCGTGACGGCCCTGAGCGGCGCCGTGGTATTGCTCATCTTCCGCCAGTTCGAGCAGCTGACCATCATGCTGGCGGATGCGACCCCGGCCGGCCAGCTCACACTTGGCATGGGCCTGGCGTTCACGGTCTCGTTCATCCCGGCGGTGTTCATGGGCATCCTGTTCCCGCTGGGCGTGCGCATCTACGCCCGGGACGTGGACCGCATCGGCGCGAAGGCCGGCGCCACGTTCTTCTCCAACACACTCGGCTGCGTACTCGGCAGCCTGCTGACGGGCTTCGTGCTGATTCCCTTCGTGGGCATGTGGAATACGACGCTGATCCTTGTCAATCTCAGCCTGCTGATCGCGCTGGCGTTCCTGCTGCGCGGCGACCGGCCAGCCAGGATGCAATGGGTATCGCTGGTGGTGGTCGCCGCCGTCGCCAACCTGCTGGTGTTCGCCGACAGCAAGTCCTTCCATGCCGAACTCAGGGGCCGCGACCTGGTGACCGCGGCCGAGGGTTTCGACGTCATCTATTATGCGGAGGGCCTGTCGGGCACGGTCACCGCCGTCGAGCGGGACGCCTATCGCGGCCTGTTCGTCGACGGCCAGAACGTCTCCGGGACCGACCTCGTGCTGCTCGCCGACTCGAAGATGCTGGCCCACGTGCCGCTGCTGCTGGCCGAGGATCCGACGGTGGCGCTGACGGTGGGCTACGGCACCGGCACCACTTCCGGCAGCATGCTGCTGCATGACGTCGAGGTGCATGCGGTCGAGATCGAGCAGAAGATCATCGACGCGGCGCCGCTGTTCGGCGATGTCAACTACCACTCCTATGCGGACCCCGATCTGAGACTCGTTCTCGATGACGCCCGCAACTACATCGCCGCCACCGATCAGGCGTTCTCCGCCATCGTCACCGACGTGACCAACCTCAAGTACAAGCGCAACCCGTACCTGTACACGCGCGAGTACTTCGAGATCATGCGCGATGCTCTGACCCCCGAAGGCGTCGCCGCCGCCTGGCTGCCGGTCGGCGGCCTGTCCTTCGAGGATCTGCGTATCCTGATCGCTACCTTCGACGACGTCTTCCCGCACACCACGGCCTGGTATTTCACCCAGTTTCCGACCCACTTCATCATCCTGGTCGGCACGCCGGAGCCGACCCGGGTGAACCTGCCGCAGCTGCGGCAGAGGATGCAGGCGGTCGAGCGCGACCTGCGCAGCCTCGAGGTGGACAACGTCTACGAGCTCGCCAGCATGTTGCTGCTCGGCGAGAGCGACGTCGACGCGCTGGTCGCCGGCGCGCCCTTGCACACGGATAACCGGCCCATCCTCGAGTACTCCGACATGGCTCTCTACAATGTGGAGGACGTGGCGCCGAACCTGGGCCGGCTGCTCGAGTACCAGCAGGAGGACCTGCTCGAGTACTTCATCGGGACCGAGCGGGAACTCAGCGCGCTCGAGGATCACTTCAGGCTCTATACCCGCTATTATCAGAACTACATCGAGCTGTACGAGCAACAAAGCGATCCGCGCGGATAGGAGCGCGAGACCGCAGGTCCGGCACCCAAACCGCCGGAGAAAGGTAAGAGAGGGCCCTCGGGCCCTCTTTGCGGACATCGGACGAGGTGCGGAGCCTTCGATCTGGCAGGGCCGATTACCCGACGCTTCCGCCGATGCACCTTGCGGTCCGGACCCTGGTCTATGCGGTCGCTTTCCCGGTCCCGGCGCCGGACTGCCCGAGCACTTCGTCCTCGACGGCCCACAGGCGGTCCTGGCCCCAGACGGCCGCGTCGCCGACCCGGAAGCTGGGGACGCCCCACAGGCCGAGCCCGAGCAGTTCCTCCTGGTTGGCCTCGGCGACGGCTCGCCAGTCGTCGCTGTCGAGGTGATGACGCGCCTGCTGCCAGTCCAGGCCGGCTTCCGTGACGATGCGCGCCAGGCCCCGGTCGCTGCCGGCATCGATGCCTCTGGACCACACGCCGCGCATGAAGGCGAGGCAGTATTCGTAGCCGCGCCCCTCCGCGATGACCCAGGGCAGCAGGGAATAACCGCGTTCCACCGGTTTGCCCAGGGGGTCGGCGATGCGGCCGAACGCCACACCGAGTCGCCGGGCTTCGCGGGCGACGTCGGTGACGATGTAGCGGCTCTTCATCTTCGGCACCGGCAGTCCCCGCATGCGCATCGGCAGCACGTAACGCAGCTGCAGCCGGGCGCCGCAGGCGTCGGCGAGGGTCCTGACCCGCTCCGCGGCGATGTAGGTATACGGACTGCGGAACGACAGGAACCAGTGAATGTCCGGCGGTCGCGCGGAGGCGGGCGGGGCTGCCGCGGGCGAGGGCACGGCCGGTGGCGCGAACAGCGGTTCGCCCGGCGCGCCGGTGCGGCGCGCTCCCAGATCGGCGAGCCGCGACTCCAGGTAGTGCAGCCTGTCGAGGCCCCAGTACCACTCGCCCTCGTAATGCAGCGTGGCGCCGAGATAGTGGCCGAGCTGCTCGCGACGCGCATCTCCCCCGGTTCGCGCACCGGCGATCAGTTCCCGGACCGCCGCATCCTCCGCATCCGGATCCAGCCCGGCGCGGGCCGCGAGGCGGGCGGCATCGACACGGGCCCATTCGACCAGTCGCTCGCGCTCCGGCGCTGCCCAGTCGGGCGGCGGGCCGACGAGCCAGACTCTCAGTTCCGCGTCGTAGCGCTCGACGAAACCGGGCAATGCCTGCGCGAGCAGGCGCGAATGGGGGTCGTCCGGCTGGTGGAAGTACTCCACGACGTGGGGGCGTCCTTCCCTGCGCCGGCGCGCCTCCGCCCTTCTTCGCAGCTTCCGGAGGCGCGCCTCGCCGAGGAAGGACTCGGTCAGGCGCGAGACGATCGCCGTCTTCAGTGACATTCGCTGGTTCCCCCGTGGACGTTCCATCGGGATGGTAATCGAAGGGTGTCATTACGACCATTGCGACCAGGCCGACCACCGCCACAACCGCGCCCAATCTGTGAACCGGGTCCGACCGGCCCGTCAGGCGTGCCGCTAGACTGCAAGCCATGTCAGCGATTCCCCTAACAGACGCCACCGCGGGCGGGCAGGCGACTCCCTTCGTCCTCGGCCGCCAGCCCATCCTCGACCGCAGCGGCAACACCGTCGCCTACGAGCTTCTGTTCCGGTCGCCGGGCGGCGAGCCTTTCCCCGGCGACCAGCTGGCCACGGCCCGCGTGGTCACCCAGGCGTTTTCCGAGCTGGGCCTCGAGGCGGTCCTCGGCGCCTGCCGCGGCTATATCAACTTCGATGCCGAGAGCCTGCATTCGGAGCTGCCGGAGGCGCTGCCGCCGGAGCGCATCATGCTGGAGATCCTGGAGAGCGTGGAGATCACGCCCGATCTCGTGCAGCGCTGCTCCCAGCTCAGGGGGCAGGGTTTCCGCTTCGCGCTGGACGACGTCACGCGCCTGGACGACTCCCACGAGGCGATACTGCCGCTGGTCGACGTCATCAAGGTGGACGTGCACGAGGTCGCGACGGATGAGCTCGGCGACATCGTCCGGGCCGTGCAGCGGCCCGGCATGCAGCTGCTTGCGGAGAAGGTGGACACGCCGGACCGTGCGGCGCAGTGCAAGCGCCTCGGTTTCGACCTGTTCCAGGGCTTTTTCTTCGCCCGGCCGGTCCTGCTCGAGGGGCGCGCGGCGGACCCGTCACGCCAGAATCTCATCCGCCTCCTGCAGCAGATCCTGGGTGACACCGAGATCGCGGACATCGAGGAGACGGTGAAGCACCTGCCGGAGCTGGGCTACAAGCTGATCCGGCTGGTGAATTCCGCGGGCATGGGACTGCGCCACAGGGTCGACAGCCTGTCCCACGCGCTCGTGCTCCTGGGCCGCCGCCGGCTGCAGCGCTGGCTCCAGGTGATGCTGTTCGCCCAGGACGGCAACGCGGACTTCCCGAGCCCGCTGCTGACCCTGGCGGCTGCGCGGGGGCGGCTCATGGAGCTGATGTCGGAGCGGGTAGCCCCCGACCCGGCCTATGCCGACCGGGCGTTCATGACGGGCATCCTGTCCCTGCTGGACACGCTGATCGGCGCGCCGCTGGCCGATATCCTGGCACCGCTGCCGCTGCAGGACGACGTGCGCGACGCGTTGCTGTGGCGCAGCGGCGACCTGGGGCTGCTGCTGTCGCTGACCGAGGCCCTGGAGCGGGACGAGCCTGCCGGGGCGGCACAGCTGGTGGAGCAGTGCGGCGGCCTGGATATGGAGGTGCTGGCGCGGCTGCAGGTCGACGCCATGAGCTGGGCCGCCGACGTCGGCCGGGCCGACTGACGCGGCCGTATCGCACGCGAGGGACTCTGTTACGCTGTGGCCAGATACTCCCTGTGACGAAAGGAGCGCAGCAGTGCAGACACCACCGGAGATCCACTTCCACGACATGGACCGCTCGGAAGCGGTGGAACAGGCCGTCAGGGAACGCGCGGCCAAGCTCGAGAAATTCTACGACCGCATCACCAGCTGTCATGTATACGTGCACGCCGTGCAGCGCAATCAGCGGCAGGGCAACGTCTACGAGGTGCGCCTGGAGGTGCGGGTGCCGGGGACGGAGCTGGCCGTGAGTAACCGGCCCGGAGACCGTCACGCCCACGAGGACGTCTACGTGGCAGTGCGCGATGCCTTCGATGCCATGGAGCGCCAGCTCAAGGCCTGGAAAGAGAAGGCGTCCGCCACCGGCTGAAACCCGGCCGCCGCGAGGGCGCCGCCGCCGACGGGGGATGAATCCTCGCCGGATCACTGAGATAATGACGCCTGGTCCGCGTCGGTTGCCCCGCGACGGTCAGCCGTGAACCCCGTCAGGCCCGGAAGGGAGCAGCGGCAGCGGTGACACCGGGTGCCGGGGACGAGCTGGCGCGGGCCTCTTCATTCTCTATCTGTAGGAGGGCCTTCAGGCCCGACCAATGAGCTACCTCGTCCTGGCGCGCAAATGGCGTCCCCGTGCCTTCGGGGACATGGTCGGTCAGCAGCACGTGCTGCAGGCGCTGACGAACGCGCTGGCGAGCGGCCGCCTGCACCATGCCTACCTGTTCGCCGGCACCCGGGGGGTGGGCAAGACCACCATCGCCCGCATCCTCGCGAAGGCACTGAACTGCGAGCAGGGTGTGGGGCCGGATCCCTGCGGTGAATGCAGCGCCTGCACCGAGATCGACGAGGGCCGCTTCGTCGATCTGATCGAGGTGGACGCGGCCTCCCGCACCAAGGTGGACGATACCCGCGACCTGCTGGACAACGTGCAGTACGCGCCGGCGCGGGGACGCTACAAGGTGTATCTCATCGACGAGGTGCACATGCTCTCCATGCATTCCTTCAACGCGTTGCTGAAGACGCTGGAGGAGCCGCCGCCGCACGTGAAGTTCCTGCTGGCGACGACGGACCCCCAGAAGCTCCCGGTGACGGTGCTGTCGCGCTGCCTGCAGTTCAACCTGAAGCGCCTCACGCCGCAGATGATCGGCGAGCACCTGGCGCGGATCTGCGAGGCCGAGCAGGCGGAGGCGGAGCCGGAGGCGCTCGCGCTGATCGCCCGGGCGGCGGAGGGCAGCGTGCGCGACTCCCTGAGCCTGCTCGACCAGGCCATCGCCTACGGCGGCGGCGCCGTGCGCGAGGACGAGACCCGCGCCATGCTGGGCACGGTCGACCGCCAGCACGTGACGGGCCTGCTGGATTCCCTGGCCGCCGTGGACGGCGCGGGGCTGCTCGCCACAGTGGCCGCCATCGACGAGCAATTCCCCGATTACGCGCGGCTGCTGGACGAGATTGCGGCGGCCCTGCAGCGCATAGCCGTCTACCAGCTGGTGGGCGCGACGGACCTCGAGGAGGCCGACGAGGAGATGGTCGCGACCTATGCCGAGCGCTTCACGCCGGACGACGTGCAGCTCTATTATCAGGTCGCCATCACCGGCCGGCGGGATCTGCCGCTGGCGCCGGACCCCCGTGCCGGGTTCGAGATGACGCTCCTGCGCATGCTCGCCTTCCGGCCCGCCGGTGCCGACGGGCAGGCGTCAGGGGGCGGCCGGCCCGCTGCCCGCTCGCTCTCGCCGGCGAAGACCGTGTCGGGCGAGCCGGCGGCGCCCGGGCCGGCGAAGGAGCGGAAGGGCGGGAAGCCGCCCGCGCCGGCGCCGAAAAAGCCGGCGGGTCAGACGCCCGAAGCGGGTCCCCGGCACGCCGGATTCTGGTCGGAACCGGACTGGCATCGTCTGGCGGGCCAGCTCGAGATATCCGGTTCCGTGCGCCTGCTGGCAGCCAACTGCGCATTCCTGGCCCGGGAGGGCAACGGGGTGCAACTGCAGCTGGACGAGCGCAGCGAGACGCTGCTCACCGAACCCCGGCGGCGTACGCTGGAGAAGGCCATGGCCGACTACTTCGGCGAGCCGCTCAAGGTGAGCATCCGGGTGGGCGGCGCCGAGGAGACCCCGGTGCAGCGGGAGCGGCGCCTGGAGGCCGAGCGCCTGGAGGCCGCGAAGAAGGGGCTGGAAGAAGATCCGAACGTGCGCATACTCCAGGACATGTTCGGTGCGGAGCTGCAGCCCGACACGGTGCGGCTGAAAGATCAGGACTGACGGACACAAGACGGACACAAGACGGACAATAGCGGAGGCAGAACGAATGAAGGGTGGACTCGGCCAGCTGATGAAGCAGGCCCAGCAGATGCAGGAGAAGATGCAGCAGGCTCAGGAGGAGCTGGCGAGCATCGAGGTCACCGGCGAGTCCGGTGCCGGCATGGTGAAGGTCATCATGAACTGCCGGCACGAGGTGCGCCGCGTGACGATCGACGACGAGCTGATCGGCGACGACCGGGAGATGCTGGAGGACCTCGTCGCCGCGGCGATGAACGATGCCATCCGGCGGGTGGAGGAGACGACCCGGGAGAAGATGTCCGGCCTTACCTCGGGCATGGGCCTGCCGCCCGGGATGAAGCTGCCCTTCGGTTGATCGCAAGATGGTCTACTCGCCACTGCTCGTCCAGCTCATAGAGACGCTCCGCTGTCTGCCCGGCGTCGGGCAGAAGTCGGCGCAGCGCATGGCATTCCATTTGCTGGAGCGCGACCCGGACGGGGCCGGCCGGCTGTCGACGGCACTCGCTGAGGCGGTGGCGGGCATCGGCAAGTGCGAACGCTGCCGTATGTTCTCCGAGGAGCCGGTCTGCCCGGTGTGCCGGGACGCCTCCCGGGACGCAAGCCAGCTCTGCATCGTCGAGATGCCGGCCGACGTCATGGCCATAGAAGACCATACCGGTTACCGGGGGCGGTATTTCGTGCTGCTGGGACACCTGTCGCCGCTCGACGGCATCGGCCCGGAGGAGCTGGGTCTGGGCCGCCTCGAGTCCCTGCTCGAGGAGGGCGACGTGGAGGAGGTCATCATCGCCACCAACCCCACGGTGGAGGGCGATGCCACGGCGCATTATCTGGCCGAACTCGCGGCGCGGCGCGGCATCGGGGCCAGCCGCATCGCCCACGGCGTGCCCATTGGCGGCGAGCTGGAATACGTGGACGGGGGCACCCTGTCCCACGCCTTCGCCGGCCGGCGCGCCATCGGCGCCTGAGCCGGGGGGCGGCCAGGGCCCGGCGAGAGAACGAGGAGGTCGAGATGAGCGACGACAAGAGAGACCCGGACTGCCTGTTCTGCAAGATCGCGGCCGGTGAGATCCCCGCCGAGCCGGTCTACGAATCCGACACCGTCATCGGTTTCCGGGATATCAATCCGCAGGCGCCGACCCACGTGCTGTTCATCCCGCGGGAGCACATCCCGACCATCAACGACATCGACCCGGCGCACCACGCGCTGGTGGGCGAGCTCTTCGGTGCCGCGAAGTCCGTGGCGGCCGAGGAGGGCCATGCCGACGACGGTTACCGGGTGGTCATGAACTGCAACGAGGGCGCCGGCCAGAGCGTCTTCCACATCCATCTGCACCTGCTGGCCGGACGCCGGCTCGGCTGGCCGCCGGGCTGAGGGCGCCGCTCAGTAGTCGTCCCGGCGCAGCTGACGGGTGAGGTTCAGCAGCCGCCTGTAGCTCGTGTAGCGCCGCTCGCTGATGGCGCCGGATTCCACGGCCGCAAGCACGGCGCAGCCCGGCTCGGCGCGGTGCAGGCAGTCGTTGAACCGGCAGCCGGCCGAGGCGGTCCGGATCTCCCGGAAGCCGGCGCCCACGTCCACGTCCGCCGCAATATGCGGGGCGAAGTCCCGCACGCCGGGAGAGTCGATCAGCCGTCCGCCGCGGGGCAGGGTGATCATCTCCGCGGCCACGGTCGTATGACGGCCTTCCCGCCGCGCCTCCGACACCGCGGCGATACGCTGTCCGGCACCGGGGACGACGGCGTTGATGAGGGAGGACTTGCCGACGCCTGACTGGCCCACCAGCATGCTGACGTGCCCGGCCAGCAGCTCCGAGAGCGCGCCGATGCCGACGCCGGCCTCGGCGGAGACCCTCAGCACGGGGTAGTCCAGCGCCTCGTAGACGGCCAGCTCCGGGGGCTCGATGTGATCCAGGTCGGTCTTGTTGAAGACGACCGCGGCCTCGATGCCCATCAGCTCGGCGGCACAGAGGTAGCGGTCGACGATGAAGAAATCGGGCTCCGGCAGCACCGCGGCGGTCACCGCGAGCTGGTCGAGATTCGCGGCCAGCGTCTCGGGCCGCCCGCGGCTGTCGATGCGGGCCAGCACGTTGTCCCGCGGCCCGACGGCCGTGACCAGCCAGTCCCCCTCGCCCGCGATCGGCGCCGCCTCCACCCGGTCGCCGCATACCACCCGCAGCCGTTTGCCCTTGGTGCGGGCGGGCAGCTGCCGGCCGTCGGCCGACTCCAGTTCCAGCCGATGGCCGCGGGCCGCGGTGACGGTGAGGTGACGGTCCGAAGAACTGTCGTGGGCTCGTTTCTTCGTCATGGCCGAAGTATAGGCCGTGCGGTCCGGCCGCGTGCGCCCCTCTGCTACACTGCCGGCAGTTTTGCGGCACGGCGGAGCCTATGACGGACGAGAGAATGGCAGGGAAGGGCCGGGGCAATCTGATCTGGATCGATCTGGAGATGACGGGCCTCGATACGGTGAACGACCAGATCATCGAGATCGCCACCATAGTCACGGACACGGACCTCAACGAGATTGCCGAAGGCCCGGTGCTGGCCATCCACCAGCCCGACGAGGTGATGGCGCGCATGGACGAATGGAACCGCACCCAGCACGGCGGCTCCGGGCTCACGCAGCGGGTGGCGGAGAGCCGGGTGACCGAAGCCCAGGCCGAGCAGGCGACGCTCGCCTTCCTGCGTCAGCACGTCGAGGCGGGCACCTCGCCGATGTGCGGCAACAGCATCTGCCAGGACCGGCGTTTCCTCGCCCGCTGCATGCCCGAGCTGGAGGCGTTCTTCCATTACCGCAACCTGGACGTGAGCACGCTGAAGATACTGGCCGGCCTGTGGGCGCCGCCGGTCGCCGCCGGCTTCCAGAAGGAATCCAGCCACCGCGCGCTCGACGATATCCGGGACTCCATTGCGGAGCTGCGCCATTACCGGGAGCACCTGTTCTCCGTGGCGGCGATGCAGACCGGCTGACACCGCATGACCGTGGAACCCCCGTTCTCGCCGGCCGCGGAGCGTAACCGCCGGCCGATCCTCTCGGTATTGCGCCGCCACCTCGCACCCGGCTGCCGCGTGCTGGAGATAGGCGCCGGCACCGGCCAGCACGCTCGCTTTTTCGCCGCCGAACTGCCGGAGGTCCGCTGGCAGACCAGCGACATGGCGCCCAACCTGCCGTCGCTGGCCGCCGGCCTGCAGACGCCCCACGCACCGCCGCTGCCGCCGCCCGTGGCCCTGGATGTATTGCGGGACGACTGGCCGGACGGCCCTTTCGATGCCGTCTACGCCGCCAACACGGCCCATATCATGAGCTGGCCGGCGGTCTGCGCCATGCTGGCGGGCGCCGCCCGCGTGCTGCGGCCGGACGGTCTGCTGCTGATCTACGGCCCGTTCTCACGGGGCGGCCGCCATACCAGCGAGAGCAACCGGCGCTTCCACCGGCAGCTGCGGGGCAGGGACCCTGCCATGGGTATCCGGGACCTCGACGACGTGGACGCCGAGGCTGCCGGGCACGGGCTGGAGCGGGAGGCCGAATACGCGATGCCGGCCAATAATCTGCTGCTGGTCTGGCGCCGGGCCGCGGCAGGCTGATCCGCTGCGCGACCGCTGGCACCGCGTCCGGGCTTGCTTTATAGTCGGCCCTGATGCTCCCGGTCGGGGGCAATTCGACTTGGGTTTCAGGAACTTGAATACACTCCTTAACAAGATGCCTTTCTTGGCGGCGCTGCTGCTTGCGCTGCTGGCACAGAGCGTCGCGGCGCAGACGCGCTACGTCTCCGACGAGTTCGAGATCACGCTGAGGACGGGGCCGAGTACGGCGAACCAGATCATCCGCATGCTGGAGAGCGGCACCCAGCTCGAGATGCTGGAGCAGGACCCGGACAGCGGCTACACGCGCGTGCGCACGCTCGGCGGGACCGAAGGCTGGGTGATCAGCCGTTATCTCATGGCGGAACCGGCGGCGCGGGATCAGCTCGCCGACATGCGTCAACGGCTGGAGACGATCCGCAATCAGAGCGGCGACCTCGGCGCGCAGCTGGACGACCTCACCCGCGCCAAGCAGGAGGCCGAGGCGCGCATCCGGACGCTCGAGGCCGAGAACAAGCAGCTCGAGGCGGAGCTCGCGGAGATTCGTCGGACGGCCTCCAACGTGCTCGGCATCAATGCGGAGAACAACGCGCTGCGCGAGCAGCTCTCCACGGCGGAGGTGCAGATCGCCGCCCTGCAGCAGGAGAACGGGGAGCTTGCCAGCCGGCGCAACCGGGACTGGTTCATCGCCGGTGCCGCCGTGCTGCTGGCCGGCGTGCTGGTGGGCATCATCGTGCCCAGGATCCGCTGGCGCAAGCGCTCGCGCTGGAGCGACAGCTTCTGAGGATTGTGGCCGGCGTCAGACCTTCTCGCCGGCCAGGAACAGCCAGGTCTCGATCACGGTGTCCGGATTTAGGGACATGCTCTCGATGCCCTGATCGAGCAGCCAGTAGGCGAGATCCGGATGGTCCGACGGACCCTGTCCGCAGATGCCCACGTACTTCCCCTGACGGCGGCAGGCCTCGATGGTCATGGCGAGCAGGGCCTTCACGGCGTCGTCCCGCTCGTCGAAGACGTCGGCCACGAGGGCGGAGTCACGGTCCAGCCCGAGGGTGAGCTGGGTCATGTCGTTGGAGCCGATGGACATGCCGTCGAAGTGCTCCAGATAGCGGTCGGCCAGCAGCGCGTTGGTGGGCAGCTCCGACATCATGATGACCTTCAGGCCGTTCTCGCCCCGGGCCAGGCCGTTCTTCGCCAGCAGTTCCACCACCTCGCGGCCCTGCTCCACGGTGCGCACGAACGGCACCATGATCTGGACGTTGGTCAGGCCCATCTCGTTGCGCACCCGTTTCAGCGCCCGGCATTCGAGCTCGAAGCAGGGCTGGTATTCCGGGTCCACGTAGCGGGCGGCGCCGCGGAACCCGAGCATCGGGTTCTCCTCGTGGGGCTCGTAGGGCTCGCCACCGATGAGGTTGGCGTATTCGTTGGTCTTGAAATCCGACAAGCGCACGATGACCGGGCGCGGGTCGAAGGCGGCGGCGATAGTGGCGATGCCCTCGGCCAGTTTCGCGACGAAGAACTCCACCGGCTCGCCGTAGCCGGCCATCTGCTCTTCCACCGCCTCGCGGGTGTCGGCGTCCAGCTTGTCGAACTCGAGCAGCGCCCGCGGGTGGACGCCGATCATGCGGTTGATGATGAACTCCAGGCGCGCCAGGCCGACGCCGTGATTCGGGATGCCGGCGAAGTCGAATGCCCGGTCCGGATTGCCCACGTTCATCATGATCTTCACCGGGATGTCCGGCAGCGAGTCGAGTTCGATCTTCTTCTTCTCGTATTCGAGCTTGCCGTCGTAGACGTAGCCCTCGTCGCCCTCGGCGCAGGAGACCGTGACCTCGCGGCCGTCGGCGATCTGCTCCGTGGCGTCGCCGCAGCCGACCACCGCCGGTATGCCCAGTTCCCGGGCGATGATGGCGGCATGGCAGGTGCGCCCGCCGCGGTTGGTGACGATGGCGGCGGCGCGCTTCATGACCGGTTCCCAGTCCGGGTCCGTCATGTCGGCGATCAGCACGTCGCCGTTCTGCACCCGGGTCATCTCCTCGATGCTGCGGATGACCTTGGCGGGGCCTATGCCGATCTTCTGGCCGATACTGCGGCCGCGGCTGAGAATGTCCGAGCGTGTCTTCAGTGAAAAGCGCTGCAGGGTACGCCCGCTGCGGCTCTGCACCGTCTCCGGGCGCGCCTGCAGGATGTAGATCCGGCCGTCCTCGCCGTCCTTGCCCCACTCGATGTCCATCGGGCGGCCGTAGTGCTCCTCGATGGTCACCGCCTGCTTCGCCAGCTCGATGACGTCCTCGTCGCTCAGGCAGAAGCGTTGCGACTCCGCCTCGTCTACGTCCACCGTCTCCACGGTATGGCCCGGGGCGGGGTTGTCGCTGTAGACCATCTTGATGGCCTTGCTGCCGAGGCTGCGGCGCAGGATCGGGTCGTGACCGTCCTTCAGCGCCTTCTTGTAGACGTAGAACTCGTCCGGGTTGACGGCGCCCTGCACCACGGTCTCGCCGAGTCCGTACGAGGCGGTGATGAACACGGCGCCGCGGAAGCCGGACTCGGTGTCCAGCGTGAACATCACGCCGGAGGTGCCGACGTCGCTGCGCACCATGTGCTGGATGCCGGCCGACAACGCTACCAGGGAATGGTCGAAGCCGTGATGCACCCGGTAGGCGATGGCCCGGTCGTTGAACAGCGAGGCGAACACCTTGTGGATGGCCTCGATGAGCCGCTCGAGGCCCTTCACGTTCAGGAAGGTCTCCTGCTGTCCCGCGAAGGAGGCGTCAGGCAGGTCTTCGGCAGTGGCCGAGGAGCGCACCGCCACGGCGATATTCTCGCCGCCGGTCATCTCTTCCCAGGCCGTGGTGATGTCCTCGCGCAGCCGCGGCGGCAGGGGGGTATCCATGATCCACTGCCGGATCTCGCTGCCGGCGGCGGTGAGGTCCTTGATGTCGTCGACGTCCAGCGTGTCGAGGCGCTGGTTGATGCGGTCGGCGAGTCCTTCGTGTCGGAGGAAGTCCCGGTAGGCCTCTGCGGTGGTGGCGAAGCCGCCGGGGACGGTGACGCCGGCGGCGGCGAGGTTGGCAATCATCTCCCCGAGGGATGCGTTCTTGCCCCCCACCCGGTCCACGTCGCCCATGCCCAATGCATCGAGCGGAACTACATAAGGCTCCAAAGTCGACTCCCTTGTGTTATCGACCCGAACGTGCACAATCCAACGACGCTCGCTACGGACCTCGCGCCGCGGATCGAACCATGGGCCAAAGAACCGTCTTTTTTCTGTCCGACCAGACCGGTGTCACGGCCGAGACACTGGGTCACAGCCTGCTCACCCAATTCGACAGCCAGGATTTCCGGCAGGTGACTTTGCCATTTATCGACAATGATGACAAGGCACTGGCTGCGCTGAAAAAAATCAACGATTCCGCCCGCCGTGACGGCATTCGGCCGATCGTATTCAGCACTCTCGTACACGATAATCTGCGCCGCATCATACAGGGTTCGGAAGGCCTGTATCTCGATATTTTCGACGCCTTCCTCGGCGACCTGGAGGAGGAGCTGCAGCAGGAATCGTCCCATTCGGCGGGCATGGCCCACGGCGTTTCCGATCCCAACGTCTACATGAAACGCATCGAGGCGACCAACTTCGCGCTCGCCAACGACGACGGCGCGACGGTGCGCAACTACGAGCAGGCCGACGTGATCCTGGTCGGCGTATCGCGCTCAGGCAAGACGCCCACCTGCCTGTATCTCGCCCTCCAGTATGGCGTGTTCGCGGCCAATTTCCCCCTCACCGAGGAGGAATTCGAGAGCGGCGAGCTGCCCGCGACGCTGCTGAAGCACCGCGGCAAGCTGTTCGGGCTGACCATCGCCCCGGCGCGGCTGCAGCAGATCCGCCGCGAGCGCCGCTCACGTGGCCGCTATTCCAGCGCACAGCAGGTGCGCTACGAGCTGCGGGAGGCGGAGAAGCTCTTCCGCCGCTACAACATTCCCCACATCGACACCACCGAATTCTCCATCGAGGAGATCTCCAGCCGCATCCTCGACAGCACCGGACTGGAACGGCGCACGCGTCCCTGAAGCACGCCTCGCGCCACACGTAAACCTTGATTTTTACGGTCTTTTCTGGGCGGGCAGGAGTCCGCCTGCCGTGTGCTATATTCCGCCCATGATCGCCGACAGCCTCATCCTGCCGCAGACCGTCGTGCGGCCGCGCAGCTTCGCGGGCCTGATGACGCTCTACGAGAGCAACTACCTGCGACTGCTGCGCATGGCGCCGGCGCTGCGCGCCATGAAAGGCGGCCACGTCTCCCGGGTCGGCGGCGACTGCGACCTGCACCTGAGCGTGCTGGAACGCACGCCCTATACCTCGACGCTCGCCATGACCTACCGCTTCGAGGAGGCGGGCGGCAGCGTCGCCGATCCCGATCTCACGGTACGGGTGTACTTCGACGGCTGCCTGGCAGAGGCCATGCATCTCGCCGACCAGCACCATCACGAGCTGTTCCGGCGCCTCGCCAGCCAATTCCGCCGCGAACTCGACAGCCGCTGGGCGCGTAACGTCATGCTGAACAAGTGGCTGGAATACTGCCTCGACCGGGGTCACGCGTTCCCCGCCGACTGACCGCCGCCGCCCCGCCGCGTGAGCGGCGCTGCCCGCCTCCGAAAGTGTCGATCCGGTCATGGTACCGCCGCGAGGATGGTGCCAGCATGCGCCCTATCGGAACGGTCCCCGCTCCCCGAACGGAGGTGCGGGTCCCGATTATGTCAAGGGCCCGGCTATGGCAGCACTGGCACAACTCTTCGGTTCTCCGGAGGCGCACGTCGAGCAGGACGACGACAAGCTCCTGCATCTGTACTGGAATCGCGCGGAGCTGAAGAAGGAATACTCGCGGCTGCGCAAGGAGCGCTACGAGCTGCTGGATCAGCTCAAGGTGCAGGAGGGGCGCAACGCCCGCCTGCAGCAGAAGCTCGACGGGCTGGAGGAGCTGCTGGCCGACCGTACCGCGGCGAACCGCGCCGTGGTGTTCTACCAGATCCGCGGCGTCTGGAAGCGCTGCCATGCCCGTCTGGAGAAATTCGCCGGCCAGATGGCCGCCCAGGTGACCGAGCGCGAACGGAAGCGTCTGCTGGCCGCCTGGGCCACGGAACAGACGGCGTTGCGCCGCGAGGCGGCGGGACGCCTCGACCGGGCGCGGGCGCGGCGGCGGGAACTGGAAGCGGCGCTCGCCGACATCGAAGAGCGCACGGCCGCACTGGCGGGATTCTGGAACTTCTTCCGCCGACGGTCGGTCCGCGCCGAGCGGGGGCCGGTCGAAGCCGAGCTGGAGGAGGTCGCCGCCGCGGCGGATGAGCTCACCCGGGAATACGGCCGGCTGCAGAAGGCGACGCCGCCCGACTATCCGGGGCTGTCCGTGCAGGGACGGCGGCTGGTCAATTGCATGGTGATCGCCCTGGCCGAGTACCTCTACGGGCACTTCTCGGCGTTCGGCTTCACCGAGATGGCGCGTTCCGCCATGGAGCGCACGCCCGGCAGCATCGACTACGGCAGCGAGCGCGACTGCGACATGCTGCTGACACGCCTGAGCGCGCGCCTGAAAGCACTCGACGAGGCCGAGACGGGCGCGGAATTCGCCGCCGAAGTCCGCCGGCGCACCCAGGTCCTCAGCCAGCGCGCCCGTTACGAGCGGCGGGCGGACACGGTGCCGGTGCCGGAATCACTGGATGCCCCCGGCGAGTCGGCGGATATCAACGAGCCCGACGTCAACGTGCTGGCCGAGGAGTTCTGGCACGTTACGGACGTGCTGTTGTCCTGACCGTCCCGCCGCGTCACGCGGCAGCCGAGGCGCCGGCCCGCGCGTACCGGCGCACGCGTCCCACCCAGTTCCTGGCCCGGTCCAGGCTCACGTAGACCAGCGGTACCAGCAGCAGCGAGGTGACGGTGGAGAAGGCCAGCCCGCCGATGATCGCCCGCGCCATCGGGAAATAGGACGGGCCGTCGCCGCCGATCTTGGTGGTGGAGATGGCCAGCGGCAACAGGCCGAGGATGGTGGTGGCCACGGTCATCAGGATGGGGCGCAGCCGGTCCCGTGCGCCTTCCAGCACCGCCTGCTCGCGGGGCATGCCCGCCCGGCGCAGGTTGTTGATGTGGTCCACCAGCACGATGCCGTTGTTCACGACGATGCCGATCAGGATCATGATGCCGATCATCGCCATGAAGCTCATGGTGGTGCCGGTGAGGGCCAGGAACCAGATGACCCCGGTGATCGAATAGATCAGCGAGACCATGATCGAGACCGGGTAGAGCACGGACTCGAATAATGCCGCCATCACGATGAAGATGAGCGCGACCCCGAGCAGGATGTTCTGCATGAGCAGTTGCTGGGTCTCGTCGCTGCGGTCCACGCCCTCGCCGAAGCTCCAGCCGTAGCCGGGGGGGTAGTCGATCTGGTCCATCAGCTGCTGCACCACCGGCCGGATCTCCGAGAGCGAGCTGTCGGTGTCGATGGAGCCCGAGATCTTCACAGAGGTCTTGCGGTCGGTACGGCGGATCTGGCGCGGCCCGGTGCGCTCGTGCAGGTCGGCGACCGCCCCCAGCAGCACCCGCTCGCCCGATGGCGTCATGATCGTCAGATTGGCGAGCTGTTCCATCGTCTGGCGATCGTCCTCGCGGAAGGCGAGCCGCACGCCGATCTCGCCGTCCGGCGTGCGGAACTCGCGCAGCGGCTGGCCCCGCATGGCGACGGCGACCGCCTGGCCGACCGTCTGGCTGGTGAGTCCGATCCGGGCGGCACGCTCCCGGTCCACCACCACCTGGACCTCCTTCGGTCCCGCGGTCAGGTCGGACGTGAGCCCCTCCAGACCCTCGACGGTGGAGAGCACGCGCCAGGCCTCGCCGGCGAGTTCCGCGAGCCGCTCGGTCGACTCGCCGGTGAGCGTGATGCCGAAGCCCGGGCCGCCGCCCTGCTGCTGCCACTGGAAGTCGGGCCGGCCGATGACCAGCTCCGGCATCTCTTCCAGGATGGTGTCCATCACCGTCTGCGCGTCCATGGTGATCGCATCGCCCTCGGTCAGCAGGATGCTCGACTGCGCGCGGCCGGTGTCGTAATAGCTGTAGACGGATTCGATGTCGAGCCGCTCGGCGTTCTCGAACAAAAACGCCTCCATGCGGTTGACCGCCATCTCCACCCGCTCCACCGGGTAGATGTCGTCGATGTGATAGATGAGTTCCAGCCGCCGCGACGGCTCCTGGGGAAACATGTCGGTCTGCAGCATGCCGAGGCCGATGGGCGCCGCGGGCGAGGCCAGGACGATCACCGCGGCCAGCGCAGACCAGCGGGGGTGGCGCAGCGTCCACGCAAGCGCGCGGCTGTAGCGATCGGTGAGGGCGGCCATGGCGCTGCCGGCTTGCGGTGGCGGCGGCGCCGGCACCCGGCTGGCGAGCAGCGGTATGAGGGTCTGGGAAACCAGCAGCGAGAGCACGATGGCCACCGAGATGGTGACGCCGACGTGCCACAGGAACACGGTGATGTCGATCTGCTCGCCGAACACGATCGGCAGGAACACGCACACCGAGGTCGCCGTGCTGGCGATCACGGCGAGCCCCACCTCGTCCACACCCTCAAGCGTGGCACGCCGCGGATCGTCGGGGTACTCCTGCCGGTAACGGAATATGCTCTCGGTGATCACCACGGAGTTGTCCACCAGCATGCCCACCGCGAGCATCAGCCCCATCAGCGTGAGGATGTTCAGCGTGAGGCCGCTGAAGTACATCACGCCCAGCGTGATCACCAGTGAGACCGGCACTGCCAGCATGACGATCAGGGTGGTCGTGACCTGGCGCAGGAAAAGATAGAGCACCAGCACGGCGAGCAGCGAGCCGATCAGGCCGGCCTGCAGCAGGTCCGCCAGGGAAGAGCGCACGCTGTCCGCCTTGTTGTCGATGTTGAAGATGCGGATGCCCCGCATCGACGGCAGCTCGGCGATCTTCTCTAGTTCCTCGTTGACCCGGTCCGCCACCTCCACCATGTTCGCGCCGCTGGCCCGGGTGACGCCGAGCCCCACCGCCTCGCGGCCGTCCAGGTGGCGGCCGTAGTCGCGCTCCTCAGGCACCAGCCGGATGTCGGCGATGTCGGCGAGGCGCAGGTTGCCGCCGTCGATGATCAGGTCGCCGATCTCGGCCAGGTTCCGCAGTTCGCCGTCCGAGCGCAGGGTCCAGCGCTGCTCGCCGCTCTCCAGCCGGCCTGCGCTGACCGAGAAGTTGCTCCGCTGCAGCAGTTCGTAGAGTTCGTAGAGGTTGATGCCGTGGGCGGCGACCCGGCCCGAGTCGAGCAGGATACGTACTTCGGGGGGCTCGACGCCCTGCAGATCCACTTTGGATACCCCTTCGATGCGCTCGATGCGGCGTTTCAGCACGCGGTCGAGCATCAGGTACTCCCGGGACAGGTCCCGGTCGGAGGACAGGCGCAGCGTCATGATGGGCTCGTCGTTCAGCGAGCCGCTGTAGACCATGATGCGCTTCAGGTCGGGGGGCAGTTCGTCGCGTATGGCATCGAGCTTCACCCGTGCCTCCACGGCCTCGGTGGCGGCGTTGGAGTTGAAGCCGTACTCCATCCAGATTCGCGCGCCGTCCGCCCCGGAGGTGGAGTTCATCCGCTTGACGCCGGAGAGGGTGGACAGCGCGGCCTCGGCGGGCCGTGTGATCAGCCGCTCCACTTCCTCCGGTGTGGATCCCTCGTAGGGGATGTTGATGAAAAAGCCCGGCCACTCGATATCCGGGAATTGTTCGAGCGGGAGCAGCCGGGACGAAATCAGGCCGATGCCGGCCAGCGCCGCGAAGATCATCGTGACGGTGACCGGCCGGCGCAGTGAGAATTCCGTATGGCGCATTCCCTGGCCCTCCGCGTCAGGCCCGCTGCGGAGCCGGGGCGGGCGCGTCGGCGGATTGCGGCCGTTCGTCGCGTTCCACCAGCGAATAGACGACCGGGATCACCAGCAGGGTGAGCAGCGTGGACGTGGTCAGTCCGCCGATTACCGTGATGGCCATCGGCGCGCGGATCTCCGCGCCTTCGCCGAAGCCGAGCGCCATGGGCAGGAGGCCGAGTGCCGTGGTCAGCGTCGTCATCAGGATGGGCCGCAGGCGGCTGCGGCCGGCCTCCAGGATGGCTTCGGTCTTGGCGACGCCGGCGCGGCGCAGCTGGTTGATCAGGTCGATCAGCACGATGGCATTGTTCACGACGATGCCGGCCAGCATGATGACGCCGATGAAGGCCACCACGTTGATGGTGGTGCCCGTGAGATACAGCGCCAGCACCGCGCCGACCAGGGCCAGCGGAATCGTGAACAGGATTACGAACGGATGGCGGAGCGACTCGAACTGGGAGGCCATCACCAGGTAAACCAGGAACACGGCCAGCAGCAGGGTGAAGCGCATGGACGCCAGCGAATCCTCCATCTCCTCGCTCTGGCCGACGATGTCGGTGGTGAGTCCGGCCGGGAGCGGCAGCGAGGCGAGGATGCGTTCGGCGGCCTCGGCGGCGGCGCCCAGGTCACCGTAGGCGATGTTGGCGGAGATCACGGCGGCGCGCTGCTGATCGAGACGGCGGATCTCCGCGGGTCCCTCGGCCAGGACAATCGTGGCGACGTCGTCCAGGGTCACCGGACGCTCGCTGGCCGGGTTGACGATGAGTGCTCCCACGTCCTCCAGCGACGCCGCGGAGCGATCGACGCTGCGCACCATGACGTCGATCTTCTTGTCCTGCCAGCTGTAACGCGTGGCGAGGTTGCCGCGGACGCTGTTCACCACCTGGTCGGCCACGTCGCGGACCGACAGGCCGAGCTTGGCCGCCAGCTCCTGGTCGAAGGCGATCTGGATCTCCGGATTGCCCGCCTCGATGCTGGAGCGCACGTCCGTGTAACGTCCGTCGGCGCGCAGCGCGCCGGCGATGCGGTCGGCGGCGGTGCGCAGGCGCGCGAGATCGAAGCCGGTGATCACCACCTCCAGCGGCGTGGCCAGCGACAGCAGCTCCGGCCGGCTGAAGTCGTACTGCACGCCCGGCAGCGTCGCTATGTCCTCGCGTATCCGGGCCATGGCGCGGGACTCGCCGTCGCGCCCGGCGCCGGCCGCCATGCGCACGGTGAGGCTGCCGGTATGCTCGCCGGCGTCCACCGGGCTCGCATCCAGGCGGTTGCCGCTGCCCGCCACCGAATAGGTGCGCTCCACGCCCGGCACGTCCGCGGCGGCCCGCCAGGCCGTCAGCAGCGCCTGGTCGGTGGCGGTGAGCGGCGTGCCCGGGGCGCGGCGAAGGTTGACGGAGAACTCGCCCTGGGAGAGCTGGGGGATGAGTTCCGTGCCGAGCCTAGGCACCAGGGCGACCGAGCCGAGGAAGATGAGGGCGGCGGTCACGAGGACGACGGCCCGGTGGGTGAGGGCCCACGGCAGCATCCGCTCGTAGAGGCCGGCGGCGGCCCGGTTGAAGCCGCTGAAGAACAGTACCAGCGGCGTCAATAACAGCCGCATGCCGGCGGCGAGCAGATGCCAGAGACGGCCGGCGATGCGTCCCACCCAGCCGAGCGCGCGGCCGATCCGGCCCGGCGGACTGGCGTCCATCGCCTCCGCGTAGCCCTGGCGGCCGCCGGAGGCGGCGAGCATGGGGATGAGCACCACCGCCAGCAGCAGGGAGAAGAGCAGGGCGTAGGTCACCGTCAGCGACTGGTCGCGGAACAGCTGGCCGGCGATGCCGGTGACGAAGACCATGGGGAAGAACACGGCCACCGTCGTCAGGGTGGCGGCAGTCACGGCCGTGGCAACCTCGCCGGCGCCCTCCCGGGCCGCCGCGAGCACGCCGCGACCGCCCTCGCGCTTGCGCACGATGTTCTCGAGCACGACGATGGAGTTGTCCACGAGCAGGCCCACGGCGAGCGCGATGCCGCCCAGGGACATGATGTTGAGGCTCAGGCCCGAGAGATACATCAGCGCGAAGGTGCCGATCACGGAGATCGGGATGGCGAGGCCGATGATCACCGTGGCCCGGGCGTCGCGCAGGAAACCGTAGAGCACCAGTACCGCGAGCAGCCCGCCGAGCAGCGCGGCAGTCACCACCTGGTCGATGGCGGCGCGGATGAAGCCGGACTGATCCTGGATGGTCACCACCTCCAGGCCGTCCGGCAGGTCGTCCGAGAGCGAGTCCATGCGTTCCGCCGTGCGGCCGGCGATCTGCACCGTGTTGCCGTCGCCTTCCTTGTAGACGGCCAGCTCCACCGCCTCGGCGCCGTCGACGCGGGTGATGGCCTCCCGTTCCTTGAAGCCCCGCGTCACCTCGGCGATATCGCCGAGGTAGACGGGCCGGCGCTCGCGGGTGGCGATCACCGTGCTCGCGAACTCCTCCACGGACTGGTATTCGTTGATGGTGCGGACGAGGAAGCGCTGGTTGCCCTGTTCCAGGCTGCCGCCGGAGAGATTCGTGTTCTCGGCCCGGATGCGTTCCGCCACTTCCTCGATGGACAGGTCCAGCTGGGCCAGGCGCTCCTGGTCGACGAGAATCTCGATCTCCTCCTCGAGGCCGCCGCTCACCTTCACTGCGGCCACCCCTGCCACGTTCTCCAGGGCGGGCTTCAGCTCGTCTTCGGCGAGCCGCCGCAGGCGCTTCAGTTCGTCGGCGGAGAGGACGGCGCTGGCCGCGTCTGCGCCGGCCCGGCGCAGCGCGAAGCGCATGATCGGGTCGCTGGACGGATCGAAGCGCAGCAGCAGCGGACGATCGGCCTCCAGGGGCAGCTCCAGCACGTCGAGCTTCTCCCGCACGTCGACGCTGGCCAGGTTCATGTCCGTGCCCCAGATGAACTCGATGGTGACGTCGGACTGGCCCGAGCGCGACAGTGAGCGCACCTTGCGCACGTTCTTGACGATACCCACCGCTTCCTCGATGGGTTTGCTGAGCAGGTTCTCCACCTCCTGGGGAGCGGCGCCCTCCAGCTCCGTGCGCACGGTGAGGGTGGGGTAGGAGAGATCCGGCAGCAGGTTCACGTCCAGGCGGCTGAGAGACACCGTCCCGAACAGGGCGACGGCGACGAAGAACATCAGCACCGTCACCGGCCGTTCAGTGGCCCGGTTCACCAGCCACATGGCATGCTCTCCCCCGGCCGGCGCCGGCTCACAGGCGGTTGCGGCTGGACGCGATCTCCGCGTTCAGCTGCATCGCGGTCTCTTCGTCCGCTACCACCTTCACCCGGGCGCCGTCGCGCAGCCCGGACTGGCCCACCACCACCACCTGCTCGCTCTCCTCGACGCCGGAGACGATCTCCATGTGGTTCTGCCAGGCGATGCCGGTCTGCACCGGCCGGCGCTCCACGACGCCGTCGCGGACCACGTACACGGCCGGCCCCGATTCCGTCTCGACGACGGCGGGGCGGGGCACCAGCAGGCGGGCCGGCCGCGAGTCGTACACGATGTCGAGCCGGCCGAACATGCCCGGCTTGAGCGCGGTGTCTTCTTCGTCCACCTCCACCGTCACCTTGAACGTGCCGGTACCGGCATCCACCACCGGGCTGATGCGCTCGACCGCGCCGCGGAAACGCTCTCCGGGCAGCGCGTCGATGGTGATGAATACGGGCTGTCCCTGCTCGATCTTGCCGAATTCCTTCTCCGGTACGTGCAGGTAGGAGACGATGGGCTCCAGGTCGGTTACGCGGAACATGGGCGTATTGGCGGAGATCGTGTTGCCGACTTTTACGTGCCGTTCCGAGACGACGCCGTCGATGGGCGCGCGGATCTCGGTGTAGCTGTACTCCAGCCGGGCCAGCCGCCAGGCCGCGCGCAGCGCGTCCAGCTCGAACTTCAGGTTCTCGAAGGCGCCCGCCGCGAGCAGGCCTTTCTCGTGCAGCTCGGTATTGCGCTGGTATTCCTGCTCCGCCCTGGCCAGATTGGCCCGCGCCTGCTCCAGTTCCAGGCGCAGCCGGTCGCCGTCCAGTCGCGCGAGCACCTGCCCGCGCTGCACGGTCTCGCCTTCCTCGGCGAGGACCTCGCGGATTTCCCCGCCCACTTTGGCGACTACCTCCGCTTCGGCGAAGGCTTCGAGGGCGGCGGTGCCCGAGTAGACCGCGAAGATATCGTCACGGGCGACAGCGGCCACCTCCACGGGTATCGCCGCTTTTTCCGTTTCCTTCTCGTCTTCCGCGGCCCCGGCGGATGCGCCTGCGCCCGAATCCCCGGGGCCGCCGCAGCCGGCCAGGAGCAAGGCCCCGAGCAGTCCGGCGGGGAGCAGACCCCGCGTTATCACGTCCCGTGTGATCATCGGCTTCAATCGTCCTCGCAGTGTCTCAGATGTCGCGCCGGTACATGTGGCCGGTCGGCAGTCGAACCGGCGGGAAAGCGGCGGCCCGGTCCATGGCCCGTTTTGCTCCCCGTCTTGCTCCGTCGATGCGGCTGCCGAAGATCTCGGCCCAGCGCAGCTCGATCAGGGGCCTGATCCGCAGCACCGGCGGCGTGATCGGCGTCGGCGCTGCCGCATTCGCGGCGTACGCCGGCGGCGCCGGGAAAAGGGTCGCCGGCGCATCGCGGGTGGCCAGCGCCTGGGCGGCAGCAAGGGTCAGCGTCAGGCCGACGGCCAGAGCGAGTGGATGGCGGAGCGGGCGTGCGGACATCCTGTGCTACTTCCATGGTTGACTAGTGTTGTAGTTAAGTATAACACCTTGTGACCGCCTGACAAGAGGTAACCCCCGATCACGACCGGCGGAGACGGCTCAGAGGTCGTTCTTGGCGGCCCGCTCGACGGCGGGCGGACGCGGCAGCGTCAGGAACTGAGCCATGTCGGCGACGATGGAGGCGGCTTCCTTCAGGAGAATGTCCGGCTCTTCTTCTTCGTCCAGCGCTTCCACGGACTCGACCGGCTCCAGGCCCAGCGCCTCGCGGCGCTCGTTCTCCCGCGCCAGACGCTCGGCCTGCAGGCGCTCGCGCTCCTGCTTGCGCTCGTCCAGCGCGAGCGACACCGTCTTGCGCTCGCGCATGCTCTGCGCGGCCTCGATGTCCTTCAGCAGGTAATCGTAGTCCGGGTCGCTCTTCAACCGCTCGCGGAAGTTGGTCGACAGGAGGTCGATGGTGGGATCCAGCGGCTCACGCGCCTCGTAACGGGTGGGCCGGATCCGGTCCCAGGGCAGCGCCGTGGGGCGGGTGCTCTCGCCGACTTCCGCCGAATCGATCACGGAGGGCAGGGCGATGTCCGGGTCGACGCCCCGGTGCTGGGTGCTGTCGCCGGTCACGCGGTAGTACTTGCCGATGGTGAGGGTGAGCTGGCCGAGGCCGTCGCCGCTCCGGTCACGCTGGAAGCGGTCCAGCGCATAGAGGTTCTGCACCGAGCCCTTGCCGAAGGTGCGCTGGCCGATGACGACGCCGCGCTCGTAGTCCTGGATGGCCGCGGCGAAGATCTCGGACGCCGAGGCGCTGAAACGGTTGACCAGCACCGCCAGCGGTCCGTCGTAGGCGACGCCGTTCTTCCACTGGTCGTCGATGACGCTGATGCGCCCGGTGGAGTCGCGCAGCTGCACTACGGGACCCCGGTCGATGAACAGGCCGGACAGTGCGGTCGCCTCGGTCAGATGGCCGCCGCCGTTGTTGCGCAGATCGACGATCAGGCCGTCGACGCCTTCCTGTTCCAGTTCGCCGATGAGACGCTCGACGTCGCGGGTGGTGCTGGTGAAATCCTTGTCGCCGTCGCGCTGGGCCTCGTAGTCCCGGTAGAAGCTGGGCACGGTGATGACGCCCACCCGCCAGTCGCGGCCGTCGCGCGGGATGGTGACGATGTCGCTCTTCGCCGCCTGCTCCTCCAGCTTCACCTGGTCGCGCACCAGCGAGAGCATCTCCTCTTCGGCGCCGGGGAGGGCGTTGCCCGGCAGTATCTGCAGGCGCACGGTGGTGCCCGCGGGTCCGCGTATCAGCTGCACCACGTCGTCCAGGCGCCAGCCGATGACGTCCACCAGCTCGCCTTCCTCGCCCTGGCCCACCGCCGTGATGCGGTCGGTGGGCTCGAGCTGCCCGTCGATGGCGGCGGGGCCGCCGGGGATGATGTTCATCACCGTGACGTACTCGTCCTCCATCTGCAGCGAAGCGCCGATCCCGAAATAAGACAGGCTCATCTGGATCTGGTATTCCTCGGAGTTGCGCGGCGACAGGTAGCTTGAGTGCGGGTCCATGGTGCGGGCGTAGGAGTTCATGAACGTCTCGAACACGTCGTCGCTGTTGATCTGCTCGAAGCGCTTCTGGAACCGCTTGTAGCGCTTATCGAGGATGTCGCGCACCTCTTCCCACGGCTTTTCGGTCAGCACGAGACTGAGGGCGTCGTTCTTCACGCGCTTGCGCCAGAGTTCGTCCAGCTCCGCCTGGCTGGCGGCCCAGGGCGCGTCCTCGCGGTCGAAGCGGAAGGTCTCCTCCACGGAGAAATCCGGTTCCTCGTCGAGCAGCTCCAGCGCGTGGCTGATCTGGCGCTCGGCACGCTCGCGGTAGACCCGGAAGATCTCGAAGGCCGGCTCCAGCGACGCGTCCCGGGACACGGCATCGTCGAGCTCGTCGCGGTACTGCCGGAACGTATCGATATCGGACTGGAGAAAGTAGGAGCGGTTGCCGTCCAGGGCCTCGATGTAGGCGTCGAGGATGCGGGCGGACACCTCGTCGTCGACGGCGGTGCGGCGGTAGTGGGAGCGCTCGATGAAATCGGTGACCAGCGTCGCGATCTGCTCGTGCCGGTCCGTCGGCGCCAGCGTCGGGTTGCTCTCCGGCGGGACCGCGTCGGCGGCGACGGGCACCAGGCCGCCGGCCCAGGCACCGGCCAGCACGAATGCCGTCGCAAATAAACCAGTTCTGATTCTATTCATCATTGCAGATTCGTCCTCGATTCCGACGCAGCGGCGGCACTTGCACCCCGCCGAGGCAAGGCTAGAATGCCCCGACCCGCCAATCAAGGGCAAACGACACGCCTTCGCAACGCTCGACAAGCCCTATGCAGCCACTCACCATAATCACCGGCATCGTCCTCGGATCCGCCGCCTCCATCAGCCTCGGCCTCGCCGTGGTCATGCTGATCTTCCTCATCCTCGGGGACGAGTATCCGCGGCTGGCGTCCGAGTTCCGTCCGCTGGTGGGCAGCTTCGGGCTGTTCATGGCTATGACAGTCGTGGCCGGGGCAAGTTTCTATGCACAGCTGAAACGCCTGTGGTGGCGGTGGCCGGCGCAGGCGCTGATGTGGGCGGACGTGCTGTTCACGGGCTGGTTCTACTGGCCCTAGCCGTCCCTCTCGGTCCCTGCCAGCGCCCGCTCGTGGGCCCTGGCCATCGCGGCGAGCACGGCCAGGTGCAGTTCCCGGCGCAGCGCGGGGGCAGGTTCGCCGCGGATCAGGCGGTCGGCCACTTCGGCCACCCGATCCGGCACTTCGTCCATGCGGTGCCAGGTCCGGTAGTCGTCACGGCGTCGTCGGAGCTCTTCGGCGAGTCCGCCGCCGGCGCCCGCCAGTTCATCACACAGCTGGCCGCTGACCGTTCGCTCCAGCGCGGCGACGGCGTCGCGGAGTTCCCGCGGGAGGTCTTGCGCCTCCGCCGGGCTCACGCTCAGAACAGCGACAGCGGCGAGCGCCGGGTGCCGCCGCGCTTGCGCTCGCTGCGCCGGCGCCGGCGCATGCGCGAGTGGAGTTCGCGGCGCCGGCTGCGCAGCCATTCCTCTCGCGTCACGGGGTCTTCGTTCTTGCGGCCCCGCCGCACTTCCTCGCGCACGCGGAACTCGCAGAAGTCCTGATAGGCCTCGATCTCGTGGCGCAGCTCGCGCACCACCAGTTCCACCATGATGGCGTCGTCGAGGAAGCCCAGGCCCGGGATGTGATCGGGGATCAGGTCCTCCGGCTCGGCGAAGTAGGCCAGCGCGTTGATCACGCGGCTTTTCTCCTCTTCCGGCAGCTGCCATTCATCATCGTGCAGCATGTCGGTCAGCACCCGCAGTTTCTCGAGGCGCTCCTGGATGTACGCCGGCACCTTGCCCCCGCGGACCTGGTCGAGGAGGCTCTCGGCGGAGGCGATGATGTCCTCCTCGGAGGCCCGGCCGGCGGCCTTGTGCGCCTCCTTCATGATCAGGCGGAAGTGGTCGAGGTCCGAATCCTCGAGATCGATGGTGATGCGCAGCCCCATGGTTTTCCTCCTCGGCGGGAAGCAGCGAGCGTACGCGGGGGCCCTGATGCGGTCAATTCTGCCCGGCGTGTACCCGGGCGCCGTTTCTGGTATACCGGGCCGCTCTCATCGAAGGGCTGCCCGGAAGGGCGGCCGAAACCGGAACAGGAGAAAGCATGGATATCGTAGTGCGCTTGGTAAGCCGCGCGTCGCGTTGGGCGGCCTTGGCCGCGGCCGTCGTTCTCACCGCGGCCTGCGGCGGTGGCGAGCAGGAGGCTGGTGGCACGGAGCAGCCGACCGCCGGCGCGGAGCCCGCCGCGCCGGCCAATGCCATCGACGCGGCCGATTTCGCCGAGCATGTGAAGGTGCTCGCCTCGGACGAATTCCAGGGCCGGGCGCCGGGTGGCGAAGGCGAGCGCAACACCGTCGACTACCTCACCGCGGAGTTCCGCGCCGCCGGGTTGCAGCCGGCCAACGGCGACAGTTACCTGCAGGGGGTGCCGCTGGCCTCCATCACCGCCGAGGAGGTGACGCCGCTTGCGATCGAGGGCGGCGGGGAATCGCTGGCGTTCCGCTACCAGCAGGACATGATGGTGTGGACCAAGCGCTATCGGGAAGCCGAGTCCCTGACCGACAGCGACATGGTCTTCGTCGGCTACGGGATCGTCGCGCCGGAGTACGACTGGAACGACTACGAGGGCCTCGACGTCGAGGGCAAGACCGTGGTGATCCTGGTCAACGACCCCGGTTTCGCCACCGGCGATCCGGAGCTGTTCAACGGGCGCGCCATGACCTACTACGGACGCTGGACCTACAAGTACGAGGAGGCGGCGCGCCAGGGCGCCGCCGGCGCGCTGATCGTCCACGAGACGGAGGCGGCCGGTTATCCCTGGCTGGTGGTGAGCGGCAGCTGGAGCGGCGAGCAGTTCGACCTCGACCTCGGTGATGCCGCGCCGCCCCGGGTCGCCATCGAAGGCTGGCTGACCGGCGAGGCGGCCCGCTCGGTGTTCGCATCGGCCGGCGTCGACTTCGACGAGGCAGTGAGCAGCGCGGCGAGTCGGGAATTCGAGGCGCGGCCGCTGGGCCTGCAGGCGAGCGTCGCCGTCATTAACAGCCTGTCCAGCATGGAGTCGGCCAACGTCGTCGGCATGCTGCCGGGCAGCGAGCATCCGGACGAATACATCGTCTATACGGCGCACTGGGACCACCTCGGCGTGGCGCGTTCCGTGCTGCAGGACCGCATCTACAACGGCGCCGTTGACAACGCGAGCGGCGTGGCCGGTATGCTGGAGATCGCGGAAGCGTTTGCTGCCATGGACCCCGGTCCGGAACGCAGCATCGTGTTCCTGGCCGTGACTGCGGAGGAATCGGGTCTGCTCGGCTCCGATTGGTACGCCAGCCATCCGTTGTTCCCGCTCGAGCGCACGGTGGCCAACATCAATCTGGACGCGATGTCGCTGGTGGGCCCCAGTCACGACGTCACGGTGATCGGCTACGGCAACTCCGAACTGGACGAGTACGCGGCCCGCGCCGCGGAGATGCAGGGGCGGCATCTCGAGCCGGAACCCACGCCGGAGAAGGGCTTCTTCTACCGTTCCGACCACTTCAACTTCGCCAAGCGCGGCGTGCCGGCGCTCTACCTGCGCGGCGGCGTCGACCATCGCGAGAAGGGCAGGGAGTACGGACTCGCCTACAACAGCGCGTGGGTCAGCGAGCACTATCACAAGGTCAGCGACGAATACAGCGAGGACTGGGACCTGCGCGGCGTGATCGAAGACGTCGGGCTGCTGTTCGAGGTGGGCCGGGCCCTCGCCGGGACGAGGGACTGGCCGAACTGGGCCGAGGGGAACGAGTTCCGCGCGGCGCGGGACGCGTCGGCTTCCGCCCGCGAGGGCGGCTGACGGCACGCGCCGCCATTGCCGGCGCCAGCGGCGTCCAGTGGCTCCCGGTGGCTCCCGGTGGCTCCCGGTGGCCCCTGTCGGCCTCTCGGCCCCTATTAACGATAGGCCGTGGCGGCGAGAAACTCTGGGTCGGGGGCCGGGTCGGCAGGCTCGGCCTCTTTCTCCTCCCGCTCGGGCGCACCGTCTTTCTTCCGGCTGATGTTGAGGCCGGCGATGCCGTCCCTGGAGACGCCGAAGAAGACGGCGAAGGCCCGGGTCTCCCAGAACGTGAGGAGGCGCAGCCCGTCGAGTTCCTTCAGTCGGGTGATGAGGGCGGCGCGGTCCCGGTATTCCATGGGACCGATGCCGGGCGCGGCGTCCTGCAACGTTGGCGCGTCGGGGCTTCCTGCGTGCGCGGCCCGGTGCCGGAAGCGTGCCGGGAGAAGGGCGTAGCGCAGGGTGCCTTTGTCGTCGATTGCCCTCACCCTCATCGCATCGCCATCCGTGGCCGCGCGCGAGGCCGATCCATCTGTGGCCGCGCGCATGGCCGATACATGACGGGCGGGCGATTCGTCCGCCACCGCGGCGGTGCCGGGCAGCGCCAGCAGGCACGCCGCCGCGAGTATCAGTGGAGTCTTCATCGGCCGCACCCTCCATGGTCATCAGGGACAGCGGAGGCCAGTCTGGCACCGGGTGGCGGCAGCCAACGAGGAATCAGGTCACAACCTGAAGCTAATTCAAGGGCTTATGTCAATAAGGCAGGGTGAGCGGACGGCCGCTGCATTGCCGGCGGCCGGGTCGGACTGCAGCCGGCCGGACCCCGGCGCGCTCAGCGCTGGTCGTTCCGGCGCCAGGAATCGGAGTGGTCGTAGGGATCGAAGGCATGATCCTCGTCGATCGACAGCGAGGGGTCATCCAGCAGCCTGAGCAGCTCTTCGCGATCATCGGCAGGAATCTCGCCCAGATAGACGTTCTTGCCGTTGCCGTTGGAAACGACCCGGCTGCCCGCCGGCAGGTGATCGATGCGGGGAGGCGGGGGCGGAGAGGGTTTCTCGTGGTGCTGCGACTCTTTACGCTGCCTGGCGCGCTGCTCGGCGAGGACCTGGTTCAACAGCGGCGTGGCTCCGCGCGCCGGTGCGGTTGTCGGCCGGGACCGGAAACGGTCCAGCAGTCGCTCTTCCAGCAGTCTCTTCAGATACGAGGTCATTTATCGGGTTGTTCTTGGTGGTGAGCCGATGCTTTTACGGACAGTTCGATTATCCGAGCCACCCGTCAGCGCGCACCTGAAACTTTACATAATTTTGTCAAATTACCCGTCAATCCATTGATTTTGTGAGAGTTCTGTGAACCCTTTCACAGTTCTGCGGTACCGTCGTCGGGACTCATGCCGGCACCCGGCTCCGGGGCCGACGCATGGCACGCCAGGTCAGTCGGGCGACCGTCACCACCAGCCAGGGGCTCAGCACGAGGAACCACGTGCCCGGATTGCCGCGGCCCAGCGCGCCCCAGATCTCGCGGTAGAAGCCCCCGAGGCCGCCCGGGTACTCGCCGAAGATCAGGAAACCGACCCCGTGGACCGCGGCCGGCAACAGGAGCACCCCGCCGAGTACCAGAACGACGGCCACGAGCGACTCGCGTTTCAGGAGGGTTCCGATTCGGATGTCGTCTTTTTCGTCTGCCATTGCGAGAATCCGTTAGTCCGGCGGCCATGCGGTGGCCGGTCAGTGGGCAACCAATGGCTATTCAGCGGCGATCCTCGGCGAGTTGCCGGGCGGAATCAAGCCCCGGGGTATCGACCGCGGAGGCATGGCGTGAGGTGCGCGTGGCCGACAGCGGCGAACAGGAACTTTGGATCTTCGGTTACGGATCGCTGGTATGGCGGCCCGACTTCCCCCACGCCGAGGCGGTGCCCGCCTGGAGCGCGGGCCAGCAGCGACGCTTCTGGCAGGCCTCGACGGACCACCGGGGCACGCCGGCCCGGCCTGGTCGGGTAGCGACCCTGGTGCCGGAGCCGGGTGCCCGCTGCCGGGGGGTCGCCTACCGGATCCGGACCGGGTCGCGTGACGAGGTGCTGGCCTACCTCGACCATCGCGAGAAGAACGGTTACCTGAAACGCACGCTCGGCATCGAACTGGACGACGGCCGGCGCGGCGAGGCCATCACTTACGTGGCCGACCCGGCCGGCGAACACTATCTGGGCGCGGCGCCGCTCGCCGAGATGGCGCGGCAGATCCGCACCAGCATCGGCCCCAGCGGACCCAATTCGGAGTACGTGCTCCGTCTGGCGGAGGCGCTGCGCGGACTCGGTGCGCCGGACCAGGAAGAGGTGTTTGCGCTGGAGGCGCTGCTGCGGCCGCCGGAGCCCGGCTCAGGGCCGTAGGCGCTCGCGCCGGCGCCGGCGCCAGATGCGGGCGCCGAGATGCAGGCAGCAGCCCGCGAAGAGCAGGTAATAGGGCACGACCCAGTACCAGCCGCTGACGTAAAGGGTGGCGAACAGCGCCAGGAAGCCGGCCGTTATGTAGAAATAGGGGAGGGCTTCGTACAGCAGCGTGGGCAGCCAGACGCGGCGGTTCACCAGCGACCGGCCCCGTACGCGGAGCGTGCTCGCGTCCGTTGCCCGTGCTTCCCTGCTGCCCATCAGTGGCGCATCCGTCCCGACCTCGTGCGGTCTCCCCAGCGCCGCCGAGCTTAGCGCACGCGTCGAGTTCGGTCCGTGACTGGCCTCACAGTCAGGCTTCGGCGCCGGAATCCCGGGCCGTTTCCTGGTAGCGGAAGCGGCTGTCGCCGATCACCAGCGTGTCGCCCGGTTTCAGATCGGCCCGCGGTGTGCGCTCGCCGTTCACGTAGATGCCGTTCTTGCTGCCCAGGTCGACGATGTGCACCCGGTCGGCCTCGTTGATGATCGCCGCATGGAAGCGGCTGACGAACGGCGTCTTCAGCTGGATGTCGTTGCCCGCCGTGCGGCCGATGCTGATGCGTTCGCGGAACAGTGGGTAGCGGATGTCCTGCCCGTTGACCTCGGCGACCAGCGATCGGCCGACCCGCGTCTGCTCCGGGCCCGGCTCGTCTTCACCGCCCATGCTGCGCGCCATGCGGGCGTCGAGATCCTCCATCGAGGCCTCGATCGTGCCGAGCCTCGAGATGTGCTCGCGCAGCTGCACGAGCTCGGCGGACAGTGCGCCGTTGCGGGTGAGGGCGTCGGCGAGTTCGCTGCGGGTCTCGTGCAGCTCGCCGCGCAGCGACCCGATCGCGGCGGCGTCGGCCTGCTCGCGGGATTCCCGCGTCGCCAGGCGGCTCTTCAGATCGTCGACCCGGCTCTCCATCTGCTCCAGGCGCGATCGGGTCTTCTCCAGGTCGTGGTCCCGTTCGCACAGCTCGTGCCACACCTGCTGGAGCTCCTCGCTGCGTTCCTCGAGCTCGCCGGCCGCCTCCGACCGGGCCGCTTCCGCTTCGCCGGCGGCCGTGCGCGCCTCTTCCAGCGCGGTGCGCAGGCCGGCGGTTTCACCGTCGAGCCGCTCGTTGTCCGCCTTCAGCCGGGCGATGGTCTCGTTCTGCTCGTCGATGCGCCGGCCGAGTTCCTGGCGTACCTGCGCCAGTTCCCCGTTGCGACTCTGCAGCTCGCGGTCGGCATCCGTGCGTGACCGGTTGGCCTCTTCAAGCGTGGCGCGCAGCCCGGCGGCTTCGCCGTCCAGCCGCTCGTTGTCGGCCTCCAGCCGGCGGATGGTCTCGTCGCGCTCCCCGATGCGGTTGCCGAGTTCCGCGGCGGCGCGGCGCACCTCGGCGAGCGTACGGGAGAGTTCCTCCGCCTGCTCGCGCCAGCCGGCGCGCTCCTCGAGCCGGCCTTCCATCTCGGCGGCGGCCGCCTCGAGTTCGCGGCTACGCGCGTCCCGGTCGTCCAGCCGGCGGCGCAGCTCGTCGTTCTCGTCCCGGACACGGGCCAGTTCCCGTTCCAGCGCCCGGCCCGTCGCCTCCCGGCGGGTGAGCCGCCGTCCGAGTCGTGCGGCCTCCCGTTTCGCCCGAGCCGACTCGCGCCGGGTGCGGACCAGCAGCGAGAGGCCGGAACGCAGTCGCGAGTCCTGCTGTTCGGCCTCGGCCAGTGCCTGCTGCAGCCGTGCCGTCTCCTCCCGGGAGCGGGCGAGCTCCGCCTCGATTCGCTGCCGTTCGCCACCGGACTCGGTGAGCTGCCGCTCCGCGGCGTCCAGTTTCTCGGTCAGGCCGGCGCCGCGGTCGGCGGCGTCGTTCAGCTGCTCCTGCTGGGCCGCGATGCGTTCCCGGGCCGTCTCCAGTTCCTGGCGCAGGGTCGCCGCGGTGCTCTCCCTCTCGGCCAGTTCCTGCTCGACCGCGTCCCAGCGGGCCTGCATCTGCTCCAGCCGGTTCTCGAGGGAACGGATCCGCTCGCCGCGTTCTTCCAGGTCGGTCTGCAGGGAGAGGATCTTCTCTTCCCGAGTGACCGTTTCCGCGTCGAGGCCGTGCAGCTCGGCCGTCCCTTCGTCGATCGCGCCGCCGCCAAGTGCGCGCAGCTCGTCGGTGGGGTCGTCGTCGACGACGGCGGCCGGAGCATCGATCTTGTTATTTCTTTCCGATGCCATGACAAAAGTCTAGCACGCGTCCCCGCGCGAGGCGGGAGTGCGCCCCGGGCGGGGTACGGCGGGCGGCCCGGTGCGGCTCAGTCGGCGGGTACCGTGCGGGCGTCGGCCCAGCGCCGGAGGCGGTCGATACGTTCGGCCATCACGACGGAGAGGGGGCGCGTCGCCTCGATCTCGGCGAGGATGGCGGCGGTGTCCAGCGTCTGGTCCGAGCCGTGGACCGTGTAGAGTGCCGCGACGACCGCCTGCTCGATCTCGGCGCCGGAGAAGCCGTGGCTGGCGTCGGCCAGCGCGGCCACGTCGAACCCGCCGGGGTCGAGGTCCCGGGCCGCCAGGTGCAGCTGGAAGATCTCCCGCCGCACTTCGGGCCGCGGCAGATCGACGAAGAAGATCTCGTCGAAGCGGCCCTTGCGCACCAGTTCGGGAGGCAGGTCGTCGATCTCGTTCGCCGTGGCGACGACGAACACCTGCTCCCGCTTCTCCGCCATCCAGGTGAGGAAGGTGGCGAGCACCCGCCGGCCGGTGCCCGTATCGTCGCGCCCGCCGGCGATGCCCTTTTCGAGTTCGTCGATCCAGAGCACGCAGGGCGCCATGACTTCGGCGGTGCGCAGCGCCTCCCTGAGGTTGCGTTCGGTCTCGCCGTGATACTTGTTGTACAGCGCGCCGAAGTCGAGGCGCAGCAGCGGGATGCCGTAGACGCCGGCGGTGGCCTTCGCGGCGAGGCTCTTGCCGCAGCCCTGCACGCCGATCAGCAGCAGTCCCCGGGGCAGGTCGAGGTGGCGGTTCTCGCCGGGTTTCAGGAACGCGCCGCGGCGGCGTTCCAGCCAGCTCTTGAGCCGGCCCAGACCGCCCACCTCGGCGAAGTCCGCGGTCTCGTACTCGTAGGAGAGCAGGCCGCCCCGGTTCAGCAGCTCGTACTTGGCCCGCATCACCTCCGGGATGTCGGCGGCGGAGATGGCGCCGTCGCGGAATATCGCGTTGCGCGCCAGGCGCGCCGTATCGGCGGCGGTCAGCCCGCCGAGGTTGCGGATCAGCAGTTCGAAGGCCTGCTTGTCGGTGCGCACGGGACGGCCCTCGTTGGCCTGCGCCCATTCCCGGGCCACCTTGCGGACGATCTCCTCCCGTCGCGCGGGGCAGGGCATGCTCAGTTCCAGCCGGGCGGAGTAGCGCTCGATCTCCGCCGGCAGGCGGATGCGGTGACTGATCAGCACCAGATGCCGGTTCGTATTGCGGAAGCCGATGCAGATGTCCTTGATCAGGCGGACGTTGACCGGGTCGTCGATATACGGATGGAAGTCCAGCAGCACGTACAGGCCCGGCTTCTCCACCGCCCGGATGTGGCGCAGGACGTCGGCCGGCTGGCTGTTGTGCAGCTGCGGCTCCATCTCGATGTCGAGGCGCTGCAGGCCGTCGGTGACCGTCCAGCGATACAGCGGCCGGTAGTCGCCGCCGGTCAGGTTGACGTCCTTCAGCAGCTCCAGCACCCGATCCTCCTCGTGGCTCTCCACGACGATGATCGGTACCCGCGAGTTCAGTATCAGGCTGAGGTCTTTGCGCTCGTCCATAGCTCGTCCGTTGGCGGCCCGTTGTTCGTTACCCGTGCCGCTACATGCTAGACCATCCGCCGCGGGCGGCGGCTTGCGTCAGGTCACGCCACAGGGTTTTGCCGTCGGCTGCTAGAATCCCGCTCGTGATGAGGTACCGCCCATGAAGCCGACACTGCCGGCCGCCGCGCTCGCGCTGGCCGCGGCCCTGCCGCTGGCGGCCGCGCCGCTCACCGAGGAATCACTGCTCGACTGGGAATACGCGGGCAGCCCCCGCTACGCGCCCGGCGGCAATGGCAATGGCGCGCGCATCGTCTATACCCGCTTCGGCACCGACGCCGAGGCGGACGGCTACGACGCGGACCTGTGGCTGATCGGGGCGTCCGGCGAGCGGCGCCTCACGGCAGACGCCGCTGCCGATTATGCGCCGGCCTGGTCGCCGGACGGCCGGAGCCTCGCCTTCCTGTCCCGCCGGGACGGCAGCGCCCAGGTCTACGTACTGCGGGGCGGCGGTGGCGATGCATTGCAGGTCACCGCAGTCGAGGCGGGCGTGCGCGCGTTCGCCTGGGCGCCCGACAGCCGCCGCATCGCGATACTGGCGCGGCCGGCCGCCGAGCCGGAACAGGACGGAGCCTACGTCACCGAGCGCCTGCTCACGCGGCGGGACGGCCGGGAGGGCTATCGGCGGCCGGGCGCGGCGCAGCTCGGCGTCGTGGCCGTGACGGAACCGCGGACGGAGCCGCTCTGGCTCACCGATCACGAATTCGGCGCCGGCGTGCCCGCGTGGAGCGCGGACGGGACCACCCTGTATTTCAGCGCCGCCTGGGATTCGGAGGAGGCGCTGGCGCTGGGCGATACGGAACTCTATGCCGTCCCGGCCGACGGCAGCGCCGCCGCCCGGGCCATCACAGACCGCGTCGGGCCCGACGACAATCCGCTGCCGTCGCCGGACGGGAGCTGGATCGCCTGGACCGGCTTCGACGACGGCGAGCCCCCGGTCAGCTATCGCCCGGACGAGCTCTACGTGATGCGCCCGGACGGCAGCGAGCGGCGCAACCTGACGGCGGACTGGCCGGCGGGTGTCGCCGACACGATGGCCGGTGACGTCAACCCGCCGTTCGGACCGGCCCGCCGACTCGCGTGGTCGGCCGATAGCCGCAGCCTGTACTTCACGGCCGCCGTGGAGGGCCGGGTGCAGCTGATGCGGGCCGGCGTGGACGACGGCGTCGTCTCGCCGGTCACCGATTTCGACGAGGGGGATATCCGCGAGTTCGACGTGGCGGCCGACGGCAGCATCGCCGCGGTCTACAGCCGGCCGGACTCGCCGCCACAGATCGTGACCTTCCCGCCGGAGCGGGCGCAGCGCGGGGGCTGGCGCCAGCGCACGTCCCTGAACGGCGCCTACCTGGAATATCCGCGCTTCGCGGAGTACGACGAACTCCGGGTCAATTCCTTCGACGGCACGCCCATACAGGCCTGGCTGGTCCAGCCGCCGCGCTTCGACATGCGCGAGCGCCACCCGCTGATCCTCTATATCCACGGCGGCCCGCATTCGATGTACGGGACGAACTTCTTCCACGAATTCCAGGTGCTGGCCGCAGCGGGCTACTTCGTGCTCATCGCCAATCCCCGGGGCAGCACCGGCTACGGCGAGGTTTTCGGCAACGTCATTCAGTACCGTTACCCGGGCGACGATTTCCGCGACCTGATGGCCGTGGTCGACGCGGTGGCGGAGCGCGAGTACATCGACGCGGGGCGGCTCGGCGTGGCGGGCGGCAGCGGCGGCGGGCTGCTGACCACCTGGGTGGTCGGACAGACGGACCGGTTTCGCGCCGCGTCTGCGCACCGCTCCGTCACCAACTGGCTGAGCTTCGTCGGCACCACCGACATCAACCGCTACGTGACCGCGCGCTGGTTCCGCGACTACCCCTGGCGCGACCCGGAAGGCTACCTCTCGCGCTCGCCGCTGATGCTGGTGGACCGGGTCACGACGCCGGTGCAGATCATCCACAGCGACGACGACTTCCGTACGCCGCTGGAGCAGGGGCTGCAGTACTACACGGCGCTGAAGCAGCTCGGCAAGCCGGCCGAGCTGGTGGTGCTGCCGGGCGAGAGCCACGGCCTGTCACGGGACGGCGCGCCGTCCATGCGGGCGGAGCGGCTGCGGCTCATCATCGACTGGTTCGACCGGCATCTCCGGGAGGGGCGCTAGCCGGCTCCGCGTCGGCCCGCCGCGCCTCCAGCTCCCGGCCGTCCTGACGGATCACGAGTCCGGTCACCCTTCCCGTCCGGTCGCGGCGGAACAGCAGCCGTACGTCCACCAGTTCGTTGCCGAACTCGTCGACGTCCCGCGGCCGGTACGGGATGGCCGCCTGGCCGGTGATCGCGCCGAACAACAGGTTGTCGCGGCGCGTGAGGCGCAGCTCGACGCCGGCCACGCCCTCGATCTCGTAGCGGCCGACGTAGTCGTCCAGGATCATCGGGTCGATTTCGTAGTCGGCCACCTCGCGGCGCGTCACGGCCGGCCGGCCACGCAGCTCATGGCCGTATTCCTGCCAGAGCATGTGCCTGAGCCTTCCTCGCTCGTCCAGCACGAACTGCAGCCTGACCGCCGCGTCGTCGAAAAAGAACTCGGTCTCCGAGGCAGGGCGCATCAGGCGCGGGCGGTCGCCGGGAACGGTCAGGACGAGTCCCTCCGGCGTGTCGTCGATCTGTACCACGGCGCCATCCTCCCGGCGGTAGCGGCGCGCATAGCGTTCTCGTTCGGACGGGTCGAGATCGATCGCCTGCGGCCTGGCCGGCTGCGCATGCTCGACAGGCGGGGCGGTGGCGAGCGCCGCGCGGTCGCGCTGAATGTAGGAGTCCAGCAGGGTCCGGAACTGCCCGCCGCCGGCAGAAGCCAGGAGCGCCCGGAGATCGTCGGCGATTTCCACATAATAGGCCTGCCGGAAACCGCGCTCCGCCGCCGCGCGCAGTTCCCGCAGCGCTAGCTCGGGCCGGCTGCGCAGGGATAAGACCTGGGCGTACTGGGCGTGCGCGCTCGCCGTGTCGATGCCGGCCGAGAGACGCTCTTCGAGGTAGGTCTGGAGCGCGTCCAGGAGGCCGCCGGCCTCCGCCCCGAGGCCGAGCTGCCGGTAGGTGCGGATCATCCAGGGCAGCCAGGCCTGGTTCGTCTCGTTGACTACCGGTCCGGCGACGCCGCCGTCGTAGCTGAGCGCCTCCGCGTAGGCATCGCGCGCGGCCTCCAGCTCGCCCGCGAAGAAGTTTGCGGAGCCGAGCCAGGCCAGGAGACCGGGCGGGAGAGACACGCCGTAGGGCTCCAGGTTGCGGGCATACCGATCGGCCGTGGTGCGCACGTAGTCGAGGTTATCCTCGTAGCGTCCGTTCGCCACGTACCAGAGGCTGGTGGCCTGCAGCGTGTACGGATCTTCCGGGTCCATCTCTTCCATGACCGCCAGCCAGCGACGTGCCTCTTCTGGTTGCCGCAGGTCCGTGTGCAGCGCGACGAGGTAGTACAGGGCCAGCAGGTTGCGGGGGTCGCGCTCGAGTTCCGTGCCCGCCCAGCGCGCCGCCTCTGACAGGTTGCCGCGGGCGTGGGCGGACTGGATCAGGTTATTGTGATGGGCGCCGATCTCCGCCGGCTGTAACTCGAGCAGCCGGCGGAAGTGGGTCTCGGCCTGCAGATGGCGGCCCATCGTGCTCAGCAGGTTGCCCAGGTTGGTATTGAGCGGAATCGACAGGGGATCACGCTCGTAGGCGCGCAGATAGGTACTGAGAGCGTCCCGATAACGGTCCTGGGCGAGCAGTACGCTGCCGTACCAGGTCAGCGCTTCCTCGTTGGCGGGATCGAGCGAGAGGGACCGGCCAAGTGCCTCCTCGGCCGCGGGGTACTGGGCCTGCTGCAGGCGCAGCAGGCCCAGGGAGGCCCAGGCCTCCGGTAGCTCCGGATCCAGCTCGAATGCCCGGTTGATGAGGTCCTCGACCTGCGGCGTGACGTCGTCCAGGCGCTCGTTGCCGTAGTCGATCAGCAGGGAAAGCGTGTCGGCGAGGCCCGCATAGGCGAGCGCGTAGCCGGTGTCCACCTCGGTGGCCCTGGCGTAGTAGTCGCGGGCGCGCAGCAGCGCCTCCTCGGTGCGCTCGTGCGCGGCAGTGCGGCCCTTCAGATACAGCTCGTAGGCTTCGACGTTCTCGGTTGCCTCGGCTGCCGTCTCCGCATTGCCGCCGAGCAGGGTGAATTCCAGCTTGCGGGCGATAGCCGCCGCGATCTCGTCCTGGATGCGGAACACGTCGTCCAGCGGACCCTCGTAGGTCTCCGACCAGAGATGGAAGCCGTCGCGGGCGTCGATGAGCTGTGCGGTCACGCGCACCCGGTTCGCGTTGTCGTCCTTGCGCACGCTGCCCTCGAGAATGGTGGCCACGTTCAGCGCCTCGCCGATTTCCGGGATGCTGCGATCGGTGCCGCGGAAGACGAAGGACGAGGTGCGGGCGGCGACCCTGAGGCCTTCCACGCGGGCCAGGGTGTGCAGGAGTTCCTCGGCGATGCCGTCGCCCAGGTAGGCGCTGTCCCGGTTCGGGCTGAGGTCGTCGAAGGGCAGCACCGCGATGGAGCCCAGGTTGCCGGCGGGTCGGTCCGCGCCTCGGTCGTCGAGGCGCTCGCTGACGATGTAGGCGATGGCGACGGCGAGCAGTCCGAGCAGCACCAGATCGGTCCAGCGGCCGAACAGCCGCCGCGGCGGCTCGGCGGCCTCGCTCCGGTCCGGCGTGCGGACGATGCCCTCCGGCGTGATGTCGAAGAACCAGGCCAGCACCAGAATCAGCGGGAAGCCGGCGATGGCCGCCAGGATCACGGAGCGGACCGCCGATTCCGGCAGGCCGAGATAGGGGAAGATGACATCCGCCGCCTCGATGACCACCCAGCAGGCGACGACGTAGGTCGCGACCGACCGGAATACGCGGCGCCGCCTGAGCTCGTCGATGATCACGTGGCCGGCTCTCCCAGCGCGTCGCGGAATTCCGCCGACGCCAGGGTGCGCGACGATGCGCCGATGATCGCCGCCGTCGTCTCTCGCAGCTCGTCGAGGTCGATGTGTCCGCCGCCCTCCGCGAGCCGCCGGAAGACGTCGTCGAGGCTGGCGTCTCCCCCGGTCCGGTCGCGGATCTCCCGGTCGAGCTCCCGGAATACGCTCACCGCCCGGGCGGTGGTCGCGCCGGTCGAGTGCCGCCGGCGCAGTCCCTCCGACTCCTCGCCCCACTCGGCCAGGTCGCGGAACGTTTCGCGGCTGCGCGCGGCGGTGACCGTCCCGGTGCGGCGCAGGACCTCCACGCTGTAGTACTCGGCCAGACCCTCCAGGATCCAGTCGTCGCCGCGCACGGTGTCGCGCCCGAGGGCGATGTGCATGAGTTCGTGGAGCAGGGTGCTGGTGCCGTTCTCGCTGATCAGCGGGCGCTCGGCATGGACGTAGAGCGAGTCCGGGGCCGACAACGCGCCGCGCCACATGGGATCGCCGGCGGAAACCACGGTGAGCCGCTCGGGGAAATCCGGCACCAGCCGCACGATGGCGGGCAGGTTCCAGTTCAGCAGCGCCAGCACGTCGACCCGGCGCACGCCCTGGTCGACGGGCCCCGCCACCGCCACGCGGACGCCGGCGATGGTGTCCCGGCGCACGCCGATGCTGCCGGCCACCATCCAGCCCGTGGGCCGGTCGAAGCGGCGTTCGTCGTTCACGACCTGATAGCGGCCATCCTCTTCACGGTACGGCGTGACGACGGACCATCCGCGCGGCACCCGGAGGCTCAGCGTGCTCCGCGATACGGCGCCCTTCAGGGTGCGGGTCGCGGCGGCCGGAAAGGCGTCCTCGCCCCGGAACAGTGCCCACTCGGGGCCGAGCCGGGCGTCGTAGGCCTCGCCGCGGGGATGCACCAGCGCGGCTCGCCAGCGCAGGGTCCCTCCCGCCTCGGGCGGCCGCCAGACGAGCGTGCCGTCGCGCCGCTCGATCTCGCCGTCGCCGGCGAATTCGGTCCAGCGTTCCCCGGAGAGGCTGAAGCGGGCCTCGCGCAGCAGATGGCGCGGCTGTTCGAGCGTGATCGATGCCTGCGCGACGCCCCGCAGGGGCTCCAGCACGAGTTCGTAATGCAGACGGTACGTGAGTTCATCCGACGCGGGCGCGGCGGACGCCTCGCCGGCGACGCGGCAGGCGCCGAGGGCGAGGCAGACCAGCAGGAGGAGGCAGGTGTGGCGCATTCTGCGTATTATGCGGAAAACGGCGGCACCGAACAGGGACGACGGTGTAGCCGCCTCCCGCAGCCGCGGCCGGGCAATCCCGCCGGGTCGCGGGCCGTCGTTTTGCCACAAGGAGAAGAACATGAGCGTTGCAAGAGTCACCGAGATCACGAGTGCATCGGACAAGAGCTTCGAGGATGCGATCGAGAAAGGCATAGAGCGTGCCAATGAGACCCTCGACAACATCGAAGGCGCGTGGGTCCAGGACATGAAGGTGGTCTGCGACAGCGGCAAGATCAAGGAGTACCGCGTCAACATGAAAGTCACCTTCGTTCTGAAGGGCTGACCCGTTCTGTGACCCCTGACGGCCGGCCGCGTTCACCGCGGCCGGCGCAACGAGGAGAATGAAATGGATCTATTGGGTTTCGCGAAGGATATCGGACGCCGGATCTTCAACAAGGACGAGGAGGCCGCGGAGAAGATCAAGGAGCTGATCCTGCAGAACAACCCCGGCGTGCGCAATCTCGAAGTGGAATTCGACCAGGGCGTGGTTGGGCTGTCGGGCGAGTGCGAATCCGGCGCCGCCATGCAGAAGTGCGTGCTGCTCGCGGGCAACGTGGAGGGCGTGATCGACGTCTACGCGAACAAGATGACGATCCGCGCGCCCGCGGCCGCCGAAGCTGACAAGGGCGGCGAGAGCGCGGAGGTCGAGCCCGAGGAGGAGCCGGTGGAGTTCTACACCATCCGCTCCGGCGACACGCTCAGCAAGATCGCGAAGCAGTACTACGGCGACGCGATGAAGTATCCCCGCATCTTCGAGGCGAACCGGGAAGTGATCGAGGACCCGGACAAGATCTATCCGGGCCAGCGCATCCGCATCCCGCTCGGCTGACCGGCCGCCGGGAGTCGCGAGCCATCGGACGGGCCCTGCGGGGCCCGTCTCTCGTCGAGCCTGGGTCGGGCCTGGGTCGGGCCTGGGTCGCGCCTAGGCCGGCCGGCGGAAGCGGTAGTGGCCCACCAGCCACTGGCGGCCGTCGGCGTAGCCGAACAGCTCCGCGCAGGCCATGTAGAAGATGCGCCAGCGCTGCAGCCAGATCTGCGCATCCCGCGCGGCGAGGTCCTCGCCGAGGATGCCGAGCGCGGCCTCCCGATGTGCGTCCAGTTTTTCCAGCCAGGCGTTGCAGGTGCGCTCGTAGTGGCGTCCCCCCACCAGCCAGCGCTCCTCCAGGCGGAGATCGTCCTGGAAGTGCAGCAGCGTATCCGCCGAAGGCATGATGCCGCCGGTGAAGAAGTGCTGCGCCATCCAGTCCGTCCTGCCCTCCACCTGGAAGGGGTAGAGCAGTTCCCGGTGGCAGAAGTGATGGACGAACAGCTGCCCGCCCGGCCGCAGCCAGCCGGCGATTCGGCGCATCAGCTCGCGGTAGTTGCTCATATGCTCGAACATCTCCACCGACACGACGCGGTCGAAGGTGTCGCCGGCATCGAACTCGCGCATGTCGGCGGTGATCACGTCGATGTTGCCGAGGCCTCGTTCACGGGCCAGCGCGAGGATGGTCTCGCGCTGGGGGGCGGAGTTGGAGACGCACAGTATCTCCGCCTTCGGCAGATGCTCGGCCATCCACAGCGACAGCGAGCCCCAGCCGCAGCCCAGCTCCAGGATGCGCTGGCCGTCCTCGAGCCGCGCGCGCTCCACCGTGAGCGCGAGCATGCGGGCCTCGGAGTCGTCCAGCGTGGTCGTCGACTCGTCCCAGTAGCCGCAGCTGTACTTGCGGTGGCGCCCGAGGCAGAGGCGGAAGAACTCCGGCGGCACTTCGTAGTGCTGCTCGTTGGCGGCGTCCGTGTGCACCGCCACGGGCCCCTCGGAGAGTTCGGAGATGCGCAGCCGGAAACGCGCGTCCTGGGCGTCGGCGTCGGCCAGGCGCTCGTTCGCCAGGCGTCCGGCGAGCAGGCGCCGGATGCCCTGGCGGATCAGCACATCGGGTACGAGGCCGCGCTCGGCCCAGTCGATACCCCAGTCACCAGGACCGGCCATCACGCGGCCTCGTCGGCGCTGCGCAGCAGCGACGGCAGCGGCGCCGCGTGGGCGAACCAGACCAGCAACGGCGTTACCACGGCCCAGGCCAGCCCCAGGTAGAGGAGCCCGAGCTCGCCGGGGAATGCGGCCGCGCCCAGCTTCGATCCGGCAGTGAAGGACAGCGGCTGACCAATGGCGCCGAACAGCGCCGCCAGCCGGTAGCGCCCGGCCAGCCAGCCGAGGCAGCCGCGCAGGGTGAGCGCGAACACCACCCACAGCGTGAGTATCCAGGCGGGCGCCAGCGGTCCCCACGGCGAGGCGTAGTCCAGCAGCCCCAGCGCGACGAAGCTGCCGTCCACCAGCAGTCCCAGCGAGAGTGCGAAGGCGCACAGCGCCAACAGCCGGCCGCGGGAAGACTCCCGGGAGAGCTCCCAGGCGAGGAAGGCAACGGCCAGCAGCATGCCGGGCCAGACGATGCCGTTGGCGGCACCGAGCACCAGCGCGAACCAGCACGCGTTGAAGAGGATGAAGTTGATCAGCACGAGGCGAATCCCGGGATTGTCCGTTGACCCGTCTGCTGTTCGGCGCAGGCGGCCGTCCGGATGCAGCCAGGCCGGCGGATCGGGCTCAGCCGGTCGTGTCGGTGTCGGCGATGAAGGTCCGCAGCCGGTCCGCCAGGTTCTTGCACGCCGCAGTCTGGGTGCGCGCGATCAGTGGCACCGGGATCACGATGGCCGGCAGGTAGGACGTGCCGGAGACGTCCGCCTTCACCGAGCCGGCGGACTTCAGCTCCTTCAGATCCCAGATCGATGCCTCGTAGTTGGCCTCGTTCTCCCACCAGGCGAAGCCGAAGCAGCCGCCGCCGCCGGGTCCCGCCGCGCAGGACAGGCTGCCGCCGCCGCCGGTGCGCTCGGTATCGCCGTCGAGCCAAACGATGTAGCGAACGCCGCTGTCGCGGATGCGCTCGCGCACGCCCGGGCGCTGCATGAAACGCTGCAGCGCCTTCGTCTCCGCGGGCGCCGTGCGCGGCTCCAGCCAGGGGAACAGCGCGTCCACGAACTGTTCGTCCGGCATCACGGCCAGGCCTTCGCGACCGTTGCCCAGCGCGTTGCCGACGCAATCGGTGAAGCCGCGCTCCGTCTCGTTGCCGAGATGGTAGCTGCGCGCCATGACCACCACCGCCTCTCCGTCCAGGATGCCGGTGGCCGCACTCTTCTCCTGTTCCATCCGTGCCGTGACGCAGCCGCTCAGCAGGACGGCCGTCCCGGCCAGCCCCAGCAGCAGCATCCGGCCGGGGCCCGTCGCCTCGACTCTGCCGTCTCTAGCCTCGGTCATCGGTGAGATTCCCCTGGAAATTCGCCTGGGCTGCATCGCCCGTGTTGGCTGCCACGTCCGTGGACTGCCCCGGTCCCTCGTCGGCCGGCAGCTCGGCCTCGTCTTCGGTGCCGGGCGGGGCCACCACCGTCACGGCGCCGGACTCCGCCTCGGCCGCCGGGTCGACTGCGGAATCGCCCGCTGAATCACCTGCGGACTCCGCGGAGGAAGCGCCCGCGGGCCCGGTCTGAGCGGTCATGCTTTCCTCCTCTTCCGGCTCCGACCCGGGCATGCCGCTGCCGCCGGGGTCGCCGAGCCCGGTCTCCCGCGCAAAGCGCAGGCCGATCATGGCGGCCGCATCCCGCATGGCGAGCACCGCGGCGCGGGCCAGTGCTTCGTCCGCGCTGAACATGCCCTCGGAGCCGGCCTTGCCGTAGGCGGCGATGGGCCAGTTTGAGATCTCCGTGCCCTCGGCGTCGAAGATGCGCAGCCGGTAGCGGATCCAGATGGTATAGGCATCCGAGCGGCTCTGGGCGGGCAGGGCGAACTCGAAGGCCTCGATGCTCGCCTCGATGAGGGCATCGGCGCCCACCGCCTCGACGTCCGTATCCGCGTCGACCTCCACCACCTCGCTGAACATGGACTCGAACAGATGCCGGAAGGCGAGCTTGTTGGCGGCCCCCAGGCTGATGGTCCATTTCTGCCGCCCGAGCACCTCCTCCTGATGCACGTAGCGCGACATTTCGGGCGAGTAACGAACGGCCACCTTCAGCGGCAGCTGATTCAGCAGGGGGTCGGGGAGAGCGGGATCCGTAAGCGCAACCTGACTCGAGCAGCCCGAAATGCCCAGGGCCGCCAGGACGACTGCGACGATGGCAGAAACTCTCCCGGTCAAGCGACGCTCCATCGGCCGAAGCGGCCGGTGATTCCCTCGGTGATTGCCCAGGAAGTGATTGCCCGGGAATCGGGTATCGAATCCATGATATCGACTTGCGCGGCCGCCCGAAGTTTCATCCTGGCCGCGGCAAGGAATGCACGCTTCGACTCTAGACCCAGTGCGCCCGTCATGCAAGCAGCCCGGCCGCCGCCTCGCCAGCCCGCCTCAGAAGCGCGCGCGGATGGCGCGCAACAGCCCGCCGATCACGGGTATGTGCTCGTACAGCCCGCCTGCGGAGTCCCAGAAATCCTGGTGCAGGACCACGCGTCCGTCGTCGTCGAAGCGAAAGTGAGTGACGCCCCACGACACCAGCGGCTCGCCGTCGGCCAGCGCGCCGACGCGCATGGTCATCCGCCAGCGGAAGTAGAAATCGTCGCCGGAACGGCCGATGTGGTGGAATTCCACCTGCACGGAGTCGGCATTCTGCGCCGTGTGCAGGAAGTATTCCTCGATGGCTGCGGCGCCCCGCAGGGTCTTCAGCGTGTCGTTGAAAAAGGCGTCCGGGGCATAGACCTCGCGGGCCATGCGCTGCACCCCTTCGGGCGTGAGTTCGCCGAAGAACTCCCGCAGCCTCGCGACGGCGGCGGCCTCGGCCTCGCTGCCCGGCGCGGGACCCATCCCCTCGGTGCGGACCAGGGCCTCCTCGTAGGCGGCCACATGGGCGGCGGGGGCAGCCACGTCGGCGCTGCGGATCGCCCACGCCAGCAGGCCTGCCAGGACGACGGCCAGGACGCCGATGACAAGCAGGGTTACAATCGCGAGCTTTTGCATGCCGGTCTCCTTGCGGGGTGGCCGCGGCCTGAGACGGTGGTGAACGAATGGTGACGACGACAAGCATAGTGCACATGAACGCTGCCGGCGTCGGCACGTTATTCGGCGCTTGCCGCTGATCGGATCAGGAGCCGCCCATGCCGCGTCCCAAGGTCCTCGTCTTTCAGCACGTGCCTTTCGAGCCCCTCGGCACGCTCGACCCGCTGCTGAAGGAGCACGGCTTCCGCATCGGCTACGTGAACTTCAGCCGGGACCCGGCACAGCGCCCGCGGCTCGCCGGCTACGATGCGCTGATCGTCCTCGGCGGACCGATGAATGTGGACGAGGTCGATGACTATCCCAACCTGGCCACCGAGGTGGAGCTGATCCGGGAGGCGCTGGAGCGGGGCCGGCACGTGCTCGGGATCTGCCTGGGCGCGCAGCTGCTGGCGAAGGCGCTGGGCGGCGCGGTGGCGCCGAACGGCGCTCACGAGATCGGCTGGCACGAGGTGCGGCTCACCGCCGACGGCGAGACCGACCCGGTGCTTTCCGCGCTGGATGCGCCGTCGCCGCTGTTTCACTGGCACGGCGATCGCTTCGAGCTGCCGCCGGGCGCCAGCCACCTGGCGGAATCCGCGCTGTGCGCCAATCAGGCGTTCCGTTACGGCGAGCTGGCGCTGGGGCTGCAGTTTCACCTCGAGGTGGATCGGGCGCTGATCGAGCGCTGGCTGACGGTGCCGGTCAACCGCCGTCTGCTGGCGCGTCTGCAGGGTCGGGTGGACCCGGAGGCGATACGACAGGAGACGCCTGCGCTCATCGCGGCGCTGGAGGCGCGCAGCCGGCGCGTCTTCGGCCGCTGGATAGAGCAGTTCGGCCTGCCGCGGCGGCGGCGCGCGCTGCCGTCGCGCTGAGCGGTGCCGCGCATAGGCGGTTCGGGCGGCTTTTTCGGCCGCATCCCGGGCTGATTTTTACCGTCGTTGCCTGCATGATAGGCCGTTCAACCAACCGAGCGGGAACCCGAGCATGAAGCTGTACGCCGACGTCACCCGGGAGATCGACGAGATGCCGGAGGGCCCGGAGGTCGTCGCCTTCTTCGACCTGGACGGCACCCTGCTGTCCGGGTTCTCGGTGACGTCGATGATGCGCGAACGGCTCACCTCCGGCGAACTCAAGCCCCGCCAGGCGCTGGTGCAGTTCGTCTCGTTCGTCGGCCAGGGCTTCCGCAGCCGGGAATTCCCGGCCATGCTGAAGGCCGCCACGCGGACGCTGGAGGGCGTCGAGGAGGCCTCCTTCGTGCGCCTCGGCCGCGAGACGTTCCGCAAATACGTGAGCGGTGCCATCTATCCGGAGTCCCGCGCGCTGGTGCGCGCCCACCAGCGCAAGGGCCACACCGTGGTGGTGCTGTCCTCGGCCACGCCGTACCAGGTCAACCCGGTGGCCGAGGAGCTGGAGATCGAGCACGTGCTGTGCACCCGCTTCGAGGTGGAGGAGGGCCGGTTCACCGGCCGGCTGGTCGAGCCCATCACCTATGGGGAAGGCAAGCTCACGGCCGCGCGCAAGTTCCTGAAGGCGCGCCGCCGGAAGCTCGCCAACAGCTTCTTCTACACGGACGGTGCCGAGGACGTGCCCCTGCTCGAACACGTCGGCTATCCGCGTCCGCTCAACCCGGACAGCGACCTGGAGGAGGTGGCCCGGGAGAAAGGCTGGCCGATCCGGCGCTTCCACAGCCGCGGCCTGCCCGGCGTGCGCGAGCTGCTCGGCACCGGGCTGGCCTGGGGCGCGCTCGTCTCTTCCGCGTTGGCCAGTGTCCCCGTGCTCGCGCTCAACCGCTCCCGGCGCGACGCCGCCAACCTGGCCATCGCGACGTTCGGCGACTTCGCCAGCGCGCTGGCGGGTCTCGATCTGCAGGTGACGGGAGAGCAGCATCTCTGGTCGCACAGGCCCGCCGTATTCGTATTCAATCACCAGAGCGGGGCGGACATGGTGATCCTCGCGAAGCTGCTGCGGCAGGATTTCACGGGTATCGCCAAGAAGGAGCTCAGGAGTAACCCGATTCTCGGCCCGCTCATGTGGGCCACCGAGACGGTCTTCATCGACCGGGCCAATACGGAGCGCGCGATCGAAGCCATGCGTCCGGCGGTCGAGACGCTGAAGAGCGGCCTGTCCATCGTGCTGGCGCCGGAGGGGACGCGCAGTCTCAGCGACCGGCTGGGGCCGTTCAAGAAGGGCGCGTTCCACCTGGCCATGCAGGCGGGCGTGCCGATGGTGCCCATCGTGATCCACAACGCGACGGATGCGCTGCCGAAGAGCGGCATCTTCGTGCGTCCCGCCACCATCAAGGTTGAGATACTGCCGCCCGTGCCCACCGACGACTGGGAGCCCGAGACCATCGATCAGCACGTGCGGGCAGTGCGCCGCATGTTCCTGAAGGCGCTGGATCAGCTGCCGGAGCCCGGCGAAGAAGAGATTAGTAATAACAATAAATTATAGAATCTTCCTCGAAAGAATATCGAGCGCTGTCGAGGCCGCGGCAGAGAATTTCCGGCCCGCATGCATCCGATCCCGCGGCTCGTGTCATCTCTTCATCGGACAGCGGGGAATTCCCCCGGACAAGAGGAGACACGGATAATGGGTGACTTCGACAGCGAGATTCTCGTGCCCATCACACTATTCATCAGCATCGCCGTGGTGTTTGCTCTGGCCTTCATGTATCGGGCGCGGCAGCGGGAGCAGATCCAGCTGACGGTGCGCCAGGCCATCGACAAGGGCCAGGAGCTGACGCCGGAGCTGCTCGAGAAGCTCGGCCACACCGGCGCGCAGCCCCACTCGGATCTGCGGCGCGGCGTCATCGCGGTGGCCATCGGCCTCGGCATCGGCGCATTCGGGATTATCCTCGGGCAGGAGGACGCGATGCGTCCGCTCGTGGCCATCGGAGCGATCCCGCTGCTGATCGGTGTCGCGTACCTGGGATTGTGGAAGTTCGCAGGGAGAGACGCGTGATTACGAGGAGGCCCTCGGGACGCGATGTCGACATCGGCGAGCGATGAGGAACTGGTTGCCCTCGCGGTTGCCGCCGGGGATCAGGCGGCCTTCGGGGAGCTGGTGCGGCGCCACCAGTCCCGGGTGCGTGGCTGGCTGCGGCAGCTCACCGGCGACGCCGCGGAGGCCGACGACCTCGCCCAGGAGACCTTCCTCAAGGCGTGGACCCGGCTCAATACCTTCGCCGCCCGCGGGCGCTTCCAGGCGTGGCTCATGAAGCTCGCCTACAATGAATTCCTGCAGGCGTTGCGCGGCGGACAGCGGCGGCGCCGTCTGGCGGGCGAGTACGAGGCGGATGCCGTGGCGCGCGGCCGGACCGCGGACGAATCGATGTCCGGCACCGGCAGCGAACTGCCCGACCTGCCACGGCTCCTTTCGGTGCTGGGGGAGGAGGAGCGGCACGTAATGCTGCTGGGTTATGGCTGCGGCTGCTCTCACTCCGAGATCAGCGAGATCACCGGCATGGCGCTCGGCACGGTCAAGTCGCACATGCACCGGGGCAGGGAGCGCATCCGGCAGTCCTTCGCGCTGGAGGCGAGCGAGTCATGAGGCGGACGGGAGAAGAATTCGAGCGGCTGCTCGAGCGCGAGTTCGCCCGCGCTTTCGAGCCGGTGGCCGACGACGGATTCAGTGAGCGCGTGCTGCGCCGCGTCCGGCGCCGGGGGCGGGCGAGGGTGCTGGCGCTGACCCTGGCGGGTGCCGTCGGCCTGGCGGTGGCTTTCGTGCCGCTGGTGCAGATCGCGGGCGCGCTGAGCGAGTTCTCGCCGGTCCTCACCGAGAGCTGGCGGCTGTCGGAACTGCCGGCCCAGTATCGTTATATCGTGGCCGCCGCGCTGCTCGGCCTCGCGAGCCCGCTCCTGATCCGTCTGCTGGAGCGCTGAATCTTACCGGCTGGCTCAAGTTTCACCGATCCCGGCCGCTAACCCCTTCAGAGCCACGCCGCAGAGGCGACAGGGGCGCGCGCCCATGAAGACCATCCGCCTGCAGGAGCGACACGTCGACCGGCCGGCCGGCCGCATGGCGGTCGGCGGGAGCGGCGATGCCGGCCTGCGCGGGACCCTCTACGACCTGCTGGAGGGTGAGCGGTCCGGCAGCCGTCTCGGCCGCTTCGTGAACCGGGCGCTGGTCGCGCTGATCCTCGCGAATGTCGCGGCCGTGATCCTGGAGTCCCAGCTGTCCGTGCAGCGGGTGACGCCCGAGTTCTTCCACGGCTTCGAGATCGCCTCGGTGGTGATCTTCACGCTGGAATATCTGGCGCGCCTGTGGGCCGCGCCGGCGGACCCGCGCTACCAGGGCTTGCCGCCGTGGCGGGCGCGCCTGAGCTACGCCATCTCGCCGCTGGCGGTGATCGACCTGCTGGCCATCGCGCCTTTCTACCTGGCGCTGCTGATCCCCATCGACCTGCGCTACCTGCGCGCCTTCCGGCTGCTGCGCCTGTTGAAGTTATCCCGTTATTTCGACGGGTTACAGATTTTTCTTAAAGTCATTAGGGCGGAGATCGGCGCCATCTCCGCCGCGCTGCTCACCATGTTCGTGCTGGTCATCATCTCGGCCTGCCTCATGTTCTCGCTGGAGAGCCAGGCTCAGCCCCAGGTGTTCCGCAGCGTCGTGGATGCCATCTGGTGGGCGGTGGTCACGCTGACCACGGTGGGCTACGGGGACGTCACTCCGGTGACGGCGGGCGGCAAGATCCTGGCCATGGGCATCATGCTGATGGGCGTCGCCACTTTCGCCCTGCCGGCGGGCATCCTCGCGGCGCGTTTTTCGGAAGAACTGCAGGAGCGGCGCGAGAAGCTGCGCTTCGAGGTGGCCGAGGCGCTGAGCGACGGCATGCTGGACCCCGGCGAGCAGGCGGAACTCGCCCGCCTGCGCGCGGAACTCGGACTCTCCGAGGACACCCTGACGCGGCTGGTGGAGCTGCACGGGAGGACGGGGCACGGCTTTCGCTATTGTCCGCAGTGTGGGGAGCATCTGGAGGGCCCGCGTCCGCGCTGAGGGTCGGGTTGGGGATCGGGCCTGAAGGCCCTCCTACGTTGGGGTATGCTTCGGGGCGGGAGTCTTTACCGGAAGCAAGCATGAAGCTGAGCGAGATTGTTCGACGGCAGGCGGTGATCGTCTGCTGCGCCTTGGCCCTCGTCGTGGCGGCGCCGCTGGGCCAGGCCCGGCCTGCCGCCGCCGATGCCGACACCAGGGAGCTGATCAGCGGACTCGGGCTGAACGAGGGCGAGACGCCGGTACGCGAACATCCGCGCTGGCAGCCCGATGGCCCCATCGTGGTGGCGGTCGACGGCCCGGAGCGGCTGGCCTGGCTGCAGGCCGTGGCGGGGGACGCCGAGCTGGTGGCCGTGCAGTCGCGTGCCGAGGCCGAGGCGGCGCTGCCGGGCGCCGTGGCGCTGCTCGGTGTCTGCAGCCCCGGCCTGATCGAGGCGGGCGAATCGCTGCACTGGGTGCAGAGCTACAGCGCCGGCGTGGACCGCTGCGTGGACACGCCCGCGCTCGCCGAGCGGGACATGATCCTCACGAACGCACAGCGACTGTACGGCCCGGCCATCGCCGAGCACGTCATGGGCATGATGTTCATGCTGGCCCGCGGCCTGGACGTCTATCACCTGCGCCAGGCCGACGGACGATGGGAGCGGGAGCTCGAAGACTACGCCGACAGCACCTGGGAACTGGCCGACCGGACGCTGCTGGTGGTCGGCCTCGGCGGCATCGGCACCGAAATCGCGCGGCGGGCGCACGCCCTCGGAATGGAGGTCATCGCCACCCGCGCCAGTTCGCGGCAGGGCCCGCCGTTCGTCAGCTATGTTGGCCTTGCCGACGAACTCCACACCCTGGCCGGCCGCGCCGACATCATCGTCAACGCCACGCCGCTGGTGCCGGCGACGGAAGACCTGTTCGACGCGGAGTTCTTCGCGGCCGCGAAGCCGGGCTCCTACTTCATCAACATCGGCCGCGGCGCCAGCGTGGTCACGGAAGATCTCCTGGCGGCCCTGGAGTCGGGGCGCATCGCCGGCGCCGGTCTCGACGTGACCGACCCGGAGCCACTGCCGGAGGGTCATCCGCTGTGGCGCATGCCGCGGGTGATCATCACGCCCCACATCTCCGCGCGCACCGAGGGCTCGTCCGAACGGCGCTGGCTGCTGGTGCGCGAGAACCTGCGCCGCTACGTGGCCGGCGAGCCGCTGCTCTCGGTGGTGAATATCGACAAGGGTTACTGAGCGGCGCCGGCGAGTCGCTCGGCCGCATAGGCCAACTCGGCCTCGACGGTGGCCGTGATCTGACGGCGCAGCACCTTCTCGATGCGGCCGGCGATCAGCGGTATCGGCACGCGGAAGCGGTGCTCCACCTTATATAACGAGCCGGAGGCGTCTGCCTCGAGGGTGAAGCGGCCCTCGATCTCGATGGGGGCCATGGCGCTGCGCACCGTATAGCGTCCCGCGTATCGGTCTTCGCCGTCGTCGGCGACGCGCTGCCACACCTCGTGCACGGTGACGGTCTGTTCTTCGCCGACCAGCTTCGTGAGGAATCCGGGCAGATCCTGGCGGGCGACGCGGGTGGTGTGCAGCGTGACCGAGTCCCGGTCTTCGTCCGCATGGCACTCGGCGCTCAGCTCGCCGATGGCGAGGCAGCGGTCGACGATGAAATCCGGGTCCGTCATCAACGCGGCCACGCTCTGTACGTCGGCGTCGAAGCGGCGGCTGACGGCCATCAGGCGATCTTGTGCTCCCGCTCGTCGACGGTTTCCCCGTCGGCGAGCTCGCGGAGCGCCGCCAGGTCCAGTACCTCGATACGGCCCCGTGGGGCGAGCAGGATCTCGCGGCGTTTCATGTCCGCCATGAGCCGGCAGACGGTCTCTTCGCTCAGACCGAGCAGGTTGGCGATCTCCAGCCGGGTGATGGGCAGGCGAAAGCGGCCGTCCCGCGGCCAGGGTTCCGGCGCCATCATCAGGATGAACGCCGCCAGCTTGGAACTGGCGCACTTCTGGCCCATGGCCTGGATCAGGGCGCGGCTCTGCACCAGCTGGGCATTCAGCGCGTCGATCAGGCGCATCGCGATGTCGGGCCGGTCGGCGACGCGGGAGAGCAGGGCTTCGTGGCTGATGCGGCAGGCCTGCACCGGGGTGGCCGCCGTGGCCGAATAGGCGTAGCGCTCCTGCTGCAGCGTCTGCAGTCCCACCACCAGGTTGCCGCGCCGGCCGATGCCCACGATCTGCTCGCGCCCGTCCGAGCTGTGATGGCAGATCTTCACGACGCCGTGGGAGATGGAATAGAGATTACCGCCCGGTTCTCCCTGCAGGAACAGCATCTCCCCCTTCTGATAGCTGGAGCACTGCACGAGCCCCGAGACAACGCAGGGCAGGTCGGCGAGGCCGCCCCTCGCTTCGTCCAGACTCCGGAAAAGACACAGGCAGTTTTCACATGGCATCGGCGGTCGTTCCCCCTCTTGTTGTAAACCATTAGATACGCGCCGGGAGCGGCCGCGTCGATACCGGGAAATCCAGTTCGATTGTCGGTATCCACGTATTTGAACCTGCCATTTGTCATTGTTCGGCCCCACAGAATGTGCTTAGCATCAAAGGGTCTCTACGCGCGCGCTCGGCGCCCTCCCCGGGGCCCTGTTCGAAGAAATCGAAATACGTACTATCCACCGGCGGCCAGAAGGGCTGAACTGACAATTGTCAGTGTTTCTTGACACGCGCAAATCTACTCTTTCGTCTGACGCCGGTTGATCGGAAGGGCCTTGGTCAAGGTCGTTACTGGTAAACCGGGCATTTCGAAGAAGCAGAGGGTTGCGCCATGAACCGTTTCCAGAAGATGTTTAAAGGAAGCTGGGCATTGCTCCTCGCGTCGTTCCTGCTGTTAGGTCTGGCAGGTTGCGAAGGCGACGACGGTGCACAGGGACCCGCAGGGCCTCCGGGCCAGGACGGGCAGGACGGAGCCGCCGGGCCTCCGGGACCGGAAGGACCTCCGGGGCCTCCGGGACCAGGACCGATCTCCATCGGTGATGGCGAGGCTCTGACGGCCGAAGAGATCGAGATTCTCGGTCAGCTCGAGGCCACTATTACTAATGTCACGATCGCGAGTCCACCGGTGGTTGAATTCACCGTGGTGGATCAGAACGGCGATCCCGCGCTCGGTCTGGCCGAGGGCGTGGTCAACTTCACGTTCGCCAAGCTCGTGCCCGCCGATCCCGCCGCGAACGGCGGTATTGCCTACTGGCAGAGCTACGTGAACCGTGTGGAAGAGGCCGGCCCCGAGCGGTTCAACCCGAATCCGCCGGACTTCCTGGATCAGGCGGTACAGGCGACGACCGATACGCAGGGTACGCTGGAAGAGCTGGGCGACGGCAACTACCGTTATACGTTCGCTACGGACGTCACGGCCGTGACCGATCCCATCGAAGTGACCTGGGAACCGAGCCTGACCCACCGCGTGGGCCTCGAGATTCGTCTCGGCGGTCCGGGCGAGGTGCCGCTGGCTCCGGATAACCCGGTCTACGACTTCGTGCCCGACGGCGGCGCAGGCTCCGGCAGCAAGGACATTGCCGCCACGGCCAACTGTGCCGACTGCCACTTCTCGTTCGCCCTGCACGGCGGCCCGAGGAAGACGGTCGAGTACTGCGTGACCTGCCACAACCCGGGCACCATCGACCAGGATACGGGCGAGTCCCTCGACATGGCCTACATGACCCACTCCATCCACGTGGGCGAAGGCCGTGTGGACATCGCCGGCGATCCGCTGCCTTACGTGATCTACGGCTACGGCGGTTCCGTGCACGACTACGGCGAGGTGACTCATCCGCAGTCGCTGACCTACTGCACGACCTGCCACGTCGAGTCCGAAACGGCGCCGGATGGCGACGTCTGGACCGCAGGCGCCTCCACACAGGCCTGTGGCAGCTGCCACTCCGACGGTCTGATCGTCGAGAATTGGGACGAGGTGACCGGTATCGCTGAGTATCGGTTCGATCACGCCAACTCCGACGTTTCGGTCCTGGGGCCCCAGGCCAACAACACCTGCGCCAACTGCCACCTCGAAGGCGGCGTTGCGGGTGCCGGCCCGGCTGACTTCATCCACACGCGGATCGACGGCGATCAGCAGTTCCGCCAGATCACCGGTGAGAACTTCGTGTTCGAGATCCTCGACGCCACGAACGTGGGCCCGGGCGAGACGCCTGTGATCACGTTCCGCGTGACGGATGCCGCAGGTGCGCCGTACGACCTCCTCGCTGATCCGGAGTTCAATACCTCCGGCGCATCGATGAACCTGTACGTCTCCTGGCCGGGTGTCGAGAACTACAACGGTGACGAACTCGGCAACGCCCGTGGTCTGCGTCGTGGTTCTCTGTACGGCCCGGGACAGCCTCATCGTTGGGATCTCAGCGACATCCAGCAGGCGATCACCGATCAGGGCGTAACCCAGGCAGCGGACGGCAGCTACACGCTGACGTACTTCGCGGCCGTGCCCGCCGAGATCACCGGTAATGCCTTCATCGCCATGGGCGGACACCCGGCAGCGGTGGATGTAGAGGATGCCGACGGCAATCTCACCGTGCAGCGCGCCGCGCCGGACAGCATCGTGTTCTATCCGGAAGGCACGCAGGCTCGCGAGTTCGGCTCCAGTGCCGCGCAGTGTAATGCCTGCCACGAGCAGATCCAGTTCCACGGATCCAATCGCAACGGCGATCCGGAGATGTGCCTCGTCTGCCACAATGCCGATACTGTGGTTGCCTTCGACGACAACGGTGTGACCATCGACGATGGCTATGGCCTCGGCTACATGATCCACAAGATCCATGTCGCCGACCCGGCCTACTTCGGTGGCGGCTTTGCCGAAATCACCTATCCGCAGTCGATCGCGAATTGCGACGCCTGCCACGTGGAGGGCTCCTATAACGCGGCCCGCGCGGAGGCCAGGTCAGTCAGCATCAAGGTAGGCGGCGGTGACGACACGATCTGGACGGATGACATCGCCACGACGCCGAATGCGGCGCTCTGCGGTGCCTGCCATACGTCCGCGGCAGCACTCGGCCACTTCGCGACCAACAACGGCGAGATCGGTGTAACGAAGGACAGCATCCTGAAGTTCAACGGTCTGCCGAACGGTCAGGAAGCCTGCGCCGTCTGCCATGGTGCCGGTGCCTCGTTCGATACCGCGAACTATCACAATCCCGGTATCGCCGAATAATTAACGACGAATAACAAAACCATGACTGGGCGCCCGCTTCGGCGGGCGCCTTTTTTGTGCGCGCACGAAACGCGCCGCTGTAATTCGCCCGCTACCTGCGGGAAGCGGCGCGCGTTTCCGGTACCATCCCGCCATGATCGAGAGGAAGTCGTCCCGCGGATTGCTCGCGCTGGTGCTGGCGTTGTTCTTCGGCTCCGGCGCGCTCGCCCTGGTCTACCAGGTCGTCTGGGCCCGGATGATGACCCATGTCTTCGGCTCCACGGCGGTGGCGGTGGGCACCGTGCTGGCCGCGTTCATGGCGGGCATGGCCCTCGGCAGCTGGTACCTGGGCAAGGTGGCCGACCGCACCGGGAACCGGCTGAAGCTCTATGCGGTCCTCGAGTTCGGTATCGCGGCGGCCGCGTTGCTGTCGCACTGGGCGCTGTCCCACATGGAGACGGTCTATCCGGCCCTGCACGGGTTCGTCGGCGGGTCCCCCGTGCTGCTCGCACCCGTCCGTTTCCTGGCGGCATTCCTGCTGGTGATGGCGCCGACCATCCTGATGGGCGCGACGCTGCCGGTGCTGAGCCGCTACCTCGTCAGCGGCCGCGAACTGGTGGGCGTTCGCCTCAGCACGCTCTACTCGGTCAATACCTTCGGCGCCGTGGCCGGCGCGGCGACCACCGGATTCTTCCTGATCGGCAGTTACGGTATCCACGCCCCGATCGTCGGCGCGGCCGTCGGTAACGCCCTGATCGGGCTCGTCGCCTGGGTGGCCGCGGGCCGGGGCGCCGGCGGCGAGGAGGCGGCTGAAGCGCCGCCTGCCGAAGACGTTCTCGCTCCGGAGGAGCCGTCCGAGGCGCCCGGCCCTGCGGTGATGCGCCTCGTCCTGATCGGCCTGGCCGTCTCGGGTTTCACGTCCTTCGCCTACGAGATCTACTGGACCCGTTCCCTGGTCTTCGTCCTCGGCAACTCCACCTATGCGCTGAGTACGATGCTCTGCGCCTTTCTGACCGGCATCGCGCTGGGCGGCTACCTGGTGCGTTTCGTGATCCGCTACGTGCGCGACCGCGTCGAGGCCTTCGGCTGGCTGCAGCTCTCGCTGGGGCTGGTTTCGGCACTGGCGCTGCCGCTGCTGTTCGCGGTCAACGACCCCGCTTCGCTGGACCGTTACCTCCAGGGGATAGCGGGGGAGGCGACGACACTGGTGCTGGCGAGCTTCGGCATCGCGTTCCTGGTCATGCTGGTGCCGGCGGCGCTGATCGGCGCCACGTTCCCGCTGGTCGGACACCTCGCCGTGCGGCGCATCAGCGAGACCGGCGGCTCGGTCGGCAAGGTGTATGCCGTGAACACGCTCGGCAACGTGGTCGGCGCACTCGTCCCCGGGCTGTTCCTGCTGGACTGGCTCGGCATCCAGAAGGGCATCCTGCTCATGGCCGCGCTGAACGTCCTGCTCGGGCTGCTGGTCCTCGCGGTGCGGCTGTTGCGCCCGGGCGGCAGCCCCGTCTGGTGGGGCGCGCTGCCGATGATGCTGATCGCGAGCGCCGTCGTCATGCTGCAGACGCCGCTGGACTTCCGCTTCCCGTCCCGCGGCGAGCAACCGGATCACCGCACGCTGTTCTATCGGGAAGGCCCGCTCGCCACCACCAAGGTGTACGCGGATCCCGACAGCAGCGAGAAGTACATGAGCGTGGACGGCATCGTGATCGGCGGCACCGGCGATACCCATTTCAAGCAAGTGCTGCTCGCCCACCTGCCGCGGCTGCTGAAAGACGGGCTGCACACCGAGCTCTCGGTGGGTCTCGGGTCCGGGATCCTGGTGGGGGAGAGCGCCCGCCACGAGGACCTGAGAGCCATCACGGCGGTGGAGATCGAGCCCGGCGTGATAGAGGGCGCCGACTACTTCCGCGAGGAGCACGGGAGCATCCTGGGCGACACCCGCCTCGAGGTCGTCAACGACGACATCAACAGCTTCCTGCATACCAGCGAGCGACGGTTCGACGTCATCACCGCGGACGAGAAGACCGCCGACGAGTACGCCTCCAACGGCTTCTCCTACTCGCTGGATTACTACCGCCTGCTGCTGGAGCATCTCGCGCCGGGCGGTCTGGTGGTGCAGTGGGTCCCGGGCACGCTGCCGCCGCGCCAGTACCGCATGATCCTGAAGACCTTCGCCCGGGGCTTCCCGCACGTCCAGGTGTGGAGCTTCCTGCCAGCGCACCGTCTGGGGCCGTTCAACACCCTGCTGGTCGGCTCGGCGGAACCGGTGCCGGTCGAACTCGGCGCCATCCGGCGCAGGTTCGATGAGGACCGGGCCGCGCTGGCGAGCCTCGAGCCCTACGGCATCACTTCCGCCGAGTCACTGGCGGCGCACTTCGTCGCCGGTGACGCGGTGATCCGGGAGGCCGTCGCGGATGCGGAGCTGAATACCCTCGCGCATCCCCGCTACGAGTTCTATCACCCCTGGGAATACGCCGAGGGCCGGCTGGACAAAGCTATCGCCAATCAGGCCTTCCTGCTGGAGCTGAAGCGCCGCGCCCACCCGGATTACTTCCGGGAGTTGGCCGCGGACGCGGAGGATCCGGAGCGGCTGGAGCGCACTTTCGCGGCCGAGTTCCGTTTCCTGGATGCGTTCCAGCGGTTCCTCGGCCGGATACCGCTCGAGGAGACCTACCGTCTTTTCGATGGCGCACTGGCGGTAGCACCCTGGCACGACAGCCTGCGCGCGAGAATCTACGCCCAGTACCGGTATTTCGCCGCCATGCAGCGAGACCCGGTGCGCCGGGACCGGCTCTTTCGCCGCGCCGAAGCCCTCTATCAGACGCCGGCGGCCCGGCCCGACTGACGGCGCCCGGACCACGGACCCGGCACCGCGCGTCGCCCGCCGGTGCTAGTCCGCGGACAGCCCGTGCTGCTTGCTGGGCGCGACCTTCTCGGCGTCGTCGTCGCCGGTGAGTTCGGCGAGGACGAGCAGGATGCGGCGCAGCAGGTCGTTTTCCGGCCCGGGCATGTTCTCCTCGGTGGCCACCGACAACTCGGCCGCATCGTATTCCCAAGAACGGAGGATGTGGAGTTTATCCTCCCGGCTCAGGTCATCCCGGGCGGCCAGCGCCTCCGGCCCTTCGAACACGGATCCCGGGTCGGCGCAGGCCTTCTTCAGCCACTCTTCTCTGTCGCTCATGTCGGATTACCTCTCATTGTCTGCGCGGGCCGGCGATACCGCCGCCGGGGTCACCCCGCCAGGGCTGCAGCAGCATCCGGTCCAGCCGCAGGTCGGCGGGATCGCGGAATTGCCCGATGCCGATGGTCATGCCGTCGTGGCCGTCCCTCGGCTGGTCCCGGTAGGTGCCGAGCAGCCGGTCCCACCAGGGCAGGTTGAAGCCGAAATTGCTGTTGGTCTCGTCCCGGTGTATCGAGTGATGAACGCGGTGCATGTCCGGCGTCACCACGAACCAGCGCAGCACCCGGTCGATGCCGCGCGGGATGGCGAGATTGCTGTGATTGAACATCGAGGTGGCGTTCAGCAGCACCTCGAAGACCAGCACGGCGCCGGCCGGCGCGCCCAGCGCCGCGATCACCGCCATCTTCCAGACCATCGAGATGAGGATCTCCAGCGGATGGAAGCGCAGTCCGGTGGTGACGTCGAAATCCAGATCCGCATGGTGCATGCGGTGCAGCCGCCACAGCGCGGGCAGGGCGTGGAACATCACGTGCTGGAGATAGACGGCCAGGTCGAGCAGCAGGATCGAGACCGGCCAGGCGATCCACCACGGCGCCGACAACGCATTCAGCAGGCCCCAGCCCCGCTCCGCGGCGATCAGTGCGACGCCGATCGCGAGCAGCGGGAACGCGAGGCGAAGCACGGCCGTATTCACCAGGACGATACCCAGGTTCGAGAACCAGCGTGTGCGCCGGGGCAGCTGGCGCCGGCGGCGGGGAGCAACGGCTTCCGCCAGGGCCAGCACAGCGAGGATGCCGAGGAAAGAGCCACCCCGGATCAGGGCTTCGTTGTCGGCCAGCAGCGGTTCCATGCGCAGATCGTCCGGACTGTTGCGGAATCAGGAGGCATCCAGCACGGCCTTCAGCGCCGCGGAGCGGAAGTGGCGCCGGGCCGTGATGGCGTAGAAGTTCTCGTGGATAGCGGGAACCTCGCAGTACTTGCTGAGAATGCCATGCTCCAGTTCGTCCTGCACGACCACCTCCGGCACCATGGCCACGCTGCCGGAATCCCGGGCCAGCAGCCGGAGCATGGCCATGTCGTCCACCTCGGCCGAGATTTTCGGCGTGAGTCCCAGCTCTTCGCACAGCAGATCGAACTGGCTGCGGATCTCGCTGCTGTGGCCGGGCACCAGCAACGCCGTGCCGGCGAGATCGTCGGGGAAACGGAAGCGGCGCCGGCGCGGGCGGGGCGGACCCACCAGACACACCGTCTGCCGGGCGATGCGCCGGCAGCTGAGTGGCAGCTGGTCATCGGCGGTCACGGGCCGGTTCGAGAGGATCAGATCGAGCTTGTGTATCCGCAGCCGCCCGATGAGCTCCTCCAGGCTCGCGGACTCGATGACGAGATGCAGGTTCTCGTCGCCGATGACCGGGCGCAGCAGATTCTGCTGGAAGTTGCGTGACAGGGTGGCAACGGCGCCCACGCGCAGCTCCGGCATCTCCTGGCCGTCGCCGCCGCGCACCGTCTCCAGCAGCTCCGCGCCCAGGTTGAAGATGCCCTCCGCGTAACCGAGCACCAGGCTGCCCGTCTCCGTCAGCCGCAGTGTGCGGCCTTCGCGCAGGAACAACTCGTGGCCCAGCTCTTCCTCGAGCTGGCGTATCTGCGAAGAGATGGCCGACTGGGAGACATGCAGCCGTTCGGCCGCGCGGGTCAGGTGCTCCTCCTTCGCGACCACCCAGAAGTAGTGCAGGTGGCGGAAGTTCAGTCGTCTGAGCGTTTCTGTTCTCATAAAAAGAACGAAATTTAATAATAAATCTATTTTACGGAAGAGACTCCGATATGCAACATGCGTCCCCGATCGATTGTCTGACCATCTGGCCGGAGAACCCCATGGACCTCGCTATCGACTTCTTCAGCCGCCTGCTGACCCAGTTCCAGTCGCCGGCGCTCGCATTCCTGATCGGCGGCATGGTGCTGGCCGCGGCCGGCAGCAAGCTGCAGATACCGGACGCCATCTACAAATTCTGCGTCTACATGCTGCTCATGCGCATCGGCCTGGAAGGCGGCATGGAGATCCGGGAGGCCGAGCTCGGTGAGATGCTGCTGCCGGCGGCCATTGCCGTTGTCGTCGGCTGCGCCATCGTCATCGTCGGGCGTTACACACTGGCGGCGCTGCCCGGGGTACGGACCGAGGACGGGATCGCTACGGCGGGACTGTTCGGTGCGGTGAGCGCGTCCACGCTGGCGGCGGCCATGGTGATGCTGGAGGAGCAGGACATCTTCTACGAGGCGTGGGTACCGGCGCTGTACCCATTCATGGACATCCCGGCCCTGATCGTCGCCATCGTTCTGGCGAACGTCTATCTGGCGAAGCGGAAGGGCGGTGCGCGGGAGGAGGTCCGTATCGGTTCCATCATCGCAGACAGCCTGCGGGGCTCCGCGCTCTCGGCCCTGCTGCTCGGCCTCGTGCTCGGCCTGCTGACGCGCCCGGAGTTGGTCTACGAAGGCTTCTACGACCCGCTGTTCCGCGGTCTGCTGTCGGTCCTGATGCTGACCATGGGCATCGAGGCCTGGACCCGCCTGAACGAGCTGCGCAGCGTGGCGCACTGGTACGCCGTGTATGGCGCCGTCGCGCCACTGGCGCACGGCCTCATCGCCTTCGGCCTGGGCTACCTGGCCCACCTGGTGACCGGCTTCAGCCCGGGCGGCGTGATCCTGCTCGCGGTCATCGCGGGGTCGAGCTCCGACATCTCGGGGCCGCCGACGCTGCGCGCGGCGATCCCGTCGGCGAATCCATCCTCGTACATCGGGTCGTCGACCAGCGTGGGCACGCCGGTGGCCATCGCCGTCGGCATCCCGCTTTACATCGCCCTGGCCGAGGCCGTATTCGGAGTGTGAACGGGCGCGAACCGGGGCAAGGCGAGCGATAATGACCGCGCAGCCGCGCGGGGAGGTTAAAGAGCAATGACTCATTACAAGGCAATGAAGGTCGTCATCATCACCGAGAAGCTCATCCTCGAGAAGGTCGCGCGGGTGATCGAGTCGACAGGGGCAAAGGGCTACACGGTGGTGGCAGCCGGCGGCAAGGGCAGCCGCGGCGTGCGCCCGGCCAACCGGGCGTCCGTGGTGGACGAGTTCAGCAACGTGAAGATCGAGGTGATCACGGGCGATCGGGAGGCGGCGAATCGTATCGCCGACGAGGTGGCCGAACGCTTTTTCGACAACTACTCCGGCATCACCTACCTGGAGGAGGTGGAGATACTGCGGCCGCACAAGTTCTGAGTCCCGGTACGGGTCTCAGCCCCGCTCCCGCCCCAGCAACTCGTCCACGGCCGTTATCAGCTCGTCCGCCGAGTGAGGTTTCGGCAGTACGCGGGTCACGAAATCGGGGACGTCTTCCAGCCGCATCTTCGCCAGGCCGGATACCATCAGTACCGGCAGGCCGGGCCGGATGCGTACCGCTTCCCCGGCCAGCTCGAGACCCGACAGGCGCGGCATGGTGTTGTCGGTCACCAGCAGGTCCGGCTGCGCCTGTCTCGACCGAAGGCGCTCCAGGGCCTCCAGGCTGGAGGTGAAGACTGTCACCCGGTAGCCCGCTCGCTCCAGCACGCGCCGGCCCAGCCGGGCGAGTGCCTCCTCGTCTTCCACGTAGACCACGTGTTCCATCAATACCGACCGCGGATCTTCCGGTGCCGCATCGTCCTGCGCCGATTCCTGCTCGGCGGCGGGCAGGAAAATGTCGAAGGTGGTGCCCTCACCCTCCCGTGTCTTCACCTCGATGACGCCGCGCAGGGCCTGCACGGCTTCCCGGACCAGCCATAGTCCCAGGCCGGTACCCTCGCCGGTGCGGCTCGACGTGTAAAACGGCTCGTAGATGCGCTCGGCCACGGCCTGCGGCATACCCATACCGTTGTCCGAGATCGTGAGGCGGCTGTACAGGCCGGGCTGCAGCTCGGGGTGTTGCTGCCGTCCCTCCTCGTCCGCTTCGTAGGGCACCAGGCTGACGTCCAGGACCCCGTCAGAACGGGTCATCGCCTTCGCGGCGTTGGTGCCCAGGTTCATTACGATCTGATGGATCTGGGTGCTGTCGCAGAGCACGGGGGGTGCGGTCTCGTCCAGGTGGACGCGCATCTCCACGGACTTCAGCAGCGAGGCCTTCAGGAGCTCCAGTGCCTCGTCCACCGTCTCATGCAGGCGGGTGGGCTCCGGGGGTCCCTGGCGGCCTCTGCCCACGGCCAGCATGCGCTCCACCACCTGGCGTCCGCGCTGTGCGGCTCGCACGATCTGATCGAGGTCGGCGCGGCTCTCCGGGCCGAGATCCGCGCTCGCCAGCACCATTTCGGCATAACCGAGGATGGCCATCAGGACGTTATTGAAGTCGTGGGCAATGCCGCTCGCCAGTCCGCCGATGGTCTCCAGCCGCTGCGCTTCACGGAGCTGGTTCTCCATGGTCCGGCGCATCGTGATATCGACCACCGAGGCGAGCACGAACGTGCCTTCGGCCGTGGTGACCGGCGTCAGGCCCACTTCCACCGGCACCTCCGTGCCGTCCCGGCGCACGCCGAACAGCTCGCGGCCGACGCCCATGGGGCGTGCTTCCGGCGACGCCATGTACGAGCGCCGATGATCGGGGTGCGCCTCGCCGAAGCGCTCGGGCACCAGCGTCTCGATGGAGCGGCCGATGAGCTCGTCTTCGTCGTAGCCGAACGCGCGCGTGACCTCCCGGTTGGCCAGCGTGATGATGCCGCGCTCGTTCACCATCAGCATGCCGCTCGGCGACGAGTCCACCGCCTTCTGGAAGTAGGTTTCCGCGCGTCGGCGCTCCGTGAGGTCGGCAATGGACACGACGGTGGCCGTGCCCTGGGGAATCCGCAGTGGCTTCAGCCCGATCTCCATCGGTATCTCGGTGCCGTCCCTGCGCAGGCCACAGAGGTCGCCGCTGCCGTTCCGCGCGGCGAGTGTGTCCAGAAATCGCTCGGCCGGTTCCCGCCCGGCGGGCCGGAGGCGTTCCGGAACCAGTGCCTCGGCACGCTCGCCGACCAGCTCGCCCCGGGAATAGCCGAACAGCCGCTCGCTCTCCTCGTTGGCGAGAACGATCACTCCGTCCTCGTCCACGATGACGAGCGGGGAGGGCGCCAGGTCGAATGCAAGGCGGAAGAACTCCCCGTCGGGCAGGTGGATGTCCACCATGGTCGGGCCGACTCCCGGGTGGTGTCGTCACCACCCCGTGTTGCGTGGTGCAGGACAGGCTGCCCACGGTGCCCAGGCCGACGGAGGAAACGGACAACGCGGATCGAATCAGCGCTGAGGCCGGATCCCCCGCATCCCGCCTGAGCCACGTGTCTGGCGGTTATGGTCTCCGATCGGGAACGGTGCTGCAACCGTGCCGGGAGGCGTCGGTCGCAGCGGCGTATCGCAACGGGCTGTGTGCAATCGCAGCCGCACGGGCGGCAGGCCGATGCGCGGGGCAGCGCAGCCTGCTGCCGGCTTCAGTTCTGCATCGGGATGCTTTCGTCCCACCGGAAACCGATCCCGCCCGACTGCCAGATGCCTGCGCCGAAGGGGCTCGGTCCGGCAATGTTGATGCGGATCGGCAATCCAAAGCGGGGCGCCAGATCGCCGACGCCACGAACGGTGCTGCGATGCATGATACGCAGACCCTGTTCTGCCGCCGGCAAGTGGGCCTGGGGTGAGGCGCGATGCGCCACCGCCAGGTTGTCGATGAAGATGCAGTCGTTCTCCTCGTACTCGTAGGCAATCGCGTAGCCGTCCTCGAAGCCTGCATCGAGGATGTCCTTGTACTCATGGCAGAGCTGCGTCAGTTCTTCGGAACCGAGCAGTCGAAAACCATCGCCGTCGCGAAGCTTCTCAATCACCGCACCGGTCATGCCCAGATGGAGCCAGACACTTTTCCGCCCGGAGATCGGGTGTTCATGCACGGCGGGATGGACGACTCCCGAGGTGGAATTGACCGACGACAGACGGCGCCAGAATTCCTGCCGTTCCTCCGGGAGAGCGTCATAGGCCGCCCCCTGGTGAGCGAAATAGGTGCCTCCGCCTTTCTCGGCCGGGCGGACGATGTGGTAGCCGGCGTGGGAGAAGGTGTCCGGGTTGAAGCTGCCGTCGTTGTGCCACTGGGGACCCACCGCCGGGATGCCGTGGCGCCGATCGTTCGACAGGCGGAATATATGCTGGTTGGTACCCGGAGTCGCCGGATGAACCCCGTGCGTGCTGTGCAGTTCCTTGCCGCCCCACCAGCAGCTGACGCGGAGGAAATCGTCCACATCCAATGCTTCACTGGATTTGAAGACAATGAAGCCGCGGCTGGCCATTTCCTTTTCGAGGGCCTCGATTACGTCGGGTGGTGGCGGGCGCTCGGATGACAAATCGATGCCGGACACCGCGGCCCCGATGGGATCGAGTGGGAGGATTGTTGCTCCCGCATTTTCGATCGTCTCGACGCGTGACGGATCCAGGGGTGAGATCTTCGATGACGTGGTTTTTGGTACGCGATTTCTGTCGTTCATGCAGTTCAGGGTAACGCAAGCAGACTCGAAAAGACCAAGGCGGATATGCCGAAAAAAGTGCGAGGATCAATCGGGTCAGAAGATGCTGTCCCCGGGGCAATGGCGGAGTTCGTCCAACCCGCAAATACATCTTGCAACCGGCAGAGGCCCACGCAGGTTCTTGCCCGTGTCGGCACGTCGAGTCGGTTCTTGGCGTTATGGTAGCTGGCAAGACTCGACTACATAGTTCAATTACGCCACGTGGTACTTCCTTATTGCAGGCAGACATCCATATTTGAGATTTTATGCCCACACGTTTAAAGAGCAATCTTTAGATGGAGCCACTGGCAATTGTCACGGTCCTACCGCAATTGCCCTCGCAGGATGCGACGGCGGTGGTGGTTTCCACTTCCGAGCATTTCACCACCGATAGAAGGAAATACCCACATGAAGAAATTTGTTCTCGCCATCGCTCTATGCGCAATCTCACTCCCAGCTGCCGCTCAATGGGTAGTAGGTGGTGGATACGTAAACCTGTCAGATGAAGAGGGCGACATCGATGTCAGTCTTGGTGCCATCTACGGGTCGGTCGGCTACCTGATTGAAGGGGAGGGCAATTTTAGTTTCCTTCCTGAACTGCGCATCGGTTTCGGTATCGCCGACGATACCGTGCTAGGTGTGGACGTCGAAATCGACAGTTTCTTGGCACTGAGTCTACGGGGACAGTACACATTCGATTCAGGGCTCTACCTATTCGCCGGCCCATCCTATGCTCGACTTGAGCTGACTGCGTCAGCCGGTGGCTTTTCTGCCTCGGAGGACGATTGGGAATTCGGCGTTGGCGGCGGTGCAGGGTACAAGTTTACCGAGCAACTCTGGGGTGAGCTCGGTTACGAAACTTACGACGGTACCGATGCCTGGGGCATTGGCGTCAAGTACGCGTTCTAAGGACAGTCTCGCTACTCGCACGGCTCGCAGGGCGGTGTTGACTCAAAGGTACTGCCCTATAGCAGTAATACTCGGTCAAACCAACTGCGAGTCGTGCGCTAGGGCGCTGCCGGCTTTAGTCATCGTCCCCGAACTCCTTCCAGGAAGCACCGGCCCTCCGGGCTGTTAATTTCAGTGCCCAAACTTATCGTGACAAGGGCGCTTGAAGCTCGACTTCACGTCTCCAATCAATCTGCCAGAACGCAAGGTGCCGGGCTCGGTGTCAATGCAGGCTAGCGCAGCAGCTAAAGAGCTGTGTTTGCATACAAAACCGAATATTCGGCAGGGCGGTTCTCGACATAGGGAAGATAATGGGAATACCGTTCATCATCGAGATCGAACAAGCCGTATTCGCCACTGACCAGTAGGTCGCGCTCATCGATTTCTGGTGCGCGATCAACGAAGACCCGGGCTACAAAGGGCAGGCCACCAGCTGCTGATTCCGTTAGAAGGAGACCACTGAATGCCGGATCTTCCGGATTGCTCGAAAGCAAGCAACTCATTTGTCTCAGAATGGGGCTAGGGGAAACGAAGGTTGCCTTCCGGTCTTTAGGGAAGATGTAGCCCTCATGTCGGAGGACGCGACCTTTGCGTTGCGGACTGTTAGCGATCGGACTCGGAATGGCCTCTACATGCAAGAAGCCCGGGATGTCTCCGGGCAGGCGAAGAATTCGGAGATGGGTGACCAGGATCTCCCGTGAGTCCGTAGTGATACGGACGCACTTGTAGTGTCCCTTATATAGTCTCAGGAAATCTGTATTTCTCGACGTCGATACCCCGAGCAGGCGTCGAAGTGTGCCGTAGAAGTTTCCCGCCAACGCTGCCGCAGATGCTACCTCCGCTTCACTGTTATGGATGATGCGAAGGAGATTCTCTATCTGCTGGGCTGTCGTATCACGAATCTGGCAGTTCTCAGGATCGCCAAAAATCCGGTAGAGAGTCCGTCGGCTTGGGATCACGCCGATGAGATCGGGATTATCGGAAACCGATGACCAGTTCATCTGTTCCCGTACCTCCAAGAGACGATCAATCAGCCTTCTTTTTTCTGCGCTCGAATACAGCTTGCGATAGCCCGGATCTTCCATTGTTCCGTTGCTCGTCCTTCAGCAAATTTTCTGTTCCTTTGTGGCACAAACGTGGCACAAGTTTGGTACTAGATTGCCCACTTAGCGGTTGCTAGCTTCTAACCGTGATGCGGGCAATCGATTGAGATCACTTTCCTAATGTGTCACCGGAGTTCGGGTGTTGCGGAATCAAGGACTGCGCTCGAAGGCTGCGAATCATTGGGGAAGATTGGCACAGTCGTAAAAGTTTGGCCATAAGCATTCTTGCCTAGATTCGCGGGTCGGAAAAACAACAACAAGGAGCGGCAGCGATGAGAACACTTGGCAACATACTCTGGCATTTCCCCTTCCTGGGGTTCTTGAGTGCATTCATGACGTTCGTCTTCGGGGCCTTAATGGTGCTGCTCGTTGTGACGGCCCCCATTGGCCGAGGGCTGATTCAGTACAGCAAGTTTCTTTTGGCGCCATACACCAGGAAGATGATCCGCCGGAAAGACATGGGTGCGCAGAGCGACGGGCTGTGGAACAGGTACGAGTCCATCGTCGGAATTCTGTGGTTGCCGTTTGGACTCTTCCTGGCCTTGATGGTCGCGATCCAGGTTGGCCTGGTGTTCATCAGCATCATCGGCATCCCTGTGGCGGTAGTGCTCGCCAAGTCGATTGGGACCTATCTTAATCCCGTCGGGAAGCTATGTGTCGAGCGTGAGGTGGCCGAGGAATTGGCTCGCGAAAAGGCACAGCAGACTATCTCTGCGGCTCGCGAAGGAGCTGTCTAAGCTGAAGCACGCCAGCGATGCTAGTCACCGAGGTTGGACGCGACGCAGACGAATCATGGTATGCGTCGGATGTCGAAGCGTCTGAACTCGAGGATAGGGAATAGCAAAAGCAAGAAATGGACGAAGGAGAGCAATGCATGATCGTTAGGATAAGTGGGCTCGTGAAGCTTGGGGTTGGCCTCTCAATTGCCGGGATGTTGTCTGGTTGTGTTGCCGCTGCGCTCGTACCTGCGGCGCCGTTAGTCGGCGGGATGATGGGCCACAAGACAGAAGTCTTGATTGACGAGGCGACGGTTGATCCGCAATTCCGGGAGCTGATGCCTGCCGTAAGCAAGATCGCCTTCATCAGCACAGATCCGACGACGGTATATGCAGCAGAGCACATGGAGCTGAACAGTGACTATCTCGTTTCTGTGGTTCCACCGCTGGAGGCCGCGTCGCCATCTCAGTCGAAACGCTACATGGAAGAAGTCTGCGAAGGCTCCGAGAAGCCGGACGTAGTATTCGGCTTTCAGACACCGCAGACCGATGCAGGCACCGGTACGACCGTGAGGGGTGTCCTGACAGGCCGGGCGGTGTTCGACGTTACCATGCTGACGGATGTGCTCCGTTGCGACACGGGCTGGAGATCCCAGTTCACGACGGTTGGTCGCATCAGCCAGGGTGTCTACAACGCCGATCAGACACAGATAAACCAGATATTGGGGCAGGAATTCTCAGGGGCTTTGTTGCGCCTGGCGGGCAAGATGCCGCCGTTGGAGGGAGGTGCGTAGCAGGCATGGAGGCTACTTCGAACTTCGAATAGCCGAGGCTCGCGAATGCCTCAACCAAGTTGCGATATACGCGGCGCCTTTCACAAGAACTTTCAGGAATAGAACAATGATAATGAAAAATCGCTCATGCTATTTACGAGGTTTGACGCTCGTTCCCGCTCTCCTGCTCCTCTCCTTGTCTGCTCACGCCCTGCCGGCCCTTAGCTTTACGGAAACTGATGAAGGCGCGTTCACCCGCTATGACTTCGTGCTGGATGCGGAGCCAGGGGATTTGATTTTTGAATTAGCACTCGACCTGAGCGTGGCTGAAAGTTCCGTCATCGACGTCTTTTCGCCAGTGAATTGGGGGTCGCTAAGTGATCCGTTTGCGCCGGGCTTTCTAGCGTTCGGCGATAACGGTTCAGGCGGAACATTCGTTTCTGCCTCCGCGGATTTTGGCTCGGAGTTGTTTGGGCCAGCGCGTCTGTCTGGCTTTGGCGTAAGGACATCCGAGTTAATCAGCGATCCGATCAGCTTCTCACTGAATTTTGGTGTGGAGACCTTTTTGGCACAACGGATAACGGATGAGCCATCCGCGGTGCCAGAGCCTGGCACGCTGCCTCTGATGGGGCTGGCACTAATCGCGCTCGTGGTCAGATCCAGAAAGCGGAAGCGGATATCAACGCGTTCGCTATTGCAGGTGCAACTATGATTGGACAACGCCGGTTCACACAACGCTGCGTAACGCTTGCGTTACTGCTCACTCTCCTTTCGTTCACCTCTGTATCTTCGGCGGGGATCATTCAGCAACTGAACGAGAGTCAGTTGCTTCAAATAACCGAGTACAGAGTAAAGAGCATCGTTGTGACTGACGGCGTGCTCACCAAGACCTTCTCGATCATCGTGAGTAACAGTGGGGCCGATGCGCTCCGGCATGTTTACCTAGAGATAGATAGTGCCCCCGCGTATGTCTCAACATCGGGGCGGATCTATTTCGCGGAACTGGAGGCTGGAGCGATGCGGGAGAGTTCAGCCACAGTCACCTATTCTCTGAATACCGACTCCCATAATGCAGCTCAACTTGAACTGGTATGGGAGATTCGAGCGGAACTGAATGGTGAAGAGAATGTTGATGAGGTTGCGGTAGCAGAACTGCTGGACTGACTTCGTACCCAGTTGAGCGATTGCTTGATCGCACTCAGGAAAAACCAAATACATTTCAGAGGATGCCGTGAGGCGTCGAGAGGGGAAGCAATGATCAGTGCAGCAGGTGTCCAGAGCAAGCATCGCTTTGCGGTTACATATAGACTTCTTCTGCTTCTCCTTTTGGGGCCGGCGCATGTCGATGCCGAGATCGAGATAGAAAACATCGATAGTTCACGGTTCCCGACGATCTACATTAACGCAAGAGCGAGCGAAAACGGTGTTGCAGTGCTAGACCTCAATGCGGGCAATTTCAGCATTGAAGAGGATGGCCGCAGCCAGTTACTTGATAGCTTCACAGCGCCAGGCATCGACGATGGAACGCGACGTGCAGATATCGTCTTCGTCGTTGATGTCAGCGGTAGTATGGGTGCTGAGATTGCAGACGTCCGGAATAATATTGCCGCCTTTGCGAGTGCTCTGGAGTCAAGCAGTGTCGACTTTGCCCTTGGGCTTGTGCGCTTTGGAAACAGTAGGGGAGAAAATCCCTTTATCTTCAACGATGGTGCACTTACATCCGATGTCGCGACATTCCAGGGGTTCGTCGATGGCCTAGTCGCGAGTGGCTCGTTCGAACCGTCTTTCCTCGCACTCCGCAAGGCAGCCACCGATATAGTATTTCGGGCGGGAGCGCAGAAGGTCTTTATTCTGATTACTGATGAGGATAGTGACGATAGGGAAAAGCTCGAGACAGTCAGCGTGCTTCTTGCTGCCGATGTTACCGTGCACGCGGCGGTCAATTGCTCAGCCGGGGCTTCAAACACGGATTACTGCGACGGAACCAGTGTTCGCGCAGCAACGGGTGGACTGCTTTTTGGAGTCGAGGGCCCGTACGCGCCAATTCTGGACAGCATTGCTGCGGATGCCGGTGGCACCTACGTCTTGCGTTACACGACGGACAACCCGGCAAAAGATGGGATTGAACGACGGGTCGATATTGGGGCGTCCATCGGCGGCGCGTCAGCCACTGATTTTGGATTCTATGTTCCTGGGGCAACACCAGTAATCAGACTGACGGAAGCGACGCGGACGCTGATTGCCACGGACTGGATCGAAGGCACGGAGCTGGCAATCGAGGTAGCTATCTCCGACGATGTGCCGCCCTCAGCCTCCAGAGCGCAACTTTTTTTCAGAGCAAAGGGGGCCGCCATTTCAGGGTTTGAGTCGGTCGCGATGAGCAATTCAGCTGGCAGTCTTTGGGAAGCAGCGATTCCTTCGCGCGTTGTATTGAGCCCCGGTGTGGAATTCTACGTTACTGCAACGGATGGTGAATCCACGTCGTCATTGCCGTCGGACATCAGCGGCGAACTACTGCAGATTGCGGTTACGCCAAATGAGGCGCCTATCATTAGCGGTCTAGAACCGGTTGAGCCTCCGGAAGGCTATTTAAGAGGCGCACCAGTCCAAATAAACGCAACGGTTGAGGATTCTACAAATTCGATTGCGAGCGTCAGCTTGTTCTACCGAGGTCGTGGTGATCTAGCCTACAAGGAATTGGCACGATCGTTTGACAGCCCAACGTTATCGGTAAACCTTGGATTTACAGTTCCGGGTGAGCAAACAGATATAGAGGTCCTTGAGTTCTATCTGGCTGCACGGGACGACTTGGGAATAACGCGGTTTTTCCCGATTGAGGGGGGCGACGCTCCCCGGTCGATCGAACTTGAAGTGCCGGTGGAGCCGGGTGAAAAGAAACAGCAGATCATCTTTCTGCCTGGAATCTTAGGATCAAAATTGTTTGAACAGGGCGCCGGTATCATTGGCGATAACACGCGTTGGCCGTCGGTCGATGTCGATAAGGACTTACCGGCGCTGCAATTAGATGCAGATGGCACGGCGCCTGACGAGCGTCGCATTTTTGTAGATCAAAGCGAAGATGGGGTGATTTCAGAAACAGCGCCTCTCATTGGCACCAATATCTACAAGAGCTTTCTCTCGGATGTCGTTAACGGCGCCAACCCGGACCTCAAGTGGACTGTCTTTGCCTACGATTGGAGGCTCGCGTTTGATGATCAAATGTGGCGCAAACTCGGCGATCGATCAATTTCACGCGATTTCACAATTCTTCAGCTGCTGCGGAAGAAAATCGATGAGCTTGTAGAGATCGACAAAGATGGCAAGGTTGATATTGTCGCGCACAGCCTAGGTGGGCTCCTTACCAAACGCTACGTCTCGGAATATCCAGAAACTAAGCTAGGTAAGCTTATATTGGTTGACAGTCCACAGCTGGGCACGCCGGCGGGGGCGTGGGCGGTGATGCATGGCGCTGGACAGCCCATACCAGGGTTCTTCAACATTGAAGATGAAAGGCGCGTATTCCGAAAAGTGTCAAGCTACTGGCCCACAGCCTATATTTTGCTCCCTCAACGCGCCTTTTTTGAGAATGTGGTTGAGGAAGTATTTAGCGACGAAATAGAAGAAGGCGAGACCGTGAGGACATTTCCTTATAAAGAAACGCCTCTGTTTGACTTCGAGATCGCCGCTGCTGAATGTGCAGGCCTTCCTTCGTATGACTGGTCTAGCGAGTTTCGTGAGGAAGACAACTTCGGCACCGGCGTCCAGACTTGGGATGCGTGGACAAGGTTCTTCCGTAATCCTGGCGCCGTTGGTACAAACTCGCATGATGCGGTCTTTTCGAGTATACGGCCATTTATTGGAGAGGCCGATGCCAACCGTGTTAAGTTGTTTGAGGCTGGTGCTAGAGGATATGACAACTCTATCGGCCCTTCATGGTCCAAAGGCGATGTGGATCAGGTGTACCAGTTTGTTGGGCAGAACATTCAAACTCCCATTGGCCTGAGCTACGAGCTTACGGGCGGCGCATGCGGCCTGACGTACAGGGTAGAAGAGCGTCCGTTCGGCGACGGCACGGTTGTGACGGAGAGCCAAGCGGCACTCGACGACGCAACTACCTTCTATATTGACTTGAACGCCGCAAACTTCTTTTTAGGATTCAACCGAAAGCACGCAAACGTCCTTGAGGTTCCGTGGATTCAGGAGCAGATTGTTCGCACCTTGACGGGCGGTGGCTATGTCGCTGGCGATTTTGGGCGATGCACAAAGTTCTCAGTGGGCCCGGTCGTTGGGTGTGCCGAGCGGGAGCAGGTCACCTCTCTCAATGAACCCATTTCTGGTGATGTTCCTTGGACGGCCTTCACGTTTGCATCGCCAGTTGAGGTTCTGGCCTACGATTCCCGCGGAAACCGGACCGGCATTCTGCCCAGCGGCCAGGTGGTCCAATCCATTCCCAATAGCGCTTTTAATCAAGTTGGCGACAAGAAGTTTCTCACGCTTCCAGATGGTTATGACGATCTGACAGTTGAGATCAAAGGCCTTGAGGTAGGTGAATACTCCATGTATGTGGATCGCTACCAACACGCAAAGAAGATAGGTAGCAGGGCCTATTTAAATATCCCTATTACAGCCTCATATCGAGGTCAGATAGCGTTTCGAGAGTTTTCAGATCTTGGAAGTATTCAGCAGGACGTGGATGGTGATGGCACGATTGACAGTACTAAAGATGCGGTTGGCTTTATTGCAGCCAATTCGCGTGGGGCCTTTTACGTCAGTGGTGGATTTCGAGCTGCCACGAGCATGAGTTTACGATCAGATCCACTTAGGTCAGAAACCACGGGCTGGCTGAGGTTCAACTCGGCGAATTCGAGCGGTCGCGTTGCGGTGACAGCAGACGATTTCAACTTTGTACAGGTAAGCCTTTCGGGCGGCTTGAAAATGGAATCGAACTGTTCCGTGAATGGAAGCGCTGGCTATCGCTGCCTTGTTAGCCTGTCGGACGGCGGTGCTCCTGGCGCCAATAAGGATTCTTTTTCAATCGACATATTTGGCCCAGATGAGTTTGAATACTCGTCATCTGGCCTGCTAATTGCGGGAGATATTGCTGTCACCATTCGGTAGTTTGGGAGAGGTTGTGCGTTGTCCTGCACGCTTGTCACCGTGCAGCCGCAGGTGCGTCAAGGTGGTGCTGCCGCTCAATAGATAATGTGGGCGGCGGGAATCGAACCCGGGGGAGTGTAAGAATTTCTGTGTGTGAACCGGTGTCACTTTCTTCTTAAGCCGCGATTCTGAATCGTTCTCCGAACTGAATCGCGAACTGAGCTCTCGCAGCATGCCACTCCTTGGGCGGTCGTTTCCACTTCGCCGTT
>NZ_JAPDRJ010000005.1:0-369671 GCF_040706535.1 Lentisalinibacter orientalis
CGGAGTAGCTGAAGCCGGGGGGCTGGCGATAACCGGAGTCGAGCTGCACGGTCATCGTGCAGGAACCGATCTCCGGGTCCAGGCTCAGCATCTTGTAACGGTAGCCGCTGCCGAAGCCCGGGAGCGGCATGTTCTTGAAATGGACGTCGCGGTCGCAGAACGGTTCGATATGCGGTCTGGTCATGGCGCTCTCCCGGCTCAGTAGACGACTTTGTGCTTGCGGTCCGGCTTGACCGGCAGGTCGTGCTCGGGGATCTTCATGCGCTGATCGCCGTCCACGTTGAAGCCGTACTCCTGTATGCGCTGGAAGAATTCCTCGTACCACTGGTCCCGCGTGGGATCGAGGGCTTCCATCTCCGCGACGATTTTTCGGTAGCGTTCGTCCTGTTCCGCCACTTCTTCTTCGAGCCACTCACGAACTTCCTTCGGCAGTTCGCGCTCGATGCGAGTGTTCCTGAATGTCATGACTACTCCGGATCGCTCAGTGATTCGCAGCGGCCGCCGCGGGCCGGGCACAGCATGCCGGACCGGCGCCGGGCTCCCTGCCCCCAGGTCTCCTTTTACCAGCCTCTGACGGGTCTTGTCACAGGCCGAGGCCGATGATGGCTGCGCCGCACAATCCGATGGCGCCGCCCGAGACGGCATGGGACCAATGGGTGAAGCGCCGCAGGCCGAGCTTCTCGCCGACGGTCTTCAGCCCCCACAGACCCACCAGCACCGCGCCCACCATGGTGATGAGCGTAGCGGCACCGAAGACGCCGGTGACCAGTACGAGCCCGGCATAATTCTGCTGCGCGGCGGGGTACATGAGCACGGGTATCAGCGCTTCGCAGGGGCCGAGCACGAAGACGATGAACAGCGCCAGCGGGGTGAGCGTCCTGCCGGCCTCCGCGTGCACGTGGGCGTGCTCACTCGCATGCCGATGCTCGTGCAGGTGCTGGGTGCCGTCCGCATGCGTGTGCCAGTGAGTGTGCGGCCGGTTGCGCCAGGCGTGGCGCACGCCCCAGATCATGTACAGCAGCCCGAAGACCACCAGCGCCCAGGCGGCCAGGTTGCCGCGCACGCCCTCCACCCATTCCAGCTGGGTCAGGGCGAGCCCCAGCGCGACGCCGACCAGGCCGATCAACACCGAGCCCATGACGTGGCCGAGGCCGCAGACCAGGGTAATCAGGCTGGTGCGTCGCGCGGACCAGCCGCGCGCCCGCGAGAGCATCACGAAGGGCAGGTAATGATCGGGCCCGAGGATGGTGTGGAGGACGCCGATGGTGGCGGCGGTTGCGGCCAGTGCCGCGATCTCCGGTGTAAACCAGTCCATGATGATTCACCCCTCCCGGGCGATAGGAATCATTGTATGCCTAAGCTTCCGTCGTGTCTGCCAGTCTCGCGATCAGGCTCGAGGTGTCCCAGCGCCGCCCGCCCATGGCCTCGACCTCGGCGTAGAACTGATCCACCAGGGCGGCCACCGGCAGCGAGGCGCCATTTCGGCGGGCCTCGTCCAGCGCGATGCCGAGATCCTTGCGCATCCACTCGACCGCGAAGCCGAAATCGAACTCGCCGTCCAGCATCGTCTCGTGACGGTTGTCCATCTGCCAGGACTGGGCGGCGCCCTGGCTGATGGCCTCCACCACGGCGCGGCCGTCCAGGCCGGCGCGGCGGGCGAAATCCAGCCCCTCCGCCAGGCCCTGCAGCAGCCCGGCGATGCAGATCTGGTTGACCATCTTCGTGAGCTGGCCGGACCCGGCGGGACCCATCAGCCGACAGCGCCGCGCGTAGATGTCGATCACCGGCTCCGCCCGCTCGTAGACGGCCGGCTCCCCGCCCGCCATGACCGTCAGCGTGCCGTGCTCGGCCCCGGCCTGACCGCCGGAGACCGGCGCATCGAGGAACGCGGCACCCGCATCGGCCGCCGCCGCGGCCAGTTCCAGGGCAAGCGCGGCGGACGCGGTGGTGTGGTCGATCAGGGTGCCGCCGCCGCCCAATCCGGCCAGTACGCCGTCATCGCCCAGTACCACGGCGCGGACGTCGTCGTCGTTGCCGACGCAGGTGAAGGCTATCTCGGTGCCCCGGGCGGCCTCGGCCGGCGTCGCAGCCGAGCGGCCGGTGTGTGTCTCGCACCAGCGGCGGGCCTTGTCGGCCGTGCGGTTGTAGACGGTGACGTCGTGACCCGCCCGCGACAGATGGCCGGCCATGGGGAAGCCCATGACGCCCAATCCAATGAAAGCGATTCTCATCGCGGCCCGCCCCGGCAGTGAGACACGGCCTCACACTACTTGCGGACACTACCGCCAGCAATCGTGGACTTGCCGGACGGGACACGAGGCCCTAATGTCGGGACCTGCAACCGGATCAGGCAGTGGGGGACATAATGAAGAGATTCCTGATCGCCGTCGTCGTCGTGATGGCCGCCGCGCTGGGCCTGCTGTTCGCGGCGGGCAAGGGCTGGCTCGGCGAACACGAGGGGCCGGGCATCATCACCGACCAGCGCGTGCCGCCGGAGGCCGTCGAGGAACGCATCGCACGCCAGGCCGAGGCCATGGAGTCCGCCGGCGCCCCGACCGACAAGCAGATCCTGTTCGGCGACCTGCACGTGCACACCACGCTCTCCTTCGACGCCTTCCTGAGCAGTCTGCCCCTGATGAACGGCGAGGGAACCAAGCCGCTCGCCGACGCCTGCGACTTCGCCCGCTACTGCTCGGCGCTGGACTTCTGGTCCATCAACGATCACGCAGAGGCCTCCACCCCGCGGCGCTGGCAGGAGACGGTCGAATCCATCCGCCAGTGCAACGCGGTCGCCGGCAGCGGACCGGCGCCCGACACGGTGTCGTTCCTCGGCTGGGAATGGACCCAGGTGGGCAGCACGCCGGACAACCATTACGGCCACAAGAACGTGATCCTCCGCGACCTCGAGGACGACAGGATTCCGCCCCGGCCGATCAACTCCGGCGGCGTCGCCCGCGAGGCACTGGGCGGCATCTCGGTGACGGCCCGCGCCTACCTCATTGCCCTGGAGCCCTCCAAGCGCATGCTTGACTTCGCCCGCTACGTCGAGGAGCTGCGCAGCGCCGACGACTGCCCCATGGACGTGCCCACCACGGAGCTGCCGGCCGACTGCCGGGAGAGCGCCGAGACCCCGGCGGAGCTGTTCGAGCGGCTGCGCGCCCAGGGCCACGAAGCCATGGTCATCCCCCACGGCACCACCTGGGGCTTCTATACACCCGCAGGCTCCGACTGGGACAAGCAGCTCGAAGGCGACATGCACGACCCGGAGCTGCAGTCGCTGATCGAGGTCTTCTCCGGCCACGGCAATTCCGAGGAATACCGGCCCTGGCGGGCGATCCGTTTCGACGACCAGGGCAGGCCGTACTGCCCGGAACCGGTGGAAGGTTATCTGCCCTCATGCTGGCGGGCCGGCCAGATCATCGAGTCCCGCTGCCTGGAGGCCGGCGAGAGCGCGGAGCTCTGCGAGGAGCGCGCGGCCATGGCCCGCCAGGACTACGTGAATACGGGCATCGGCGGTCACCTCGTGGTGGGCGGCGAGACCGGCGCCGACTGGCTGGATGCCGGCCAGTGCACCGACTGCTACCTGCCCTCGTTCAACTACCGTCCCGGCGGCGCCGTGCAGTACATCATGGCGCTGACCAACTTCGACGACCCGGAGGCGCCGCGCCGGTTCCGTTTCGGCTTCATGGCCTCCAGTGACAACCACCGTGCCCGGCCGGGCACCGGCTACAAGGAGTTCTTCCGCGCGGGTATGGCGGACCCCACCGGCGGGCGCGACGAGCAGGTGCGTTCGATATTCGGCCCGCCGGCCGGCGAACCCCTGCCCTATTCCCGGGCCGTCGACTTCGAGGGGCGCTTCGAGGTGCCGGACAACCTGCTCGAGACGGACTCGCCGGTGCAGACGGTGGACCTGCAGCCGTTCCGGCTGGCGGAATCCGAGCGCCAGGCGTCGTTCTTCATGACCGGCGGCCTCATCGCCGCCCACGCCGGCGGCCGGGACCGCAACGCGATCTGGGACGCCATGGAGCGCCGGGAGGTCTACGGCACCAGCGGCGACCGCATCCTGCTCTGGTTCGACCTGCTGCAAGGCGACGGCAGCGAGCTGCCGATGGGTGCCGAGACCGAGATGACCGCGCCGCCGGTCTTCCGCGTGCGCGCCGTCGGCGCCTTCAAACAGAAGCCGGGCTGCCCCGACTTCGCCACCAACGCGCTCACGCCGGAGCGGCTGGAGGCCATGTGCCGCGGCGAGTGCTACAACCCCTCCGACGAGCGCAAGCTGATCACGCGCATAGAGATCGTGCGCATCCTGCCCCAGCAGGAACCCGGCGAGGCCGTGGAGCCGCTCATTCAGGATCCCTGGAAGGTGCACGAGTGCATCCCGGACCCCGCCGGCTGCACCGCCACGTTCACGGACGAAGAGTATCCGGGCATGGCACGGGACGCCCTGTACTACGCACGTGCTATAGAGTCGCCGAGCCCGGCGGTCAACGCCGGCGGCGTACGCTGCGAGTACGACGAGGACGGGCGCTGCATCGCGGTCAACCTGTGCTACGCGGACGACCGCACGCCGCCCGACGACGACTGCCTGGCCATGAACGAGGAACGGGCGTGGTCGTCGCCGATCTTCGTCGACTGGGGCGGCTGAGCGCCCGCCCCGCCCGCGGCGTAACCTGACCGTTTGTTGCCTGGACACCACAGCATTCTGCGCGGACCGGCTGCCGGTTGGCCCTTCCTCCACTCGTCGCGGCGACGCTACAAGCCTGCCCGTGGCCGCACGGGCTTCCGCGGCCGCGCCACGGCACGTGCGGTCGGTTACCGCTGAAATCTCCTAGAAACAATTCCTTGTGACGGGATTGTGACAGCGTTTCCAGCTCGTGCCGTCGAGCGCTCGCCGGCACGGCTGCGGGACCCTCCGGTATCGTGTAAACCCTTTATTGCGGCTGCATTTTCAGTGCGCTAGATTTGGCGCAGCCTGGTCCGGCGGCGCCGTGCGCGCCTGTGTGGGGGCCGGGCCTGTTCCGGAGCAATCAAACCTTCACATTCTTACCCTAGAATCCCGCGGCTCTACATAAACAGGGGCGCAAGAACCCCAAGATCGGAGACAGTAGTGATGCTAAATATCGACTCGCCTAGCAGGGTCCCATGGCTGTGGCGCAACATCGTCCGTGCCTGGGTCGCTGCCCTACTCATCGTCATGGTCCCTGTTGCGGGATTCGCACAAGAAACCACCTCGAACATCCGCGGCAAGGTCGTCGACGAGACCGGCGCGCCGGTCGCGGGTGAGGCCGTCACCATCGAGGACCTGCGCAGCGGCGTCTCGCGCACCCTGACCACCGACGCCAACGGCCTGTTCCTGGCCACCCGGCTCCTGCCCGGCGGCCCGTACGAGATCGCGGTCCGCGGCCAGTCCACCGAGGTGTCCAGCATCAGCCTCGGTGATACCTACTCACTCACGGTCGCGCTTCGGTCGGAAGCCGAGATGGAAGAGATCGTGGTGATGGGCCAGGCGCTGCAGTTCGTGGACGTCGCGTCGGGGCCGGCCGCCACCTTCAACGTGGCCGACCTGGAGAGTGCCGTGTCGTTCAGCCGTGACATCTCCGAGGTCTACGGCATCGATCCGCGCATCATGATCGACAACGACGAAGACGGCTTCGGCGTGAACTGCGCCGGCAAACACCCGCGCTTCAACAACATCACGCTGGACGGCATCAGCCAGACCGACCGCTTCGGCCTGAACGAGAACGGCTACGCGACGGCGACGGGCATGCCCTTCCCCTACGATTCCATCGAGCAGATCGCGGTCGAGCTCGCTCCCTTCGACGTGACCTACGGCGGCTTTTCCGCCTGTAACATCAACGCGGTCACCAAGTCGGGCACGAACGAGTGGCAGGTGGGCGCCTTCTACGAGTTCTCCAACAACGACCTGCGCGGCGACACCGTTGCGAATGATCCCAACGACTACAGCCGCCCGAGCTACGACAAGACCTACATGGGCTTCGATCTCGGCGGCCCGATCATCAAGGACAAGCTGTTCATCTTCGCCGCCTACGAGGAGTCCGAGGAGCCCCGCTTCCTGGCGCGCGGCTTCGCCGGTTCCGGTAACGGTGAAGAGCGTCCCTGGCTGAGCGAGACGGACTACAACCGCATCGTCGACATCGCCCAGAACGTCTACGGCTATGATCCGGGCGGCCAGCCGAGCGACGGCATCCAGGAGGCCGAGAAGTACATGGTGCGGCTCGACTGGAACATCAACGACCGCCACAACGCGGCCGTTATCTACAACTACTTCGACGGCTTCCAGGACCGCGATTCCGACGGCGACGACGACGAGTTCGAGTTCTCGAACCACTTCTACGTCAAGGGTGCGGAGTTCGAGACCTACACCGCCAAGCTGTGGTCCCAGTGGACGGACAACTTCTCCACCGAGATCTTCTACAGCGCCAGCGAGATGAACGACTCGCAGGTGACGGTGGGTCCGAAGGACTTCGCCGACATGCAGATCAGCATCGGCGGCCGTGACGGCACCGTCTATCTGGGTGCAGACGACTCCCGTCAGGCCAACCAGCTGAACACGGAGTCGAGCTATCTGCGTATCGCCGGTAACTATTTCATCGGCGACCACGTGATCACCGCCGGCTACGACCGGGAGGAACTGGAGATCTTCAACCTCTTCGTCCAGCACTCCAACGGCGGCGAGTACGACTTCTTCGACGATTCCGGCGACAACCCGGCGTTCTGCGCCGCGCTGACCGCCCAGGAGCGCTTCGACAACGCCGACTGCGACCTTTCCGGCATGGACCGATTCGAGCTGGGCCGCCCGAGCCGTATCTATTACGGCAGCGGCGGCGGCACCAATGTCGCGGCCGATGCGGGGGCGAACTTCAGCAACGTGCTCAACTCGCTGTACCTGCAGGACGAGATCTTCTTCGACGAATGGGGTCTGACGGTCACGGCCGGCCTGCGCTACGAGTGGTTCACCAGTGACGACCGTCCGCGCTTCAACCAGACCTTCTTCGAGGCCAACGGCATCCGCAACGACGCCAACATCGACGGTCTGGATCTGATCATGCCGCGTCTCGGTTTCAACTGGGAGGTGCGTAACGACCTGACCCTGCGCGGCGGTGTCGGCCTGTACTCCGGCGGCAACCCGAACGTCTGGATCTCCAACGCCTGGAGTAACGACGGCCTGACCAACGCCCAGTTCCAGCTGAATAACTTCGGCGGCGCGCTGAGCGTGATCCCGGGCTCTGACGGCTTCACGCCGCTGTCCGGCGAGGGACGGCCCGGCTTCGACGTACCCCAGTCGCTGGTGGACGACGTGCTGGCGGTCTCCGCGGCCGATGCCAACGACTCCTTCCTGGTCCTGATCGACCCCGAGTACGATCAGCCCAGCGAGTGGAAGTGGGCCTTCGGCGGTACCTGGGACACGCCCTGGTATGACATCCAGATGGACTTCGACTTCCTGCACACGCGGGGTAATGATCCGGCCTACTACGTGGATCTGTCGCAGAGTGTGGTCGGCCAGACGCGTGCCGGCACCCCGATCTACGACTACACCACCGGTCGGGACAACTTCATGCTGACGAACTCGGACGAGAACCCGATCAGCAATACCGTCTCCGTGGTGTTCCGCAAGGACTTCGACTGGGGTCTGGACGTGCTGTTCGGCTATGCCTGGACCGAGGCCGAGGACGTGAGTCCGATGACCTCCGCCGTGGCGGCGTCGAACTTCGACAACACCGCCCTGCTGGATATCAACAATCCCGAGGCGGCGAATTCGAACTACGTCGTGCCGCAGCGCTACACCCTGCGCCTGAACTACGCGAGGGCCTTCTTCGGCGACAACCTCACCGAGGTCACGCTGTACGGCTTCGTGAACAAGGGTCAGCCGCAGAGCTACGCGATGAACTCCGGCGACCTGGAAGGCGACGGCTTCTTCGGCCGCCACCTGCTCTACATCCCGGCGGGACCGGCGGATCCGAACGTGGTGTTCGGTCCGGACTTCGACCAGGAGGCGTTCTTCGCCTGGGTCGCCGACAAGGGCCTCGCCCCCGGCTTCACCGAGCGTAACGGCTACAACACGGGCTGGAGCACCCGCTTCGACCTGCGTGTCAGCCAGGACATCTCGCTGCCGGCCGGCTTCCGGGGTCGTGCGTATCTCAAGGTCTACAACCTCGGCAACCTGCTGAACGACGAGTGGGGCGAGATCGTGGACGCTCAGTTCTTCACTCCGGAGATCGTCGACGCCAGCGTGGACGCTCAGGGACGCTTCGTGTTCGAGGAGTTCAGCGACCGCTCCATCGAGCGGACCTACATCAACCGCAGCCTGTGGGAAGCCCGCATCGGCGTCGACATCAAGTTCGGCGGCGACTGATACCGGAGCGACTCACGCTCGACAACCGCAGCATCGCTGCAAACCGAAGGGCGGCCCACGGGCCGCCCTTCTTTTTTGCACGGTCATCTGGGCAGCCGGCGGCGCTTCCATTACCCTCGGGGACCGGGCAACGCAGGGACCGCATCGATCATGACGAAGACATCGGCTCACGGAGGAGCATCCCAGGCCAAGGGGCCACGCCATCGGGCGTTCGCCGCGGCCGCGGCATTCGGGCTGCTGCTCGCCGCCGGCGCGCAGGGCGCAACGGACGAGTCCGCCTTCGCCACCTGCCTGGAGCGCATCGGCGACCGCGCACGCCAGGCCGGCATCAGCGAGCCGGTCATCCGGGACGTGCTGGGCAAGGCACAGCCGCTGGAGCGCGTCATCGAACTGGACCGGGGTCAGCCCGAATTCACCCGCAGCTTCGCGGACTACTACGGCCGGCGGGTCACCGAAGAACGGGTGCGGCGGGGGCGCGAGATGCTGGAGCGCCACCGGGACACGCTGATGATGGCCCAGCGCCGCTACGGCGTGCCGGCACACTACCTTGTGGCTTTCTGGGGCCTGGAGACGAACTTCGGCAGCTACTACGGCAACATTCCCGTGCCGGACGCCCTGGCGACACTTGCCTGCGACGCTCGCCGCGGGCCGTTCTTCACGGAGGAACTGCTCGCCGCGCTGCGCATCGTCGACGCGGGGGATATCGAGCCCGAGCGCATGGTGGGCTCCTGGGCCGGCGCCATGGGCAACTTCCAGTTCCTGCCGTCGGTCTTCCTGCGCCACGCCATCGACGCCGACGGCGACGGCCGTCGCGATCTCTGGCACAGCACCGAAGACGCCATCCTGTCCGCGGGCAACTTCCTGCAGGCCCTCGGCTGGCAGCCCGAACTGCGCTGGGGCAGAGAGATACGCCTTCCGGAGGGCTTCGACTACTCCCTGGCCGGGCGCGACCAGCGCCGACCGCTGGCCGAATGGGTGGACATGGGGGTCACCGACGCCTGGGGCCGGCCCCTGCCCCGGCTGGACCTCCGCTCCGCCGTGCTGGTGCCCGCCGGCCACGAAGGGCCGGCGTTCGTCGTCTACGAGAACTTCGACGTCATCATGGGCTGGAACCGCTCGGAATCCTACGCGCTGGCAGTCGGCCGACTGGCCGACCGCATCGCCGGCGGCGGCCCGCTGGTGAGCGGCCTGCCCGAGGATGCCGGCCCGCTCCGGCGCGCAGACGTCGAAGGACTGCAGGTTGCGCTGGCCGCGCTGGGCTACGACCCCGGCAAGCCGGACGGCATCGTGGGCCCGGCCACCCGCCGCGCGGTCTCCGCGTACCAGCGCGACCGCGGCCTGGTAGCCGACGGCCACGTAGACGAGGACCTGATCACCACTTTGGGTGCCGGACCGAACTAATCCAACTTTTGCAACTTGTTGCCGCCGCCCCCGCGGCGACGGCGTCCAACCCCCGCCGAATCAGCTCAGGACGCCCCGCTCGCGCAGGGTGGCAATCTCGTCCTCCGCGAAGCCGAACTCCCCGAGTACGGCGTCGGTGTCCCGACCCGCCGGCGGCGGGCCGACCGGATCGCCCGGCGGCGTGCGGCTGAACCGGGGCGCCGGCGCATTCTGGGGCACGCCGTCCACCTCGACGACATTGCGCCTGGCCGCATTGTGCGGATGCGCCCCGACCTCGCCGAGCTCCAGCACCGGCGCGAAGCAGACGTCCGTGCCTTCCATGATCTCGCACCACTCGTCCCGGGTCTTCGTCCGGAATACCTCCGCCAGCCGCTCGCCCAGCCGATCCCACTGGGCTACCGCCTCCGCATCCGTCCGTCCGCTGAACACGCCCGGCCCGAAGGCCTCCGCATCCAGCCCCGCCTTCTCGATCAACAGCTGATAGAACCGGGGCTCAATCGAGCCGATGGCCACGTGCCGGCGGTCCTTCGTCTCGTAGGTATCATAGAAATGCGACGCGCCGGAGAGAAAGTGCGTGCCGGTGCCGCCGTCGAACAGCCCCATGGCCCGGAAGCCGAAGAACATGGCCATGAGCGACAGCGACCCGTCCACCATGGCGGCATCCACCACCTGGCCCTTGCCGCTCTTCTGCGCCTCCAGCAGCGCGCAGACCATCCCGAAAGCGAGCAGCATGCCCCCGCCGCCGAAATCGCCGACCAGGTTCAGCGGCGGCACCGGCTTCTCGCCCCGGCGGCCGATGGCGTGCAGCGCGCCGGACAGGGCGATGTAGTTGATGTCGTGCCCGGCGGCATGCGCCAGCGGTCCGTCCTGGCCCCAGCCGGTCATGCGCCCGTACACCAGCTTCGGGTTCGCAGCCAGGCATTCGTCGGGCCCGATCCCGAGCCGCTCGGCCACCCCCGGCCGGAACCCCTCGAACAGCGCATCCGCATCCCGCACCAGCCGCAGCACCACCGCAGCACCCTCCGGCGACTTCAGATCCAGCGCGATCGACCGGCGGCTGCGGGTGAGCGGGTCCGGCAGCGGCCGGGCGCCGCCCGGCGCGGACTTGCGCTCCACGCGGATCACCGCCGCCCCCATGTCGGCCAGCATCATGCCGCAGAACGGCCCCGGGCCGATGCCGGCGATCTCGATGATCTTCAGGCCCGCCAGCGGGCCGCCACGCCCCGACCCGCTCATCGCGGCTGCATGCGGATGGCGCCGTCGAGCCGGATCACCTCGCCGTTCAGGTAGGCGTTCTCGACGATGTGCCGGGCGAGCATGCCGAACTCCGCGGGCAGCCCGAGCCGTTTCGGGAACTGCACCATCTCGATCAGCGGCTGTTTCACCTTGTCGTCCAGCGCCTGCAGCAGCGGCGTGTTCATGATCCCGGGCGCGATGGTCATCACGCGGATGCCGAGCGGCGCGAGGTCGCGCGCCACCGGCAGCGTCAGGCCGCAGATGCCCGCCTTGCTGGAACTGTAGGCCGCCTGCCCGATCTGCCCGTCGTAGGCCGCCACCGACGCCGTGTTGATGATCACGCCCCGCTCGCCCGCCTCGCCTTCCGGCTCGTTGCGCGCCATCTGCTCGGCGGCGAGCCGCAGCACGTTGAAGGTGCCGACGAGATTCAGGTTCACCACCGAGGCGTAGCGCTCCAGCGCCAGCGGCCCGTCCCTGCCGAGCGTCTTGCCCGGCGGCCCGCCGCCCGCGCAGTTCACGCAGACGTGCAGGGCCCGGAAACGGTCCATGGTCTTCTCGAGCGCGCCCTGCACCGACACTTCGCTGGTGACGTCCGTCGCCACGTAGTCCGCCCGCTCACCCAGCTCGGCCGCCGCCTGCTTCGCGGCGTCTTCATTGATGTCCAGGATCATGACATTGGCGCCATGCTCCACGAGCTCCCGGCACGTGGCATTGCCCAGGCCCGACGCACCGCCCGTCACGATCGCCGTCTTGTTGGCGAGATCCATGCTCTTCCCCTCCTTAGCCAATCCCCAAAGCAAAGACGCCCGCCACGAGGGGCGGGCGTCCTGCCATCGTTATCGCACGGCGAGATCAGGCCGCGCTGGCCTTGGCCTTCGCCTCTTCCACCGACTTCGGCTTCCTCTGCCGCGGATCCAGGCCGATGGAGCGCGCGATGATCTCGCGCATGATCTCCGAAGACCCCGCGTAGATGCGCGAGATGCGCGCATTGGTATACATGCGCGAGATCACGTACTCGTCCATGTAGCCGGCGCCGCCGTGCAGCTGCACGCACTGGTCCATCACGCGGCCTTCCAGCTCGCTGGTGAACAGCTTGGCGCGGGCCGCCACCTCGGCGGTCAGCTTGCCCTCGTTGTGCTCCTCCACGCAGCGGTCGACGTACACCTGCGCTATGTCGAGTTCCATGCGCATGTCCGCCATGGCGAAACGCGAGTTCTGGAAATCGGCGATGCGCCGCCCGAAGGCCTTGCGCTCGGTGATGTAGTCCATGGTGATGTCGAAGGCCGCCTGGGCGGAAGCCAGATACCCGGCGGCGCCCAGCAGCCGCTCCTCGGCGAGGAACTGCATCAGATAGTAGAAGCCCTTCGTGGGCTCGCCCAGCACGTTCTCCTTCGGCACCTTCACGTTGTTGAAGAACAGCTCGGCGGTGTCCTGGGACTTCAGCCCCATCTTCTTCAGGTTGCGGCCGCGCTCGAAGCCCTCCATGTCCCGCTCGATCACGAACAGCCCGAGACCGTGGGTGGAATCCGGCACGGTGCGCGCCGCCACCACCACGAGGTCGGCGTTGATGCCGTTGGAGATGTACGTCTTGGAACCGTTCAGCAGCCAGTGGTCGCCCTTGTCCTCGGCCTTGGTGCGCATGCCGGCCACGTCGCTGCCGGCGCCCGGCTCGGTCATGGCAATGGCCAGGATGCTCTCGCCGCTCACGCACTTCGGCAGCCAGCGCTCCTTCTGCTCCTCGGTGCCCAGTTCGCCGATGTAGGGTCCGACGAGCCGGCTGTGGAGCGTGGCGAAGAAACCCGGATCGCCGTAGCGGGCCATCTCCTCGATGAAGATCTGCTCGTAGCGGAAATCCTTCATGCCGGCGCCGCCGTACTTCTCGTCGGCCCACATCAGCAGCAGGCCCTGCTCGCCGGCCTTCAGGAACGCCTCGCGGTCCACGATGCCCTGTTCCTGCCAGCGGTCCGAGTGGGGCTGGATCTCGTTCTTCAGGAAGGTGCGGACCGAATCCCTGAATATCTCGTGCTCTTCGTCGAACAGCTTTCTTTCCATGACTTGTACCTCGTTGATGCCGTCGGCCCGCTCAGCGGCCCTTGAATTCCGGTTCCCGTTTCTCGAAGAAGGCAGTGACCCCCTCGGTGTTGTCGTCGCTCAGGATGAGTGCGTCCTGCAGGCTCGCCTCCACGTCGAACGTGCTGCCCCAGGTGCCTGCCATGGCATGGCGCATGGCCCGCTTCGTTGCCGCCATGGACAGCGGCGCCCGCTTCGCCAGCGAGGCCGCCCACGCGGCGGTGGCCTCGCGGAGCTCGTCCGCCGGCACCACCTTGTTGACCAGACCCCACTCGAGACACTGCTCCGCCGGTATGCGCTCGGCCTCCACACAGGCCTGGAACGCCCGCTTGTAGCCGACCTGCTTTGCCAGCAGCCAGGTGGCCCCGCCGTCCGGCACCAGGGCGATGTTGGCGAACGGCGCCAGCAGGAAGGCCTTGTCGGACATGATGGCGAGATCGCACATCAGCGCGAAGGACAGGCCGATGCCCGCCGCCGCGCCGTTGATGCTGGCGATCACCGGCTTCTCGCAGCGGCCGATGATCTCGAGCACCGGGCGGTACTCGCGCTGCAGTTGCTCCTCGATGCGCTGGTTACCCGTCTCCCGGGCGCTCATCGCGTCCTTGAGGTCCGCGCCGGCCGAGAAGCCCCGGCCCACGCCGGTGAAGACGATGACCCGGATCTGCGGGTCGTCCACCGCCCTGCCGAACGCCGCCAGCAGGTCCAGGCGGAGCTGCCGGTTGAAGGCGTTCATGACCTCGTCGCGGTCGATGGAGATGGTCGCGACCGCTCCGTCGGCCGCGTAATCCACCGTCTCCCAGTCGCTCACCGCGGCGGCCCCTCAGGCGGCCGAGCGCGTCTCGGACGCGCCGCCGCGGGGATAGAAGGTCTCGCCTTTCTCCGCCTTCTCACGGAGCATGTCCGGCACCTTGAAGCGCTCGCCGTAGGCTTCCGCCATGCGGTCGCATTCGGCCACGAACTCCTTCAGGCCCACCGTCTCGATGAGCGAGATCGTGCCGCCCGTGTACGGCGGGAAACCCCAGCCGAAGATGGAGCCGACGTCGGCGTCCGCCGGGTCGGTGACCACGCCCTCGTCCATGCAGCGCACGGTGTCCAGCGCCTGGATATACAGCAGGCGCTTCTTCACCTCTTCCACGCTGGGCTGTTCGTCGGCCACCGGGAAATGCTCGGCGAGACCCGGCCAGAGGTGCTTCCTGCCGCCCTCGGGGTAGTCATAGAAGCCCTTGCCGAAGCGCTTGCCGCGGCGGTCGAGGTCCTCGACGAACTTGCGCACCGCCTCGTCGGCGGGTGTGCCCACGTAATCGTCGCCCAGGTCTTCCCGGGTCTGCTTGCCGACGTGGTAGGCGAGCTCCAGCGACACCTCGTCGGTGACCGCCAGCGGGCCCACCGGCATGCCGGCCTGCCTGGCGACGTTCTCGATCAGCGCCGGATTCACCCCCTCGGCCAGCATGGACATGCCCTCGCGGGTGAAGGTGCCGAACACGCGGCTGGTGTAGAAGCCGCGGCTGTCGTTGACCACGATCGGCGTCTTTTTGATCTGCTGGATGTAGTCCAGCGACCGGGCGATGGCCTCGTCGCCGGTCTTCTCGCCCACGATCACCTCCACCAGCGGCATCTTGTCCACCGGCGAGAAGAAGTGGATGCCGATGAACTGCTCCGGCCGCTTCGAAGCCTCGGCGAGACCGGTGATCGGCAGCGTCGAGGTGTTGGAGGCGAAGATGGCGTTCTCCGGGATTACCGCTTCGGTCTTCGCCGTGACGTCGGCCTTGATCTTGCGGTCCTCGAATACGGCCTCGATGATCAGGTCGCAACCTTCCAGGTCCGCGTAGTCGTCCGTCGTCTTTATCAGCTCCAGCAGGTCCGCGGCCTTGTCCGAGTCCATCCGGCCCCGCTCGATGCGCTTCTGCAGGAGTTCGCGCGAGTAGTCCTTGCCCTTCTCGGCCTTGTCCTTCGTCGTGTCGAGGAGGACGACTTCCATGCCCGCCTTCGCGGAGACGAACGCGATGCCCGCGCCCATCATGCCGGCGCCGAGCACGCCCAGCTTCTTCACCTGGCTCTTGTCGACGCCCTTGGGCCGGCGCACCAGCTTGTCAGCCGCGCCCTTGTTGATGAACAGGGTGCGGGTCATGTTCCGCGCCACCGGGTCGCGCAGCAGCGAGACGAAGTATTTCGACTCGATGTCGAGACCCTGGTCGATCGGGAGCACCGTGCCCTCGTAGACGCAGGACATGATGGCGATCGGCGCCGGGTAATTGTGGTTGGTGTTCTTCTGCAGCAGCGCGGACCCGACCATCAGTGTCTGGATGGCCTTCGGATTCATCAGGCCGGTGCCGCCGGGCACCTTGAAGCCCTTCTTGTCCCAGGGCTGCTCCGGATCGCCCACGTCCCTGATCCACTGCTTCGCGGCTTCCACTTCCTTGCCGGGCTCCACCACCTCGTTGACAATGCCGAGCGAGCCCGCCTTCTCCGGCTTCACGTGGGTACCCTGCAGCATCAGCGGCAGGGACGCCTCCAGGCCGATCAGGCGCGGCAGGCGCTGGGTGCCGCCGCCGCCGGGCAGCAGGCCCACCTGCACCTCGGGCAGTCCGAGCACGGCCTTCGGGTTGTTCGCCGCCACGCGATAGTGGGTGGCGAGGCAGATCTCGAGGCCGCCGCCGAGCGCCGTGCCGTTGATGGCCGCCGCGAACGGCTTGCCGCAGGTCTCCATGGTGCGCAGCGTCTGCTGCAGCCCGCGGCTGTTGGCATACATCTCCTCGACGCTGGCGCCGCTGTCGAAAGCGTTCACCAGCGACTTGAGGTCCGCGCCGGCCAGGAAGGAATCCTTGCCGGAGGTGATGACGGCACCCTTGATGGCGTCGTCGGAGGCCACCTTCTCGATGCTCTCCTTCAGCTCGGCCATGAACTCGGGGGTCAGCACGTTCATCGGCCGGTCCTTGACGTCGATGGTGATCGTCGCGATGCCGTCGCCGTCTACCTGGAAATCAATCGTGTTCATCGTGCTCATACCCTCTCGATAATCGTGGCTGTGCCCATGCCTGCGCCAACGCACAGGTTCACGAGCGCGGTGTTCAGGTCGCGGCGTTCGAGTTCGTCGAGCACCGTGCCGAGGATCATCGTGCCGGTGGCGCCCAACGGATGACCCATGGCGATGGCGCCGCCGTTCACGTTGATCTTGTCGTGCTCGATGCCGAGGCGCTGCATGAACAGCAGCACCACCGAGGCAAAGGCCTCGTTCAGCTCGAAGAGATCGATGTCTTTCGTGTCCATGCCGCAGCGCTTCAGCACCTTCTCGGCGGACGGCGCCGGGCCGGTCAGCATGATGGTGGGCTCGGTGCCGATGGAGGCGAAGCCGCGGATGCGCGCGCGGGGCTTCAGACCCAGCGCCTCGCCCATCTCCTTCGTGCCCACCAGCACGGCGGCGGCGCCGTCGACGATGCCGCTGGAGTTACCACCCGTGTGCACGTGGTTGATGGCCTCGACTTCCGGATAACGCTGCAGCGCCACCGCGTCGAAACCCGCCTGCTCGCCGGGGATGACGAAGGCCGGCTTCAGCTCGCCCAGCCCCTCGACGGTGGTGTCGGGCCGCACGTGCTCGTCCCGGTCCAGCAGGGTCATGCCCAGCGTGTCCTTGATGGGCACGATGGAGTTCCTGAAATAGCCCTTCTCCCAGGCGTTGGCCGCCCGCTTCTGGCTCTCGGCCGCGTAGGCGTCCACGTCGGCACGGGAAAACCCGTACTTGGTGGCGATCAGGTCGGCACCGATGCCCTGGGGCACGAAATACGTCTTGTAGGCCACCTGGGGATCGGCCGCCATGGCGCCGGAGTCGGAGCCCATCGGTACCCGGGACATGCTCTCCAGGCCGCCGCCGATGGCCAGATCGGCCTGGCCGGCCATGACCTGGGAGGCCGCGGTGTTCACGGCATCCAGGCCCGAGGCGCAGAAGCGGTTCAGCTGCTTGCCGGGCACGTTCTCGGCGTAGTCGGCGTTCAGCGCCGCCACCCGGGCCACGTTGGAGCCCTGCTCGCCCACCGGCGCGACGCAGCCGATGACCACGTCGTCGAGCTTGCTCGTGTCCAGTTCGTTGCGGTCCCGGATGGACTCGAGCACCTGGGTCAGCAGTTCGATCGGCGTCACCGGGTGCAGCGAGCCGCTGGACTTGCCGCGACCGCGGGGGCTGCGGACATGATCGAAGATGTATGCGTCTGCCATTTGCGTGATTCCTGTTGCTGGATTGATGGGGATGCCCCGTTCAGGGGGTAAGAGAGTTGCGTATCTGGTTCTTGAAATCGTCGTTCACCTTCTGCCAGTCGATCGCGCCGGGGCTGATCAGCCACAGATAGGTCATGCCGGAGATGTAGGCCACGTAACGGGCGCCCTCGCTCTGCGGGTCGGCATCGGACCGCACGGTGCCGTGCTCGATGCCGCGACGCACCCAGCCGGCGACGTCCTCGCGCTGGCGCTCGTAGCTCTCGTCGGCGATCTGGCGGAACTCGGAGCGGGGACTGGCGGCCTCGCACAGCAGGATGTGCAGCACCCGGATCTCGTCGGGCCACTTCTCGATGAAGCGGCGGTAGGCCTCGGCGGCCGAGCACATCGCCTCGATACCCACCTGGCCGTCCACGGCGCGGTCGAGGTGACTCATCCAGTGTCTCAGGACGGATTTGCCGACCGCCTGGAACAGGCCCGCCTTGGTGCCGAAGCGGTAGGAGGCGAGCCCGCGGCTGTAGCCGGCGCGTTCGCCGATCAACTGCAGCGTGGTCTTCTCGGTGCCCCGCTCGAGGATGAGCGCTTTCGCCGCCTCGATCATCGCGGCATCGGACTGCGCGGAGCGCTCCGCCTGGGTGCGGGGCGCGGCGTCGTGCTCGATGTCGCCGGGGTTTACGGACAAAAGAAAAACCTTATTGGCAATGCGGCCAGAATTTACTTGTTGTCAACAAGCAAGCGAGTATACTCGCACCATGGCAAGCTAACAAGCAGGGCCACAAGTCGGGAAACGGGGGTCTCCATCCATGAGCGCAGAAGCCTCACAGATACATCATCGGGCGCAGGAGAAGGCGCCGGCCACCAACGATCTCGGTCATATTCCCGGGGAAGACGGGCTGCCCTGGGTCGGCCACGGATTCGAGCTGCTGAAGGACGCGCGCGCACTCTCACGGCGCATGCGCGAGACCTACGGGCCGGTCTATCGCACAAGAATGGCGGGGCAGTCCAGCGTCGCGCTGGCCGGCGCCGACGCGCTGGAGAAGGTCCTGCTGAACCGGGACAAGAACTTCTCGAGCGAACTCGGCTGGGATCATACGCTCGGGCGGCTTTTCACCCGCGGCCTCATGCTCATGGACTTCGACGAGCACCGCTACCACCGCCGCATCATGAACGCCGCGTTCAAGCGCGAGGCGCTCGAGCACTACATGGACAGCATGAACACGGTGGTGACCGAGGGCATCAAGCCGTGGGCGAGCGAGCGCGACTTCCGCTTCTACCCCGCCATCAAACAGCTGACCCTGGACAACGCCGCGGTGGCCTTCCTCGGGCTCGAGCTCGGCCCGGAGGCCGATCGGCTGAACAAGGCCTTCGTCGACACCGTGGCGGCGAGCCTCGCCATCATCCGCGTTCCCGTGCCCGGCCTCAGCTTCTGGAAAGGCCTGAAAGGCCGCGAACTCCTCGCCGATTTCTTCGCACGGCTGATACCGGAGCGCCGCGGTACGGACGGCAAGGACATGTTCACGCGGCTCTGCAACGCCACCACCGACGATGGCCAGTCCTTCACCGACCAGGACATCATCGACCACATGATCTTCCTGATGATGGCGGCCCACGACACGCTGACCAGCACGCTCACCACCAGCGCCTACGCCCTCGCCGCCCATCCCGAGTGGCAGGAGCGGCTGCGCGCGGAGGCCCGCAGCGTCGGCGAGGGGCCGGTGCAATACGACGACCTGGACAAGCTCGAGCAGACCGACTGGCTCTTCAGCGAAGCCATGCGTATGTGGGGCCCGGTACCCTACATCCCGCGCCGCACGCTGAAGGAGTTCGAGTGGGAGGGCTACCGGATACCGGCCAACAGCCAGGTCACCGTGTCGCCGGACGCAGCCCATCGCGACCCGAACATCTGGAGCGAGCCGGAGAAATTCGACCCCGAGCGCTTCAGCCCGGAACGCGCCGAACACAAGCGCCATGCGTTTGCCTATGCGCCCTACGGCGGCGGCGTGCACAAGTGTCTCGGCATGCACTTCGCGGCCATCCTGGCCAAGGTCTTCCTGCATCGCTTCGTGCTGACCTACGATTGCAGCGTGCCGGACGGTTACGAATACCGGGTGCAGCAGGTGCCGATCCCGAAGCCGAAGGACGGGCTGAAGCTGCAGCTGACGCCTGTCGCCTCCTGAGCGCTCGCTGGACAGCACGAATACCGCAAAGCACTCGACAAAGGAGCAGAGATGTTCACACACGTGATGGTCGGCGCGAGCGACCTCGAACGATCGAAGCAGTTCTATGACGCCGTGCTCGGCGCGCTGGGTGTCCGCGAGCCGATCCGCGACAAGGACCGCTATTTCTACCGCGCGCGGGGCGCGACCTTCGGCATCACCAAACCCATCAACGGCGAACCGCCGACCAGCGCCAACGGCGGCACGATAGGCTTTGCGGCAGAAAGCCCCGAGCAGGTGGACGCCTTCCACGCCGCGGGGATAGCGAACGGCGGCACGGCCATCGAGGATCCGCCGGGTCCGCGGCCGAGCGGCATGGGCGATCTGTACCTTGCCTACCTGCGCGACCCCGACGGCAACAAGATCTGCGCGCTGCACCTGTCGCGGTAGGTTTCCGGCGGGCCTCCTCCGCAGAAAAGAAACCCCGGCGCGGGACCGGGGTTTCCTTGTCCGTCGAGCCTCCCGATCAGTCGCAGCCGATCGCCTCCCTGATCGTGTTGGCATGCGACGTGAACCCGGTTGCCTGTGCGTCGGTCAGTTTTTTCCCGGCCTGTGCTCTTACCTGGTTCATGAAGCCGCGCAGCACGCCACAGGTGGCCTGACTATTGGATCGCGCGAAATTTCTCTGTGCCTGCGCCACCTTGCTGGACAGACTCTTGCCCGGGCCAACACCCGTGACGTCGGCCAGCAGTTGCTGCAAGCGCACCGGGACCAACGTTTGAGCCAATCCCTCCGCCAGTAACGCATGGCTGGTGGACGACGGATGGAACGAATCCCAGTAGAAGTACGAAGCCGGATCGCTGCACAGCGATGTCTCGGTAAGACAGGCATCGGTCGTATTGGCGAATACAGCCAGCAGTTCCGGGTCTTTGGAGAAAGCGTAGAAATCGAAGAAATCGACCACCGCCCCCGGCAGGTTCAGCTGCTCCAGGGCCGTCTCCAGGGCGGCGTTCCATTGCAGCGTCCAGAACGTGGCGAACGCCGCGGTCCCCGGCAGAGCCGCGTCGATCTCCTGGAAGCGAGGCGTTACGCCGATATCCGGTACGTTGGCAATCAGGAACTGGCGGATACCCAGATCGTACAGTCTCGTCGTCTGGGTGATGATGCTTGTGATGCCCGCCTCAAACGCCGCCTGGTTGCCGAGGTTGTTGGCGACATCGTTGCCGCCGATCATGATCGAGGCGAGCGTCCCGGCGGCCGGCGGGCTGCCGCCCAGGCTCGCCGCATAGGCCGCAACCTGCTGGTCCAGCCCCGGCACACCCGCCGGGTCCGGGTTAACACCGGTCCTCGCGCCTCCCCAGGCAAAATTGTTGGCGAACGGCACCGCGACGACCGAGGGCGTCGCCGTCAGACCGAACCGGGACGCGAATAGCGTCGGCCAGGAGGGCCCGCCCGGACCGGACCACTGGCCACCTGTGAATTCAGGCGGCGCACCACTGGTCCCCTGAAAGTACGGGGGCGGAGGAAACCCGCCCGTTGCAAACCAGACGTTTCCAGTGTCCGACAGGCTGTCCCCGAAAAACACGATGTTGTCGATGTCGGTCGCCCCGGCAGGCACCGAGGCGATACTCATAGCCAGCGCGGCCACCAGGCCCGCCAGCCGATTGATACGGGTCATTTCGCTCTCTCCACTTTCTTGATTCTGTTCGCACGCTTGTTCTTGACGTTCTGCCGGTGCGACGGCGGTCAGAAGGAATCCTTTAAACCATATCTGCGAACCACCTCACAAGCAATTGGCAACATAACGCGAAAGGTACGTGTCGAGGCCCGACTGCTTCGACAAAGCCTGGGTCGACAGGGGGAGTGATGGTTCAGACTGCAACCGAGGTCGCTCCGCGACAAGGAGCGACGATGCCTCACGAGCGGCCTAGCGACAGCCCGATCTTCTCGATCCCCTCTGCTGTCGTCCACCTTCCGGATACCGAGAACCCGATCTTCTCGTAGAGCGCCACGGCCGGCAGATTCCCGGCGGCCGTCTCCACGGTCGCCGTGCGCCAGTCGGTTCTTTCGAGCAGGGCCTGCAACAACCGCGTGCCCCGGCCCTGCCGGAAGCAGCGGGGATCCACCGCCAGATTCCGGATATCGAGATGCGGCCCGTCGACTGCATATTCCACCGCTGCCACGAGATCGGAACCTTCGCGGGCGCCGAGAAAGGCCCCGGAAGATGATCGAATCTGCTGCGCGCTGCGCCGCAACGGCGGGAAGTCCTCCGCACCGATGAGTCGCGCCTCCACCGTGTACGAACGCCGGAAGAGCGCATGGATCTGCGAGGCGACCTCCTCGGACCGGTGATCCAGCAATTCGAACATGCAGCGCTCTCCGGCGGTCCCGGTCGGGACCGCGGATCAGGATACCATCGCAACCGTCACCGGTCAGCTACGCACCCGGCGGCCGGTCCGGGCGTGCTTCTAGCCCTGCAGTTTCCCGTTGATGTGTTCCATTACCGGCGTGTGCTCGTGCTGCGGACTGAAGAGGATGATCTCCGCGTCCTCGCCCACGCGCACGGAATGGCCGGCCGGCCAGTAGAACAGATCGCCGCCCCGCACCGATTCCTCGCTGCCGTCGGTGTAGGTGACGGTGACCTGCCCCTCGATGAGGTAGCCCCAGTGCGGTGACTGGCACGCATCGTCCTTGAGGCCCTGCAGCAGTTCGGCGAGGTCCGTGCCCGCGGCCATCGAGAAGTACTCCGCGCCGATCTCGCCGCAGTCGGAAGCGTTGCCGAAGTTCTGCTGCTGGCGCGCAGTGGCGCCTGGCGCATCCACTCTGACGGGTATGTCCTGTTTCGCGATTCGCATGTTGCCCCCCTTGTGTTCGGGCCCTGCGGGCCTGAGAGTTGCAAGCGTAACAACTCACGCGAGTAGCCGTCGAGAGTGCGAGGCGCACCGCGGAGCAACAGATTCGCTTCCGACCGCCGGACTTGCCTTATCGGGAGGGGTATGCTGAATTCGGTCTGCAGCGAATTGGCAGGGGTCGGCAGTGACCGACGAGACTCGGAACGATCCCCTCGCAACGGGAGGGGCTTTCAAGGTGCTCTCCGATTTGCAGGCCGGAGAGCAGGACCCCTTCATCGGTCGAGAGCTTGACGACTATCGGATAGTCAGCCTGATCGCGGAAGGCGGCATGGGCAGGGTCTACCGGGCCCGGCGCATCGACGGCAGCTTCGAACGCGATGTAGCCATCAAAATATCCGCGGTCGGCGGAATCGATGAGCAGGCCCGCAGCCGCTTCCTGCAGGAACAGCACGTTCTCGCCGGATTGAGTCATCCGAATATCTCGCAGCTCTTCGATGCGAGGACGACAGCGGAAGGCTGGCCCTGCATCGTCATGGAGTTGATCGACGGTCTGCCCGTCGACCGCTACTGCGAGCAGGAACGCCTGAGCGTGGAGGAACGTGTCAGGCTCTTGAGCGATGCCGTCAACGCCGTCGCCTACGCTCACGCGCGGCTCATCGTGCACAGGGACCTCAAGCCGTCCAATATCCTCGTCGACGCTGAAGGCCGGGTGAAGCTGCTCGACTTCGGCATCGCCAAGCTGGTCGACGAGAGCGAGACGGATGCGACCCGGCAACGTCCATTGACGCCACGCTATGCGAGCCCCGAGCAATTGCTCGGGCAGCCCGTGCAGGTGGCGTCCGATATCTACCAGCTGGGCCTGCTGATATTCGAAGTGATCACCGGCGAGTCGCTGGATGATGGTACGACCCTGGCGGAGGCAATACAGATGGCCTCCGACCGCGACCGGCATCGCCTGACCCATCGGCAGCGCAACGCCTTGCCCGGCGATCTGTCCAGGATCGTCGAACAGGCCACATGGAACGACGCGGACCGCAGATACTCGAATGCGGCAGAGCTGCGCGACGACCTGGAGAACTATCTGCAGGGATTCCCGGTACAGGCGGCAGGCAGGAGCACCACCTATCTCGTCGGAAAGTTCCTCCGCCGCAACCGACTGCCGGTGGGTATCGCTGCTACGGCCGCCTTGGTATTGACTGTCTCCAGCAGCTGGTACGCGGTCCACCTCGCAAAAGCGCGCGATGAAGCGCAGGCGCAGGCACAGGTGGCAGCGGACGAGGCGGAAGCGGCGAACCGCGCGATGGCGCAGACCGAAGCGACCCTGCGGATGTTCAAGGAGGTTTTCAGATCCGCCGGTGTCGACAGCAGACCGCTCGCTCAGCAGACGGTCAGGGAAATGCTGCTCGGCGGGGCGGCACGCGTCGGCGACATCGTCCCCGAAGAGGCCCATGTCCGCGTGCCGGCGCTCAACGAGTTCGCGCGACTTTATTTTCAGTTCGGGATGATCGACAAGGCCGAGGAACTCGTCGCTCTTGCCCGGGAATCGGCGCAGACCGGTGACGCCGACCCGTGGGACGTCGATCAGGCGGATACGGTCATGCTCGCGATCCTCACGGAGCGCGGCCAGTATCCTGAAGCCCTGGAGCTGAACACGCGGCGATGGGAGCGTCTGGCGGCCTATGGCGAAGGGGGAGAGCTGTGGGTCAGAACGCGGAAGTTGCACACGGCCACGAGTCTGGCGCGCGCGCACAGAGCGCTGGGCAATTTCGATCAGGCGGTCGACTGGCTCCGGCAGGCGCTGGCATTCGACGAAGCGATGGAACTCAACCCGGCTCTGCATGTGGATATCCTGCGCCAGCTGGCGGTCGTGCATGACGAGAAGCATGAGTTCGCGGCTGCACGAGAATACTACGAGGAGGCTCTGGCTATCGCGGAGTCCCGTCTGGGCGAACACCATGTCTTCACTGCCGTGATCCTCCAGAATCTCGGCGTCAATCACGAATGGCAGGCTCTCTACGATGAGGCTCTCGCCTATTATCGCCGTAGCCACGAGATCAACCGGAGGGTCCGCGGCGAGGAATCGACGACGTTCGCCGAGGGCCTGGAGGCTATCGGTAACGTCGAATCCGCGTTGGGGAACTACGCAGCGGCAGCCGAGCATCTGGAGCGGGCGGTGGCTTTACGCACTACGCTACAGGGCGAGGACACGCCGAGCCTTGCCTCGCCCCTGGTCTACCTGGGCACTGTCTATCGCAGCCAGGGGCGGCTGGACGAGTCGGCATCGGCGTATGCGAGAGCCATCGCGCTGCTCGGGGAGGGGGGTGGCCGATTCGCCCTGCGCATCAGTGCCAATCTGGGAGCCGCCGCCACGGCACGCATGCGGGGCAATATGGACCGTGCGGCGACATTGCTGCGGACGGCTTACGAAGAGGCCGAGACCCGTTGGCATGAAGCCCACAGCTCGATGTCCCGACTGTATGCCGAATCGGCCATGCAGGCTCTGTCATCTGACGATACCGAAGCCGCCCGCAGATTCTGGGGCCGGATCGAGGCGATGATCGACGGCAAACCGGAACTTGCTGACGCCGCCCTGCTATCGGCCTCGAAATCCTATCTCGGCTTTCTCGAGTCGACGGGCCGCCGCTCGGAGCTGAGGCGGATAACCGCAGCGCACCCGGTACTCTCCGGCCTCGTGGATTAGATCGCGGCCGCGCTCCATTGCTGGCGTTAGTCCTGTTCTTCGTCCAACCGAGGCGCCGGTTCCGCAACGTACAGCCAGCCCTCCGCCAGGAGGCGCTCCACCTCGGGCGTAATCCGGAGGCCGCGCACCACGTGGCGTCCACCACGGAACGGCCGGGGAAGATCGTAGGTCGCGAGAATCCGCAGGCGGACCTCCCGCTCAAGATAATCGTCGGCGATACGCGTGCCGATCGCCTCCGAATGGCCCTCCGCCAGCACGGGTTTCGGACACGATGCGGCCCGCAGCCGTCTGCCCCGGATCCGGAAGCGGTAGGTTTCGTCCAGCCAGTCGTCGAAATAACCCGACGCCGCGGGGTGAAAATGAGCATCGACGACGATCACGTCCACCGGCGCCGTGTCCCCGGGTAGCTGCTCCGGTGGCGACAGATGACTGACTCTCACAAGACAGAGGGCATCGACCTCATACACCCGCTCGCGTTCGGTGGTCGCGCAGCCGCCGGCGATGCTGCCGATGAGCAGCAGCGCAAGAACCGGACCCGCGGTGAGCGCCCGCAACGCCCGCCCTACAGCGAACTACAGAGATGCCCGCCGTCGACCACGATGTCGCTGCCGGTCATGAAACTGCCGGCGTCAGAGGCCAACAGCAACAACGCGCCGGACAGCTCCTCGACCCGACCGATTCGCTTCATCGGTATCAGGCTGTTCAGCCGCTCCTCGTAGCCGGCCTGCATGGCGTGCTCGTTGATCTCGGTCCGGAAGAAGCCGGGCGAGATGGAATTGACCCGGATGCCATAGCGTGCCCACTCGAGCGCCAGACTCCTGGTCATGTGCTTCACGCCGGCCTTGGCCGCGTTGTAGGGCACCAGCATCTTGGTGACGCGGCTGCCGAGTATGGAGGCGATGTTGATGATGCTGCCCGGCTTCTCGGCCCTGATGAGCCGCTGCGCCGCCGCCTGCGCCACCATGAAGACGCCTTTCAGATCGGTATCGATCACCGCGTCCCAGTCTTCTTCCGAGAGTTCCACCGCGAAGCTGTCCCGGCTGATGCCGGCGTTGTTCACCACGATGTCGATGAGGCCGATCTCCTGCTCCGCCTGCTCGAAACACTCGCGGATGGAGTCGGACCGGGTGACGTCCAGATCGATGCAGGCCGCCGTGCCGCCGGCGTTGTCGATCTCCGTCGCAGTGGCCTTCAGCTTCTCGTGGCGCCTTGCGGCCAGCACGACTTCCGCCCCGGCCGCGGCCAGGGTTTTCGCGAATTGCTTGCCGAGGCCACTGCCGGCGCCGGTCACGAGGGCACGATGCCCTTTCAGGTCGAATAGATCGCTCATGTCACTCCCGATCTGGTTGGGTGGATTTCGATTCGCGCTGGCGGCGGAACAGGTTGTAGGTGCCGAGCGCCGTGGCGCAGAGTGTATCCGATGCGGCGTCGAGCACAGTGGTCTCCGTGAAGCACAGCCGGGCGCCCCGGCCGATGAGCCGCGCCTCGACGATGGCGCGGTCGGAGCGGTGCGCGGTCACGAAGCTCGTGTTCTGGTTCACGGTGATGGCCACGTATTCCTCCCGTTTGCCGTACAGGCAGGCCATCGCCCCGCCGATATCCAGCAGGGAGAGGATGACGCCGCCGTGCAGCAGGCCGACGGTGTTGGTATGCCGGCGCTCCACTTCCAGTGAGAGGCGCGCCCAGCCTTCGGACCACTCCAGCTGGCGCAGGCCGAGGATATCCAGGAAGGTGTCCTCGGCGCCGGCGATGTCCAGCACCGCGCCGAGGGCGTCGTCCGAGGAGGCCGCGGCCATTACTTACGGAAGCCAGACAGCCGCTCGGCGGTATCGGGTATCTCGAAGATGGTGCCGGCCTCGAAGGCCAGGCCGGCGGTGAGCGTGCGGTCTTCGGTGTCGCGATAGAGCACCTTGTAGGCGGCCAGAACGTGCGCGCTGTTCTCCAGTATCCGCTCCAGCACGGAGCCCACGAGGTCGTCCAGCTCTGCGGCCGGCGCGCAGTCGTTGGCGAGGCCGATCTCCACCGCCTCTGCACCCGTGACGCTGCGGGCCGTGAGCGACATCTCCTTCGCGCGGGTCATGCCTACCCGCCGGGGCAGCCGCTGGCTCATACCCCAGGAAGGCCGCACGCCCCATTTAGCGTGGGTATCGCCCAGCTTCGCCTCGGCGGCGGTATAGATGAGATCGCAGCCGAGGGCGAGCTCCAACGCACCGGTGAAGCAATGCCCGTTCACCTTGGCGATGACCGGCTTCGGCGCGATCTCCATGTAGCGGATGGCCCGCCGCGCCGGGATGTCCAGGATATCGCCGACGCTGCCGTTGACGATCGGCCGGTCGCCCAGCGACTTCAGATCGACGCCCGCGCTGAATGCGCGCCCCGCACCGGTCACGACCACGGCGCGTACTTCGTCGTCCTCGCCGGCGGCCTCCATCGCATTGCCCAGCGCCTCCAGCATGCCCTGCGTCAGCGCATTCAGCGCATCCGGCCGGTTCAGCGTGATGGTGGTGACACCGTCCCTCGTCTCCGTCAGCAGTTCTTTTTCTTCTGCCATTTCGCGATGCCTCGGTCGTGACTCACATGTTGCGGCGGTACTCTCCGCCCACATCGTACAGTGCCCTGGATATCTGCCCCAGGGAACTCGTCTTCACGGTCTGCACGAGCTCCTCGAAGATGTTGCCGCGGGCCCGCGCCACCTTCCTCAGCCTGTCCAGCGCCTCGCTGCGGTCGCCGACGTGGTTGCGCTGGAACGCGCGTACCGCGTCGATCTGCGCCTGCTTCTCCTCGTCGTTCGAGCGCATGAGCTCCAGCGTGCCCACCTCGTCTTCCTGGCCCTCGGGCGGCAGGAAGGTGTTCACGCCGATGATCGGCAGGCTGCCGTCGTGCTTGCGGCTCTCGTAGTACAGGCTCTCGTCCTGGATCTTGCCGCGCTGATACATGGTGTCCATCGCGCCCAGCACGCCGCCACGCTCGGAGATACGCTCGAACTCCCGGTAGACGGCCTCCTCCACCAGGTCGGTGAGTTCGTCGATGATGAACGAGCCCTGCCAGGGGTTCTCGCAGTAATTCAGGCCCAGCTCCCGGTTGATGATGAGCTGGATGGCCACCGCCCGGCGCACCGACTGTTCCGTGGGCGTGGTGATGGCCTCGTCGAAGGCATTGGTGTGCAGGCTGTTGCAGTTGTCGAACAGGGCGTAGAGCGCCTGCAGCGTGGTGCGGATGTCGTTGAAGCTGATCTCCTGGGCGTGCAGGCTGCGGCCGGAGGTCTGGATGTGGTACTTCAGCATCTGGCTGCGGCGGCTCGCGCCGTAACGCTCGCGCATGGCGCGCGCCCAGATGCGCCGGGCCACCCGCCCGATCACCGCGTATTCCGGATCCATGCCGTTCGAGAAGAAGAACGACAGGTTCGGCGCGAAGTCGTCGATGTCCATGCCGCGGGCCAGGTAGTACTCGACGATGGTGAAGCCGTTCGCCAGCGTGAAGGCCAGCTGGCTGATGGGGTTCGCGCCGGCCTCGGCGATGTGATAGCCGCTGATGGAGACGCTGTAGTAATTGCGGACGTTGTGGTCGATGAAGTACTGCTGCACGTCGCCCATCATCTTCATGGCGAACTCGGTGGAGAAGATGCAGGTGTTCTGGGCCTGATCCTCCTTCAGGATGTCCGCCTGCACCGTGCCGCGCACGGTGGCCAGCGTCTCGGCCTTGATGCGTGCGTAGGTCTCGGCGTCCACCACCTGGTCGCCGGGGATGCCGAGGAGCCCAAGCCCCAGGCCGTCGTTGCCCTCGGGCAGCTCGCCCCGGTACTGCGGGCGCTCCTTGCCCTCGAACCAGGCGTCGATGGTCTTCTGCGCGTCCTCCCACTGCCCGGTCTCGCGCAGATGCTTTTCCACCTGCTGGTCGATGGCCGTGTTCATGAAGAACGCCAGGATCATCGGCGCCGGACCGTTGATGGTCATGGAGACCGAGGTGGACGGGTCGCACAGGTCGAAGCCCGAGTAGAGCTTCTTCATGTCGTCGACCGTGGCGATGGAAACACCGGAGTTGCCCACCTTGCCGTAGATGTCCGGGCGTTCGTGGGGATCCTCGCCGTACAGGGTGACCGAGTCGAAGGCCGTGGACAGCCGCGCCGCGTCGTGGCCACGGGAGAGGTAATGGAAGCGGCGGTTGGTGCGCTCCGGCGTGCCTTCGCCGGCGAACATGCGGATGGGATCTTCGCCGGTGCGCCGGTAGGGATACACGCCGCCGGTGTAGGGATAGGAGCCCGGCAGGTTCTCCTTCATGAGGAAGGCCAGGAGCTCGCCCCAGTCCCGGTACTTCGGCGGCGCGATCTTCGGGATCGGCTGATGGCTGAGGCTCTCGCGATAATTCTCGCCGGTGACCTCCCTGCCGCGCACCGTGTAGCTGTAGCGCTCGGCGCGCACGCCCTCGTAGCGCTCCGGCCACTCCTGCAACAGTTCGACGGCCTCCCCGTCCAGCTCCTGCACCGCCTCCTGATAGCGCTGGCGCAGCACCAGCAGGGAGCGGTCTTCGTCGGCGGTGAGGGCCTCGCGGGGATAGGGCGCGAGCGCTTCGGGCAGCTGCGCGTCCTCCAGGGCGCGCAGCGCCTCGTACATCTGTTGCGCCCGGCTGGCCGCCTCCGCCTGGGCGGCGATGCGCTCGTTGATGTCCCGCCCCTGCTCGCTGATCTCGGCGAGATACCGCACCCGCGAGCCGGGGATCATGGCGGTGGCCTTCGGCTCCTTCTCCGGCACGTCCATGTCCGGCGTCCAGCGCGCGGCTTCGAGCTCCAGCTTCTCCACCAGGTTCCCGCACAGGTTGACGAACATCCACGAGACGCCCGGGTCGTTGAACTGGCTGGCGATGGTGGGATAGACCGGCACCTCGTCGTCGGTCGCCTGGAATTTCAGGTGATTGCGCTTCCACTGCTTGCGGATGTCCCGGAGCGCGTCCTCGGCGCCGCGCTTGTCGAACTTGTTCAGCACGATGAGGTCCGCGAAGTCCAGCATGTCGATCTTCTCGAGCTGGCTGGCCGCGCCGTAGTCGGAGGTCATCACGTACACCGAGTAGTCCACCAGGTCGACGATCTCGCTGTCACTCTGGCCGATGCCGGCGGTCTCCACGATCACGAGGTCGTTGCCCATGGACTTCAGGAAGGCGATGGCGTCGCCCAGCATCTCGCTGGTGGCCAGGTGCTGGCGGCGGGTGGCCATGGAGCGCATGTAGATCCGCTCCGAGCGCAGGCTGTTCATGCGGATGCGGTCGCCCAGCAGCGCGCCGCCCGTCCGCCGGCGGGTGGGGTCCACGGCCAGCACCGCGATGCGCATGGCGGGGAAGGACTGCAGGAAGCGGTTCAGCAACTCGTCCGTGACACTGGACTTACCGGCGCCGCCGGTGCCGGTGATGCCCACCACGGGCACGCGGCCGGAGCGCATCTGCCAGGTCTTGCGCAGCGTGGCGAGTTCGTCGTCGCTGAACGCGCCCTCCTCGATGGCCGAGATCATCGCGGCGACGGCCGTGATGTCGTCGGGGTCCGGCTCGCCGGGCTGCACCGTCGGCCGCCGCGCCGCCATGGTGCGGCGGATGAGGTCCTCGATCATCTCGTCGAGGCCCATCTTCATGCCGTCATTCGGGTGATAGATGCGCTCGACGCCGTAGTCCATCAGCTCGCGGATCTCGTCCAGGGTAATGGTGCCGCCGCCGCCGCCGAAGATGCGGATGTGCTCCGCCCCGGCCTCGCGCAGCATGTCGACCATGTAGCGGAAGTACTCGACGTGGCCGCCCTGGTAGGAACTGATGGCGATGCCGTCGGCGTCTTCCTGCAGGGCCGCGCGCACCACGTCCGCCACGCTGCGGTTGTGCCCGAGATGGATCACCTCCGCGCCCTTGGACTGGATCAGTCTCCGCATGATATTGATAGCCGCGTCGTGGCCGTCGAACAGCGACGCGGCGGTGACGAAGCGGAGCGGCGCGGTCTCGGCATCGCGTGAGACGCGGGGCAGATCGCTGGCTGCGGTACTCATGAACGAGCCCTCGTGGTTCGGCCTCCGGAAGCGGCGCTTCCGGCCGGAGACCGGCTGGAAATTTAATGTGGATTAAAATACCGTCGCGGGCGGTGCAATACAAGCACGGGCCGGGGGCCCGTGCAGACTTAATGTAATGTTTTCTGGAGTAATTTCCTGACCGGGAGGGGAGCATGCCGACCTTGAATCTGGCCGACATCAGCCGTGTACACGCACGGGAGAATCCGCAGGGCGAGGCCCTGATCTTCAACGGCGAGGTCACCACCTACGCCGAACTCGACGAACGGGTGAACCGGGTGGCGAACGGGCTCGCCGCGGAGGGGCTGCCGATACAGACCCGGGTGGGCTATCTCTCCAAGAACGCGCCGAACTACTTCGAGATCGTCCTCGGCTGCGCGAAATCCCGCAACGTGATGGTGGCCGCCAACACCCGGCTGGCCGCGCCGGAGGTGAAATACATCCTCGAGGATGCGGATGCGCAGATCCTGTTCGTGGGCAGGGAGTTCTACCCGATGATCGAGGCGCTGGAGGGCGGGCTCGAACGCATCGGCAAGATCATCGCCCTGGACGGCGGCCACGAGCGCTGGGAGTCCTACGCCGACTGGCGCGACAAACAGTCCGCCGAGGATCCGAACCTGCCCTACAACCCGGAAGACGACTTCGAGCAGCTCTACACCAGCGGCACCACCGGCCACCCGAAGGGCGTGCAGCTGACCCACGGCGCCTGGTTCCCGGCGGTGGATGCGGCCACGAAGGTGGACTGGGCGGCCTACGAGCCGGGCGAGACCGCGCTGATCTGCATGCCGGTATTCCATGTGGCCGGCTCCAACAGCGGCCTGTTCTCGCTCATGCAGGGCACCCGCACCGTGGTCGTGGCCGACTTCGACCCCCAGGAGATCCTGCGCCTGCTGGACGAGTACGACGTCAACCACACCTTCTTCGTGCCGGCCGTGATCCTGGCGCTGATCCACCAGCCGAACGTCGGCGAGTTCGACTACTCGAGCCTGCGCAACATCGCCTACGGCGCCTCGCCCATCGCCGAGGCGGTGCTGCTGAAGGCCCGCGAGGTGTTCGGCTGCAACTTCACGCAGCTGTACGGGCTCACGGAGAACCTGGGCCTGGCCACCCAGCTGCCGCCGGAGGACCATGACCCAGCGCGGGGCAAGCTGCGCTCCTGCGGCCTGCCCTATGAGGGCTCGGAGATCCGCATCCTCGACGCGGACGGCAACGAGCTGCCCGCGGGCGAGGTGGGCGAGATCTGCCTGAAGTCGGACTGGCTGATGAAGGGCTACTGGAACCGGCCGGAAGCCACGAACGAGTCCATGCACGACGGCTGGTTCCACACCGGCGACGCGGGCTACTTCGACGACGAGGGTTATCTGTACATCCACGACCGGCTGAAGGACATGATCATCTCCGGCGGCGAGAACATCTATCCCGCGGAGGTGGAGAACGCGCTGTTCGCCCATCCCGCGGTGGCCGACGTCGCGGTCATCGGCGTGCCCGACGAGAAATGGGGTGAAGCGGTGAAGGCGATTGTCGTGCTCAAACCCGGCGAGGAGCTGACCGCCGGCGGACTGATCGACTTCGCCCGCGAGCGCATCGCCCGCTACAAGGTGCCGCGCAGCGTGGACTTCGTCGACGAGCTGCCCCGCAACCCCAGCGGCAAGGTGCTGCGGCGCGAGCTGCGAGAGCAATACTGGCAGGGCCGCGACCGGCAGGTGTCGTGAGCGGAAGCGGCGCCGCCAATAGCGCCAATGGCGCCACTGACGCCAATACTCGCGCTGCCGGTGACGAGGCGGTCGCCGGCACCGCGGACGGCGGAGCGGCGACCGCGTTCCAGCTGAAACGCGGCCGTCTGCTGCGGGCGGCGGCGGCCTGCTTCAACCGCAAGGGCTACAGCGGCACGTCGCTGCGGGACGTGGCGGACCAGCTCGGCATGACCGACGCCGCCATCTATTACTACGTCTCGGGCAAACAGGAGCTGGTCTACGAGTGCTACCTGCGGGCGGCCGAAATCGGCGCGGCGGCGCTCGCGCGCGCCGTCGCCGAGGGCGGCAGCGGCCTCGCTCAGGCACGCCGTTATCTGGGCTACCACCTGGAGGCGATGTGCGGAGAAGAGGGGCCGATCGCCATCATGAGCGAGATCCCGGCGCTGGCTCCCCGCCACCGCGAAGAGATCCTGCGCCGCTCCCGGGCACACGGCCGGGCGTTCGAATCCATCCTGGCGCAGGGCATCGGCGACGGCAGCATCGCGCCCTGCGACGTGCGCATGACCGGCAACGCGATCATGGGCGCCGTCAACTGGGTACCGAAGTGGTTCCACGGCGACCCCGGCGTGGCGGCCCGGATCCTCGCAGAGTTCCCCGTCATCCTGACCCGGGGGCTGGCGCCGCGATGACGCGGACCGCGCGACTGCCCGGCCTCCTCGCCCCGCTCGCCCTGGCACTGTTCGCCGGCGTCCTGCCGCAGGGCGGCGCGGCGGAAGAGGAGGAGGAGGAACCGCTGCCACTGTGGGAGGTGGGTGCCGGCGTGGCGGCGACGTGGACGCCGGACTATCCGGCGGCGGAGGATTCGAGCGGCCGGGCGCTGCCCTTCCCCGCCGTCGTCTACCGGGGCGACTTCCTGCGCATCGGCGATTCCAGCGTGGTGTCGGGCCGCCTGTTCCGCTCGCCCCGGCTGGAGCTGGACGTGAGCCTGGACGGCTCGCTGGACGCCGAGAGCGACGATATCGACGTCCGCCGCGGCATGCCGGATCTGGGTTTCCTGTTCGAGGCCGGCCCGGAGCTGGAGATCGTCCTGAACGACCCGGCCGACGAGTCGCGCACGCTGAAGCTGGAGCTGCCGCTGCGCGGCGTGTTCTCCTGGGACGACGACGGCCTGCGCTCCCGGGGCCTGGTGTTCAACCCGGAGCTGGAGTACGAGAAACCGGAATTCGCCGGCACGCCCTGGGAGCTGTCACTCAGCGTCGCGCCGGTGTTCGCGACGGAGCAACTGCACGACTACTTCTACACCGTGGATCCGGTCTACGCGACACCATCGCGGCCGGTGTACGAGGCACGGGGCGGCTACCTGCAGACGGAATTCGGCGCCCGGCTGACCCGGCGCGACCCGAGGCGCTTCCTGTTCGTGGGGGTCACCGTGAACGCCCATACCGGGTCCCGCAACGAGGCCAGCCCGCTCTATCGCCGCGACCTGACCTGGGCGGTCTACGCCGGCGTGATCTTCGCCTTCTGGCAGAGCGAGGAGCCGGCGCCGGACTGACAGTGCCCGGCGCGGCGGGCGGCCTCTAGTCCGGCGTCCCGGTCTCCTCGGCGCCGCCGCCCCCGGCGCCGTCTTCGTCGCCGTGCCCGTCTTCGGCAAGATCCTGGTCCAGCTCGTCCGGGAGCGTCTCCAGCTCACCGAACTCGACGTAGCCCTGCAGGTACTGGTAGCGGCGCTGCAGCCGTTCCTCGATGGCGGCGTAATAGCGCGTGGCATCGACGGAACGCCCGTTGCGCAGAACCACCGTCATCGGCGCGCCGACGGACGCGCCGACACGGCCGGTTCGCTTCTTCAGGCGCAGCTCGTCGAGGCGGATGAGGCGGCGCACCAGCTTGCGGTCGCCGTACTTGCCGGCGAGGCGTTCGTACTCCGCCATGCCGGCCTCGAGCTCGGCCGGCGCGAGCTGGTCCTCCAGCTCTTCCATCACGGCCACCAGCTCGTCGTGACCACGCTCCGCGGCCAGCCGGTACCAGGCGTAGGCCCTGGCGGCGTCGCGTTCGGTGCCCTGCCCCGTCAGGTAGAGATAGCCGACCATGTACTGGGCGTACTTGTCGCCGATCTCCACCAGGTCCTTCCGCCAGATCCTGAACGCGCGCTCGTAGTCCCCTTCCTGATAGGCCTCTTCGGCCTTCTGCTGGATCTTGACCGTGCGGCTGCTGGGGGCGCTGCCGGGGAAGCGCTCCTGGGCGGCGGCGGGCAGTGACCACAGGGCCATGAAGGCCCCCAGGGCGAGGCACGGCAAGGCGCGCCGCACCGGCATGCGTAGGGTCGGCATCGGGAATCTCGTAGCCATCATGGCGTGCTCCCCCTCCTTTTTTCCGTGTCGCGGCGACGACGGGGGCTTGTGCGAGCACTTGTCACCCGCTCCCTGCTGCGACAAAGTAGCTTAATTATGAAGCAGGATGCATCGCAACCGGTATTCATGGTGGTGATCGGCGAGATTACCGACCCGCAGAAGATGAAGGCCTACACGGAGGCCCTGGCGGAGTCCCTGCTGTACGAGCAGCATCAGGGCTACTACGCGGCCGTCGGCAAGCCGGTGGAGATGCTGGAGGAGGAATGGCCCTCCCACCAGGGGCTGGTACTGGCCCGCTTCCCGTCCGCGGAGCACGCCAGGGCCTTCTGGAATTCGGACAAGTACCGGAACGAGATCAAGCCGCTGCGCGCCGGCGCCGGCCGATTCACCGTGGGTCTGTTCGAGGAACTGCCGGTCCCCGGCCACATCGACTGGGCCGGAAGCGGCTTCTGAGCCGGGCAGCCCGCCCGCAGAGCATTTATCCCGGGTCGCGGAACCGCGGCGAGCGCTTCTCCATGTTGGCCATCACGGCCTCGATCTGGTTCGGCTGCAGCATGAGCCCGGACTGAAGCTCCGCCTCCAGGGCGAGTCCCGCGGCGCCGTCGCCCACGAACACCTCTTCCAGCAGACGCTTGCTGGCGCGGATCGCGTCCGGCGAGCGGTTGGCGATCTCGGCGGCGAGCCCGCGGGCGGCCTGCAGGGGGTCGGACTTCACGGCGGTCACGAGCCCGACGTCCGCAGCCTCCCTGCCGTCGAGGATGCGCCCGCTGAAGGTGAGCTCCTTCAGCCGGTCCAGCGGCATGACGCCGCGCAGCGTATGAGTCAGCCCCATGTCGGGTATCAGGCCCCATTTGATCTCCATGACCGAGAGGCGGGCGTCCGGCGCGGCGTAGCGGATGTCGGCACCGAGGGCGATCTGCAGGCCGCCGCCGAACACCACGCCCTCCAGCGCCGCGATCACCGGTACCGGCAGCGCCTTCCAGACCCAGGCGGGGCTCTGGAACACGTTGGCCGGCGTGTCGCCCCGGGGCTGCATGGCCTCCGCCGCGAAGCCGGGGCCGTCGCCGTCAGCCGAATTCGGCTGGGTGAACGTCGAAGTATCGATACCGGCGGAGAAATTGCCGCCCTCGCCCCTGAGCACCACCGCCCGCACGTCCGCACGGCCGGCCAGCGACTCGCCGGCCTCGATGATGGCGTGGAACATCTCCCGGTCCAGCGCGTTGTACTTCTCCGGGCGGCTCAGCGACACCTCCGCCACGTGATCCCTGATCTTCACATTCACTCGTCTGTTCGTATCCGTACTCATACCCGGCTCCGTCTCCACCGCCTGTTAAGATGCTCCGTCGTTCCACCCGTCGCTGCAGGACAGCCGGATGATAGCCGAATGATGAGGCAAGAGCCTGACCCCGCTCCAGACGGCAAAGCAACTCCGCGCGCCGCCCCGGCCCGCGCGGCAGTGGCGGAGGCCCTGGTGGCGGCCCTGGTGTCGGTCATGGCCCTGCTGCTGGCCGCCTGCGCCGGCCGGGGGCCGGTCGAGCCGGCGCCGCCCGCGGAAGAGAGCGGCGCAGCCGACGTGGACCGGGCGACGGCCGCGGAGTACCGCGTCGACACGGAGGCCTCGCTCCTGCAGCTCTACGTCTACCGCGCCGGCCCGCTGGCGCGGCTGGGGCACAACCACGTGGTCGCGAGTCGGGACCTGCAGGGCACCATCTGGTACCGGGACCGGCAGGGCCGCTCGGCGTTCCGCATCAGCCTGCCGGTGGCCGAATTGACCGTCGACGAACCCGGGTTGCGCGAGGCCGCCGGCGACGACTTTCCGGGCGAGATCCCGCCCGAGGACGTCGAGGGGACCCGCCGCAATATGCTGGGCGAGGCGGTGCTGGATGCGGCCCGCCATCCCGAACTGACCGCCGAACTGGTGTCGGTGGAGGGCAGCGGCGAGGCACTGACGGCGACGGCGGCGCTGACGATCCGCGGCCGGCGCCGGCTGGTGGACTTCCCGGTGCGGCTGCGAGTCGAGGAGGATCGCCTGGTGGCCACGGGCGAAACCACGGTGACGCATGCCGCGCTCGGCCTCGAGCCGTTCAGCGTGATGGGCGGCGCGCTCTCCGTGGCCGGGGATATCGGCGTGCGCTACCGGGTGGTGGCGCGCCGGCGCTGAGCCGTCACTGCAGCTTCAGCAGCACCCAGGCGGCGGCATCCGCCGCGGTCTCCTTCACGGCCCGCCACCAGCCCCAGTCGTTCTGGCGTTCCCACTCGCGCTGCGCCTCGAAGATGACGTAGGCGTGGATGGCCTCGACGTCCTCGGGGCTCAGCCGGTCCTCGAAGGTCGGCATGCCGGCTCCCGCCAGCAGCCCCTCGCCCACGATCTGCGCGAAGATCTCGTGCCGGTCGGGTGAGAGGTAGCGCAGGTCGGGGATCACGCCGCCGCCGATCGCGCGGAAGCCGTGACACACGGCACAGTGGCGAGCGTACTGGTCGAAGCCCCGCTCCAGCATCTCGTCGCTGACGTCGAGCTCCGGCGGCTCGGGCATCTCCGGCAGCGGCGCCGGGCCGGCCGGCGGGCTGCCGTCGGCACCCACCTTGTAGGCCAGCATGCGCCCCGTGGCGCCGCTCACAACGTCGTCGTTCACGGCGCCGCCGTACAGCGCCATGGCGCCGCCCCAGCCGGCCAGCACGGCGACGTACTGCTCGCCGTCCACCTCGTAGCTGATCGGTGCCGCGACGATGCCGTTATTCGCCGGCGCCTGCCAGAGCCGCTCGCCGTCCGCCGCCCGGTAGGCGCTGAAGAAGCCCATGGCGTCGCCCTGGAAGACGAGACCGCCAGCCGTGGAGAGGATGCCGCCGTTCCACGGGTGCTGGTGCGGCACCTGCCAGGCGGCCTCCTGGCGCACCGGGTCCCAGGCCAGCAGGGAGGCCTTCACCAGCTGCTGGTACATGCTGCGCTCGATGTCGGGACCGAGCTGCATCGGCGTGGTGCCCTTCGCCATGTCGGTGCCGGTCTGCCAGTAGGTCGAGGCGCGCGGCGACTCCGGATCGGCGCCGTAGGTGGCGGGGACGTCCATCGCCGGGACGTAGACCAAGCCGGTCTGCGGGCTGTACGACATCGGCTGCCAGTTGTGGGCGCCCGACGGCGACGGGAAAGTCAGCCGGGGCTCGTCCGAATAACGCGCGTCCGGGAGTTCCACCGGCCGCCCGGTTTCCGGATCCACGTGGGTGGCCCAGTTGATGCGCACGAAACTCTCGGCGCTGATGAAGCGGCCGTCGCGGCGGTCCAGCACGTAGAAGAAGCCGTTCTTGGGTGCCTGCATGATCACCGGCGTGGTCTCGCCGCCGATCTCGATGTCCGCCAGGATCATGTGCTGGGTGGCGGTGTAGTCCCAGGTCTCGCCGGGCGTCGTCTGGTAATGCCAGACGTACTCGCCCGTGTCCGGGCGCAGCGCCACGATGGAGGACAGGAACAGGTTGTCGCCGCCGCCCGGGCTGCGCTGGCGCTGGTTCCAGGGCGAGCCGTTGCCCACGCCCACGTAGAGCAGATCCAGCTGCGGATCGTAGGCCATGGAATCCCAGACGGTGCCGCCGCCGCCGAGCTTCCACCATTCGCCGTTCCAGGTCTCGGCGGCCATGGCCATGGCCTCGTTCTCGAAGCCATCGGCCGGGTTGCCCGGCACCGTGTAGAAGCGCCAGATCATCTCGCCGGTGTCCGGATCGTAGGCGCTCAGATAGCCGCGCACGCCGTATTCGCCGCCGCCGTTGCCGATCAGCACCTTGTTCTTCACCACCCGCGGCGCGCCGGTGATGGTGTAGGGCTGGGACTGGTCGACAGTGACCCGCTCCCACAGCATCTCGCCGGTGACCGCATCGAGCGCGATCAGGCGCCCGTCGAGGGTGCCGAAGAACACCTTGCCCTCCCAGATCGCGACGCCGCGGTTGACGGCGTCGCAGCAGGCGTTGCGGCCGGTGGCGCGGGGCACCCGCGGGTCGTAGCTCCACAGCTTCTCGCCGGTGCGTGCGTCCAGCGCGAAGACCATGCTCCAGGAACCGGTGACGTACATGACGCCGTCCACGACGAGGGGCGTGGCCTCCTGGCCGCGCCGCGTGGGCAGCTCGAAGGACCAGGCGAGGCCCAGTTCGGCCACGTTGTCCGTGTCCACCTGGGCGAGCGGGCTGAACCGCTGCTCGCTGTAGGTGCGGCCGTGGGTGAGCCAGTTGCCCGGCTCGCCGTCGGCCGCGACGATGCGTTCGCCGTCGACGCGCTGCAGCGACTCCCGCGTCTGCTCATCCAGCGCCGCAGCGCCGGCCGTCGGCAGCGCGGCAGCCAGCAACGCAACGAATGCCAGTCCCCGCCCGGAATTCGACCGATCCATCAGCTATCTACCCCCTCAAAGCGAAAGCGTGCATCTGCCATTAGATACGACCGTAACGCCCCGCTCCGGAACGCGGCAGCGGAACGAGATCACGTTCCCATCCTGCCACATCTCCGTGAGTATCCGCTCGCCCGGGAACACCGGCGCCGAGAAACGCGCGTCGAAGCCTGTGATCAGCGTGTGGTCGTACTCGCACACCGTCTTCAGGACGGCGTGGCAGGCGAATCCGTAGGTGCACAGGCCGTGCAGGATCGGCCTGTCGAAACCGGCCCGGGCGGCAAGCGCCGGGTCGGCGTGGAGTGGATTGCGGTCTCCGTTCAGCCGGTACAGCAACGCCTGCTCCGGCCGCGTGGCGAGTTCGCAGACCAGGTCCGGCTCACGGTCCGGCTCCGGGTGCGGCGCCGGGCCCGAGCCGGCCGGCCCGCCGAAGCCGCCGTCACCGCGGGCGAATATCGTATTGCCGAGGGTGAACAGCGCCCTGTCGTCCCGCGCCAGGCGGCCCTCGGTCTCGGTGAGGATGATGGCGCCCCTGCCCTCCCCCTTGTCGTAGGCCGCCGTCACGCGGGAGTCCAGCAGGAGTTCGCCGGCCGGCGGCAGGGGCCGGTGCAGCGCCAGGCGCTGCTCGCCGTGCAGCACCCGGGAGAAATCCCAGCCGCTCGCGTCCAGATAGCCGGCGAAGCCGTCGGCCCGGAGAACGGTGGAAAGCGTGGGCACGGTCTTCGGCACGCGCCGCTCGCAGACGTAGTCGAGCTCGCGCTCGTCGGTCGGGTCCTGGCCGAAGCCGACGCTCAGTGCATAGAGCAGTGTCTCCCGGTCGCTCCAGGCCACCGGCTCGTCCTTCGCCCGGCAGGCCATCAATCTGTCGTAGTCCAGTGCCATGTTCCGTCTTCCGCTAGGTGGTCGTCCGCCCGGCCGGGTCAGTGTTCGTCCTGCCACCAGGGATAGAACGGCGGCATGTCCTTCGAGACCCGCAGCGGGAACTGCGGCTTGCGCTTCTCCAGGAAGCTCGTGACGCCCTCCGCCGCATCCGCGGACTGCCCCATGTGCCAGATCGCCTGGGACTCGAGGAGATGTGCCTCGCGGGGCCCGGCGGCACCCAGCATGCGCCACACCAGCGCCCGCGCCAGCGCCACCGACACCGCGCCGCTATTCTCGGCGATCTCCGCCGCCAGCGCCCGGGCCCGGGGCAGCAGCGCGTCCGGCTCGAGCACCTCCGAGACCAGGCCGGCCTCCCGCGCCTCGTCCGTGCCGAAGACCCGGGCGGTGGCGAACCACTCCATGGCCTTGCTGACGCCGACGATACGGGGCAGGAACCAGCTCGAGCAGGCGTCCGGCGCGATGCCGCGGGCGAGGAAAACGAAGCCGAGCTTGTTGTCCGGCACCGTCAGCCGGATGTCGGCCGGCAGCGTCATGGTCAGGCCCACGCCCACCGCCGGCCCGTTGATGGCCGCGATGATCGGCTTCGGGCAGTCGAACATGGCCAGCGTGACACGGCCGCCGCCGTCGCGATGGGCTTCGGCGCTGCGGTCGGCCCGGTTGAAGGTGTCGCCGCCGGACTCGAGATCCGCGCCGGCGCAGAAGGCCCGGCCCGCGCCGGTCAGTATCACCACGCGCACGCCGTCGTCCCGGCCCGCCTCGGCATAGGCCTCGATCAGCGCGTCGCGCATGTCCGGGTTGAAGGCGTTCAGGCGTTCGGGCCGGTTCAGCGTGATGGTCATCACGCCGTCGGCCACTGCACGCCGGACGGGCTCGCTCATCCGCCCCCGGCTCCCGCGCGCAGCGCGTAGTCCCAGGCGATCTCCGCCAGCGGCTGCACCGAGCGCGCCGACTGCTTCGCATGCTCGCTGGCCGCCGTGCCGTCGCGCACCCGGCCGGCGATGCCCTGCAGGATGGCCGCGATGCGGAAGAAGTTGTAGGCGGCGTAGAAGTCCCGGTTCTCGATGCCGTCGCGCCCCGTGCGCTCGCAGTACATGTCCACGTACTCGTCCTCGGTGGGGATGCCGAGCGATTTCAGGTCCTTGTCCTTCAGCCCGCTGGAGCCCACGCCGAGCGGCGGCATCTGCCAGCTCATCAGGTGGTAGGTGAAATCCCCCAGCGGGTGTCCGATGGTGGAGAGCTCCCAGTCCAGCACGGCGATCACCCGCGGCTCCGTGGGATGGATGATCATGTTGTCCAGGCGGAAGTCGCCGTGGACGATGCTGGAGGAGTCGTCTTCCGGGATGTTCTCTGGCAGCCACTCGATCAGGCGGTCCATCTCGGGGATCTTCTGCGTCTCCGAGGCGTAGTACTGTTTCGACCAGCGCGAGAGCTGGCGGGCGAAATAGTTGCCCGGCTTGCCATAGTCCTCCAGGCCGGCGGCCACGTAGTCGATGGAGTGCAGCGTGGCAATGGTCGCGTTGACGTTGTCGTAGATGGCGGTGCGCTCGTCCGGCTCCAGCGCCGGCAGGTCCAGCTCCCAGAAGATGCGCCCGTCCACGCAGTCCATGATGTAGAACATCGTGCCGACGACGCTCTCGTCGTCGCAGAGCACGTAGGGCCGGGGCACGGGGAAGTCCTGCTCGTACAATGCGCTGATCACCCGGAACTCCCGGTCCACCGCGTGCGCCGAGGGCAGCAGCTTGCCGGGCGGCTTGCGGCGCAGGACGTAGGTGCCAGAAGGCGAGCTCAGGTGATAGGTGGGGTTCGACTGGCCGCCGCGGAACTGGCGCACCGTCAGCGGACCCTCGAAACCCTCCACGTGCGCGGCCATGTATTCCTCGAGGCGCGCCTCGTCGAAGCGGTGGGCTTCGACCACCTCCTTCGTACCGGAGAATTGTTCCTGTCTGCTCGCCAAGGTTACGCTCCCCCCTTCGCCCGCGGTTCCACGAAGAAGTCCGGATAAGGCTCGTTCTCGGGCACCACCCGGTAGGACGTGAGATCGGTGATGCCGACGCTCTCCAGCACCTCGTCGTCCACGCAGAAGTTGCCCGTGAACTCCCGGCTGGGACGGGTGAGGATCACGTGGGCGGCGTCCGCCATCACCTCCGGTTTCAGCGAGTGGGCCACCATGTCGTCGCCGCCGAGCAGGTTCTTGACCGCCGCGGTGGCGATCGTGGTGCGCGGCCAGAGCGCGTTCACGGCCACGCCCTTGTCGCGGAACTCGCCGGCCATGCCGAGCACGCACAGACTCATGCCGAACTTCGCCATCGTGTAGGCCACGTGGGGCGCGAACCACTTCTCCTCCATGTTCAGCGGCGGGGAGAGATTCAGGATGTGGGGGTTGTCGGCCTCCAGCAGGTGGGGCAGGCAGGTTTTCGAGACGAGGAAAGTGCCGCGCGTATTGATCTGGTGCATCAGGTCGTAGCGCTTCATCTCCGTCTGCAGCGTGCCGGTGAGCGAGATGGCGCTCGCGTTGTTCACGCAGATGTCGAGGCCGCCGAAACGCTCCACCGTGGCCGCCACGGCTGAGCGCACCTGTTCCTCGTCGCGGATGTCGCAGACGACGGGCAGCGCCTGCCCACCGGCTTTCTCGATCTCCTCGGCCGCCGTATAGATGGTGCCCGGCAGCTTCGGATGGGGCTCCGCGGTCTTGGCGGCGATGGCGATGTTGGCGCCGTCCGCCGCCGCCCGCTTCGCGATGGCCAGGCCGATGCCGCGGCTGGCCCCGGAGATGAATAGCGTCTTGCCTTCGAGTGTGCTCATGGTGTGACGGCCCCTCCCGGTCGTGCTTTGCAGTGATTCATGATAACTCAGTCGTCCGTCCCTGCCGTGTCCCCGGGCAGGTGTGCGAGGTAGTCGATGACGGCGGCGGTGAAGGCGTCGTTGCGGTCGCCCGCCACCATGTGATCCGCGTCCGCCACGTTGACGTAGTCGGCCCGGGGGATCACCTCCAGCGTGTGCCGGACGCTCGTCTCGTCCATGACTTCGGACAGCCCGCCGCGGACCAGCAGGACCGGCACGGCGATGCGGGCCGCGGCCCGCTCCACGTCCGCGAACTCGGCGATGTGGCCGGACTCCGAGACGTGGTCCAGCATGCGGGGATCCCAGTGCCAGCGCAGCCGCCCGTCGGCGCTCTCGCGCAGGTTCTTGATCAGGCCGCTCGGGTCCCGGGGCCGCTCCCGGTGCGGCAGATAGGCGGCGACGGCGTCGGCGGCCTCCTGCAGGTCGGCGAATCCGTCCGGGTGGGCGCTCATGAATTCGAGGATGCGGGCGACGCCGGCCCGATTCATGGAAAGCCCCACGTCCACGAGGATCACCGCCCGCACCAGACCCGGCTCCATCTCACCGGCCGCCAGCATCGAACCGATGCCGCCGAGGGAGGCGCCGACCAGCACCGTCGGACGGCCCAGCGAACGCAGCACGGCCGCGATGTCGGCGGCGATGGCGTGGAAGCTGTAATCGCCGTCCGCCACCCATTCGCTGTCGCCGTGGCCGCGGTGGTCGAGGGCGATCGCCCGCAGGCCCGCGTCGGCGAGCAGGCGCGCCGTGTCCGACCAGGCGTGGCGGGTCTGGCCGCCGCCATGCAGCAGCAGCACCGGCGGCGCGCCGACGGCGCCCCACCCTTCCGCGGCGAGGCGGTTGCCAACCGAGCCGGCATAGGTCAGCGGCTCCGGGGTCTCGTTGTTGTCTGCGCTGTGTCCGCGTGGGTCGGCAGGGATAAGCGTCTCTCCTGGTCCGGCGGGGTAGCCGGCGCGGCGGCGCCGCGCGAGGCGGCGCAAGAATGCGGCGGGCCCGGGCAAATGTCAAAATAGCCGGATACCGGAATCAACCAGAAGCAGAGAGGACCCGGCCATGGCAGTCGGCAGCTACCGGCAGATGACGGAAGGTCTGCGTTTTCCCGAGGGACCGATTGCGATGCCGGACGGCAGTGTCCTGCTGGTGGAGATCGCCCGCGGCACGCTCTCGCGGGTCACCGAGCGCGGCGAAGTCGAGGTGGTGGCCGAGACCGGCGGCGGCCCGAACGGCGCGGCCATCGGCCCGGACGGTCACTGCTACGTCTGCAACAACGGCGGCCTGCGCTTCGCCGAGACCGGCGGCCTGCTGATCCCGGTCGGCACAGCCGGCGACGACGAGTACGCGGGCGGCTCGATCCAGCGCATCTGCCTCGACACGGGCGAGGTGGAGACCCTCTACACCCACTGCGGCGACGTCCCGCTGCGCGGGCCGAACGACATCGTGTTCGATGCCGCGGGCGGCTTCTGGTTCACGGACCTCGGCCGGAACACGGGCACCGGCGAGGACCTGGCCGCGGTCTACTACGCCCTGCCCGACGGCTCGCGCATCGAGCGCGCGCTGTTCCCGCTGCACCACGCCAACGGCATCGGGCTGTCCCCGGACGAGAGCGTGCTCTACGTCGCCGAGACCTGGACGGGGCGGGTGTACCACTATCCGCTCACCGCACCGGGCACGGTGGGCTGCGGCGCCGATACGGTGGATCCCGGGCGCCTGCTGTACGGCGCCCCGGGGCTGCAGCTGTTCGACTCGCTGGCCGTGGACGGCGCGGGCAACGTATGCGTGGCCACGCTGATCAACGGCGGCATCACGGTCATACCGCCCAGCGGCGGGCAGGCGGAACACCTGGCCCTGGACGACCCCTACACCACCAACATCTGCTTCGGCGGCGACGGGCTCGGCACCGCCTTCGTCACCCTGTCAGGCACCGGGCGCCTGGTCTCGTTCGACTGGCCGCGGCCCGGTCTCGCACTCAACTTCCTGAATCGCTGAGCCGAAAGTAGCTCGCAACCACTATGCTATGATCCGGGACCGCCCGGACGGCGAGCGCCCAGCGCCACTACCCCATGGTCGAATCCTTCCACCCCGTCGCCAGAGTCTCCGACGTCCCGAAGAAGCAGTGCCGGAGCTTCACCGTGGCGGGCAGCGACATCGTGGTGGCTCACACCGCGGACGGTTTCTTCGCCGTGGCGGATCTGTGCACCCATGCCGAGGCCCGGCTGAGCCAGGGCCGGCTGAAAGGCTGCCGCATCGTCTGCCCGCTGCATGGCGCCGCCTTCGACCTGCGGGACGGACGCGTCGTCAAGGGACCGGCCATGCTGCCGGTAAAGCCGTATCCGGTGCGCATCGTCGGGGATATGCTGGAGGTGAGTGTGACCTGACGGCGACGCCGCACCGCGATGCGGGCCCCGACTCACGAGGAATTAGAAACAGAATCAGAAACAGAGAGCAGAACCAGGACCGAGACATGCCTACAGCCGATATCAATAACCACAAGATGTACTACGAGATCCACGGCGAGGGGCCGCCGGCCATCTGCATGGGCGGATGGGGCACCTTCTGCCACGGCGGGGAACGCCACCTGGCCCGCGGCCTGACCGATGACTACTCCGTGCTGATCATCGACTACCGGGGCATCGGCGAATCGGACGACGACCTTTCGGTGGAGCCGTCCATGGACCTGTACGCCGACGACGTCATCGGCCTGCTCGAGCACCTGGGCTGGACCAACGTCCACTTCGTCGGTCTGGTGGGCATGGGCGCCTGCATCTCGCAAATCGTGGCCATCAAGCGTCCGGACCTGGTCCGCTCCATGGTGAACATGGGTGCCTGGGTCCGCTGCGACGACTTCCTCGCCGACCAGCTGCAGCTGTTCAGCGACGTCCACCGGGATTCCGGCTTCTACGCGTTCCAGAAGTTCGTGACGGTGATGTCTTTTCTGCCCGAGTACTACAACGCCCACAAGGACAAGCTGCTCGGGCCCGACGGCGGCTGGAAGGAACTGAACGGCCGGCAGGAGGCCCACGCCCGCTTCGTGCAGGCCTGCATCGCCCACGACGTGGCGGACCGGCTGGACCGCATCCGGGCGCCTTCGCTGATCATCCACGCAGGCCAGGACCTGGTGACGAGCCCACGCACGACGCTGCCTCTCGAGGAGGGCATCCCGAACGCCCGGGGCGTCATGATGGAAGACGTCGCCCACGTGGTCGCGGGCAAGGACCAGAAGATCCGCTTCTGCGACACCCTGCTGCCGTTCCTGGCCGAACACTGAGACGCCGCGGAGGGCGCAGACGATGGACGCGATACTGAAGGGCATACGGGTCGTCGACCTGGGCCGCTACGTCGCCGGGCCCTACTGCGCCACGCTGCTGGGCCACCTGGGCGCCGAGGTCATCCGGGTGGAGAAGGTGGGCGGCGGCGAGGACCGCTACCTCGCCTCCCTGGCCGACTCCGGCGAGGGCGCCCTGTTCCTGCAGACCGGTGTGAACAAGCGGGGCATGACCCTGGACTTCTCGCGACCGGAAGGGCGCGAAATCCTGAAGCGGCTAGTGGCCACCGCGGACGTGGTCGTGGCGAACCTGCCCGGCGCCGCCCTGAAACGCTATGGCCTCGACTACGCCACGCTCAGGAAGATCCGCCCGGACGTGATCGTGGCCAATCAGAGCACTTTCGGCGACCAGGGTCCCTGGGCCGACCGGCCCGGCTTCGACGGGCTCGGCCAGGCGATGTCCGGCGCCGCCTGGTTCGGCGGCACGCCGGGCGAACCCTCCAAGGCGGCGGCGCCCTGGGTGGACTTCTCCACCGCGGCGCTGTCGGCGATGGGCGTGCTGGCGGCGCTGATGCACCGGCGCGAGACCGGCGAGGGTCAGCACGTCGAGGCGACGCTGCTCGGCACGGCGCTGGCCGTGTTCGGCACGATGCTGACCGAGGAAGGCGCGCTGCACCTGGGCCGCCAGCCGGCCGGCAACCGTTCCCAGCACGCGGCGCCGGCGGACATGTTCCCCACCCGGGACGGCCACATCCTGGTGCAGATCGTCGGCGACGGCCTGTTCCGGCGCTGGGCCGAACTCGTGGGCGCCAACGAATGGCTGGACCACGACAACCGCTTCGACACCGACCAGTCCCGCGGCGACAACCGGGACCTGATCTGCGAGCGCATGGCGGACTGGTGCCGGGACAAGACCACGAAACAGGCGCTCGCGGCGCTGGCGAAGGCCGGCCTGCCGGCGGCGCCGGTGCTGAGCCCCGCCGAGGCGCTGGAGCATCCCCAGGTGCGGGCCATGGGCGTGCTGAAGCCGGTCTCGTTCCCCGGCGCGCCGAAGGACGTGCCGGTGGCCGATCTGCCCCTGCGCCTGTCGGCCAACGCGACCGGGATGCGCGAGCGGCCGCCGCTGCTGGGCGAACACACCACCGAGATCCTGACCGAGCTGGGCTACAGCGAGCAGGAGATCGCGTCGCTGCGCCACGACGAGGTCATCTGACTAGACGCAGTCCCTGCGCTCCAGCGCCGCGGCGATGATCTCGCCGTGGTCGAAGGCGAGTTCCGGCAACTCGTCGAGCGGGAACCAGCGGGCCTCCGCGGCATCGCTGGCCGCCGCCGGCGCCGGCGCATCCACCGCCGGAGCGCCGGTCCAGGCCACACTGACCACCCGTCCGCGGGGATCCCGGCCGGGCCTCCCGAAGGCCCCCACCTGCACCAGCGGACCGGCCTCGATACCCGTCTCCTCCGCCAGTTCCCGGCGCGCCGCGGGTTCCAGATCCTCGTCCATGCCGACGAAGCCGCCGGGCAGCGCCCAGCGCCCCTCGTAGGGCGGCTTGCCGCGCCGGATCAGGAGCACCGAGGGCCGCGGCCGCGGCGCGACGAGGACCACGTCCGCGGTCAGCGCGGGGCGGGGATGTTCGTAGCAGGGCATGGCGGCATTGTAGCCGGAGCGGCCTTCGGCCACAGCCGGCAGCCACGGGAACAGCCAGGGGTGGCTACTTGCCGAGCGCCTTGCGCAGCGAGCTGATGTGCTCGTCGGACTCTCGCATGATGCCGAAGAAGTCGGTGGCTTCCACCGCCAGTTTGGCACTGGCCGGCACCTGCTGCAGGTGCACCTCGGTGGTGTCCTCGACCTCCGCCCGGAAGAAGTCGGCCAGCAGGCTGGAGACGATGAGCACGTCGGTGAGATCGGCGTCTCCCTCGTGCTCGTATTCCGTCTCCCGGTAGCGGGATACCGCGGCAGAGACCTCTTCGGAGAAGCTCCAGGACTCGAGGATGGCGCTGCCGATGGCGCTGTGCCACTCCTCCAGGATCTCGTCCAGCTCGGCGGTATTGGCGAACAGGTCCGGGTGGTGCTCCGCCTGGGTGATGATGTAGAGCTTGCCGACGCCGTGCATGAGCCCGGCCAGCAGGGCCTCGTCCGCGTTCAGACGCGTGAACTTGCGGGCCAGCACGTAGCACAGGGCTGCGACATAGGTGGAGCGGTCCCAGGTGCGTTCCATGAACGGACGCGCCTCCTCCAGGGAGGTGGCGTCGCTCATCTGCTGCAGGCCGAACGACATCACGGTGTTGCGCACCATGTTCTGGCCGAGGCGGGTCACGGCCATGTTCAGCTCGGTGACCGCGTGGGTACCGGGGCGCAGCGCCGCGGAATTGGCGATCTTCAGCAGCCGCGCCGCCAGCGCCGGCTCGGCGCCGAGCAGCTTCACGAGATCCGCGGTGCTGCAGTCCTCGTCGGCGAGCGCCTGGCGTATGCGGACCACGACGTCCGGGAAGGAGGGTATCTCCAGATCTCCCTGGGACAGGTGCTCTGCCAGGGACTGGACGAAAGCGAACTTGGCATCCTGGACGGCGGGCTGGGGCTGCATCGACGGGCTTCCTTCCGTTTCCTGACAAGGTTCTACCCGTGCTATCGGCCGCCCCACCGGATACTTTAGCCCTACAGGACCTCGCAGGCCTCCTCGAACGCGAGCCGGGGGCTGCGCGGGAACAGCGCTTCGGGGTCGCCGTAGCCGAGGTTGCAGAGGAAATTGGACCTGACCTGCCCGTCCGGCCAGAACTCCCGGTCCACTCCCTCGTTGTCGAAACCGGACATGGGCCCGCAGTCCAGACCGAGCGCCCGCGCCGCGATGATGAAATAGCCGCCCTGCAGGGTGCCGTTGCGGAAGGCGGTGACGTTGCCCGTCTTCTCCTCGCCGGCGAACCAGTCCCGGGCGCCCGGGTTGTGCGGGAAGAGTTGGGGAATCTTCTCGTAGAACAGCGTGTCGTAGCCGATGACCGCCGTGGCCGGCGCGGCCATGGTCTTGTCCACGTTGCCCTCGATCAGGTGCGGGCGCAGCCGCTCCTTCGCCCCGGCGCTGGTGACGAACAGGATCCGCGCCGGACAGCAGTTCGCACTGGTGGGGCCGTACTTCATGAGATCGTACAGCGCCCGCTGGTCGGCCTCGTCCACCGGCCGGTCCTGCCAGGCGTTGTGGGTCCGCGCCTCGCGGAAGATCCGGTCCAGCGCGGCGTCGCTTATTGCTCCATCACCCATCGCAGTCTTGCCTCTCTCCTGTGTCTTCGACAGCGGATCATCTAAACACAGATGACCGCGCCCTGCAGCGCGCCCGCGCCGACGCGGCCGGCTTGCCCCGGCCGAACCTCTTTGCCATAGTCCGGTGCGGTCGGCACCGTGCGCCGGCCCCGCCAGAGGATCCCGGACGAGCCGAGCGAGCGATAGTGAGCGATCAGGAAACGACACGGCTGCGCCGCATCGCGCGCAATCTGGGCGTAGGCAACGTCCGCCGGCACATCTTCCTGTGCTGCGACCAGACCGAGCCGAAATGCTGCCACCGGGAGCAATCCCTGCAGTCCTGGACCTTCCTGAAATCCCGCCTGCAGGAACTGGGGCTGGTCGGACGTGGCGGCATCTACCGCACCAAGGCGAACTGCCTGCGCATCTGCCGCGACGGCCCGGTCGCCGTCGTCTACCCGGAGGGAGCCTGGTACCACGGCTGCACGCCCGCGGTCCTGGAGGAGATCATCCAGCGCCATCTCGTCGGCGGCGAGCTGGTCGAGGAGAACCTGATCACCGTGGCCCCGCTGGACGGGGAAGAGGCGGACGACGAGTAATAGTAAGGGGCAACGGGCTCGCGCCTCAGCCGGCCCGCTGCCAGCGGCCGTCCTCCTCCCGCACCCGGCCCTCTTCCGCGAGCTTGCCCAGATGCGCGCGCAGTGAGTATCTGGCCAGCGGCAGCAGCCTCGGATTCACCTCGTCGTACACCTCGGCCAGCAGCGCGTCGATCTCGCAGGGCTCGATGCGGGCCAGGCGCTCCAGTACCTTCGCCTCGCGTTCGTTGCGGTGGGCGATGATCCAGTCCACCACGGCATCCGGCGACTCCAGCATCTCGCCGTGCCCCGGCGCGATGCGCGCGAGGCCGTAGGTCTTCAGCAGCTCCAGCGAGCGCAGGTACTGGGCCATGTTGCCGTCCGGCGGCGCGATCACCACGGTGGAACCGTTCATGATGTGGTCGCCGGTGAACACCAGGCGCTCGTCGGCCAGCAGGTAGCAGGCATGGTTGGACGCGTGTCCCGGCGTGTGGATGACCTCCAGCGTGTACTCGCCGCAGGCGATGCGCTCGCCGTGGGATACCGCCCGGTCGGGGCTGAACGCGGGGTCGTTCTCCGGCGTCGGCGGCGGCGGCATGCCGAGCAGCTCGGCGCCGGTGCGCTCCGCCAGCAAGGTCGCGCCCGGGGAGTGATCCCGGTGAGTGTGGGTGGCCAGCACCCGGCACAGCCGGTCGCCCGCCGCCTGCATGATCAGCTCGATATGGGCCTCGTCCGCCGGACCCGGGTCGATCACCGCGATCTGTTCCGTGCCGATGAGATACGTATTGGTGCCCGGACCGGTCATCATCCCGGCATTCGGTGCGATGAGGCGCGATACCAGCGGGGAGACGCGCTCCAGCCGGCCGGCGACGAGTCCGTTCATCCGGCCTCCGCGTAGCCGTCGTCCCAGGGCATGAGCACCCGGTGGCCGTCCCCGGCGCCGACCACCTTCGGCAGGATCTCCTGAATGGCCGCCTTGTCCCGCGCCGCCATCGCGTCCAGCAGGTCGCCGGTCGTCCGGAAGTCCCGGATCAGCGAGAGGTTGGAAACGGTGGGCGGATGCAGCCGGAGCTGCTTGCGCATGGCGGGCTCCAGCGCATCGCGGGGCCGGATCCACAGGCTCTCGACGGTCTCGCGGCCGTCGTGCACGCCGTGCTGCCCCGGCGGCACGCCGGCGACGAAAAAGCGGGTGGCATAGCGGCGCGGCAGCACTTCCGGCGTGGTCCAGAAGCTGGCGTAGTGCATGCGGTCGCAGGCGAGCCGCAGGCCTTCCCGGTGGCAGAGCTCCAGGGCGCTCATGCGCCCGGTGTCCAGTTCCACCCGGTAGCGGGCGAAATCGGCATCGCGCCCGGCGACGCCGGGATCGACATAGCGCCCGGCGGCATCGCAGGCGAGCAGATAGCCGCTCTCCTCGAAGGTCTCGCGGATACCCGCCACCCAGAAGCGCAGCCCGCCGCTCTCCAGGCCCAGCTCCGCACTCGCGGAGGCGTCGTCGAGGCCCGTGCAGACGGCCTCCAGATCGCTCTCCTCGTCCGTGGCGGCAGCAACTCCTCCCGGGAACACCCACGCGCCGCCGAAGTCGGCCTTGCCGTGGCGCTGCATCATGAAGACCTCCACGCCGTCGGCGCCGTCGCGCACGAGCATCACCGTGGCGGAGTCGACGGGCAGCGCCGGCGCTTCGGTTTTCCGCAAGTCTGTGTCCTCCGTGGGCATCGGTTGGTAGGATACCGCGAGCAGGCCACAGCGAGAAAAATCCGATGAAGCTCATTACCGCGATCATCAAGCCGTTCCGACTCGACGACGTGCGCAACGCCCTGGCCGAGGTCGGCATCCAGGGCATGACGGTCACCGAGGTCAAGGGCTTCGGCCGCCAGCGCGGCCACACCGAACTCTACCGGGGGGCGGAGTACGTGGTGGATTTCCTGCCCAAGGCGAAGATCGAGGTGGCCGTGGGCGACGAGATGGCCGAACGCGTGGTGGAGGCCATCTGCGACGCCGCCCGGACCGGCAAGGTGGGCGACGGCAAGATCTTCGTCGCGAATCTCGACCAGGTGGTCCGTATCCGCACCGGCGAGTCCGGCGAACAGGCGATCTGACCGGCCGGCCGCCGCCGCGGCCATTCCTCCCGCTGATTGTATGCAATTCGCAACATTGCGGCCGGCGACCGACCGTACCGCGCCTTGTAGCGCGCAGGCCCGCGCAAAAGCGTTGTCTAGGCTGTATACAATCAGCTATCCTCGAATCGACCCAATAGCAAAAGAACCAGGTCACCGGCGGGGTGTTGCAGAAATGCCGCGTCGCGTCATCAATCAAACGGAGGGGACACTCATGAGGATGCTCTTATCGACGGCACTGGGGGCTTGTGCCGTCTCACTGGTCGGTCTCGGCTATCCTGTCGGCAGCCTTGCCCAGGAGGGCGCCGGGCTCGCCATCGAGGAAATCGTGGTTACCGCCAGGAAGCGCGAGGAATCGCTGCAGGAGATCCCGATCGCGGTATCCGCCTTCGACGCGCAGACCATCGAGAACCGGGGATTGCAGTCCATCGACGACGTCTCCCGCTTCACGCCCGGCCTGAGCTTCTCCAAAGCCTTCGGCCGCGCGACCGAACGTCCCGTGATACGAGGCCTCAGCAACGTGCTCGCAGGTGTGCAGTTCGGCGTCGAGGCCGGCGCCGCCTACTTCGTGGACGGCGTCTACTACCCCGGCGACATCCAGAACCTGGACCTGGGCGACCTGGAGCGGGTCGAGATCATCAAGGGACCCCAGAGCGCGCTCTACGGCCGTAATACGTATTCCGGCGCCATCAACTTCGTGACCCGCAGCCCGGGGGACGAATTCCGCCTCGATGCCAAGGCGCTGACCGCGAGCGACGGCGAGACCGAGTTCCGGGCCACGGTGTCCGGACCGATCCTCCGCGACGTCCTCGGCGGCAGCCTGACCGCCCGCGCCTACGACTACGACGGCGAATGGACCAACACCGTCACCGGCGGCACGGTGGGCGACGAGTCCTCGCGCTCGATCAGTGGCGTGCTCGACTGGACCCCCACCGATACCTTCCGGCTGCGCACGCGGGTGCAGTTCAACGACGACGACGACGGGCCGCCGCCGATCTTCCTGCAGCCGGCCGAGTCAAACAACTGCTTCCCGGGATTCCGCTCCATGGCGTCCTGGGCCTTCAGCGGCAGCACCAATAACAACCAGTACTACTGCGGCCAGATCAATCCCGGTCAGGTGGCGCTGAACACGGACGCGATCTCCGGCCCTAGCCCGACCGTGCCGGGCATACCGCCGGGCTCCACCTTCTTCGGCGACATCTACTCAGGCAACGACGGTACGGCCTTCGACGGCCTGGAGCGCGAGCAGACGCTGGTGAGCCTGCTCGCCGACTGGACCATCGGCCCGGGCTACGAGCTGACCGCTTCCACCGCCTTCCGCACGGACGAGGTGAAGACGGGCTACGACAGCGACCACACGTCGGTGAACTTCTTCTTCGCGCCGCTGCCCAGCGGCATTACCGAGGGTTTCTTCGCCAACACGAACAAGGACGAGGTCGATGACTATTCGGTGGAGCTGCGCTTCGCCTCGCCGGTCGACCGCGCCTTCCGCTGGCTCGTGGGCGGCTTCTTCTACTCCCAGCAACTGGACGGCAGCGACATTACGTTTGCCGATCCCGACGGCGGGCCGGTGATCGACATCGCGGACACCCGTAACGAGGCGTACTTCGGCTACATCGAGTACGACTTCAGCGACCGGCTCACCGCCACGCTGGAGGGACGGTACGCGAACGAGACCAAGCAGCTCTGGGACTCCGCCGGGTTCAGCGATCGCGACGAGTGGTCCAACTTCACGCCGCGCGCGACGGTGGACTACCAGATCACCGAGGACACCCTCATCTACGGTGTGGTCGCCAAAGGCGTGAAGCCGGGCGGATTCAACGGGTCCCCCGGCGAGATCAACGGCAACCCGACCTATGAGCAGGAAGAGGCCTGGAACTACGAGCTGGGCCTGAAATCCAGCCTGAATGACGGGCGGGTGCAGTTCTCCGCAGCGGCGTTCTTCATCGACGCGCAGGACATCCAGCTGACGACGCCGGTGCCGAACGAGAGCGGCTCCGCGCTCACATCCATCGCCACCAACCAGGGCTCGGGGGAGGTCATCGGCCTCGAGCTGGATGTGCGCGCGAACGTCACGGATCAGCTCGATGTGGGCCTGACCTACGCGCTGGCCGACTCCGAGTTCACCGAGGGCTGCGACGACTTCCAGTGGACGCTCACCAGCGGCGGCGGCGAACTGCAGCCCGGCGGCGAGGCCGTCAGCGCCGACTTCACGGGCAACGGCGACTGCTCCATCGAGGGCAAGCAGTTCCCGATCTCGTCCAAGCACCAGGCGAGCGCCTTCTTCAACTGGTATCTCCCGGCCGGCGGTGCGAACGAGTGGTTCGTCACCGGAGACGTCACCTACGAGTCGAAGAAGTACGTGCAGGTGCACAACCTGGCCTACGCACCGGGCGCCACGCTCGCGGGTCTGCGGGTCGGCTACCAGACACCGAACTGGCGTGTCTCGGGCTTCGTGCGCAATCTGTTCGACGAGGACTCGGTGATCATCGCCACGCGCTGGCTGGCGATCCCGTACATCTCGCCGGGCTTCTCGCTGAACACGGCCTCGTTCGTGCCGGGTGCGGCCACCGGTTCACCGCGCGCCTTCTTCACCACGCTCAGGCGCGGACGTCAGATCGGCCTGGAGGTCAGCTACTCCTTCGGCGGCAGCTGATCCGCCCGCCTCGTTCCGGCCCCCGCCGTCCGCGGCGGGGGCTTTTTTTCGCCCGGCTGAAATATTCGGCCCGTCCGGGCTGGTCTTCCTGGGCGGGAAACGTCAGTCTGGAAACGCCATGGTCAGGGAACAAGACGCTCTCGTGCTGTTCTGCAAGCCGCCCGGGCGCTCCAAGCAGCGGCTCGTGCCCGTGCTGGGCGAGCGGCGCGCCGCGGAGCTGGCCGGCCAGCTGCTGGACTGCGCGCTGGAGGACCTGGCGGGATGGCCGGGCGGCGCCGTCCTCTCCCCCGCCGATCCCGGCGACGGCGAGTGGGCCGCCGGCCTCGGCCTGGAGGGCGCCGGCATACTGTGCCAACGGGGCGGCAATCTCGGCGAGCGGCTGAACGACATCGACCTGCGGCTGCGTGACGAAGGTTACAGGAGGCGTCTCTACGTGGGCATCGACTGCCCGCTCCTCGGCGTCCCGGCCCTCACGGCCGCGTCGAGCGCCCTGGACGAGGCCGACGTGGTGCTGGGCGCGGCGGAAGACGGCGGCGTGGTCTTCATGGGTACCGGCCCGGGCTGGCCGCCGCTGGCCGGCCTGCCCTGGAGCACGGAGCGGCTCGCCGACGCGCTGGCCGGCGCGTGCGAGGCCGCGGGCCTGCGGGTGCGCTGGCTGGGGCGGTGGCCGGACGTGGACCGGGCCGCAGACCTGGGCGCGCTGGCCGCGGCGCTCGACGACGACGCCCGGCCGGCGCGGCAGCGGCTGCGGGACTGGCTGCGGCGGCAGGAATACGGACAACGGCAGGACGAACAGTGAATTCACGCAAACGCATACTGATACTCGTGGCCGGCCTGCTGGCGCTCGCCGTGGCGGTCTATGCGCTGCCGGTCGGTCGCTGGCTGGAAGCGGTGATCGGCTGGATCGGGGCGCACCGCGAGACCGCGGGGCTCGCCTTCTTCGCCACCTACGTGGTAGCTACGGTCTTCCTGATCCCCGGTTCCATCCTCACCGTGGCGGCGGGTTTCCTGTTCGGCGTCGTGGTGGGCACCGTCGTGGTCAGCATCTCCAGCGTGGCCGGCGCGACGGCGGCGTTCCTGGTGGGCCGGGCGCTCGGGCGGGACTGGGTGCGGCGCAAGGTGGGCACCGACCGGCGGCTCGCGGCGGTGGACCGTGCCACGGAGGACCGCGGCTTCCTGATCGTCATGCTGCTCCGGCTCTCGCCGGTGTTCCCCTTCAACGCGCTCAACTATTTTCTGAGCCTGACCGGCGTGAAGACCGTGCATTACGTGCTGGCGTCGTGGATCGGCATGCTGCCCGCGACCATCCTCTACGTGTACATCGGCTCGGCGGCACAGGATCTCGCGGCCCTGCTGGCCGGAGACTTCGGCACGGGCACGGCGGGCGACATCCTGTTCTTCGCCGGGCTCGGGGCCACGGCGGTGGTGACGGTACTGGTGACAAGGTTCGCCACCCGCACGCTGCGCACCGAGCTCGCCCGGGCCGAGGCGGCCGAGTCATGAGCGGCTATCCGGGCGCAGCCGCGGACCGGGAGTGGAAGAACCTGGTCTTCCCGGCGGACTACAGCAATCCGACACCGGCGGAGCGCTACCACCTGGTGGTGGTCGGCGCCGGCCCCGGCGGGCTCGTCACGGCCATCGGCGCGGCGGGGCTCGGTGCGAGGGTGGCTCTGGTCGAGCGCCACGCAATGGGCGGCGACTGTCTGAATGCCGGCTGCGTGCCTTCGAAGGCCCTGCTGGCCATGGCGAAGCGGCGCCGCGCGAGCGGCGGCGAGCAGCCGGACTTCGACGAGGCCTTCGCCTGGCTTCGCTCGGTCCGCGCCGGGATCGCCCACCACGATTCGGTGGAGCGCTACGGCGAGGCGGGCGTGGACGTATTCCTCGGCGAGGCCCGATTGATCGACGGCCACACCGTGGCCGTAGGCGATGACCGCCTGCGCGCACGCGCGGTGGTGATCGCCACGGGCAGCCGCGCCGCCATGCCGCCCATCGAGGGCCTGGCCGAGGCCGGACCGCTGACCAACGAGACCTTCTTCGATCTGCGCGAGCAGCCCCGCCGGCTGGCGATCCTCGGCGCGGGCGCCGTCGGCTCGGAAATCGCGCAGGCGATGGCGCTGCTCGGCACCGAGGTACACCTGTTCGAGATGGCCGACCGGCCGCTGGCGGCGGAGATTCCCGCCGCCGGCGAACTGGTCGCCGCCCGGCTCAGGGAAGACGGCGTCCACTGCCGCTTCGGCGCCGGGGTCGAGTCGGTCCGGCGGCAGGACGGCACGGTAACGGTCCGCGCCGGCGACGTCACCGTCGAGGCGGACGCCGTGCTGGTCGCGCTCGGGCGCCGGCCCAATGTGGAGGGCCTGGACCTGGAGGCGGCCGGCGTGGACTACGACGCGCGGGACGGCATCCGCATCGACGAGCGGCTGCGCACATCGAACCGGGCCGTCTATGCGATCGGCGACGTGGCCTCACGGCAGCGCTATACGAGCAACGCGGACCGGCAGGCCCGGGTCGTCATCCGCAACGCGCTGTTCCCGGGCAGCGGCACGATGAATGCCCGCCACGTGACCCGCTGCGTCTACACCCAGCCGGAAGTCGCCCACGTCGGCGCGGAGGAATCCGAACTGGCGGAGGACGGATTCGACGTCTACGAGGTCGAATGGGGCGAGCTCGACCGGGGCCGGGCCACCGGCGATACGACGGGTTTCGCTCGAGTGCTTACCGAGAAAGGCGGCGACCGGATACTGTCGGCCACGCTGGTGGGCAGCGACGCCGGCGAGCAGATCGCACCGCTGTCCATCCTGCTGGCCCGCGGCGAGGGGCTGGGTGCGCTGGATCCGGCCGTCTTCGCCTATCCCACTCGCGCGGAGTACCTGCGGCGCCTGGCGGATGCCTACAACCGCAGCCGGCTCACGCCGTTCGTGGCGAGGTTGTTCCGCTTCTGGCTCAGGCTGCGCGGGTGAGTGGCGAGCGCGTCGCCGTGGTCGTCCCCGTGCGCGGAGACGCGGAACCGCTGGCGGAGTTGCTCGGCGGCCTGGGCGACGAGCCCGACGAGATGATCGTGGTGAGCGCCGGCGACGACACGGCCGTGGAACGCATCTGCGCGGAGGCAGGTGCGCGTTGCCTGACCGCGCGGGCGGGGCGCGGCCCCCAGCAGCATGCGGGCGCGCTGGCGGCGGGGGCCGACTGGCTGTGGTTCCTGCACGCCGACGCGCTGCCCGGTCCCGGGTCGGTCGCGCACATCCGCGAGGCCGGGAGACTCGGCGCCGTGGGCGGCTATTTCCGCTTCCGCTTCCGGGGCCCGCAGACGGCCGGACGACGGTTGCTGGCCGCGCTGATCAACGTCCGCGCCAGCTTCGGCATCCCCTACGGCGACCAGGGGCTGTTCTTCCGGCGCGACGTCTATCTGGCGTGTGGCGGCTTCCCCGACGAGCCGCTGTTCGAGGAGGTCCGGCTGGTCCGGCGCGCGCGGCGTCGTGGCCCCTTCGTCGCGCTGTCCGCCACGCTCGGGGTATCACCCCGGCGCTGGGAACGCGATGGCTGGATACGCCGCACGCTGGGCAACCGCATGCTCGCTTTGGGCTATGCTATGGGGTTTTCCCCGCGCCGCCTGGCGCGCATCTACGAGAACCGAAAGGAGAACCGGTTTAACCGGCAGACACGATCATGACCATCTACGCTGGCAATTCCTGGGCGCTCAGGCTCGCTTCCGGCTGGACCGGCCGCAGCGAGGACGACGCCGAAGTGCTCTATCACCCCGAGGGCGCCGGCGCATTGCGCGTGAGCGCGGCGCGCAAGGACGATCCCGTCACCGACGAGGACCTGCAGGGCTTCGCGGTCCAGCACCCGCAGGAAGGCGCCAGTGTCGAGGCCGTGGAATGCGGCGAATTCCGCGGCTACCGCTACGAGATCGAGGGTGAGAGCGTCCTCGTGCGCCAGTGGTTCCTGCGGGCCGGCACCCTCGCGCTGTTTCTCACCTATAACTGCTCGCTGGAACATGCAGGCGAGGAGGACGAAGCACTGGAGACCATGCTGGAGACCCTGAGCCTTGTTGATGCTTGAACGCCCGTCCCTTCACCACACGCGAGATGGCGAGCCGCGAGGCTACATCGATGCCCATGCGCTCGACGAGCTCTGGTTTCATACGGGCACGGCCTGCAATCTGGCCTGCCCGTTCTGCCTGGAGGGGTCGAAGCCGGGCGACACGCGACTCGACCGCATCACGCTGGAGGATGTGCAACCGCTGATGGCAGAGGCGTGCGACCTGGGCGTGCGGCAGTTCTCGTTCACCGGTGGCGAGCCGTTCATCGTCAAGGACTTCGTGCGCATCCTGCGCCACGCCGCCTCGCTGCGCCCCTGCCTGGTGCTGACCAACGGCACCGAGCCGGTGCTGAAGCGGCTGAAGCAGATCGAGAGCCTCCGGGAATGCGACCAGCCGATATCGTTCCGTGTCAGCATCGACTGGCCCGATCGGGATCGCCACGATGCGGGTCGCGGCGCCGGCACCTTCGATCAGGCGCTGGAGGGCATACGATCTCTGGCGGCGCTGGGTTTCCACGTCTCGGTGGCCCGCCAGGCGGAGAAGGACGAAGACAGCGCCGCGGCGGACGACGTCTTCCGCGAGCTGTTCGCCACCAATGGCATCGACCGCGGCACCCGCATCGTATCGTTCCCGGATTTCGGCACGCCCGGCAGCGCCTTCGACGTCCCGGAGATCACCGAGAACTGCATGACCCGTTATCACACGGAGGAATCCCGGCGCGGCTTCATGTGCGCGTATTCCCGGATGGTGATCAAGAAAGCGGGCAGGATGCGGGTGTACGCCTGCACGCTGGTGGACGATGACCAAGACTACGATCTGGGCGGCAGCCTGGCGGAGGCCGATCGCCGCGTCTTCCTGCGCCACCATCGCTGCTACAGCTGCTTCGCCTACGGCGCCTCCTGCAGCGAATCCTGAAGGTGCCGGGCCGAACATTTGCAACTTTTTNGCACGCTGGTGGACGATGACCAAGACTACGATCTGGGCGGCAGCCTGGCGGAGGCCGATCGCCGCGTCTTCCTGCGCCACCATCGCTGCTACAGCTGCTTCGCCTACGGCGCCTCCTGCAGCGAATCCTGAAGGTGCCGGACCGAACTTTTGCAACTTTTTAAACTTGTTGCCCCGCGATTCAGGCAACCGCCCGACGCGCAAACGTCGAAACGCAAAAAAGTTGCAAAAGTTCGGTCCGGCACCTGCTAGGGGCACCTGCTAGGCGGGGAAGAAGTCGATCGGTTTCGTGGTTGTGACCGGTTCCACGTCTTTCGCGTCGAAGCGGAAGAGTTTCACGCGCTGGACGAGCTTGCGTTCGAGTTCCTCGTCACCGAGATCGCTGGAGACGATATCGCAGGCGGTGACCGCGCCCGATGGCGCGATGGTCAGCCTCAGCACCAGCTTGCCCTGCAGCGTGGGGTCGCGGCGCAGCGCGCGGTTGTACAGCGCATAGATCGCTCCCTTGTTGCGATCGAATACCAGCTCGATCTCTTCCCGGCTGCGCGACGCCCTGCCGCTGTCGCCGGTCCGCCGGGCCTCGCCGCCACCGCCGCCGACGCCGGCGACCGGACTCTCCACCCTGGTCGTGTCCCGTGCGGCGAGTCCGCTGCCGCCGGTATTGCGTGACAGCGAAGCCGTATTGATGCCGCCGCTGCCGCCGGCCACGTTGGAAGTGACCAGCGAACGTTCGTTGCTGGGTCCGCTGCCGACCGACCCGGTCAGCTCCTTGTCCGCCTTGACCGCGGCCACTGCCTCGTTGTCGCGCAAATCGGCAAGCTCGTCCGCGAAGGGCAGCAGACCCGCCACCGACGCCTTCTCCCGTGCCTGCTCCACCCGGTCTACCGGCTCCGGCTCCGGCTCCGGTTCGGGCTCAGGGACCACCTCTTCGGGCACTGTCTCCTCGGCTACCACGGGCTCCGTCTCCTCGGGCTGCTCCTCCACCCTGGGCGGTGGCGGAGGCGGCGGCGTGCGCTCCTCCATCATCAGCTCGACGAAACGCTCGGGGATCTCCTCCGCCTCGAATGGGTCGCGCTCCGGCACAGGCAACCAGGGCCAGACGAGGGCCAGCAACAGCAGAGTGCCGCCCACGATCGCAAGGATGCGCCGGAAGCGCCGCTCCTGCTCCGTCGAGACTGACCAGGGGAGTTCGTACTCTCTGTAGAACGGTATATCCAAGTCCGTCCCCTCAGGCGCCCTCGCCCACCATGGCGAGCTGTTCGGATGGCTTCTGCAGCACCGCCAGCGAGATACGGCCGTAGTCCGCATCGCTGCAGGTACGCATCACCCGCTTCAGAAGACTGTAGGAGATATCCCGGTCACCCATGATCGTGACCTGACGCTGGGCGATATCCTCTTCCGCCGTCTTCCTCAGCACGCGGTCGTTCTGTGACTGGAGGGCCGCTTTCAACGGCGCGATCACATGCTCCTTCTGCGCCATGGCCTCCTCGATCGTGATCACCGGCGTTCCCTGCACCAGGATCTCCGTCTCGGAGACCAGGATCACCACCGTCTCCTCCGCCTTCTCCTCGGCGATGGATTCCGGCAGCTGTACGTCCCTGGCGTTCGGCAGCACCTCCACCTCGCTGGAGTTCACCAGCAGGAAGAACACGAGAATGGTGAAGATGTCCATCAACGAGACCAGGTTGAGGCCCTTGGAATCTTTGTAGCGCTTGTGGCGCCGGTCCATGCGTTTGGCGCGATCGGAATGCATCGGTCAGGCTCCTTCCTGGCGGGCCACGGCGTCACCGATGGCGATCTCGGGGAACAGCTCGGCCTTGACGAGACTGCCGCCGCGCACCTGTTCGGCTACGCGCACCTTGTCGATCACCTGCACGATCACGTCGTAGGAGATGTCCGGCTCCAGCAGCAGGGTCACATCCAGCTTCTCGGGGAAGCGCGCCTTGATCTGCTGCAGCTTCTCGGCCATCGCCAGAAGGTCGTAACCGTCTTCGGTGTTGGGGATACGCGATAGCAGGCCCTGGTTGCGGTCACCGATCTCGATCATGTCCGTGCGCACGGTGATCTCCAGTGTCAGCGTCTGCTGGGGTTCGGCGGCGGCCTCGGAAGAGGAACCCGGCAGGTTCAGTTCCAGAACCGCCAGTCGCGAGAACACCGCCGTTATCAGCAGGAACGGCACCAGGATCACCATCAGGTTCATGAACGCGGTGATGTTGAGCTCCGCCGTCTCGATGTGACGCCGGGGCCTGCGGTTGCGGATCATGCTGCCTCCGCGCCCTTGCCTTCACGCTCGGTAATGGCGTTCAGGAACTTCACCGAGGCCATCTCGAGGCTGTCCACGATCTTGTTCGTCTTGGTCTGCAGCACCGTGTGGATCAGCAGCAGCGGGATGGCCACCATCAGCCCGAAAGCCGTGGTATTCATCGCCACCGAGATGCTGGCCGACAGCATGTCCGCCTTCTCGGCCGGGTTGGCATTCGCCACCGCCGTGAAGGCGCGGATCAGGCCGATGATGGTGCCGAGCAGGCCGAGCAGCGTGGCGATGTTCGCCAGCGTCGCCAGATAGTGGGTGCGCTGCTCGAGTCGCGGCAGCACCTCCATCATGCTCTCCTCCATGGCCTTCTCGATGTCGTCCCGTCGCCGGGCCGAACGGATGCGGTACAGGCCGTAGGTCAGAATGGTGCCGATGGCGGCCTTGGACTTGCTGGTCAGCTCCACCGCCTTCTGGAAATTGCCGGCCTTGAGATAGGGCACGATCTTGTTCCAGAGCTGACGGTTGGAAGCGCCGGAATAGGTGAGATACAGGTAACGCTCGATGGCGATCGCCATACCGATCGCGAACACGATCAGGATGGGGTACATGAATTCGCCCCCGTCCTGGAAGAAACGCACTATGGCGCCGAACATATCCATTTGATTGCTCCTCTAATAATCAAACGTCATTGCGAACTGCCGGCATCGCTGCCGGACTCGGCGCCGGCCTCCGGGCCGGCATAAAGGTTCTGGTAGTAGTCCACCTGGCGGACGAAGACCTCCCGGTCCACGGGCGCGAGCACCTCGTCCAGCAGGCTGTTCACCGGGCGGCCGACCAGGTCGCCGAGGTCGGATGCCTTCCAGGGCACGATGTAGAGCACCTTCGGCAGCTCCCGGTTGCCCGTGATCTCGGTGCGATCCAGGTCCAGCTCGTCCATCACGCGAGCCTCGCCGCGGACGGGCGGCGCCGGGGTCTCGGCCGACAGCGCCGCACCCGAAACGGCCGGCTCCACCGCATCCCGCTCGTCGCTCTCTTCCGCGCCGAGGGGAGCGAGTGCGGGGGCGGCCAGCAGAAACAGCACCGGCAGCAGGCGCATCGCGGGCGCGCAGCGCATCAGTCCGCCCTCGCCGACTGGGTCTCGATGCCGAGACGCCGCCTGATATCCACTATCCACATCGCCACCCTGTCGTCGCCTCCGCTGGTGAGTGCCTGGTATTGCTCGTAGTGGGTCAGCGCCGTTTCCGGGCTGCCCAGATACAGGTCGTTGAGCACGCCGAGGTTGAAGTGTGCCAACGGGTACTCGGGATCCGCTGTGACGGCCTTCAAATAAGCGGCTTCCGCCTCATTGAAGCGTCCGGCCTCCCGGTGCATGACGCCGAGCTGATTCAGGGCCGGCGCATAGCCCTCGTCGAGACCCAGCGCCCGGTCGAGAGCGGCCTTCGCCTCGTCGGGCCGGTCGTCGCGGCGGTAGACGATGGCAAGGTTCGTCCAGGCGCCCGGGTAGGCCGGATTGGCGTCGACGAAGCGGCTCAGCAGCGCCTCTGCACCTTCCAGATCCCCGGCCTCCAGCAGCGCCACGGCCTTGCCGTAATCGGCCCGGACCCCCGGGGCGACCGCGCCCTCCGGATCCGCCGGCCCCTCGTCGGCCACGGTCTTCCCGCCGCCGGTGCTGGCGCAGCCGGCCGCCAGCGCCGCCATGGCCACCATGCCGGCCAGCAGCGCCAGGCGCGGCCAGCGGCGGCGGACGGCACCCGCCTCAGTAAAGGCCCGGTAACGCATCTTCCGTCTTCTCCGCTTTCGCATAACGCGCCGGCATCAGCGCCGCCAGCTCCTCGAAGCTGCGGCGCACCCATTCGTCGTACACGCCTTCGTTGGCGCGAGCGGCGTTGACCTCGTGCAGCTCGATGGACTTCTCCTCGAACGGGAACGCCTGCTCCTCCAGCAGGATCTCGTATTGCTCGAGTTCGAGTTCGTCCAGGCCCGCCGGCCGCTCGGAATCGATCAGATCCTTGCTGAATCGGTGGTAGACCTCCGCGATGCGGAAGGTCGCCGCGGTCGTCACTTCGGCGACGCCGTAATCGGCCGCCCTGCCATAGGCGGCCAGCAGCTCTTCCATCATGGCCTTCTTGGCCGCCAGGCTCTCCTTCAGGGGATGGCTCAGGGGCACGGCGGCGAAGGAGCGGCGCTTCGGCTCGGCGAGTTCCAGCGAAGCCTTCGCCGCCAGGAACTTCGTGCGCTCGGTGCGCGCATCACCGGCGCTGGCGTCCGCGCTGACAATGGCCTCCAGCCAGCGCTGCCGGGCGCCCGCATCGCCGGCTTCCCGGGCCAGGTCGGCCAGACGCTGGCGCGCCTCCACCGCCTCGGCCACCGGCGCGGGGAAGCGCGCCACGATATCCTCGAGCACGGCGCGCTCGTCGGCGACGTTGCCGGTCTCCTGGTAGAGATCGGCAGCCTGCCACAGAGCCTCGCGCTGCAGCTGCGGCGCCGTCGAGCCCGCCACGGCGATGCGGCGGAACTCGCTCGCCGCCCGGCCCTTGCGCCCCGACTCCATGTAGACGACGGCGAGCCGCCGGGTCACCTCGTCGGCGCGCTCGCTGTCGGGATAATCCAGGCGGAAGGTCTCCAGGACGGCGGCCGCCCGGTCCCAGGCCTGCATCGCGATCAGCACGGCGGCCGCATCGTATTCCGCCGTCTCCCGGATCGAAGCGGCAGGCACGACGGTGCCGACGCGCAGGAAGTGCCCGACGGCTGCCTCCTGCTCGCCCGCCTCCCGGGCGATCTCGCCCTGCTTGTAGATGGACGAGGCGATGCGCTGGCGTATCTCCGCCACGGCCTCGGCATCCTGCGGGTCGGTGCGCGCCCGGAGCTCCAGATAGGCGCTCTCCGCCTCGCCATAGCGGCCCAGGTCGAAGCGGGAGTGGGCCATCACGCGCCAGGCCGTCTCCTCGAGCGCGGGGTCGACCGGCGGCATCTTCGTCACCACGTCGCCGGCCACGGCGATGGCCTCCTCGAAGCGGCCCTGGCCGAACAGGTCTTCGGCGACGGTGGTCAGTACCGCGCCGGTCTCGGGATGGGCCGGGAAGGTATCGGCGAAGCGCAGTGCGCTCTCGAGGTAGCGCTCGTGCCAGGCCGTGCGGGCTTCCGTCTGCAGGGACTCCTCGTGGCGGCGATAGGCCAGCAGCGCGGCATAACCGGCTTCGGCCGCCTGGTCGTGGAAGGCATAACCGTAGGCGGTCGCCTCGTAGGCGTCGGTGGCGGCCTGATAGTCGCCGCTCTCGTACAGGATCTCCGCCAGCAGGAAGTGGGTCTTCGCCGAGTCCTCCTCGCCGGGGAAGAAATCCAGGTGCTTGCGGTACCAGCGCGCCGCCCGCTGGTAGTCCGCGGTCTCGCCCTCTTCCTGGGCGCGGGCGTGATAGTACTGCGCCAGATCCGTGATGCTCGATTTGACGTGGCCCACCACGGCCTCGTGCCCGGCCCGCTCGCGCTCCGCCCACCACGGCGTATCCATGCCGTAGCGCTCGACGAACTCCTCCTTGGCTTCCAGCACCAGCGTGGGGAAACCGCCGTCCCCGTAGGCATCCACGACGCGCACCAGCAGGTGGGGCGCGCGGTCATGCAGAGCGTCGCGCTCGACGAAAGCCCGGTAGGTGGCCGCGGCGTCGTCGTAGCGCTCCTTCTCCAGGTAGAGGTCGCCCAGGTTCTCGTAGATCGCATACGTGTAGTGCGGCGCCTCGTGCTCGTCCAGGTAGGCATCGATGCTCTTCGCGCCTTCCAGGTAGGAGAACGTGATGGAGAGGACGCGGAAGGTATCGGCCACCAGTTCGCGCTCGGCGCGGCTCAGCCCGTCCAGCATGGCCTCCCGGTCCGCCGCGCCGGGTGCCACCTTCAGGTCCAGCAGGCCGAAGAACGGCTCCAGGCTCTCTTCGTGCAGCGCCAGCTTGAAGCGGCTCCAGCCGAGCTTGTACAGCGCCTGCTGGTAGAACCCGGTGTCCGTGCCGGCGGCCGCCAGGATGCGGTAGGCCTCCTCGGCTTCCGCGTAGCGCTTCAGAGAGAACAGCATCTCGCCGCGGCGGAACCGGGCCTCGTGCAGGTGCGCGGTGTCGGGCCATTCGGTCACGAGTTCGTCCAGCACGACCAGCGCCTCCTCCTGGCGGCCGGCGCTCTCGTAGGCGCGCGCGAGCTGGTAGAGCACCAGGTCGTTGCGGGCATAGTCGGGATAGGTCTCAAGCAGCTTGCCGTACAGCTCGATGGCATTGTCGTAGCCCAGCCGCTCGATGGCCTCGGCATTCGCGGCCAGCTCGGCGGCCTCGGTGGCCTCCAGCTCGAGATCGGCCAGCCGGCGCATGGCCTCGGCCTTCAGCGGATCGTCGTCGGCGAGTTCGAGGAAGCGCCGGTAGTTCTCCCGGGCCAGGCGGTTGCTGCCCGGGATGGGCCCGGCAGGCTCCACCTCCACTCGTTGCTCCTCGAGGCTGCCGATGGTCTCCTCGCCCGACGGCTCGTCGCCGCCGAACGGCCAGAGCCAGCTCAGCGCGATCAGGCTGATGGCCGCGCCGTTCACGGCGTCTCCCTCAGCTGGGCGGCGCGATCGTAGATGGAGGCGAGCGCGAAGCGCGCCTGCACCGTATAGGTGGCCATGCGGCCCTTCTGCGCCTCCAGCTCACGCACCGAGATGCGCCTGAGGTAGGCCTCCTGACGATCGGCGAGATCGGCCAGGCGGGCCAGCAGGGCATCGATACGCGGTGACAGACTGTCGATGCGCGACTGGAAGCCGGCCAGAGTCTCCGGCCCCTCGACGCGGGCCTGCTCGACGTTCTGGCGCGAACGCCGGCCCTCGGCCAGCGCACGCTCCAGGTCGCGCAGATTCTTGCGCTGACGCCAGACGCGCGCCTTGAAATGCTTGTCCAGATCCCACGCCAGCACCCCCCGCATCAGGCGCAGCTTCGCGGCGGCGTCCTGTGCCTCCGGCAGGTCCGCCTCGAGCACGGGGTCGGCCGACAGCGTCCGCACCTCCTCCCAGAGGCTGTGCTCACGGGGGGTCGCCAGGGCCAGCGTGTCGCGCTCCTGCACGATGCGATTCAGGCGGGACTCGAATTCCCGGCGGCGCTGATCGATCGCCTCCAGGTCGGCGTCGGCAAGCGCCTGCTCCACCCGGGGCAGGCGGCTGGCATAGGCGAGCCGGCGGGTCTCCAGCATGTGGTCGAACACGCCGACGCTGTCCCTCCAGTCCAGCAGGTTGCGCTGCAGGAAGCGAAGGTCGCGGTAGTTCTTCAGCGCTTCCTGGAACTCGTGGCTCGCGAGCAGATGCAGCAGGTAGCGGTTCTCGGTGGTCGCCGGCAGTTCGTCGAGCTGCCAGTACCAGCCCATCTGGTCGCCGGGGTCGGCGGCCAGCAGCGTGTCGATCATCTCGCCCCGGCGGATGCGTTCGATGGCGCCGTCGATGCGCGACGACTCGGCCTCGAAGGCGTCGATGGCCCCCAGGTAGTGCTCCGCGGCCCGGGCGTTGGCGCCCAGCATGCCATAGGCATAGGGCACGGCCAGCAGCGATTCCTGCACGGCCGGATCCAGCAGGTTGCGGGAACGGAGCTCCAGCCACGGCACCAGCGCACGCTCGAATTCCGCATCCGCCGAATCGGCCCACCCCGTGCCCAGCAGCGCCTTGTTCGAGAACGGCCCCTGCAACCGCACCCGCTCGAGCACCGGCCGCGAGGCCTCCGGGCGCTCTTCCTGGAGATAGCTGTAGCCCAGCGCGACGTTCGCCTTGTCCCGCAGGCTCTTCATCTCCTCGCTGTCGGCCCGGATGCGCCCGACCTCGTCGAGCAGCGCGGCGCCCTCCTCCAGCCGACCGTTGCGGACCAGCGCCACGCCGAGGTTGTAGCGGGCATAGGTCAGCCAGTCGCCGGGTCCGCGCCAGTCAGAGAGGTTGTCGATGGCTTCCTGGTAGCGTTCCTGGCCCATCAGCACCTGCGCGGCCAGCATGCGGCGCTCGGCCTCGAGCTCGTCCGGCAGCGCGTCACGGATCTCCGCAAGGGCCAGTTCGGCGTCCCGGTGATAGCCCCGCTGGAACCGGATCTTGGCCAGGAAGAACCAGGTCCGGTCCCGGATCGACGGATCGGTGCTCGCGGCAAGCAGGCGCTCGAAGATGAGCGACGCCTCCTCGTGCTGGCCGTAGGAGAGGTAGAGCCCCCCGCGCAACAGCTCTGCCTCGGCGGCGTGATCCGCCACCAGCCCGCGCTCCTCCGCGGCGGTCAGATGCACCAGCGCGGTGAAATAGTCCCGCTGATAGAAATGGAAAAGGACCTCGCCGTAATGCGGGTCCTCCACGGTGACCGGTCCCTGCTCTGCCACGGCGGCCGCCGGCAGCAACAGGGCCGCCGCGGCGGCCAGGAATTTTCGCCCGGCCACCAAATCCCTACTCCCACTCGGTGACGACGAACTCGGGCTGCTGCTTGTGCTTGCGGTCCGAGATCTTGAGTTCCATGTACTTGGCGCCGATGCCTTTCTCGAAGACGAGATCCGCGCCGCGTCGGTAATCCCGGCCATGGGGACCCTTGCCGCTGAAGAAAGCCACCAGCTCGTGCTCGCCCACCTTGAGGTTACCCACGTGGATGCGGTGCACCCCGCCCCGGCGCAGCGCCTCGGCCTCGCGCTCGGTGTATAGATAGTTGGCGACCTCCTTGCCGTTGACCTCGAGGCTCACCGACTCCACGTCGAAGAAGGTGCCGACGTCGAGAGAAACGAACATCGCCACCTGGGAGTTGGCCGGGAACAGGAGGTCCTCCTCCAGCAGGAAGAGTTCCCGATTGAGATTCAGCACCTCTTTCTTCAGCGACTGGACCTGCTGGTCGAGGCTGCGGAATTCCTGCTCGTCGCCGGTGTCGGCGGCATCGGCGGAAAGCACATGGGCGTTGATCCCGGTGATCACCAGCAGCAGCAGGGGGAAAAGCAATCGTCTCACTGTCCTGTCTCCGGGCGCCGCGGCGCCTGTTCGCGACCGGTTCCGTGCGCCGTCATTCGCGCAGCAGCGTGCGGACCTGGTCCAGGTAATACTCTTCGTAGCCGGGCTTGTAGCCGTAGTGCGTGTAGCGGACCACGCCTTCGCGATCGAGGATCACGGTGACCGGCATCGCCTCCACCCGGTACAGCTCGCTCACTTCCTTGCGGTCATCGAACAGCACCGGGAAGCTGATGCCGAGTTCCTCGGCCATCTCCATGGCACGGCGCGGGTCGTCGTCGATATTCACGCCGAGCAGCTGGAAACCCACCCGCTCGTAGCGGTCGTAGAGTTCGTCGAGCAGCGGCATCTCCTGGCGGCACGGTCCGCACCAGGTGGCCCAGAAGTTGATCATGACGACCTCGCCCCGGTACTCGGAGAGGCGCAGGTTCTCGCCGTCCAGGCTCGTCAGGGCGAAGTCGGGCGCCTGCTGGCCGTCGAGCGCGCCCTTGCTGGCCAGTGCCGGTGTCGCGGCGAACGCCACGAGCAGCAGGGCAGCCAAAGATCTCCTTATCTCCATCACGGACTCCTCACTGGTTGCACGGGCGACGACCCGTACGGATTACACGGGCGGCAGGCCCGCACGAATCACACGGGCGACGGGCCCGTCGGCGACCGGACATAATGGTCGCAGCGCTTGCACGTAAACGGCCGTGATGCCTGTCACAGTACCGTCAGGCCTGGCTCGGGCCGGTCGACGGGCACGGGTGTGACGGGCAGCGACGGCCGCCGCACCGATCTGTAGCAAATGGCGTGCCAGCCGCGGCGGGGCGCGGTTTATCAGGGACTTAGCAGCGGGGTGGCGCCGGGCGGGAGGCGCCGGTGTCGGCAACAGCGGACAGGCCCGGGCGGCTGCCCGGTAATGCACTGAAATTCAGCGATTTTTGCTGTCGCCGAAAGGCGACGCCCGTGTCACCCCGGCGGGGCCAGTCCCGCCGTGTAATGCATGCGCCCGCCGGCATCGATCACGATGGCCTCGTAGCCGGGCAGCTCCTCGATGAGAGCCAGGCCGCGCTCGACCCCGAGCACGAATACCGACGTGGACAGGGCGTCGGTCAGTACGCCGTCCGGACCCACCACGGTCGCGCTGTAGACGCCACGGGCCGGCTCGCCGGTGGCGGGCGACAGGATGTGGTGGTAACGGACGCCGTCCTCCTCGAAGTAGCGCTCGTAGTCGCCGGACGTGGAGATGGCCTCGTCCACCAGCGGCAGGCGCACGGCCACGCCCTCCTCGGAGCGGGGATCGCGCACGCCCACCACCCAGGGTTCCCCGCCCCGGTCGCCGAGCAGGCGGGAGTCGCCGCCCGCCGAAACGATGGCATGGCGGTAACCCGCCTCGGCCAGCACGGCGACGGCGCGCTCCACGGCGTAGCCCTTCGCGATGCCGCCCAGGTTGATGCGCACGCCCTCCCGCTGGAAGCGGATGGCATGATCCTCCGGCACCAGCGTGACCAGGCGATAATCCAGGCGCCCGATCTCCTGCTCGATGGTGCCGGCGTCGGGCCTCCTCCCCGCGCGGTAGTCGTAGTGCTGGCCGACGCTGTCGTAGGTAATGTCGAAGGCGCCGTCGGTCAGGCGCGACACGCGCAGGGCCGTCTCGACCAGGCCGTAGAGTTCCTCGCCCGCCGGCACCGGTCGCTCCGCCGCATCGCGGTTGATCCCGGAGATGCGGCTCTCGTCGATATAGGTGCTCATGAGCTGCTCGATGCGGTCGATCTCGGCGATCGCCGCATCCACCGCCGCGGCGGCGGCCTGCCGGGACGCCTCGCCCTCCTCGTACCAGAGCCGGACACTGACGCGCGTGCCCATCATCGCCTCGCTGCGGTCCAGCCAGGCCGCCGCGGCCGGCTGGGCGAAGGCGAGGCAGGCCAGCAGGCACCAAAGCGCTGGTCCTGCCGTGCCGCGATGGGTATGCTCGGACCCCGGGACTGTTGCGGAGAGCCCGTCCATGTCTGGATTCCTCATATTCCTCGGCCTGATCGTCGTTGTCGCCGTCTTCGGCATCGGCATCTACAACCGGCTCGTCAACTCGCGTAACCGGGTGAAGAACGCCTTCGCCCAGATCGACGTCCAGCTCACGCGCCGTTACGACCTGATACCGAACCTCGTCGAGTCGGTAAAAGGTTACATGAAACACGAGCGTGAGACCCTCGAGGCCGTCATCAGTGCCCGCAATGCCGCCGCCTCCGGGCTGACGGCGGCGAAGGCCGACCCGGCCAACGCCGACGCCATCAAGCAACTGGCGGCCGCCGAGGCGACGCTGGGCGGCGCGCTCGGGCGCCTGTTCGCCCTGGCCGAAGCCTATCCGGACCTGAAGGCCAACGAGAACATGCTGCGCTTCCAGGAAGAACTCGCCAGCACCGAAAACAAGGTGGCCTTCGCCCGCCAGGCGTTCAACGACGCGGTGCTCACCTACAACAACACCCGCGAGAACTTCCCGAACAACATCGTCGCCGGCATGTTCCGTTTCGAGGCGGCTTCCTTCCTGGACATCGAGTCCGAGGAGAAGCGCACGGTGCCGGAGGTCTCGTTCACCGGATGAGCGGGAGCGGCGCAGCCCGCTGAGTAGCCGCCGTGAATTTCTTCGAGGCCCAGGACCGCAGCCGGCGCACCAGCCGCTGGCTCGTGGCCGTCTTCCTGCTCGCCACCGCCGCCATCATCGCGGCGGTGACCCTGATCGTGGCGGCGGCGCTCGCGCTGATGCAACCCGAAGGCGCGGCCGGCCTGATCCATGGCGGCCGGCTGTCCGCGAACGCCGGCCTGCTCGGCACGGTCGCGCTGGCCACGGGCGGCGTGATCGGGCTGGCCAGCCTGTACCGCACGGCACGGCTCTCCGACGGCGGCGGCCAGGTGGCGCGCGAACTCGGCGCGACACCGGTGCCCACCGACGTGCAGGACCCGCTGCGGCTGCGTCTGCGCAACGTCGTCGAGGAGATGGCGATTGCCTCCGGTGTGCCGGTGCCGGAAATCTACGTCCTCGAGGAGGAGCCGGGCATCAACGCCTTCGCCGCCGGCTTCAACCCGGGCGATGCGGCGATCGCCGTCACCCGCGGGACGCTCGAGACGCTGGACCGGGACGAGCTGCAGGGCGTGGTCGCCCACGAATTCAGCCATATCATGAACGGCGACATGCGTCTGAATATCCGCCTCATGGGGCTGCTGTTCGGCATCCTCGCCATCGCGCTGGCCGGCCGCATGGTGCTGCGCGGCACCCGCCACGTGCGCCTCGGCAGCCGCTCCGGGCGGGGCGGTGCGCCGGTCGTGCTCGTCATCGGCGTGGGGCTGTTCCTCATCGGTTCCATCGGCGTGCTGTTCGCCCGCCTCATCAAGGCGGGCGTCTCCCGGCAGCGGGAGTATCTGGCGGATGCCTCGGCAGTGCAGTTCACCCGCCAGACGCAGGGCATCGCCGGCGCGCTGAAGAAGATCGCGGCCGCGAGCGCCGGTTCGCGTTTCCGCGCCGCCGACCCCGAGGAGGTGAGCCACATGCTGTTCGCCTTCGGCGGCCGGTCGTTCACCCGTCTGATGGCCACCCATCCGCCGCTCGAGAAGCGCATCCTCGCCCTCGATCCCTCCTTCGACCCGGACAGCCTGGCCGATATCGCAGCGGGCGCAGGAGCCGCGGACGAAGAGGGCCGGGTAGCCGGTCTCGCGGCGGGTGCGGCGGGCGGCGCCGAAATACCCCTGGATGCCGAGCGCATCACCGCGAGCATCGGCAATCCGGGTGACGAGCAGGTGGCGTTCGCCGGCCGCCTGCGGCGCACGATTCCGGAAGAGGTGCACCATGCGGCACACTCCCGCGACGGCGCCGTGCTGCTCGCACTGGCACTGGTCCTGCACGCCGAACCGGCAGCGAGACAACGCCAGCTCGCACTGCTGCAGAGCCGTATCGGCGAGGCCCGAACCCGGCGCGTGGAAAGGCTGCACGAGGACTGCGCCGCCCTGGGTCCCCTCTACCGCCTGCCCCTGCTCGAACTCGCCTTCCCGGCCCTGAAGGACCGGCCGCAGGCTCAGCTCGCCTTCCTGGTCGATCTCGGCGAGGAACTCACCACACTCGACGGCGCGCTCGATTTCTACGAATACTGTTTCACCCGGACGCTGCGGGGACACCTGTCCGAGGCGCTGGCGCCCCGCGCGGAGGCACGGCGGGACGGTACGGACATCGGCCGCCGCAACGCGCGCGCCGCGGTGCAGCGGCTGCTCGCCACGGTGGCGGCGCACGGCGCACGCAGCGAGGAGTCGAGCCGGCGCGCCTACGAGGCCGGCATCGCCACGCTGGACGGCGACTGGCCGCCCTATCGACCCCTTGCCGAGTGGCAGCGGGAACTGGACGCCTCGCTGCAGATTCTGCGCCACCTCTCCGGCCGCGCCCGGCGCCGCGTGGTGGTGGCGCTGATCGCCGTGATCCGGCACGACCGGCGCACCACCCTGGCCGAAGCGGAACTCCTCCGCGCCGTGTGCGCCATGCTGGACTGCCCCCTGCCGCCGCTGGCCGCGGAGGTGGCGGAGCACTGAGGCCGGATCGCGGATCGCCGCCCGGCGAAATCGCGTATCATTCGCATCCTGTTGCCACTTCGATAATCACTTCGTACCGGGGCGGCGGCCGCCTGCGGGAGGCCGCCGCCGAAATACCCGAACAGCGAATCAGAGAGCGAGCGAACCAATGAGAATCCTGATGACCGCCTGGGTGTGCGCGGCCGTCCTGCTGGCCGGTGCCGCCCGGGCCGAGACGCCGGAAGAACAACGCCTCATCAACGCGACCGAAGTCCTGGAACAGCTGGCCGCCATCCCCGAGGACGGCATACCGCCGGCATTGCTCGGCAGCGCCTACGGCGTGGCCGTCATCCCGGACGTGCTGAAGGTGGGCCTCGTGGTCGGCGCCCGCTGGGGCAAGGGCGTCCTGGTGGTGCGCCAGCCCGACGGCCAGTGGAGTCAGCCGAGTTTCATCACCGTCACCGGCGGCAGCGTCGGCTGGCAGGCGGGCGCGCAGTCCTCGGACCTGATCCTGGTCTTCAAGAACCGCCGCGGTGTCGAGGGCATCACCAACGGCAAGCTGACCCTGGGTGCCGATGCCTCGGTGGCCGCCGGGCCGGTGGGCCGCTACACCTCCGCCAGCACCGACATTCGCCTCCGCTCGGAGGTGTATTCCTACTCGCGCACCCGCGGGCTGTTCCTCGGCGTGGCCGTCGACGGCGCCGCGCTCGGCATCGACCAGTCCGCCAACGCTGCCTTCTACGCGACGCCCGGCGTCAGTGCGGAGTCGATCTTCTCGGCCGACGGCGTCACCGCCCCCGTGCAGGCGCGGCGCTTCGTCGCCACCCTCACCCGCCTGACGCCCGAGGACGGCACGGCGCTGCCGCCGCCGGCGCAGAACGCGGGCGGTGACGGCGGACCGGCACCGGCGCGGGAAGGGCCGGAACCCGAAGTGCGCACCTATGGCATCGGCGACGGGGCCGGCGAGCCGCCGCCGCCCGAGGAAGAGCCGGAGACCTTCGAACCCGTCGAGCCCGACGAATAAAGCCGACCGGCGGCAGCGCCGCCGGCAGGTTCATCCAGGATCAGCAACGAGGGAGACGCGCCGACCGGGCGGCACCGTATCCGCGTTCCGCTCAGCCCTCTCCGGACCGGGTATCCCCGGCGCCGGGGTCGTCGCCAGGGGACTCGCCTGCCGGCGTCCCGCCGGGCTCCCCGGCCGCGGCCTCACCCGCCGGCGCGGTGGCGCCGCCCTCGATCAGCTGCCGCATCAGCTCCGCCTCCTCGGCACGGCGCTCGGCTTCCTCGGCACGCTCGCGAGCCTCGTCGGCCGCGCGCTGCAGCGCCCGCAGCTCGTCGAGCTTGCGCTGGGACTGGGCCTCCAGTTTGCGCAGCCGCTCCTGCTCTTCTTCCACCGAGATGCGGTGTGCGGCCTCCCTCGCATTCTGGCATTCCGGGTCGCGCAGCGTGCGGGTACGGTCTGCGTTGCAGCGGGCCAGCGTCGCTTCGAGGGCGATCGGGTCGTCCAGGAAGTCGGCCGTGGTCCGGGGCGGGGGCTCGGGCACACAGCCCGCCGCCGCCAGGGCGGCGACGGTAAAAAACACTCTGCAGATATGCGAGACAGGCGGTTTCACTGGTTTACGGATCTCTGCCCGGCGGCACGAAATGCGAAAAATACTAGCACGCAGGGCCGGCCGGTCCCGTGACGCAGGTCCCGCCCCGGCCATGACCGGATCTCCTCATCCGCCAACGCCACACGATACCGTCGAGCGATGGCGTCGGTTACCATTGGCCGACGTCGCCACGACGGCCGCCGCGGCAAGGGGGCCTTGCCGGGGAGCAACATGGCGGAGTCTGCTCGAAGCCAGTTCGGTCTGCTGCGGGAACGCCGGTTCCTGCCGTTCTTCGTCACCCAGTTCCTCGGCGCGCTGAACGACAACGTACTGCGCAACGGGCTGATCTTCCTGCTCACCTTCCACGCCGTCAGCATCGCGGGGCTGGCGCCGTCGCTGGCGGTCAACCTGAGCGCCGCCCTGTTCATCCTGCCGTTCTTCCTGTTCTCCGCCCTCGCCGGGCAGCTCGCCGACAAGTATGACAAGGCGCTGCTCATGCGCCGGGTGAAGCTCGCCGAGATCGCCCTGATGCTCCTCGCCGCCTTCGCCGTCATCGCCGCCCACGGCGGCGCCCTGCTGGCGCTTGTTTTCCTGATGGGGCTGCAGTCCACGATGTTCGGTCCGGTGAAGTACTCGATCCTGCCCCAGACCCTCACCGAGAAAGAGATCGTCGGCGGCAATGCGCTGGTGGAGGGCGGCACCTATCTGGCCATCATCCTGGGACTCGCGATCGGCGGGCTCGCCGTCGCGGCCGGCGGCCCGGGGTCGGTGCTGCTCGCGCTGCTGCTGCTCGTCTTCGCGGTGGCCGGCTATGCCGCCTCACGCTTCATACCGGAGGCGCCGCCGCCGGAACCGGACCTGGTGCTGCGCTGGAATCCGTTGACCGAAACGCTGCGTATCATGCGTTTCGCGGGCGAGGAGCGCAGCGTCCTGCTCGCCATCCTCGGCATCTCCTGGTTCTGGAGCTTCGGTTTCGTCGTCCTCTCGGAACTGCCGGTGTACGCCGCGGAGATCCTGCGCGGCGACCCGGGCGTCGCCACCGTCCTGCTGGTGGCCTTCGCCGTCGGCATCGCCCTCGGCGCCCTGCTCTGCGAGCGGCTGTCCGGGCGCCGCATCGAGCTCGGTCTGGTGCCGATCGGCGCGCTGGGCCTCACGGTGTGCGCACTGGACGTGTACCTCGCACACCCGACGGCGGTGGCGGCGGAGCAGGCCGGCATCGTCGCCACCTTCGCCCGGGAAGGCACCCTGCGCGTGTTCGTCGACTTCCTGCTGCTGGGCGCGTTCGGCGGCCTGTTCAGCGTGCCTCTGTACGCGCTGATGCAGGAGCGCAGCGCCGAGCGGCATCGCTCCCGGGTCATCGCCGCCAATAACATCATCAACGCCCTGTTCATGGTGCTCGCGGCCGTGCTGGCCCTGGCCGCGCTGGCCGCCGGCCTGACGCTGCCGGGGATGTTTCTGGTGCTCGCCGCGGTAAACGCCCTGGTGGCCGTCTATCTCTGTGTCACCCTGCCGGAATTCCTGCTCCGCGTCTGCGCCTGGCTGCTGGTGCACGTGATGTACCGGGTGCGGGTCCGGGGGCTCGAACACATCCCGGAGACCGGACCGGCGGTGCTCGCCTGCAACCACGTCAGCTTCGTGGATGCGCTGATCATCGGCGGACTGGTGCGGCGTCCGGTGCGCTTCGTGATGCACCATCGCATCTTCGCGGTGCCGGTGCTCTCCTACCTGTTCCGCGCCGCCCGCGCCATCCCCATCGCCTCGCGCCGGGACGACGAGGCCCTGCTCGAGGCCGCCTACCGCACCATCGACGACGAACTGGCGGCCGGCCACCTGATCTGCATCTTCCCGGAGGGCGCCCTGACCCCGGACGGCCGCATCGGGGAGTTCCGCCCCGGCATCGAACGCATCCTGGCCCGGCGGCCCGTGCCGGTCGTGCCGATGGCGCTGCGGGGTCTCTGGGACAGCTGGTTCAGCCGCCGGGGCGGACGCGCGGTGCTGAAGAGGCCCCGTCGATTCAGGGCCCGGGTCGAACTGCAGGCGGCCGCGCCACTGCCGCCCGGGCGGGTCACGGCCCAGGGGCTGGAGATGGTCGTTCGGGCCCTGCGGGGAGCGGCTCGCTGACCAGGGCGGTGCCCGCCCGCAGGCGGTCCCGCCACTGCTCCACCAGCACGGCCGTCTCGCCCTGCAGCGGCGCCACGTCCGCCGCACCGAAGTCCACACCCGCCGGCCGCGGCGCGCCGTAGCCGGCCAGCACCCGCACCTTCTCGCCGTCGGCGCCCGCCACGCTCATGCCGCCGCGCACGACGGTGGCGGGCAGCAGCCGGGCCGACTCCGGCAGCAGCTGGAATACGGACAGGCGGTAACGATGCAGCCAGTGGCCGCTGCGGGCGACGAGGTGGTCGCCGTCGGCGCTGAACGCCAGCGAGGCCGCCGGCCCGGGCAACGGATCGGCCGCCCCCTTCAGCTGGCGATCGGCCATGTCCAGGAGTTGCAGCGCGCCCTCGGCGGTGGCGACGGCGAGGATGCCGCCGTCCGGGCCGGACGCCAGCGCCGAGACCGGCCCGGCGACGCCGGCCAGGCGTTCCAGCCGATCGTCGCCGGCCAGGCGCCACACGCTGCCCGACGCGTCGCCGAACAGGAATCCCTCGCCCCCAGGCAGGCTCTCGACTGCCGTGATCCGGGCGCCCGGCTGGCGCTCCGACAGCAGGGTGCCATCCCGGGCATCCCAGATCCGCAGATAGGGCCCGGCGATGACGGCGACCCGCCCGCCGTCGGCGGTCAGCGCCAGCGCGCTGACCGGATGGGCGCTCGGCTGCAGCGCGAGAAACGCTCTCGGTTCGCCCGTCCCCGCATCCCATACCCGCAGGCTCCCGTCGACGGCGGCACTGGCCAGCACGCGGCCGTCACGGCTGAACGCCGCGCAGCAGACCGCGCGGGCATGGCCGAAGTAGTCGACCTGATCCGCCGCCCGCTCGTCGGCACCGCCTTCGTCGCGGGCCTCGTCGCCGCGCTCTTCGCGGCCATTGCCATTGCTCCGGTCATCGCCGACCGACTGCAGTCGGAGGCTGCCGTCGCGGGTACCGACGGCCATCGTCTGGCCGTCCGGAGACAGCGCGACGGTCGTCACGGCACCCGCCGCGCCGCGGCCGACGGCCGACGGCGGGGGCGGCAGGCGCCACACACGTATCCAGCCCTCGCCCGGGCTGCCCGTCAGCGCGAGACGGTCCGCATCCCGGTGCGCCGCCCAGACCGGCTGGCCCGTCGCGAAGCCGCCCCGCAGCAGGGGCCCGGCCAGGGTCTCCAGATCCTCGCCCAGCAGCCGGAAGCCGGAGGCGGCCGACCCCACCAGGAGGCGGTCGCCGGTCTCGTCGAAACTCACCCGCCAGGGGCCCGGCCCCGGGAAGCTGCGCACACGCCCCGCCCCCTCGTCGCCCGCCCGCCACAGCATCAGGCCGCCGTCGGCGAGCTGCACGGCCAGGCGGCCGCCCCGCGAGTCGAAGTTCAGCGCGACGGGCTGGCCCGGCGGATCCAGCTCCGCGGCGGGCTGCTCGTCACCGAAACGCCAGATGCGCACGGCGCGGTCCGGATCGGCGACGGCCACCATCCGCCCGCCGGGCGCGATCGCGATGGCACTGTGGTCCACGCCGGCCGCCGTGGCACCCAGCTGCCGGCCTTCGATGAGATCGAAAGCCTCGACGGCCCGCTCGGGGCCGGCGCCCACCAGGGCGAGCATCTCGCCGTCCGACGACAGGGCGCTGAGCGTCGCTTCGCGGCCCACCCCCGGCAGCTCGACCGGATCCCCGGTGGACAGCGTCCAGGCCTCGATGCCCGCAGCGCCGTGCACCAAGACGACCCGCTGATCCAGGACGAAGCCGATGATGCGGTCTTCCCGGGTGATCGGCAGCGTGGACACGGGGCTGAGCGAGGCCAGATCCCAGACCCGGGCGGCCGCATCCCCTGCCGGCGGCACGGCGATGGCGTAGCGCCCGGCGGGGCCGAGGAACAGCGCCGATGCGGACTCCGGTATCGGGTCCTCGAGCGGCAACGGCGGTCCGCCCGGCGATCCGTCGGCCCGGACGTCGCCGAAATCGAGGCTCCAGCCCGCCAGCGCGCCGGTGACTCCGGGCACCCGATCGGCGACGGACAGCGTCCAGGTGCCGCCCCGCGGCTCGTCCGCCAGCGGCGCCAGCACGCCGCCCACTTCCGCCGTGAAGCGATGGCGCAGCGGCGACGCACCGGCGAGACCCGGCTGGAAGGTCACGCTCCGGCCCGAGGGCGCGGTCAGCGTGATGCTGAGGTCGAAGGGGCGGTCGTGATCGAGCTGGGCCTCCAGCACCAGATCGGCGCCGGCCCTGCCCTCGGCCGGCACCTGGCGGCGGCTGACCGCGGGCAGGAACGCGAGCGCCGTGGCATCCCAGGCGGGCTCGGCCACCGGCGGCAGGCGGTCGATGCGCCAGGCGTGCACGCTGTTGCCGCGCACGGCGATCAGCCGGCTCCCGTCCCGGTCGAGCACCGCCTGATCGAAGCCGCGCGGCACGCGCAGCGTCGCCGCCAGCAGATCGTAGTCCGCGCCGATGAGCGCGGCCGCCCTCCGCCGCCGCTCCACGGTGGGCTCCACCAGCGAGCGAAGCCTGGCCAGCAGGGCGGCGTCGCGCTCGTGGCGGAACTCGGCCGCCAGCGCCCTGCGGTCCCAGAATTCGGCCACCAGCTGGTCCGCCACCGGCTCCGCGCCGGGCAGCGTCCGCAGCAGCTCGTCTGCCGCCTCCACGGCGGTGACGTCCGTGGCGCCGCGGCTCAGGCGGGTGAGGTAGTCGAGGAACATGCGGTCCGCGCTGGCCCCATGGCCCGGCAGCCGGGAGAGCGTCTCCCACGCCTGCCGTGCCTCCGACAGGGTCGCGGTGGCCGAGGTCAGGACGGCGGTCCACGGACGCGGCAGGAACTGGGTGTACCAGATCGGGATCAGGATGGTGAGCAGCACCGCCGCCGCCACCGCGCTGATGCGCCGCCAGCGGAAAGGCAGCTGCTCGTTGGCCCAGCGCGCGGTGAATACCTGATGGTAGAGCCGGCTGCGGACGGCCAGCGTGCCGCCCCTCGTCGGCACCAGCAGGCCCTGGGAGATGAGACGCCGCTGCGCCGGCGACTCCGGATCCAGGATGACCTTGCCGCCCTTGCGCACGCGTCCGTACACCGCAAGGATCTCGTCGTGCTCCTTGCGCGGCTCCGTGAGCGCGTGGTGCAGGTAGCTGAGATGGGGTTCGTTCCTCAGCGCCGACGGGTTCAGATACAGTCGGTAGACGAGCGCGTCGACGACGAACGCCGGGTCCTCCAGGTCGGCCTCGCGCATCTTCGCCCGGGCGACCGCGCGGGCGAGTTTCTGGGTGAGATAGGGCTGACCGTTGGTCCAGAAGTGGATCCGCTCCAGCGCCTCCTTCGCCCGCGCCGGCGGCAGCCCGAGCGCGGGGCCGAACACGTCCAGCTGATGCAGGCGGAAGTCGCGCAGCACCACGGGCTGGGCGACGGCGAAGGGCGAGTATTCCGAATCCGTGTCGAAGCCTTCCGGCACGCTCATGCCCAACATGACGAAATTGAGCCGGGCCAGCGCCGGCTCCGCGGCCCGGGCATTGTGGGCCGCCCGGATGCTCGCCAGCAGCTGTTCGACGCCGGGGAAGTTGTCCAGGCACTGCATCTCGTCGATGAAGATGGTCACCGGCCCGCTCGTGCTCTCCAGGATCAGATCCCAGTAGAGCTCCGTGAGCCGCTGCCGGTTGGTGAGCACCGCCTTGTCCTGCCACCACTCCTGCAGGTCCACCTTGAGACGCAGCTGGCGGATCAGGCGGAAGGCGAAGCTGTAGAACCAGCGCCCCAGGTCGTCCGGCCGCTCCCGGGCGCCCACCTGGGTGAGGTCGACGACCGCGACGTGGCGGCCCTCGCCGCGCAACTCGTCGGCGAGCCGGGCCATCAGGCTGGATTTGCCCATGTGGCGCGGCGCCATGACCTGGACGTATTCGCCGGCGCGCACCAGCCGTCCGAGTTCGCGGTCGGCCGCCCGGCGCACGTAACAGCCCCGGCCCGGCTGCACGGGCCCGCCGGCGACGAAGAAGCCATCCGGGTCCCGGCGACCGTCCTGTTTTTTCTTGCCCGGCTGGCTCATGGCTCCCCGGCGGTTATCATGCGTCCACCGGTCCGTCCGGCGGACGGACCCGAGCGGGCCATTCTGGCCAAATCCCGCCGCGGGCGCTATCCCGGCGGAGGCCCGGGGCACCACGGAGCCATGGAAAGCACGGAATTACTGAAGAGCGATACGTTCGGCCGCGTCCTGCGGGTGCGCGACGACGCCGGGCGCAACTGCATCCGGCGCGACGTCGGCGCGGCGCCCTGGTGGTCGCGCTGGCTGGCGCGACGGCTGGCGCGCCGCGAGGCACGGGCACTGGCCGTGCTGGCGGCCGTGCCGGGCACGCCGGCGATACTGCGTGAAGGCTCCTGGGGCCTGGACCGGGAGTGGCTGGCCGGCCGCCCCATGCACGAAGCCCGGCCGCAGGACGCGCGCTACTTCCGTGAAGCCTTCCGGCTGCTCCGGCGACTGCACCGTGCCGGCGTCGCCCACAACGACCTGGCCAAGGAGCCGAACTGGCTGGTGGACGACGACGGCATGCCGGCGCTGGTCGACTTCCAGCTGGCCTCCGTCAGTCGCCGCCGCGGCCCGCTGTTCCGTCTGCTGGCACGGGAAGACCTGCGCCACTTCCTGAAGCACAAGCGCACCTATCGGCCCGAGGCACTGACCGCCCGGGAGCGGCGCATCCTCGCCACGCCGGCCTGGACCTCGCGCATCTGGATGGCCTCCGGCAAGCGCCTCTACCTGCTGGTCACCCGCCGCTGGCTGGGCTGGGCCGACCGGGAAGGCGCCGGCGACCGCCCGCCGCGAACGGATGGTCGGCAGTGACGCGGCCCGGCTAACCGTTATAATCCCGCCTCCGCCCCAGCTGCGGACCAACCGCGAGCCGTCATGGAATACGCCCACCGCCACAATCTCGTCGACAAGGACCGTGCCGGGCAGGACCGCCCGTGGGGCATCCGCGTCACGCTGCCGCCGTCGGACCCGTTCAACAACCTGGTCGACGAGGACTGGGAGAAGGTCCACTGGTACGCCACCGAGCGCGAACGAGACGAGGCGCTGGAGCGCATGCGCACCCGCCACGGCTACTACCGCATCGGCGACGAGGTGAGCCTCATCTTCGAGAAGGTGGGGAAGCAGACCTGATGCCGCTCCGCGCCGGACACGGAGCCCGCCTCACGCCGGCGCTCCTGCCGGCCGCCGCGCTGTGGGCGGGCGCCGCGATGCCCGCGGCAGCGCAGACGACGACGGCCGCGGAACCGATCCAGGAGATCGTGGTCACCGCCACCCGGCGCGACCAGCCGCTCATCACGGCGACCGGCAACGCCGCGCGGATCGAGGGCGAGGCGATCGAGGCGCTGGGGCATCATCACGTGCACGAACTCATGCTGGAGATGCCGGGCACGTGGATCAGCCGCGGCAGCGGTCAGGAGCATCTCACTGCCATACGCTCGCCCGTCCTGACCGGCGCCGGCTCCTGCGGCGCGTTCCTGTTCCTCGAGGACGGCCTGCCCGTGCGTCCCACCGGCTTCTGCAACGTCAACCAGCTGTTCGAGGTGAACACGGAACAGGCCAGCGCCGTGGAGGTGGTGCGGGGTCCCGGCAGCGCCTTCTACGGCTCCAACGCCCTGCACGGACTGGTGAACGTCATCACGCCGGACCCGCGCAGCGACCGACGCCGCGGCTTCAGCGCGGAAGCGGGGCCGAACGACTACCTGCGGGGCTCGGCGCGCTGGGCGGGTGGCGAGGCGGCGCCCTGGGCGCTGCGGCTGCACGGTGAGCAAGACGGCGGCTTCCGCGCGGATTCCGGCTACGGACAGGGCAAGCTGAACCTGAACCTGGTGACGCCGCTGGCCGGCCGCGAGATGCGCTGGTCGTTCGCCGCGACCCACCTGGAACAGGAGACGGCCGGCTATATCCTCGGCGAAGATGCCTACGAGGACCCGGACCTCAACCGTACCAACCCCAACCCGGAGGCCTTCCGTAACGCGGACGCGCAGCGGCTCAGCGCCCGCTGGGCGGCCTTCAAGGGCGACACGGTCGAGCTGGACCTCACCGCCTACGCCCGCCGCTCCGACATGGAGTTCCTGCAGCACTTCCTGCCGGGACAACCGCTGGAGGAGAACGGCCAGGTGAGCGCCGGCCTGAACGGCGTGCTCGACTTCGCCGGCGCCAGCCTGCCGCTGCTCGCCGGCATCGACATGGAGTGGTCCGACGGCTACCTGCGCCAGACCCAGGACGGTCGGGTGGAGGACGGCCCGCCCTTCCTGGTCGAGACGCGGCCGCCGGGCAAGCAATACGACTACGAGGTGGCGGCCTGGTCGGCTGCGCCCTTCTTGCACTGGACGCCGACCATCGGCGAGCGGCTCACGCTGGAGCTCGGCCTGCGCCTCGAGCACCTCAGCTACGACTACGACAACCGCATGCTCGCGGGCAACACCCGGGACGACGGCACGCCCTGCGGCTTCGGCGGCTGCCTCTATACCCGTCCCGCCGATCGCAGCGACGATTTCACCAATCTCGCGCCGAAGCTCGGCTTCAACTACCGCCTGGACGCGGCACAGGCCCTGTTCGCCAACCTGCGCCGGGGCTTCCGCGCGCCCCAGGCCACCGAGCTCTATCGCCTGCAGAACGGCCAGGAAGTGGCCGACCTGGACAGCGAACGCGTGGACAGCCTCGAGCTCGGCTATCGCCGCCTGGGCGAGGCCGTTCGGCTGGAGCTGGTCGGCTTCCTGATGGACAAGGAGGACAGCGTCCTCAGGGACGCGGAGGGCTTCAACGTGAGCGGCGGCGCCAGCCGGCACGTCGGCGTCGAGGTGAACTTCGACTGGTTGCTCGCCGACACGCTGAGCCTGTCGCTGGACGGCACCTGGACGCGCCAGACCTACCGCTTCGACCTGGTGGCCGATCGCGGCGAGACCTTCGTCTCCGGCAACCTGGTGGATACGGCGCCGCAGACGCTCGCCAACCTGAAGCTGCGCTGGGAGCCGGTGCCGGGCTACGCCTTCACCGCGGATCTGCGCCATCAGGGCAGCTATTACCTGGACGCCGAGAACGAACACCGCTATCCGGGCCACGAACTGCTCGATCTGGGCGCCGAGCTCGACCTCTCGCCCCGGCTCGGCCTGCGCGCCCGGCTGAACAACGTCGCCGACCGGGACTACGCTGACCGCGCCGACTTCGCCTTCGGCAATTACCGCTATTTCCCGGGCCGCGGCCGGGAGCTTTACGTGGAGCTGGCCTGGCGGCTGGCGCCGGCCCGCTAGCGGGGTGGGACTGCCGCGGCCTATCCCTCATAATACGGGCATCGCGCGACGCCGGCGCCCGCCTCCGGGCGCCGCCGCCGGAACAACGACATCCAGAACGGAGACACCATGTCCGAACCAACACTGACACCGCCCCAGGGCGGCGAGAAGATCGTCAACGACAACGGCAACCTGCGCGTGCCGGACAATCCCATCATCCCCTACATCGAGGGTGACGGCACCGGTCCGGACATCTGGGCCGCGGCCGTGCGGGTCTTCGACGCGGCCGTGGAGAAGGCGTACGACGGCAAGCGCAAGATCCACTGGATGGAGATCTTCGCCGGCCAGAAGTCCAACGACCGCTACAACAGCTGGCTGCCGGAGAGCACGGTGGAGGCGTGCCGGGAGTACCTGGTCGCCATCAAGGGCCCGCTGACCACGCCCATCGGCGGCGGTATCCGCTCCCTGAACGTGGCGCTGCGCCAGCTGCTCGACCTCTACGTCTGCCTGCGGCCGGTGCGCTGGTTCAAGGGCGTGCCCTCGCCGGTGCGCAACCCCGCCGACGTGGATATGGCGATCTTCCGCGAGAACACGGAGGACATCTACGCCGGCATCGAGTTCCAGGAGGGCTCCGACGACAACGCGCGCTTCCTGCGCATCTTCAAGGAGAACTTCCCGGCCGAGTACAACAAGATCCGCTTTCCCGAGACCTCGGGCATCGGCATCAAGCCGATCTCCCGGGAGGGCACCGAGCGGCTGGTGCGGGCGGCCATCCAGTACGCCATCGACAACAAGCGCAAGAGCGTGACCTTCGTGCACAAGGGCAACATCATGAAGTTCACGGAAGGCGCCTTCCGCAACTGGGGCTACCGGCTGGCGGAGACCGAGTTCGCCGACCAGACCTACACCTGGGATCAGTACGACCGCACCAAAGCCGAGAAAGGTGGCGACGCGGCCAACGCGGAGCAGGAGGCGGCGCTGGCCGAGGGCCGCATCCTCATCAAGGACGCGATCGCCGACATCACCCTGCAGCAGGTGCTGACGCGACCGGCCGAGTTCGACGTGATCGCCACCATGAACCTGAACGGCGACTACCTCTCGGACGCTCTGGCCGCCCAGGTCGGCGGCATCGGCATCGCGCCCGGCGGCAACATCAACTACGAGACCGGCCACGCCGTGTTCGAGGCCACCCACGGCACCGCGCCGAAGTACGCGGGGCAGGACAAGGTGAATCCGGGCTCGCTGATCCTCTCCGGCGAGATGATGCTGCGTCATCTCGGCTGGGAGGAAGCCGCCGACAAGATCATCGCAGCCATGGACGCGACCATCGGCTCCAGGACTGTCACCTACGACTTCGCCCGCCTCAAGGAAGGCGCCACCGAGGTGAAGTGCAGCGAATTCGCCACGGCGATGATCGGCAACATGTAAGCCGACGGATCGCGTCGATCTTGAGCGCCGACGACAACGCCTCCACGATGGCCGCCGATACGGCGGAGTACATCGTGGAGGCGTTCCTCCATTACAACCGGGAATTCCGCCTGATCACCCAGCGAGCCCGCGGGCGGTTCGAGCGGCGGGAGTGGGCCGCGGGCCAGCAGGACGCGGCCGAGCGCATCGACCTCTACGACAAGATCGTCAACGGCACCGTCGCCGAGCTCAAGGCGCGTCTCGGCGACCGGGGGCAGGACCGGGAACTCTGGGCGGCTATCAAGGAACACTATGCCCGGATGATCCTCGAGTATCCGGACTCGGAGTTCTTCAAGACCTTCTTCAGCTCCATCACCCGGCGCATCTTCGCCACCATCGGCGTGGACCCGGCCGTGGAGTTCATCGCGCTGGACGTCGAGCCGACCGAGCACCTGCTGGACGGTATCCAGCGCCGCGTCTACAAGAACCGGGGTGCGCTCGACTTCGTCTTCGACGAGGTGCTGTCGGATTACAGCTTCTCGGTGCCGTTCCGCGACCGCGAGCGCACCATCAACTACATCACGCTGGAGGTGGACGCCTTCCGCGGGTCGCACGGGGCCGATGCGCGGATCCGCCGCATCGAACTGCTGGAGCCCGTCTTCTACCAGGGCACGCGGGCGTACCTCGTCGGCCGCATCCAGGGCAACGACTGGTGGTCGCCGCTGGTGATCGCGCTGAAGAACACGGACGAGGGCATCTATGCGGACGCGGTGATCCTGTCGGAGAACGACGTCAGCATGCTGTTCGGCTTCACCCGCAGCTATTTCCACGTGGACCTGGAGGTGGTGGGGGCGACGGTCGCCATGCTGAAGTCCATGCTGCCGCAAAAGCCGATCGCCGAGATCTACACGGTGCTGGGCCGGGCGAAGCAGGGTAAGACGGAGCGCTACCGCAGTTTCTTCCACCACCTCGAGCAGTCGGACGACCTGTTCGTGCGGGCGCGGGGCGACAAGGGCATGGTGATGGAGGTGTTCACGCTGCCCTCCTACGACATCGTGTTCAAGATAATCAAGGATCGCTTCGCGTTTCCGAAGACGACGGTGCGCAAGGACGTGCTGGAGAAGTATCAGCTGGTGTTCAAGCACGACCGGGCCGGGCGGCTGGTGGACGCGCAGGAATTCCGCCAGCTGGAATTCGGCAAGCACCGCTTCGAGCCGTCGCTGCTGGAGGATCTGCTGACCGGCTGCGCGGATACCTGTCGGATCGAGGGTGAGGATCTGGTCGTGGAGCACGCCTACATCGAGCGCCGGCTGACGCCGCTGAATCTCTATGTGCAGGAGGCGGAGCCCGATGACGCGCTGCGGGCGGTCATCGACTACGGCCAGGCGATACGGGATCTGGCCTTCAGCAATATCTTCGCCGGCGACCTGCTGCTGAAGAACTTCGGCGTCACCCGCCACGGCCGGGTGATCTTCTACGACTACGACGAGCTGTGCCTGGTCACCGAGGCGAATTTCCGCAACATGCCAACACCGCGGGACGACATGGAGGAGATGCAGTCGGGTGCCTGGTTCTACGTGGGCCCGAACGACGTGTTCCCGGAGCAGTTCATCGAGTTCCTCGGACTGAAGCCAGACTACCGGGAGGCCTTCATGGAGCACCACTCGGAACTGCTGCAGGCGGAGTGGTGGATCGGCGTGCAGAAGCGGCTGAAGGCGGGCGAAATCATCGAGGTAGTCCCCTACTCCCCCCGAAGCTGGACCGACCACCGCGGCCCGGGCCTCTACGCCCTGCGTCACTAATAAGAATAAGGTGCCGGACCGAACTTTTTAAACTTTTGAAACTTATTTGCCGGGAAGACGGCGGGCAATGGTGGCAGCCGCCTTTGTACTGCCACGAGGAATAAGTTTCAAAAGTTTAAAAAGTTCGGTCCGGCACCTGAAAGCGGTCGAGGCGTTGGTGGTAGGCGGACTTCGCGGCACTGCGTTCTTCGTCGCTCCAGCCCAGGTGGTCGCCAGCGACCGACGCCACGGCGTCCAGCACGTCCAGCCCCAGCTGCGGACCCAGGCCGATCATCATGCGCCGTTGCAGCAGATCGTCCAGCGTCCGGGCATGTTCCTGCTCCAGGCTGAAGACCACCTCCGCCGCGATCGCGCCGGTGCGCTCGCAGACGATCTCACCCAGCGCGGGCTCGGCGACCGCCATCTCCGCGATCTCCAGGGCCCGGCTGCCGTAGACCGATAGCAGGTGGCCGGCAGTCTTCTCCGCGACGATCCCGGCCGCAGCCAGCCGCTCCCGCGCCTCCTCGAACTCCGCGCCACCGGGCAGCGGCTCGTCATCGGTGGGACACCCCGGCAGATCCCGCTCCAGCAGCCGCCCGATGCGGTCCACGACCTCCTCCGCCAAGTGGCGGTAAGTGGTCAGTTTGCCGCCGATGATCGACAGCAGCCCGCGCGCCACGTCGTCATGCTCGCGGATGATGTGCTTGCGCGTGATCGCGCCCTCCGGCCCCTCCTCCCAGGGCAACGGCCGCACGCCACAATAGGTGTAGTGCACCGATTGCCGCCGGAGGCCGGCCCGCGGGAAGACCCGGTTGGCCTCCGCCAGCAGGTAGTCCACCTCCTCGGCGCTCGCCCGGGCGTCGGCGGGATCACCGGAATACCGGATATCCGTCGTGCCGATCAAATACAGCCCGGCCCACGGGATGATGAACATCGGCCGCCCGTCGGCCTCCGCCTCGATATAGAACGCGCTCTTCGGCGCGCCCTCGAACGGCGAGACCACCACGTGGCTGCCCTTCGAGCCGCCCATCAGCCGCGGCAGCCGCGCGGGCAGGCCTTTCAGCACCCGGTCCACCCACGGACCGCCCGCGTTTACGACCACCGGCGCATGCACGCGGTGCCGCTCGCCTGTGGCGAGGTCCCGATACTCGACCCCGTCCATCGTACCCGAGCCGTCGCACAGCGCCTCCACCCGGCAATAGTTGCGGAGCTCGGCGCCGGCCCGCTCGGCCGCCACCAGATTCTCGATCACCAGTCGCTCCGCCCAGGGCACCTGGGCGTCGTAATAAGCGGCCGCCCCACGCAGCCCCTCGGCCAGTATCCCCGGCTCCTCGGCCAGCAGCTCCCGCCGGCTCAGCATGTCGTGCCCCGGCAGCTCCTTGCCGAGCGAGAGCAGATCATAGGCGAGCATGCCCGCGCGGATCAGCGCCTTGCCCCGCCGCGCGCCCCGATAGACCGGGATCACCAGCTTCAGCGGATGCACCAGGTGCGGCGCGGCCTCGAGCAGGTGGCGCCGCTCGTGCAGCGACTCGTACACCAGCGAGATCTCCGCGTATTCCAGATAGCGCAGCCCGCCGTGGATGAGCCGGCTGGACCAGGCCGTGGTGCCCGCGGAGAAGTCGTCCTGCTCGAGCAGCAGCACATCGAGCCCCCGCTCCGCCGCATCCCGCGCGATACCCGCGCCGTTGATGCCGCCGCCGATAACGACGACATCGTAGCGGGACCCGCTCCCGCCCTCGCCGGCCGCGGCCTCGCTCACGGCCGCGTCTGCCCGTCGCCGCGAACCAGGTACTTGTAGCTCGTGAGCTGCTCGGCGCCGACCGGCCCGCGCGCGTGGATGCGCCCGGTGGCGATGCCGATCTCCGCGCCCATGCCGAACTCGCCGCCGTCGGCGAACTGGGTGGACGCGTTATGCAGCAGGATGGCGCTGTCGAGCTCGCGGAAGAACCGCTCCACCGGCGCCGGGGCTTCCGCGATGATGGATTCCGTGTGCCCCGAGCCGTAGCGGCGGATGTGCCCGATGGCTCCCTCCACGGCGTCCACCACGCGGATGGCGATCACCGCGTCGAGATACTCGGTGCGCCAGTCCGCCTCGTCCGCCGGCTCGCAGCCGTCCAGTATCCGGCACGCCTCCGCATCGCCCCGCAGGCGGCAGCCCGCCTCGCCAAGCGCCGCGCCGATCCGCGGCAGCAGCGCACCGGCCACCGCGCGGTCCACCAGCAGCGTCTCCGCCGCGCCGCAGATGCCCGTGCGCCGCATCTTGGAATTGACGACGACCGCCACCGCCTTGTCCGGATCGGCACTCCCGTCCACGTAGACGTGGCACAGCCCCTCCAGATGACCGATGACGGGCACCCGGGCATCCCGCTGCACCCGCTCCACCAGGCTCCGGCCGCCCCGGGGCACGACCACGTCCACGCAGCCGTCCAGCCCCGACAGCAGCGCGCCGACCGCGGCCCGGTCCCGCGTGGGCACCATCTGGATGGCCGCCTCGGGCAGACCGGCGTCGGCCAGGCCGGCGGTGAGGCTGGCGAGAATCGCCCGGCTCGAGTGGTAGCTCTCCGAGCCGCCGCGCAGTATCACGGCGTTGCCGGACCTGAGGCACAGGCCGCCCGCATCCGCCGTCACATTCGGCCGGCTCTCGTAGATGATCCCGATTACACCCAGGGGCACGGTCACGCGCTGGATGACGAGGCCGTTCGGCCGGTCCCACTCGGCGATCACCCGGCCGACCGGATCCGGCAGCTCTGCAATGGCCTCCAGCCCGGCCGCCATGGCCTCGACCCTGCCTTCGTCCAGCGCGAGGCGATCCAGCATGGCCGCCGACAGGCCCTTCTCCCGGGCCAGCGCCATGTCCCTGCCGTTCGCGCTCAGCACGTCGGCGGCCGAGTCGCGCAGGTGCGCGGCCGCGGCCCTGAGCGCCTGCTCGCGCTGCTCGCCCGTGGAACGGGCCAGCTCGCCGGCGGCGTCGCGCGCGGCGCGCCCCATCTCTTCCATCAGTACGTCCACTTCCGCCTGCAGTACGCTTTCGTCCGCACTCGCGCGCGCGCGTTCGCTCATGCCGTCGCCTCGTCTTTCCGTCCGTCGTCCGCCGCCGCCGGAAACAGCACCAGATCGTCCCGATGGACCATCACGCTGCGGCCGGCGAAACCGAGTATCCGATCGATCTCCGCCGAGCGCCTGCCGAGGATGCGGCGGGCGTCCTCCGCGCCATAGGCGATCATACCGCGGCCGATCTCCGTGCCGTCGGCGTCGGCGAGCGCCACGGTATCGCCGCGGGCGAACTCGCCCTCCACCGCCGTGACGCCCACCGGCAGCAAGCTGCCGCCCCGGGCCAGCGCGGCCACCGCGCCGGCATCCAGCCGCAGCCGGCCGCGCACTTCCAGGCTGCCGGCGATCCAGCGCTTGCGCGCCGCCACCGGACTGGCACCCGCCCGGAACAGGGTGGACCGCCCGCCCGCCGCCAGCGCCGCGATCGGGGCTCTCACCCGGCCGTCGGCGATGATCATGTCGCAGCCCGCCGCCAGCGCGATACGGGCCGCGGCGAGCTTGGTGAGCATGCCGCCGGAACCCCAGCGGGAAGAAACCGGCCCGGCCATCGCCTCGATCTCCGGCGTCAGACGCTCGACCTCCGGGATGTGTTCCGCACCGGCATCCGTGGCCGGATCGGCCGTGTACAGGCCGTCGATATCCGAAAGCAGCAGCAGGCCGTCCGCGCTGATCATCTGCGCCACCCGGGCCGCGAGGCGGTCGTTGTCGCCGTAGCGCAGCTCGTCCGTGGCCACGGTGTCGTTCTCGTTGATGACCGGCATCGCGCCGAGCTCCAGCAGCGTCTCCAGCGTGCCGCGGGCATTCAGATGACGGCGCCGGTCCTCGGTGTCGTCCGGCGTGACCAGCACCTGGGCGACAGTCACGCCGTGATCCGCCATCACCGACTGCCAGGCATGGGCGAGGCGCACCTGGCCCACCGCAGCCGCCGCCTGCTGCTCCTCCAGCCGGGAGCGGCGGCGCGCGAGTCCGAGGGGTGCGCTGCCGAGCGCCACGGCGCCGGAGGAGACGACCAGCACCTGGCGTCCCTCGGCGCGGAGCGCGGCCAGGTCGGCCGCCAGCGCCGCCAGCCAGTCACGGTCCAGCGCGCCGTCCTCCGTGGTCAGCAGTGCCGAGCCGATCTTGACCACCAGCCGCCGGTAGTCCCCCGGTCTGCCGCGTGAACTCACGGCCTCGGCTCCGACGGTCTCAGGCGCTGTCGCGCAGGCCGGACTCGTGGGCCAGCACCTGCTCGCCCCGGGACATGGCCAGCGCGCCGCTGCGCACCACCGCGATGATCCGCGCGATGCCGGCGGCGCGGTCCATGAAATCCTGCACTTCCTTCACGGTGGCCGTCAGCTCAAGGGTGAAGCTGTTCTGGGAGTCGTCGAGGACGCGCGCGCCGGCCGCGTCGACCAGCCCGCGCAGCTGTTCGTAGGCGCCGGTGGGTACCTTCAGTTTCAGCAGCAACAACTCCCGCTCGAAGTGCTCGCCCAGCGTCATGTCGTGGATGTTCACCACGTCGATGAGCTTGCCCATCTGACTCACGATCTGGGCGATGACCGCATCGGAGCCGCTCGAGACCACGGTGAGCCGGGACAGCGTCGGGTCGTCCGTGGGCGCCACGTTCAGCGATTCGATGTTGTAGCCGCGCGTGGAGAACATGCCCGTGAGACGGGTCAGTGCCCCCACCTCGTTCTGCATGAGTACGGAGATGACGTGTCGCATGATCCGGCGGGTCCCGTGACAAGAATGACGTAACGTGATGATACTGGCGCTTATTCCCGCCTATTGCAATGCACAAGGAATTGACCGAGACTCGATCGGACCCTTGATTTTCCGCCGTTCCCGGAGTTGCGGCAGGCCGCAGCCCCCAGCGCGATGCCGCGAGCGAGTTGCCATGAGCGAGATCAGCGAGACGAGAGCCACCCCCGCCCACCCGCTGGCGGGCAAGACCATGACCGGCGCGGACATCATCGTGCAGGTACTGGTGGACGAGGGCGTGGACACGATCTTCGGCTACAGCGGCGGCGCGATCCTGCCGACCTACGACGCCGTGTTCCGCTACAACGACGAGCACCGGGGCGAGGACGGGCGCTCGCCCGTGCCGCTGGTCGTGCCCGCGAACGAACAGGGCGCCGGTTTCATGGCGGCCGGCTATGCGCGGGCCAGCGGTAAGGTGGGCGTGGTCATGGTGACCTCCGGCCCCGGCGCCACCAACACGGTGACGCCGGTGCGCGACTGCATGGCCGACTCGGTGCCCATCGTCGTCATCAGCGGCCAGGTGCCCACGGGCGCCATCGGCAGCGACGGCTTTCAGGAGGCGCCGGTCTCCGCCATCATGGGCGCCGTCGCCAAGCACGTGTTCCTGGTCACCGACCCGGAGCGCCTCGAGGCCACTGTGCGCACCGCCTTCGAGATCGCCCGCACCGGCCGGCCCGGGCCGGTGGTGGTGGACGTCCCCAAGGACGTGCAGAACTGGGAGGGCACCTTCCGCGGCAGCGGCTCGCTGCCCGTGCCGGGCTATCGGCGCCGGCTCCAGACGGCCATGAGCGACTCGCTCTCGGCCGAGCAGTGCGAGAACTTCTACCGCATGCTGGCCGAGGCCGAGCGTCCGCTGATCTACGCGGGCGGCGGCGTCGTCAACTCCAACGGCACCGAGGCGCTGCGCGAGTTCGCCGACCAGCACGGCATCCCCGTCACGACCACCCTCATGGGCATCGGCGCGGCCGACACCACCCGGCCGCTGTCGCTGCACATGCTGGGCATGCACGGCACGGCCTTCGCCAACTACGCGGTGGAGGACTGCGATTTCCTCATCGCCGTGGGCGCGCGCTTCGACGACCGGGTGGCGGGGGTGCCGAAGAAGTTCGCCCCGAATGCGCGCTACATCGCCCACTTCGACGTCGACCCGTCGGAGATCGGCAAGGTGAAGAGCGTGCACTGGCACTACATCGGCGAGCTGACCTCCAGCCTGCGCAAACTGTCCGCGTACGGCCGGCGCATCGGCTTCGACAAGGACTATTCCCGCTGGCACGGCGAGATCGCCGACCTGAAAAAGACCTACGCGCTGAACTACGACCGGGAGAGCGAGCTGATCCAGCCCCAGTACGTCATCGAGGAGATCAACCGGCTGACCGGCGGCGAGGCCATCATCTCCACCGGCGTCGGCCAGCACCAGATGTGGGCGGCGCAGTATTTCGACTTCAAGGCGCCGCGCCTGTGGCTGACCTCGGGCAGCATGGGCACGATGGGCTTCGGCCTGCCGGCGGCCGTGGGTGCCCAGTTCGCGCGCCGCGACCGCCTGGTCATCGACATCGACGGCGACGCCAGCATCCGCATGAACCTCGGCGAGCTGGAGACGGTCACCACCTACGAGCTGCCGGTGAAAGTCGTGGTGCTGAACAACTACGGCGACGGCATGGTGAAGCAGTGGCAGCGGCTCTACTACCGCGGCCGCCTGTCGGCCAGCGACAAGTCGCTGCACAGCAAGGACTTCGTCAAGGCGGCCCAGGCCGACGGCTTCCGGTACGCCGTGCGGCTCGAGGACAAGCAGCAGGTGCCCGAGACCATCCGCGAGTTCATCGAGTATCCCGGCCCGGCGTTCCTCGAGGTCATCATCGACCCGGAGGCGAGCGTCTTCCCGATGGTGGGCCCGGGCATGCCCTACTCGGAGATGATCACCGGCGACTTCATCCCGAGCCGCAGCAAGCAGGGCTCGCGGGAGGCCGGTCCGTCCGAGATGTTCTGACCGCGCGCCGCCGCGTGTGCGCGGCCGCGCTCAGGGGCGGCCGTGGCGTTCGGCCAGCGCCTCGATGGTGGCGGGCGCATTCTCCTGGCGGATCAGCGCGCGCCGGCGCAGGAAGCGCCGCATGCCGGCCGGCCCCATGCGTGAGCCGCCCAGTCCGGAACATTTGAACGAATCCTTCTCCGCCTCGTAGAACCGGGCGGTCATCGCGCCGTCGTTGAGGCTGACGGCACCGGCTTCCAGGTGCCGGCCCACGGCCTCGGCCTCCTCCAGGCTGCCGGCCAGGACCGCGGCCGAGAGGCCGAACTCGCTGTCGTTGGCGAGCGCGACGGCCTCCTCCACGGTATCGAACGGCATCACCGGGATCACCGGCCCGAAGGTCTCCTCGCGCATCAGCGCCATGCCGTGATCGACGCCCGTCACCACCGTCGACCGTATCCACAGGCCGCCACCGTGGGTCTCGATCTCGCCGCCCGTCCGGATGTGCGCGCCCCGCGCCACCGCCTCTGCCAGCTGCGCGCGGATGGTCTCCGCCTGCCGGTCGAAGATCAGCGGACCGATGTGGCCTTCGTGGATGTCGGGCCAGTTCAGCTCCACCCGCTCCGCCGCAGCGACCAGCGCCGCGACGAACTCGTCGAAGATTTCCCGCGCAACGTACACGCGCTCGATGGACTGACAGGCCTGTCCGGTCGCCGTCACCGACGCCCGCAGCGCCGTGGCCGCCGCCTGTTTCGGGTCGGCGCTCGCCAGCACGAGCATGGGATCCTTGCCGCCGAGCTCCAGGAACGCCGGGATGAAGCGGGCGGCGGCCGCCGCGCCCACTTTGCGCCCGGTGGCCACGCTGCCGGTGAAGCACACGGCGTCCACGTTGTCGATCAGCGCCGCGCCCGTGGCGCCGTCGCCCTGCACGAAGCCGAGCACGGCATCGAGCGCCGGCACCTCCGCCAGCGCCGCGGCGAGCGGCGCGACGAAGCGTGGCGTCACCTCGCTCGGCTTCACCAGCACCGCGCAGCCCGCGATCAGCGCCGGTATGGCGTCGATGAGCGACAGCGTCAGCGGGAAGTTCCAGGGGCTGATGGCGCCCACCAGCGGCACGGGCACCAGCTGGGTGCGGTAGGTGATGCCCGGTACCGACGATGAGCGCAGCGGCTCGGCCAGGATCTCCGGCGCGAGCCGCGACCAGCGCTGCACGGTGCCGGCGATGCCGTCGATCTCCGCGACCGAGACGAAATAACGCCCGGTGTCGGCGGCCAGGGCGTCCAGCAGCGCTTGCCGATGTCGCTCTATCGCGGCGACCCATTCATCGAGTACGCCGATGCGCTCGTCGAGCGGCCGCGCCGCCCAGGCGGGCTGGCCCGCCCGCAGGCGGGCCGCGGCGGCCGCCACGGTCCCGGCGTCGGCCGCCGCGATCCGGTAGTCGTACTCGCCGGTACGGGGATTGCGGACGTCGAGCAGGCGCTCGTCGCTCATGGCGTTCCGGGGCGCTTTCCGGCGTCCTGACGACGGCGGAGGATCAGTGGCGGGACTCCGTTTCCTCGCGCGTTTCGCGGCGCTGCTCCATGAGGCTGCGGAAGTACGACCAGCTGGTGACGTTGCGGCGGGCATCGTCCACCGGCGGCGGCTCGCGATAGATCGGGTAGTTCTCCTCGATCTGCGCCTTCATGGTATCCGAAAGCTCGTCGTAACCGTTGATCTTGAGCCCTGCCGTGTGCATGTAGATGTCGCCGTGACGGCCGCCCATCTTCATCCAGGGCAGCCACTGGGAACGGCGCACCCAGCCCACGCGCACGTCGGCGGTGTGCTGGTCGGCGTCCACCAGGTCGTCGATGTCGCCCAGGAAGTTGAACATCTCGGTGGCATGGTAGGTGCCGCCGACGTAGGGCTGGTAATCGCCACCGAGAGGGTTGGGGTAGAACAGCGGCACCGTGATGGTCATCCACCAGGCGTTGTTCTTCATCGACAGGCCGACCTGATACGGCTCGCCGTCGGCGGTGCGCTCGAAGGTGGGCCGGCCGTTCACCGGATCGTTGGTGACGTGCACCACCTCCACGGTCTCGCCGGTCCAGGGGTTCTCCCACTCCTCCAGCACTTCGCCCGTCTCAGGGTCCTTGTAGAGCAGGATCTCGCGGCTCACCAGCCGATAACCCTCGCCGCGCTGCGGATCGGTGACCGTGCCGCACTGACGCACGTTCATGCCCTCCACCAGGAACAGCAACTTGTCGGCCTCGCCGGGCACGCGGCTGTAGGCCCGGCCGTGCCACCAGTAATACACCGGCTTCTCGTCCTCGAGGGAACACATGATCTTGCGCGAGGCGGCTACCGCACCGGCGCCGGTGGACAGATCGATCTCCGCCGACTGCGCGACGGGCGCAGCCACCAGTCCGGCAAGACCGGCAAGCGTCGCGACCACAACTGCAATCATCGCTCTCGGGCTCACGTGCATTCCTGTTCTCCTTCTCGCTGTTCCCGCAATGCCCGCCGGACCGCTCCCGCGCGGGCGGCTCAAGCTTATCATGCCGGTTCCGCGCCACCGCCGGTGAGGCGGCAGAAATCCCCGGCGGCCACGTTGCCGCCGGAGAGTACCACCACGGTGGTGCCGCCGGTGGCGACCTTGCCGGCCAGCAGTGCCGCGAGCGCCACGGCCCCGCCGGGCTCCAGCACCAGGTGCAGTTCCTCGAAGGCGTGGCGCATGGCGGCGACGGCCTCCTCGTCCGTGACCGTGAGGACGCCGGCGAGACGGCGCTGCAGCACCGGGAACGTCAGGCGGCCCGGCGCGGGCGTGAGCAGGGCATCGCAGACGGATCGCGCCTCCGGCGAGACGCTCTCCCGCCGGCCGCTGGCGAGCGACCGGGCCGTGTCGTCGAATGCCGCGGGCTCCACCGCCCAGATCTCCGCCGCCGGCGCGAGCGACTCAGCCGCCAGCGCGATGCCGGCGCTGAGACCCCCTCCGCCGCAGCACACCAGGATGCGGTCGGGCACGACGCCGAGCGCCCGGGCCTGACGACAGATCTCCAGCCCCACGGTGCCCTGGCCGGCGATCACCGCGTAGTGGTCATAGGAAGGCACCAGCGTCGCGCCGCGCTCCGCGGCGATGGCACGGCCGATCGCCTCGCGGTCCTCCCGATAGCGGTCGTAGGGGCGGATCTCCGCGCCGAGCCGGCGCGTCGCCTCCACCTTCCTTTGCGGCGCGTCCTCCGGCATGACGATGGTGGCGCGCATGCCGAGCAGCCGGGCCGCCTCCGCCACGCCCTGGGCGTGGTTGCCCGACGACCAGGCCACCACGCCGCGCTCCCGTGCCTCCGGCGGGATCTGCGCCAGGCAGTTGTAGGCGCCGCGGATCTTGAACGAGCCCGTGCGCTGCAGGCACTCCGGCTTCAGCAGCACCCGCCCCCCGGCCCGCTCGTTCAGCGCCGGCGATTCCAGCAGCGGCGTCTCGACGGCCACGCCCACGATGCGTGCGGCGGCGGCCTCGATGACCGCCAGGTCCGGCTCGCGCTCCGCCGTCATGGCGCCGCCCGCCGGCGCGCGCCCGCACGGAAACTGCTACGCTGCACGCTGCGTCCGGCGGCAGCCGCTATACGAATAGCGACACGAATTGCGACACGAAAAGCCGCCGGCAAACCCACTCGTCCCGGCAGCAAGGAGCCGTCATCCATGCAGGAACTGGCACTCGTCCTCGGCACGACCCTCATCGTCACCCTCGTCTGCGTGTTCATCCTGTGGCTGCTCAGCATACCGCTGAAGAACGCCAGCATCGTGGACATTTTCTGGGGCCCGGGCTTCGGCGTCATCGCCGTGGTCACCTGGTTCCTGGCCGAGGGCACGCCCGCGCGGCAGGACCTGCTGACGGCGCTCACCGTCATCTGGGCGGCGCGGCTCGGGCTGTACCTCGCCTGGCGCAACATCGGTCACGGCGAGGACCCCCGCTACCGCCGGATGCGCGAGAAGACCGAGGCCGCCGGCGGCAACTTCGTCACCGCCAGCCTGTTCAAGGTGTTCCTGCTGCAGGGCGTGCTGATGTGGCTGATCTCCATGCCCGTGCAGGTGGGCCAGATCTACGACCGGCCGGCCGAACTCGGCATCGTCGCCGCCATCGGCGCGGCCCTGTGGCTGATCGGCTTCCTGTTCGAGGCCGTCGGCGACTGGCAGCTGGCCCGCTTCAAGGCCGACCCCGCCAACGAGGGGCAGGTGATGGACCGGGGGCTGTGGCGCTATACCCGGCATCCGAACTACTTCGGCAACGCCTGCCTGTGGTGGGGCCTGTTCGTCATCGCCTGCGAGAATCCGGTGGGTCTGTGGACGGTCTACGCCCCCATCGCCATGACCTGGCTGCTGCTGAAGGTCAGCGGCGTGAGCCTGCTGGAGCGCTCGCTGAAGAAGACCAAGCCGAAGTACGAGGAATACGTGCGGCGCACCAGCGCGTTCTTCCCACTGCCGCCCAGGGACTGACGCCACTCACGCACCTGCGGCCAGCCGGTCGATCTTGGCCGCGCAGATGAAGTCGTTATCGGAAAGACCGTCGATGGCGTGGGTCGTGTAGCGCACCAGGCAGCGCCCGTAGCTCACCTCCATCACCGGGTGATGGCCCTCCACCGTCGCCACCCAGGCGACCGCGTTGGTGAAGGCGATGGTGCGCGCGAAACCGGTGAACTCGAAGTCCCGGCTGATGGACTTGCCGTCGCCGGACAGGTTCCATTCGGGGTCCAGCCCCTTCATCAGCGCCTGCGCCTGTTCGGTGGTCAACGGCTCCACGCCGCCCTCGCAGGGCCGGCAACGTCTCTCCGCCAGTGCCGTCATCGTCTCTTCCCCCAGTCGTCTGATCGTGCAATATACCCCGCGTGCCGGCCGCATTCGAGGCCCGCGCTCAGCCGGGCGGAGCGCTGCGCAGCCAGTCCCGCCGCAGGATGCCGTAGAGCGCGATATCCTCGCGCTCGCCCTCCTTGTGGAACGCCTCGCGAGCCACGCCTTCGGCACTCATGCCGATCTTCTCCATGACACGCCCGGAAGCCGGATTACGCAGCAGATGGTGGGCATGTATCCGATCCAGCTCGAGGACGCGGAAGCCGTAGTCCAGCACGGCCGCCGCCGCCTCCGTGCAGTAGCCGCGATTCCACCAGGGCACGCCCACCCAGTAGCCGAGTTCGCCACCGCCGGACGCCTCCCCATCCAGTTTGAGGCCAATCGAGCCGATCAGCGCCCCGTCAGGCGACAGCGTGATCGCAAAATTCACCAGCCTCCCCTCCGCGTACTCGCGGGCGTGAGTCTCTATCCACGCCTCCGCCAGACCGTCCTCGTAGGGATGCGGGATGTTCAGGGTGGTGTCGGCAATGGCACGGTCGCCGGCGAGCCGCTGCACGTCGGCGGCGTCGGAACGTTCGAAGGGGCGCAGCACGAGACGGGGTGTCCGCAGCGTTGGCCGGGGCGCCAGACCGCTCACCGGTCTACTCTCTCCGCCCGCTGCCGGATGGGGCCCTGATGCAGCACCAGGGCGTCCACGCGCCCGTCAGCGTCCCGCTCGAACAACAGATCGGCATCCACCGCCCTGTAGAAGAACCGGTCGTCCCCGCCGGGATAGACGGGCAGGAAGGGCTGACCCGTCAGGCGCGCCTCGAGACCCTCGTCGCCGAGGCGGATGGTGAAGCGCGCCGACTCGCTGATGGCGTACTCGCCCGTGTATTCCGCCAGGGCCTCCCGGGGCAGCGCCTTCTCGGAGCGACCGGCGGCTGCCGCCTGTTCGGCTACCTTCTCGGCTCGCTGCACGACACCGTTTTGCACGAGTTCCAGCGCCACCGCTGCCGTGCCACCCTCGCCGCGCACAAAGTGCACACTGGCATCCGCCACGTCGATGGCGTACCAGTCGTCACCCAGCGGCGTCAGGGACAGCGGCGGCTGCCCGGTCGCCTGGGCCAGCAGCCGGCCGCCGGACGCGAAGACGCCGATGCCGAACTGCGGGGTGACCCGGTACTGCCCGGTCACGGTCGTGTCCGGCGCCGGCGCGTCCGCCGGCCGCGGCTCGCCGCCCAGCCACTCCAGTCCCGCGGCGGTCGGGTCCGTATCGCCGCTCACGAGGATGGTCACGGCTTCGCCGGTCGCCGGACGAAAGCCCAGGAATGCACCGTAGCCGCCGGTGCGGCCGCTGTGCCAATAGACCGGTCCTTTGGCGCTGGCCGCCATGTGCCATACCCGGGTAAGCCGGTAAGGCCCCGCCCGTTCGACAACGATCTCCAGGTCCGCCGCCGGATCGTGGCGGAGGCCGGTTACGGCGGGGTCCAGATACCAGCGGGCCAGTCTCATGAGGTCGGTGGAAGTGGACCACAGGGCACCGGCAGCGGCGAGCGCGTCGAAACTCCACGCGGGTACGCGCTCACCCGAGCGATACCCCGTCGCTGCATCGCCGGCCGGCTCGAAGGTGGTCGAGTCCAGCCCGAGGAGATTGAGGACCCTCTCGCGCAACGCCGCCTCGTAGCCGCTGCCCTCCACCCGGCCCAGCAGCCAGCCGAGCAGACCGGCGCCGAAGTTCGAGTAGGCAAAGTGGTCGCCCAGGGGTTGTTTTTGCCGGGCCGCGGCAAGCCCGGCCAGCAATGCCGCCTCCCCGTAGCTCCGGTAGGGGTCGGCAGCATCCGCCGGCGTCAGGTTGGCAGGCAGCCGGGGGAGCCCGCTGGTATGGGTTGCCAGTTCGAGCAGCGTGGTCTCCGCCACGGCCGCATTGGCGAATTCGAACCCCGTTCCCCGTTCACCCAGGAGTTCGCCCAGCGTCGTGCCGTAATCGACGTCGCCTGCCGCGGTCATCTCCGCCAGCAGCAGGTGGGTAAAGGCCTTGGTGACGGAGCCGATCTGGAACTGCGTGTCGGGTCCCGCAGCCGGTGCCGCGTCCGCCGGCGAAATGCTGCCTCCGGCGTAATGGCGGGTCGCACCGCCCCGACGCTCGCCCACCACGATGGCGAGCGCGGCACCGGACGCCACCTGCTCGTCGACCCAGTCCTGCCGGTCGCTCGCCGGCGCGCCGCCGGCCACGGCCAGGAGCAGCCCGCCGAGCAGAAACCGACTGCTGATCGCACGCATACGGCAGCGGACATCGATAGGCATCGTTCTTCCTCCAATGACATTGCCGGGGCACCGCCCTGCCCGGCCGCAGCGGGCCGTCTGCACAAACCCGGAAACCGGACCGTATCGTGCCGCGTGTCGTTCCGCTAGCATCCTCCGGGAAGCCACTGTCAGCGGATCGAACAATGCCGGATCGGGACAACAGCGGATCGCCAGCCGGCGAGCCTGTCGGAGCAGCCGAACTCGGCCCGGACTATGCCTCGCCCCGGGACCCCGCGTTCGAGGCGAAGTACGCGGCCCGTTGCCACTGCGGCGCCGTGCGCTACGAGGTGCGAGCCGACCCGGTGGATGCCAAGCTCTGCCACTGCCGGGACTGTCAGGTGCTGCACGGCGCACCCATGCAGTGGGCGGCGATATTCCACAAGCAGGACGTGCGCATCACGGCGGGGATCGATCGCCTGCGCTTCTACGCCAGTGGCCCGGGACGGGCGGAGCGCATCCTGCCCTGCAAGGTCTCCTGCGGCCGCTGCGGCACCCCGATCGCCGACGAAGGCCGGCGGATGTGGCTCGCGTTCCCAGAGCTGTTCGACTTCGGCCGGCCCCGGCGGATTCCGGACGCGTTCCGTCCGACCTGTCACATCTTCTACGGCATGCGGGTGCTGGACGTGGACGACGACCTGCCGAAGTGGGCCGGCCACAAGGAGCGATCTGGCCTGCTCTAGTCCGACTTCCTCAGCCCTCGCCGGCCGCCGCCGTCTCGAATTGCGTCTTCAACAGCCTGAAGCGGGCAAGTCGGCTGGGCAGATAGTCCGCTGTCTCGCCCAGACGAATGGCCTCGTCGATCGCGGCCACGGCTTCAGCGTGACGCCCGATCGTAGCGAGGATGACCGCGTGATTGGCCGGTATCTCCGGATGCGCCGGAAACGTCCGGCGGAGCTGGGCCATGATCGCCATCGCCTGGTCTTCCAGCCCGTCCACGGCGAGACTCATGGCGACCAGCGAGTAGGGTGTCCTCTGGGGGTGGAACCGGAAACCGAGCGCGTCTCGTCGAGCCTCGAACCAATCGTCGACGGCCCCATCCCCGGCCTCTCGCGCTGCGGCTGCGAGTTCCTGCTCTGATTCCCATGTCGGAAACAGGAGGTCCATTGCCCGATGCACGCTCGGCGGCACGGCGGTGAAATGCGTGGTTCTCGGTATCACCTCGTAATGCCATTCCAGCGACGGCGGCGCCAGGCGCTCGAGCAACGCGGCGAACTCGTGCCCCGCCGGGACGGTCTCGCCTCCGTCGGCTTCGGCCACCGACATATAGAGAAAACCGTCCAGGTCTTCTCCTCCCTGCAGTGTTTCCTCCGCCGCGGCGAAGAGCACACGGTCGGCGACCCAGGTGCTGGTGCCGACGACGATCCAGGCATCGAAGAGTTCGGGCGCCCGCAGCATCGCATGCAGTCCGAAAGTACCGCCGAAAGAGTGGCCGAAGTAAATGCGCCTGCCGTTCGTGCGGTAGCGGCGGTCGAGAGCCGGCAGGATCTCTTCGCTCAGGGCGCGCAGGAAGCTGTCCGCGCCGCCCGTACCCGGGAAGTTGGAATCCACCGCCGGCACGTAGTCCCGGTTGCGATCCGTGTTCATGATGCCCGCAATGATCATGTCCGGGTACCGGTCTCCCGTGAACTCCAGATAGGCGCGCACCAGATCGAAATTCCAGTCGGCATCGGTCAGGAACAGGAGCGGATAACGGCGTTCGCCCGTCTCGTAGCCGTCAGGCAGGCTGACGTGAAGCCGGCGGTCTTCATCGAGCATCTGCGACTCGATGGTCACGGAGTCGAACTCCGGTGCGCGAACTTCCGCAGCCACCGGTGTGGCAAACCATGCAGGCCATGCGAGCGTCACGCACAGCCAGGCGAGGAATCTCTTCATGCTCTCCCCCTCTCGCTGGATGTCGCGGCTGCGAATTCGCCGCGACTCCTGAATGCGACCGGCGCGGCGAGCGGAAAGTTCACGGGTGGCCCTCTCCCGCGAGAAAGGCGGCTGCCGTCACCGGCAGCCGCCTCGTCTCTCCGTATGGCGGGTTCGGATCCCGTCTTTCAGCGCGTCTCCGCCACCCGCTGCGCCCCCTCCTCCGGCACGTACAGCGTCAGACTGACCCGCCGCTCGAGGGCGTTGCGGTCCGGGTCGCTCTCCTCGCCGCCGGCCTCGCCGTGGGCATTGGCCGTGACCCGGGAGGCGGGGATACCGCCGGCGGTGAGCAGGCTCACGACGTGCTCGGCCCGGCGTTCAGACAGGGACTGGTTGTAATCCTCCTCGCCGCGGGGATCGGCCCACGCGTCCAGCCTGATCTGCACCGAGGGCAGCGCCGCGAGCACCCGGGCCAGTTCGCCCACCCGGTCCGCCGTCTCGGCATTCAGCGCGTCGGCCTCGGTGCGGAACAACAGGTCCATCTCGATACCCGTCTTCATCAGCTCCAGCATCTGGGGCGCACCGCTGGCGACCAGCGCCTGCAGTTCCGCGCCCACCTTCCGAAGATCGCCGTCGGTGGCGGCCAGCTCGGCCTCCATCCCGTCGAGACGCTGCCGCGCGGCCGTCAGCTCGTCACTGAGGACCTCGTTGCGCGCGTCCTTCTCGTGGTACATGTCGCCCAGCTTCGCCCCCAGCGCGGCGCCCACCAGGAATCCGACCGGGCCGCCGGCGGCGGCGCCGACGAGGGCGCCGGTACCGAAACCGATGGTCTCCTGGCGCGATGCCTCGGCGGCCGAGGCCGGCTGCACGGCGGCGGTGACGCCGAGCGCGAGGCTCGTGATCAGGGCGAGGGACTGGCTCATGGCTTTCGTCTTCATGTCGTCATTCTCCTGCGGCGATGGCCGCGTCCGTTGGCTACGGTTGCCATTGAAGCGCCGTGGCCGGGCACCGCCATGGAGGAGCCGTGACGGATCGGGACGAAAAATGACGAATTGTGGCGGGGCGCCTCAGCGGTTGTCGTCGACCAGCGCGACGAAGGTGCCGCCGTTGCGATGGGTGAGCTCGCGCATGAGCGCGGCGAACTGGATGGTGGAGTTCTGGATGTTGCCGGGGCCGCCGAACCGATAGGGGAAACCGACGGCGTGGATGCGCACCAGGCGCCGGCCGTCCGGCCCCTCCGGATTCAGCCGGTCGACCGTGTCCGCGACCGCCTCCACCGACTGGCCGGTGTACTCGTCACCGAACACGTACAGGCTCACCTTCTTGTCGGGCGCGGCGAAGGTGCGGATGGCCGTCTGGATGCCGTTCACGGGTGTGGAGAAACTGAGCGGCCGCCAGTTCGCCATGGCCGAGAGGATCGCCTTGCGGCGCGACGGCGTGTCCGGTATCCACTTGCCGGCGAAGCTCTCGAACATGTAGCGGCCGTTGTCGTTCATGATCTGTATGCCCTTGACCTGGGGATACAGATCGAGGGTCTCGGTGAGCTTGCGCCGCGCCAGGTTCCAGCTGAACTCCTGCATGGAGCCGGATGTGTCGATGATGAAGATGATGTATTCGCTGTCCACCGGGATGCCGCCCACGGGCGCATCCTCCGGACGCCTGTAGTCCGCGTTCAGACGCCGCATCTCCTCGGTCAGACGCTGCCGGGCCGCCCGCAGCTCGCCCTCGTCCACGGTGGGGACGCTCTGGTCGCCCGCTGTAGCGTCGTAGCGCCCCTCGATGCGGGAGAGATCGCCGTACAGCCGCGCGAGCTTCTCCTTCGACTCGGACACCTGCTCCTTCGCGCTGTCCAGATCCCGATTCAGGATCACCGTCTCGCCGCGGATGTCGAACAGCTCCTGCTCGAGCCGGGCGATGAGGCCCTCCAGGTCCTGCTGGGTGCGCTCGATGGTCTGGGGCTCGTAGATCTTCGTGAGCACGAGCAGCAGCAGCACTGCGCCGAAACCGCAGCTGATCGCATCCAGGAACGAGAGGCTGAAACCCTCCGCGTCTCTTTTCCTGCGCCGCGCCATGGTTCAGGGCCAGTCCTTGCTGATGCTCATGAAGGAACCCCGGGTGCGGTAGGCGAGCTTCCAGAACTCGATGGGCGCCGCGTAGTCGCCCTCCATGGGGAACAGCATGATGTTGATCGGCACGCCGCTCGGCACTTCCCGCGCGGCCTGGGCGTGCAGGGCCTGGCGCTGCGGCCCGGAGATGGTGCGCCTCGCGGGCGGGCTGTTGCCGCGGGTGGGCAGGCTGTCCACCAGCAGGAAGACGTTGTCCGGCCGCGGGTTCATCTTCCGTATGACCTCGTAGGCGCCCTGCAGGTTCGTGCCCCCCTGCGGCACGGTGATGCGCAGCCGGCGGATGGCCTCGGCGATCTTCAGGCCGTCGCCCACCTCCAGCCAGACACCGTCGCTGCCGTCCAGCACGGGCTCGGCGCTGTCGTTGAAGGTGTAGATCTGGAACTTCGCGTCCGGCCGGAACTGGGTGGTAATCCAGTCCACCGACGCGATGGCCTGGCGCCATTTCGCCGCGCGCAGCTTCTCCTCGTCGGCCATGTTGCGCCGGCGAATGACGTTCACCACCTTCTTGTCGAGCATGCTCGCCGAGGCGTCCACCAGCACCAGGACGCGGTCGCCGCCCACCTTCAGGCCGGTGAGGTACTGGCGGTCGCCCTCGCCGCGGAAGGCGCGCACCTGATCGCCCAGCGCGGCCTCGCGCTCCGCGGCGGCCGCCTCCAGCCGCTTCTTCTCCGCCTCCAGCTGCTCGATGTCGGAGCGCAGCTTCTCGATGCGCTCGATGCGCGCCAGGGTGGTGTCCTCGTATTCGGACAGCTCCTCGCGGATGCGCTCGATCTCGCGCTGCACCCGCTCGGCCTCGCCCTCGGTGCGCACCCGCTCCTCTTCGATCTCCTCGAGGACGTTGCGCACCTTGACCATGTCCTTGCGGCCCTCGAGCACCTGCTCCTCGAGTCGGTTCGTCTCGCTCATGAGCTCGGCCGTCTCGGTGTCGGCATTACGGGAGACGGTGGCGTTGATGATCATGAAGAACAGCACCACCGCGCCGAAGCCGCAGCTCATGATGTCGAGGAACGACAGGCTGATGGCCTCCGTCCTGCGCCGCTTACGCGTCATCGCTCTCCACCACGCGGATGAGCCGGAACTCCTGGCCCGGCGTACCCACCCGCAGGCTGTCGCCCGCCTGCAGCACCGCCGAGCGCTCGATGCGGCTGCCGTTCAGCCAGGTGCCGTAGCGGCTGAGATCCTCCACGATGCACTGGCCGTTGTCCCGCCGCAGCACGCAGTGGCGGCGGGAGACGCCGGCCATGTCGGCGGCGAGCGTGATGCCCCGTTCGCCGCCGAGGCTGGTGCCGATGGCCAGACCGTCGCCGTCCAGCGCCCAGGCCCGGTGGCCGTGCAGCAGATGGCTGGGCGACTCCCCGGCCTCGCGGACGGGCGCGGCGGGCGCCTCGACCGGACTCTGGTCCCAGGGCAGGCGCCGGGTCAGCCGGGTGGGTCCCGCCGTCGCCGCCGACGCCCGGGCCAGCGCGCCGCGCGCGGCCGCCGCCTCCTCCAGCACGAACGGTTCGCCGCCGGCGCGGGCCACCAGAAAGTCCACCAGGCCGGGCAGCGCGGCCGTGTGCCGGGTGAACTGCAGCGCCGGTGACTCGGCCGCGCGGATGAGGGAGCGGACGTGGCCGGCGACACTCTGATAGATGCCGCTCACCGCCTCGGTGAAGGTCAGCAGCGGCAGCGCCGCCTCGTGGGTATGGCCGCCGAACTCGAGCTGCATGCGCACCTCGCCGCTACGCTGCGCCGTCTCCAGCCACGCCTCCAGGCGGTCGTAGAGGAGCTGCTCGGACTCGGCCGTGTGCAGCGGGTCGAAGCGGCTCTGGCGCACGAAGGCCTCGGCGATCACCGCCACCCAGGTATCCCGCAGGGCCGCGAGACCGGCGGCGTCCATCAGCTCCACCCGATCGATCGCGGCGCCCTCTTCCTGGGCGATGCGGCTGACCGTGGCGGTATGCAGGGAGATATCGATGTGCAGCAGCGAGCGGCCCGGGTAGGCCCGCCGGGAGCAGGCCACGGCGGAGTCCACGAGGGCCGTGACCGGCAGCGCGAGTTCGCCGGCGATGCCGAGCAGCACGCCCAGGCTGTCGCGCTCCATCCAGGCAGGCACCGCGAACACCACGCTGTCCGCCGCCGAACGCTCGCTGCGCCAGATCTCCTCCAGCTGCCGGGAGGCCAGGTCCGCCGGCGTCAGGTGGCGAAACTTCAGCTCCTGCACCGGCTCGAGGCCGAGGTGGCGCCAGAAGTGGTTCACCACACTGCGCGGATGGCGGCGCGCCTCGGCCATCGCCCGGCGGCCGGTGACCAGATCGCCGTCGGCGAGCAGCGCGAATCCCGGCTCCCGATAGACCAGCCGCGAGCCGGTCACGGCGGTGACGGCAGCATCGTTCAGGGATATCGCGAGCGTCGTCAAACCGTCTCCGTCAGTCGGACTTCATGTGCCGGATCAGCTGCTGGTCCACGTAGCTCTCGGTGTCGAACACGAGCCGTTCCTGGAACAGCTGCACCTGGTGCACCAGGAACATCAGCACGATGGAGAGCAGCAGCGCGATGAAAGTGGAGTTGAAGGCCACGCCCAGGCTCTGGGTGACGCCGGCGATGTCGCCCTCCACGGCCCGATCGGCCTGGGCCAGCGCCTCGCCGATGCCGCGCACCGTGCCGATGAAGCCGATGGACGGGATGGCCCAGGAGATGTAGCGGATCATCGACAGCTCGGAATCGAGCCGCTCGGCCTCGGACTCGCAGATGGTGTGGGTGCTCGAGGCGACGTCCTGCACGTTATGCGTGGAGTTGAAGCGCTGCAGCGCGTTCAGCAGCGCACGCGGCAGCAGCATCCGCCGCTGGTCGTCGCCCAGCGCCTGGATCTGGCGTGCGTACTCCCGGGTGTCTTCCGGCAGTATCCGCATCCCCTCGGCCACCGGCACCAGCTCTTCTTCCAGCAACGAGCGCTCGCGCAGGATGCGCACGGCCTTGTAGCCCATGATGGCCAGCGCCCAGAACATCAGGATGAAACAGGCCTCCTGCTCGAAGTCCTTGATCAGCACCCACACGGAGCGCTCGCGCACATAGTCCGGGTCTTCCTCCACCAGCCGGTTCTGCTCGACGATCACCTCCGCGGCGTTCGGTCGCACCACCGAGACGTAGAACGTGTGCACGACGATGATCACGATGATCAGCGCGAACAGCTGATAGACGAACTCGAAGGGGATGTTCTTCTTCTGCATGGGTCCCTCAGATATCCACGGGGAAATTCACTGACTGGTCCGAGGAGACCTCCTGCGTGGGCACGAAGTCGTCGTCCTCTTCCTGTTCGTAGTCGCCGCTGGCGCCCTGTTCGTCGGCGCCGACGATCTCGGCGAGCCGCTCCTCTTCTTCCGTCAGACCGTCGTCCCCGTCGCCCGCGGCGTCTTCGCCGTCGCCCGCGCCTGCGGCTTCATCGTCGCCGTTGGCTGGCGGGGCTTCGCCCTCGCCCTCCGGCGCCCCGCTCTCCTGGGCCAGCGCGACGGCGCCGGACCACGGCGTGGTCGCCAGCAGCGCGGCGGCAGCCATGGCCATGGTCATGGCCGTCGCCACGATCACCGCCAGGGCGGCAGCCTTGCGTGCCAGGGTCGAAAGGATGCTCGACGCCGCCGTCGCTTCCGTTGTCCGTTCCGTTGTCGGTCTCATCGTCGATTCCGTCGTCGATTCCGTCGTCGATTCAATGGTCGATACCGTGGACATGCTGCCCGGTGCCATTGTCCCAGAATGCCCCAGTATGACAGCGCGGACGGCCAATTATTCCGCCGCCCTCACTCCGGCGCGTTGCGCACCAGCCGGAAGCCCACGTCCGTGCGGGGGTCGGTGCCGAAGTCGCGGAAGCTCAGCCGGAGCTGGGTGATGCCCGAGTGCTGCCAGCTGGAACCACGGATCACCCGATGCGTGCCGCTGTCCGGCCCCAGCGGGTCCACGGCCACGTCGTCGGCGGGGCCGGTGTAGACGGCGTAGTGGTCGTTGGTCCACTCGGCCACGTTGCCGCCGACATCGTACAGGCCGAGCGCGTTCGCCGGGAACGTGCCCACCGGAGCCGTGGAGGCGAAACCGTCGTTGTAGCGCGGCAGCACGGTCGGCACGATCTCCTTCGCGGCCTGGTCGGCGAAATTGCCCGACTCCTCCGGCGGCGGCATCTCCTGGCCCCAGGGATACTTCAACTTGCCGGCGCCGCCCTGGTAGCGCGCGGCCCAGGCCCACTCGGCCTCGGTGGGCAGGCGGTAGCCGTCCGGCAGGGGTCGGATGGGCACCAGCTGGCCGAACTTCTCCTCGTACACCGGGGTGAGGCCTTCCTTCTTGCTCAGCCAGTTGCAGAACGCGGCGGCGTCCTGCCAGCTCACGCTGGCCACCGGGTTGTTGTCGCCGGCCAGCGCGGGATGCGTGTCCGCGCCCGAGTCGTGGGCCTCCCGAAAGGCCAGGAACTCCCGGTTGGTGACCTCGTTGATGCCGATGTAGAACGGCCGGGTGATGCGGACGCTGCGCAGGTTCTCGTTGGCCCGCCGGCCCGGCTCGCGGCGCGACGCACCCATCATGAACTCGCCGGGCGTGACGTAGCGCAGCGCGGCGCCCTGGGACGTGGTCACCCGCTGGGCAATGGAGGCGAGCCTCGCCTCCTCCTGCGTGCGCAGCCGGATATTCACGGTCTGTGGAAAACCGGGCCGTGGCGTCACCTCGCCCTGCCAGGTCTCGTAACCCTCGCGGCGCACCTCGATCGCCTGGGGCTCGGCCGGCAGTTCCAGCCGCCTGTCGCCCCGCCCGACGGCGCGGCCGTCCACCAGTATCTCCGCATCGCCGGGGGTCACGGAGAATCGCACCTCGCCGATGCGCGCGGTCAGGTCCACCCGCAGGGTCTCGCCCTGGGCCGCCTCCAGCACCACGTTGCGGCTGTAGGCCCGATAGCCCGCCTTGGACAAACCCACGGTGTAGCGCCGGCCCGGCGCCAGCGAGATACGCACGGGCGTCTGCCCCCGGTAGCGGCCGTCCACGGTCACGTTCGCGCCCGCCGGCTCGCTGATCACACGGAGCACCCCGTCGGCCCTCTCCAGTTCGACCGTCGGCAGGGTCATGGGCGTGTCGGCGAAGGCCGTCACGCGGCCCTCCCAGGGCTTGTAGCCTTCCAGCACCAGGGAGACCTCGTTGCGGCCCTCCGGCAGTTCCACCGTGGCCGGCGTCTCGCCGAGCGGCTCGTCGCCCGCCAGGATGGTGGCGCCGGCGGGCCTGGAAGTGACGGTGACGGGGGCGAAGGCCGGCACCAGCTGCACGGTCAGCCGCTGGGTCCGGTCCAGGCCGGGCACCTCGAGCCGGGCCTGCCAGGGCAGGTAACGCTCGGCTAGCACTTCCAGCCGGTACTCGCCGGGCTCGAGCACCCGCGTCGGCAGCGGCGTCCGGCCGACCTCCTCGCCGTCGATGAAAACCGCGGCGCCGGTGACCGGCGCGGAGTCCACCACCAGCCGGCCGGGCATGCGCTCCTGCTCGAGCTCCAGGGTCAGGCTGTCCTCGTCGCCCACCTCGAAGCGCCGCTCCAGCGGACGATAGCCCTCGCTCTCCAGGGTCACGGTGTAGACCCCCGGGCGCAGCAGGTGGCGATCGCCCAGCGGCAGGCGGAACCAGCCGCCGCTGATCTCGACGCTGCCCGGTTCGGCGGGGACGGTCTCCAGCCTCACCGAGGTGGAGGTGAACAGCAGCCACGCCATCGCGGCGAGCACCGCCAGCGCGGCACCGACCCACCCGTACCAGGGGACGCCGCGGCGCGCCTCGGCCTGCTGCTGCTCGATCTCCCGCCGCCGATAGGCGATGGGCGCGATCTCTTCGGCATCCTCCGCCGCCTCGCCTTCCTCGGCGACCGGCGGGGCGGTGACGTAGCGGCTCTCGTCCAGCGCCAGTTCGAGGCGCAGCACGTCCTCCGCCAGGGCCGCGCGCATGCGCGTGCCGTAGGCATCGATCTCGTCGCCGTCGCGCAGGCGCCGGGCGGCCGACAACGGCTCGCCGTTGACCTCCACCCTGCCCTCGGCGCCGCCGGGCTGGACGAAGGGCGCACCGTCCAGCACGTCCACGACGGCCAGCGGCAGCGCCGCCGCGGGACCGGGCACGGGGATCTGGCTGCCCGGCGCCGTGGCGATGCGCAGCGGCAGGTCGGATGTACCGTATTCGCGTTCGCCGACCTCGCTGACGACGATAATCTTGAGGCTCAAATGGGTTCCTCGCAGCGGACCACGATCGGCTCGAGTTCGATCTCCGGGGCCACCCGGAAGTCGATGCGCACGTCCCGGTAGCCGACCCGGGAGCCCATGACTGTATAGCTGCCCGGCCGGAGTTCAAGCTCCCGCCGCTCGAAGGTGCCGAGCCGGCCGACCCGGAACACGGTGACCTCGGTCTCGCCGTCGGAGACGAACTCCACCTCCAGGGGCGTGGCCGCCCGCTTCAGCAGCCGGGAGAGTTCGCGGCGCTGGCTCGCGAGCCGCGGCCCGCCGTCCATCTTCGCGAGTTCGGTCAGCACCGTGGAGGCGCGGCGCAGCGTGGCCTGCTCGCTCAACTGATCCGGCTTCGCGATCCAGGCCTCGAGCTGGCGATCCAGGGTCAGGCGCTGGCGGGCACGGACGCGGCCCTCGCGGGCGAAGTCCAGGTTGGCATCCTGTTCCAGGATCTCGCCCCAGGTGGCCAGCGCGGCCTCCCAGTCCTCGGCGGCCTCCTGGCGCTCCGCCTCGGCGGTCAGGCGCTCGATGGTCCGCAGGCGCACCGCCTGCTCCACCTGCAGCAGCCCGTCCCGCGGTTCCTGCGAAGAAGGCCGCATGTCCCGGGCGGCCTCGAACGCCTGGCGGGCGGCATCGAAGCGCTCGGCCTGCAGCGCCTCGAAACCGGCGGTCATGCGCTCCTCGAACCGGCGCCGCTCCAGCGCGGCGCGCACGCGCGCCAGCCCGGCCGCGGCCCGGTCGTAGTACGGATCCAGATCGGCTGCCGTCCGGAATCGCTCCGCCGCCGCGCTCAGCTCGCCGCGCCGCTCGAGTGCCTCGGCCTCGTCGGTGAGTTCGATGACCTCCAGCAGGGTCTCCGCGCGGGCGAGCCCCCGCTCCGCATCCTCGTTGTCCGGGGTGATGGCCAGCGCCAGCTCGAACTGGCGCCGCGCCGTCGCCACGTCCTCGGCCGCGAGCGCCGCCCGGCCCGCGGCCAGCGCGCTCTGGAATTCGCTGTCGACACGCTCGATCAGGCCGTCGAGCCCGGTACTGGCTTCGCGGTACAGCGCCTCGGCGCGCCGGTAGTCCTTCGCGAGATACGCCTCGTCACCCTGCTCGTAGGCGGCACGGGCGGCGGCGTAGTCTTCGCCGCCCCAGCGTTCCACGCCGCGCAGCTCCAGCACCTCCAGCTTGGTCAGCAGCTCGCCCAGCGCGCGGTCGGCCCGGTTTCTGGCCTGCACCACTTCGTCCCGGGCCGCATCGTCCACGAGGTTCTCCGAGAATCGCACGGCCTCCTCGTCGCCTTCGTCTTCACCGCCCTCCAGCGCCTCGGCGGCCGTCTGTGCGGATTCGACGGATGCGGCCTCCCGCTCACCGCCGGCGCGGCGCTCCTCGATCCGCTCCGGCAGGAAGGCCACCACCCAGATCGCCGCCGCCAGCAGCACCACCAGCGCCGCCCCGACGACGGTGGCCGGCACGCCCTGTCGGCGCGCAGGTGCGGCCGCCGGCGCGGCGGCAGCGCGGCGGCGCGGCGCCACCGCCTCCGTCGGCTCGTCTTCCAGGGGTCGGGCCGGCGACGGCCGCACCGCCCGCGCACGGGCCTGTTCCCGCGGCAGCAGACCGGCCGAGATGCCGAGGCTGCCGAGCGCATCCGCCACGGTCTCGGCGTCGGGGCGCGCCTGCGCCTCGCCCAGCATGGCCTCCGTCAGGTCGCGCAGGCCGGCCACTTCGAAGTCGTCCCGGGCCGGCCAGCGCGGGCCCGGCTCGTCCGGCGCGCGGCCGTGCCAGAGCTCGAAGATCAGCACGCCGAGGGCATGGATATCGTCGGCGGCCGAGGGTGGGCCGTCCGCGCCCCGCTCCGGGCTGAGCGCCGCGGGGGTCCCGCCCGCGCTGCCGGCCGCGGCGAAATCGCTCAGCACGGTGCGCCCGCCGGCATCCACCAGCACGTTGCGCGCCGTGACGTCGCCGTGGGGCAGATGCCGATTGTGGGCGTACACCAGGGCCGCAGCCACGCTGGCGATCCCGCGCAGCCACTCCGACGGCGGCCGGTCGGCGAAGGCGGCGATATCGGAGCCGTCGACGTACTCCATGCCGTAGAACGGCCGCGGTTCTGCGTGGAACTCGAAGATCCTGACGATGTGGGGGTGGTTCAGGGCACGGATGCGGCGCCAGCCGGCTTCGAAGCGCTCCCGCTGCGCGGGGTCGCCGCAGAGCGCGTCGGACAGCAGCCGCAGCGCGACGGCGGAGCCCGCCCGGCGATCGTGGGCGAGCCATACCTCCGCCGTGCCGCCGGCGCCGAGGCGGCGGCGCAGCTCGTAGCGGTCCAGCAGTCGCAGTCCGGGATGCAACTCCATTATCGATCCGGCGGGTTGGGCGTGGTTCCGGGCGGCCGTCTCAGCCGGACGGGCCGGGCGACGATTCTGCGGAGGATTCTCTGGACAGATCTTTGGACGACACTGCGCGCGAGGGGGCGCCTACCTCGAGGTCTTCGGGGAACCCGGTCTCCGCCTCGTAGATCTCGTGCAGAAGTCGGCGCCACTGCTCGTACTGGGCCTCGGCAGTGCCGGTGAGCCGTCGTGCCTGACCTTTCACCGTCACCACCATCGGCGCGGCCTCGGAGTTGAACGAGTCCGCCAGCTCACGGATCGATTCCTTGTGCAGGCGCGCTTCGGCAAATCGCCTGAAACTGCTTCCTATGGTCCTGAAGCCACCCTCGAAGACCATCGCCTGGGTCGCTCTCTTGACTCGCCGCTGGGTGCGGCTGTCATCTTCGTCGTCCGTGTCGATCATCGCGCCGCCCGCAATGATCGCCACGCCCAGAAGCCCCCGGCGGAGCGCGGAATTTCGCATCTCGCGGTGAGTCACCACCTGTTCCCGCGCTGCTTCACGCCAGCCCTCGTAGGGTATGGCAATGCCGTAATAGAAATTCGCGTAATGCTCGTTCAGGGTGTCGACGAACAGGTTGTCCCGCTCACGCACCTGGCGCAGCCGGCGCAGCATGGGATCGTTCTCGGCCGGTAATCGGCGTATCTCGTAGCGGCCGCGGTCCGTCTCCTCCACGTAACCCTCGAAGACCCTTGGAGCCAGGTCTTCGATAAAGCGCAGTTCCGCCACAGTACGGATGCGCCCGACTTCCTCCGCAGAAAGCTCGTCGAGCAGCAACTTCAGATCGTTCGCGATCTCATTGTAGACGTTCTGGTAGGGGTCATTGCGGCGATCCCGGTTCCGCGCATAGTCCGCCCCCACCATGCGCGCCTTGTAGCGCTTGTCCATCCATTCCCGGCCGGTAACGTCGAAGGCGACCACCTCCAGTTCCACCGTGTCCCCGTCCGACTCGATGATCTCGCCGGTGACGTAGAGATCGGTGTACACCTCCCGACTCGGCAGCACCCGCACCGCGCCCCAGTAACCGGTGCGCTGCAGCGTGTTTTTCAGGTGGTAGGCGAAGTAGCGGGCCTCCGCCCGGCGGATCTCCGGATAGATGCCGGTCTCCTCCGGTTCGTTGTCCTCCTCGATGCCCGGCGCGAATTCGATGACGCCGACGTCCAGCAGGCGTGCCTCCGGTATCTCTACCTCGGCACGGGTCAGGTCGATATCCTCGCCGGCGCTCTCGACGCGTGCGACACTGCAGCCCGCCAGCACGAAGCCGACCAGCAGCAGGATCGCCGCACGGCAGAAGACGGTTGCGGTGCTAGGCGCCATGGCTTCCCGGCTTGCGTCGATTCATCAGAGCCCCTTGTAGGACCGGTATTCGTCCCAGAGACGCTCGCGGAGCTCCGGGTCTTCCTCGGCCAGCGCGGCCTCTCGCAGCTGCCTGGCGACGATGTCGTCGTCCACGCCCGCCGGGATGTCCTCGGGGGTGCGCTCGCCGATCTGCTCCGTGGAGAGCTGATCCACCGAGCCGGGTTCCTGGCGCATGCTGCCGCCGGAGCCGCCCGCGGAATTGTTCACGACGCCCACCGTGCCGCCGGTGCCTTCGCCGGCCTCGCCCGCCTGCTCGCCGAGCCCGACACCGCCACCGCCACGGCCGCCAGCGTTCTCGAAGGCACCCGTGTCGCGGCTCACCTCGGCCACCTTCTGCTGCTCCTCGAGCAGCGAGTCATCGAAGTCGCCGAGGGAGCGCTCGAACTCCTCGTCCAGGGAACCCTGACCGCCGCCGGGTACGTCTGTCATACCGCCCGGTCCCGAGTCGCGTTCGCCCACGGAGCCGACGCTGCCGTAGGCGCCGCCTTCGCCGGTGGTCGCGCTGCCGCCTTCGCTACCGGCGCCGTCCTGGCCGCCGGCGGCGTCGCCCGACGCCCCGCCGGACGCCCCGCCCGACGAATCGTCGCCGGGCATACCGCCCGACATGCCCCCGGGCATCTGGCCCGACTGGCTGCCTTCGCTACCGGGCATACCGCCGGGCATCCCGCCGGTGGATCCGCTCGGCGAACCACCGGCCGGAGAGCCGGTGCTGCTGCCCGTCGATCCGGAAGGGGATCCGCTCGTCGAGCCGGAGGGCGAGCCGGTGGAGCCGCTGCTCGGGCTGCCGGTGCTCGAACTCGGGCTGCCGGAGCTGCTGCTGGGGCTGCCGGAGCTGCTGCTCGACGAGGTAGAGGCGCAGCCGCCCAGCGTCAGGCCGGCCGCGCAGAGACCGAGGACCATCAGTCTGGCCGCTCGTGGGGTCAGGTGTCGCGTGCTGCTCATGTCTCCCTCTCGATTGCCCGTCCGGGCAGGCCTGCGGCGGATGCCGGCCGCGCTCGCTGCGAGCAAGCGCCTGAATGGCCTCCCGGAAGGTGACCATAGCTTTCGAGGCCAAAAGCCGCCGCAGAGTTCCCTGAGACCTATTTGCCACAGACGGGACCCTGTATTCAATGCCGGCGGGATGCCGGCGGCCCGTTCCGGGAGGAGGCGGCGAGGCGGATTGTCGAGTTGGGGAGCAGAAGAGCCGCCCCGGGCGCGCCTGCCCGGGGCGGCAGAGGGTCAGAGGACGTCGTCCTCCTTCGCGCCTGAATCGTTCGCGTCGGGACCGGCACCGCGGCCCTGGCCGGCACCTGCACCGCCGGGCGCCGACGGCCGCTGGTGCTGCTGCAGTTTCTGCCGGCGCTGGTCCATGCGCGCCATGCGATCGGCCCGCATCTCCGTCAGCCGGGCCTGCTGGTCCTCGTCCAGCGCCGCCATGATGTCGGCGTGGGTCTCGCTGCGCAGCAGGGCCATGCGGCTGGTCAGCTCGCCCTGGCGCTGGGCCAGCGTATTGGCGAGCGTCTGATGATTCGGGTCGGCAGGGTCGAGGTTGCGCAGTTCGCGGTGATTCGCGCGCAACTGCTCGTGCAGCGTGCGGATCTCGTCGCGCCGGGAGTCGAGGGCCTGTCGGACCGCCTCCCGCTGCTCGGCGCTGAGGTCCAGTTCCGCCGACATGTGAGCCAGCATCCGCGCCGGATCCGGACCGCCATGAGGGCCGCCGCCGTGAGGGCCTGCGCCGTGAGGCCCCGCCAGGGCGGCTCCGGCGAACAACAGCGCCGCCAGGGCCAGGGCGTTCCGCCGTAGCGCGCGACCGGTGACTCGACCGGGGATGATCCCTCTCATGTCAGCCTCCTTTCCCGCAGGGGGGGAGTGATTTCTGCCACGCCTCCAGAGTAGACCCTGTAGCGCAAAGTTGCGCCACGGCCGTGCAAAGAAGTGTCAAGCCGCGCCCCGGGAGACGCTCTTGGTCTTGCAGCTTCGCAGCCGGCAGCGGAGCATACGCGCATGAACAGCGCAGCCGCCGACAGCACGGGCCGCGAGGAGGCCGACGGACGCCTCCTGCTGGTGGACGACGATCAGGAACTCGCCACCATGCTGCAGGAGTATCTGGAGCCCGAGGGGTTCGCCGTGGAGTGGGCCGGCGACGGCCCGAAGGCGCTGGAGCGCCTGGCAGACGCCGCATTCGACCTGATCATACTGGACGTCATGATGCCGGGCATGAACGGCTTCGAGGTGTTGCGGCGCATCCGTGCCGAGCGCGACACGCCCGTGCTGATGCTCACCGCCCGCGGCGACGACGTGGACCGCATTGTCGGGCTGGAGATCGGCGCGGACGACTATCTGGCGAAGCCCTTCAATCCCCGCGAGCTGGTGGCCCGTCTGCGGGCGGTACTGCGGCGGACGAGACCGCCCGCGGCCGCCGAGACGGGCCACCTGAGCGCGGGCTCCATCGCGCTCGACCTGCGCACCCGCCGGGCCACCCGCGGCGGGCGCGAGCTCCGGCTCACCGGTACCGAGTTCCAGCTGCTGGGGCTGCTCGTGGCCGCCGCCGGCGAGGTGGTGAGCAAGGAGACCATCTCCCGGGAGGTGCTGGGCCGGCGACTGCAGCCCTGGGACCGCAGCGTGGACACCCACATCAGTAATCTGCGCGGCAAGCTGACCGGCGACGAGCGCGGTGAGAACCCCATCCGCAACATCCGCGGCGTGGGCTACACGCTGGTCCCGGACGAGCCGGATGCCTAGCCTGTTCCTGCGCATCTTCCTGGGCTTCTGGCTGGTCATCGGCGTGCTGCTGGCGGCGGCCATCCTGGTGGTCTGGCAGGTGGCGGAACAGCGGCGCGAAGCCTGGCAACAGTTCGACCCGCGGGCCGTGCACATCGAGGCCTCCCAGGTGCTCTCCGGCGGCGGGCCCGAGGCCCTGCGGGAATGGCTGCAGGACGGCGCCGGACTGCCCCCGGAGCTGCGCCTGTTCGTCCTGCTGGAGGACGGCCGGGACATCCTCGGGCGGCCCCTGCCCGAGGTGCTGGTGGCCGAACTCGCGCGTCTGCGCGCCGTGGCGGAACAGCTGAACAGGCCGCGCGCCCTGCCGCCGAACTTCCGGCCGGCGCGGCCGATTCCCCAGATCATCGGCCCGGACGGCCGCGTCTACAGCCTGTTTCTGTTCCGCCGTCCCGGCGCCGCCCTGCGCCTGTTGCCGGATCTCCCCGTGCGCGTGACGCTGCTGCTGTTCGCGCTGGCGGTCAGTGCCGGCGTGGCATGGCTACTGGCGCGCACCCTGTCGCGGCCGGTGAAGAGCCTGCGTGATGCCACCCGCGCGCTGGCTGAAGGCAGCCTGGATACGCGCGTGGGAGGGCCTATCGTGACCCGCCGGGACGAGCTCGGCAGCCTCGCGCGGGACTTCAACGACATGGCCGCACAGCTGGAGGCCTCACAGCGTTCCCAGCGCGAGCTGCTGCGCAACGTCTCCCACGAACTGCGTTCGCCGCTCGCGCGCATGCGGGTGGCGCTGGGCCTCGCCCAGCGCGACGCCGGCGAACTGCCGGCACTCGCGCGCATCGAGAAGGAATCGGATCGGCTCGACTGGCTCATCGGCGAGATCATGGACTTCGCCCGGGCCGATTCCGGCCGCGGTCCCCGCAGCGAGGAATTCGATCTGACGGCGATGCTGCGCGAGCTGGTCCGCGACGCGCGTTTCGAGGGCGGCGACGACGGCCCGCGCATCGAGCTGGAGGCGCCGGCGGGCGTCCTGGTCCGCGCCCAGCGGGCCTCGCTGGCGAGCGCCGTCGAGAACGTGCTGCGCAATGCGGCCCATCATGCCGAGCAGCGCGTCGACGTGCGGCTGAGCCGTGGCCCGGAGGGCCTGTCCGTGACCATCGCCGACGACGGCGGCGGCGTCCCCGACGAGGAACTCGGCCTGCTGTTCGAACCGTTCTACCGGGGCGACAAGGTGGGCACCGCCGGACTGGGGCTCGCCATCGCGCGGCGGGTCACCGAGCTGCACGCCGGCAGCATCGTCGCCCGCAACCGGAAGGACGGCGGGCTGCAGGTGACCATCACGCTGCCGGCGACGATGCTGGCGACTCAGAGACCGAGCTGACGCGCGGCCAGGTCGCGCATGATCTCCTCGGAACCGCCGCCGATGGCGTTCACCCGCACCTCCCGGTAGATGCGCTCGATGCGGCTGCCGCGCAGATAACCGGCGCCGCCGAGAATCTGCATTGCCTCCCGGGCGCAGAACTCCATGGTCAGCGTGGCCTGCACCTTCAGCATGGCCAGATCCGCCGCCGGGGTCTCGCCCCGGTCGACGCGCCAGGTGCAGTGTTCCAGATAGGCCTGCGTCGCGTTCACCTGCCGCAGCATCTCCACCAGCTTGTGGCGGATGACCTGGTGATCGGCGAGACGCCGGCCGAAGGTATGGCGCTGACGCGCCCAAGCGAGCGCGTCCTCGACGCAGACCCGCGCCGAGGCATTGGCGCCGGCCGCCATGGCCAGCCGTTCGCCGTTGAAATTTTTCATGATCAGGGCGAACCCGGCACCCTCCGTGCCGATCAGATGATCCCGCGGCACGCGCACGCCGTCGAAATGGATGGTGGCCGTGTCGGACGACCACCAGCCCTGCTTGCGGTCGAGTTCCGTGCGGCTCACGCCGTCCGCGTCGGCAGGGATCAGAAGCATCGAGATGCCGTCGTAGCCCTCGCCCGTGCGTACGGCGGTGGTGAAGTAGTCCGCCCGCATGCCGCCGGTGATGAAGGTCTTCTCGCCGTCGACCACGTAGTGATCGCCTTCCGCGACGGCCCGGGTGCGGATGGCGGCCACGTCCGAGCCGCCGCCCGGCTCCGTGATGGCCAGCGACATGTGCCGTTCGCCGGTGAGCACCCGCGGCGCGATCGCCGCGCGCAGCGGCTCGGGGCCGCCGGCGAGCAGCGGCGGCAGGGCGATGCCGTGCACCATCAGGCTCGCGTTGACGCCGCCGGCGCCGCTGCGGGCCAGCTCCTCGGAGACGATCAGGCGATGGAAGCCGTCGATGCCCTCGGAGACGCCGCCGTAGCGCTCGGGGTAGCCGACCTGCAGCAGGCCGAACTCCGCCGCGTCGTGGAACAGGGACTCCGGGATGCGGCCCGCCTCTTCCCAGTCGTCCACGAACGGCATGATCTTGTCGTCGACGAAGCGGCGTACCTGGCGGCGCCACTCCTCGTGGCTCTCCGTCATCCAGGGACACGGCGGTCGGGGCAGTTCGCTATCCGTCGGCATCGTCGTCACCTTCCTCCTTCTTCGTCTCGTGCGCCGCATCTCCGTCCGGCGCCGCGGCATCCTCTTCCGCGCCGGGCTTGCGGAACAGGATGATGCTGAGGTCGTCGGGCTTGCTCGGCGTGGGCGCCTCCGGCGTCAGCATGCGCTCGCGGGCATAGTCGGCCAGCTGCGCCAGCGTCTCTGCCGCCGGGCCTTTGCGGGCGATCTCCACGATCTCGGCCAGGTGGAGGTTGTCGGTGAGGCCGTCGCTAGCGAGCAGCAGCGTATCCCGGGGGGCCAGCTCCAGTTCGGCGCCCACCTCGATGCGCATGTCGGCGGTGCCGAGAAAGTTGAACACCAGGTTGCGCTCGGCATGGTAGAGCGCCTCCACCTCGTCGAGGAAACCCGCCTCCACGGCGAAGGCCACCGGCGTATGGGCTATCGTCTGCATCTTGAGCCGCCCGCGCTGACCCGTCACCAGCGCCGCCGAGTCGCCCACGTGGTACGGGCGCACCAACCGTCCCTCCACGGAGACCACGGTCAGCGTGGTCGCCGATCCGTTGGCCAGCGCCATCACGGCCGCGTTGGCTTCCTCCATGGCGTTCAGGATGGCCGTGCGTAGCATCACGGCGGGGTCGCTGACCGCCTTCAGCGACTCGATGACGGTGCGGATCGCCGTGCGCGAGGCCCGCTGCCCGGCCGGCAGGCCGCCGGCCCCGTCCGCGACCGCCAGCACCACCGTGTCCCCGGCCAGCGGTATCACGGCGAGCGTGTCCTCGTTGCCGGTCTCCTTGTCCGGGCTGCGGCGGCAATAGGCCACGGCCTCGCCGCCTGCTGCCTGCGCCGTCAGAATCTCGCCGGAATCCTCTTCCACCGGCAGTACGAGGGGCTCTTCCTGGGTACCCCATGCCCGCGCCTCAGCCATTCCTGCGGCGCCGGCCCGGCGTCCGGCCGGAGACCGGCTGCCGGCACCAGGCACAATAATTCCAGAATTCCGCCGCGATGCCCCAGCCGCAGGAGCTGCAGCACCGGTCGGAGCCGGGCAGCGCCCACTTGCGCTTCACCTTGGCGCGGCACCAGGGGCAGTAACGCATGAAGGGCATCAGCGGACCGCCGCAGCGCTTGTTGGCGCAGCGGGCCGTATAGCGGCGGTCGCTGTAATGCCGGTTGGTCTCTTTCTCGAAGCCCGGCCCGTAGCACCAGGCGCAATAGTCCCAGTCCAGCTTCACGCCCCGCTCGCAGCGGGGACAGTGAGCCGGGAACGTGCGCGTGTCGCCGGCGGCCGGGTTGTCGGCGCCGCACCAGGGGCAGGCCTGCATCACCTCGGCCACCGGGCCCTCGCAGCGCCGGCATTGATGGCGGGTGTCCAGCACCTTGCGGTAGCGGCTCTGGAACTCCCGCCACTGCACCCGTTTCCAGACCGGCCCTTCCACCTTCGGGCTGCTGCGCCGGCGCTGGCGGCGCGCACGGCTGCGCGCCCGCTCGAACTCCGCGCGCATCTGCACGGCGTCGCGGGTGCGCGCGGAGATGTCCACCTGCATGGCCCGGCGCAGCACCTCCAGCAGGTCGCCGCTGGCGTGCTGGCGGGCCCGCTCGATGCCGGGCGGCGGCCAGTCGAAGGGCCATTCCGGCAGGCGCCCGGAGAACAGCTGGTAGAGCACGAGACCCAGCGAGAAGACGTCGGACTGGAACTTCGGTCTGCCCATGGCCTGCTCGGGAGCGATGTAGTCGATGGTGCCGGAACCCGACGCCTTCAGCGTGCGCAGGTTCAGTTTGGCGAAGCCGAAGTCGGACAGCCGCAGCCGATTGCCGGGGAAAATGATGAAATTCTCCGGCTTGATGTCGCAGTGGATAACCCGGTGCTCGTGGGCATGCGCCACCGCGGCCAGCGCCTGGGAGGCGAAGTCCATCCGCAGGCTCTGGGACATGCGCCTGACCAGGCGATCGGCCAGGGACTCCGTGCCGAGCGGCATCGAGATGACGAAATGATCGCCGATGAAGCCGGCATCGTAGACGGGCAGAATGTTCGGGTGCTCGAACTTGGAGGCCATCCGCACTTCGTGCAGGAAGTCCTCGACGGCCGAGAGACTCCTGGCCGTGGTCAGCGGCACCTTCAGCGCGACGTGAGCCGAACGCACGGTATCGTAGGCCTGATACACGTTGGCGAGCGGCCCCTTCGACAGGCAGCGGACGATGCGGTATTTACCGAGTTTCTGTCGCGCACGGAGCAATGCGTGCCGGTCCCCCCTGCTGGCCGGCCCCCCGGCCGGATATCCGTACGCTCCGGGAACCGGAGCGCCGGAGACGATGATTGGGCCTGGGCCGGGAGCCGTCAAGTCGGGGTACGCCGTACCTCAGAGCACCTCGAACAGCCCGGCCGCGCCCATGCCGCCGCCGATGCACATGGTGCACACCACGTAGCGGGCGCCGCGTCGGCGCCCCTCGATCAGCGCATGGCCCACCATGCGGGCACCGGACATGCCGTAGGGGTGGCCGATGGAGATCGAGCCGCCGTTGACGTTCAGCAGTTCGTTCGGGATGCCCAGCTTGTCGCGGCAGTAGATCACCTGCACCGCGAAGGCCTCGTTGAGTTCCCACAGGCCGATGTCGTCCATCTTCAGCCCGGTGCGCTCGAGCAGCTTCGGCACCGCGAACACGGGGCCGATGCCCATCTCGTCCGGAGCAGTGCCGGCCACGGCGATGCCGCGATAGATGCCCAGGGGCTCCAGCCCCCGTTTCTCGGCGAGCTTGGAGTCCATCACCACGCAGGCGGAGGCGCCGTCGGAGAGCTGGCTCGCGTTGCCGGCGGTGATCACGCCGCCCTCGAAGACCGGACTGAGGCTCGCCAGACCTTCGGCGGTGGTACCGGGCCGGTTGCCCTCGTCCTTCTCCAGCGTGACCTCTTCGAAGCTGATCTCCTTGGTCTCCTTGTCCATCACGCCCTTGGTCGTGGTCATCGGGACGATCTCGTCGTCGAAAGCCCCTGCCTCCTGACCGGCGGCGGTACGCATCTGGCTCTGCAGACCGTACTCGTCCTGCTGCTCCCGGCTGATGCCGTAACGCCTGGCGACCACCTCGGCAGTCTCCAGCATCGACATGTAGATGTGCTCGCTGGCGGCGATCACGTTCGGGTCCTTGGCACGGTAGGTATTCATGTGCTCGTTCTGGACCAGGCTGATCGACTCCAGCCCGCCGCCGACCACGATGGGCATGTTGTCGTGCAGCACCTGCTTGGCGGCGATGGCAATGGCCATCATGCCGGACGAACACTGCCGATCCACGGACATACCGCTGACGGTCTCCGGCAGGCCGGCGGCGAGCAGCGCCTGGCGGGCGACGTTCTGACCGCTGGAGCCCTGCTGCATCGCGCAGCCCATGATCACGTCGTCCACCTCGGCCGGGTCGACGCCGGCCCGCTTCACCGCCTCGCGGATGGGATGGGCCGCCAGTGTCTGGGCCTGGGTGTTGTTGAAGGCGCCCCGATAGGCCTTGCCGATGGGCGTGCGCGCCGTGGATACGATTACCGCTTCTTTCACTGCCTTTCTCCCGGCGGGCGCCCGCGCCCGCCTGTCGATGTTCCGTGGAGACGGGCGCTCAGCCCGTCTTGATGCCCAGCTCCTTCGCCGCGCGGGTGAGGAACTTCATGCTCTGGCCGCTGCCGTCCTGGTACTCCTCGGCGCCGGTCTTGTCCGCGATCTTCTCCCAGCTCGCGGCCACGTGATCGGCGTCGCGCTCGTCGGGCGCCAGCCAGATGCCCGGCGTCTCCTCCAGATACACGCGGGCATAGCCGCCCGCCCCGGCCGAGATGATCTGCCGGCTCGGCGCGTCCGGGCTCACCATGAACACCACGGCGGGCGTGACGTATTCCGGCTGCAGCAGCGCCAGCGCCTCTTCGGGCATGAGCCCCTCGGTCATGCGGGTGGCTGCGACCGGTGCCAGGCAATTCACGCGGATGTCGTACTTCTGGCCTTCCAGGTGCAGCGTGTTCATGAAACCCACCACGCCGAGCTTGGCGGCGCCGTAGTTCGACTGGCCGAAGTTGCCGTACAGGCCGGTGGACGACGTGGTCATGACGATGCGGCCGTATTTCTGCTCGCGCATGATCTCCCACGCCGCTTTGGTGCAGTTCACCGAACCCATGAGGTGCACGTCGACGACCAGCTGGAAGTCCTCGAGGTCCACCTTCGCGAAGCTCTTGTCACGCAGGATTCCCGCGTTGTTGACCAGCACGTCCACGCGGCCCCACTTGTCCATGGCCGCGGCCACCATCGCCTGGACCTGCTCGTAGTCGGCCACGTTGGCGCCGTCTGCGATGGCCTCGCCGCCGGCGGCCTCGATCTCGGCCACCACGGCCTCGGCGGCCTCGCTGGAGCCGCCGCTGCCGTCCCGGGCTCCGCCCAGATCGTTCACCACCACTTTCGCACCGCGGCGGGCGAGTTCCAGGGCGTGACAGCGCCCCAGGCCGCCGCCGGCGCCCGTCACGATAGCCACCTGATCGTCGAATCGGATCGTCACTTCAGCCTCCCTTGGTCAATCGGTTGCCGGTCAATCGGTTGCCGCGGCTCACTGCACGAAGTACAGGGCCAGCGTCTCGGCCACCAGGGCCGGTTTCTCTTCGCCCCTGATCTCCACCGTCACCTCGGACGTGGTCAGGATCTGGCCCGGCTTCTTCTCGTTCACTTCCTTCAGCTTCACGTGGGCGCGCACCTCGCTGCCCACCTTCACCGGCTGCAGGAAACGGACCTTGTTCGAGCCGTAGTTGATGGCCATGGCGATGCCCTCGGGGATCACGCCGCACTGCCCGGTGAGGTGGGGCAGCAGTGAGAGCGTGAGATAACCGTGGGCGATGGTCGTGCCGAACGGCGTCTGCGCCGCCTTCTCCTTGTCGACGTGGATGAACTGATGGTCGAGCGTGGCATCGGCGAAGGCGTCGATGCGCTCCTGCTCGATCTTCAGCCACTCCGACGGCGGCATGTCCCGGTCGATGTAATCGGCGAGCTTGTCTTTGGACACTGTTTCCGGCATGTCCCCTCTCCTGCTTCTGAGACTGGATATCGGCGGGCCGGCACGGTCCGCCACGGTCTTGCCGGGCGCCTTGTTCTTCGCACGCGGAGCCGCCTGGGCGCCTCGGCGGACGCCAAGTGTACCCGAGATGCGGGCCCGGGGGCGCGGCGGCATCCGGCTCCGCGCTCCGCTGCGCGGGCGGGGAGCCATCAAAACGTCACGGCAGCGTAAGAAAATCTTCAACTTGCGTGACTATCTTCACCGCCATCTCGGAATGCCGGCGGGGTAGAGACTATGAAGCACGCGGAGGCACGAGTTCAGGCGGAAGCGGTCTGGCTCTCGGATACTCATCTCGGCACCCGCGGCTGCCGCGCCCGGCAACTCCTCGACTTCCTCCGCGCCCTGGAGACACGCCGGCTCTACCTGGTCGGCGACATCCTCGACTTCGAGGCGATGCGCAGCACCGTCTACTGGCCTCCCGTCCACGGCGAGGTGCTGCACGAGATCATGCGCCTGTCCCGGGAAGGCACCCGGGTCATCTACATCCCCGGCAATCATGACGCCGAGCTGCGGCTGTTCGACGGCACGGATCACCACCTGATCGAAATACGGCGCCGCCACATCCACGAGACGCGCTGCGGGCGCCGGCTGCTGGTGACGCACGGCGACGAATTCGACCGGGATCTGCGGGTGGGCTCGATGAAAGAGCGCCTCGGCTCGGCCGCCTACCGCTGGCTGGTGGACATGGACGCCGGTCTGAACCGGGTCCGCCACCGCCTCGGCTATCGCCCGGTGCGCATGGCGAGTGCCATCAAGATGCGCATCAACGCGGCGCTGGACTACATCCACCGCTACGAGAACACGGCCATCGAGTACGTCCGGGCCCAGGGCCTGGACGGCATCGTCTGCGGCCACATCCATCGACCGGCCGTGCGTCGGGCCGGCGACGTCATCTACTGCAACGACGGCGACTGGGTCGAGCACTGCACCGCGCTGGTGGAAGACCGGGAAGGCCGCCTCGGACTCGTGTCCTGGGACGGCGCAGCCGAACCGGAGCTCGGCCAGGTGGAACTCGGCGCCGTCGCCTGAGACGGACTCAGAAAGGTATTGGCGGCAGGCGCAGGAACGCCAGGCTGGCGGCGGCCAGCAGCAGGCCGACGGCGGCGCCCGCGAGCACGTCAGTGGGATAGTGCAGGCCGAGTACCACCCGGGAGGCGGCGACCAGCAGCGCGAATGGCAGCATCGCCAGGCCGAGCACCGGCAGGTAGACCAGGAAGAACACCGAGAACAGCGCTGCGTGCAGCGTGTGGCCCGAGGGGAAGCTGTAGCGGTCCAGGGGCGCCGTGCCGCAGCGGATGTCCGCAAAGGTGATGAACGGCCTCTCCCGCACGAGCCTCTCTTTCAGGAAACGGTAGAGCCCGACGCCGGCCAGCGCCGTGACTCCCGTCTGCAGCACGGCGCCGGCGGCCTGCTCGCCGCCGATCAGGAGCATGACGCCGAGCCCTGCATACCAGGCGACGCCGTCGCCCAGACGGCTCACCGCACGGAACAGGGTCAGTATGGGCGTGCGTCGGCTGAGCCGGTTTACCTTCAGCGTAAAGCCGATCTCGGCTGCCGCCACCTGCTGCCACATCGTCTGCACGGAAACCTCTCCCGGGTTGCCCGAAGCTGGCGAGAGTCTCGCCGGGCGACAAGTCAGGGAGGTGACAGCTTCTTTAAAGATCGGTGACACGTTCGGCACTGCTGTCCCGGAATTTTCTCCGAACGGCAAGATTCCGGTAACAGTCGCGGCGGACACTGCCGGCCATGCGCATCGCCATCGTCACCGATGCCTGGCTGCCCCAGGTAAACGGTGTAGTCACAACGCTGGGCAGGACCCGTGACGAGCTGATCCGTGCCGGACACCGGGTCAAGATGATCACGCCGGCGGATCACAGCACGCTGCCCTGCCCCACCTATCCGGAGATCCGGCTCTCGGTGCTGCCGTACCGCCGCGTCCGCAGGACGCTGGACGCCTTCCGCCCCGACTGCATACACATCGCCACCGAGGGACCGCTGGGTTTTGCAGCGAGGCGCTACTGCGTGCGGCGCGGCCTCGCATTCACGACTTCCTATCACACGCGCTTCCCCCAGTACGTGCGCGAGCGCGCGCCGATACCGGTGTCGTGGATGTACGCCTGGCTGAGGCGCTTCCATCGGCCGGCGGCGGCGACCCTGGTGCCCACGCCCGCCGTGCGGGACGAACTCACCGGCCGCCGATTCGGCGGGCTCCGGCTGTGGAGCCGCGGTGTCGACGTGGAGCTCTTCCGTCCCGAGCCGAAGGCGGCACTGGCGGGGCCACGCCCGATCTGCCTCTACATGGGCCGTGTCGCCGTGGAGAAGAACGTGGAGGCCTTCCTGCAGCTCGGCCTGCCGGGCACGAAGTACGTGGTGGGCGACGGCCCCGACCTCGCCAGGCTGCGCGCGGAATTCCCCGACGTGGTCTTCACCGGCTATCGCTTCGGCTCCGAACTGGCAGCGCACCTGGCTGCCGCCGACGTCTTCGTCTTCCCCAGCCGCACGGATACTTTCGGGCTGGTGATGCTGGAGGCCATGGCCTGCGGCACGCCGGTGGCCGCCTACCCGGTCACGGGACCGCTGGACGTCATCGAGCAGGGCCGCACCGGCGTCCTGCACGAGGACCTCGGCGTCGCCATCCGCCGGGCGCTCACGCTGGACCGCGGCACCTGCCGGCAAGCCGCGCTGGAGAAGAGCTGGGCCCGGGCGACCGCGGAATTCCTCGGCCATCTCGCCGGCAACGACGCCGTGGCCCGGCAGGGCGACGCGCAGGTATTGTCGACCGCCGTCGATCCGTGATCCTCGCGGCCGTTTGCATGCGCCCGCCGCCCGGGCACAATGCCGCCATGACCATCACCGAAAGACGGCCGGACGAACCGCCGCAGGGCAGCGGCCGTGTGCTGACCGCCGTGGCCACGCTGGTGCTCGCCATCACGGGCCTGCTGCTCGCGTTCACCGCCATGATGGCGCTGTTCCTCGGCGCGGACGGGCCCGGCATGCAGTCGTTGCTGGCGCTGACCGGCTGGCTGCTGCTGCCCACCGCCGTGCTGGCCCTGCTGTGTCTGCGCCTGCTGGAGCCGGACGGCGGCAGCCGTCTTTCCGCGTGCTGGGCCCGGCTGCCCGCCTGGCTGGTGCTGCTGATCGCCATGATGCTGCTGCTGGCCGTTCTCGCGGAGCTCGCGATCTGGCTGGTGGAGTTCGCCGGCGGCGGCACGGTGGCGCTCGGCCACTACCTGCCGATCATGAGCGTACTGATCTACTCCCTGGCGCTCACCGCCGGCTACGCGGTGGTGGCGCCGGCGGGGGAAGGCGGCGAGCATCGCGGACCGGTGCGCCACACCGATCCGGTGCGGCGCGACCTCGACTGACCGGCCCGGTCAGGACTCCTGCGCCACCGAACGCACCCGCGCGACGGCGGCGAGCCAACCCTCGTGCAGCGCCCGCCGCCGTTCGCCGGACATGGCGGGTTCGAACAGCGCGTCCCGCTGCCAGAGCTGTTCCAGTTGCTCCAGCGAATCGAAGACGCCGCGCTGCAGGCCCGCCAGGCAGGCCGCGCCGAAGGCCGTGGATTCCGTGATGCGCGGGCGCTCCACGGTGATGCCGAGCATGTCCGCGAGAAACTGCACCAGCCAGTCGTTATTGACCATGCCACCGTCCACCCGCAGCAGTTCCACGTCCAGGCCGTCGTCGCGCATGGCCAGCATCAGGTCCCGGGTCTGGAAGGCCACCGACTGCAGCGTGGCCGTCACGATCTCGGCGACCCCGCTGTCGCGGCTGAGGCCCAGGATGGCACCGCGGGCGTCCGGGTCCCAGTGGGGCGCGCCGAGCCCGGCGAACGCGGGCACCACGTGGATGTTGTCGATGACGCCCTGCTCGCGCGCGATGGCCTCGGAGTCCGGTGCGGCGGCGATGATCTTCAGCGCGTCCCGCAGCCACTGGATGGCCGAGCCGGCCACGAAGATACTGCCTTCCAGACCGTAGCTCAGGCGGCCGTCCACGCGGCTCGCGATCGTGGTCAGCAGCTGGTGGCCGGAGGCCAGCGGCTTCTCGCCGGTGTTGGCGATCACGAAGCAGCCGGTGCCGTAGGTGCTCTTGGTCATGCCCGGATGGAAGCAGGCCTGGCCGAACAGGGCGGCCTGCTGGTCGCCGGCCATGCCCGCCACCGGGATACCGGCGCCCAGGGTCTCCGCGTCCGTCGTGCCGAAGTCGAAGGTGTTGTCGCAGACCTCCGGCAGCAGCGAGGCGGGCACGCCGAAGTGTGCGAGCAGGTCGTCGTCCCAGCACTGGCGGTGGATGTCGTAGAGCAGCGTGCGCGAGGCGTTGGTAATGTCCGTGCGGTGTTCGGCGCCGCCGGTCAGGCGCCAGAGCAGGAACGCGTCGATGGTGCCGAAAGCGAGCTCGCCGCGCTCGGCGCGCTCCCGCACGCCCTCCACGTTGTCCAGTATCCAGGCCAGCTTCGTCGCCGAGAAATAGGGATCGATGCGCAGACCCGAACGGCTGGTGGCCAGCTCCTCGCCGCCGCCGGCCGCGTATTCCCGGCATTTCGCCGCCGTGCGCCGGTCCTGCCAGACGATGGCGTTGTAGACCGGCTCGCCGGTGCGCCGGTCCCAGACCACCGTGGTCTCGCGCTGGTTCGTGATGCCGATGCAGGCCACGTCCCGCGGCAGGCAGCCGGCGTCCGCGATGGCGTCGTGGACGACGGAAAGCACGCTCTGCCAGATCGCCTCCGGGTCGTGTTCCACCCAGCCGGGTTTCGGGAACACCTGCGGGAATTCCCGCTGGCTCACGGCGAGGATGCGCGCCTTGCGGTCGAAGACCATCGCCCGGCTGCTGGTGGTGCCCTGGTCGATGGCGAGTATCACGTGCTCGGTCATGGTGGTTATTGCTCCGTGGGACTTTGCTCTGCCGCTGCCCGCGGGCCGAGCGGTTGAGGGACGCGCATGCGGTGTCCCGCCTGCTCCGGCCAGGGGGCATCCGGATGGCGCCCGGCGAAAGCATCCAGCCGGCAGAGCACCGCGTCGGGCCAGGGCGAGACGCGCCGGGTAGCCGTGTCGACGTGCAGGTTCATCCACTCGCAGGTGGCGGCGAGCCAGCCCTCGTCGGCGTGGTACATGCGCATGAACTGGTGGATGCGCTTGGCATCCCAGGCGAGGAGCTGGGCGGTGACCGCCACCGGGTCGCCCTCGCGCAGCTCCCGCAGGTAGCTCACGTGGCACTCCACGGCGAAGGTGGTGCCGCCACTCTCCTCACGGTAGGCGGCGTCGAGGCCGAGTTCCTCCCAGAGCCCGTCGACGCCGCGGTCGAATATCAGCACGTACCAGGCCACGTTCATGTGGCCGTTGTAGTCGATCCACTCCGGGCGGATCGTCTCGGCGTGCACCCGGACGCCCTGCAAGGCGCTCACGATTCCGCCAGCTCCGGCCGGTCGCGAAAGTATTCCAGCGCCTCAGGGTTGGCCAGCGCGTCCGTATTCTTCACGCTCTCGCCGTGCACCACCGAGCGCACGGCCAGCTCCGTGATCTTGCCGCTGATCGTGCGCGGGATGTCCGGCACGGCCAGGATCTTCGCGGGCACGTGCCGCGGGGTGGCGTTCTCGCGGATGACCCGGCGGATGCGGCTCTCCAGCTGCTCGTCCAGCTCGACACCGGGCCGCAGCACCACGAACAGCACCACGCGCACGTCGTCGTCCCGGTCCTGACCGATGGCGATGGACTCCAGCACGTCGTCGATCTTCTCCACCTGGCGGTAGATCTCCGCGGTGCCGATACGCACGCCGCCGGGGTTCAGGACTGCATCGGAGCGGCCGTGGATGATCATGCCGTCGTGTTCGGTCAGCTCGGCGAAGTCCCCGTGGGCCCAGACGCCGGGGAAGCGGGTGAAATAGGCGTCCCGGTACTTCTCGCCGGATTCGTCGTTCCAGAAACCGATGGGCATGGAGGGGAACGGCTGCGTGCAGACCAGCTCGCCCTTCTCGCCGGTGACCGGCGTGCCGTCCTCGTCCCACACTTCCACCGCCATGCCCAGCATCCGGCACTGCAGCTCGCCCCGCCACACCGGTCGTATCGGGCAGCCGCCGGCGAAACAACCGAGGATGTCGGTGCCGCCCGAGATGGAGGCCAGCAGTACGTCGTCGGCGATCTCCCGGTAGACGTAGTCGAAGCTCGCAGGCGCCAGCGGCGAGCCGGTGGACAGCACCGTGCGCAGCGCGGACAGATCGTGGTCGCGGCCCGGATGCAGGCCCGCCTTCTCCAGCGCCGCGATGTACTTCGCGCTGGTGCCGAACACGTTGATGCGTTCCTGCTCGGCCATGCGCCAGAGCCGTCCGCCGTCGGGATGGAAGGGCGAGCCGTCGTAGAGCACCAGCGTGGCACCGCAGGCGAGACCGGCCACCAGCCAGTTCCACATCATCCAGCCGCAGGTCGTGAAGTAGAAGAGATGATCGCCGGACTTCAGGTCCACGTGCAGTACGTGTTCCTTCATCTGCTGTATCAGCGTGCCGCCGGCGCCGTGCACGATGCACTTCGGCGTGCCCGTCGTGCCCGAGGAATACATGACGTAGAGCGGATGATCGAAGGGCAGCCGCGCGAACTCGATCTCATCCGCCTCCTGCACGAAGTCCGTATAGTGCACGCTGCGGGGGACGCCGCCGATGGCCGGCTCGCGCTCGATGAACGGCACCACCACGCAGGTCTGCACGTCCGGCAGCTGCGCGAGGATGCCGGCCACGGTGTCGCGCATGTCGAACACGCGGCCGTTGTAGCGGTAGCCGTCGGTGACGAACAGTACCTTCGGTGCGATCTGACCGACGCGGTCCAGCACGCCCTGCACGCCGAAATCCGGCGAGCACGACGACCACACCGCGCCGAGGCTCGACGCCGCCAGCATGGCGATCACCGTCTCGGGCAGTTCGGCAGGTAGCCGGCCACCCGGTCGCCCGGTTCCACGCCGGCCCGGCGCAACCCGGCCGCGACCCGCGCCACCTCGTCATGCAGCTCGTCGCGGCTCAGTTCCCGGCGCGTGCCGTCCTCGCCGTGGAAGATGATCGCGGGCAGCGGCCCACGGTAGCGCAGCAGGTTCTCGGCGAAGTTGAGTTCGGCCTCCGGGAAGAACTTCGCGCCCGGCATGGCAGCGGCATCGCGGATCACGGTCTCGGGCTGGCGCCGGCACACCGGGTCCAGGTAGTGGAACAGCGTGGACCAGAACGCCTCCGGTTCGTCCACCGACCAGCGGTACATCGCGGCGTAGTCCGCGAAGCCCTCGCCCCGGGCCTCCGCCGCGAAGGCGGCGAAGCGGGTCAGGTTCGCGCTCGCCTTGCGTTCCGGCGACGGCTCCCACAATGGTTCCCGCAGTGATCGGCTCATAGTCGCTCCGGCTCGGTTGCGCCCGTGCGGCGCGTCGGCCCCGGCATTGTAACGACACCCTCGGCGAGCCGTAAGGGACGCGCTGGCCGTGGCGGCGCGACGCGCTTACCATCGACGGAGGCATCGGGAAGCGACCAGGGGCACGGGCATGGACAGCAGCAGCGCCGGCAGAGGGACATGAGGGCCGTCGTCAACGCCGTGCTGGTCCTGTTCATCGCCGTGGCGCTGGTGCTGGCGTGGGCCTGGGAGCCCGATCGCAGCGTCGAGTCCCTGACCGAGCGCTATCGGGTCACCGGCTCGCAATTCCTGGAACTCGACGGCATGAGCGCCCACGTCGCCGTGGAGGGCAGTGGGCCGGCGCTGGTGCTGCTGCACGGCACCGGCGCCTCGCTGCACACGTGGAACGGCTGGGTGGAGGCGCTGGCCGGCGACTTCCGCATCGTGCGCGTGGACCTGCCGGGATTCGGGCTGACGGGTCCCCATCCCGCCGGCGACTATTCCATCGGCGCCTACGTGCAGTTCGTCGACGACGTCACCCGGCGTCTCGGCATCGACACCTTCCACCTGGCCGGCAACTCGCTGGGCGGGCGCATCGCGTGGAACTTCGCGGCCGCCCGTCCGGAGCGCGTGCACCGGCTGATACTCATCGACGCATCGGGTTATCGGCTGCGCCGCACGCCCGCGCTGATTTTCCGGCTCGCGGCGTTGCCGGGTGTCGGCGACGCGCTGGCGAAACTGACGCCGCGCAGCCTCTACCGCCGCAGCCTGGAGGAGGTCTACGCAGACGACAGCCTGGTGGACGAGGCGCTGGTGGACCGCTACTTCGAGCTGTCGCTGCGGGAAGGCAATCGGGAGGCTTTCCTGCAGCGGGCCCGTGCCGCCTCGCGGTCCGCCCGGGAGGATCCGTCAGCCGCGCTCGTACAGATCGACGCGCCCACCCTCGTGCAGTGGGGCGGGCAGGACGAGTGGATACCGCCGGAGCACGGCCGGCGCTTCGCCGAGGACATCCCGGACGCACGGCTCGTCGTCTACGACGACCTCGGCCACGTGCCGATGGAGGAGGCGCCGGCGCGGACGGCCGAAGACGCGCGGGCGTTCCTGCGGGACGACTGAATACCGCCGGCCCGGTCCGGCCCCCTGCAGCCGCTGCGGCCGGCTAGGCCTTAGGCCCGAACAGGGCCCAGAGAATGAGCCCGAGCAGCGGCAATAAGAGGATGACCACGATCCACAGCACCTTGCTGCCGGTGCTCGCCCGGCTGCCAAGGGTCTTCACGATCGCATAGACATCCAGTATCAGGATGATCAGGCCGAACAGGCCGCCAATTTCCAGTCCCATCCAGGGCCTCCCGTGAAGCGTTGACGTCCGCCGAGGATACACACCCGGCCGGCGCCGCGCACGGCGCGGCGCGCCGACGCCTGACCTTTTTGCGTTTGCTAGTATCCCCCACCTCCGCAGGACACGACGAGGCATCGACTTGGCGCAAACGGCTCCGAAACCCGGCCCCGCGAGGGACGTCTACGACCTGCTGACCGGCGACGAGGACGCCCGGGTCTGCAAGGACATCCCCGATGCCGCCTGCCGGGAGCAGCCGCGCAATTACCTGATCCACGTCGCCTCCCTGGTCGCGACCAAGACCGGCGACCGGCTGGCCGGGCCGAAGCTGGTGCTGGCCTGGCTCCTGACCAGTCTCGGCGCTCCGGCGTGGATGCTGGGCTGGCTGGTGCCCATCCGCGAATCGCTCGCGCTGCTGCCGCAGCTCGTCGTCGCCCGCTACCTGCGCGCCGTACCGGTGCGCAAGTGGTTCTGGGTGGCCGGCAGCGTGCTGCAGGGCGTGGCGGTGATGCTCATGGGTGCCGTCGCCCTGAGCCTGGAGGGGGCTGCAGCCGGGTGGGCGATCCTGGGCCTGCTCACCCTGTTCAGCCTGGCGCGGGGGGTCTGCTCGGTGGCCAGCAAGGACGTGCTCGGCAAGACCATCGCCAAGACCCGGCGCGGCTCGGTGACCGGCTACGCCGCCTCGGCTGCCGGCGCCGTGACGGTGGCCGTGGGCGTCGCGGCGATCGCGCTCGACCCCGGCAGCCGGGGCATCGGCTTCTTCGTCGCCGTCCTGCTCGCCGCCGGCGGCCTCTGGCTGCTGGCCGCCGCCATCTACAGTTTCCTGGCCGAGTACGCGGGCGCCACGGAGGGCGGCGGCAATGCGCTGACCGAGGCCATCCGTCAGCTCGGCCTCATCCGCCGCGACCGGGACCTGCGGGAGTTCCTGATCACCCGCACGCTGCTCCTCTCCACGGCGCTGGCGGCGCCTTTCTACGTGAGCCTCGCAAACCAGAGCATGGACAACACGCTGTCCGGGCTGGGCTCGCTGATGCTGGCCTCGGGCGCCGCGAGCTTCCTCAGCGCGCCGGTCTGGGGACGGCTGTCGGACCGTTCCAGCCGACGGGTGATGAAGCGCGCCGCGCTGCTCGCCGCGGCGGCCAGCCTGGCCACGGCGGGGCTCGCGCTCGCGCCGGGAGTGCCGTTCGCGCCCGTCGCCTTCGCGGCCACCTACTTCGCACTCAGCATCGCCCATGCCGGCGTGCGGCTGGGGCGCAAGACCCACCTCGTGGACATCGCCACGGCCGAGAACCGGGCGAGCTACGTGGCGGTCAGCAATACCGTGATCGGTGTGATGCTGCTGGCCGGCGGCGTCTTCGGCGGCATCGCCACGCTGGTGGGCTCCGCCTGGACCCTGGTGCTGCTGGCGGCGCTGTCGGTGGCCGCGGCGGCCTCGGCCCATCGACTGAGCGAGGCGCAGCAGTAAGTCGTCGGAACGGGGGCTAGAGCCAGCGCTTGCGGCGAAAGTAGATGAGCATGCCGGCGACGATCCCGAGCATCACCAGCCACAGCAACGGATAGCCGTAGCGCAGACCGAGCTCCGGCATGTTCCAGGGGCTCGCCTCCGTATCGAAGTTCATGCCGTAGACGCCGACGACGAAAGAGAGCGGGATGAACACGGTGGCGATGACGGTGAGCACCTTCATCACGTCGTTCATGCGGTTGGAGAGGCTGGACAGATACACCTCCAGCAGGCTGGAGGCCATCTCCCGGTAGCTCTCCACCAGATCGAGAGCGTGCACCGTGTGGTCGTAGCAGTCGCGCAGATACGGGTGGGTCTCCGCCGCCAGCATGTGATGCTCGTCCCGCACCAGGCTGTTGAGGGCATCGCGCTGGGGCCACAGGCTGCGGCGCATGACGACCAACTCGCGCTTCAGGCGGTGGATCTCGTCCAGCGCCTGCCGGCTGGGATCGTCGAAGACGGTGAGCTCCAGGCTCTCGATACGCTCGCCCAGTGCCTCCATGACCGGGAAGCTGAGGTCCACCGCCGTGTCGATCAGCGCATAGAACAGGTAATCGGCACCGCGCTCCCGGATCCGTGCCGCAGGCTGGCGCAGCCGGTGGCGCACCGGCTCGAACGGATCGGCATGTCCCGGATGGAAACTCACCACCCAGGTGTCGCCGAGGAACAGGCTGAGCTGGGTGGGCACCACCCCGTCCGGCCCGTGCTCCGGTGCGCCGACGATGGCGAAGAGCTGACCCTCGTAGGCCTCGACCTTGGGCCGCTGCCCGGTATGCAGAACGTCCTCGAGCGCCAGAGGGTGCAGTCCGTAGGCGTCGCCGATGGCACGCAGCAGTTCCTCCGACGGTGTGCCCTGCACGTGCAGCCAGGTCGTGCGCGGGCTGTCGAAATACCGCCCGGCCTCCTCGAGGCCGCAGTCCGTCTCCTCCACCAGCTGGTCCGCGTCGAAGTCGGTCAGGGACAGCGTGACCGGGACGCGCTCGGCCTCCGGCGGCGCGGTGAGATCGCCGGGCGCCGTGCCGGGGCGGGTATAGCGTCCGGGGAAAAGATGCAGGGAATGACGCCGGGTCAGGTAGTGCCGGGGGCGCGGTTTCTCACTCGAATTCGTGGGCTGCGTCATGGACTCGAGCCTGCCTGAAGGTGGATACTGTGCCGCTTTATCGCAGTGTATCCGCTCGCACGCCATTATGTCGCGTGGGGGACATCGGGACCCGGGCCGACGGGTGACCGACGCTCAGCCACCGGACGAAAGCCATGGATGAGTACCGCAGAGTTCTGATAGACGCCTGCCGCCGACTGTTGCGGCCGATCGCGCGCATCATGCTGCGGGGCGGGATGACGTGGCGGGAATTCGCGGATATCAGCAAGTCCGTCTTCGTGCAGGTGGCCACCAGCGACTACGGCATCGGCGGCCGGCCCACCAACGTTTCCCGCACCTCCATCCTGACCGGCCTCACGCGCCGTGAGGTCAAGCGCCAGCGGGAACTGCTCACCGATCAGCTGGACCAGTCCCTCACCCGCAAGACCAACAACGCCACGCGCGTGCTCGCCCGCTGGCACCAGGACCCGGACTTCTCCGACGGTCAGGGCAACGCCCGCGAACTCGAGTACGAGCACGGCGACCACAGCTTCACCGAACTCCTGCGCCGCTACGCCGGCGACATCCCGCCGAAGGCCATGCTGAAGGAGCTGCTGACCACGGGGGCCGTCGAAGAGGCCGCGGGCGGGCGCCTCCGGGCCCTGCACCGCTATTACATGCCCGCGGCCACCGATACCGAGACCCTGCGCCGCGCCGGCGAGGTACTGGAGGACGTGGGGAGGACGGTCAATCACAATCTCGGGCGCGGGCAGGACGAGCCGTCCCGCTTCGAGGGCCGCGCCACGGCGCTGCAGGTGCCACGCTCCGCCATCCCCGAACTGCAGGCGCTGCTGGAGGACAAGGGCGAGGAGTTCCTGTACATGATCGACGACTGGCTGGCCGAGCAGGAACGCCAGGCAGGCAGGGAGGAGACGGACACGGTGCGCCTCGGCATCGGCCTTTATTTCATCCAGGGCCCGCAGACCACGGAAGACAGCGATGAGTGACAGGATGCGCAGTCAATCACATACCTACAGGATGGCCACGAAGAGGGCCACCACGACACTGACGGCCGCGGCGCTGTGCGCCGTGCTGCTCGCCGGCTGCGACAGCACCGAGCAGGTGGCCGGCGTCGACCGGGGCGGCAACCCGGTCGCGGTGGTGACGAAGGGCGAGATCACCGGCTTCGGCAGCGTCATCGTGAACGGCGTCCGCTACGAGACCGGGAGCGCCGAGATCGTGATCGACGGCGAACCGGGCACCGAGGCCGGACTGTCCGTGGGTGCCGTGGTGACGCTGCGCGGCGAGCGGGTGCCGGGCGCCGACACCGGCACGGCCAGCCGCATCGAATTCGACGACAGCGTCGAAGGGCCGGTGGATGCCGTCGATGCGGCCGCCGGCACGGCCGTCGTGCTCGGACGCATCGTGCACGTGTCCATCGACACACTGTTCGAAGGCAACGATGCGGTCACCGGCCTCGATGATCTGACCGCGGGGGATGCGGTGGAGGTCAGCGGATTCGACCGTGCCGACGGCAGTGTCGAAGCTACGCTGATGCGTCTGAAGTCCGCGCCCGACCGGCTGGAGCTGACCGGCGTCGCCGCTCAGGTGGACACGGTCGCGCAGCGGCTGCGCATCGGCGGCGCACTCGTCGACTACGGCAGCGCCATGCTCGACGGATTCGCCGACGGCGCTCCCGCCAACGGCGACCGGGTGGAAGCCCGCGGCAGCCAACGGGCCGCGGACGGCACGCTGATCGCCGAGACGCTGAGCTTCAAGGAACAGGGCGTGGACGCGGCCGCGGAAGGCGAGGAAGCGAAAGTGGAGGGCCTCATCACGCGCTTCGCCTCGGCCGCGGACTTCGACGTGGACGGCCAGCCGGTCGCCACGGATGACGCCACCGTGTTCGAGGGCGGCAACGCCTCCATGCTCGGTCCCGACGTCCGGGTCGAAGTGGAAGGCACCGTGACCGATACGGGCGCCATCCTCGCCGAGCGCGTCAGACTGGAGTCCCCCAGCCAGGCGCGACTGGACGGCACGGTGGACGACGTCGACCCGGACGCCGGCACGCTGACGGCCGCCGGGGTCGCTATCCTCACCGACGGCAAGACCCGCTTCCGCGACGCGAGCAGTCAGCGACAGCGTCCGTTCTCCCTCGCCGACATCGCCAGCGGCGACCGCGTGGAGGCGGCGGGCACGGAGAGCGGCGACGCGCTCATGGCGCGCACCGTCACCCGCACGGACGCCGATGCGGGCGTCGTCCTGCGGGCGCGGGCCAGAGACGTCGGCGAATCCCGCTTCGTCATGCTCGGCGTCACCGTCGTCACCGACGGCACGACGGCGTTCGAGGAAGACGGGCAACCGATCGACGCCGCCGCCTTCTATGCCACGGCGGAAGGCCGCGACGTCGAAGTGGAGGGTACGCTGAACGGCGATATCGTCGCCGCGCGCGTGCGCCTGCTGGAAGACTGACCGGGCCGGAGATCAGAGGAGTCGAGCGTACATGGGCCTGCCGAAGACGATGACGGCCGTCGACATCACCGAGCCGGGCGGCCCGGAGGTCCTGCGGGCCGTGGAGAGGCCGGTGCCGGAACCGCGGCCGGGGGAGGTACTGATCCGGGTGCGCGGCGCCGGCGTCAATCGCCCGGACTGCCTGCAGCGTCAGGGCCTGTACCCAGTACCGGCGGACGCCGATCCCCTGCCCGGCCTCGAGGTGGCGGGCGAGGTGGTCGCGAGCACCGAGGGCGCGGGCCGCTGGCGCCCGGGCGACCGGGTCTGCGCGCTGGTGCACGGCGGCGGCTATGCCGAATACTGCCGGGTGCCCGCCGAACACTGCCTGCCGGTGCCGGATGCGCTGACACTGACCGAGGCGGCCTCGCTGCCGGAGACCTACTTCACCGTCTGGTACAACGTCTTCACGCGCGCCGCGCTGGCCGAGGGCGAGTGGCTGCTCGTCCACGGCGGCTCCAGCGGCATCGGCAGCGCGGCCATCCAGCTGGCGAAGGCCCGCGGCGCGCGCGTCGTCGTCACCGCCGGGACCGAAGCCAAGTGCGATTACTGCCGCGAACTCGGCGCCGACCTCGCCCTGAACTATCGCGAGAGCGACTGGGTGGCGGGCGCGAAGGAGATCACCGGCGGACGCGGCGTCGACGTGGTGCTGGACATGGTGGCCGGACCCTACGTCGACCGGAACCTGGACGTGCTGGCCTACGACGGCCGCTACGCACTGATCGCGTTCCTGCTGGGACCGAAGGCGGAGGCCAACTTCGCCCACGTGCTGCGCAAGCGGCTGACCATCACCGGCTCCGCGCTGCGCCCGCAGACGGTGGAGGAGAAGGCCGCCATCGCCGCGGGCCTGGAACGCGGCATCTGGCCGCTGCTGGAGGCAGGGCGCATCCGGCCGACCGTCTACGCGACCTTCCCGCTCATCGAGGCCCCCCGGGCCCACGCGCTCATGGAATCGGGCGAGCACATGGGCAAGATCGTGCTGGAGCCCTGATCAGAGGTTCCCCATCGTCAGCCGCGAGATCGCCCGGGTGAGGCCCCGCGGCAGGAAGCGCAGCTGGAACAGCGAGATCTGGGTGGCGACCCCGGGGACCGCGATCACGTCGCCCCGCAGCATCGCTCGATAGCCGTAACGTGCCACCTCGTCCGGCGCTGAAGCCACGGCGTCGAACATCTGCCGGTTGGTCATGCCGGCGGCATCCACGAAACCGGTGGCGACCGGTCCCGGGCAGAGCACCGTCACCGTCACGCCGGTGCCGGTCAGCTCCGCCGCAATCGCCTCGCTGAACGACAGCACGAACGCCTTGGTGGCGAAATAGGTCGCGAAGTTCGGCCCCGGCAGGAAGCCCGCCACCGAGCCCACGTTGAGGATGCGCCCGCTGCCCCGTTCCACCATCGCCGGCAGGAATCCGTGCGTGAGCGCCGCCAGCGCCGTCACGTTCAGGTTGATCATGTCCCGGTCCCGGGCCCAGTCCCGCTCGTGGAAGCGGCCCTGCCCGCCGAAGCCCGCATTGTTGATCAGGATGTCCGGCACCAGACCCTCGGCCAGCAATTCGTCGGCCAGGCCCTCCGCGGCGCCGGGCACGGCCAGGTCCCGCGCCACGACGCGCACGTTCACCTCGTGGGCGTCGATGAGCTCGGCGGCGAGCTCAGCCAGCCGGTCCTCGCTGCGCGCCACCAGCACCAGGTCGCCGCCCTTCCCCGCATGGATACGCGCGAGCTGCTCGCCGATGCCCCCCGATGCGCCGGTGATCAGTGCCAGGTTCTCCATCGCTGCTCCTTTCGCGGCTTCCGCCGTCTGCCGCGCGCAATGCCGCGCCGATGTCCGCTAAAGTAAAGGCGTGACAACCTCCGGTAAAGCATCCAGTCCCGACGAGCTCGCACAGGCGCTGGCCCGGATACTCACCGGCGGCGCCGGCCGGGTGGAGGGGCTGCGCCGGCTGACAGGCGGTGCGAGCCGCGAGACCTGGTCGTTCGAGCGGGTGACAGGCGAGTCCCGCCGGCCCCTCGTCCTGCGTCGGGCCTGGAACGGCAAGGAGCGGGACGGCGAGGAGCCGGACGAGGACCTGCTCGCACTCGACCCGGGCCTGGAGGGCCGGCTGGTCGGGGAACTGGCCGCCGCCGGCCTGCCGGTGGCCGGCGTGGTGCACGTGCTCGCGCCGGACGAAGGGCTGGGCGCCGGCTTCGTCATGGAACGGCTGGACGGCGAGACGCTGGCGCCGCGGATACTGCGCCGCGACCAGTACGCCGACGCCCGCAGCCGCCTGGCGCAGCAATGCGGCGCCGCGCTCGCCGCCATCCACGCCGCGCGGCCCGCCACGGCCGCCGCGCTGCCGGCCATGCAGGCCGCGGACGTGCTGTCGGCGTACCGGCAACGCTACGACGCCTATGGTCACGCGCGGCCGGTCTTCGAACTCGCCTTCCGCTGGCTGGGCGACCGCCTGCCCGAGCCCGTCGAGCCCGTGCTCGTACACGGCGACTTCCGCAACGGCAATCTGGTGGTCGACGAAAAGGGACTCGTGGGCGTGCTCGACTGGGAGCTCGCGCACCGGGGCGATCCCATGGAAGACCTGGGCTGGATCACCGTCAACTCCTGGCGCTTCGGCATGAGCCACCGGCCGGTGGGCGGCTTCGGCCGGCGCCGCGAGCTGCTGCGGGGCTATCGTGAGGCCGGCGGCACGGCGGACGAGCAGCGGATGCGCTACTGGCAGCTCATGGGCAGCCTGAAATGGGGCGTCATGTGCATGACCATGGCGGAGATATACCGGCGCGGCGTGGACCGTTCCGTGGAACGAGCCGCGATCGGCCGGCGGGTGAGCGAGGCGGAGATCGACATGCTGAACATCATACGGGGCAGGGACTGATGGATGAGACGCCGGCCCTGGGGGAGCTGCTGGAAGCGGTGCGCGGCTTCCTGGCCGAGGCCAGGGAGGAACTCGGCGGGCATCGCGGATTCCACGCGCTGGTCGCCGCCAATGTGGTGGACATCGCGCGCCGCGAGCTCGAGCTGGCGCCCGCTGCCGAGGCGGCGGAAGCCGGGCGCCTGAGAGCGCTGCTCGGACGCGACGGCGAGCCGGCCGAGCTGAACCGCGCCCTGTGCGATGCCATCCGCGAGGGACACATCGCCATCGACGACGCCCGGCTGCTGGAGCATCTGGAGCGCACCACCCTGGACCGGCTGGCGATCGACCAGCCCGCCTATTCCGGAGCGCGCATCGCGGCCGAGGCCGGCACCGCCGGCAACGGGGAGGACGGACCCCGCCGCTAGCCGCGGATGAAGCCGAACAGGTGCCCGGCCACCTTGCGCATCTGTATCTCTTCGGCCCCCTCGGTGATGCGGTAGCGCCGGTGGTGGCGGTAGATGTGCTCGAAGGGCTCGTGCCGCGAATAGCCCATGCCGCCGAAGACCTGCATCGCCCGGTCGGCGGCCTCGCAGCAAAGCCGGTTCGCCCGATAGTTGCACATGGCCACCTTGTCCGACAGCTCCGCCGCGATGCGCCGGCGGTCGAACCGGTCCATCTGCCAGGCGGTCTGGCGGATCAGCACCCGCAGCATCTCCGCCTCGGTCGCCAGCTCCACCAGCGGAAACTGGATGCCCTGGTTCGAGGCCAGCGGCTTGCCGAAGGGCTTGCGCTCCCGGGCGCGGGCGACCGCGCGGTCGATGCAGTACTGCGCCGCGCCCAGGCTGCTGGCCGCCTGACGGATGCGGTTCTCGTGCACGAAATGCTGGGCCACCGCCAGGCCCCTGCCCGCCTCGCCCAGCACCGCCTCCTCGCCCACCCACACGTCGGTGAACGACACCCGCGGGTGGTCGGTGGGCATGTTGAAGGTCCACAGATATTCCTCGATCCGCACCCCGTCCGCATCGGCCGGCACCAGGAAGCAGGTGATGCCGGCGGCGTCGCCGTCCGCGCCGACGGTGCGGGCGAAGACGAGATCGGTGCCGGCGACGTGCATGCCCGTGTTCCACATCTTCTCGCCGTTGATGCGCCAGCCGGGCACGCCGTCACGGCGGGACCGAACGGCACGGGTCTCCATCCAGGTGGCATCCGAGCCGTGCTCCGGCTCGGTCAGGCCGAACGCGATGGGGTGCTCGCCGGTGATCGCGGGTTCCACGTAGCGCTGCACCTGCTCCGCCGTGCCGAAATCCCGCAGCATGAGCACGATGGGCAGGTTGCCCACCACCGAACTCTCGTTCTGCAGATCGTTGTGCAGGCCCAGGCCCTTCGCGGCGAGGCGTTCCCGCACGACTGCCATCGCCAGGTTGCCCGCCTCCTCGCCGCCGAATTCCCGCGGCAGCGCATAGCGGTAGTGGCCGGCCGCGTCCGCCCGGCGGCGCATCTCGGCGAGCAGCGCCTCCCAGTCGGCCGCGGGCAGGCCGTCCCGCTCCCAGTCGGTGCGGGCGTACTCCCGCCGGTGGTCGAAGAAGCGGATGTTGTCGTCCGCGGCTTCCAGCGGCCGGATCTCCGCCTCGATGAAGCGGTCCAGTGCCGCGAGCTTGTCGCGCACCGCGGCCGGAATCTCGAAGTCCATTGTTTCCCCCGTTCCGGTCCAGGCGCAACCGCTCCCCGTACGGTGCCGTCCCGTCCGGTTCCATTGCAATGGCCGTCGCCATTCCCGATGCCATGGCCGTCGCCATTGTCATCGCCATGGCCAGGCAGTGGATGCTCGCGTTTTCCCGGCCGCGGGTAAAGCCTTAGAATGCCGCATTGCCCGGCGCGGCTGGCGGAGGCGGAACAGGTGCTGAACGACACGGCCACGGTCACTGCGATTGTTGTGGTGGTCCTGCTGCTGGCGGCGGGGCTGGTCTTCTGGCTGCTGCGCCGGCCCGGCGAGAAGGCCAGCGACCGGCTCGTGCGCGGCCGCCGCATCCCGGAATTCACCGTGCAGACGGAGGACGGCGAACCCGCGGGCCCGTCCGACCTGCGCGGGCTGCCGGCCGTCCTGATCTTCCTGCGCGGCAACTGGTGCCCCTTCTGTTCCGCCCAGGTCGAGAACCTGACGCAGCACTACCGGCAGATCAACGAACTCGGCGCCCGCCTGATCCTCGTCGTACCGAAGCCGCAGCAGACCACCCGGCGCGTGGCGGAACTGTTCGGCGTGGACTTCACCTTCTGGATGGACCCGGATCTCGCCGCCGCGCGCGAGCTCGGCATCCTGCATCCCGGAGGCGTGCCGGCCGACTACCGCGACGACTACGGCGCGGACACCCTGCGGCCGGTCTCGGTGGTGATCGACGGCGAGGGGATCATCCGCCATGCCAACCGCTCGAGGGACGTGCGCGAGCGGCCGGACCCAACCGAGTTCGTGAAGGTACTCGAACGCCTGCGCTAGCCGGCGGGATACGCCTCACCGCGCCGGCCCCGGAAAAAGAAAACGCCCCGCTGCGGGGGCGTTCTCCCGGAATGCGCCGGCGAGTGCCGGCGGCACCCCTCAGCGGGCGCCGAAGTTCCAGCGGCCGCGCACCTGCCAGGTCATGGGCGGCGTCCAGTAATTGGTGAACAGGTTCGAGGTGATGTATTCCTCGTCCGAGCAGTTGTTGCACTCGGCGGTGACGGACCAGACGCCGCCGTCGTCCACCAGCGAGATGCCGGCATTGACGATGACCTCCGTATCGTTCTCGCCCAGCTGACGGGTGCCCACCACGTTCGGCCCGATGAAGCGGGACGATAGGTTCGGCTGCAGCGACGCACCGAGCGCCTCGACGGGGAAGTTGAGGAATGCGCCCAGCGTCAGCGTCCAGTCGGGCGAACGCTTCGGATCGGCCACGCTGCAGTTGCCGTCCAGTGCCGCGAAGTCCGTGTTGGGCACGGTGCAGGCGGCGATCTGATCGGAGATGTCCACGTATTCCGCGTCCTGCAGGCCCAGCGAGACGAACAGGTTCAGCCAGTCCGTCGGCACGGCGTTCACCTCCAGCTCGAAACCGGTCACTTCCAGCCCGCCGGCGTTGGTGGTCAGGAAGTTGCCCGACGGCGTTGCGGAGGTGGTCTGCAGGTCCTCGAGATCCGTGTAGAAGAGCGTGCCGTTGGCCCGCACCAGGTTATCGAACATGTCGGCGCGGAAACCGAGCTCGTAGGCCCAGAGCTTCTCCGGCCCGAATGGCTCCATGGTGGCCGCCAGCGCCTCGCGGGCATTCCAGCCGCCCGACTTGAAGCCGCGGGTGGCGGAGGCGTAGACCATCAGGTCGTCCGAGTAGTCGTACTTCAGCGCGATGCGCGGCGTGACGATGGACTCCTCCTGCTCCACCGGGATACCGGCGGCGATGAGGTTCGCCGTCTCCAGTGTAATGGTGCCGGGAATAACGCCCCGGGCACCGAGATTGTCCGTGATCTCGATCTCCTTGGTCTCGTCCGTGTAGCGGGCGCCGAGGGTCAGGGTCCACTTGTCCGACAGCGCGTAGTCGCCCTGGGCGTAGACGGCCCAGCTGTCGGTGAAGTTCTCCATCACCCGGTCGGCCAGCACGAAGGAGCCGAGCAGCCAGTCGGCGAAGTCGGTCTCGTTGTCCTCGTTCAGGTAGAACACGCCGGAGACGAAGTCGAGCTTGTCGTCGAAATAACGGGCCGACCACTTTACCTCGGCGGTGAACTGCTCGTGGACGCCGTTGTTGTCGATCCAGAAGAAATCGTCCGCGTCACCCGGCGCGTTGGGGAAGTTCAGGAAGAAGTCCTGCTCCAGGTCACGCCAGCCGACGATGAACTCGAGCTCGCCCGCGGGTGCGGCGTAGGTCAGGTCCGAGATGATGCTGGTGGTCTCCGAGACACTGCCGTAGTCGGCCTTCTGCTGATAGCTGATCGGCACGAAACCGCCCGTGATCGAGAAGTTCAGGAAATCGAAAGCGGTGGTCGGCGCGCCCAGGGGCGCCACGGACGTGGAGACCCGGTCGTCGCCGACGAGATCGCCGTGGATGTTGCCGGCCTCGTCGTCGATGTACTCTAGGGTGAGATCCCACGTCAGCATATCCGTCGGCATGTAGCGGAAGTCCGCCCGCAGGCCGATGCTGTCGCGGACGTTGTAGTCACCGCCGACGGCCGGGTTGCGATTCTCCAGCCAGCCGTCGTTGGAGATGTGGTAGCCGGAGAACTTGGTCAGGAAGGTCTCGCTGACCGGGATGTCCACGCTGCCGCGCGCCCGGTATTCACTGTAGCGGCCGAAGCCCGCTTCCACGAAACCGCCCATCTCCGGCGACGGGTCCTTCAATATCACGTTAATGGCGCCGCCCGTGGTGTTACGGCCGAACAGGGTCCCCTGCGGCCCGCGCAGCACCTCGATGCGCTCGACGTCGAAGAGCGTGAAGTTGTTGGCGTTCTGGCGGGACACGTAGACGCCGTCGATATAGGTCCCGACCGGCGGGTCGAAGGTGGCGATGGACTCGTCGTTACCCTGGGCGCGGATGTAATACATGTTCGCGCTGCCGATACCGGTGTTGTTGCCGCCGAAGAGGTTCGGCACGACGTTGATCAGGTCGAGGGTGTCCTCCACCTGCAGCGCCTCCAGCGTCTCGTCATTGTATGCACTGACCGCCACAGGCACGTCCTGGATGGACGCCTCGCGACGCTCGGCCGTGACGATGATCTCCTCGACCTGGGCGCTCGCGCCCGCAGAAAACAACAATGGCACCAGGAGGGCCGGAAGGGTTGCGCTCAGGCCCGGCCCGCTTCTGAAAGATTTGCTCATGGATACTCCCCTGCTCAGAAAAAGATAGAACATTCAGTGTTTTCGGGACGTTCCGGCTCTTCCCTGCAAATCCGTAACGCAGACAACCCCCGTCGGGGGAATCCTGCCTCATACGGGGGGCATTTTCAAAACAATACGTAGATGTCGCGACCCTGCAACAGGGCGGCGCAGCAACGGCCACGGGGCATCCGCACGATGACCGGCCCGGGCCAGCCGCCGCAGATTGTATACAATTTAGATCTAAGCCATTGATTTTCAGTGCGAATTGATCCTGCGGCTCACAGGGTCCTGACCATCAGCAGCCAATCTCCGCCGTGAGCCGCCCCCGGCCAGGGCACGATCGGAGCCCGGGCCTCCACCCGATAGCCGAGGCGCTCGTAGAGGCGTTTCGCGCCGGCATTCTCCTCGGCCACGATCAGGCTCAGACCGGGAACCCCGGCCTCGCGGGCCATGGATTCGGCCAGATCCATCAGCCGGGTACCCGCACCGAGACCGCGGGATTCGGGGAACGTGGCGAGCGCATTGACGTACCAGGTGCCGGGTGCCGCGGCCTCCAGTTCGACGAGGGGCCTGACGACCGCCGGCAGCTCGGCGAGGTCCGGCAGCTCGTGGGGGTCCGGCTGGCGATACGAGAGCAGCATGCCGACGATGTGCCCCGTGGTATCCACACAGACCCTTGCGTTGCGGTAACTGAAACCACCCTCTGCCCTGGCTGCCCGCTCGCAGCCGACCTGCTCGGCGCTCTGACCGGGCTCCGCCGACCGGGACCAGAGCCAGCTCGGGATCCCCTCGCCGGCGATGTCGATCAGCCTGGCGAGGGCGGGCGCATCATCGGGTCGTGCTTTACGGATATTCATTGCGGGTCCTCCTGCTGCTGCGGCATCGCCCGGGCGACGCAGCCCGGGAGGTTGGCGGGGTTCTCGCACAGGGTGTCGGCACCGGCCTGCACGAGTTCGCGGCGGCTGCCGAAGCCCCACAGTACACCGACGGAGGCGACGCCCGTGCGCCGCGCGCCGATCACATCGTCCCTGCGGTCCCCGATCATCACCGTTGCGCCTGCGTCCAGACCGTGCGCAGAGAGCGCGTGGCCGATCAGCTCGCCTTTGTCGGAGCGGCTGCCGTCCAGGTGGGCGCCGACCACGTCCGCAAAATAGCCGGCCAGCCCGAAGTGCTCGACGACACGCTGCGCGAACACCGTGGGCTTGGTGGTCACCACCAGCATCGTGCTGCCGTCGCCGGCGAAACCGCCGAGGGCATCGTCGATGCCCTCGTGCAACCGGTTCTCGTACAGGCCGGTGTCCGTGTAGCGCTCCCGATAAAGGGCCACGGCAGCGCGCACCCGCTCCTCGTCCTGCGTGCCGAGCAATTCGCGGAAGCTCACGAACAGGGACGGGCCGATGTAGCGCTCCAGGGAGGCGAGCGGCGGCGGCTCCCTGTCCAGGCGCTCCAGCGCGTAGGCGATGCAGCGGGTGATGCCCTCCCGGTGATCGGTGAGCGTGCCGTCGAGGTCGAAAAAGAGATTCATTGCAGATCCGTGAGGCAACTTGTCCAGGCGACGAGTTCAGGTGACGGGTTCAGGCAACTTGAGGCGGCGGGCGGCTGCGCCTATCTTGTGACAATCCCGCGCAGAGTCAATTCGGAATCGGGAGTCGGCAACCCACAGGAATATCCCATGGCCCGGACGCTGGCCGAAAAAATCTGGTCGCAGCATGCGATCGCCGACCCGGGCGACGGCACGACGCTGCTCTATATCGACCGCATCTTCCTGCACGAGCGCACCGGCAGCATCGCGCTGAAGGGGCTGGAGGCCGCCGGCCGCTCCGTGCGGGACCCGGAGCAGGTGTTCTGCACGATGGACCATATCGTCGACACCTTCCCCGGCCGCTCCGACATCACGATCATGCCGGGCGGCACCGAGTTCATCACCGCCACCCGGGCGGCGGCCAGGGAGGCCGGCATCCGTACGTTCGACATCGGCAACCCGAGCCAGGGCATCGTGCACGTGGTCTCGCCGGAACAGGGCATCGCCCTGCCCGGCGTGACGCTCGTCTGCCCCGACAGCCACACCGGCACCGTGGGCGGCCTCGGCGCGCTGGCCTGGGGCATCGGCTCCACCGAGGCCGAGCACGCGCTGGCCACCAAGACGCTGGCGGTGACGAAGCCGAAGCAGATGCGGGTCACCTATTCCGGGCGTCTGCCCTTCGGCGTGACCGCGAAGGACATGATCCTGGCGCTGATCGGCCGGCACACGGCGTCGGGCGGCGTCGGCTACGTGGTGGAGTTCGCCGGCGAGGCGGTCCGGGCGCTGGACGTGGAGGCGCGTCTCACGCTGTGCAACATGGCGGTGGAGTTCGGCGCCTGGAGCGGCATCGTCGCGCCCGACGAGAAGACCTTCGAGTACGTGCGCGGGCGCCCCTACGCGCCGGCAGGCGAGGACTGGGACAAGGCGCTCGCCCACTGGCGTTCGCTGGCCACCGACGAGGACGCGGTGTTCGACCGGGAGATCGAACTCGACGCGGCGGGCATCGTGCCCCAGGTCACCTGGGGCACGAGCCCGCAGCACGAACTGCCGGTGGACGGCGCGATACCCGACCCGGCCGGCGAGCCGGACGCCAATCGGCGCAAGGCCATGGAGCGGGCGCTGGAGTACATGGCGCTCGTGCCGGGCCGGCCGCTCGCAGGGACGCCCATCGACGCCGCATTCATCGGCTCGTGCACGAACAGCCGGCTGAGCGATCTGCGCGCGGCCGCCGACGTGCTGCGGGGGCGGCGCGTCGCCGACGGCATCAAGGCCATCTGCGTGCCCGGCTCCAGCCGGGTGAAGGCGGCGGCCGAGGCCGAAGGGCTCGACCGGGTGTTCACCGCCGCGGGTTTCGAGTGGCGGGAGTCCGGCTGCTCCATGTGCTTTTTCGCCGGCGGCGAGCATTTCGGCCGCGAGGAGCGCGTGATCACCAGCACCAACCGCAACTTCGAGAACCGCCAGGGACCCGGCACCCGCTCCCACCTGGCCAGCCCCACCACCGTGGCCGCGTCGGCTATCGCGGGACGCATCGCCGACGTGCGCGAATTCGCGCCGGAGGAAGACTGAAATGGAACCGTTCGTAAGCCACAGCGGCATCGCCGCACCGCTGCTGCGCATCAATATCGACACAGATGCCATCATCCCGAGCCGGGAGATGAAGCGGGTATCCAGGGAAGGGCTCGGCGAGGGCCTGTTCGCGAACTGGCGCTATCGGGACGTGGCCGCCCGGGAGGAGGACCCGGAGTTCGTGCTGAACCGCGAACCCTTCCGCCACGCCACCATCCTGCTGGCCGGCGAGAACTTCGGCTGCGGCTCGTCCCGGGAACACGCGGTATGGGCGCTGAAAGATTTCGGCTTCCGCGCGGTCATCGCGCCCGGCTTCGGTTCCATCTTCTACGGCAACTGCGTGCGCAACGGCATCCTGCCCGTGCGTCTCGCCGAGCCGGACATCGAGGCGATCGCCCTGCACGTCGACGCCGAGCCTTCCCAGCAGGTGACCATCGACCTGCCGTCGCAGACGGTCACGGACGCGGCCGGCGCGGACTACCCCTTCGACATCGGCGCCGGGGACAAGGAGATGCTGCTGCAGGGCCTCGACCCCATCGCGAAGACGATGAAGCTGGACGCGGAGATCCTCGCCTTCCGCGAGCGCGATCGCGCCGACAGGCCCTGGATCTATCTGTAGGAGCATCGGCCGCCAGATCGGGCCAGAGGGACAGGCTAGGGGAAGACGACGGTCTTCGCGCCGTTCAGCAGGATGCGGCGCTCGACGTGCCAGCGCACGGCCCGGGCCAGCACGCTCGCTTCCGTCTCCCGGCCGATCCCGGTCATCTCGCTCTCCGTGGTGGCGTGGGTCACGCGTCGCACGTCCTGCTCGATGATCGGGCCCTCGTCCAGATCCTCGGTGACGTAGTGCGCCGTCGCGCCGATCAGCTTCACGCCCCGCTCGTGGGCCTGCCGATAGGGCATCGCCCCCTTGAAGCTCGGCAGGAAGGAGTGGTGGATGTTGATGCAGCGGCCGGCCAGCTCGCGAACCATGCCGGCCGACAGGATCTGCATGTAGCGGGCCAGCACGACCAGGTCGATGCGGTGCTCGCGGACGAGGCGCAGCACCTCCGCCTCCTGCTCGGGCCGGCTGTCCTTCGACACCGGCAGGTGCACGAAGGGGATGCCGTGCCACTCGGCGAGCGCCCGGGCGTCGTCGTGATTGGAGACGACCAGCGGGATGTCTGCCCGGAGTGCGCCGGTCTCGCGCCGGTGCAGGAGGTCCCGCAGGCAGTGGTCGAACTTCGACACCATGATCATCACGCGCGGCGCCACCGCGCAGTCGTGCAGTTCCCAGCCGATGCCGAGCCGCACCGCGAGCTCGCCGATTGCTGCGCCGAACGCGGCGGCCGCCTCGTCCGAAGGCAGCAGTGCGTGCATGCGCACGAAGAACTCGTCCGTGCTGTCGTCGGCGAACGACTGGGCGTCACGGACGTCGCCGCCGCGCTCCGCCAGCGCGCCGGTCACCGCCGCCAGGATGCCCGGACGGTCCGGGCAGTGCATCGTCAGGATGTACTCGCGGGACGGCTGCCCCGCATTTTCCCCGCCGCTCACAGGCGCTCCAGCGCCTCGGCCAGGCGGGCCACGGTGCGCTCGACGTTCGCCAGCTTGTCCAGCCCGAACAGGCCGATACGGAAGCTGCGGTAGTCGTCCGGCTCGCCGCACATCAGCGGCACCCCGGCGGCGATCTGCAGCCCTTGTGCCGCGAACCGGCTGCCGTTCTGTATGTCCGGGTCGTCGGTGTAGGAGACCACCACCCCCGGCGCCTGGAAGCCCGGCGCGGCGACGCTGGCGAAGCCCGCCCCTTCCAGCGCGTCCCGCACCCGGCGGCCGAGTGCCACCTGCGCGTCGCGGGCGCGCTCCAATCCGAAATCGCGCGTCTCGTGCAGGGTGTCGCGGAACTGGCGCAGGCCGTCGGTGGGCATCGTGGCATGGTAAGCATGCCCGCCGTTCTCGTAGGCCTGCATGATCTGCAGCCACTTGCGGAGGTCGCAGGCGAAGCTGCCGCTCTCGCTTGCCTCCACGTACTCGCGCGCGCGGCGGCTCAGCATCACCAGCCCCGCGCAGGGCGTGGAACTCCAGCCCTTCTGGGGCGCGCTGATCAGCACGTCGACGCCGAGCGCCTGCATGTCCACCCAGAGGCAGCCGGAGGCGACGGAGTCCAGCACGAACAGTGCGCCCACCTCGTGCGCGGCATCGGCGACCGCGCGGACGTAGTCGTCGGGCAGCAGCAGGCCGGCCGAGGTCTCCACGTGGGGCGCGAAGACCACCGACGGCCGTTCCGCCCGGATGCACTCGACGACCTCGTCGATCGGCGGGGGCACGAACGGTGCCCGGGCGCCCTCGCCGCTCTGTCGGGCGGTGAGCACCGTCGATCCGGCTGCGAATCCGCCCATCTCCAGGATCTGGGTCCAGCGGTAGCTGAACCAGCCGTTGCGCACGATGAGGCAGCGCCGCCCGGTCGCGAGCTGGCGGGCGACCGCCTCCATGGCGAAGGTGCCGCCGCCCGGCACCACCGCCACGGCGTCGGCGCCGTACACGTCCTTCAGGCCGGCCGAGATGTCGTTCATGACCCCCTGGAAGAGGGCGGACATGTGGTTCAGCGACCGGTCGGTGAAAACCACCGAGTACTCGAGCAGACCCTCCGGGTCAACCTGGGGATCACTTGCAGGATCGATGTCGGATCGCGGGCCGGGCATGGCGCTTCCTCGTTGGCTGGGGTCGGCAAGGCAATGGCAATGGCAGGAGCGGCGAGAGAATAGCAGCCGGGCCGGCCCCTTCCCAGCCGGCCTGGCGACCAAAACCCTGCGCGAACGCGTTATGCTTGGCCGGATTGCACCGGATACCGCCGGCCCGCCGGCAGAACACAAACCAACAAGGCGAACCAGACTCCATGTTCGAACAAGTCAAACCCGTCCCGCCCGATCCCATCCTCGGCATCATCGCCGCCCACGCCGCCGACACGAACCCGAAGAAGGTCGACCTCGGCATCGGCGTCTACCGCAACGAGGAGGGCGAGACGCCGGTCCTCGGATCGGTGAAGGAGGCGGAGGCACGGCTCCTGCAGACCCAGACCAGCAAGGCCTACCTCGGCCCCGCCGGCGTGGCCGGATTCAACGAGGGCATGACCGAACTGCTGTTCGGCGCCGACAGCGAGGTGGTCCGCGCCGGCCGCGTGCGCACCATCCAGACGCCCGGCGGCACGGGCGCGCTGCGGGTGGCCGGCGATCTCATCCACCGGGCGAGCCCCGGCACCGAACTCTGGGCCAGCGACCCGACCTGGGGCAATCACCTCGCCCTGTTCCCCGCCGCCGGCCTGCCGATGCACAGCTATCCCTACTTCGACCCGGAGACCAGCAGCCTGCGCTACGACGACATGATGGAGGCCATCGGCCAGCGCGGCCCGGGCGATGCCGTTCTGTTCCACGCCTGCTGCCACAACCCCTGCGGCGTCACGCCCGACCCGGACCAATGGGAGGAGGTCGTGGATCTCGCTGCGGAGAAAGGCTTCACACCCGTGATCGATACCGCCTACATGGGCTTCGAGCGCGGCCTGGAGGAGGACTGCCTGGCCGTGCGGCTGTTCGCGGAACGCTGCCCGGAGGTGATCATCGCCACCTCCTGCTCGAAGAATTTCGCGCTGTATCGGGACCGTGTCGGGGCGCTGACGGTGGTCACGGAGAATGCCGACCGGGCCAGCGCCGTGGAGACGGTCATCAACAAACTGACCCGGGCGAACTACTCGATGCCGCCCGCCCACGGACCGGGAGTGGTCGACATCATCCTGCACGACGAGGATCTGCGCGCCCGCTGGGTCGGGGAAGTGGACGGCATGCGCGACCGCATCAACGGCCTGCGGCGGGTGCTGGCGGAGAAGTTCCGCGACGCCGGCGTCGAGCGCGACTTTTCCTTCATGGAGCGCCAGTCCGGCATGTTCTCGTTCATGGGGCTGTCGGTGGACCAGGTGCGGCGGCTGCGCGACGAGTACTCCATCTACATGGTCGACTCCGGACGTATTAACGTGGCGTCGCTGAACGCGGGCAACATCGACTACTTCGTCGAATCCGTCGCCGCCGTACTCTGAGGCGGCGCTACAGCGGCAGCACGGTGGTGTGCTTGATGCGCGACAGCGCAATGTTCGACGTGATCTCCTGGACGCCCGGCACCTGGGAGAGCTTATCGAAGAAGAAGCGCTCGTAGGCCTTGATGTCCTCGGCGACGATGCGCAGCAGGAAGTCCACCGTGCCCATGAGCAGGTAGCATTCCTGCACCTCCGGGAAGGCCCGGACGGCATCGGCGAATGCGGACAGGTTGCTGCGCCCGTGGGAGGTCAGCTTCACCAGGGCGAACACCATCGTGTTCAGCCCCACCTTCTCGGCATCCAGCACCGCCGCCTGATCCCGGATCACGCCGGCCTCGCGCAGCCGCTGTATGCGGCGCCAGCAGGCCGACTGGGACAGCCCGATGGCCTCGCCGATGGCCGAGGCATTGATTCCAGGCTCCGTCTGGAGGAGATTGAGGATCTGGCGGTCGGTCTTGTCGAGATCGAGAGTCTGCATGGCGAAAGCGTTCTGACAGCCAATGACGCATTCATTATGCGCAAATCGTGGTTGATGCCAATGAAATTTCAGAAATAATTCCCTGTCACCGGGATATATTTGAAGGTTAGACACTGCAGGGGGCAGCCGGTGAGCGTATTCGACCATCCCGAATTCGATCAGCACGAATCCATCCATCACTTCTGTGATCCCGACTCAGGGCTGGAGGCCATCATCGCCGTGCACTCGACGGCGCTGGGTCCCGCGGCCGGCGGCTGCCGCCGCTGGCAGTACGCGAGCGAAGCCGACGCGCTGACCGACGCGCTGCGGCTGTCCCGGGGCATGACCTACAAAAACGCCATCGCGGAACTGCCCTTCGGCGGCGGCAAATCCGTCATCCTGGCCAGTGACCGGGCGCCGAAGTCGCCGGAACTGTTCGCCGCCTTCGGCCGTTCCGTAGCCTCCCTGCACGGGCGCTACATCACCGCCGAAGACGTCGGCATCAGCGTGGAGGACATGCGCGCGGTGCGCACAGAGACCGAATTTGTCTCGGGCCTGCCCCAGAGCGGCGAGAGCGCCGGCGGCGATCCCTCGCCCTGGACGGCGCTGGGCCTTTACCTCGGCATCCGCGCCGCCGTGGAGACGAAACTGGGCGCCGACTCGCTGCAGGGCATCCGCGTGGCCGTGCAGGGCGTCGGCCACGTCGGCTGGCACCTGTGCCGGCTGCTCCACGAGGACGGCGCCGCGCTGATCGTGGCGGACGTCAACCGGCGCAACGCCGAGCGCGCCCGGGAGGAACTGGGCGCAACGGTGGTGCCGGTGGGCGAACTGCTGGCCACGGAGGCCGAGGTGCTGGCACCCTGTGCACTCGGCAACATACTTACCTCGGCCAGCATCCCGCGGTTGCGGGTGAAAATCGTGGCCGGCGGCGCGAACAACCAGCTCTCGACGGCCGGGGACGGCGCACGACTGGCGGCACGCGGCATCCTGTACGCGCCGGACTACGTCATCAACGCCGGCGGCGTGATCAGCGTGGCGCGGGAGTACCTGGGCGGCAGCTCGAGGGAAGAGGTACGCGCCGAGGTCAGCCGCATCCCGGACCGCCTGCGCGCCATCTTCGCCGAGGCGGAGGAGACCGGGCGGCCCACGAACGAGGTCGCCGACGAACTCGCCCGCCGCATCGTCGCCGGTGGCGGGGCGGCCGACCGGCCGGCGGAGGAGACAGCGCCTTCCGGCCGACAGATTTCATGAGTATCTCAGGGGGGATCCTCGACGCATGACCAAGAAGTCACGCCTGCACATTCCGCATCCTGCGGCACGTCCCGGCGAAGAGCCGGATTTCAGCTATCTGCAACTGGAGCCCGCCGGCGCCCACGCCCGGCCGCCCATCGACGCGCGCACCCGGGAGCTCGACGAGCTCAGCACGGGCCTGATCCGCGTGCTGGACGACGATCACAAGGCGGTGGGGCCCTGGGATCCGGACATCGATGCCGCCGAGCTGCAGCGGGCGCTGCGCTGGATGCTGCTCACCCGGGTCTTCGACGAGCGCATGTGGCAGGCCCAGCGCCAGGGGCGCATCTCCTTCTACGTGCAGTCCCTCGGCGAGGAGGCGGTCTCCATCGGCCAGGGCATGGCGCTCAGGCCGGGGGACATGTGCTTCCCCTCCTACCGCAGTCAGGCGCTGTTCCTGTACCGCGGCACGAAGCTGGTGGACCTCATGTCCCAGTGCCTGTCGAACACCCGTGACATGTGCAAGGGTCGGCAGATGCCCATCATGTATCACAGCCGGCACGGCAACATCTTCTCCGTTTCCGGCAACCTGGCCACCCAGTACCCGCACGCCGTGGGCTGGGCCATGGCGGCGGCCATCAAGGGCGAGGATCACGTGGCCACGAGCTGGCTCGGCGACGGCAGCACGGCCGAGGCCGACTTCCATCACGCGCTGACCTTCGCCGCCGTCTACCAGGCGCCGGTCATCCTGAACGTGGTGAACAACCAGTGGGCCATCTCCACCTTCCAGGGCTTCGCCGGCGGCGAGCGGCGGCCGTTCGCGGCGCGCGGCCTCGGCCTCGGCATACCCGGGATCCGGGTGGACGGCAACGACCTCCTGGCGGTGTATGCGGTCACGCTGTGGGCGGCGGAACGCGCCCGGCGCGGCGGCGGTCCCACCCTGATCGAGCACGTCACCTACCGCGGCGGCGCGCACTCCACCAGCGACGACCCCTCCAAGTACCGGCCGAAGGACGAATGGGCGGCCTTCCCGCTGGGCGACCCGATCGAGCGCCTGAAGGATCACCTGATCGCCATCGGCCACTGGTCGGAGGACAAGCACCAGGCATTGCGCGACGAGCTCAAGGAGGAAGTCTCCGCCGCCTGGAAGGAGGCACAGACCTACGGGACGATGACCGAAGGTCCCTGGCTGGATCCGTCGGAGATGTTCGACGACGTCTTCGCCGAGACGCCGCCGCATCTGGAGGCCCAGCGCCGGCAATTGCTCGAACTCGAGGAGGAGGACTGAGTCATGGCACAGATGACCATGGTGCAGGCCATCCGTTCGGCGATGGACGTGATGATGGAGAAGAACCCGGACGTCATCGTCATGGGCGAGGACGTCGGCTACTTCGGCGGCGTGTTCCGCTGCACGGACGGCCTGCAGAGAAAGTACGGCGAACACCGGGTGATCGACGCGCCCATCGCCGAGGGCGGCATCATCGGCGCGGCCATCGGCATGGCCGTGAACGGACTGAGGCCGGTGGCCGAGATCCAGTTCGCCGACTACATCTACCCCGGCTTCGACCAGGTGGTGAGCGAACTGGCCCGCATCCGCTACCGCACCGGCGGGGACTTCTCCGCGCCAGTGACCATCCGCACGCCCTGCGGCGGCGGCATCCGCGGCGGCCAGACCCACTCCCAGAGCCCGGAGGGCATCTTCACCCACGTGAGCGGCATCAAGACCGTGATGCCGTCGAACCCGTACGATGCCAAGGGCCTGCTGATCAGCGCCATCGAGTCGCCGGACCCGGTAGTCTTCTTCGAGCCGAAGCGCATCTACCACGGCCCCTTCGACGGCGACCCCGACAAGCCGGCGCTGTCCTGGTCCAATCACCCGAAAGGCGAGGTGCCCGAGGACTACTACACCGTGCCGCTGTCGAAGGCGGACATCGTGACCGCGGGCGAGGACCTCACCATCGTCACCTACGGCACCATCGTGCACGTGGCCCGGGCGGCGGCGAAACTCGCCGGCGTGAACGCGGAGATCATCGACGTGCGCACGCTGATGCCGCTGGACATCGACACCATCGCCGAGTCGGTGTGCAAGACGGGACGCTGCCTGATCGCCCACGAGGCCACCCGCTTCAGCGGCTACGGCGCAGAGCTGACGGCGAGCATCCAGGAAGCCTGCTTCTACTACCTGGAGGCGCCCATCGAGCGGGTGACGGGCTGGGATACGCCCTACCCCCACGCTTTCGAATGGAAATATTTCCCCGGCCAGAAGCGCGTGGCCGCCGGGATCCGCAAGGTGATGGAGGCAGGATGAGCGAATACATCTTCAAACTCCCCGACCTCGCGGAAGGCACCACCGAAGCCGAGATCGGCGAGTGGAACGTGAAGGTCGGCGACCAGGTGGCCGAGGACGACGTCGTCTGCACCATGATGACGGAGAAGGCCGCGGTGGAAGTCTCTTCCCCGGTGTCCGGCAAGGTGACGAAGGTCGCCGGCGAACCCGGCGACATGGTGCAGGTAGGCACGCCGCTGCTCGTCTTCGAGACGAAAGATGATGTAGGAGGGCCTTCAGGCCCGACCGACGACGAGGCGGAGAATGGAATCGGGGCTAAAGCCCCTCCTACAGGAGGTGCTTCAGACCAGGCCAGGGAACCCGAGGCCGCGCCGAAGCATGTAGGAGGGCCTTCAGGCCCGACCCAAAAACCCGGGTCACCCAAACGCGCCGGCAAAGGCAAAGTCATCACCTCCCCCGCCATCCGCCGCCGCGCGAAGGAAGCCGGCATCGACCTCACAGACGTGGAAGGCTCCGGCCCCCGCGGCCGCATCCTGCGCGAGGACTTCGACCGCTATGTCGAGCAGCGCTCGGCCGGCGGCCCGTCGCCCTCCCCGCGCCGCGCCACGGGCGCCACCGAGGTGAAGATCATCGGCCTGCGCCGGGTCATCGCCGAGCGCATGGCGAAGGCGAAGCAGGAGATACCCCACTTCGCCTACGTCGAGGAGATCGACGTCACCGAACTCGAGGCGTTGCGCAAACACCTGAACGGGAAGAAGTCCGACCCGGCCGAGCGACTCACGCTGCTGCCGTTCATCGGCCTGGCACTCATCCGCGCGCTGGCCGATTTCCCCCAGTGCAATACCACCCACGATGCCGAGCGCAAGCTGCTGCTGCGCCACAACCCGGTGCATCTGGGCGTCGCCACCCAGACGCCGGACGGCCTCAAGGTGCCGGTGGTGCGCCACGCCGAGGCCCGCGACCTGGACGATCTCGCCGGCGAGATCCGGCGGGTCACCGAGGCGGCCAGGGACAAGAGCGCGAAACCGGACGAGCTGAAAGGCTCGACCATCACTATCACCAGCCTCGGCAAGCTGGGCGGCATCGTCTCCACGCCGGTCATCAATCAGCCGGAGGTGGCCATCATCGGCGTGAACAAGGCGGTGCAGCGACCGGTGATCGTCGACGGCCAGGTGACGGCGCGGCTCATGATGAACCTGTCGTCCTCCTTCGATCACCGCTTCGTGGACGGCTACGACGCGGCCGCCATGATCCAGTGCATGAAGGAACTGCTGGAGCACCCGGCGACCCTGTTCATCTGAGGCGCGTCAGCTGACGCGCGAGGGCCGGCGTGTCGCAGCCGCGGCCGGGGCCGCCGCTGCCGGCTACTCGCCAGCCGCGAGGCCGCCTTCGAACAGCCGCGCGATCTCCTCGTCCGGATAGCCGAGTTCGCCCAGCACCTCGGCGGTATGCTGACCCTGGCGCGGCACGTCGTGGTGCAGGCCGAAACGCTCGCCCGCCATCTCCAGCGGCAGCGCCGGCAGCTTCGCGGTCTCGCCGGCATGCTCGCCGCCGGGCACCGTGACCTCCACCAGGCCGTCGCCGGCATTGAGGTGCGGGTCGTCGAACATCTCCTCCGGCTTCGCGATGGGGGCGAACGGCAGGCCCGTCTGCTCGAGCCTTTCCATCAGCTCGGCCTTGGTGTAGCGGCGGAACGTCTCCCTGATGACCGGGATGATGCGGTCGCGCTGCCGCACCCGGTCGCCGTTCGCCGCCAGGGTCTCGTCGTTCGCGAATTCCGTCAGGCCGAACGCCTCGCAGAACAGGCGCCACTGGGTGTCGCTCACGACGCCGACGAACACCTGCTCGTCATCGCCGGTATCGAACACCTCGTAAACCGCCCAGGCGGAGATGCGCGCCGGCATCGGCGCCGCCGGCGTGCCCGTGACCGCGTACTGGGCCATGTGCTGGCCCACCAGGAACACCGTGTTCTCGAACAGCGAGCTGACCACCTTCTGCCCCTCGCCGGTGCGATGGCGCTGCTCCAGCGCGGCCAGCACGCCCATGGCGCCGAACATGCCGCCCTGCACGTCGATGACGCTCGCCCCGGCCCGCAGCGGGCGCCCCGGCGGCCCGGTCATGTAGGCGAGACCGCCCATCATCTGCGCCACCTCGTCCAGCGCCGTGCGGTGCTCGTAGGGCCCGGCCAGGAAGCCTTTTTCGGAACAATAGATCAGGCGGGGGTTCAGCGCGTGCATCGCCTCCCAGCCGAAGCCCAGCTTGTCCATGGCGCCCGGCCGGAAGTTCTCGATGAGCACGTCCGCCGACTCCGCCAGCTTCAGCGCCGCCGCCTTGCCCTCGGCGGACTTCAGATCCAGGCAGATCGAGCGCTTGTTGCGGTTGTACATCGGGAAGTAGCCTGCGCCGGAGCCGAGCAGCCGCCGGGTGTTGTCGCCTTTCACCGGCTCGATCTTGATGACATCTGCGCCCATGTCCGCCAGCAGCAGCCCGCAGGCGGGCCCCATCACCATGTGGGTGAACTCGACCACCCTGATGCCGGCCAGCGGCAGGTCTTCCCGGTTACGCGTCATCGTTGTCCTCTTGCAGGTAGGAGGGCCTTCAGGCCCGATTCCCGAATCCGGCTGGCGAATCGAGCAGGCGAATCGGGGCTGAAGCCCCTCCTACGAAATCCCGAGCCGTCGAGGGTTGGGGACGTTAGCGTAGGATAGTATGGTTGTCATCCGCACGTCAGCCGAGTAACGGAGACCATGAGCACGAACACTACCCGCATCCTGGTGAGCGAGGTCGGACCGCGGGACGGCCTGCAGAGCATCGAGACCATCATGCCCACCGAGGCGAAGAAGGCCTGGATCGCTGCCGAGGCGGAAGCCGGCGTGCGCGAGATCGAGGTGGGCTCGTTCGTGCCGCCGAAGCTCCTGCCCCAGCTGGCCGACACGGCGGAGATCGTCCGCTACGCCCGCACCCTGCCCGGCCTCACGGTGGCCGCCCTGGTGCCGAACCTCAGGGGCGCGCAGGACGCCATCGCCGCCGGCGCCCACAAGATCACGCTGCCGCTGTCGGTCAGCGAGACCCACAGCAAGGCGAACCTGCGCAAGACCCACGCCGAGGTGCTGGAAGAGGTGCGCGCCATCGTCCAGCTGCTGGGCACCCTGCCGGCCGACGAGCGCCCCGAGTTCGAGGGCGGGCTGTCCACCGCGTTCGGCTGCACGCTGGAGGGACCGGTGGACGAGCGCAGGGTCGTGGAGCTTGCCGTCAGGCTGATGGAACTCGGCTGCGACGAGGTGGGCTTGTCGGACACCACCGGTTACGCGAATCCGGCCCAGCTGCAGCGGCTGGTGAAGCTGGTGCGCGCCGAGGTGGGCGACGACGCTCTCACCGGCGTGCATCTGCACAATACCCGCGGGCTGGGGCTGGCGAACGCGCTGGCGGCCCTGGACGTCGGCATCACCACCCTCGATGCGTCGCTGGGCGGCATCGGCGGCTGCCCCTTCGCGCCGGGCGCCAGCGGCAACATCGTCACCGAGGACCTGGTGTTCATGCTCGACAGCATGGGTTACGACACCGGCATCGACATCGAGAAGCTGCTCCGGGTGCGCGACATCGTGCGCGAGGCACTGCCCGACGAGGAACTCTACGGCTTCACCCCCGACGCCGGCCTGCCGAAAGGCTACCGGGCGCCGTGGGGCCTGCCCTCCGCCGCGTGAACGAGAAGACCGAAAAGAAGGAAGCACAGGAGCGGCAACGCCTGCGCTCGCCGCTCATCTACGAGATCGTCCGCCGCGAGGGCATCGAGGAACTGCGCCGGCCCACCTCCTCCCTCTGGTGGTCCGGGCTCGCGGCCGGCGTCGGCATCTCCGCGTCGCTACTGGGTACCGGACTGCTCTTCCATTATCTGCCCGCGGCCGACTGGGCACAGGCGGTCACGAGTTTCGGTTACTGCCTGGGCTTCCTCATCGTCGTCCTCGGTCGCCTGCAGCTGTTCACGGAGCAGACGGTCACGGCGGTGTTGCCGCTGCTGAAGAACCCGAAACGGGAAAACTGGATCGGGCTCGGCCGCCTGTGGGGCGTCGTCCTGATCGCGAATCTGACCGGCACTTTCCTGACCGCGGCCTTCGTCGTGGCCGCAGGACCGGTGCATCCTGAGCATCTCGAAGCCATGCTCGAGGTGAGCCGGAAGTTCGCCCTGATGGCTCCCGGCGAGGCGATAGGCCTGGGCATCCCCGCCGGCTTCCTGGTGGCCGCCATGGTCTGGATGATCCCCAACGCCAAGGGCAGCGAGTTCTGGGTGGTGATCGCGATGACCTATCTCATCGCACTGGGCGGGTTCGCCCACGTCATCGTCGGCTCCTCCGAGGTATTCCTGCTGCAGCTCTCCGGCGAGCTCGGGATCGTCGAGGGCGTGTTCGGCCTGATCCTGCCCAGCCTGCTCGGCAACATTCTCGGCGGCACGGGACTCTTCGCACTGCTCGCCTACGGCCAGGTGCAGGAGGAGTTCTGAATGGCCATCCGGCCGATCCTGCGGATGGGCGATCCCCGACTGCGCCAGGTCTCCCGGCCCGTCGAAGCCTTCGACACGCCCGAGCTGCACGACCTGATCGCGGACATGTTCGACACCATGGCCGACGCCGACGGCGCCGGGCTCGCCGCGCCCCAGATCGCCGTGCCGCTGCGGGTCATGATCTTCGGCGTGGAATCGAACCCGCGTTACCCGGACGCCGAACCGGTGCCCACGACCGTGCTGGTGAACGCCAGCTACGAAGTGCTGGACGACTCGCAGGTGAGCGGCTGGGAGGGCTGCCTGTCCGTGCCCGGCCTGCGCGGCTGGGTGCCCCGCTACCGGCGCATCCGTTACCGGGGCTTCGACCCGTACGGCGAGCCGGTCGAGCGCGAGGCCGACGGCTTCCACGCCGTGGTCTTCCAGCACGAGTACGACCACCTGGACGGTATCCTCTATCCGGACCGCATCGTCGAGAAAGAGAAATTCGGCTTCGAGCGGGAACTGATCGAAGCCGGCGTCTTCGATTAGCGGGCGGTGTGGATGGTGGTGATGGGTGGATTTGAACCACCGACCTCAGCATTATGAGTGCCGCGCTCTGACCAACTGAGCTACATCACCACGGCAGGGGACCCCCGGGTCGGGGGCGTGAATTGTCGACCGCGGGGCCCGCGGAGTCAAGCGCCGCTGCCGGGTCCTCGCTGCCGGTATAATCCCGGACCTTCTTCGCTCCAGACCGCCTCCCCGATGTTCGAGAACGCCGAGATACCGCTGGAATCCCTGCCCTCCGTGGAGGAGGTGAGCTGGCAGCCAATCGCACGCAGCTACCTGGCGGAACTCATCGCCGGGCACGTCGTCGGCCTCGGCATCGCGCTCCTCGTGGCGTTTGGCGGCACAGCCCTCGGCATCATCGATGCGCCCGGCTCCGTGCCGAAGGGCGTTGCGCTCTATGCCGCCGTCCATATGCTCGTGGTCGCCGTCTGGTCGCCGCTGTCGGTCCGGCACCGGGGCTACGCATTGCGCGAGCACGACCTCCTGTATCGGGTCGGCGTGCTGCGCCGCAAGCTCATCGCGATTCCGTTCAACCGCATCCAGCACGTCGAGACCACCAGCGGCGTCACCGAGCGTCTGTTCGGCCTGGCCACGCTCGTGGTCTACACCGCCGGCGGCAGCGGCGGCGATCTCAAGATCCGCGGGCTGGAGACCGACCAGGCACACCGGCTGCGGGAACACATCCTGCGCCGTGCCGGGCAGGCCGATGAGTCCGGCTGAGGCGCACGGCTGGCAGCGGGCCTCGCCCCTTTCAGTGCTGTTCTATGTCGGCCAGATACTGCGCGGCGTAGCCCGCAACCTGTTCCAGGCCGTCGTGCCCGCCACCGCAGTGGTGATCAGCACGGGCTGGACCACCCAGGATCGGCTCTACGGTCTGGCCGGCGCCCTCCTCGCCGTGCTGATCCTGGTGGCCGTCGGGCGCTGGCTGCGGTTCCGTTTCCGCATCGACGAAGAAGGCATCCGCATCCGCCAGGGCATATTCCAGCGCGAGGAACTCGATATCGGTTACGACCGCATCCAGGGCATCAACACCACGCAGAACCCGATCTACCGGCTGTTCGGCCTGGTGGACCTGAAGCTCGACACCGCAGGCTCGGCGACGGCCGAGGGCCACCTGCCCGCCATCCCGGCCGACCTGGGCGACCGGCTGCGGGGCCGCATCCGGCGCCGCAAGAACGAGAGCGCGGATAGAGTGGCCGGCGCGGAGGAAGCGAACTCGGAGGAAGGCGAGACCCTGCTGGCGCTGTCCCCCGGCGACATGGTCCGGATCGGCCTTACGAGCAACGGAGCGCTGATCCTGCTCGCCGTGCTGGCGCCTCTCGCCGATGAGCTCGCCGAACGCGCCGGCCCCTGGCTCGAGCGCACGTTCGGGCCCGTCGCCGAGATGCTGCAGGACCTGCCCGCCGGTGCAGCCGCATTCGTTGCCGTCGCCAGCATCCTGGCCGCGGCCATGGTCCTGATGGGTATCTCGGTTCTGGGCGCCTTCCTGCGCCATCACGGCTACACGCTCGGCACCGACGGCGAGGTCATCCGCTCCCGCGGCGGACTGCTCACCACCCACGAGCACTCCATGGGGCTCGGCAAGCTGCAGGTGCTGCGCATCGGCCAGGGACCGCTGCTGCGGCTGTTCGGCGCCTTCCGCATGGTCGCCAAGCAGGCCGCCAGCCACGCAGTCAACACGCGCAAGAGCTTCCTGATCCCGCTGGCATCGCCGTCGTTCGTCCAGCGCGCGCCGGCCGTGTTCTTCGGCGACGAAGGCCGCGAGCTCGATCTGCGCATGGACGGCAACGGCTTCCACCCGATCTCGCGGCGCTACGTCCGCTCGCGGACGCTGCTGTTCGGCGCGATCGGCGCCGTGACCGGACTGGCGCTGCTGGCGATCAACGTCCCGTTGGCCGTCGCCGCCGTCATCGCCCTGCTCGTACCCGCAGGCGCCTGGCCCTTGATCCGGCGTCGATACGCACGCTGGGGCCTCGCGCTCACCGCGGATGCCGCCGTGGTGCGCCAGGGCTTCGTTGGCTCTACGCTGCAGGCGTTCCTGTTGCGCAAGGTGCAGCGGGTGGACGTGGTGCAGTCGCCGTTCCAGCGCCGCCACGGCCTGGTCACGCTGCAGTTCGTGCTGGCGGCGGAGACGGTAACCGTGCCCTGGATCGACGAGACCGTGGCGCTGCGCCTCTGCGACCGGGTGCTCTACCGGGTGGAATCCAGCCGCCTGGCCTGGCTGTAGGAGGGCCTTCAGGCCCGATCAGAGAATCAATCGGGCCTGCAGGCCCTCCTAGTGTGGATCTTGGACGATGATGATGACGCGCGCCACCAGCCGAATTCCCGCTTGGACCTGCCTGTCGATGACGCTGGCACTCTGCACCGGAGGATGCGCCGTCGGGCCGGACCCGACCGGCAATTGGGTCTCGGCGGAAAGCGAAACTCCCCGCACCCTCGTGCTCGAGAACCGGAGGCTCCGGGGTACCTGGGGACGCGCGTCCGAAGAGGGTCGCTACCCGAGCGGCAGCTACGACCTCGCGCGCGTCGGCACGAACCGCTACACCGGCACCGCCCGCGCGACCTGGCAGTGCTGGTACTACGAACGCGGTTATCGCCGCGAGAACGCGTGCGAGGCCGAGTATCCGATCGAACTGACCCAGACGGACCGCAACCGCATCGAGGGTCGTCTCTTCATGCCGAGCCTCGATGCGCAGCTTACCGACGAGGAACGCGCCCGTGCCTGCGACGCCTGTGACGGCAACCGGGAGAGCGTCTGGCAGGGGTTCCTGTGGCTGCGTGAGGAACCTTCGTCCGGACCGTCGTCGTAACGCCCCTCAGACGTTGAACCGGAAGTGCATCACGTCGCCCTCCCTGACGACGTAGTCCTTGCCTTCCAGACGGAGTTTGCCGGCCTCCCGGGCCCCCGCCTCGCCGTTCTTCGCCACGTAGTCGTCGTAGGCGATGACCTCCGCGCGGATGAAGCCCTTCTCGAAGTCCGTGTGGATCTCGCCGGCGGCCTGGGGTGCCGTGGCGCCGACGCGCACCGTCCAGGCCCGCACCTCTTTCGGCCCGGCGGTGAAGAAGGTCTGCAATCCCAGCAGCCGGTAGCCCGCCCGGATCACCCGGTTCAGACCCGGTTCCTCGAGGCCCAGGTCCGCGAGAAACTCCGCCTTCTCGTCCTCGTCGAGCTGGGCGATCTCCGCCTCGATGGCCGCGCACACCGCCACCACCTCGGCACCCTCGGACGCAGCCAGTTCCCTGAGCGCGTCCAGGTAGGGATTGTTCTCGAAGCCGTCTTCGTTGACGTTGGCGATGTACATCACCGGCTTGCCCGTCAGCAGGAAGAGCTCCCGCAGATCCGCGCGCTCGTTGTCGTCCAGCTCGAGGGTGCGCAGGGGTGCGCCGGTATCCAGGTGCGCCTTCACCCGCTTCAGTAGATCCCGCCAGGCCACGGCCTTCTTCTCGTTGGTCTTGGCCGCGCGCTCGGCCTTGTCCAGCGCCTTCTCCACCGACTCCAGGTCCGCCAGCGCCAGCTCGGTGTTGATGACCTCGGCATCGCCCACCGGGTCCACCCGGCCCGCCACATGGGTGACGTCGTCGTTCTCGAAGCAGCGCACCACGTGCGCGATGGCGTGGGTCTCGCGAATGTTGGCCAGGAACTTGTTGCCGAGGCCCTCGCCCTTGGAGGCACCCGCCACCAGGCCGGCGATGTCGACGAACTCCATCGTGGTGGGGATCACCTTCTCGGGACGGACAATAGCCGCCAGCCGCTCCAGCCGGGGATCCGGCACGGGCACCACGCCCACGTTGGGGTCGATGGTGCAGAAAGGATAGTTCTCCGCCGCGATCTCCGCCGCGGTGAGTGCATTGAATAGCGTGGACTTGCCCACGTTGGGCAGTCCCACGATGCCGCATCTGATTGCCATGGTCCGGGTCCGTGCGCCCGCGCCGGCAGCGGGGCTCTGTATAATCGAATTAACTCAAGGGGCGTCCGACAGGGCGCGTATCCTAACAAGAATGCCCGGCCCGCATAAGGCGCCGAATCCCCCCGGAGGACCAATGGTCAAGCTCTACCAGTTCGAGGTCTCGCCGTTCTGCGAGAAGGTCAAACGGGTGATGAACCTGAAGAAGATCTCCTACGAGATCGTCGAGGTGCCGATGCTCGCCTTCCTGTTCGGCAAGGCGAAGGCCGTCTCGTCCACCAACAAGCTGCCGGCCATCGAGGACGGCGGCGTGCGCCTGGCGGATTCCACCGACATCGTCGAGTACCTGGAGGAGAAGTACCCGGAGCCGCACGTCTACCCCATCGTCCCGGCCGAGGCGGCCATGTGCCACGTACTGGAGGACTGGGCGGACGAATCCCTGTACTTCTACGAGTTCTACCTCCGCTTCGCGGTGCCGGAGAACGCCCGGCGCTGGGCGCCGGAACTGCTGAAGTATGACCCCGAGTGGTTCCGGAAACTGGGACCCAGGATCATCCCGCGCGCGGCGCTGAAGGCGACCCGGGCCCAGGGCATCGGCCGCAAGTCGCCGGAGACCATCGCGAAGGACCTGAATCGCCACGTCGACGCCATCGACGGCCTGCTCGGCGATCGGAAGTGGCTGGTGGGCAAGTCCCTCAGCATCGCGGACATCTCGGTGTTCGTGATGCTGCACTGCCTGCAGGGCGTGCCCGAGGGCGAGGCGGCGCTGGCGCGGAAGAAGGACGTGCGCCGCTGGATGCAACGGGTGGACGAAGCCACCATGGCGCCGGTGCTCTAGACCACGGAGGAAGACCATGTTCAGAGACGACCTGCTGAAGGGCAAGCGCATCCTGGTGACCGGCGGCGGTACCGGGCTCGGCAAGGTGATGACCGAGCAGTACCTCCGGCTCGGCGCCGAACTCTACATCTGCGGCCGACGCCAGTCCGTGCTGGACGAGACGGCCGGCGAACTGACGGAGAAGCACGGCGGCCGGGTGAACACGCGCACCCTGGACATCCGCAACGCCCAGGCGGTGGACGAGGTGATCGACGGCATCTTCGCCGAGGGCCCGCTGGACGGCCTGGTGAACAACGCCGCCGGCAACTTCGTCAGCCCGACCAAGGATCTCTCGCCGCGGGGTTTCGACGCCATCGCCAGCATTGTCTTCCACGGCACCTTCTACGTGACCCACGCGGTGGGCCGGCGCTGGATCGAACGGGGTCACAAGGGCAGCGTCATCTCCATCACCACCACCTGGGTGCGCAACGGCTCGGCCTTCGTCGTGCCCTCGGCCATGTCCAAGTCCGGCATCGATGCCATGACCAAGTCGCTGGCCACCGAATGGGGCCGCTACGGCATCCGCCTGAACTGCATCGCGCCGGGGCCGTTCCCGACCAAGGGCGCGTGGGAGCGGCTGAACCCGGGCTCGAAAGCCGCGGAGAAACAGGACTCGATGGAGCGATCCAACCCCTGGGGACGTTACGGGGAGATGCCGGAGCTGGCCAACCTCGCCACCTTCCTCATGGCGGACGGCTGCGACTACCTCACCGGCGAAACCATCGCCATCGACGGCGCCCAGGGACTCGCCACCGGCGGCAACTTCTACTCCCAGCTGATCGACGTCACCGACGACGAATGGGACGAGATGCGCGAGGAGATCCGCAAGGCGAACGAGCGGGACAAGGCGGCGCGCAATGGGTAACGTCCGGCTGTGCCGACTGGCGGCGATAATTGTCCTGCTCTGCCTGCCGCTGCCGCCTGTTCAGGCCGCCGACATCGGTCTCTCCCGCTGGCGAGCAGTCGAGCCCATCCCGTCGCCGGCGGGCGATGGCAGCGCCCAGCCCCATCTCGCCGTGGCACCGGACGGCACGGTGCTACTGAGCTGGCTCGAGCCGAAGGGCGACGTTCATGCGTTGCGCTACTCGCGGCTAGAAGGCGAGACCTGGAGCGAGCCGGTGGAGATCGCGCGCGGCACGGATTGGTTCGTAAACTGGGCCGACTTCCCGTCGGTCGTGCCCATCACCGACGAAATTTGGGCCGCCCACTGGCTCGCGAGATCCGCCGACTCCGCCTACGCTTACGATGTGATGCTGACGGTGTCCGACGACGCCGGCGAAACCTGGTCGAAACCCTTCCGGCCTCATACCGACGGCACACCCACCGAGCACGGCTTCGTAACCCTGTTTCCCTGGCAGGATGCCGTCGGCGTGGTCTGGCTGGACGGACGCAACATGACCGGCGGCCACGGCGGCCATGGCGGCGGCGGCATGACGCTGCGCTCGGCACTGGTGTCGCCAGAGGGCGAGCTGCTTGCGGGGAAACTGGTGGACGGGCTGGTCTGCGACTGCTGCCAGACCGATGCGGTGGTGACCGAAGACGGCCCGCTGGTCGTCTACCGCAACCGTACCGAAGACGAGATCCGCGACATCCAGACCGTCCGCGCCGGCGACGACGGCTGGGGGGAACCCGTGGCAGTCCACGACGACGGCTGGAAGATCGCCGGTTGCCCGGTTAACGGCCCGGCCATATCCACTGACGGTCGGCAGATCGATGTCGCCTGGTACACGGCAGCCGACGAGCCGGCGGTCCGATTCGCTCGCTCCCACGATGGCGGTGAAACGTACTCTGAACCGCTGCACGTCGATCTCGCGCCCCGCCCGACCTGGGGCCGCGTCGATGTGGTGACGCTCGAGGATGGCAGCTCGGTCGTGAGCTATGTCGATCACACAGCTCCCGGCCGAGGGCATGTGATGCTGCGCGAGATCACCGCCGCGGGTGAGCTCGCGCCAGACGCGAGTTTTCTCTCCGGAGACGAACCCGCGCGACAAGTCGGCTTTCCCCAGATAGCGCGTGACGACAACGACCTGATCGTGGCATGGACGTCTGCGGAAGGCGAGGACACACACCGCGTCCACACCGTCCGCGTAACTCCGAACAGGTAGGAGGGCCTTCAGGCCCGATTCGCCAAGACAATCGGGCCTGAAGGCCCTCCTACGAGGACGGCGCTTTCTTCTTGCGCTTCCTTTTCTTCTTCGCGGCCGGCGGTGCCTCCGCCGCGGCCTTAAGTTCGCCCAGCGACTGGCGCAGGCATTCCACGAAGAAATCGATGTCCGGCAGGATGTGGCGGGTTGAGGTCACGTTGAAGGTGATCTCACCGTTGTAGCTGGGCGTGCCGATGAACAGCCCCATGCCGTCCGCCAGCGGCGCCATGCCGAACGAGTGCAGGTTCAGGGCGCCGGCCATGTACAGCGGCTGCTGCGGGCCCGGCACGTTGGAGATGAACAGGTTGCACACGCGCTGGGCGGCGCCGGCACGCAGCACGAGGCGGCCGGCCAGGGCCTGGGTGGCGGCCGGGATGTGCCGGGAGATGTCGGTCATGAGCCGGGCGGAAATCCCCGACTTGGCCTCCTTGCTCTGCCGGGTGCCCGCCGTGATGGCGGTGAGACGGGCCAGCGGGTCGGCCACGTGGGTGTGCAGGCTCGCGGTCATCGCCGTGATGCGATTGCCGGAGGCTTCCACGTCCACGCCGGTACTCTTGCCCGGGCGCGCGTTGATGGGCACCCAGGCCACCAGCGGGTCCTCGGGCAGCTCACCGTGGTGCTCCAGATAGCGGCGCAGACCGCCGGCGCAGACGGCCATCACCACGTCGTTGATGGTGGCGTTCTCCACCGCCTTGCGGATCTGCTTGAGATCGTCGAGCGCGAAGATGGCGGCATCGAACATCTTGTGCGGGCCCACCGGCACGTTGAAGCGGGTGAACGGCACGCGCTTGCTCGTTCCGTCGTCGCGGCGAAGCGCCTTCTGCGCGAGGCCGGCCAGCGCCGGCACGGAGCGCACCACCGTGTTGGCCAGCTGGAACGGCTCGCGCACGTTGTTCACCAGGGCACGGCCGACCATCTCCCGCGGGGTCGGCTCCGCCGCCGGCTCCTCTTCCCGCTTGGGCACCACCAGCGCGGGCGTGCCCAACGCATCCACATCCGACATGGCCGCGTAGAAGCGGATGACGGCGGCGCCGTCCACGGCCGTGTGATGGAGCTTGGTCGCGATGGCGTACGCGCCCTCGGGAAAGCCTTCGATCCGGTCCAGGCCCTCGATGACGTACATCTCCCAGGGCGGACGCTGCATGGCCAGCGGCCGGGAGTGATAGCGGGCCACGTGGATGCAGAACTGGCGCCAGTCTCCCGGCTCCGGCAGCCGCCCGTGGGTGATGTGGTATTCGATGTCGAAGTACTCGTCGTCCGCCCAGTAGGGGAAGTCCAGCTCAAGCGGCACGCGCACGAGCCGCCGCCGGAAGATCGGCGAGGTGTGCAGCCGGCTCTCCACGTGGGCGATGATGTCCTTGAAGCGCACCTTGCCGCCCGGCGCGGTCGAGGGGTCGAAGACGTGCACACCCGTGACGTGGGTGAAGTTGTTCGCCGATTCCATGTACAGGAACTGGGCATCCTGGGGGCTGAGCTGGTGCATGATCGCTACCTGGCGGCTGTGCGGGAATATGCCGCAGTTTACCGCTACGGGGCGCCCATGGCAGCGGCTGGCGGCGCGGCGACGGCCTGCGGGCCTGCATGCGGCGCCGATCTGCGGTAACTTTGGGGGTTCGGGCCGCCCCACGGCACCGGACAGGACACACAGAGGTAGATGCCATGAGCAGCGGAGCAGCAGCGGCAGTCACGTCGACCCGCAAACCCACACGCAAACCAATACGCACCGGCCAGGAGTACATCGATAGCCTGCGCGGCCGGAACCTGAAGGTCTGGCTGTTCGGCGAACTGGTGGAAGAGCCCGTCGACCACCCGATCATCCGGCCCTCCGTCAACGCCGTGGCCCGCACCTACGACCTCGCCGTGGAGAACCCGGAGCTGGCCACCGCCCTCTCGCCCTTCACCGGCGAGCGGGTGAACCGGTTCCTGCACGTGGCGCAGTCCGCCGAGGACCTGGTGATGCAGAACAAGATGCAGCGCCGCCTCGGCCAGCTGACCGGCACCTGCTTCCAGCGCTGCGTGGGCATGGACGCGCTGAACTCTCTGCACTCCGTGACTTATGAGATCGACGAGAAGCACGGCACGGACTACCACGCCCGTTTCACCGAATTCGTGGCCGAGGCCCAGCGTGACGGCGTGGTGATCGGCGGCGCCATGACCGACGTGAAGGGAGACCGCAGCCTGCCGCCCCACAAGCAGGCGGACCCGGACCTGTTCGTCCACGTCACGAGGCGCAACGACGAGGGCGTCTGGATCACCGGCGCCAAGGCCCATCAGACCGGCTGCCTGAACTCCCACTGGTTGATCGTCATGCCCACCATGCGTCTCGGCGAGGGCGACGAGGACTACGCCATCGTGGGCGCCATCCCGGTGGAGGCCGAGGGCATCACCTACATCTACGGGCGCCAGTCCTGCGACACCCGGGCCATGGAAGGCGGCGACATCGACACCGGCAACAACGAGTACGGCGGCCAGGAGGCGATGGTCATCTTCGACGATGTCTTCATCCCCTGGGACCGCGTCTTCATGCACGGCGAGTACGAGTACGCGGCGATGCTGGTGGAGCGCTTCACCTGCTATCACCGCAGAAGCTACGTCTGCAAATCCGGCGTGGGCGACGTGCTGATCGGCGCGGCGGCCACCGTGGCCGAATACAACGGCGCGGACAAGGCCTCCCACATCAAGGACAAGCTCACCGAGATGACCCATCTCAACGAGACCATCTATTCCACGGGCATCGCCGCGAGCTACCAGTCCCACAAGCTGAAGTCCGGCGTCTGGATCTGCGACGACATGATCGCCAACGTGTGCAAGCACCATGTGACGAAGATGCCGTACGAGATCGGCCGTCTGGCCCAGGACCTCGCCGGCGGTCTCGTGGTCACACTGCCCTCCCAGAAGGACTTCGAGAGCCCGGAGATCGGCGGCCTGCTGGAAAAGTACCTGAAAGGCCGCGCGGACATCCCCACCGAGAACCGCATGCGCATCCTCCGCCTGATCGAGAACATGACGATGGGGCGCAACGCCGTCGGCTATCTCACCGAGTCCATGCACGGCGCCGGCTCGCCCCAGGCTCAGCGCATCCAGATCGCCCGCGCCGCCCAGATGGACTTCCGGAAGGCACTGGCCAAGGAGCTGGCGGGCATCGAGGAGACGGACCGCGAGGAGATCCTGGAGACGTTCACGGACTACTTCGCGCGGGTATTCGCGACGGCGGAACCGAAGGCGAAGGCGTAGCGCCGGCCCGGCTGCGCGCACCCGATGTCCGAAGAGCGCAAGCCCACACGCAAGCGCGAGTCCGAGGACAACGGCAGCGAGCCGATCGCCTCCATCGAGGAATCCGGCACCGGCACGGCGGATCAGCCGGACATCGTCGCCGCCACGGCGCGGTGGCTCGTACCGCTGATCCGACCGGCCGTCCTGGTGGTGCTGGCCGGTCTCGGCGCCGGGCTGTGGGTGTCGGCGAACGTCGACCGGCACTGGGTCGAACAGAAGGTCACCTATAACGTCTACGAGAACGACGCCGGCCGCCTGGTCTACGTGGAGCGCGGCCGGGAGAAGCCGGTACTCGACGTGGTGCCCTACGGCGAGTCGCCGCTGCGCCAGGCGGCCCTGGACGAACTCGAGGGCGAGCCGCCGCTGGAAGAACAATGGGTGGTTGAGACGGTGCCCGCCGATGACGGCAGCGAGCGCCGCTATTCCCTGCTGGAACCCACCTACCACTTCGGTCCGTGGTCGCTGCTGCCGGCAGCCATCGCCATCGCACTGTGCCTGCTGACCCGCGAGGCGCTGACCGCCCTGTTCGCCGGCGTCGTCACTGGTGCGTTCATGCTCGGGCAGTTCGACATCACCAACGCCGTGCTGCTGCCGAGCCTCGCCAGCGAGAGCGCCGCCGCCATCCTGCTGCTCTATCTCTGGCTCGTAGGCGGTCTCATGGGCATCTGGTCGCGCACCGGCGCGGCACAGGCCTTCGCGGAATTCATGACCACGCACTTCGTGAAGGGGCCCCGCTCGGCCAAGCTGGTCTCGTGGCTCATGGGCGTCATCTTCTTCCAGGGCGGCACCATCAGCGTGGTGCTGGTGGGCACCATCGTCAAGCCGGTGGCGGACAAGGAGCGCGTGAGCCACGAGGAACTGGCCTACATCGTCGACTCCACGGCCTCGCCCATCGCCTCGGTGCTGGCGTTCAACGCCTGGCCCACCTACGTGCAGGCGTTCATCTTCATTCCGGGCGTCGCCTTCCTGGCCACCGAAGAGGAGCGCGTCCGCTTCTTCTTCCAGAGCGTGCCGTTCAGCTTCTACGGCATCCTCGCGGTGCTCGGCACCCTCCTGCTCTCACTCGGCATCACCCGTTTCGCCGGCCCGGGCATACGAGCCGCCCGCAAACGCGCCCGCGAGACCGGCGAGCTGGACGCTCCCGGCGCCATCCCCATGAGCGCGAAGGAGCTGCACGCGAGCCACGTACCGGCCGGCTACCGTCCCCAGGTGGCCGAGTTCTTCGTGCCGCTGGCGCTGCTGATCGCCATCGCCGTCGGCACCTTCGTGGTTATGGGCACGCCGCGGGTGAACTGGGCCTTCGGCGCGGCACTGCTGCTGTCGGTGCTGGTGGCGCTGTTCAAGGGTATGCACCTCGGCCAGGTCATCGAAGGCATCGGCGACGGGCTGAAGGGCGTGGTGCTCGCCTCGGTCATCCTGATGCTGGCGGTCACCATCGGCGGCATCAGCCAGGAGATCGGCGCCGGCACCTACCTGGTGCAGCAGCTCGGCGAACGCATCCCCTACTGGGCGCTGCCGGTGGCGCTGCAGCTCATGACCATGATCATCGCCTTCTCCACCGGCACCAGCTGGGGCACCTATGCCATTGCCTTCCCGCTGGCGATGCCGCTGGCGTGGACGGTCGGCCAGGTGCAGGGGGTAGCCAACCCGGAACTCTACCTCTCCGTCTGCTTCGCCACCGTGCTCAACGGCAGCGTCTACGGCGACCAGTGCTCGCCGATCTCGGATACCACCATCCTCTCCGCCATGACCACCGGCTGCGACCTCATGGACCACGTGAAGACCCAGATCGTGCCGGCAAGCTACGCGGCCGGCCTGGCCGGCCTGCTCTGGACCCTGGCCGCCTGCGCCGTCGCCTGACCCCGTCGTGCTTCGCCTCGGTCACCGGCTGACCGAGCGCCGCATCGAACGCTTGGACGGCTAACCGCGGCGCTCGAAGATCGCGTACCGTAATATCGTCCACCGTGGATGACCGACCCAGCCGAAGGACTCCGACCATGGCCGCACCACTATGAAGCGCTATTCCCTGATGTGGTGGCTGGTCATCCTGCCTACCTCGGTAACGGTGGGCGGCACTTCCATCCTGCTTGCCAGCCTCCTTACGGACTGGGGCGTCTTCACGGTTCTCGCCGTCGCGGCGGTCGCAACCGCCCTCGCCGACCTGGCGATAGCTGCCTGGATGGAGTCTATCGCTCCAACCAGGGTCCATATCGGTCCGGGGGAAAAGCACCTGGTATCCGATCGGCCTGCCGAGAAGGCCGTCGTCGTTGACGGTTTCGAATCGGAGCCGCACGGCCACGTATCGATACGCGGGGAGACGTGGCGAGCGGTCCGCGCACCCGACGATACCGGAGCCCTCGCCGCGGGGATGACCGTGAGCGTCGTCGACCGCGAGGGCCTCACCTTGATCGTGTCCACCGTGCCCCGCTAGCGGCCCGGTGGGCTACCCGGCTACTGCAGTACCGGCTTCGGCGTCCGGTCGCTGTAGTAAAGCCCCCAGTGCTTCTCCGCCTTGTCCATCGGGTTGGCGCCGTCGAACCCGCCCTTCCACTTTTCGTCGAACGACGTGAAGTAGAACGAGATGATCCTGTTGCGGTCCACCCATGGATCGTACTGATTGAAGAAGACTTCCTGCTCGGCCTCACCCGCCTTACCGATCAGTCCGCCTTCGTGGCTGCCGTCGCCATAGACCCGGCTCGTCGGCCAGCCGGTCTCGCAGTAGGCAATCTTGTGCTCGGGATGACGGCTCTGTATGTCGCGGTAGATCGACTCGGTCCATTCCATCGCGACATCGAGCGTCTTGTCGTTCCAGAACGCATAGGCGTGCAGGCAGATGAAATCCAGTTCGTCGGCCACCCGGCTTGCCTGGGGCTTGTTCCAGAAATTGTAGTCGTCCGCCACCGTCACCGGCTGGTCTATGCTTTCGCGCACCTGCCGGATCTTGTCGATGACACCGTCCATGTCATCGATGCGGTGGTACGACCAGTCGACGAATATCTCGTTGCCGACGTTGACCGCAATGATGATGTCGCTGAAGCGATTGGCGTATTCGATCGCGAGCCGCACCTGCTCGTCGTTCTCCTGCTCGGTCTTGTGGGCGTCCAGCCAGATGCCCTGCATGACCCGGATCGGCAGGTCGTGCTCCTCGATCACCTCCAGGATGTTCCGCGCCTGCTCATCCGCGCCGTAGAGTCGGATCAGGTTCCACCGTGGCGCGAGAATCCTGAGGTCTTCGAGTATGTGCTCTTTCGACGTCAGCGCCTCGCCGGGCGCTTCGCCGTCCCGGTAGGCACCATACGAGATTCCGTTGCCGATCCATTTGCCGTCGAGCATCGGCTCGAAAGGGCGCTTGGTCACGGCGTTACTCTCCGCAACGTCAGTGTCCCCGTCGGGAGTCGTCGAACCGCAAGCTGCGAGCGTGAGAGCCGCCGCAACCGGTACCCAGAAGTTTCGATATTTCATGGAGCCAGGCCCTTATCATTCTTGTGTCGCTGCATAACTTACTACACGGACGCGCTCCGTTCCTCCCTTCCCGCGCACTTCACACATCCACGATTGCCAGACAGCGAAATCCGTCCTAGCGTGGAATAGGGAGAGGAATGGCAGGGAAGCCAGGACGTCACGAGGAGAAGACCGTGACAGACTACATCAGAAAAAGCATCAAAAAGGGGCAGATGGCCGAGTCCCAGGCGGATGTGGCGCTGCGTCCCGAGGTGCGCCGGCAGAGCGGCGAGTTGCGCCACGGCGAGTGGATCCGGCAGGCCGAGTCGCAGCTGAAATCGAGGCGATTCACGAATCCGCTGTTCGCACTCGTGGTCGTGTTCGCGTTCCTGTTCGGCGGGTCGCTGTATCTGTTCGAGAACCTGCCGGTCATCGCGGGCGATCCGATGTACGCGATCAAGATCACCGTGGCCAGCTTCTTCGCGGTGAGCCTCGGTTTCATCCTCTCGGTGTGGTGGAACGCCACCTCCCGCTTCGACGCGAAGCTGCGCGAGGCCGAGAGGATCGACCGGGAGTACCGCGAACTGCTGATCGGCTTCTCGGACAGCCTGTTCGACATCATCAACGCGCTGAACACGCTCGCCACGAAGCCGCCGAAGCCGTTCGTGATCGCCACGGAGTTCCTGCTCGGCGAGTACATCCACCTGCTGCAGAGCCAGCTGCAGCGCTACGGTGACTACATCGCCGGACTGGGCTTCGACGCGACGGGCTTCCTCGACGAGAAGATCCGCATCTTCGAGGGCATCCGCGAGCGGGCCAGCCTGTCCATCAAGGGCATGCCGAAGGAGATCGAGTCGCTGTTCGTCGACAGCCTGAACCTGCAGACCGAGAAGCTGATCGACCCGCAGGCACGGCGTCAGAAGAGCCTGCAGGAGACGCTGGCGGACCTCGGCACGGCCGAGAAGGGACCGGAACTCAAGCGCGCCGGCTAGTGTCCTGTCTCGCTAATTCGCAGCCTTTCAGCGCCTGACGCGGCCCGCCAGCTCCACCGTCGTGCCTTTCTCCGACACGGCGGTGGCGCTGCCCGTGATGCGCAAGGCGGTGTGCCCGGCCGCATCGCTCAGCAGCAGCACGCGCCCCGCGGCCGCCCGGTTCGCGGTCGGCAGGTCGACGAATTCGACCGGATCGGTCGCCGCCGCGGCTCCGGCGAGTGCTAACGTGTCGGTCAGCTCCGGCCAGATGCCCGCCGGCAACTCGCGCAGCGACAGTCCTGCCAGCGCAGGCCGCATGCGGATCGTGACATCGATCGGCTCCACCGTGACCCACGTCAGGCCGGAGATCCCCGCGGCCTGGACCGGGCCGGCGCCGATGCGGCGCAGGACGGCGTCCGACGCTTCGAGCGCCCGCCCGAACGCCTCGCCGGCAGCCGGCTCGGGCGGTAATTCGGGCTCGCCCACGGCGATCTCGAGGGTGGCGGTGCTGCGGCGTTCCTCCCGGTCCGTGAGTGTCACCAGGAAGAGGTATACGCCGTCCGCCGTCAGCCGCTGGTTGATGTAGGGGCTGAAATCCAGCGTGACGTCGTAGGCCTGCAGCGGACGGGACTCCAGACCGAACAGCGGGAACAGGGCACGGTCCGGCGTGGTGGCCAGATCGGCCTCGAACTCGCCCTGCCTGACGACCAGGGAAGCGATGCGTGCCGGCGCCTCCGCCCGCAGGCGCACCGGCGGGAACGCGCCGGGCTCGCCGCGCTGGACGCTGGTGATGGCGAAACCCTGGGCGGTGAGGCGGGGTGGATCGGCGGCTATCGCGGGCTTGGTCAGTAGCAGGAAGAACAGAAAGTAGAAGAGTAAGCGGAGGTTCATGGCTGGCTGGTCTCGTTCCGTGATCGCGGCGGAGGATCGGGGCTGAAGCCCCTCCCACATCTATCTTTCCCGCAGGCGGCGGGTCATGCCGCGGGCGTAGAGCCGCGGGGTGAGTCTGGCCATGTAGTACGACAGTCGCCCGAGGAAGCTGAGCACGACGATGTGTTTTCCCTTCTTCGCGCCGCGGACGATGGCGTCCGCCACGTCGTCGGGCTCGGCCAGGCGGCCGATCATGGTGCGCCTCGTGCCGGCCGGTCTGCCGTCGCCGCCCATGGCCCGCTGCTCGAAGGGGCTGCGCACGAAGTTCGGGCAGGCCATCATCACGCGCACGCCGTCCGCGGCGACCTCGCAGCGCAGCGACTCGAAGAAGCCGTGCAGCGCGTGTTTGCTGGCCGCGTAACCGGTGCGCCCGTACAGCGGCGCGACACCCGCAATGCTGCTGGTGACGACGATCAGGCCCTTCGTCGCCTTCAGATACTCCAGCGCGGCCTTCGTGCAATTCACGCTGCCGAAGAAGTTCACCTCCATCACCTTGCGGTACACGTCGAGGTCGGTCTCCTCGAACAGGCTGCGGTGGACGGTGCCGGCATTGTTCATCAGCACGTCGAGACGCCCGTAGTGGCCCACCACCGCCCGGACCGCGCGCTGGCAGGCCGCATAATCGGTGACGTCGCACTCGACGGTCATGACGTCTGCACCCGTCACGCGCAGCCCTTCGGCGGCCTGCTCCAGCGGTTCGGGCTCGAAGTCCAGCAGGGCGATGCGGGCGCCCTCCAGCGTCCAGCGCCGGGCCAGTGCGCGTCCAATGCCGCCGGCGCCGCCCGTGATGGCGACCACCGGGCGGTAGTCGGCATCGCCGGCGAGGCTCTTGTCGTCCGGCTCGTCCCGGTCCTCCAGCCAGATGCGGAAGGCCGCCGCGGAGGAGATGGGCGTGTAGCCGAACTCGCTCTTCAGCCGTTCGTTGGAGAGCACCGGGCGATAGCGCAGGAAGTCCACCGTCTCCGGGCCGTTCACGGTCTTGCCGAGGCGCTTGGCGAGGCCGAGCCCGGCAGCCAGCAGGGCGGCGGGCACGGGCACGTAGGGCTTGCGCAGGGCCTTCGCGATGGCTTTCGCGGTGAGCGCGCCGTCGCCGGCGACGTTGTAGACGCCGGTCTGCTCGCCGAGCGCCGCCTGCACGAGGATGGCCACCAGGTCCCGGTCCCAGACGAACACGAAGGGCGCATCCGTGCCGAGGATGCCGGGCACCACCGGCCCCTCGAAGATCTCGGTGACCGGGCTGCTGGTGCCCTTGCCGATGACCGTGCCCGGCCTGAGCAGCACCTGGGCGAGTTCGGGATGCGTGACCCGGTACTCGGCCAGTATCCGCTCCACCTCGCTCTTGTTGCGGCTGTACTCGAACGCGGGATGGCCGCGGGCCGGCGCCTCCTCGGTCATCCAGCGGGGATTGTCGGGGCTGTAGCCGTAGGCGGCCCCGCTGGTGGTGACCACGAAGCGCCCCACGCCCGCCTCCACGCAGGCCTCCAGCAGCCGGCGGGTGCCGATGACGTCCACCCGGCGGGCGAGGTCCGGCGGCGCGTCCGGCGGCGGCTTCAGAATGCTGGCGAGGTGGATGACGGTATCGATGCCGTGCTCCCGGAGCAGGGGCCCGATGTCCGCGCTGGCGATGTCGCCGCTGACCGTCACCACGCCCGCCGGCGCCTCCGCCTCGCGGATGTCGTAAGCGACCACCGTACCCACGTCGTCGTGGCCGGCCAGCTCGGCGATGGTCAGCCCGCCGATATAGCCGGCCGCGCCCGTGACGAAGATGTTGCTCGGCATGGATGCCTCCCGTGTCTGTCAGCCGGGCAACGCCCGTCCGGTCCCGTCGCCGGAATTGTCACCGGAATGGCCGCCCGGCTCGCGCCGCGACCACAGGGCGGCCAGGGTCAGCCCGCCGACGATGTGCCAGCTGCCCCACCAGGCCGCCACAATGGCCATACCGCCCAGCCCCGCGAAGAAGGTGAAGATCAGCGCGAGCCCCAGGCCGCTGTTCTGGATGCCCACCTCGATGGTCACGGCGCGGCGGTCCCGCGTCGAGAGACCGGTGAGCCGGGCCGCGGTGTAACCCAGCGCCAGAGCGAGGGCATTGTGCGCGGCGACGATCCCCAGCACCGGCAGTATAGCGAGAGTGAGGTATTCCCGGTCGCGCCAGAACGCGAGCACGATGAAGCTCAGGAAGAACAGGCCGCCCGCCACGCGCAGCGGGCGGCGCATGCGGGCGGCGAACTCGGGATAGCGGGAACCGGTCCACATGCCGGCGAGCAGCGGCAGCGCCAGTATCAGCAGGATAGTGATCACCATGATCACCGGGTCCACGGCGATGTCCGCGAGCAGCCGCCGCGTGTCCGGGTCCAGTGCGGCCCAGAAGGTGAGGTTGAACGGCGTCATGAACATGGCCGCCGTGCTGGTCACCGCCGTCATGCTCACCGAGAGCGCGGCGTTGCCCTTCGCGAGCCATACCAGGAAGTTGGAGACGTTGCCGCCCGGGCAGGCCGCGATCAGCATCATGCCCAGCGCCACGCTGGGGATGGGGTCGATGAGCTGGACCAGCAGGAAGGTGGCCGGCGGCAGCAGCAGGAGCTGGGTGGCGATGCCCACGAGCGGACCCCGCGGCGCCTTCGCCACCGCCCGGAAATCCGACAGACGCAGATCCAGCGCCACCCCGAACATGAGCAGCGCGAGGATGATATTGAGCGCGAGCAGGCTGGCCGGCTCGAAGTCCAGCCTGATGGCGTCGAGGGCGGGATCCACGCGGGCGGCTCAGCCGCTCAGCCCACCGGCTCCCCGTGCATCTCCTTGAACTCGGTCAGCCCCGGCGCCATCAGGTGGGCCATCGGGTCCACGTCCACGTGGATTACCGCCGGCCGGCCGGACTCCATCGTACTCCGGAGCACGCCCTCCAGCTCCGCCGGGTCGGCCACCCGTTCGCCGATGGCGCCCATGGCCTTCGCGACCTCGTCGAAGCGGGTTTCCTCGAAATCCGTGTTGATGGTGGAGTCGGCGTCGATGCCCATGGCCTTTCGGAGCTGGCCGATGCCCACGGTCTGGGTGAGCTTCACCATGCCCCACTGCTTGTCGCAGAGCACCACGTACACCAGCGGCAGCTTCTCGCGCACCGCCGTCTCCACCTCCTGCAGGTGCATGGCCATGGCCCCGTCGCCGATGATGCAGACCACGGGGCGATCCGGGCAGGCGGTCTTCACGCCGAGCGCCTGGCCGACGCCGGCACCGAGCATGCCGAACTTGAAGGTGGAGTAGATCGCATCCGGCCTGGCGTTGCGGTAATAGTGCGCGCACCACACCGCCGTGTTGCCGCCGTCGATCACCAGCATGGCGTCGTCGCCGAACACCTCCCGCGCCTTCGCCGGCACGTGGGCCGGATGCATGGGCGACTTGTCCGAGGCGAGCACGGCGTCCAGCCCGGCGCGGACCTTCGCGCGGGCTTCGGCGAGTTCCGCGATGGCCTTGCCGCGCGCCGTGATGAGCGCATCGGCCACCGGCTCGCGCTCCAGTTCGGCACGCAGCGCCTGCAGGAACACCTTCACGTCGCCGACGATGCCGAGGCCCACGGGGCGGTTGCGGCCAATGATGTCCGGGTCGATGTCCACCTGGATGGTGCGCTTGGGCACCTCCGGGTCGGAGCCGCCCCAGAACCGGCCGCGGCCCCACCAGTCGGTCTCGCCCACGCGCGAGCCCAGGATCAGGAACAGGTCGCTGCGACCGCGCGCCTCCCGGGCCACGTCCAGGGTGCTGTTGGGGATGGCGAGCGGACTGGATTCGTCCAGCGCGCCGCGGGCGCCCCAGCTGACCGTGACGGGCGCCTGCAGCAGATCGGCCACGGCCTGCAGTTCTGCCGCTGCGTCCGCGTGCACGATTCCGGTGCCGCCGTGAAGCATCGGGAATTGTGCCTCGCGCAGCATGTCCGCCGCCGCGCGCACCTGATCGGGATGGACCGCCAGCGGCGCCACCGGCCGGTAGCTGGCCGGCTCGCGCAGGAAGTCGACGGGATAATCCGCCGGCCCGTTCATCAGGTTCTCGGGCACGTCCAGGTGCACCACGCCGGGACGCCCGATCCATGACATGCGGAACGCCTCCCGCGCGAGCTCCGGCAGCCGGTCCGGCGTGGCCACCGCGCCCGACCACTTGCTCATGGGCGCCGTCGTACCCACCTGGTCGAAATACTGGAACGTGCCGCCCCGGTCCGGATATGCGAGCCCGGTGCGCCGGCAGCTCGTGATCAGCAGCACCCGGTTGCCCTCGCCCTGTTCCACGGCCACGCCGGGCAGGATATTGGCGACGCCGGGCCCGTTGCTGGCCATGCAGACGCCGAGCCTGCCGGTGGCGCGAGCGTAGGCGCCGGCCATGTGCGCCGCGGTGGATTCGTGCCGCGGCGACACCAGGCGGATGCCATATTTCTGGAACGCGGTGTAGAAGCCGAGATAGGTGCCGTCCACGATACCGAATATCGTGTCCACCCCTTCCTTCGCCAGCATGGCGGCCAGCACCTCGCCGCCGATCATCTGTTTCGTCGCGGGTGATTGCGCGTCGTTCATGGTGTCCCCCTCGCCTTTCTCATGCCGGTAGGAGGGCCTTCAGGCCCGATGCCGATTGCCATTTTCAAAACGGGGGTCGGGCCTGAAGGCCCTCCTACAGCCCCATATCGAATCGGGGATAAATCCCCTCCTACAACCTTAATGCGCCGTCCACCTCTATGCAGCGGCCGTTCACGTAGTCGTTCTCCAGGATGAACTGCACCGCATGGGCGATCTCGTCCGGGTCGCCCACCCGGCCGGACGGTATGCCCTTGGTCAGCTTCTCGCGGGCCTCCGGCTTCATGGACATCACCATCTCCGTGCCGATGAAGCCCGGCGCGATGGAGGCGGCGCGGATGCCGTAGCGGGCGAATTCCTTGGCCCAGACGACGGCCATGGCCTGCACGCCCGCCTTGGTGGCCGAATAGTTCACCTGACCCATGTTGCCGGCGCGGGAGATGGAGGAGATGTTGATGATGCAGCCCTTCGAGCCGGTGGCGATCATCTTCGCGGCCGCTTCCCGCCCGCACAGGAACACGCCGGTCAGGTTCACGTCGACCACCAGCTGCCACTGGTCCAGCGACATCTTCGAGACCAGTTCGCCGTCCTTGACTTTCAGCGTCAGCGCATCGCGGGTGATGCCGGCATTGTTCACCAGCCCGTGCAGCGCGCCGAAATCGCTCCCGATGTCCTCGAACAGGGTGACCACCGATTCCTCCTCGGCGACGTTGGCCTTGTAGACGGCCACCTGGGGCGAGCCGGCCTTCTCGCATTCTGCGGCAGTCGACTTCAGGGCGTCCTCGTCGAGATCCACCAGCGCCAGCTTCGCGCCGCGGGAGGCCAGGCGGAGTGCCATCGCGGCGCCGAGTCCGCGCCCGCCGCCGGTGATCGCAATGGTCTTGTCTTTGAGGTCCATGGGAATGATTGCTCCTCGTTGTCGTTGTCGAATGCGTGTCGTTCAGCCGAAGACGTACTCGCCAGGCGCATCGCGCAGCGGGCGATAACCCTTGCGCGGCGCGCCCATGGACGGCGGTTTCACCCGGCTGGTGGTCTGCGCGTCCAGCCACGCATCCCACACCGGCCACCACGAACCGTCCTCCGGCGGCGTCTCGGCCAGCCAGCGCTCCGGCGCAATGTAGCTCTCGCCCGGCGCACGGGTGCGCAGGCGGTAGCGGCGCCGCGGGTGGCTGGGGCCGCTGATGATACCTGCATTGTGGCCGCCGCTGGTGAGCAGGAAGGTCACCTCCGCGTTGGTGAGCCGGTTGATCTTGTACACGGACTTCCACGGCGCCACGTGATCGGTCTCCGTGCCGACGACGAACAGCGGCACGTCGACGGCGTCCAGGTGCACCTTCTCGCCCTCCACCTCGAAGCGGCCCTCGGCCAGATCGTTGTCCAGGTACAGCCGGCGCAGGTACTGGGAATGCATGCGCGGCGGCATGCGGGTGCCGTCGGCGTTCCACGCCATGAGGTCGTTCAGCTGCGGCTCCTTGCCGAGCACGTAACGGTCGACCGCGGGCGCGTACACGAGATCGCTCACCCTGAGCGCGGCGAAGGCGCCGCCCATGTTCTCGACGCCGAGATAGCCCTGCTTCCACATGAAGCTGTCCAGGAACGAGACGATGCTGTCGGAGAGGAACAGCCGGATCTCGCCGGCCTCCGTGAAGTCCGCCTGGGCGGCGAAAATGGTCAGCGACTTCAGCCGCTCGTCGCCGTCCCGGGCCATCTTCGCCGCGGCGACATAGGCCAGCGTGCCGCCGATGCAATAGCCCACCAGGTGGATCTTGCGCCGCGGCACGACGGCGCTCACCGCGTCCAGCGCCGCCATGATGCCCAGATTCAGGTAGTCGTCCATGCCCAGGTCCCGGTCGTCTTCGGTCGGGTTCTTCCAGGAGATCATGAACACCGTCTTGCCCTGCTCCACCAGGTAGCGCACCAGCGAGTTCTTCGGCGAGAGATCCAGGATGTAGTACTTCATGATCCAGGCGGGCGTGATCAGCACCGGTTCGGCGCCAACGTCCCCGGTCTGCGGCGTGTACTGGATCACCTCGATCAGACGGTTCTCGTAGATCACCTTGCCCGGCGTCACCGCCACGCTCTCGCCGGGCCGGTAGGCTTCCACGCCCGGCGGCGGCAGGCCGCGGGCCCGGCGCAGCTGATCGTCCACCAGGTTGCGCGCGCCGCGCAGAAGGTTACGGCCGCGCTCGGCGACGGTGGTCTGGATGACCTCCGGATTCGTGACCGGCACGTTCATCGGCGAGGCCAGGCTCAGTATCTGCTGCGCCATGAAGGCGACCAGCTGCTCGCGGGACCGGTCGACGCCGTCCACACCGGTGGTGGCCTCCTGCCACCAGTCCTGGCTGAGCTGATACCCCTGGGCCATCACGTTGAACGGCCAGCGCTGCCAGGCCTCGCCCTGCATGCGCCGCTCCATGATCCGCGCCGGCGGCTCGCCGCCGTGGCCGAACATGGCCTTGACGTTGTAGATGCCCAGCTGGACGGTCTTGCGTATGAAGCTCTGGGCGAGCAGCGCGACCTTCCCGGGGGAGAGACTGAGATGCACCAGCCAGTCGAGATACGCCAGCGACAGTTCCACCGGAGACATGCCCCGGGTGGCCCGCGCGATCAGCGACCGCACCTCGCGGTCCAGCTTCTCCGCGTCCTGCCTGCCCAGCGGCTGATACTCCCTGACGAAATCGTCAAGCGATGCCGCAAGCGAGGTCCCTTTTTCTTCTTCGCCGCCGTTGTCCGCCATGGTCTCGACCCCCGGATCGTGCGCAAACAGGCTTGCCTGATGCTACAGGCTTCTTGCGGTGCAGCAAGTCGGGTAAACCGAAACGTGTTCTCTTATGGCCGCCCTGCGGGGGTATCCATCTTGCTCCCGACAAAAGGTCGCGGCGATGGATACCCCCGCAGGACGGCCGCCTCGTGGTGGCGTGCAGGAGCTGCCGGTCAGACACGGTGACTGACGGGTGCCAAGCCTCTCGGCTACGGGTCCGTCAGCGGGTGGATAAGGGTTGCGGGGTCGTCCGGACCGACTGCAGCCAGGACGGCGGGAAGAAGGTCTGGCCGAAGCGAGCGAGGATAGGACGTCCGAGTGAGCGTCCCCGTGACCCTTATCCACCCGATGGCGGGCCAACGCCAGAAGAAAGCCGGATCGGGCCTGAAGGCCCTCCTACGTGGTTATTTCACCGTGTGGCGGGTGCCTGGTTCGGGCGGGTCTTCCGGCGGGCCGGCGAAGCACTGGGCCATGGCCATCCAGCGGACGGCGGTCTCGCCCTTCACGTCGAGGCTGGTGTCAGCCACGTTGCGGGTCTGGGTCACCACCTGGCAGAACTCGGTGGCGTCACCGGCCACGGTGTTCACCTCGCTCGGCTCGTTGAACTCCCAGACGGCGCCGGAGGGCGCATCGAGGCGGACGAACGGCGGCTGCTCCGGTATCTCCAGGCCGCGATTGCGGAAGGTCCAGCCGAAGGTGTTGACGCCGAGAACGGCGATGCTCCTGATGCGGTCGGCATCCCGGCGCACGACGCCGAGTTCGTCGTAGACCTCCTGGCCGTGGGCCCAGGTCTCCATGTGGCGGGCGGTGATGGCCGAGCGCACGCTCATGTCCGGCCCGGCCCACTGCACCCGGGCCTTCGGGTCGGCCTCGCGGAAGCGCTCGCACATGGGCAGGTAGAACTCGCGCCACGCCTCCAGCAGGGCGCGGCCGGCGAGCTCGCCGCGCCACTCCCGCTCGAAGGCCCGCATGCCGCCTTTCTGCGCCGCGGCCATCACCTCGGCCAGGAACTGCCGGAACGCCTCCGGATCCGCCAGCGACAGCGCGGCCGCCCGGTTCCAGATGTGCAGGTGGCTGATGACGTCGTCGATGGTCCAGTCCTTGAACTGGGTGGGCCGCGCGAACTGCTCGTCGCCCAGCGGCGCGAGCAGCTGATACAGCGCCTCGCTCTCGTCGCGGAAATCGATCACCTGCTGGAACATGGCTGCCTCCCCCGTTGCCGAATACCTTCAGTCGTCCAGGAATTCGCCGAGCCGCTCGTAGGCGGCGAGGAAATCCTCCTGGAACTCCTGCACCACGGCGCGCACGGACTTCTCCTGGTTCATGAGACCGACGCCCTGGCCCACCCAGTAGGTGGCGAGCTCGCCCGCGCCGGCGTGACCGCCCTGAGCCAGCTTGTCCAGCTTTCTGAGCGCCGGTTCGCTGACCAGCGACTGCAGCGGCATGGGCAGGGGCTCGGGGCTGTCGCCGGACTCCCAGGCGTCGGTCCACGGCGAGCGCAGCTGACGGGACGGTTTGCCGGTGCGGCTGCGCGAGCGCACGGTGTCGCGCGAGCTCGCTTTCAGCATCTTCTCCTTCACCACCGGATTGGTCTCGGCCTCGGCCGTGGTCAGCCAGACGGAGCCGGTCCACGCGCCGTCCGCGCCCATGGCCATGCAGGCCGCCATCTGGCGCCCGGTCACGATACCGCCCGCCGCCAGGATGGGCACGTCGCTGATGGGCCGCACCGCCTCGCAGACCTCCGGCACCAGCACCAGTGTGGAGACGTCGCCGCAGTGGCCGCCCGCCTCGCCGCCGGCCACCACCAGGATGTCGACGCCGGCGTTCACCTGGCGGATGGCGTGCTCCTTCGCACCGACCAGAGCGGCGACGGCCACATCGTGCTGCTTGCCCATGTCGAGCATGATCTGCGGCGGCACGCCGAGTGCGTTGGCGATGAGCTTGATGGGATGGGAGAAGGCCACCTCCAGCAGCTCGCCGGCGCCGCCCTCCTGCAGGTTCTTTGCAAAGCGCACGTGCTCGCGACGCCCGTCCTCGAGGTCGTCGGTGGGGATGTCCCGGCTCGCGAGCAGGCCGGCTGCGAACTGCTTGTGCGCGTCGGGCACGGCGGCGAGCAGCTGGTCTTCGTCGACGGCCTGGCCCTTGCCTTCCACCTTGTTGGGCACGATCAGGTCCACGCCATAGGGCTTGCCGTCGACATGGTCGTCGATCCAGGAAAGCTCCTCCTCGAGCCGGTCGGGCGGCAGCGTCACCGCGCCGAACACGCCCATGCCGCCGGCACGGGAGACGGCCGCCACCACGTCGCGGCAATGGCTGAAAGCGAACAGCGGGAACTCGATGCCGAGTCGCTCGCACAGGGGTGATTTCATAGATTCCTCCGGTCAGTCAGGGTCGCCGGCGGCTCAGGCCGCGTCGTCGTCCGCCGGCTCGATTTCCAGGATCAGTTCGTCGGCCGCCACCTGCCGGCCGGCCTCGCAGTGCACGGCGGTCACCACGCCGTCGATCTCGGCGCGCACCTCGTGCTGCATCTTCATGGCTTCCAGCACCAGCAGCCGGGTGCCTCGCGTGACGCTTGCGCCGGGCGCGACCGCAATCTCGGTGATCAGCCCGTGCATGGCGGCGGTCACCCGGCCGCCGCCGGCCTCCTCGGCCGCCGCGACGCTTTCTCTCAGATTCTCGAACGCGGCGGCGCGCCCGTCCACCGACACGTGGATGAACCCCGGCCGGGACAGGTGGAACAGCACGTCGACGATGCGGTCGTCCATGCGGTCGGAGATCGCTATGCGCGCCCGGTGCGCTTCCCGCCCGAGGATGTGCAGCCGCCAGTCACCGCCCGCGCCGGCCACCGCCACCGTGCCGTCGGGCGCGGGGCTGACGGCGAGATCGACCGGCTCGCCGTCCAGCTCGTAGCGGTATCGCGACACCAGGCTGCCGGCGCTCGACCAGCCGAGCAGCCCGGGCGATACACCGACGGCGGCCGCCAGCGCGGCTTCGCCGGCCAGGGTGTATTCCAGCAGCGCCGCGACGGCGGCATCGGCCGGTTGCGGACCGCCGCCGAACGCCCCCTCGCCCTGCTTTTCGAGGAAGGCCGTGGTGACGCGGCCCTCGGCGAACTCCGGCCGCCGCAGCACCTCGACGAGAAAGTCCCGGTTGTTCGTCACACCGAACAGCGCCGTTCTCTCCAGCGCCCGGATCAGGTTCAGCCGGGCGGCGTCCCGGGTCTCGCCGTGACTGATGATCTTGGCCACCATCGGGTCGTACCAGGGCGAGATCTCCGAGCCGGTCGCGACGCCGGCGTCCACCCGGACGCCCTCGCCCGACGGCGGCAGCCACAGTTCGATGCGGCCGGTAGCGGGCATGAAGTCCCGGGCGGGATCCTCGGCGTACAGGCGCACCTCGATGGCATGACCCTGCAACGCGATCTCGTCCTGCTCGATGCCGAGCGCGCGGCCCTCGGCCACCCTGAGCTGTAGCGCGACCAGGTCCAGGCCCGTCACCATCTCGGTCACCGGATGCTCCACCTGCAGCCGCGTGTTCATCTCGAGGAAGTAGAAATGCCCGGACGCGTCCAGCAGGAACTCGACGGTGCCGGCACCCCGGTAGTCGATGCTGCGGGCCGCATCCGCCGCCGCGGCGCCCATGGCCTCGCGCAGCCTCTCGGTCATCACCGGGCAGGGCGCCTCCTCCACCACCTTCTGGTGACGGCGCTGCACCGAGCAGTCCCGCTCGCCCAGGTGAATGACGGCGCCGTGGTCGTCGGCGAACACCTGAATCTCAACGTGGCGGGCGTCGACCACCGCCTTCTCCAGGATCAGCTCGCCGGAGCCGAAGGCGCTCTCCGCCTCGCTGCGAGCCATGGCGAGTGCGGAAGCCAGCTCGGCTTCGTGCTCGACCCGGCGCATGCCGCGGCCGCCGCCGCCGGCGGCCGCCTTCACCATGACGGGATAGCCGATGTCCCGGGCGGCGGCGGTGAAGGCTGCGTCGCCCTGGTCCTCGCCCTCGTAACCGGGCACGCAGGGCACGCCCGCCTCGATCATCCGCCGCTTGGCCGCGGCCTTGTTGCCCATGAGCTCGATGGCGCCGGCGGGCGGACCGATGAACGTCAGTCCCGCGTCGGCGCAAGCGCGGGCGAAGTCCGCGTTCTCCGCCAGGAAGCCGTAGCCGGGATGCACGGCGTCGGCGCCGGCAATCTGCGCCGCGCGCAGCACGGCCTCGATGTTGAGGTAGGACTCGGCGGCGGGTGCCGCACCGATGCACTCGGCGGCGTCGGCCAGGCGCACGTGCGGGGCGTCGGCATCGGCCTCGGAGTACACCGCGACCGCCCGGCGCCCCGTCGCCTGCACGCCGCGGATGATGCGGCAGGCGATCTCGCCCCGGTTGGCGACGAGGATGCGCTCGAGCATCACGGCGACCAGCCCGGTTTGCGCTTCTCGACGAAGGCGGCCACGCCCTCGCGGCCCTCCTCGCCCAGCATGCATTCGGCAAAGCGCTGCCCGGCGAGATCGGCCATGGCCTCGGCGTCCAGGTGGACCGCCGCCCGCGCCAGTTCCTTGGTCACGGCGATCGCGCCGGGCGCGCAGCGCAGCACGTCGGCGCGGATCACCGCCTCCAGGGTCTCCAACTCGTCCGTATCGTTGGCGAGGAAGTCCGCGATGCCGATTTCCTTCGCCCCGGCGCCGTCGAACTCGGCGGCGGTCAGCATGATGCGCCGCGCGGCGGCCAGGCCGATGCGGCGCACGACGTAGGGCGCGATCTGCGCCGGCGGGATGCCGAGACGGGCCTCGGTCAGGGCGAAGCGGGCGTCGCGGGTGACCACCACCACGTCGCCGCCGCACACCATGCCGAGGCCACCGGCGACGGCCGCGCCCTCCACCAGCATCACCACCACCTGGGGCATGGAGTCCACCAGCGCGAACAGCTCGCCTCCCCGGCGGCTGGCCGCGGCCACGTCGTCGGCGCTCTGGCCGCCGCCCTGGAAGACCGCGCGGAAGCCCTTCACGTCGCCGCCGGCGCAGAACATCCCGCCGCGACCACGGAAGGTGATGCCGCGCACAGTACGGTCGTCGCGCACCGCTCCCAGCACCGCGATCAGCTCCTCGATCATCTCGGCGGATAGCGCATTCCTCGCCTTCGGCCGGTTCAGCCAGAGGGTGAGCCAGCCGCCGGCGAGCTCCAGGTCCAGGTTCTTCGTGTCGGGCAGGTCGCTCATGGTTACATCCTCGCGATGCCGAAGCTGTTGGGTTTCACCGTGCGGTTCCTCGCCTCCCACACCGTCTCGAGCATGAAGCCGAGCGTGCGGCGGCTGTCCCGGGGATCGATCATGCCGTCATCCAGCATGTGGCCGGAGGTGTAGAAGGCGCTCGACTGGGAATCGAAGTGCTCGGCCAGGCGCCGCTCCTGGGCCTCGACCTCCGCCGGATCCAGCTCCCGGCCCTTCGCCTTCGCCGCGGCCCGGGTCACGATGGACATGGTGGTGGCCGCCTGGTCGCCGCCCATCACACCGGTGCTCGCGTTCGGCCAGGTCATCAGGAAGTCCGGGTCGAGGCCGCGGCCGCACATGCCGTAGTTGCCGGCGCCGTAGCTCGCTCCGATCATCAGCGTCAGGCGCGGCACCGAGATGTTGGTGACGGCCTGGATCATCTTCGAGCCGTGCTTGATCATGCCGCCCTGCTCGTAGTGCCTGCCCACCATGTAGCCGGTGGTGTTCTGCAGGAAGACCACCGGCAGGTCGGACTGGTCGCACAGCTGCAGGAACTGAGTGGCCTTGGTGGCGCCGTCCGGATCGATGGGCGCGTTGTTGGCGAAGATGCCGCAGGCCTGGCCGTGGATCTCCGCCTGCACGCAGACCGTGCCCGCGCCGTAGCGGGGCTTGAAGTCCAGGAAGTCCGAGCCGTCGACGATGCGGGCGATGACCTCCCGCACCTCGTAGGGCCGGTGGTAGTCCAGCGGCACGATGCCCGCGATCTCGTCCGGGTCGTACAGCGGCTCGGCGCCGCCGCGCGCCGGCGGCCGCGGGCAGCGGTCGTTCCAGGCGAGCCGGGCCACCACCTCGCGGGCGATGAGCGCGGCGTGGGCGTCGTCCTCGGCCACGTACTCGACCAGGCCGGATACCGTCGAGTGCATCTCGGCGCCGCCCAGTTCCTCGTCGGTGGCGATCTCCCCGGTGGCCGCCTTCAGCAGCGGCGGACCCGCCAGGAACGCCTTCGCCCGGCCGCGCACGGCGATGACGTAGTCGCTCAGGCCGGGCATGTAGGCGCCGCCGGCCGTCGACGAGCCGTTGAGGATGTTGACCACCGGGATGCCGGCCGCGCTCAGGCGCGCGAGATTCGCGAAGAAGGTGCCGCCGTCCAGGAAGCCGCCCACCTTGTACTGCATGAGGTTCGCGCCGGCGCTCTCCACGCTGTGCACGAAGGGCAGTTTCTGGGCCAGCGCGATCTCCTGGCCGCGCAGGATGCGGTAGGCGGTGGGTTCGGTGAGCGAGCCGGCCTGAATGCCGGAATCGCTCACCGAGACCACGCAGCGCACGCCGGCGATGAAGCCGATGCCGACGATCACGTTGCCGCCGGGCAGCGACTTCTCCTCGTCGCTGGTGTCGTAGAGGTAGCCGGCGATGTTGCCGATGGCGAGGAACGGCATGCCGGGATCGAGCATCGCCGACAGGCGCTCCCGGGGCGTGAGCTGGCCGCGTTCCTCGAAGCGGGGCCGGCGCTGCTCGGAGATGGCGGCGCCGCGGGCATTGAGGCCCTCCAGCTTCTCGATCAGGCCGAGCATGCCGGCGCGGTTGTCGGCATAGCCGTCGGCGGCGGTGTCGATCCGGGAGTGATAGACGGGCATGTCAGAGCGTCTCCGCCAGCGCGGCCGGCACGGTGATGGGATGGTCCAGCAGGACCTGGGCGTAGCCCTTGCCCTGGGGGTCGTTTCGGAGGCTCGCCACGCCGCCGCCGCCGAGCACCTCGTGCAGCAGGAAATTCACGGCGCTCGAGCCGGGCAGCAGGAAGCGCTCGACCGGGCCGCGGAGGAAGTGGGCGAAGCGGGCCGCGACGGCGTCCTCGGTGAGAGCCGTCCAGATGTATGGCAGGTAGTCGGGCCGGCGGGCGATGATGCCGATGTTGGCCTTGTCGCCCTTGTCGCCGCTGCGGCCCCAGGCGAGCTGAACCAGCGGCACCTCGACGGTGTCGCCGGCGAGATCGGGCGTGGCCGGCGGCGCCGGCCGCCGGATGTCATCCGCGTCGAACGGGACGCCGGGCAGCGGCTGAACGGGAGCGGTGGCGCCGTCGACGTCGACGGTGACCGGCACGTCGGTCTTCGGGTACAGGAAAGAGAACAGGCGCACCACCGGCGAGGGCTTCGGCCGGCCGCCGCCGGAGAACAGCGTGAGGCCCGGCGGCGCGCTCAGCGCAGCGCCGATGGTCTCCTGCAACAGCGCGCCGACGCCGCGGGGGTCCGCGTGTTTCGCGGCGATCTTCAGGGTGACTTCCCGGGCGCCGGCGATGCGCCGCGCGGCGCCGTAGTGGCTCTCGTCGCCGAAGACTTCCACCAGGGTCTCGGTGTAGTCGTCCAGGCCCTGGCGCTCGAGACGGCTGCGGGCTCGGGTCAGTGCGGCGTCCGCATAGGCCCGTGCCTTGCGGTCGGCATCGAAGCCGTAGAAGAACAGGAGCTGGCCGCCGCGGTAGCCGTCGGCGTAAGTCGCGCTCACCTTGTAGGTATCGGTGGGCGGCCGGCCGCGGGCGCCGCTGACGCGCACCCGGTCCGGGCCGGCCTGCTCCAGGGTGACGCCGGTGAAGTCGCAGATCAGGTCCGGCAGGACGTAGGCCTGCGGGTCGCCGATCTCGTAGAGCATCTGCTCGGCGACGGTGCCGATGCTGACCAGACCGCCGGTGCCTTCCGGCTTGGTGCAGACGAAGCTGCCGTCGGGCGAGATCTCCGCGACGGGATAGCCGATGTCCGCGATGCCGTCGGCCACCTGCTCCCAGTCGGTGAAGTTGCCGCCGGTGGCCTGGGTGCTGCATTCGAGGATGTGGCCGGCGACGCTCGCGCCGGCCATGGCGTCGTAGTCGTCCGGGGACCAGCCGAACTCGTGCAGGCAGGCGGCCAGCGTGACGGCGCTGTCGACCACGCGGCCGGTGACGACGATGTCGGCGCCGGCGTCCAGCGCGGCGGCGATGGGCAGCGCGCCGAGGTAGGCGTTCACGCTCGCGATACGCTCGGCCGGCGGCAGCGGCGCGCCGGAGAACATGTCACGGATCTCCGACCCGGCCAGGTCGGCGATGCGGTCGGTGAGGTCGTCGCCGCGCACCACGCCGACCTTGAGTTCGAGGCCCGCTTCTTCCACCAGTGCGCGGATGGCATCGGCACAAGCGTCCGGGTTTACGCCGCCGGCATTGGAGATCACTTTGACGCGTCGGCGGGCGATCTCGGTCAGGTTGGGCCTGATGACGGCGGAGACGAAATCGGTGGCGTAGCCGCGCTCCGGATCGGCGCCGCGCGCGCGGGCCATGATCGACATGGTGATCTCGGCGAGATAGTCGTAGACGAGGTAGTCGACGCCGGCGGCGAGCAGCTGCGGGGTGGCCACCGAGGTCTCGCCCCAGAAGCCGACCGCACCGCCGACGCGCAGGATGTCCTTCGCCATAAGCCCCTCTGGCCGGCGTCTGCAGCCGGCTCCGGTTGACTATGAAAGCAATTCAGTATAAATGAGTCAAGTTCATTTTTGCCTTTGCAGGCTGGATACGAGCATGAGTAACGCCGAGCCGAGGACGCGCCGCGAGCGGGTGGAAGCGCGGGAGGAGGCCATCATCGCCGCGGCCCACGAGGTGTTCCGGGAGCACGGCTTCGACGGCGCGCGCATCGCGGAGATCGCCGGGCGGGCGGCGGTCGCCGAGGGGACGATCTATCTCTACTTCAAGAACAAGGAAGCGCTGCTGCACGCGGTGGTGGGGACCTTCTACGAACGGCTGACGGCGAGTGCGGAGGATGGCGTGCACGGGCTCTCCGATACGCGCAAGCAGCTCGAGTTCCTGGCACGGCACCACATGATCAGCTGTCTGTCGGAGTGGCGCATCATCGAGCTGGCGATGGCGACCTACCGGCAGATGTCGGAGTACGAGAGCTCCGGGTATCTGCAGTTCAACAAGACTTATGTGGCCGTGTTCGACCACGTCATCCGGGAGGGCATGAACCGGGGCGAGATTCGCAAGGACATCCCCATCTGGAACATCCGCGACCTCTTCTACGGCGCGCTCGAGTACTCGTGCCGCACCTATCTGCTGCGGGGGCACGCGGCCGACGATCTGGTGGAGATCGCGAGGAACGTCCAGCGCCTCATGCACATGGTCTGGCAGGGCATCGCGCGGGTCGGCGAAAAGCCGCCGGGCCACGCCGACCTGGAGGCGATCACCCGCCGCCTGGAAGCCATAGCCGCCCGCCTCGAATAGGTGCCGGACCGAACTTTTGCAACTTTTCCAACTTATTCTGGAAAGGGGTTTAGCTCGCCGGACAACGCTCCGACTTCAAAGAAACGCAAGAAAGTTGCAAAAGTTCGGTCCGGCACCTCTACTTTTTGATTTCGCGTTTCAGGGTTTTTTGCAGCGTGTCGCCGTAGGGCGGGCGGATGCCGATTAGCTTGGCGACGCTCACCTTCGCCTGGCGGTAGACCGCCTTGCGGTGGCTGAACTCCCGGAAGCCGTCGATGCCGTGGTAGGCGCCCATTCCGCTCGGGCCCACGCCGCCGAACGGCAGGTCCTCGTGGCCCACGTGCCAGATCACGTCGTTCAGCGTCACGCCGCCCGACGTCGTGCGCTCCAGCACCTCGCGCTCCTCGTCCCTGTCGGTACCGAAGTAGTACAGCGCCAGCGGCCGCGGGTGATCGTTCACGTAGTCGATGGCCTCGTCGATCCCCCCATACGTCATCAGCGGCAGCAGCGGGCCGAAGATCTCGTTCTTCATCACCGCCATGTCGTCGCTGACCTGCTCGATGAACATCGGCGGAATCTTGTGGCTGCCCTGCTGATGCGCGAAGTCCTCACCCGCGGGATTCAGCTCCACGATCTTCGCTCCCTTCTCCTTCGCGTCCGACACGTAGCCCTGCAGCCTCGTGTGGTGCCGCTCGTTGATCACCGACGTGTACTCGTCGTTCGCGAGAATCTTCGGGTACATGTCGACGGCCACCTCCTGCATCGTCTTCAGCAGCTCGTCATGCCGGGACTCCTGCACCAGGATGTAGTCCGGCGCCAGGCAGATCTGCCCGGCGTTCATCAGCTTGCCGAGCATCACGTTCTCCGCCGCCTGCCGGATGTCCGCCGTCTTCGAGATGATCACCGGCGACTTGCCGCCGAGCTCCAGCGTCACGGGCGTGAGGTTCTTCGCTGCGGCCGCCATCACGTGGCGGCCCACCTCGGTGGCGCCGGTGAACTTCAGGTGATCGAAGGGCAGCGTGGAAAACGCCTTGCCCACCTCCGGCCCGCCGAGGAAGAAGGCGAGCTCGGTCTCGTCGAAATACTTCGCGGCCAGCTCCGCCATCAGGGCCGAGGTACGCTCCGTGAACTCCGACGGTTTCACCATCACCCGGTTACCGGCCGCGAACATGCCGGCCAGCGGCATGAAGGTCAGATTCACCGGGAAGTTCCACGGACTGATGCAGCCGACCACGCCCTTCGGCTGGAAATGCACCCGGGCCTTCGCGCCCAGCAGCGGCAGCGGGAAGTCGAGCTTCCGCTTCTCCGGCTTCATCCACTTCTTCACGTGCTTGCGCGCATGCTTCAGCGCGCTCACCGACGACATGATGTCGGTCATCATGGACAACGGCCGCGGCCGCCCCCCGAAGTCCGTGTCCATGGCGGCGACCAGGTCGTCCTTGTTGTCGATGACGAGATCGATGGCCCGGTTCAGCCGGTCGATACGGGTCTCGACGGGAACGAAGCCCTCCTCGAGGAAGGCGCGGCGTTGTTTCTCCAGGACCGCGAGCATGTCCTCACGGGTGGGCTCGGACGTCTTGGCACGGATCTGGTCTGCGACGGCGCTCATGAGTTCTCTCCTGTTGCGGCGGGTGCCGGCGGCACCGCTCCCCTGCATCGGCATTAACCCCTCGGTTAGTCCGATCATACCGCCCGGGCCACTGCTTTTCAGCCGCGAGGCCGGTGGCAGCCGCGAGGCGATGCGCTAACATTGCGCCCCGTTCCCGAACGAGCGAGAGCAAAAAGTGCCCCAGGACAGAACCCCCGTCATCGTCGGCGCCGGCCAGTACACCCAGAAGGACGTGGCTCCCGAGGACGCCCTGCCCCCCATGGGCATCGCCGCCGAGGCGGCCCGCGCCGCCATAGCTGCCGCGGGCGCGAAGGGCGACCTGGCCGCCGCCCTGGATACCATCGCCGTCACCCGCACCTTTTCCGACTCCACGCCCCGGCGCAGTCACGACCACGGCCGCGCCACGAACCCGCCCCGCAGTCTCGCCCGGGACATCGGCGCCGACCCCGACCGCGCCGTCTACTCCGAGGCGGGCGGCGAGGTGCCCCAGCGCTACGTCAACGAGTACGCCGGGATGATCGCCAGCGGCGAGGCAGACGCCGTGCTGCTCGCCGGCGGCGAGGCGATCGCCACCGAGAAGGCGGCGCGCCGGGCCGGCCTCACCCTGCACTGGCAGGACGAGGTGGACGGCCAGCTGGACGACAAGGGCTTCGGCGTCCTGTTCGTGGACCCCCGCGAACTCGCCCACGGCATCGGCTTCCCGGTGCAGACCTATCCCCTGTTCGAACAGGCCATCCGCGGCCGGCGCGCGCGCAGCGTCTGCGACCACCTGGCCGCCATGGGACGGCTGCTGAGCCCGTTCACCGCCGTGGCCGCCGAGAACCACTACGCCTACTTTCCGCGCCGGCGCAGCGCCGAGGAGATTGCCACGCCGTCCGCCGAGAACCCGTTCATCGGCTTCCCGTACACGTTGCTGATGAACGCCCGGGACGGCGTCGACCAGGGCGCGGCGCTGGTGCTCACCTCCGCGGGCAAGGCCGACGCACTCGGCATCCCGGAGGAAAACCGTGTCTACCTGCACGGCTGCGCCGACCTGCGCGACAAGCTGCTGGTGGGCGACCGGGTCAACTACCACAGCTCGCCCGCGATCCGGCTGGCCGGCACCGAGGCGCTGGCAATGGCCGGCATCGGCATCGACGACATCCGCTATCTCGACCTCTACAGCTGTTTCCCGTCCGCGGTGGAAGCGGCGGCCGAGGCGCTCGGCATCGCCGAGGACGACTCGCGCGGCCTCACCCTCACCGGCGGCCTCCCGTACTTCGGCGGCCCGGGCAACAACTACACCATGCACGCCATCGCCGAAGCGTGGACGCGCTGCCGCGACAACCCGGACGAATACGCGCTGGTGAACGGCAACGGCGGCTATCTCACCAAGCACTCCATCGGCATCTACTCCGCCCGGCCGCTCGAGGGCGCCTGGCAGCGGCCGGATGCCGCCACCCTACAGCAGCAGATCGATGCGATGGAAAGTCCGGCCCGTGAGCACAGGCCCGAAGGCCGGGGCACCATCGAGACCTATACGGTGGTGTTCGGCCGGGAGGGCGCCGAGCGCGGCATCGTCATCGGCCGGCTGGATGACGGCGGAGCCCGGTTCATCGCCAACACGCCGGCCGATCCGGCACTGCTGACCCGCATGATCGAGGAGGAGTTTCTGGGCCGGGGCGGCAGCGTGGCGGCGGGCGACGTGGTCAACACGTTCACACCCGACTAGTGCGCGCCCGGTTGGCGGCGTGCGACAGGGCGAGCTCGATTGCGCGTCAGCCGAGCGGCAGCCGACCGGCCGCCAATAGTCAGCCGCTCATCAGCCGCCGGGCACGGTCGCACGGAACACGGTGGCCGGCGCCCCCGTCCGCAGCGAGTACGGCACGCCGGCCGGCGCGAACAGGCTCTCGCCCCGGGCGAGCCCGAGCAGCCTGCCGCCGCTCTCCACGGTGAGGTCGGCGTCCGCGGCGGTCACGATCAGGATGTCCGCGCCGTGCGCGCGTCCGCCGTGCCACTCGCCGCCGGAAGGCAGGTCGATGCGGCGGAGTTCGAACTCGTCGGCCGGCGTGCGATAGACCGACTCCACGCCGTCACGCTCGCCGCGGATCACCTCCGCTGCGCCGCCCTCGAAGGTGACCACGTCCAGCAACTCGTCCACGTCCACGTGCTTCGGCGTGAGACCGCCGCGCAGCACGTTGTTGGAATTGGCCATGAGTTCCATGCCGGTGCCGCGCAGGTAGGCATGCAGGTTGCCGGCCGGCAGGTAGATGCCCTCGCCGGGGGCGAGCCGCATCAGGTTCAGCAGCCACACCGAGAACAGGCCCCGGTCGTGATGACCGTCACGGGAGAACTGCCGGTCCGCCTCCAGCGTCCAGTAGCCACGCTCCCCGGGATCCGCCGGAGCCTCGCGGCGCAGCCGGTCCACCAGCGGTGCCAGCGCGGCGTCCACCACACCCTGTCCGGCGGTCATCAGCCGGCGGTAGAGCGCCTGCAGCCCCGCGGGCGTGGGCTCGAACTCCGCGAACAGCGGCGCGAACTCCGGCACCTCCCGGGGCAGCGCCGCGATCTCCGTCAGCGGCCGGAAACCCCGCAGCGCGAAGAACTCCGTCACCGCCACCAGGGCCTCGGGCTTGTGGTTCATGTCTTTGTAGTTGCGATGAGGCGCCGACAGGGGAATGCCGGAGGCCTCCTCGCGGGCATAGCCCTCCTCGGCCTGCTCCCGCGTGGGATGCGCCTGGATGGACAGCGGCACCGCCGCGGAGAGCACCTTGAAAAGATAAGGCAGCCCGCCATAACGGCGCGCCGTCGCCTCGCCGAGCACGCGGCCGGGGCAGGCTGCCACCAGGCGGTCGAGCCCGACGGTGCCTGAGCCGAGCTCCACCTCGGACGGCCGATCCGGATGGGCGCCCAGCCAGAGTTCGGCGTACGGCTCGCCCTCCGCGTTGGGCTCGCCTATCAGGTCCGGGATGAAATCGGTGCTGCCCCAGGCATAGTGCTGCACGCCGCCGTGCAGACGCAGCACGCCCGGTCCCTGGCAGTAGTCAGTCAGGTCGCTCATTGCCGCCGTTCTCGCCGCCGCCTTTGCCCGCGTCCTTGCCAGCACCCTTGCCCGCGCCCTTGCCCGCACCCGCGGGATTCTTCGCCGACTCGCCCGCGGGCTTCGTGTGCAGCCGGTTCATCGCCTGCTGCATGCCCTTCTCGAGCAGCGCCGGCATCACGTCGGCGGCCCGGTCGACGGCATCGCGGATTGGCCGCTCCTCGCCGGCCGGCGCACGGCGCAGCACGTAGTCGGTGACCTCGTCCCGGTGCCCGGGATGGCCGACGCCGATGCGCAGCCGCGGGTATTCGGGACCGATGTGCCGGGAGACGTCCCTGAGACCATTGTGGCCGCCGTGGCCGCCGCCCTCCTTCAGCCGCACGGTGCCGGGCGGATGATCCAGCTCGTCGTGGGCCACCAGAATCTCGCCTGGCTTCAGCCGGTAGTAGTCCATGAAGGCGCGCACCGGCCCGCCGCTGCGGTTCATGTAGGAGTGCGGCTTCACGAGCCACAGCTCCCCGCCGTCCACCCGCACGCGGCAGACCTCGGCGTCGAAGCGCTTGTGGTAGGCAAAGCTGCCGCCGTGGCGCCGGGCCAGTTCGTCGACGAACCAGAAGCCCGCGTTGTGGCGGGTGTCTGCGTAACGCTCGCCCGGGTTGCCCAGGCCGACGATCGCCTTCACGGGAGGATAGTCCATGGCTTCGGCATGTTAGCGCGATTCGCGGTGTTCACAAGAAACGCACACAAGAAAAAGGCCGCACGCGGCGGCCTTTTCCGTGGGCACGAAATGAGCGGATCAGTCTTCCTTCGAAGACTCGCCTTCGCCCTCGTCCTCGTCCTCTTCGCCGACCCGGGGCACTTCGCCGGCCTCCGGCTCCTCGGCTTCCTCGCCTTCCTCTTCCTCGACCACCTGACGCGGCATGTGGATGGAGACGATTACCTGGTCCTCGGCGTCTTCCTGGGCCAGTTCGACGATCTCGACACCCTCGGGCACCTTGATGTCGGAGAGATGCAGCATCTCGTCCATGCCGAGCTCGGCCACGTCCACCTCGATGTACTCGGGCAGGTCCTTGGGCAGGCAACTGACCTCCACCTCGTTGTACTGGCGGAACAGCACGCCGCCTTCCAGCTTCACGCCCTTCGCCGATTCCTCGTTGAGGTAGTGGATCGGGACGTTCATACGGATGGCCTCGCCGGCCACGATGCGCTGCAGATCCAGATGCAGGATCTTGTTCTTCGCCGGGTGGCGCTGGATGTCCTTGAGGATGACTTCCTGGGCCTTGTCACCCACCTTCACCACAAGCACGCTCGAGTAGAAGCGCTCGCTCTCGGACTGCTGCAGGACCTTGTCGTGGTCCAGGGTGATGGCCCTCGGCGGCCGGTCGCCGCCATATACGATTGCGGGGAGCTTACCTTCGCGACGCAGGCGGCGGCTCGCACCCTTTCCCTGGTCTTCCCGGTACTCCGCAACCAGATCGTACTCTTCTTTCATGAGCTTTCTCCGGTCGGATGAAAATTCGCCGGAGAGCCTTGCGACCAGGCCCGCCGGCGGACCCCTCGACGAGGGGGCGCGAATAATACCGGAAGACGGCAGCTTTGTGTAGGAGGGCCTTCAGGCCCGATCCGGCCCTTCTGACCGCAGCACCCTTCTATCCGCGTAGGCCCGCCAGCGGCCGGACCGGGCTCCGGGGGACGCTCAGTCGGACGTCCTGTCCTCCCTCGCTTCGGCCGGGCCTCCTTCCCGCCGTCATGGCTCCAGTCGGCCCGGACGACCCCCGCAGCCCGGTCCGGCCGCTGGCGGGCCTGTAGCCGAAAGGTCTGGCACCCATCAGCCACCGTATCTGACGGGCAGTTCCTTTACGCCACCGCGAGCATGGCCGTCATGCGGGGGTATCCATCGCCGCGACCTTTTGTCGGGAGCAAGATGGATTCCCCCGCAGGGCGGCCAGGAGAGAAGGAATCGGGCCTGAAGGCCCTCCCACAGCCGGATCGGGCCTGAAGGCCCTCCTACGCGGCTAGTCGAGGTAGAGCGAGCTCACCGATTCCTCGTCGCTGATGCGGCGGATGGTCTCGGCCAGGAGCTCCGCCGTGGAGAGCTGGCGGATACGGGTGCAGGCGGCAGCTTCCTCGGAGAGCGGGATGGTGTCGGTCACCACCATCTCGTCCAGTTCCGAGTTGGAGATGCGCTCCACCGCCGGGCCCGAGAGCACCGGGTGGGTGATGTAGGCGACCACGCGCACGGCGCCCTTCTCCTTCAGCACGGAGGCCGCCTGGCACAGCGTGCCGGCGGTGTCCACCAGGTCGTCGATCAGCACGCAGGTCTTGCCGTCGACGTTACCGATGATGTTCATCACCTCCGCCACGTTCGCGCGCGGACGGCGCTTGTCGATGATGGCGAGATCCGTGTCGTCCAGCCGCTTGGCCAGCGCCCGGGCGCGGACCACGCCGCCGACGTCCGGCGAGACCACCACCTTGTTGGGGTACTTCTGTTTCCAGGCGTCGCCGAGCAGGATGGGCGAGGCGTAGACGTTGTCTACCGGGATGTCGAAGAAGCCCTGGATCTGGTCGGCGTGCAGGTCGACGGTGAGCACCCGGTCCACGCCCGAGGTGGCGATGAGCTTGGCCACGAGTTTGGCGGTGATGGGCACCCGCGAGGCGCGGGGCCGGCGGTCCTGGCGGGCGTAGCCGTAATAGGGGATGACGGCGGTGATGCGCGACGCCGACGCCCGGTGGCAGGCGTCCACCATCACCAGCAGTTCCATCAGGTTGTCGTTGGAGGGCGGACAGGTGGGCTGGACGATGAAGGTGTCCCGGCCCCGGATGTTCTCGAGTATCTCGACGCTGGTCTCGCCGTCGGAGAACTTGCCCACGTGGGCCTTCGCCAGCGGTATGCGGAGATGACGTGCGATATCGGCCGTCAGCTGGGGATGCGCGTTCCCGGAGAACAGCGCCATACTGCGAATATCCACCGAATCCTCCCTTTTGCCCGTCTGTGACTCTTTGTTATTGCTCTTCTTGACGGGCCCAGTCCCTCTATGCCCGGCGACGATGGCTGGGGTGGCAGGATTCGAACCTGCGAATCACGGGATCAAAACCCGTTGCCTTACCGCTTGGCTACACCCCAGAAACCCGACCGCCGCCCCCCGACGGGGGCCCTGCGGCGCGGCTCGAAGGCGGAGGCCGCCCCCAGCCGCGCCGACGCGCGCATTGTCCCGGGCCTCCCCGGGGGTGTCAACGCGACACCTCAGCGCACCGCGCGGGGCCCGAAATTCCACTCCTTCACCACGATGGTGAGGCGGATATCCGCGCTGCGCGCCCGTATCCGGTAGGGCAGCATCACCCCGGCGGCGGCACGGTATTCCGGATACTCCACCTGCCAGCCGGCCTGCTGCAGCCGGGCCAGCCAACCCTCCGCCGCCACCTCGGTGTCCGCGGGGCGGGCCGGGTCCGGCAGTCCGCGCAGCCACCAGGACAGGCTCGCCACCGGGATGGACCAGCCGTAGATCTGGCGCAGCTCCTCCTCCGGCCGGGTCAGGGCCACGGTGCTGCCATCCGAGGCGGTGAGGATCAGCCCGTCCGGGCCGCCTTCCAGCCGGATGCCGCCGGCGCCAAGCGGGCCACGTATGGACACCGTGACCTCGCCATCGTCCTGGCGCCAGTCCAGGCTGCCGCTCTCGGCCTGGTCGCCGGCCACCACGGCGATGCGCCCGCCAGCGCGCCAGGCCTCCACCGCACCCAGCACTGCCTTGCGCTGCTCCCAGCTCTCCAGCGGCGGCAGGGTCAGGGTGGGCCGGGCCGCGCAGCCCGCCAGCAGCAGGCCGACGAGGCCGAGCGCAGCCAGTACGGGCAGACGGGGCACGGCGGAATCAGCCCTCGGTGCTCTCGGACGCTTCCATCAGGCGCTGCAGCGTATCGCGCAACGGTTCGCTGCCGGGGAACTCGTCGTAGGCCTCCTGCAGGATGTCGCGGGCCTCCTCCCGTCGGCCGAGCGCCCAGAGGGTCTCGCCGAGGTGGGCGGCCACTTCCGGGTCGCGGATCATGTCCCAGGCACGTTCCAGGTACGGCAGCGCCTCCTCGGGCTCGCCCTGGCGGAACAGCACCCAGCCCATACTGTCGATGATGGCCGCGTTATCCGGTTCTTTCTCGAGGGCGCGCTCGATGAGCTTGCGGGCCTCCTTCAGGCGGTCCGTGCGGTCCGCCAGGGTATAGCCCAGCGCATTCAGCGCCGTGGCGCTCTCCGGGCGCAGCGCCAGCGCCTCGCGGTAGCCCTCGACGGCGGCGTCCGTCTCGCCGCGGGCCAGCTCCACCTCGGCACGGCTCAGCAGCAGCCCGAGCGACGGCGGCTTGGCCGCCAGGATCTCGTCGTAGGCTTGCAGCGCCTCCTCGTAGCGCTCCATGGCCTCCAGCAGCTGGGCTTCGGTGAAGCGCACGTCCAGCGCCTGACGCGGATTGCGCCGGGCGAACCGCTCCAGCTGGGAGAGCGCGCCGTCCGCCTGGCCCAGACGGGTCAGGATGATGCTCACCCGCTGCTGGGCGGCGAGCTGCAGGCCGCCTTCGCCCACCTGGGAGTACAGGCGCATGGCCTGCAGCCAGTCCTCGCGCTCCTCGGCGATCGTGCCCAGATAAAAGAGTGCCTCGTGGGTATGCTCGCCGCTCTTCAGCAGTTCCGAGAAATCCGTCCAGGCGGCGTCGTAGTCGCCCTGCTGCAGGCTGATGAGTGCCGTGGCACGCCAGGCATCCGCCTGCTCGGGCTCGTCCTGCAGCACCCGGTTCACCACGGTGCGCGCCTCGTCGGGCCGGTCCGCGCCGGCGAGGAACAGGGCGTAGTCCAGCCGCAGGTCCAGATCTTCGGCATCCGCCAGCGGCGCGGCGGTCTCCAGCGCCGCCTCGGTCTGCTCGTCCGCCTCCAGCGCGCGGGCCAGCAGCAGCGTGGCGCGAGGTTCCTCCGGCGCGAGTTCCCTGGCCCGACGGGCGTAGGCGATCGCGGTCTCCGCTTCACCGGCGCGCAGGGCCGCGCTCGCCGCGGTGGCCTGGGCGTAGGCATTGTCTTCGTAAGCATCGGCGAGGCGCTCGGCCACGGCGAACGCGTCCTCGGGGTGGCCTTCCTCCATCAGTATGGTGACCAGCTCGCGGAAAGCGGCGTCGTCGGCACCGTCGGCGGCGGCGGCCTCCTGCAGGTGCCGCGCGGCCTGCTCCACCTGCTGGTGCTGCAGCGCCAGCCGGCCGGCGTAGCGCCGGGCTTCGGCCTCCTGCAGCGCGAGCTCCACCCAGCGCTGCGCGGCCTCGTAGGCGACGCGGTCATAGCCGTACTCGAAGGCCGTGCGGGTCGCCTGGCTTGCGGTCTCTACCGACTCCCCGGCCCGTGCCGCCTTCAGGTATTCTTCGACCCCCGTGGCGTTCTCGCCCCGCTGCAGGGCGATCTCGGCCATGAGTATGTGGTAGGTTCGATCCTGCCCGTCGGTGGACTCGGGGGCCGGTTGCGGGGTGCCGGCGCAGCCCGCCGCAAAGGCGGCCAGCAACAGAATCTGCAGCGTGGCGAGGGCGGGGACCCCGCCTCGACGCGGGAGGGTATGTGTGTCTAGCATTCGGAAATCTCTGTCGGTGACCCGGTGGGCCGCTTCGGGCAGATCACCGGCAGTTCGCTTATCATAAGCGCTGCGTGAACCAATCCGAATTATCGATTCCTTCAGATGCCGTTTTTCATCCTGGGCATTAACCATAACACGGCCCCGGTCGATATCCGTGAGCGGATCGTGTTCGACGAGACCGTGCTGCCCGATGCGCTGAACGAATCGGGTTCGCTGCCCGGCGTCAACGAGAACGTGATCGTCTCCACGTGCAACCGCACGGAGATCGTCTGCGACCTGGAGAGCGAGGCCGAGACCGGTCTCGTCCAGTGGCTGCACAACTTCCACGGCATGGACGACCGCCTCGCCGAGTGCCTGTTCCAGGCCCGGGACGAGGCCGCCGCACGGCACCTGTTCCGCGTGGCCTGCGGGCTGGATTCTGTCATCCTCGGCGAGCCCCAGATCACCGGCCAGCTGAAGGACGCCTTCCGCCATGCCCAGGGCCACGGCCGCGCCGGACCGCGGCTCACCCGCCTCTTCCAGCACGCCTTCTCGGTGGCGAAGAAGGTGCGCACCGACACCACCATCGGCTCCAGCCCTGTCTCGGTGGCCTACGCCGCCGTGTCGCTCGCCCGCCAGATCTTCTCCCGCTTCGACAAGCACACGGCGCTGCTGGTCGGCGCGGGCGAGACCATCGAGCTGGTTGCGCGCCATCTGCACGGCCACGGCATCGGCCGCCTGTTCATCGCCAACCGCAGCCTGCCCCGGGCGCGCGCGCTTGCCGCCGAGTTCGGCGGTTTCGCACTGCCGCTCTCCGAACTGCCCGGCACCCTGCCCGAGGCCGACATCCTGATCACCTCGACGGCGAGCCCCGACCCGCTGATCTCCGCCGCCGACATGAAGCGCGCGCTGGAGCTCAGGAAGCGCAAGCCCATCTTCGCCTGCGACATCGCCGTGCCGCGGGACATCGAGCCCGAGGTCGCGAACTTCGAGGACGTCTACCTCTATACCGTCGACGACCTGCAGGGCGTGATCAACGACGGCCTGCAGAGCAGGAAGGCGGCCGCCGACGAGGCCGAGCGCATCATCGAGTTCGAGCTGGAGCGCTTCCGCAACGCCGAGCGGGTGCTGGACGCCGTGCCCATCATCAAGTCCATCCGCGGCCGCGGCGAGGAGCTGAAGCAGGAAGTGCTCGAGCAGGCCATGCGCCGGCTGGCGAACTCCGGCGACCCGGAGGCGGCGCTCCGGTTCCTGGCCTCCACGCTCATGAACAAGATGCTGCACAAGCCCAGCGAACGGCTGCGCCAGGCGGGTGAGGAGTCGGACGAGGCCATCATGCTCTCGGCCCGGGAACTCTTCGGCCTGAACGACGGCAAGAAGAACCGTTCCTGAGGCCGGCCGCCGCGACGGCCCTCCCCCGTGAAAGACAGCATCGAACAAAAGCTCCAGGGTCTCGCCGACCGGTTCGAGGAACTCGCCGGCCTGCTCGCCGACCCGGACGTCATCTCGGCCCAGGACCGCTTCCGGGACTATTCCAAAGAATACGCGCAACTCGAGCCGGTGATGACCCTGTTCCGCCGCTACCGCGAACTCGTGGGCGACCTGGCCGCCGCCGAGGAGATGGCGAAGGACGCCGACGCCGACATGCAGGCCATGGGCCGCGAGGAAATCGAGCGGCTGGAGGCCGAACGCGAGACCCTCGAGCGCGAACTCGAGCTCGCCCTGGTGCCGAAAGACCCGAAGGACGAGAGCGACGTCTACCTCGAGATCCGCGCCGGCACCGGCGGCGACGAGGCGGCCATCTTCGCCGGCGATCTGTTCCGCATGTACTCCCGCTACGCGGAGGACAAGGGCTGGCGCGTCGAGGTGCTCTCCGCCAGCGAGGGCGAGCACGGCGGCTACAAGGAGATCATCTGCAAGGTGAGCGGCCGCAACGTCTACGCGCAGATGAAGTTCGAGTCCGGCGCCCACCGGGTGCAGCGGGTACCGGAGACCGAGTCCCAGGGGCGCATCCACACCTCCGCCTGCACGGTGGCCGTGCTGCCCGAGGCGGAGGAAGTCGGAGAGATCGAAATCAATCCCTCGGAGCTGCGGGTGGATACCTACCGGGCGTCCGGCGCCGGCGGCCAGCACGTGAACAAGACCGATTCCGCCGTGCGCATCACCCACCTGCCCACCGGCATCGTGGTGGAGTGCCAGGACGAGCGCTCCCAGCACAAGAACCGGGCGCGAGCGCTGTCGCTGCTGCAGGCGAAGCTGGTGGCCGCCGAGGAAGAGGCGCTGGCCACCGAGCGCGCCGAGACCCGCAAGCTGCTGGTGGGTTCCGGCGACCGCTCCGAGCGCATCCGCACCTACAACTACCCCCAGGGCCGCGTGACCGACCACCGCATCAACCTGACTCTCTATAAACTGGACGAAGTGCTGCAGGGCAGCCTGGATCAGGTCATCGACCCGCTCACCCGGGAATACCAGGCCGACCAGCTCGCGGCGCTCACCGAGCACTGAGGGAGGACGCCAGGATGGACGCGCGGCAACTCATCGACGCCATCGGCACCACGCCGCTGATCCGGCTGAACCGGGCATCCGAGGCCACCGGTTGCGAGATCCTGGGCAAGGCCGAGTTCATGAACCCGGGCGGCTCGGTGAAGGACCGGGCGGCGCTCGGCATGGTGCGCCGCGCCCAGGCCACCGGGGAACTGAAGCCCGGCGGCACCATCATCGAGGGCACCGCGGGCAACACCGGTATTGGATTGGCCATGGTCGGGAACGCTCTGGGCCATCCGAGCATTATTGTGATGCCGGATACCCAGAGCAGAGAGAAGATCGATACGCTGCGGGCCTACGGCGCCGACGTCCGGCTCATCCCCGCCGTGCCCTTCCGGGACCCGAACCACTTCGTCCACGTCTCCGGCCGCATGGCCGACGACATGAACGCGAAGGAACCGGGCAGCGCCTTCTGGCCGAACCAGTTCGACAACACCGCCAACCGGGACTTCCACGCCGAGACCACCGGCCCGGAGATCTGGGACCAGACCGACGGCGACGTGGACGCATTCATCTGCGCCGTCGGTACCGGCGGCACGCTGGCCGGCGTGTCGCAGTATCTGAAGGCGTGCAAGCCGGAGGTGAAGATCGGCCTCGCCGACCCCGGCGGCTCCGGGCTGTATCACTACTACACCGAAGGCGAGATTCGCATCGAGGGCAGCTCCATCACCGAGGGCATCGGCAACTCACGCATCACGGCCAATCTCGAAGGCGCCGGGATCGACGTGGCCTATCGCATCACCGATGAGGTGGCCATCCCGCTGGTCTACGACATGATCCGCGAGGAAGGCCTGGTACTCGGCGGCTCCAGCGGCATCAACGTGGGCGGCGCCATGGCCATGGCGCGGGAGCTCGGACCCGGCCACACCATCGTGACCGTGCTCTGCGACGGCGCCATGCGCTACCGCGAGCGGCTGTTCAACCGCGCGTATCTGGAGTCGAAAGGGCTGTCATTGCCTGGCTGGCTGGAGACCATGTAGGAGGGCCTTCAGGCCCGATCCCAATCATGACCTACGCCTGGCACGACTTCATCGGCAACGCAGGCGTCGCGCTGATCATCCTCGCCTACCTCCTGCTGCAGCTCGACCGCCTGAGCAGCACCGCCCTCACCTATTCGGTGATGAACGCACTGGGCGCCGCGCTCGTCATCATCTCGCTGTGTTTCGATTTCAATCTGTCCGCATTCGTCATCGAGGCGTTCTGGGTGGTGATCAGCCTGGTCGGAATCGGACGCTGGTGGATGAGAAGGCAGGCGAGGCGCCCAACGGATCGTAAACTGTGACCGGAACGATCGCGCGACACTCCGATCAGCGCCGGGGACAATGATCTGCGTGATGAGTATGAGTGGGTAGCGCCACACAGGATGCGGTCCTATCAGTGACCGCGGCAGATACCGGGAGGTAATCGCCATGCAAGCACACGAGAAGATCAGCTACGTCGAGTTTCCCGCCAGGGATCTGGCCGCCACCAAGGCATTCTTCGAACGAGTGTTCGGCTGGTCTTTCGTTGACTATGGCCCGACCTACGCATCGTTCTCGGGTCAGGGCCTCGATGGTGGCTTCTACGAGGCGGACGCCGCTGCATCGACGGACAACGGCAGCGCCCTGATCGTCTTCTACAGCGAGCGCCTGGAGGAGACCCGGGACAAGGTGGAGGCGGCCGGCGGTCGCATCGTCAAGCCGATCTTCTCTTTCCCGGGTGGACGCCGCTTCCACTTCACCGAGCCGAGCGGAAACGAGTTCGCGGTCTGGGGCGAAGACGCTGGCTCATGAAGGTCGTCTGCCCGGAAACATAAGACGACCCTCAGAGGTCCGGCGCCGCGCCCTTGCCCGCATGCTGTGCCTCGATGGCGGCCTTGAGATCGACGTCGAACTGCCGGACGGCGTCGTCGAAGCGCTTCTGATCCATCACGACGACGTTCAGCTCGCCGGCGAGTACCGCGTTGCCTGCCGCCGGCACGATCTCGGCGCGTACCGTGAGGCCGCAGGCACCGTTCCAGCTCATCTGCCGCTGAAACGTCGGCCGCGGACCGTTGACGCAACGCGATCTCAGCGCGCTGTCGCTGGCGGCGATCGGCCGCTGCTGCGCATCGTAGACCCAGCTGTAGGTGACCGTGCCGCGTCGGTGACCCAGGCTGTAATAGCCTTCCTGATTCGCCGCGAGATGGGGCTGGCCGTATTTCTCGACGAGCGCCTCCTGCAGTGACGATACGGTCGGATACTCACTGGCGGAAAAGACCGTCCGCCGCCAGATGATCCCGGCGCGCTCGGCCTGAGGCAGGCCGGTGAAGGCGACGATGAATTCCTCGCTGACATTCTGCAGGAGTTCGAAGCCGTAGCCGCCGTCCTCGCACCCGCCACCGCCCGCCGTACGTGCCTCGGCCGGGCAGATGTCGCCGGCCGCCGCGCGCAGCAGCTGGCGCGTCGGTTGCCCCTGGCTGTTGCGAGCCCAGCTCTCCGCCACGTCGAAGTTGAGGATGTCGCCGCGGCATTCGAGCAGGGCTTCGACGTCGTCGAAGCTCATGCCCGGGCGCAGGTCCGCCACGTCGTCGACGGGCGCTCCCGGGAGACGGGGAGCCATGGCAGCCTTGTGGGGACAGCGGCGGGCGGAGGCCTGCTTGCGGCGTTCCTCGCGAGCCGCTTCCAGCGCGGCGACCTCCGCTGCGGCCGCTTGCAGGGCAGCCGCCTGCTTGCAGGTTCTCGCCACGGCTTCGGTCTTGTCGAGCGCCGCGACCAGCCGGGGGTTGGTCAGTGCGCCCATCGCAATCTGGCCCTGGCCCTCCTCGCTCGCCGCGGCCATCCCTTCGGCGAAGTCGGCCAGTATCGCGAAGGTCTCCTCGTCGAGCTCGGCCAGGAGGGCATCGCCCTGACAGGCGCAAAAGGCTTCCGCATCGCCGCCGGCGACGCAGGCATCGACGAACCGCGCCTTGTCGTTGTTACCGCCGCCGCAGGGAGCGACCAGCACGACGGCTCCCACTGCGGGCAGGAATTTCGTTCTCATGACGCAACCGCCCTGTTCTTCGAATGCGCAACGAATGCGAGTCCCCCGGCCGCGATGAGCAACGCCGTGAAGACGACGGACTGAGCCTGGATGAAGACGGGCAACAGGCCCGCACCCAGCAGCATCCCGCCAGCGAGCGCGAACCGGCTCTTCATGGCGAAGAATGCAGCGGCCAGACCCACCAATGCTCCGATGACGAGGACGAGTGCCGCCGCTCCCATCTTGTCGAGCGACTGACCCTGCGCGGCGGCCATGGACTTGGCGGCCATCCGCTCCAGCTCGCTCATGCCCTCGAGTGCGCTGAGGTCGTTCAGCCAGTTCATGCCCAGGAACCCGGAGGCCAGCGCGCCGAGTACGGCCAGTATGACGATTGCGATTTTCATGTCGTTGTTCCTTCTTCTGTTTCCCCGCTCTGTTCGCGCCTCGTGCGCGGCCTGGGTGGCGGATGGTGCGCGGTGCTCCCCCGATGTGTCCGACCTGCCCCGGCCCGCAACAGGGTGGCGCAGCCCATCGCCGAAACCTTCACGCGTTGCTAACGGATTCCTAACGCGCTAGATTATTTCGGCGGATCAGGGGGTTGTGGCTGCCCACGTGGCGACGCAAGATGCGCGGGACGCGTTGGCGTCCGGGAGAATCCCCCTGGCTGCGTTCCATCTCGGGAGCGAGGCTTCCCATGAGCGATTCGGAGCCGTCACGCCACGGGGCGCTTTACCTCTACCGTTTCGGCGCGGCGGAGTTCGATGAATCGCGGTTCGAACTGCGGGTGGGCGGCCTGCCCGTCGAACTGGAGCGCCGGCCGCTCGAAGTGCTCGGCATCCTGTTGCGCCACGCCGGCGAGGTCGTCACCAAGGAAGAACTGCTCGACACGGTCTGGGAGGGCCGCGTCACCGTCGAGAATGTGCTCGCCAACGCGGTGACCAAGCTCCGCAAGGCCCTGGGCGAGACGAACGCCGGCCTCATTGTGACGAAGGCGCGAGTCGGATACCGCATCGACGGCAAGGTGGAACGCATGGCGACGGGCCGACGCCTCGTCAGCCGGTTCGACCTGGAGACCGACCAGCCGGTACCGGGCCGGCCGAACTTCCGGCTTGTTCACCAGCTGTCCGATAACGGCAGCGAGGTCTGGCTCGCGCGCCATGACAAGACCGGCGAGCACCGGGTCTACAAGTTCAGCCCTGACGGCGAACGGCTCGCCGCTCTCAAGCGCGAGGCCACTCTCTCGCGCGTCATGCGCGAAACGCTCGGCGAGCGCGCCGATATCGCCCGTGTGATCGACTGGAACTTCGAGACCGAACCGTTCTTCCTCGAGTGCGAATATGGCGGGCTGAGTCTGCCCGCCTGGACCGGCGATGACGGCAGACTCGCCGAGCTGCCCGCGGCCGAACGACTGGGTCTCGCCCTGCAGGCGATCGAGGCCGTTGCCGCGGCCCACGACGTCGGCGTGCTGCACAAGGACCTGAAACCGGCCAACATACTGCTCGACGAAGCCGGCGACGGCACCCGGCGGGTCCGACTCACCGATTTCGGCAGCGGCCGCCTGATGGAGCCCGGACGGCTGGACGAGCTTGGGGTGACGCCACTGGGACTCACGCTCGACTCCGTGAGCGATTCGAGCTTCGGCACACCGCTGTACATTGCCCCCGAGATCATCGCCGGCGAGGCGGCGACCATCAAGAGCGACGTGTATTCCCTCGGCGTACTCCTGTACCAGATTCTCGCCGGCGATCTCCGTAAGCCACTCACGACGGGCTGGGAGAGCGATATCGCCGACGAACTCATCGCCGAAGACATCGCCGGGGCGACCGCAGGCAACCCCGCGCAGCGTATCGCCTCTGCGGCCGAACTGGCGCAGCGCCTGCGCCGACTGGAAGAGCGCCGGGCGGAACGCAAACGGGTCGATGATGCCGAATCCCGCGCACTCGCCGCGCAGGTGGCGCTCGACCGTGCGCGCTCGCGCCGACCCTGGGCGCTTGCGGCCGGTATCGTGCTGCTGGTCGGCGTAGCAGCCAGCAGCACGTTATTCCTGCGCGCGAGAGCCGCTCAGCATACGGCGCAGGAACAGGCCGCGCGCGCCGAGGCCACGGCTGCGTTCCTGCGCGACATCATGATCAACGCCGACCCACGGGAGCCCGGAGCCGGTTACGACGCGACCCTGCGCGACGCCCTCTCACACGCCGCCGATCGTATCGAGGCGCGCTTCGCTGCCGACCCCGCCATGGAAGCGACCATCCGCGAGACCGCCGGAGAAATCTACACGGGCCTGCAGGATTTCCGCACCGCCGCGGAACACCGCCGACGCGTTGCATCCCTGTTGGCGACGATGCTCGGTCAAGGTCACCCGCGCACGCTCGAAGCGAGCTACCGGTTCGGCGAATCGCTGGTCAACGCTTCCGCGTATGCCGAGGCTACCGAGGTCATCGACAAGGCGGACGAGGCGGCTGCGGCCTTGCCGGCAGAAAGTGACACCGTCGCCCTGGCCGCCGCACGGGCGCGCGGACGACTGCACCTGATGCAGGCACAGATCGAACCGGCGGTTGCCCACTACGAGGAAGCGCTCGCGTTGCTCGACCGTGTGGCGCCGGATAACGCGCGGGCACGCCACGGCCTCGTCCTCGATCTCGCACAGGGGTATGTCAGAACCGGCCGTCAGGACGAGGCGGTCGAGCTGCTGGAGCAGCTGCAGGATGAAGCGCGCTTCGTCGAGGCAGGCGTCGCCGGTTCGAGCCGTGCGACGGCCCGGCTGCACTACGGCGCTGCGCTGCTGCATGCGGGCCGGCTCGACGAGGCCGAGCCCGTACTCGATCAGGCCATCCCGGCGCTGGCGGAGGCCTTCGGCCCTGCTTCGAACCAGGTGGCCGAGGGCAAGAGCGTGCTCGGCAATCTCTATGCGGCCGGCGGCCGCTGGGCGAAAGCGCTGCCGCTGATCAGCGCCGTCCGCGAGACGGCCTGCGCTGCCCAGGGCCCCGACCATCTGACCTGCGTGATGGCCGGCGGCAACGAAGGGGTCATCCTGGTGCAGGTGGGCGACTCCGCGAGTGCGATCCCGAAGCTGCTCGCTGCCCGCGACGTCTTCGAGCGGATGATGGGCCCCGGGACTCCCGGCGTCCAGGTGATGAATTACTACCTGGCGCAGGGGCTGCTCGATGCAGGCGACGGCCGCGCCGCGTCCGCGCTCATCGACGGCCTCGATCCCGCGCAACTCGCCGCAGGGAGCCCGGGCGACGAATGGCCGGCGCGCATCGATGCGCTCAGAGGCTGGGTGATGCTGCTCGACGGCCGTCAGGAGGAAGGCATTGCACTGCTGCGCAAGACCATCGCGGCCATGGAGCGCGACGGCATGCAGGACTGGATCATCGCGCCGTTCCGACGGGCACTCGGCCAGGCAAGCTGACCGACCTCCGCCCGCACCAGTCACAATCGGCGATGGGCTATACTCGCCGCCAGAAGGGAGAGAGGTCCGGCCGATGTCCGCCGACGGATCGGTATTGCACAACCTGATGCACCGGCGCGTGCCGCAGATTGTCGGCATGTACATCGCGGCGTCGTGGCTGGTCATCGAGCTAGGCGACTGGGTCACCGAGCGCTCCGCCCTGCCGCCGAACCTCACCTCCTATGTGTTCGTCGCCATGCTGGTGATGCTGCCGGCGGTCATCCTGTTCGCCTACAACCACGGCGCGCCGGGCAAGGACCGCTGGACCCGCACCGAGCGGGTGTTCATCCCGCTGAACGCAGCCGTTGCCGTCGGCATACTGTACTTCACGGGTCCGTCGCTGCTGGTGGAGGCGGCCACCGAGACGGTGCAGGTCACGGACGAGACCGGCGCCGTGCGCGAATACGAAGTGGCCCGGCAGGGCTATCATCGGGAGGTGGTCGCATTCTTCTGGGAGAACCGGTCCGGCAACAACGATCTGGACTGGCTGACCTACGGCCTCCCCTTGATGCTCTCCCACGACATGAACCGGGTATCCCCGGTGATCACCGTGGAGACGCCGCTCGATTCCACGTCGATGAAGAACGAACTCCGGGACCGCGGTTACGACACGCTGCGCGACGAACCGCCCGCACTGCGGGTAAAGATCGTGAGAGACCGTCGCAGCGCCGCGTTCGTCACCGGCAGTTTCAGGACCGACGACGACACGCTGATCATCACCGCCACGCTGATCGATGCGGAGAGCGGCGACGAGATCGGCACTCACACGGTATCCGCCGATGACTGGCTGGCCGGCGTCGACGACGTCAGTGAGGCACTCCTGGATTACCTGGACGTTTCGCCAGGCGAGAACCGCAGCGACGACCCGGTCGCGCAGCATCTCAGCCACTCGCTCCAGGCGTTGCGTCACTACACCGCCGGCGTGGTTGCGATCGGCCTGAACAACGACTTCGAGCAGGGCATCGCGGAGCTGAGTCAGGCGCTCGAGGAAGACCCCAATTTCGCCGAAGCCAGCGGCGAACTCTCGGTCTCCTATTACCTGGCAGGCGACATCGAATCCGCGCGTGCCGCCGCGGCGGCGGGCCTCAGGAACAGCTACCGTCTCTCGGAGACCAGCCGGTTCGTACTGAGAGCCAACCGCTACGTCTTCGACGGCGATTACGAACGCGCACTGCGGGTGCTCGACATGTGGACGGAGGTACAGCCGAACAGCACGAAGGCCTACGAGCAGCAGGCACGCCTGGCACGGCTGCAGGGCGGCGACGAGGGACTGGCGAAGGCGCGAGCGGCCTACGACCGGCTGCTGGAGCTGGACCCGCTGGCGGTCAGCGTCTATCGGCAGATGGCGGGCCTGGAACAGCAACGAGGTGACTACGAGGCAGCGGCGAATTACCTGCGGCTGTACCTGGAGAGCCGGCCGGACAGCGCCGGCGCGCACCAACAGCTGGCCGCCGTCTACCAGGCCGCCGGAGAGCTGGACAAGGCCCGGGCATCGCTCGAGGATGCCGCGGTGCTGGCGGACGACCCCCGTGCCTCGGAGCTGGCGCTGGCCCGCATCGAGGCGGCCCGGGGCGACTACGCCGCGGCCGAACAGCGTCTCGCCGCGCAGCTGAGCGACTCGCTCAACCCGGAACAGCGGGTCGAAGTGCTCAGCGCCCAGACCGAGATCGCGCTGGTGCGCGGACAGATCGAACGTGCGCTGGCGCTGCACGCGGAGATCGTCGAACTCAGCAGGACCTTCGTGCCGCCGATGGTGCGCCTGATCAACCTGGAGAATCAGCGCTCCAGCCTGCTGCTGCTGCTCGGACGGTTCGACGAAGCCCTCGCGAACGCCGACGCGATATCCGCACAGCTGCAGCCGCCCTTCGACTCGTTCATGAACTTCACCTACACGGAGATCCACGCGCGCACCGGCGATCGTGAGGCGTTCCGGGAACGCGCGGCGATGAGCCGGCAGTCGATGGGCCAGTACCCCGAAATCTTCAAGTCCTTCATCGCCACGGAGACCGCGAGGATCGCGATCTGGGACGGAGACTTCGAGACAGCCATCCGCGAAGTCGACCGGGCGCGGGAGCTGCTGGACAAATCGATCCTGCAGGTGCTGGTCGGCAACCTTAGCTCCTCGTCGGTGTACGTCGGCATCGCCGAGTTGTACCTTGAGGCCGGCGCGCCGGAGAAGGCACGCGACGTACTCGAGCGCGTGCTGAAAGTGTTCCCTACCTACGGTTTCGCCAAGCTGACGCTGGCCAGAATCCATATCGGCGAGGGTGACCCGGCGCGCGCGAGACCGCTGCTGGAATCCGCGCTGGAAGTCTGGTCGGCTGCCGATGCCGATTACGTGCACCGGCAGGAAGCGGAGGAGTTGCTGGCTAAGCTGTGACGCGGCGAGGGGCCGCGCGGATTCGTGATGTCTGTCGAGATAATGAAACGCATCGGGCTCGGTGTTGCCGCGGCGATCGGCACGCTCTTCCTCATCAGTGCCCTCGGCTCGCTGTTCCCGCCGTTCGACGTCACGCCGCGCGCCGCGATACTCACCAGTGCAGCGATGATATTCGTCGCGGCGCTCGCGGGAACATGGGTCGCGCGCAGGAACTTCGTCGCCCCTGCGGTCTGTCTGTCCTTCACCCTCTGGCTCTTCGTCATCTATATCCTTCATTCGATCGCGACCGTCGCCGGCCAGGGCGATTTCTTCGGCATCGCTGCACAAAATAGCCTGTTCCTGCTGCCGAACGTGGCGGGCGCTCTGGCGGGAGCCATCGTCGGACAACGCCTGGTCCGCCACCGTTGGCGGGATGATCAAGGAGGTCCCTCGTGAAGACCGGTTTCCGATTACTGCAGCTGGCAGCATTGCTGATTGCCGCCGTCGGTTTCTCCCATGTCGCGGCTGCGCAGTCCGACGACGAGGAAGCCGCCGTTGCCGGCGACATCGAAATGGCCTGGATCATATCGGCTGCCGCCCGGGCAGCGATCGAGGAAGTGTGGCGGAACAACCGGTCCTTCCCCGCCGACCGCACAGAGACGGGCATGAGCCCGTCGCCCGCCGATACCCGGACCGGCCCGGTGGCCGCTCTCGACGTCACGGACGGACACGTGTTCGTTACCTTCGGCGGCGAAGCCCATCCGACGCTCCTCGGCAAGACCGTGGTGTTCTCGCCGAGAGTGACGTCGGAACAGAGTATCCAGTGGGTGCGTAATCGTTCGCTGGAGGTACCTGCGGAGGACCGCGACGTCAGCGGTGCGCCGGTCGACGACATCGACTGATGGCCGGCAGTGCCGGAGACTGGCACTATCCCGGCAATGAGCCTCATCGAGACACTGGCCCTCTTCGGCATCATGGCGTCGCTTGCCGCCCTGCCGAGCGCCAGTGTCGCACTCGTCGTGACCCGGTCGGCGACGTTGGGTGTGGGTAATGGGGTAGCCGTTTCCGCGGGAATCGTTCTGGGTGACGTGGTCTTTATCGGGCTGGCGGTGTTCGGTCTGTCGGTGCTCGCCGAGACCCTCGGCAGCCTGTTCCTGGTCATCAGGTACCTGGGAGCGATATACCTTCTCTGGCTTGGTCTCTCGCTGCTGAGACCGAAACCCGGGACCACCGTCCCGGCGCACGCCGGTAACAGTGGTGGGAGTGTCGCGGCCAGCTTTCTCGCAGGCTTTGCTCTGACCCTGGGGGACGTCAAGGCCATCCTGTTCTATCTCAGCCTTTTTCCCCTGTTCGTTGACTTGTCTGCGCTTCGAGCCGCGGACGTGCTGACGATCGTGTGTATCACGGTCGCGAGCGTCGGCGGCGTGAAGATGCTGTATGCGCTATCGGCCCGAAAGCTGGCGATGATGGCGAGAGAATTAAAGTTCGAAAGCGCAGCCAGGAAGACGGCGGGAACCATCATGCTCGGGGCCGGGAGCTATATCATTGCGAAAGCGTGACTGTGCGCAGCGGCCGCGCACGTCCGCACCCTCATGCGGGGCGGATATGAATGGCCGCTGAGTACGGCGCGACAGCCCGTCGCCTCGGTATCGGATCCGCATCGCTCGTCGCAGCCTTGCTGCTGGCGTACGCCATCACGCTCGCTGCCGGCTTCGCTTCGCTCGAGTCCCGTGACGAGCCAATAGGCGATCCGTATTTCACGCTGCTCGAGGTTCTGATCCTCCTGATGATGCCTGCGATGGTCCTGCTGATGGTCGCGGTTCACTCCTGGGCGCCGGCCCGGCGGAAGGCGCTCAGCCTCGCAGCGGCGATCTTCATGGCCATTGCGGCGGCGCTTACCTGCACGGTGCACTTCGCAATCCTGACTCTGAGTCGGCAGGCGGAGTTTGCGGCGCACGAGAGTCTGCCGCTCCTGCTCTCGTTCGAATGGCCTTCGCTCGCCTACGCCATCGATATTCTGGCCTGGGACGTATTCTTCGCGCTTTCCATGCTCTGTTCCGCCGGCGTGTTCACCGGGAGTCGGCTGGCGCTCTCGATCAGGACGGCGATGCTCGTCAGCGGGCTGCTTGCGTTGGCCGGACTGAGCGGCGTGATTGCCGGCGACATGGCGCTCCGCAACATCGGCATCGCGGGCTATGTGGGCGCGTTCTTCATCGTCGTGCTGCTGCTGGGCGCACTGTTTTACCGCAGCGTACCGGTGACGGCCGAGGACACGGGACGGCCCGGCGCCGAAGCTTGACGTCCTCCCGCAAGGTAAGCTAGGGCGTCCCGCCCCGCTGCCGGGGCCGCTCGAGGAGACACGTCATGAAGATTCTGCGCGTGATTCTTGCCGTCGTCGCCGGTGTGTTCATCGGCGGACTCGTCAACATGGCGCTGGTGATGCTGGGATCGGCGATCGTGCCGGCCCCCGCAGGCGTGGATGTCACGAATACCGAGTCGGTCGCGGCATCCGCTCACCTGTTTCAGCCACGGCATTTCCTGTTTCCCTTCCTCGCGCATGCCGTCGGCACGCTGGTCGGCGCCACCGCGGCGCATCTCTTCGCCGGCAGCCACCGCAACGCGGCCGCGTGGGCCGTCGGCGCGGTGTTCTTCGCGGGCGGCATCGCGGCGGCGCGGATGATACCGGCACCGACCTGGTTCGTGGTCGCCGATCTCGTGCTGGCGTATTTCCCGATGGCGTTCGCGGCGACGAGGATCGGCAGCGCCATCAAACAGGCGGGATGACTGCACGCCGCCGCGGCCCTGCGCCGCAACGCCGCCAAGTTCGCGCCCTGGGAGTTCGGTCATACGGTGGCCCAACAGGCCGTCTATTCCGGGGAAGGCGGCTTCCCGGCCTGGGTGTGGATGCCGGCCGCCGTGGCAGTGGCCGGGCCCGTCTGGTGGCTGGTCACGCTGTCGACCAGCGGACGCACGCCCTATGACCGATGGTCCGGCGCACGAGTGTTGCCGCGGTAATCGCGCTGACCGCCATTCCGCGGAGACAGACGGATCGCCCCTGATCTCCGGCAACGATCCGGCCTGCCATCAACGGGGTATACTCGGGCACACGGGCACCTGACCGCTCAGGCGCCGCGCAGAATAATCAACAACAAACGGGGGACTAATCCTATGTATATCCGCAAGTTATCGCCGGCGGTATTGCTGGCGTTCGCCTTCGCCCTGCCGCTATCCGCGGCGGCGGACAATCACGAATCACCTCCGCCGCTGACCGATGTCTGGATCATGGTGCCGAAGCAAGGGATGGAAACGAAGTTCGAGGCGGCTCTCAAGGCCCATGCACAGTATCGCGTGGACCAGGGCGAGTCGGCCGAGTGGACGATCTATACGCCCGTCGTCGGCGACAAGATGAACATGTACCAGATCCGCTCCTGTTGCCACGACTATGCCGGCATCGACACGATCAACGCCGAGGCCGTGGAGAAGGGCCTGTCGGCGCACTGGAACGAGAACGTACACCAGTACGTCGACCACTATCACCACTACCTCGAGCGCAACGACTGGGAACACAGCCACATGCCGGAGGACGCCGGTCCGTTCCGCTACTACTGGGTCACCAGCTGGAAGTGGAAAACCGGCTCGGGCCCGGGTCCGGACGACGCACGCAAGCGCTTCAGCATCATCGCGAAAGAACAGGGCTGGGCCGACGAGGATCATCAATGGCTCTGGCTGTCGCGGATCGGCGGTGAACCGACGCTGATGCTGGTTACCCCCGCGGAGAACTGGGCGGATATGGAACCGTCGGATCCGTCCTTCTACGAGTTCCTAGCCGGGAAAATGGGCTCTTCGGAGGCCGCCGACGCTCTGTTTGCCGAGTTCGAGTCGGGATTCACCGGCTCCAGCGATACGGTCTGGATGGAACGCGGTGATCTGAGTGCGTCTGCCGAGGACTGATCGACCCGACTGACCAATCCACTGGCATCGCCGGGAGCCCGTACCGTGTCGTGACGCAACATCACGGCAATCCACGCGGTACCGCTCCCGGCGAGTCTGCCCCGGGAGCCGCACAAGTACGAGAGCAAGGCAGCCCAGGATGCGAACCTCGACATGCTGATCGGCTGGATCCGGGACTACACCGAACGGCAAGACGTGTTCTCCTACCACGCGCATCGGGATTTCTACGAACGCTTCGCAGGCGAGAAGCGGATGTATACCGACAACGTTCAGCGGAATGTCCCGCAACGGTAGGCCGATGGCCATCCGACTCAGGGTGAAGGTGGTACCCGGCGCCAGCAGCGCGGGCGTCGTCGGCTGGCTGGGTCCGGTGCTCAAGGTCCGCGTGACGGCAGCGCCCGAGAAGGGCAAGGCGAATGCCGCCGTGACGGCACTGCTCGCCGCGGAGCTCGGACTGTCCCCGGCCGGCGTCAGGATCGTGTCGGGTGGCGGCTCGCCGAACAAGGTCGTCGAGATCGAGGGGGCGAGCGAGGCGGATGTCCTGCGGCAGCTCGGCAAGGCCGGCGACTGAGCAGCCGTTCAGTCGGCCTCGCCCCGTTTCCGCTTCAGCGCCGTGACCTGCCTGACCTGTTTGGCGAATTCCCGGTCACTGCGCCGAGTCTCCGCAAGCGTAGCCGTGTGGCGCGCGCTCTCGCGCTGCAGTTTTCGGTAGTTCTCCAGCCGGCGCTCGTCCAGCTGCCCGGCCGCGATCGCCTCGCGCACGGTGCAACCCGGCTCCGACCCGTGGCGGCAGTCGGCGAACCGGCATTGCCGGGCCAGCGACCCGATATCCTCGAATACGGCGCCCAGTGCATCCCCGACGTCGGCGACCTTCAGCTCTCTCATGCCCGGCACGTCGATCGCGACGCCTCCGTCCGGCAGCCGATACAGCGAACGGGAGGTGGTCGTATGACGCCCCTTCTTGTCGTCCTCACGGATGGCTGCCGTCGCCGCCACGCTCCCGCCCATGAGCGTGTTCAGTATCGTCGTCTTGCCGACACCGGATGATCCCACCAGCGCCACCGTCGTCCCCGGCTCGATCCAGGCACGGAGGTCGCCGAAGGATTCTGCGTCCAGCGCGTTCAGCGTGACGACGGGGATGCCCGCCTGCACGCTCCGGGTCCGGGCGACGTAGGAATCCGCATCCTCCGCGAGGTCCATCTTGGTCAGCACGACGACGGGCAGCACGCCGGCCTCGCCGGCGAGCGCCAGGTAGCGCTCGAGGCGTGATTCCTTGAACTCTTCGTTGCAGGAACTGACGACGAACAGGATGTCGACGTTCGCGGCGATCAGCTGCAGCTCGGCCCTCTCGCCGGCGGCGACGCGCCGGAAGAGGCTCTTGCGCTCCAGCACGCGGTCGATCCTCGATCCGCCGCCGGAGAGCACGACCCAGTCCCCGACGGTCGGCCGGTCCTCCGGTGGAGCCGACGGGTAGTCGGCGGGCAGCGGCAGCGTCTTCTCGCCGGCACCGTCCAGGACTCGCAGCACCGACCGCTGCACCTGAGAGACCCGCGCGATGCGCCCATCCTCCAGTTCCTCCACCGTCGTCTGGACGGCGAAGAATGGGGTCAGGCCGAGGTTTCGCAATTCGCTGTTCATGGGATGTCCCGTGCTATTGGCGGGATAATGGCGGCATATTAGCGCTTGTGCGATGCTCCCGACACACAGGCCGAGGACCCGATGATCGAATTCAGAGACTTGCGCGCATCGGACCAGTCGCTCCTCTGGGACTGGCTGCACATCGCTTTGTGGGACCCGCCGCCGGCCGGCCTGCGGCCCCGCGAGGTGCTCGACGATCCCGGCGTGCGCATCTACGCCGAAGACTGGGGGCAGCCGACCGATATCGGCGCCGTCGCGGTGGTGGACGGCAGCGACGCCGGCGCCTGCTGGATGCGCGTGCTGCCCGAGGGCGTCGGCCTGGCTTCCGTCGACGACACGACGCCGCAGCTCGGCATCGCGCTCGAACCGCCGTATCAGGGCCGGGGCCTCGGTGAGCCGCTGATGCGCGAGGCACTCGGCCGCGCGTGGCGAGCGGGCCACGAGCAGGTATCCCTGACCGTGCATCCCGAGAACCCGGCCATCCCGCTCTACGAGCGCTGCGGCTTCGAGAAGGTCGAGATCCGCCGCGGCTATCACCTCATGGTCGTGACCCGGCCATGATCACTGAACCAGCAACGGAGAATACGATCATGCACAAGGGATCCTGCCTCTGCGGCGCCGTCACCTTCGAGGTGAGCGGCGAACTCGCCACGCCGGATGCCTGCCACTGCTCCCAGTGCCGCAAGCAGTCGGGCCACTACTGGGCGGCGACCGACGTCCCGAAGAGCCGTGTCACCATCCACGGCGAGGACAACCTGACCTGGTACCAGGCCTCGGAGAAGGCGCGGCGCGGCTTCTGCTCCACCTGCGGGTCGTTCCTGTTCTGGGATGCGATCGGGAAAGACGAGTTCGGCATCGCCATGGGCGCCTTCGACGGCCCGACCGGCGTGAAGCTCGGCCTGCACATTTTCGTGGCGGACAAGGGCGACTACTACGAGATCGCCGACGGCCTGCCGCAGAACCCGCAATGACTAATGTAGGAGGGCCTTCAGGCCCGAAGGCGTATCGCGCCTGAAGGCGCTCCCACAGGGTGCCTGTAGGAGGGGCTGTAGGAGGGGCTTTAGCCCCGATTCTTCTAATGGATCGGGGCTAAAGCCCCTCCTACAAGCCCCTCCTACGAGTCCCTCTTACATCGTCAGTGCCTGTTCCAGGTCTGCGATCAGGTCGTCCACGTCTTCCACGCCCACCGACAGCCGGATGAGGGTGTCGCTGATGCCCAGCGCCTCGCGCTTGTCCTTCGGTATGGAGGCGTGGGTCATGATGGCCGGGTGCTCGATCAGGCTTTCCACGCCGCCCAGGCTCTCGGCCAGGGCGAACACCTCGCAGCGCTCGAGGAAGCGGCGGGATTCCTCCAGGCCGCCCTTCATGAAGAAGGTGACGATGCCGCCGCCCCCGCGCATCTGCCGCGCGGCCAGCTCGTGCTGGGGATGGCTCACGAGCCCCGGGTAGACCACCTCTGCTACTTCGTCGCGGCCGACCAGCCATTCGGCGATGGCGCCCGCGTTGTCGTTGTGACGCTGCATCCTGAGTGCCAGCGTCTTCACGCCGCGGAGCGCGAGGAAGCTGTCGAACGGTCCCGCAATGGCGCCCACCGAGTTCTGCAGGTAGGCGAGGCGCTCCGCCAGCTCGTCGGTGGCGACCACGGCGATGCCGCCCACCATGTCCGAATGACCGCTCAGGTACTTGGTGACCGAGTGCACGACGATGTCGCAGCCGAGCGCGAGCGGCTGCTGGCTCCAGGGCGTGGCGAAGGTGTTGTCGGCCACCAGCAGGCAGTCATGCTCCCTGGCAATCGCCGCCACCGCCTCGATGTCCACCAGCTTCAGCAGCGGATTGCTCGGGCTCTCCAGCCACAGCATGCGCGTCTCCGGCCGGATGGCGGCGCGGATGGCGTCGCAGTCGGTGAAGTCGACGAAATCGAAGTCGAGATTCGCGGAGCGCTTGCGCACGCCGTCGAACAGGCGGAAGGTGCCGCCGTAAAGATCGTCCATAGCCACCACGTGGGAGCCGGCATCCAGCAGTTCCAGCACCGTGGCGATGGCTGCCATCCCCGAGGCGAACGCGAACGCGCCCGCGCCGCCCTCGAGATCCGCCATGCAGCGCTCCCAGGCCGCCCGCGTCGGGTTCTGCGTGCGCGAGTATTCGTAGCCCTGGTGCCTGCCGGGGCTCGACTGCACGTAGGTGGAGGTGGCATAGATCGGCGGCATGATGGCGCCGGTGGAGGGATCCGGCGACTGGCCGGCGTGAATGGTCCGCGTCGCGAAGCCGTATTTCAGGTTCCTGTCGCTGCTCATGTCGTCGCCACCTGTCCGCTCTGCTTGCGCAGGTAATTGAGTACGTCCGATCGCGTGATCAGGCCCAGGAACTCGTCGCCGTCGGTGATGGCGGCATAGGGCTGCACCTGCAGCATCGCCACCAGGTTGTCAACGCTGGTGTCCTTGTCGAGCCGGATGAAGGCGGTCTGCATGGCGTCTGCCACCGCCGCGTGCATCAGCTCCGGATGGCCGAAGACGAAGCGGATGATGTCGTCCTCGGTGAGCACGCCCACCAGCCTGCCCTCCTCCATCACCGGCAGCTGCGAGATGCCCGCGTTGCGCAGTCGGTTGTGGGCAGTGGTCACCACGTCGGACGGGCCCACCGTGATGGTGGCCTGCTCGCCGTGCAGGCGGCCGATGAGATCACGCAGGTCACCGTAATGCGGCCGGCTGATGAAGCCGTTGTCCTCCATCCAGAAATCGTTGTAGAGCTTGGAGAGATACTTGTTGCCGGTGTCGCAGGCGAAGGCGACTACGCGCTTCGGCTCGGTCTGCTCGCGGCAGTAGCGCAGCGCGGCCGCCAGCAGCGTGCCGGAGGAGGACCCCGCCAGGATGCCTTCCTGCAGCAACAGCTCCCGGGCCATGGCGAAGGATTCGGCGTCCGGGATCGTGTAGGCCGCATCCACGTCGGAGAGATCGCAGATCGACGGAATGAAGTCCTCGCCGATGCCCTCCACCAGCCAGCTGCCCTTCTCGCCCAGCTCGCCGGTCTCCACGTAGTCGGCCAGCACGGAGCCTTCGGGATCGGCCAGGATCATCTTCACGCCGGTCTCGTGCTCGCGGAAGTACTTCGACATCCCCGAGATGGTGCCGCTGGAGCCGACGCCCACCACGACGGCGTCGAGGTCGCCGTCCATCTGCTCCCAGATCTCCGGTGCCGTGGTCCGCTCGTGGGCCAGCGGGTTGTCCGGGTTGCCGAACTGGTTGATGAAGTAGGCGCCCCGCTCGTCCGCGATACGCTTGCCGAGGTCCTGGTAGTACTCCGGATGGCCCTTGCCGACGTCCGAGCGCGTGAGCACCACCTCGGCGCCCATGGCGCGCAGGTTGAAGATCTTCTCCTGACTCATCTTGTCCGGCAGCACCAGCACCAGATGATAGCCCTTCTGGGCGGCCACCAGCGCGAGCGCGATGCCCGTGTTGCCCGCCGTCGCCTCCACGATGGTGTCGCCCGGTTTCAGGTCGCCGCGATTCTCGGCCTCCTCGATCATGGAGATGCCGATGCGGTCCTTGATGGAGCCGCCGGGGTTGGCGAGTTCGAGCTTCAGGAACAGGCGGCAGGGGCCGGTGTCGAAGCGGCTCACCTCCAGCATCGGCGTGCGGCCCACCATCTCCAGCACGTTCGAATAGATTTTCATCAGGGCTTCCCCTTTCGGAATGGGCGCCATTCTACGCGATGAGTGCACGGCGGCTAGCGGGCCGGGCGTCCTGCCGGTAGCATGCGCCGCCAGGCGGCAGCGCGGCGGACACCGCGCCCGGGGCGGTTCATGAACGAGCGCATGCACAACGGGGCGGACGACATCGGTGGCTGGCTCAGGCGCGCACGGGCGGCACTGGCGGACGTCTCGGACAGCCCGGCGCTGGACGCGGAGCTCTTGCTCGCACGCGCGCTCGGCCGCGACCGCAGCTGGCTGATTGCGCACCGGGACGATACGCCCGCCGCCGGCGCGAAGGCGCAGGCCGATGCCTGGCTGGCCCGTCGTCTGACCGGCGAGCCGCTGGCCTACATCACCGGCACGCGGGAGTTCTGGTCGCTGGCGTTCGAGGTGACGCCCGCCGTGCTGATCCCCCGGCCGGACACCGAGATCCTGGTGGAGCGGGCGCTCGAACTGATCCCCCGCGGTGAGCGCTGCCGGGTGCTGGACCTCGGCACCGGCAGCGGTGCGATAGCGGTCGCCATCGCCAGCGAGCGGCCCGCGGCCGAGGTGACGGCGACGGACGCCAGCGCGGAGGCGCTCGCCGTCGCCCGGCGCAATGCCGCCCGCCTCGTGCCCGGACGCGTCCGCTTCGTCGTGAGCGATTGGTTCACGGCCCTCGGCAGCGAGCGCTGCGACCTGATCGTCTCGAACCCTCCCTACGTCGCGCAGGACGACCCGGCGCTCGCCGACGCGGCGCTCGGCTTCGAACCCCGGCGAGCGCTCACGGCCGGCGCGGACGGACTGGACGAGATCCGGCGCATCGCGGCGGGCCTGCCCGCTCACCTGACCCCCGGCGGACGGGCACTGATCGAGCACGGCGCCATGCAGGCCGCGGGCGTTGCGGGTATCCTCCGGGCCGTGGGTCTGGAGGTCGTCGCCTGCCGGCGAGACCTCGCGGGCGCCGACCGCGTCACGGAAGCACGGCTCCCGGACGCCTGACAGCCAGTAACAGGAGAGAGCGAGTGGTCATTTTCGAGACGAGCCTGGGCGACATCAGGATAGAGCTGATGACGGAGGAAGCACCCGTAAGCACGGAGAACTTCCGCCGCTACGTGGAAGAAGGCTTCTACGACGACACCATCTTCCACCGGGTCATCCCCGGCTTCGTCATCCAGGGCGGCGGCCACACCGAGGACATGAGCCGCAAGCCCACCCGCGACCCGATCACGAACGAGGCCGACAACGGCGTGAAGAATCTGCGCGGCACGCTGTCGATGGCCCGAACCCAGGACAAGGACAGCGCCACGTCCCAGTTCTTCATCAACCTGAAGGACAACGCGTTCCTGGACCACGGCTCCCGCGATTTCGGCTATGCCGTGTTCGCAAGGGTGGCCGATGGCATGGACGTAGTGGACAGGATCGCGGCCGTCGAGACCGGCAACCGGGGTGGACACAGCGACGTGCCGGTGGAACCGGTGAAGATCGTCTCGGCGCGCCTCGAAGACAGCGCGCAAGGCTGAGCGAAGACCGGGCCTTGAGCACCCCGCTGCGTTACGCGCGGCATCTGCCGCTGACCGGGTTCGGCGCCGAGGGGCAGCGACGGCTCGCCACCACCCGCGTGCTGGTGGTCGGCATCGGCGGCCTCGGCTGCCCGGTCGCGGCCTATCTCACCTCTGCCGGGGTGGGCCAGCTGGTGCTGAACGACTTCGACACCGTCGACGAGACCAATCTCGCCCGCCAGTTCCTCTACACCGCCGACGACATCGGCAAGCCGAAGGTGGAGATCGCCGCCGCCCGGCTGCACATCATCAACGGCGCCGTGCGCCACGAGATGATCGACCGGCGGCTGGAGGGCGAGGCCCTGGCGGCTGCCGTGCGGGAGGCGGACGTGGTGGTGGACGCCAGCGACAACTTCACCACCCGCTTCGCGGTCAACGCGGCCTGCGTGGCCGCGCGGACACCGCTGGTGAGCGGGGCGGCCATCCGCTACGAGGGCCAGCTGGCCGTTTTCACAGACTACGATAACCAGCCCTGCTACCGCTGCATCTACGAAGAGGCGGACGAGTCCCTGGAGGACTGCCAGGGCAACGGCGTGTTCGCCCCGGTGCCCGGCTTGATCGGCCTGGCCATGGCCGGCGCCGTCATGAAGCTCGTGGCCGGCCTGCCCGTGCACGCCGGCGAGCTGGCACTCTACGACGCCATCACGGAGGAATGGCGGCGCATCCGCCTGCGGAAGCGCCCCGATTGCCCGGTATGCGGCGGCCTCTGACCGACCCCGCAGCGTATTTCGTCGGCGCCTACTCGGTGGCTTCGATCGCGGTCTCGAGCTGTTTCTCGGCGTCCGCGACGGCCCGTTTCACGCAGCGGGCGGTGCCCTGCACGCCGTCGCGCGTGACGGGGAACATCTGGTTCAGCCGCTCGCAGGCCCGTTCCGCGGTCTCCTGGATACGGCCGCGCAGCTGCTCGACATCCTTGTGTCGCGTAAGATCCAGGTCGGCGAAGCTCACCTGACGGCTCAGCTCTATGACTTCGGTCTTCGGCTGGCCGGGCCCGGCGGGCTCGACGGTGCGACGCTCGATCGGCGCCCGCACCACTACGATCTCCTCGATCACTTCGGTTTCGTCGCCCTGGGCATGCGCCGGTGTCACGACGGCGCCCGTCGCCAGGACTGCCGCTGCCGGCAGCAGCGCGCTCAGTGTCAGATACCGGTGAATCCTCATCTTTCCCTCCTTGGGGCTGGTTCCTGCCCCCTCGTCTCCACTGTAAGGCCGGGGACGCGATGAGGGTCAATAGGGGATACTGACTAGTGCGCGTTATACTCCCGCCGCATCCGATCCAGCCGAACACCGGGAGATTTCATGCTACGTCGTCCCCTTCTGTCCGTCCTTCTGCCCCTCCTCGTCGCCGCCACCGCGGCCGGCCCGCCCGCCGCCTCCGCCGCCGCGACCAAACTCGTCCACGCCGGCACGCTGCTGGCGGTGCCCGGCCAGCCGCCGGTGCGGGAGCGCACGATCGTCATCGTCGACGAGCGCATCAGCGAGGTGAGAAAAGGCTACGCGGACCCCGCCGACTTTGAAGGCGAGGTCGAGGTGGTGGACCTGAAGGACTACTTCGTGCTGCCCGGTCTGATGGACATGCACGTGCACCTGCAGGGCGAGCTCGGTCCCCGCAACGACAGCGAGGCTCTCCGCCTCTCGCCACAGCAGATGCAGATGCGCAGCGTCATGTATGCGATGCGCACCCTGGAGGCGGGATTCACGACGCTGCGCGACGTCGGCAGCTCCGAGCAGGAGATGTACGCGCTGCGCGACGGCATCGAGAACGGCTGGATCGAGGGGCCGCGCATCATCGCCGCCGGCGGCGTCGGCATCACCGGCGGACACGCCGACGTGAGCGGCATGAAGCCGGAACTGATGGAGTTCTACACGGATGCCTCGATCTGCGACGGCCCCTACGACTGCCGCCGCGCCACCCGCGACGCCATCAAATACGGCGCGGACCTGATCAAGATCACCTCGACGGGCGGCGTGCTGACCGACCGCGCCACCGGCACCGGCCAGCAGATGGAAACGGACGAACTCCGCGAGGTGGTGCGGGCCGCCAACCGCATGGGCCGCAAGGTGGCCTCTCACGCCCACGCGGCCGAGGGCATCATCGCGGCGCTGGAGGCCGGCGTGGACAGCATCGAGCACGGCACCTACGTCAACGACGAGGCCATCGCCCTGTTCCGCGAGACCGGCGCCTACCTGGTGCCCACGCTGCTGGCCGGCGCCACGGTGAAGCAGATGGCCGAGGAGTCGGATTTCATGCGGCCTGCCATCCGTGAGAAGGCCATCCGCGTCGGCCGGGAGATGCAGAACAACTTCGCCAGAGCGCACCGGGCGGGCGTGAAGGTGGCCTTCGGCACCGACAGCGGGGTATCCAGGCACGGCGACAACGCGCAGGAAGCCGTGCTCATGGTGGAGGCCGGCATGAGCGAGGAAGACGTGATCGTGGCCGCCACCGTCAACGCCGCGGACCTGATCGACATGACGGACGACCTCGGCACGCTGGAGACGGGCAAATACGCCGACGTCATAGCGGTGGACGGCTCGCCGCTGGACGATATCGCCGAACTGCTGGACGTGGACTTCGTGATGAAGGGCGGCAAGGTGTTCAAGACGCCGTGAAAGAATGCCCGGGGCGACCGGGCGCGATCACCGCATGGTGACCGCAACCTTGCCCGTCGCCTTGCCGGACTTCCAGTACTCGATGGCGGCGGGGAGCTCGTCCAGAGCGAACTTGCGGTCGACCACGGGCGTCAGCGCGCCATCGCGCATCAGCTCGCCGAGGCGGACCGCATCGTCCTGCGTCATGTAGGCGAGCATCGTGCCCACCTGCTGGTCGACGAACGGCGACATCAGCGCGGAATCGATCATCGGCTTCAGGGGCGCGAACCAGTCGCCCTTGGGACCGCCCACGATCACCAGCCGGCCATCGGGCTGGAGGACCCGCGTATTCGCCCGTACGGAACGGTTGCCGACGAGGTCGATTATGACGTCGTAGCGACGCTCGCCGTCCGTATAGTCCTGCTGCCGGTAATCGATGACGTGATCGGCGCCGATGGATCGCACCAGGTTCATCTTTCCTGCGCTGCAGACGCCGGTGACCTCGGCGCCCATGGCATGGGCGATCTGCACGGCAAAGGTACCGACGCCACCGGACGCGCCGTTGATCAGCACCGCCTCGCCGGGTTCCAGCGCACCGTGATCCCGCAACGCCTGGATGGCGGTAAAGCCCGCGATGCCGACGGCGGCCGCCTGTTCGAAGGAGACGCTCGCCGGCTTCGCCGCCACGGGACCGTCTTCCGCGACGGTGAGATATTCCGCGAACGAGCCGCTTGCGCCGCCGAAGACTTCGTCTCCCGGAGAGAATCGCGTCACGTCCGCCCCGACCGCGACCACGGTCCCGGAGAAGTCTGCGCCGAGCCGAATCTCCTTCGGTCGGCTCAGCCCGGTCATGAGCCGCATGAAATAGGGCGAGCCGGTCATGAAATGCCAGTCGTAGGGATTGACGGCTGCGGCGGCCACCCTGACCAGCAACTCGTCGTCGGCCGGCACCGGCCGATCGAGCCGCTCGAGGCTGAGCACCTCGGTGGTGCCGTAACATCGATAGACCCACGCCCGCATTGCGTCGCCGGACTCCGCACCCGGCGGCGTCTCCGGGCAAGGCGCCTCGTGGCTGAGCAGGAAGGCGATGGCCGCCACCGCGACGACGAGAACGGCCACCGTTCCCGTCAGGATCTTGTAGCGGAGTTTCATGCTGCTCTCCCGGGCGACCACGAAAGCGTGGACCGCTGCATTCTAAACGCTCCGGGACGCGAGTACTGACCGGCACTCGAGAAGGCCGATTGACAGGCATCCGGACAATCGCTGTCATGGTCGCATCACACTCATCTGGAGACGATCATGACCAACGCCTCCGACATATCCGAACAGCAGGCAGATGCGTGGCTGGCGCGCTACGGCGAGGTGTGGCAAACGGGCGACGCCGACGCGGTCACCGCGCTGTTCGCCGAGGACGCGATTTACCACGAGGACCCCTTCGAACCGCCGATGCAGGGGCGCGATGCCATCCGGCGCTACTGGCAGGAAGGCGCCTCCGACGCCCAGGAAGACGTGTCTTTCCAGCACAGGGTCTGGGCAGCGGCCCGCGATCAGTGCTTCGCGCACTGGCAGGCGTCGTTCACCCGCGTTCGGGACGGCAGCCGGGTCCGGCTGGACGGCGTGTTCCGCCTGCAATTCCGCCGCGCCGACGACGGCACGGTGCTGTGCACCTCGCTGCAGGAATGGTGGCACCGGCGGGAGGCGCCCGCGCCGGAAAGCGCCTAGTCGGGCGTCAGCACGAACAGCCCGTACTGCTGATCGCTGACGAGGACGTTGCCCGACGGCAGCCAGGGGTAGACGCTCCAGGCGCCGGAGAATTCCACCGCGTCGTTGTCCGGATAGGTATCGAAGTACGCGATCTCCTGCAGTCCTCCCGCGGCGAGGTCGCCGAACTCCAGTATCCGCAGGCCGGAGGTGTAGTTCGCCTGGTAGACCCGGCTGCCACGTACGTAGAGGTTGTGGTCGATGGAAGGGGTCAGCGCTTCGTAGGCGAACAGGAAGCGGGGTGCGTCGAGGTCCGAGACGTCGAACACGTGGGTCCGCGTGGGGACGCCGCGGCGCGACTCGTCGGTCTCGTCGCCGAGCAGGAAGTAACGGTGATCCTCGGTGAGCCAGCCCTGGTGGGCGTAACCCGATTCCGGATAGGCGGTCAGTGACAGCTGCAGCGGCGAGGATTTGAGGCTCACGTCGACGATCTCCAGCCGGGCGACGCCGTCCGCCGGCGCCGCCGGATCCGGGCCGTCCAGGTTCGCCGAGCCGAAGCAGACCTGGCTGCCGGCGTGGTCGGCGTCCGGACCGCGGTAGACCACGCACTGGGTATCGTGGGTATCGACGGCGGTGTGGCAGCCGGCGAACATCGGGTTGATCGGCGTGCGCACGTCGATCATGTGCAGGCCGTGGTCGCAGCCGCCGGGACCTTCCGCGCCGACGGCGTAGGCGAAGCCGCTCTCCTCGTCGATGGCCAGGTTATGCGCCGAGCCAATGTCCACGTAGACGTTGTCCGCGGCGAAGGTCTGCGGCGCCGTCACGCCGCGCAACCGGGTGAGGTCGAACACCTGCATGCCGTGGGCGCCGGCGGCATCTGCCACGATGAAGGCGTGGCCGTCGTGCACCTTGATGTCCCGCCAGGTGCTGTTGAAGGTCTCGGTCGGCAGCCTGCCGAGAAAGACCGGCGCCGCGGGATCGGTCACGTCGACGAACGCGGTGCCGTTGGTCAGGCCCATCAGCGCGTACTCCGCGCCGGTCTGCGGGTCCGCCCAGCCCCAGACGTCGTTGCCCGCGTTGCCGCCCATCTCGGCGATCGGCACGCGCGAGGCGAGAGAGACCCCCGAGCAGGCGAAGCCGCCGGCTGCGCCGGCCACGCAATCGTCGGGCCCGGTGGAGAGCGTGGGCGGCGGGTCCGGCGCCGCCGGGGCCGGCGCCGTGTCTCCGTCGCCTCCGCCGCCGCCGCAGGCGGTCAGCGCAAGCGCGATCCATAGACCGGCGATCGTCGGGATGGCTGCGCGTGTCATGAGGCTACCCTCGTGAAGAAGTCCGCCGTCTTCGCATCCGTGGGATAGAACGCTTCGATGCGGAGTTCGTCGGTCGTGACATCCTGGGGCGTGCCGAAGGTCGACATCACGGAGAACAGGCTCAACTCCAGGCCGTCGATGTTCAGCTCGAGGGGCAGGACGGGCAGCAGGCTCTCCATGACCGGACCCCCTTCCGCCACCGGCCCCGCCAGCTCGAGCAGGCGCGAGAACCAATTCTGCACTTTCGGATCGTCGGTCGCCATCGCCTCGCTGCGCAGCCGGCGCACGAACGACGGCATGACCTCGTCCCAGTTGACGATGAAGCGTCTCAGTCCCTGCGGATGCACGGTCAGCAGCGCCAGGTTCAGCGCGTCGTCCACGACGACCTCCGCGAGCATCGCTCCCGGGTCGCCCCCCGCACCGAGCAGCCTCTCCGCCGCCCGGTTCTGCATCCGAACGTTCCAGAGGCGATCCACGACCACGGCCGGCAGCGGCTCGTGATGATCCAGGATGCCCTTCAGCGCCTGCAGCACCGGCTGCATGACCGGCTCGTCGAGCGCGCTCTCGCCGTACACCGGCGCGTAGCCGGCGGCGCGCAACAGGACGTTGCGCTCGCGCAACGGGATTTCCATGGCATCCGACAGGCGGAGCACCATCTCGCGGCTGGGCGTGCTGCGGCCGGTCTCGAGCCAGCTGACGTGGCGTTGCGAGACGTCGGCCGCCAGCGCCAGGTCGAGCTGCGAGAGCTTCCTGAAACGACGCCACTGGCGGCAGAGCGACGGGAACTTCCGGGCTTGAACAGGCGGCATAAGGACTCCCTCCCCCGAGAGCGACTATCCCCGCCGTGCGCCAGCGGGTTCAATGACCTGCGAGGTAATTGCGGTCATTCACTCCCCCGGAGAGCATAGCGCGAAACCCAACCGAGGAGCGCGCAATGGACCATCCGATTAGACACCGCCGGATACTCGCCATCGTCCTGCTGATCCCGTTCGGCCTGATCTCGGCTTTTGCCGTGTCCCGGGTCGGCTACACCGGCATCTTCGCGCATGCGCTGGACGGCCCGGCAGGCTGGCAGCTCGCCACAGACCTCGTCGTCGCACTGATACTGATTCTCGCCTGGCTGATACCGACGGCTCGTCGGGAAAGCCGCAGTCCGTGGCCGTGGGTAGCCATGACCCTGTTCCTGGGGTCTTTCGGCCCCCTGCTCTACCTCGCCACAGGGAAGGTGCCGCAGACCGGGGCCGAATGAGCGGCATGCGGCAGACTGGGCCGCAGCTGCGTCCTCAGTCGTCCCCGTCTCTGGGTCCGTAGGTGCGAACGAGGATGGCCAGCGGCGCGAACATGACGAGGATCACCGGAGCACCGAACTGCGCGTACAGCACCTCCATATCGCGCCAGACCATGGCCGGCAGGAGGATGGCGGCGAGGCCGAGCCCCAACCCGAAGCAGGTGCGGAGGAAGTCGGTCAGCAGGACGGACAGAGGGGTACGCGACGGCTCGTCGCCGTAGGAAGTGAGGCGTTGAGTGGGTCCGTTAATCGCCATGGCGATGTCGGAGACCGGTAGAGCGATGTCGGCGTTCGTGGCGCATGGGTCCTGTATACCGCGGACGGCACGGCCGATGCTCTGCACTGTTTCACAATTCGCGCCGATCCCCCGATGACGGCACCACGAGACGGGGCGATGGTCTCCGCCCGGAACCCGCTGAGTTATAGTCGGTCGGCAGACGCGCTGAACTCATATCGGGAGTGTCGCAAACGGATGGAAGGCAGAGAACTCATGATCCTCGGCAAATTGCTGCTGACCTTCGGCGTTCTGCTGGGCGTGGCGCTGTGGCAGTTGTACGCCTTGAGGAGGGAGCGGCTGCGCCGCGGCGAGGATGACGGCGAGGGTCACGGCCGGGCGTAACGCAGCGGCCGCAGGGCGTCGATGTGCTCCGGCGACAGGCCGCAGCAGCCGCCCACGATCTGCACCCCGTCCGCGACCCAGTCCGATGCATGGCCCAGGAATTCGCCGGGCAGGATCACCTCCTCGAACTGCCATTCCGGCATGCGGAAAAAGCCGGAGTCCGGGTAGGCCAGCAGCGGGCCTGCATGGTGACCGCGCAGCAGGGCGAGCGCGTCGGCCACCAGGTGAGCCGGTGTATGCATCACGCCCGCCGCGGCCACGTCGTAGTCGTCCAGGACCGCGACGAGTTCCTCGAAGGGAAGGTCCCGCTCCGGCGCATAACTGAGCAGCCGCCCGTCCTCCGCCCTCCTGGCGGAGAAGCCGGCCCAGACCGGGAGCCCTGTCGCCAGCGCGGCCTCGAACGCGAGACCGACGCGCTCCGGGTAGTACATCATCTCCAGCAGGATGAGATCGCAACCGCTGTCACGCAGAAACCCGGCGAGTTCCGCATAGGCCTCGGCCATGGCTGCCGCGGACGGTGACCGGGCGGCATCCGGCTGCGCGCTGCCGGCGACGAACGGCGCCATGTGCGAGAGGGAGCCGGCGACGAGCACGTCACTGCGGCCGCTGGCCTGGCGCGCCCGGTGTGCGGCGTCGACGGCGGCACGATTGATCTCTTCGAAGCGCTCGCCGTAGCCCGCCGGCTCGAGCATGAGGCGGGAGGAGGCATAGGTATTGGCGGTGATGACGTCGGCGCCCGCAGCGATGTAGTCCCGGTGCACGCGCTCGAGGATGTCGCCGCTCTCGAGCGACGCCGGCCCGCACCAGGCGCCGGGGTCCATCTGCACGCCGCGGCGCTGCAGTTCGGTGCCGGTGCCGCCGTCCAGGAGGACGATGTCGCCGGCCTGGAGTCTCTCCCTGATCGCTCCGTAACCCATATCCGGCCTCCATGGCTGAATTGCTCCGGCACGCCGGAGGACGCCCGGATTGCCAGAGGGTATCAGGCGGCCTCGTCCTCCGTCTCCGGCTCGTAGCCGAGCGAGGGCGCGAGCCACCGCTCGGCCTCCGCGAGGCTCATGCCCTTGCGCCTCGCATAGTCCGCCACCTGGTCGCGGCCGATCTTGCCCACCGTGAAGTAGTGGGCCTCCGGGTGGGCGAAGTAGAGACCGCTCACAGAGGCGGTCGGCAGCATGGCCATGGACTCGGTCAGCCGCATGCCGATGCGCTGCTCCACTTCCAGCACCTGCCACAGGGTCCGCTTCTCGGTGTGGTCCGGGCAGGCGGGATAGCCCGGCGCCGGGCGGATGCCGTGGTATTCCTCGGCGATCAGAGCATCGTTGTCCAGTGACTCGTCCGCCGCGTAGCCCCAGTACTCCTTGCGCACCCGCTCGTGCAGATACTCGGCACCCGCCTCCGCCAGCCGGTCCGCGAGCGCCTTCAGCATGATGGAGGAATAATCGTCGTGGTCGGCCTCGAAACGCTGCACGTGCTCGTCGATGCCGAAGCCGGCGCTCACGGCGAAGGCGCCCAGGTAGTCCTGCCGGCCGCTGTCCGCGGGGGCGACGAAATCCGCCAGGCACTCCTGGGGCAGATCGTCGCGCTTCTTCTTCTGCTGGCGCAGGTGGTGGAACGTGGCCAGCGGCTCCGCGGCGCCTTCTTCCGGATAGATGGCAATATCGTCGCCCACCGAGGCCGCCGGGAACAAGCCGATGACCGCGCGGCACTCCAGCCACCCCTCGTCGATGATGCGCCGGAGCATCGCCCGGGCGTCAGCGTACAGCGAGCTGGCCGTCTCGCCCACTTCCGGGTCTTCGAGGATGTCGGGGAAGCGGCCGCGGAACTCCCACGCGTTGAAGAACGGCATCCAGTCGATGTAGTCCACCAGCGTCGCCAGCGGTATGCGCTCGAGGGTGCGCACCCCCAATGCTTCGGGAGCGGGCGGCCGGTAGTTCTGCCAGTCGATCGCGTGACGCCGCCGGCGGGCGTCCGCCAGGCCCAGCTCCGGCGCCTGCCGGGTCTTGCCCGCGTGCATCTCCCGCCGCCGCGCGCAGTCGGCCTTGATCTTCTGCACGAAGGCGTCGCGCCCCTCGCCCACCAGCGACTGGGCCACGCCCACGGAACGCGAGGCGTCCTTCACGTAGATGACCGGGCCCTCGTAACGGGGATCGATCTTCACCGAGGTGTGCGCCGGCGAGGTGGTGGCGCCGCCGATCAGGAGCGGCACGGTGAAGCCCAGGCGCTGCATCTCGGCGGCGACATTCACCATCTCGTCCAGCGAAGGCGTGATGAGGCCGGACAGGCCGATGATGTCGGCGCCTTCCCGACGCGCCGTCTCCAGGATCTTCTCGGCCGGCACCATCACGCCGAGGTCGATCACCTCGAAGTTGTTGCACTGGAGCACGACGCCCACGATGTTCTTGCCGATGTCGTGGACGTCGCCCTTCACCGTGGCCATGATTACCGTGCCGTTGGAGCGCGACTCGCCGTCCTGCTCCTCCTCGATGTAGGGGATGAGATGGCCCACCGCCTTCTTCATGACCCGGGCCGACTTCACGACCTGGGGCAGGAACATCTTGCCTTCGCCGAACAGGTCGCCGACCACGTTCATGCCGTCCATGAGCGGGCCCTCGATCACGTCCAGCGGCCGCACTGCCGCGAGCCGCGCGGCTTCCGTGTCCTCGATGACGTATTCGTCGATGCCCTTGACCAGCGAGTGCTCGAGGCGCTTCTCCACCGGCCACTCGCGCCAGCCGAGATCGGTCGTGCGCTTCTGGCCGCTGCCGTCGCCCCGGTATTTCTCCGCGATCGCCAGCAGCCGGTCGGTGGCGTCGTCGCGGCGGTTCAGCACCACGTCCTCGACCGCCTCGCGCAGTTCGCCCGGCAGGTCTTCGTAGATGGCGAGCTGGCCCGCGTTGACGATACCCATGTCCATGCCCGCGCGGATGGCGTGATACAGGAACACCGAATGGATGGCCTCGCGCACCGGATTGTTGCCGCGGAACGAGAAGGAGACGTTGGAGACCCCGCCGCTCACGAGCGCATGCGGCAGTTCCGCCTTGATGCGGCGGGTCGCCTCGATGAAGGCGATGCCGTAGCCGTTGTGCTCCTCGATGCCCGTGGCCACCGCGAAGATGTTGGGATCGAAGATGATGTCCTCGGCCGGGAAGCCGACCCGTTCCGTCAGTATCCGGTACGACCGCTGGCAGATCTCGAGCTTGCGCTCCACCGTGTCCGCCTGGCCGTCCTCGTCGAAGGCCATGACAATGACCGCCGCGCCGTAATCGCGCACCCGCCGGGCCTGCTCGACGAACTCCGCCTCGCCCTCCTTCAGGCTGATGGAGTTCACGACGGGCTTGCCCTGGATGCAGCGCAGTCCCGCCTCGATGACGCTGAATTTCGACGAGTCCACCATGATCGGCACCCGGGCCACGTCAGGCTCGGACGCGATCAGGTCGAGGAACGTCACCATGGCCGCCTCGGAGTCCAGCATGCCCTCGTCCATGTTCACGTCGATGATCTGGGCGCCGTTCTCCACCTGCTGGCGGGCCACGTCCACGGCGGTGGCGTAATCGCCGGCCTCGATCAGCTTGCGGAACTTCGCGGAGCCGGTGACGTTGGTGCGCTCGCCCACGTTCACGAACAGGTCGTCCGGACCGATGTTCAGCGGTTCCAGGCCGGACAGCCGGCACTCGCGGGGGATGTCGGGCACGACGCGGGGCGCAAGCGGCTCGATGGCCTGGCGCAGGCGGCGGATGTGCTCCGGCGTGGTGCCGCAGCAGCCGCCGACCAGGTTCACCAGTCCGGACTCGGCGAACTCGCGCACGACCGCGGCCATCTCCTCGGGCGTCTCGTCGTACTCGCCGAACTCGTTCGGCAGTCCGGCGTTCGGGTGTGCGCTCACGCGGGTATCGGCCACCCGCGACAGCTCGGCGACGTAGGGCCGCAGGTCGGCGGCGCCCAGTGCGCAGTTCAGCCCGATCAGGAACGGCTCGGCGTGGCGCACCGAGTTCCAGAACGCCTCGGTGGTCTGGCCGGACAGGGTGCGGCCCGAAGCATCGGTGATGGTGCCGGAGATCATGACCGGGATGCGGCCGCCGCGTTCGCGCTCGATCTCGCGGATGGCGTACAGCGCGGCCTTCGCATTCAGCGTATCGAAGATGGTCTCCACCATCAGGAAGTCCGCGCCGCCTTCCATGAGGGCGCGGGCCGCCTCGGCATAGGTCTCCACCAGTTCGCCGTAGCGGATGTTGCGCTTGCCGGGGTCGTTCACGTCCGGCGACAGGGACGCCGTGCGGTTGGTCGGCCCGAGTACGCCTGCGACGAAGCGGGGCCGGCCGTCAGCGGCCTCGAACTCGCCGGCGACGTCGCGCGCGAGCCGCGCCGCGGCCAGGTTCAGCTCGCGCACCAGGGACTCCATGCCGTAGTCGGCCTGGGAGGGGGCGTTGGAGTTGAACGTGTTCGTCTCGATGACGTCCGCACCGGCCTCCAGGAAGTCCCGGTGGATCTGACGGATCAGCCCGGGCCGGGTCAGCGTCAGCAGATCGTTGTTACCCTTGAGGTCGCTCGGCCAGTCGGCGTAGCGCTCGCCCCGATACTCTTCCTCGGACGGGGAATGGCTCTGGATCATGGTGCCCATGGCACCGTCCAGGAACACGATGCGCTCGGCGAGCAGCGCCTCCAATCGTTCGAATCGGCTGCTGCTCATGATCAGGCCGCCGTCGCGCGCTGCGCACGCACGCCCAGCGCATGGCAGATGGCGTAGGTCAGCTCCGAGCGGTTCAGGGTGTAGAAGTGGAATTCGCGCACGCCGTAGCGCTCGAGTTCGCGGGCCTGCTCGATGGCCACGCTGGCGGCGATGAGCTGGCGGGTTTCGGCGTCGTCGTCCAGGCCGTCGAAACGGTGCACCAGCCAGTCGGGCACCCGCGCCCCGCAGCCCTCGGCGAAGCGCTGCAACTGGGGGAAGCGGGTGATCGGCAGGATGCCGGGCACGATCGGCGCGCCGATGCCCGCCGCCGCGCAGCGGTCGCGGAAGCGCAGAAAGTCCTCGATGTCGAAGAAGAACTGGGTGATGGCCCGGCTCGCGCCGGCATCCAGTTTGCGCTTCAGGTTGTCCAGGTCGAAGGCCGCGGACGGCGCCTCCGGATGTACCTCCGGATAGGCCGCCACGGAGACGTCGAAGTCGGCCACGCGCTTCAGGCCCGCGACCAGGTCGGCGGCGTAAGCGTAGCCCTCGGGATGGGGCGTGTAGCCGTCACTGTCCTTCGGCGGGTCGCCCCTGAGCGCCACGATGTGGCGGACGCCGATGTCCCAGTACTGGCGGGCGATATCGTCGATCTCGCCCCGGCTCGCGCCGACGCAGGTGAGGTGCGGCGCCGCCGTCAGGTCGGTCTCGCGCAGGATGCGGCTGACGATGCCGTGGGTGCGCTCCCGGGTGGAACCGTCGGCGCCATAGGTGACGGAGACGAAGCGGGGTCGCAGCGGCGCGAGCCGCTCGATGGAGCGCCACAGCGTCTGTTCCATCTTCTCGCTGCCGGGCGGGAAGAACTCGAAGGAGACCGCGACGTCCGGGACGCTCCGTCCGGCAGCCGGCCCGGGTGTGATGGGTGTCTGTGTCATTGCCATGATTCCATTAGTCCTTGAGTTCCGGATCCTCGAGTTCCGGATCCTTCAGTCTCGATCTTTCGGTTTTCGATCTTTCAGGCGACCTGCCGTTGTGCCGACGTTGCCACGGAGACCAGCCAGGCCGGCTGTCGCGCCGGCACCGGGCGCGGCCGGCCGAGGGCGAGTCCGGCTTCTCCGGCCAGCCGGGCGATCCAGCGCCCCCGGGCCTCGGCGGAGGCTCCAACGCTGTCTTCCGCCGAGCCTCCCGCGAGCGGCTCGATCAGGAGCAGCCGCCCGCCGGGCGCCAGCACCCGCGCGGCCTCGGCCACCGCCTGCTCCGGCGTGCTCGAATGGCCGAGCACCTCGTCCAGGATGACGGTGTCGAACGCGTCGTCGGCGAAGTCCAGCCGGTGCGCATCGCCGGCGCGGATGGTGCAATTGCCGAGGCCGGCGACGGCGAGCTCGGCACGGGCCTGACGGCGCTGGTTGCCGTCGATGTCGACACCCACCGCCCGGCTGGCACGGCGGCCGAGCAGCTTGAGCATGCGCGCGCTGCCGGTACCGATATCGAGCAGGCGGCCGACCGGCGCCGTCAGCACCGTATCCAGCACGGCCCGGTGCAGGCCGCGCTCCGCCTCGGTCAGCGGCGCGGCTTCCGGCTCGACGGCCGCGCGCCGCTCGGCCTCCGCGAGCTCGGCATCCCGCGCGAACTCCGCCGCCTCGGCCGGCACCAGCTCCAGCAGCCTGCGCACGCGCACGGCCCCGGGACCCGAGGAGGGGGTGCGGTAGTAGATCCAGTGACCGTCCCGGAAACGTTCCAGCAGCCCGGCCTCGCACAGCAGTTTCAGATGGCGGGAGATACGCGGCTGGCTCTGGCCGAGCACGCGCACCAGTTCGGAGACGGTGCTCTCGCCCCGGTGGCACAGCACCAGCAGGCGCAGGCGGGTGGGCTCGGCCACCGCCTTCAGCGCTCGCAGGGTTTCCTCGAAGGGTTCCGCCACGGTCAGCTCCAAAACTTGAAATATAAAGCTTAAATATATAAAGATATCTTTATCTTTACTGCACACAAGTTTAGCGCACCTTCCGGGCGCTGTCCCGGCCGATTTGAAATAAGGGGAATAAAAGGGCGACGGAGCGCGAAGGGCCGGCGCCGCGTCAGTGGACGCGGGACGATGCCGGCTGGCCGCCGACAGAGAACAGGCGCTCGACGTCGATGGCGTCGAGCCGGCGCTCCCGGTTGCAGAATTCGCAGGTGGCCCGGATCTCGCCCTGCTCCTCCAGGGTCTCGCGCACCTCATCCTCGCCCAGCAGGCGCAGCGCACGCTCGACCCGCTCGATGGAACAGCGGCATTCGAACCGGGTCGTGCGCGGCCGGAAGGCCCGCACGTCGTCCTCGGCGAACAGCTTGCCGAGCAGCTCCGTGCCGATGCCGCCCCGCATCTCGTCCAGCGTCAGCGTATCGGCCATGAAACCCAGGCGCCGCCAGTCATCCTCCGGCAGCGGCGCCGCCGCGTCGGGCACCCGCTGCAGCAGCAGCCCGGCCGCGCAGTCTCCGTCGGCCATCAGCCAGAGGCGGGTCGGCAGCTGCACCGAGCGCTCGAAATAGCCCTCCAGGCAGGCGGCGAGCGACTCGCCGCCGGCATCGACGATGCCCTGGTAACGGTCGGCCAGCACGCTCGACTCCACCGTCATCGCGCAGCGGGCACCTCGCGAGAGCGCCGCGAAGCCGGCCTCCGGCGACACGTCCCGGGCCAGCGCCATGCCGCGCAGGTGCAGCTCGTTGGTGGACTGGACCACCAGCAGCTCCAGCGGCCCGTCACCGGAAAGCTGCAGCGTGAGCTGGCCGTCGAACTTCAGCGAGTTGGCGATGAGCGCCGCGGCTGCCGCGGCCTCGCCGAGCACCCGGCCTACCGGTGGCTGGTACTCGTGGGTACCGGCGAGCTCCCGCCAGGTCTCGGCGAGCTGTACGAGCGCACCGCGCACCGGCAGGTGCTCGAACAGGAACGGTTGCAGGACGTCCCGGCTCAACGCGCTTCACTCCGCATCCAGGGCGGCTTTCAGCAGGCGATTGACCTCGCCGGGGTTGGCCTTGCCTTTCGTCGCCTTCATCACCTGGCCGACGAAGAAGCCGATCACCTGGGTCTTGCCGCCCCGGTATTGCTCCACCTGCTCCGGGTTGGCGGCCAGCACGTCTTCCACGATGCGCTGTATCTCGCCGCTGTCGGTGATCTGCTTCAGGCCTTTCGCCTCGATGACCGCATCGGCATCGCCCTCCCCCGCCCACATGGCCTCGAAGACCTGCTTGGCGAGCTTGCCGGACAGTGTGCCGTCCGCGATACGGTCGAGCAGTTGCGCCAGGCCGGCCGGCTCGATGCGGCTCGCCGTGATATCCAGGCCGTCCCGGTTGAGCGCCGCGGAGAGTTCGCCCAGCACCCAGTTGGCCACGGCCTGGCCGTCGCTGCCGCCGGCGGCCGCCACCGCCTCGAAGTAATCCGCCAGCGCCGGCGTACCGGCCAGCACCACCGCATCGTCCGCCTTGACGCCGTATTGCTCGCCCAGCCGTCGGCGCTTGGCATCCGGCAGCTCCGGCAGGGTCTGCCGCACCGTCTCGACGAGCGCCTCGTCGATCTCCACCGGCAGCAGGTCCGGGTCGGGGAAATAGCGGTAGTCGTTGGCCTCTTCCTTGGTGCGCATCGGCCGGGTCTCGTCCCGTTCCGCATCGTACAGGCGGGTCTCCTGCACCACGGAGCCGCCGTCCTCCAGCACCTCGATCTGGCGCTCCACCTCGAAGTTGATGGCGCGTTCGAGGAAACGGAACGAGTTCAGGTTCTTCAGCTCGGTGCGGGTGCCGAGCTTCTCGTCCCCGGCCCGGCGCACCGATACGTTGGCGTCGCAGCGGAACGAGCCCTCCTGCATGTTGCCGTCGCAGATGCCGAGATAGCGCACCAGCGTGTGCATGGCCTTCATGTAGGCCGCGGCTTCCTTCGCCGAGCGCAGCTCGGGCTCGGAGACGATCTCGAGCAGCGGCGTGCCCGCCCGGTTCAGGTCGATGCCGGTGAGGCGCTCGAAACCCTCGTGCATGGACTTGCCGGCGTCCTCCTCCAGGTGCGCGCGGGTGAGGCCGATGCGGCGCACCTCGCCGTCGTCGGTGACGATCTCCAGGGATCCGCCGGTGACGATGGGCAGCTCGTACTGGCTGATCTGGTAGCCCTTCGGCAGGTCCGGATAGAAGTAGTTCTTGCGGGCGAAGACGCTGCGCGGCGCGATGGCGGCGCCGACGGCCAGGCCGAACTTCACGGCCATCACGACCGCACCCCGGTTCAGCACCGGCAGCACGCCCGGATAGCCCAGATCCACCAGGCAGGCCTGGGTGTTGGGCTCCGCGCCGTAGCGGGTGGGCGCGCCGGAGAAGATCTTGCTCTCCGTCGCGAGCTGCGCGTGGATCTCCAGACCGATGACCGTCTCCCAGCTCATGGCCGCCTCCTCACTCGTAGTGCGCCGGTGCGCGCCGGTGCCAGTCGGTGACGCCCTGATACTGGTGGGCGCAGGCGAGCAGGCGCTCCTCGCCGAACGCCGGTCCGATCAGCTGCAGGCCCACCGGCAGCCCGCCCGAGAAGCCGCAGGGGACCGACAGGCAGGGCAGCCCGGCGAGGTTCGCGCCGATGGTGTAGATGTCGTTCAGATACATGGTGATGGGATCGTCGGTCTTCGCGCCCAGCTCGAAAGCCGGTGTCGGCGTGGTCGGCCCGGCGATGAGATCCACGTCGGCGAACGCGCGGCGGAAGTCCTCGCTGATGAGCTGACGCACCTTCTGGGCCTTCAGGTAATAGGCATCGTAGTAGCCGGCGGAGAGGACGTAGGTGCCGGTCATGATGCGGCGTTTCACCTCCGCGCCGAAGCCCTCGGCGCGGCTGCGGCAATACAGGTCCATGAGGTCTTTCGGGTCTTCGGCCCGATAGCCGAAGCGCACGCCGTCGAAGCGCGACAGGTTGGACGAGCACTCGGCCGGCGCCACGACGTAATAGGTGGGCACCGACAGGCCGATATTCGGCAGGTCGATCTCCCGCACGCTCGCCCCGAGGCCCTCCAGCTCGCCGATGGCCGCGCGCAGCGCCGCCTCGTTGTCGGCCTCGAGACCCTCGTCGAAGAACTGGCGTGCGAGCCCGATGGTGAGGCCTTCCAGCGGCTGATCCAGGCCGGCCACGTAGTCCGGCACCGGCTCTTGCACGGAGGTGGAATCCCGCGGATCGAAGCCGGCCATGGCACCGAGCAGGAGTGCCGCGTCCTCCGCGCTGCGGGTCAGCGTGCCAGCCTGGTCCAGGCTGGAGGCGAAGGCGATCATGCCCCAGCGCGAGACCCGGCCGTAGGTGGGCTTCAGCCCCGTGATGCCGGTCAGCGCCGCCGGCTGGCGGATGGAGCCGCCGGTGTCCGTGCCCGTGGCCGCCGGCACCAGCCGCGCGGCCACCGCCGCCGCCGAGCCGCCGGAGGAGCCGCCGGGCGAGCGGGCGGTATCCCAGGGGTTGGCGACCGGGCCGTACCAGCTGGTCTCGTTGGACGAGCCCATGGCGAACTCGTCCATGTTGGTCTTGCCCAGCATGATGGCGCCGGCCGCCTTCAGCCGCTCCACCACCGTGGCGTCATAGGGAGAGACGAAGTTGTCGAGCATGCGCGAACCGCAGCTGGTGCGCACGCCGGCGGTGCAGAAGATGTCCTTGTGGGCGATGGGCAGGCCTTCCAGCGGACGCGCCTCGCCGGCCGCGCGGCGGCGGTCGGAGTCGGCGGCGGCGGCCCTGGCCTCGTCCCCGGTCACGGTGATGAAACTGTTCAGCGTGCCGTCGTGGGCACCGATGCGCTCGAGCAGCGCCTCGACGAGTTCCGCGGCGGTGAACTCGCCCGCCTCGAGCGCGCGCCGTATCGCGGCGAGTGACAGCTCATGCATGGTCGTGACTCGGCAGTGGTTGGACGATGATGCTTCTGGACAATCTGACCGGATAGACTGAAACGCGCGGCCGGGGCGACGAATGCCGGAGCCGGCCCGCGGCCGCCGAACCGTGCGGAGACACCCGTTCGATGACCCTTCCCGTGATCCTTATTCGATAACCCTGGGCACCAGATACATGCCGTCGGCGACCGCCGGCGCGTTCTTCTGGTACTCCTCCCGGTCGACTCGCTCTGTCACTTCGTCCGGGCGCAGGCGCTGCACCTGGTCCAGGGGGTGGGCCATCGGTTCCACCGAATCCGTGTCTGCCTGTTGCAATTGGTCCACGAAATCGACGATGCTGCCCAGCTTGTCGACGAAATCGGGGATTTCCCCCTCGTCGAACTCCAGTCGCGCAAGAGTCGCGATATGTTCCACTTGCTCTCGGGTCAGGGACACCGCAAGGCTCCGGTCTGTGACGCGTGTATCGTTGTCGAAAGGGTCGGCACCTGCCACGGCAGTGCCGAACGCGAAATGATACACGCCGTCTTGCCCAATGTCGTCCCCGTTGCTAGAGTAGCTTTTTGCCTTGATCCGCGGGATTTTGCCCGACAATGCTGAAGAGTCTTCTGGGTTATTTCTCCAACGACCTTTCCATCGATCTCGGGACAGCGAACACACTGATCTACCTCCGCGGGCATGGCATCGTGCTCAACGAGCCGTCGGTAGTAGCCATACGGGAAGAGTCCGGCCGCGGCGGCCGGAGCGTGGAGGCCGTCGGTACCGAAGCCAAGAGTATGCTGGGGCGCACGCCCGGCAACATCACCGCAATCCGTCCGCTGAAAGACGGCGTCATCGCCGATTTCACCGTGACCGAGAAGATGTTGCAGCACTTCATCAAGAAGGCGCACGGCAACCGCTTCTTCGCCCCCAGCCCCCGCGTGCTGGTGTGCGTACCCTACGGGTCCACCCAGGTCGAGCGCCGCGCCATCCGCGAGTCCGCCGAGGGTGCCGGCGCCCGCAAGGTCTATCTCATCGAGGAACCCATGGCGGCGGCCATCGGCGCCGGCATGCCGGTGCACGAGGCGCGCGGCTCCATGGTGCTCGACATCGGCGGCGGCACGTCCGAGGTTGCTGTGATCTCCCTGAACGGCATCGTCTACGCCTCCTCCGTGCGGGTGGGCGGCGATCGCTTCGACGAGGCCATCACCAATTACGTGCGCCGCAATTACGGCATCCTGATCGGCGAGGCCACGGCCGAGCGCATCAAGCACGAGATCGGCTCCGCCTATCCCGGCCAGGAGGTCAAGGAGATCTCGGTGAAGGGCCGCAACCTTTCCGAGGGCGTGCCGCGGAGCTTCACGCTGAACAGCAACGAGATCCTGGAGGCGCTGCAGGAGCCGCTGCAGGGCATCGTGGGGGCCGTGAAAGAGGCGCTGGAGCAGACCCCGCCGGAACTCGGGGCCGACGTGGCCGAGCGGGGCATCGTCCTCACCGGCGGCGGTGCCATGCTGAAAGACCTGGACAAGCTCCTCATGGAAGAGACCGGGCTGCCGGTGGTCATCGCCGACGATCCGCTGACGTGCGTGGCACGGGGCGGAGGCCGGGTGCTCGAACTCATGGATGAGCACGGACCGGCCGTCTTCGGCCTGGACTGAGCCGTCCGTGAGCGCGGCGGCCGCATCCACCGTCGCCGCCCAGTGAACATCCCTGCACGGCCGGCGACCCGGGCGCCGGAGCCCGGCGGCACGGGAGGCCGGCGGGCGGTCTCCGACCCTTTTTTATTGTTCTTATCGTGCTGATCATTCAGGGGCATGGCCACAGCTCAGTCTGACACCCAGCGAAGAACGGCTCCGATGCGCTCGCTCGGCGCCCGTACGCTCGCGCTGGTGCTGCTGAGCGTCGTCGCAATGGTGATTGACCACCGGGAGAACCACCTGGATGCCGTGCGCCGGGCGATCGCCACCGCCATCTACCCCCTGCAGGTCATCGTCGCGCTGCCCGCCGAGGCCTTCGGATGGGCCCGCGAAAGCGGCATCAGCCGCAGCGACCTGCAGCGGGAGAACAACCGGCTGAAGGCCGAACGCCTGGCCATCCGCGCCAAGCTGCAGCAGATGGCGGCGCTCGAATCCGAGAACGCCAGGCTGCGCCTGATGCTGCAGACCACCACCCGGGTGGGCGACCGGGTGCGGGTGGCGGAGATCATGGCCGTCGACGCCAACCCCTACCGCCACGACATCGTCATCGACAAGGGACGCCGGCACGGCGCCTACGAGGGCCAGGCCATCATCGACGCCACCGGCGTCGTGGGCCAGATCATGCACGTCGGCCCGTTCACCTCCGAGGCCATGCTGATCAGCGACCCCGACCATGCGCTGCCGGTGGAAGTGAACCGCAACGGGCTGCGCACCATCGCCGTCGGCACGGGCGAGTACGACCGGCTCGATCTGCCGTTTCTGCCGAACAATGCCGACATCCGGCCCGGCGACCTGCTGGTCACCTCCGGGCTGGGCGGAGCCTTCCCGGCGGGCTATCCGGTGGGCGAGGTCACCGAGGTCGCGCCGAACCCGGCCGAGTCCTTCGCCGCCATCCGCGCCCGGCCGGCCACCGCGCTGAACCAGGTGCGCGAGGTGCTGCTGATCTGGCCCGGCGAGCCTGAGACGCCGGTGGCGGACGAGTCCGCCGAGGATGCGGCCGGCACCCCGGAGCCCGCGGGCGAGGCGGCGACGGAGACGGAGACGGCCGATGAGTGACGCCGTGGCCCTCGAGCGCTGGCCAGTGTGGTTCTGCCTGCTGGCGGCACTGCTGCTCTCCATCATGCCGCTGCCGGAACTCATCGAACCGTTCCGCCCGGACTGGGTGGCGCTGACGCTGATCTACTGGGCGCTCGCGTTCCCGAGGGTGTTCGGCCTGCTGACCGCCTGGATCAGCGGCCTGCTGCTGGACGTGGCCCAGGGCACGCTGCTCGGTCAGCACGCGCTGGCGGCGACCGCGATGATCTACTTCCCGCTGCGCTTCCACCTGCGCCTGCGGGTCTTCCCGATCTGGCAGCTCTCGGCCACCGTGATGGCCCTGCTCGCGCTGTACCAGTTCATTCTGTTCTGGATCAACGGAACCGCGGGCGTGGCATCCGATCTCATGGAATATTGGGGTTCCGTCATCACCGGCGCACTGCTGTGGCCGCCGCTGATGCTGTTCTTCAACGGCGTGCGCCAGCAGATGACGGTGACGAGGTAGACGATGCGCAGACGCGCTCCCATCAAGGACTCGGGTGCCGAGCAGCGGATGTTCCTGAACCGCGTGATCCTCGCGGTGGTGGTCGCGCTCGGCCTGATGGGGCTCGTGGTCGGCCGCCTGGTCCAGCTCCAGGTGATCGAGCACGAGCACTTCGCCGACCTCTCCCAGGGCAATCGCATCCGCATCGAACCCGTGCCGCCCACCCGCGGCCTGATCTACGACCGCCGGGGCGTCATCCTGGCCGAGAACGTGCCCACGTATCAGCTCGAGCTGGTGCCCGAGCAGGTGGAGGACGTGGATGCGACGCTGGCCGCGCTGATCGACGAGGGCCTGCTGGCCGAGGAGGATCTGCCGCGCATCCACACGCTGCTGGGCACGAACCAGCGCTTCACGCCCATCCCGCTGCGCTACCGGCTTGAGGAAGAGGAGCTGGCGCATTTCGCCATCGCCCGCCCGCGTTTCCCGGGCGTCGACATCCGCGCGCGACTGATGCGGCACTACCCCTTCGACAGCGCCGCGGTGCATGCCGTCGGTTACGTCGGCGGGCTGAGCAAGGAGGAGCTGGAGCGCCTCGAGGACCCGGCTGCCTACGCGGGCACCACCCAATACGGCAAGACCGGCATCGAGCAGCGCTTCGAGGAGTTCCTGCACGGCGACGTCGGCCACCGTCAGGTGATCGCCAACGCCCGCGGCCGCACGCTCGGCCAGGTGCCCGGCGTGCAGCCCCGGCCGGGCGCGAACCTCTACGTCAGCCTGGACATCGAACTGCAGCTGCTCGCCGAGGAAGCCATGGCCGGGCGGCGCGGGGCCGTGGTGGCGCTGGACCCCCGCAGCGGCGAGGTGCTGGCGCTGGTCAGCACGCCCGGCTTCGACCCCAATGCCTTCGCCGCGGGCCTGAAGCCCGCCGAGTTCCGCGCGCTGAGCACCCACCCGGACCAGCCGCTGTTCAACCGGGCGATCCGCGGCCGCTACCCGCCGGGCTCCACCATCAAGCCCATGCTCGGCTTCGCCGCCCTGGAGGAGAGCGTCTCCGACCTGGACCACAGCCTGCGCTGCTCGGGGCATTTCTCGCTGCCCGGCAGCAGCCACCGCTACCGGGACTGGAAGACACATGGGCTGGTCAACCTGCACGACGCCATCACCGAGTCCTGCGACGTGTACTTCTACGAGATGTCGACCGAGCTCGGCATCGATACCATGCACGACTATCTCACCCGCTTCGGCCTCGGCAGCCGCACCGGCATCGACATCGCCGGCGAGACCGCCGGCGTGGTGCCGTCCCGGGCCTGGAAGCGGGAGAAGTTCTCCAGCCGCGCCAACCAGGTCTGGTTCCCGGGCGAGACGGTCATCGCCTCCATCGGCCAGGGCTACATGCTGACGACGCCGCTGCAGCTCGCCGTGGCCACCGCCGCCGTGGCCACCCGCGGCGAGCGCCACCGGCCGCACCTGGCGCTGGGCTGGGAACACCCGCTGGACGGCGAATTCCATCCCTTCGAACCCGAGCCGCTCACGGCGATGAGCGTGCACGACCCCCTGCACTGGGAAGTGATCATCAACGCCATGCGCGACGTGCTCCAGGGCGAGAACGGCACCGCGCGGGCGGTGGGACTGGATGCGCCCTACTCCATGGCCGGCAAGAGCGGCACGGCCCAGGTGTTCAGCGTGGGCCAGGACGAGGAATACGACGAGGACGAGATCGACGAACGGCTGCGCGACCATGCCCTGTTCATCGCGTTCGCCCCGCTCGAGGATCCCCGCATCGCGGTATCGGTCATCGTGGAGAACGGCTCCAGCGGCAGCCGCGTGGCGGCGCCCATCGCCCGCGCCGTGATGGACAAGTGGCTGCTCGAGGAGCGTTACGAGGCTGCGGCCGCGGGCCGCCGGCAGCCGGCCCCGCCGGCCGAGGCGCTGACCGAGACGCCAATGGCGAACAACGCGCCGGCGGAGGACTGACCGATGGGTACGTTATTCCGTGAGAACGCCCGTTTCGCCGAGCGCCGGCCACTCGGCGGCATCGGCCAGATTCTCGCCAACCTGCACCTGGACGGCCCCCTGCTCGCCGGGCTGGGCGTCATCTGCGTATTCGGCCTGTTCGTGCTCTACAGCGCCGTGGGACAGAACCCGGACCTGCTGCTGCGCCAGGTGATCCGCCTCGGCCTCGCCCTGCTGGCGCTCGTGATCGTGGCCCAGCTCTCGCCGGCTCTGCTGCGGCGCTGGACGCCCTGGGGTTATCTGGCCGGACTCACCCTGCTGGCCCTGGTGCTGATCCTCGGCGAGGTGGGCCAGGGGGCGCAGCGCTGGCTGGACATCGGGGTGCGCTTCCAGCCCTCGGAGATCATGAAGCTGGCGGTGCCGATGATGGTGGCGGCCTTCCTGCACGACCGGCCGCTGCCGCCGCGGCTCGGCCATCTGGTCGTGATCGGCGCCATGATCGTCCTGCCCGCCCTGATGATCGCCGTGCAGCCCGATCTCGGCACCGCACTGCTGATCGTCGCGGCCGGCGTGCTGGTGGTGCTGCTCGCCGGCATGTCGTTCGGCCACATCCTCGCGCTGGGCGCGCTCGGCGTCGCCACCATGCCGGTGCTGTGGCACTTCATGCACGACTACCAGCGCCAGCGGGTGCTGACCCTGCTCGATCCCCAGAGCGACCCTCTCGGGGCCGGCTACAACATCATCCAGTCCAAGATCGCCATCGGCTCCGGCGGGCTGTTCGGCAAGGGCTGGACCAACGGCAGCCAGGCGCAGCTCGAGTTCCTGCCGGAGAAGGATACCGATTTCATCTTCGCGGTGCTGTCCGAGGAGTTCGGGCTGCTCGGGGTGCTGGCGCTGCTGACGATGTACCTGTTCGTGGTCGCGCGCGGCCTGTACATCGCCGCCAACGCCCAGGACACCTATTCCCGGCTGCTGGCCGGCAGCATCAGCCTGACCTTCTTCGTCTACGTGTTCGTGAATACGGCCATGGTCTGCGGCCTCATCCCGGTGGTCGGCGTGCCGCTGCCGCTGGTGAGCTTCGGCGGCACCTCCATGGTGACGCTCATGGCGGGTTTCGGTATCCTCATGTCCATCCACACCCACCGCAAACTCCTGCCTCGGTAGGTCCACGACAGATGTACAGACACTGCCAGGAAACGCCGGACAGGACATGCACCCAGTGATCCGCTCTCTCTGCCTGCTCGCCGCCATCGTGGCCCTCGCCGGCCTCGCGGCGTCGCCGGCCCGGGCGCTGGACACCTCCCGCGCCGACGTGGCCACGTTCATCGACGAAGTGGCCGAGCGCCACGGCTTCGACCGGGCCGAGGTCGAGCGCACCCTGGACGACGCCGAGACACAGCAGCCCATCCTGGACGCCATCAGCCGGCCGGCCGAGAAGGTGAAGCCCTGGCACGAGTACCGCGCGATTTTCCTGACCCCGGAGCGCATCGAGGCCGGCGCCGCGTTCTGGCGCGAGCATGCCGACGAGATCGAGCGCATCGGCCGCGAGACCGGCGTGGACCCTGAGGTCATCGTCGCCATCATCGGCGTCGAGACCTACTTCGGCCGCATCACCGGGCGCTACCGGGTGCTGGACGCGCTGGCGACACTGGCCTTCGACTACCCGCCGCGCAGCCCGTTCTTCCGCCGGGAACTCGAGCAGTTTCTGCTGCTGGCCCGCGAGGAGCGCGTCGACGTCGATACCGCGCTGGGCTCCTACGCGGGCGCCATGGGCGCGCCCCAGTTCATGCCGTCCAGCTACCGGGCCTATGCCGTGGATGCGAGCGCGGACGGGCTGCGCGATCTCTGGACGGACTGGAGCGACGTGTTCGGCAGCGTCGCCAACTATCTCAAGGCCCACGGCTGGCGTGCCGGCGAACCGGTCTTCGCCCGCGCCACCACCGGTTCGGCCTGGACCGGCGAGCCCGCCGGCGACAAGGGTCTGGACACGGACGCCACGATTGCCAGGCTGAGCGCCGGCGGCATCGTCTTCTCGACGGAGCTGCCCGGCGAGGCGGCCGCGCGGCTGCTGCGCATGGAAGGCGAGGACGGCGACCAGCTCTGGGTGGGCTTCCACAACTTCCACGTGATCACCCGCTACAACCGCAGCGCCATGTACGCGCTGGCGGTGTGGCAGCTCGGGCGCGAGATCGCGCTGGCGGTCGGGGACGGGGACGGCGATGCAGAGGCGTAAGCTCAGGACGGCAGCGCTGACGGCGGCGGCTCTGGCGCTGGCCGCCTGCGCCGGCACCGGGCCGCGCCAGGACGGCTCTGTGCAGGACGGGCCGCCGCCGGCCGCCCGGGCCGACGTCCGCGTGCCGCCGACCATACCGGCGCCCGAGCCGAAGAGCCGCTACGGCAACCCGGATTCCTACGAGGTGTTCGGCAAGCGCTACCACGTGCTGCCCACCGCCGACGGCTACCGGGAACGGGGCGTCGCCTCCTGGTACGGCACCAAGTTCCACGGCCGGCGCACCTCCTCCGGCGAGCCCTACGACATGCACGCGTTCACGGCCGCCCACAAGACGCTGCCGCTGCCCACCTGGGTGGAGGTGACCAACCTGCGCAACCGCCGCAGCATACTGGTGCGGGTCAACGATCGGGGCCCGTTCGTCGCCAACCGCATCATCGATCTCTCCTACGCCGCGGCGCAGGAACTCGACATCGTGGGGGACGGGACGGGGCTGGTGGAGGTACGCGCGATCACCTTCGACGGCGCCGCCACCGGCGACATCATGACGGCGGCCGCCCCGGCTGCGGCGCCGGCCGAGAGCCTCCCGCCCGAGGACGTCGCCGCCCGGGCGCCTGCGGCGGGACAGACGGGCGATGCGCCGGTACTATATGCGCAGGTCGGCGCCTTCGGCCAGCGGGAGAATGCCGAGCGCATGCACGGCAGGCTGCTGGCAAACGACTTTCCCGATGCATTCATCTTCGAGGACACGACCGAAGAGCGCCGGCTGTACCGGGTGCGGGTGGGGCCGATCCCTTCGGTGGAAGCCTATGACGCCACCGTCGCCAGGCTCGCTTCCCTCGGCATCGACAGCGTCCACATGATTATCGAATAGACTGTGCCATGAGCCTCAAACAGCCCCCGACGGCGCGCGGACGCCTGTGCGCCAATCTCCTCTTGTCGATCCTCGTCCCGATCCTGGGCCTCGTCGCGCCGCTGCCGGCCGCGGCGGCACTGCCGGACATCCCCATACCGGCCCCGCCGCAGCTGAACGCGGCGAGCTACGTCCTCGTCGACGCGGACAGCGGCACGGTGCTGGCGGACCGGGAGGCGGGCAAGCGGGTGGCGCCGGCGAGCCTGACCAAGCTCATGACCGCCTACGTGGTGTTCCACGCGCTGCGCGACGACCTCATCACCCTGGAGGAGGAGGCCACGGTGAGCCGCAAGGCTTATCGCACGCCCGGCTCACGCATGTTCATCGAGATCAACTCCCGGGTGAGCATCCAGGACCTGCTGATGGGCATGATCGTGCAGTCCGGCAACGACGCGAGTGTGGCGCTCGCCGAGCACATCGCCGGCTCCGAAGAAGTGTTCGCCGAGATGATGAACCGTTACGCCCAGGAGCTGGGCATGCTTGGCAGCCACTTCCAGAATGCCACCGGCCTGCCCGGCGATAACCACTACACGACGGCCGGCGACATGGCCAAGCTGGCGCGGGCCCTCATCAACGACTTCCCGGAGTACTACCGCTGGTACTCCGTGCGCGAGTTCACCTACAACGAGATCACCCAGCGCAACCGCAACCGGCTGCTCTGGCGCGACCCGACCGTGGACGGCTTCAAGACCGGCCACACGGACGCGGCCGGCTACTGCCTGGTGGCCTCCGCCGTGCGCGACGACATGCGGCTGATCTCGGTGGTGATGGGCTCGCCGAGTTCGCGGGTGCGCACCGACGCGAGCCAGGCCCTGCTCAATTACGGCTTCCGCTTCTTCGAGACCCACCGGCTGTTCGCCGCGGGCGATGTCGTGGAGACGGCGAAGGTGTGGAAGGGCGCCGTCGAGGCCGCACAGCTCGGCGTCTCCCGCGACCTGTTCGTCACCATCCCGCGGGGCACCTACGACCGGCTGCAGCCGCTGGTGGAGATGCCGGCGACGGTGATCGCCCCGGTTGCCGAGGGCCAGACGCTCGGCGAACTGCGCGTCGAGCTGGACGATCAGCTGCTGGCCGCGATGCCGCTCGCCGCCCTCGCCCCCGTCGCCGAAGGCACGTTCTGGCAGCGCCTCAGCGACGAGGTCATGCTCTGGTTCGAATGAGGACGCGCCCGGCGGGCGCGGGTGTGCACGATGGCTGAAATACTGCCCAACGTCTGGCTCGACGGGGACATCGTCCCGGCCGGGCAGGCCCGGATATCACCGCTGGACCGGGGCTTTCTGTTCGGCGACGCGGTCTACGAGGCCATGCCGGTGTGCGGCGGGCGCGTGGTGGGCGAGTCCGGGCACCTGGCGCGCCTGGACCGCAGCCTGAGCGCCATCGGCATCCGCAACCCGGTCGACGACGCCGGCTGGCGGCGCCTGTTCGCCCGCCTGGTGGAGGCCAACGGCGGCGGCGACATGTTCCTGTATCTGCAGGTGAGCCGCGGCGCCGATGCGGGCCGGGATCACCGCTTCCCGGCGGACACGGAACCGACGGTGCTGGCCATGGCCATGCACTGGCGGCCGCCCCGGGAGGCCGATTATGCGACCGGCGTCAACGCCGCGCTGGTACCGGATCAGCGCTGGGCCCGCTGCGACATCAAGTCCACCTCGCTGCTGGCCAACGTGCTCGCGCGCCAGGACGCCGCGGAACGCGGCGCGGCGGAGGCCATCCTGCACCGGGACGGCTGGGTCACCGAAGGGGCCGCCAGCACGATTGCCATCGTCACCGGCGGCACCCTGCTGGCGCCGCCGCCGGATCCCTCGGTGCTGCCCAGCGTGACCCTGCAGCTCGCCTGGGGCGTCGCCGAGGCCGAGGGCATCCCGCGCGCGCGACGGCGCTTCACGGTGGAGGAGCTGCTGGAGGCCGACGAGGTCATCATGCTCGCCAGCAGCCGGGAACTCGTGCCCGTGGGCCGGGTCGATGACACCACCATCGGCACGGGCGCACCGGGGCCGCTGTGGCGGCGCCTGTTCCGCGGCTACCAGCAGGCACATCACGGGCAGAGAGCCGAAAGCCATGCATGAGGACAGCCCTCTCGAGTTTCCCTGCGACTTCCCCATCAAGATCATGGGCAGGGACGAGCAGGACGACTTCCGCAGCGAGGCCGTGGCCATCGTCGAGGCCGAGGTCGGGCCGCTGCCCGCCGGCGCGGTGACCACCCAGCCGAGCCGCAACGGCCGTTTCCTCTCCGTCACGGTCACTGTCCGGGCGGAGAGCCGCGAACAGCTCGATTCGCTGTACCGGCGGCTGAGCGACCACGAGCGGGTGCTGGTGGTCCTGTGACGGCCGAACCGGTCATCGCCCGCGACGGCGGCCGCACGCTCACCGTGCGGCGCCTGGGCCGGCGCGACTACGAGCCGCTCTGGCAGGCGATGCAGCGGCACACCGACGAGCGCGACGCCGACACGGGCGACGAGATCTGGTTCACCGAACACCCGCCGGTCTTCACGCTGGGTCTCGCCGGCAGCCGCGAGCACGTCCTCGCGCCGGGGGACATCCCGGTGGTGCACATCGACCGGGGCGGCCAGGTCACCTATCACGGCCCTGGCCAGCTCATGATCTACCCGCTGATCGATATCCGCCGCGCGGGTATCGGGGTGCGGCGGCTGGTCTGCGCGCTGGAGACGGCGGTGATCAGGATGGTGGCGCCGTTCGGCATCGAGGCGGCGGGCCGGCGCGACGCACCCGGCGTGTACGTGGACGGCCGCAAGCTGGCGAGCATCGGGCTGCGCATCCGCCGCGGCGCCAGCTACCACGGCATGGCCCTGAACGTAGACATGGACCTGGAGCCGTTCTCCCGCATCAACCCGTGCGGCTACCAAGGCCTCGAGATGACCGACCTCGCCCGCCTCGGCGGACCGGCCGACCTGGACCGGGTGGCGGACCTGCTGCTCGCGCCGCTCTGCGAGGAGCTGGGCTTCGGGCCGCCCGCCGCGGAGTAGGCTCCGCCGCAGGACCGTCCGGGACGTTGCTCCGACTCGCGCGGGGTTGCGCGTGCCGGGTCGTGCTAGCGGGTCAGCCGTCGGCGCAGCGCGGACAGGCGGGCCGGCGTGCCGGGATCGTGCCAGGCGCCGGTGTAGAGCTCGCCGCGGACCCGGCCGGCGGCCGCGTGTTCGCGGATGAGCGGCGCGAGCGGGAAGATGCCCTCCTCCACACGGGCGAAGAACTCCGGCCGATAGCGGCCGATGCCCGAGTAGGTGTGGCGCCGGCCGCCGCCGCTGCCCACCAGGCCGTCCTCAAGGGAGAAGTCGCCCCGCGGATTGTGCTCCGGGTTCGGCACCAGCACCAGCCAGGCCATGGCGTCGTCCGGCGGCGGCAGCCGGGTGAATTCGTAGTCGGTATGGATATCGGCGTTCACCACCCAGAACGGCTCGGCGCCCAGCAGCGGCAGCGCCCGCCGGATGCCGCCGCCGGTATCCAGCGCCGTCTCGCCCTCCGGGCTGTAGACGAGGGTGACGCCGTAGCGGCTGCCCTGCCCCAGCCGGTCGACGATCTGCCCGCCGAGCCAGGCCAGGTTGATCACGATCTCCGTGATGCCGGCCCGGGCCAGCGCACGGATGTGGCGCTCGATCAGCGTCTCGCCGCCCACCTCCACCAGGGGTTTCGGCACGGTGTCCGTCAGCGGGCGCAGCCGCTCGCCGCGGCCGGCGGCCAGGATCATGGCCCGCGTCGCGCTCACGGCGCGCGCTCCGACAGCGCGGGCAGCACCCGCTCGGTGATCAGGGCGCAGAGCCACTCGAGCTCCGGGTAGTCGGCGCGGAGCGCCGTCACGTAGGCGAGCGTGCGGGGCACGTCGGCCAGGTAGCCGGGCTTGCCGTCCCGGTGCCAGAGCCGGGCGAAGATGCCCGCCGCCTTGAGATGCCGCTGCACGCCCATGAGGTCGAAGGCACGCAGGAACCCGCCGTCCCCGTCGGCCGCGCCGTCGAGACGGAGACCCGCCGCACGCGCCTCCTGCCGGTACACGTCCACCCAGGCAAGCACTCGCTCTCGCGGCCAGGTGATGTAACAGTCCTTCAGCAGCGATACCAGGTCGTAGGTGACGGGGCCGTGCATGGCATCCTGAAAATCGAGGATACCCGGCGGCTCGGCCGTCACCATGAGGTTGCGGGAGTGATAGTCCCGGTGCACGAAGACCGCGGGCTGGGCCACGGCGCTCGCGGCCAGCCGGTCCGTGACGGCGTCCCAGGCGGCCGCATCGTCCGCTGACCAGTCCAGCGCCAGGTGCCGCTGGCAAAGCCAGTCCCGGAACAGCGCCATCTCCGTGTGCAGGAACTCACGGTCGTACGGCGGCAGCTCGGCCGCGTGGCGGGCGCCGCCGCGCTGCAGCTGCACCAGCGCCCGGATGGCGGCTCCGTACAGCCGGTCGGCCTCTCCGGGCTCGGCCCGGAGCCGGTGCAGATAGAGCTCGTCGCCGAGATCGGTGAGCAGCAGGAACCCGGCGCCGAGGTCGGCCTCGAGGACCCGCGGCGCCGTGAGCCCGATGGCCTGCAGCCAGCCGGCGATCCGCAGGAACGGCTCGCTGTCCTCCTGCGCCGGCGGGGCGTCCATCGCGATATAGCTGTGGCCGCCGCTCAGCACCCGGAAGTAGCGGCGGAAACTCGCGTCCGCCGATGCCGGCCGCAGGTCGTCGAGGGTCATCCCGCAGTCGCGGACGAGCCATTCCTCGAGCTCGCGAAGCCTGTCGTCACGCAATGCCGGGATACTCCATTCGAGGACCGCCGCGGGGGCCGGAGGCCGCGCCAGCCGGCGGATCGGCCGGTTTGAAGGGGTCGGGAAACTGTGCGAAGGTAGCAAAAAATCACGAGCGAGTTCATCCCACCTTGCTGCCCAGTACGCTCCGCCTCGCCGCAATGGCCTGCCTGCTCGTTGCGACCTCCTTGCCTGCGCGCGCACAGGAACGGCTGGACTGTCAGGCGGACCCGGTGGTGACGCCGCCGGTCGCGGACACTGCCGCGCCCGATGCTCCGGCGGTGCCTGGCGACCCCGACGCCGACGACGAGGAGATCCAGCTGGAGGCCGGCGAGGCCGAACTCACGCTCGGCGGCGGCGCCTCGCTCAGCGGCGGCGTGCGGCTGCAGCGCTCCGGCTTCCTGCTGGAGGCGGAGCAGGCCGATTACGATCCGGCCCTGCGTGCCCTGAGCCTGGCCGGCGGCGTGCGCTACGGCGGTCCCGACGCGGACGTGGAGAGCGAGCTCGCCCGTTTCAGCTATGACGAGGGCCTGATCCGCTTCGAGGACGCCCGCTTCGGCCTGGCCGCCCGCAGCTCCCGCGGCGAGGCCGGGCTGCTGCAGATCGAGCGCTCCGGACTGCTCACGCTGGAAGACGTGAGCTACACCACCTGCCCGCCCGGCAAGGACGACTGGCAGCTGCTCGGCGATCGCATCCGCCTGGATACCGCCGAGGGCGTCGGCACCGCCCGCGACGTGAAGCTGGAATTCCAGGGCGTGCCGATCCTGTACGCCCCGTGGCTGTCGTTCCCGATCAGCCCGGCGCGCAAATCCGGCTTCCTCATTCCCGACATCGGCAGCAGCGGGCGCAACGGCACGGACGTGAGCGTCCCCTATTACTGGAATATCGCCCCGAACTACGACGCCACCATCACGCCGCGGTTGCTCACCCGCCGGGGCATGCAGCTCAACACCGAGCTGCGCGTACTCACCGGATCGAGCGACGGCACCGCCGAACTGGAGTATCTGCCCGGCGACGACGAGACCGGCGAGGACCGCGTCTATCTGCGCCTGCAGGACCGCACCATCATCGCCGACCGCTGGCGGGCGCTGCTGGACGTGCGCAGCGTCTCCGACGACAACTACTTCGAGGACCTGGGCGGCAGCCTCAGCGAGGCCAGCACCACCCACCTGAACCAGAGCCTGCGCTTCGACTACCCCGGCCGCCACTGGTACCTCGCCGCGGATTTCCGCATCTTCCAGACCATCGATTCCACCATCACCGGCGAGGAGGAACCCTACCGGCAGCTGCCGCGGCTGACCGCCTCCGGCGACTGGCCGTCGACGGGAACGGGGCCGTCCTGGGGCATCGACTCGGAGCTGACCTATTTCGACCGGGACGCCGGCGTCACCGGCTGGCGGCTGAACGCCCGGCCCCGGTTCGAGTACTCGATCGAGCGGCCCGGGCTGTACCTGCGCCCCGGCATCGAGGTGGACCACACGGCCTACGGCCTGACCCAGACGGCCCCGGGGGAGGCGGACGCGCCGAGCCGCACGGTGCCGCTGTTCAGCGTCGACGCCGGCGCCATCTTCGAGCGCAGCATCGACAAGCGGGGCTGGATACAGACGCTGGAGCCCCGGGCGCTGTACGTGCACGTGCCCTACACGGACCAGCAGAACCTGCCGGTTTTCGACACCATCGAGCCGGACCTGAACCTGGTGCAGGTCTTTCGCAAGAACCGCTTCGTCGGGCCGGACCGGCTGGCCGATACCGACCAGGTCGCCCTGGGCGTGACCACCCGCCTGTTCGACGCGGCCAGCGGCCGCCAGCTGCTGCGCGCCACCATCGGTCAGACCCGCTACCTGAGCGACCAGGGCGTGACCCTGCCGGGGCTCGCGCCCGTCTCCGCCGACTCGTCGGACTACATCGCCGAGCTCGGCTTCGACGTATACGGCAACTGGAACCTGGACTTCGGCCACCAGTGGAACTCCGACACCGACACCACCACGCGCTCGGAGATCCGGCTGCAGTACCGCCCGGAGGACGACCGGGTGCTGAATTTCTCCTACCGCTTCCGCCGCGGCTCCATCGAGCAGGCGGACGTCTCGTGGAGCTGGCCGATCGGCGAGCGCTGGAACCTCGTCGGCCGCTACAACTACTCCCTGCGCGAGGACACGACGCTCGAACGCTTCGTCGGCGTGGAGTATGAAAGCTGCTGCTGGAGTATCCGGCTCGTCACCCGCCGCTACATCAGCCGCCGGGACCGCACGGCCGACTCGTCCATCGCCATCCAGCTGGAACTGAAGGGCCTGACCAGTGTCGGAGACCCTGCAGACGAGCTCCTGGAACGTGGTATTCTGGGCTATTCACGTGACTGAACACTCTCACGCCCCCTTCATTCCTATGTACAGAACCGTATCCCTGACAATCTCGTTCGGGGTCCTCGCCTTCCTGCTGCCGGCGCTGGCCGGCGCCCAGGACAGCGAGCGCCTCGACAGCATCGTGGCCGTCGTCAACGAAGGCGTCGTGCTGGAGAGCGAACTCGACAACCAGACCGAGCTGGTGCTCTCGCGCCTGCAGGAGCAGAACGTCCAGCTGCCGCCTCCCGAGGTGCTGCGCGACCAGATCCTCGAGCGGCTGATCATCGACCGCATACAGCTGCAGCGCGCCGAGCGCATCGGCATCCGCATCTCCGACGAGATGCTGAACAGCGCGCTGGCCGACGTCGCGCAGCGCAACAACATCTCCTTCGCAGACCTTCCGGCGGCACTGGCGGCCCAGGGCCTCGACTACACGATGTACCGGGAGGAGATGCGCGACCAGCTGGCGCTGGAGCAGCTACGACAGGTGGACGTGATGAGCCGCATCAACGTCTCCGACCGCGAGATCAACCGCTGTCTCGAGAACCTGGAGGCGAACGTCGGCGCGAACTCCGAGTTCGACATCTCCCACATCCTGATCAGCGTGCCCGCCAACGCCACGGCGGAACAGTTCCGCGAGGCCGAGGTGGAGGCCCGCCGGCTGTACGAGGAGTTGCAGGACGGCGCCGACTTCGCCAAGGCGGCGGTGAGCTACTCCGACGCCCAGAACGCGCTGGAAGGCGGCAACCTCGGCTGGCGCAAGGGCACCCAGCTGCCGACGCTCTTCACCGGCGTCGTCGAGAATCTCTCCCCCGGCGAGATCGCCGAGCCCATACGCAATGCGAGCGGCTTCCACATCATCAAGCTGAACGACGCGCGCGGCGCCATCGCCCGCAGCGAGGTCGACCAGTCGCGCATCCGTCACATCCTGATTCGCCCCGACGAGATCATCGACGACGCCACCGCTCGCCAGCAGCTGGCGGAACTGCGCGAGCGCATCCTGGCCGGCGAGAGCTTCGGCGACCTGGCCCAGCTCAACTCGGACGATCCGGGCTCCGCGGCCGAAGGCGGCGACCTCGGCTGGACCTCGCCGGGCACCTTCGTGCCCGAATTCGCCGAGGTGGCGAACTCGCTCGAGATCGGCGAGCTGAGCGAACCGTTCCGCTCCCGCTTCGGCTGGCACATCCTGGAGGTGACGGACCGGCGCGTCTACGACAACACCGCCGAGGTACGCGAGCGCAACTGCGTGAACAGCATTCGGGCCGGCAAGCTGGAGGAGGAGACCCAGCTGTGGCTCCGGCGCATGCGCGACGAGGCCTTCGTCGACAAACGCATCTGAGGCGGCCGTGGCCGCCGCATCCCCACGCCTGGTGCTGACGGCCGGCGAGCCGGCCGGCATCGGGCCCGACATCTGCCTGATGCTCGCCGCGGGGCCCCTCCCCGCCGAGACGGTGCTGGTGGGCGACCGGCGCCAGCTGGCCGAGCGCGCCGCCGCGCTCGGCATCGACGTGGTGCTGCCGGAGTACCATCGGGGCGATCCCCGCCGCGGCGGCCACACGCCAGGCGATATTCCGGTGATGTCGTTCCCCCTGCCGAATGTCGAGTGCTGCGGCACGCCGGACCCGGCCAACGCCAGCGCGCTGCTGGCCGGCCTGGAGTGGGCGGCCCGGGCCTGCCTGGACGGCGAATTCGACGCGCTGGTGACCGCGCCCCTGCAGAAGAGCGTCATCAACGAGGCCGGGCTGTCCTTCAGCGGCCACACCGAGTTCCTGGCCGAGGCCACCGGTGCGCCGCTGCCGGTGATGATGCTGGCCACCGACGAGCTCCGCATCGCACTGGCGACCACCCACCTGCCGCTGGCCGAGGTCCCCGCGGCGATCACGGCGGAACGGCTCACGCGGGTCATCGACGTGCTGCACGGCGACCTGCGCCGGCGTTTCGGCATCGACGAGCCGAAGATCCGGGTCTGCGGTCTGAATCCGCACGCCGGCGAGGGGGGGCATCTGGGTCGGGAGGAAATCGACGTGATCGCCCCGGCACTGGACGAGCTGCGGGCGCGCGGGATCGCCATCGAGGGCCCCGTCTCCGCCGACACCGCTTTCCTGGACACCGCCGGCAAGGCGGATGCGGTGCTTGCGATGTACCACGACCAGGGTCTGCCGGTGATCAAGTATGCCGGCTTCGGCAAGGCCGTGAACATCACGCTCGGGCTGCCCATCGTGCGCACGTCGGTGGACCACGGGACCGCCCTCGCGCTGGCCGGCAGCGGCCGCGCCGACCCGGCCAGCCTCGGCGTCGCGCTGCGCTATGCGGCCGAGCTCGCCGGGCGCGGCGGATGAGCCCAACTTGAGCCACCGACCGCGCAAGCGTTTCGGCCAGCACTTCCTGCGCGATCCCTCCGTGGTATCGCGCATCGTCGCGGCGATCGGCCCCGCCGGGGGCGACCACCTGGTGGAGATCGGGCCCGGCGAAGGCATCCTCACCGCCCCGCTCGCCGCGCTGCCCGTGAGGCTGGACGCCGTGGAGATCGACCGGGACCTCGCGGCGGCACTGCGCTCCCGTTACGCCGGCGCCGCGAACGTCACCGTGCACGAAGCCGACGCCCTGAAGTTCGACTTCGCCGCACTCGGCGACGGTCTGCGTGTCGTCGGCAACCTGCCCTACAACATCTCGACCCCGCTGCTGTTCCACCTCGTCGAGCAGCGCCGGGCGATACGCGACATGCACTTCATGCTGCAGAAGGAGGTCGTGGACCGCATGGCGGCGTCCCCCGGCGGCAAGCAGTACGGCCGCCTCACGGTCATGCTCGCCTGCTCCATGGAGGTCGAGCGCCTGTTCGACGTGCCGCCGGAGGCCTTCCGGCCGCCGCCCCGCGTACAGTCCAGCGTGGTCCGGCTCGTGCCCCGCGCCCGACGGCTGGAGGTCGGTGACGAGAGTCTGTTCGCCGCACTCGTGACCGGCGCGTTCTCGCGCCGGCGCAAGACGCTGCGCAATGCGCTGGCGGCATGGCTCACCGCGGAGGCCATCGCCGAGGAAGGCATCGACCCGACGCTGCGACCGGAACGGCTCGCGCCGGAGGAATTCGCCCGGCTCGCCAACCGGGCGCTGCGCGAGCGGGACGATGCGCTAGAATGACGCCCCGAACGAGATGCCCACCCGATTTTCCGCAGCGAGAGGCCAGCCGAGAGGCCATGACCGACAAGCCGAATCACCGCATCAGCGTGGACGTGAGCACCCACTTCCTGGACGAGCAATCGGAACCGGAGCTGGACCGCTACGTCTTCTCCTACACGATCACCATCGCCAACCGGGGCGATGTGCCCGCCTCGCTGCTCAGCCGGCACTGGATCATCACGGATGCCAATGGCAAGGTGCAGGAGGTACGCGGCGACGGCGTGGTGGGCGAGCAGCCCCATCTCAATCCGGGGGAGCAGTTCCGCTACTCCAGCGGCACGGTGCTGGAGACGCCCGTGGGCAGCATGGAGGGCAGCTATCAGATGCTGGCCGACGACGGCGTGCGCTTCGATGCCCCGATCGCGCCATTCACCCTGGCCGTGCCGGGTCTGCTGCACTAGCGGACCCGCGGCCGCGACAGCGGAGACCGTAGCATGGCGGTCTATGCCATCGGCGACCTGCAGGGCTGCTACGACCCCTTCCGGCGCCTGCTGGATAAACTGGACTTCGACCCGGGCCGGGACACGCTCTGGCTCGCCGGCGATCTGGTCAACCGCGGTCCGAAGTCGCTGAAGACCCTGCGTTTCGTCCGATCCCTGGGCGACGCGGCGGTGACCGTGCTGGGGAACCACGACCTGCACCTGCTGGTGATCGCCCACGAGCGCACCGCGGCCAAGCGCTCGGCCTCCCTCGCCATGAAGCCCATCCTGCGCGCCCACGATTGCGACGAGCTCATCGACTGGCTGCAGAACCGCCCGCTGGTGCACTACGACGAGGGTCTGGACACGGTGCTCGTCCACGCAGGCGTGCTGCCCGCCTGGGACCTCGACACGGTGCTCGCCCTGGCAGCCGAGGTAGAGACGGTACTGAGAGGTCCGCGCCCCTCCAAGCTGCTGGCGCATCTGTACGGCAACGAGCCCGACCGCTGGCGCGACGATCTGCACGGCGTGCCGCGGTGGCGCTTCATCGTCAACGTGCTCACCCGCATGCGCATGCTCACGCGCAAGGGCAGGCTCGATTTCGACTTTACGGGCCCGCCGGAAGACGCGCCGCCGAAGCTCACACCCTGGTACCGCGCGCGCGACCGGGCGCTGGCCGGCACGCGTATCGTCTTCGGCCACTGGTCGGCGCTGGGACTGCTGAACGAGCCGGATCTGGTCTGCCTGGACACGGGCTGCGTGTGGGGCCGCGCCCTCACGGCGTTGCGCCTGGACCGGGCGGCGAAGCCGGTGAAGGTAAAATGCCGGGACCAGTCGCGCTAGAATCTCCCCGTGGAATCCGACGACAGGGCCATCAGCACGAGCGCGGCGCCGCCGCCGGTGGGCGCGTATCCTCACGCCCGGCGGGCCGGGGGGCTCCTGTTCCTGTCCGGGCTGGGCCCGCGGGACCCGGCGGGCGGCGACATACCCGGCGTGCGCCGGGACGACGAAGGCCGCGTGGTGGACTACGACATCGAGGCCCAGTGCCACGCCGTCTTCCGCAACGTGAAGAGCGTGCTCGAGGCCGCAGGTTCCGGCTGGGACCGACTCGTGGACATTACCGTCTTCCTGACCGACATCGAGCGCGACTTCGAGGCGTTCAACCGCATCTATGCGGACTATTTCCCCGGCGCGGGCCCCTGCCGGACCACCGTCGAGGTGAACCGGCTGCCGACGCCCATCGCCATCGAGCTGAAATGCATCGCGGCCCTCTAGAACGCGCCATGGAACACGCAGCGGAACGCCCGCGGACACGTGCCGGGAGAGAGATATGAGACCCCTCACCGCCTTCAATTTCCGCGACTGGATCGACACCAACCGGGACGCACTGCGGCCGCCGGTATGCAACAAGCAGGTCTTCGAGGACGGCGAGTTCATCATCATGGTGGTCGGCGGGCCGAATTCCCGGGACGACTACCACTGGGACGAGGGCGAGGAATTCTTCTACCAGCTCGAGGGCGACATGCTGCTGAGGACCATGCAGGACGGCGAGCGGGTGGACATCCCCATCCGCGAGGGCGAGATCCTGCTGCTGCCGCCCCGGGTGCCCCACTCGCCCCAGCGTTATGCCGACACGGTGGGGCTCGTGGTCGAGCGCAAGCGCGCGCCCGAGGAGCTGGACGGATTCATGTGGTTCTGCAACGAGTGCGACACGAAGCTGTACGAGGAATTCCTGCACGTCGACGACATCGTGAAGCAGCTGCCGCCGGTCTTCGAGCGCTTCTACGGCAGCGAGGAGAACCGCAGCTGCCCGAACTGCGGAGCCGTGATGCCGCCGCGCTGAGCCCGTGAAGATCGACATCCACACCCACGTGCTGCCGCCGGACTGGCCGGACCTGAAGGAACGCTACGGCTACGGCGGCTTCGTGCAGCTGGAGCATCACGGGCCCGGCTGCGCGCGCATGCTGCTGGACGGCAGGAACTTCCGCGAGGTGCAGTCGAACTGCTGGGACCCCGGCGTACGCATCAGCGACTGCGACGCCACGGGCGTGGACGTGCAGGTACTCTCCACCGTGCCCGTCATGTTCAGCTACTGGGCCAAGCCGCGGGATACGGCCGACCTGGCCGCGCTGCTGAACGACCACATCGCCGCGCTGGTCGAAGAGCACCCCCGCCGCTTCCTCGGCCTCGGCACGCTGCCGATGCAGGACGCGGACCTGTCGATCCGCGAACTGGAACGCTGTCTCGAGCTCGGACTGCACGGCGTGGAGATCGGCACCCATGTGAACGGCTGGAACCTGGACGACGAGCGGGTGTTCCCGGTACTCGAGGCCGCCGCCGAGCTCGGCGCGGCCGTGTTCGTGCATCCCTGGGAGATGCTCGGCCGCGAGCGCATGAACCTGTACTGGCTGCCCTGGCTGGTGGGCATGCCGGCGGAGACGGCGCTATCGGTCTGCTCGCTGATCTTCGGCGGCGTGTTCGAGAAGCTGCCGGACCTGCGCGTGGCCTTCGCCCATGGCGGCGGCGCCTTCCCCGGGCTGATCGGGCGCCTGGAGCACGGCTTCGCCGTGCGGCCCGACATCGTCGCGGTCAAGAACACGGTGCCGCCCTCGGAGTATCTCGGCCGCTTCTACGTGGACTCGCTGGTGCACGACCGGCGCATGCTCGAGTACATGATCGAGCTGTTCGGCGCGGAGGCCATCGCCCTCGGCAGCGACTACCCATTCCCGCTCGGCGAGCACCACCCGGGCGCCCTGATCGAATCCATGGACCTCGACGCGGCCGTGCAGGACCGGCTGCTCGCCGGCACGGCGTTGGAGTGGCTGGACGTGGACCGGAGCCGTTTCCAGTGAGCGCGGCGTTCGAAGAGGCCCGGCGGCTGGACGCGGCCGATGCGCTGGCCGGCTTCCGGGAGGAGTTCGTCTTCCCGGAGCGTATCGACGGCCGCTCGCCCGTCTATCTCTGCGGCAACTCCCTCGGCCTGATGCCGCGCCGTGCGGCCGACGCGGTGCGCGCGGAGCTGGATGCCTGGGGCCGCCTGGCAGTGCGCGGGCACGTCGAGGGCGAACACCCCTGGCTGCCGGCGCACCGGCGGGCGGCCGAGCCGCTGGCCGCGCTGGTGGGCGGCACACCCGCCGAGACCGTGGCGATGAACACGCTCACGGTCAACCTGCACCTGCTGATGGCGAGCTTCTACCGGCCCGAAGGCGAGCGCCGCTGCATCGTCATCGAATCCGACGCCTTCCCGTCCGACCGCTATGCGGCCGCCTCCCAGATCGCCTGGCACGGCCACGACCCGGACCGGGATCTGCTGGAATGGCGCCCGCCGGAGGGAGAGCACGGCCTGCGCACGGAAGACCTGGCCGCGCTGCTGGAGCGCCGCGGACACGAGATCGCACTGCTGCTGCTGCCGGGCGTGCAGTACTACACCGGCCAGTGTCTGGACATGGCGGAGATCTGCCGGCTGGCGCAGCGCCACGGCGTGACGGTGGGTCTCGACCTCGCGCATGCCGTCGGCAACGTGCCGCTGTCACTGCACGACTGGGGCGCCGACTTCGCGGTGTGGTGCAGCTACAAGTACCTGAACGGCGGCCCGGGCGCGATCGCCGGCGCCTGGGTGCACGAACGCCACTGCCGCGACCGCAGCCTGCCCCGGCTGCTGGGCTGGTGGGGCCACGAGGAGAGCACCCGCTTCCGCATGACGAAGGACTTCACGCCCGCGCCGGGCGCGGACATCTGGCAGCTCAGCAACCCGCCGGTGCTCGCGCTGGCGCCCGTGATCGCCTCGCTGGAGCTGTTCGACGCCGCGGGCATCGGCGCGCTGCGCGAGAAGTCCCTGGCGCTGACCGGTTATCTGCGCCGCCGGCTCGCGGAGCGGTTCCCCGGCGGCTTCGGCATCCTCACGCCGGAGGATCCGGCCAGTCACGGCGCCCAGCTCTCACTGGTGGTGCGCGGCATGGGCCTCACGGGCCGGGACCTGTTCGAGAACCTCGAGCGCCTGAACGTGATCGCGGACTGGCGCGAGCCGGACGTCATCCGTGTGGCCCCGGTGCCGCTGTACAACTCCTACGCGGACGTCGAGGCCTTCCTCGAGCGCCTCGCCGAGGCCGCCGCCATGACCCAGGCTCTGGCATGAGCGGCCTGGCATGAGCGGCACGGCCCTGCACGGCACCGGCGACGACCCCATCGCCATCCTGGGCGCGGGACTGACCGGCTCGCTGCTGGCCGTGCTGCTCGCCCGCCGCGGCCATGCCGTGGACCTGTATGAGCGCCAGCCGGACCTGCGCACCCACAATGCCCAGGGCGGCCGCTCGATCAACCTGGCCCTGGCCGCCCGGGGTCTGCGGGGGCTGGCCCTGGCCGGCCTGACCGAGGCGGTGGAGCCGCTGCTGATGCCCATGTCCGGGCGCCTGCTGCATCAGGAGGACGGCGGCCTCGACTTCCAGCCCTACGGTCAGCACGAAGGCGAGGAGAACTATTCGGTGTCCCGCGCCGACCTCAACCGGGTGCTGCTGGACGCCGCCGAGGCAGCCGGCGCCCGGCTGCACTTCGGCGAGGGCTGCAGCGGCATCGATCTCGATGCGCGGCGGGCCACGCTCCGCCACGAGCAGACCGGTGCCGAGCGGCAGGTCGCCATGGCACCCCTGATCGCCGCCGACGGCGCCGGCTCGGTCGTGCGGCGCGCGCTGGCCGATGCCGGCCACATCAGCGCCGGCGAGTCCCTGCTGGCCCACGGCTACAAGGAACTCACCATCCCGCCGGCGGAGGACGGCGGCTTCCGCATCGACCCGGGCGCGCTGCACATCTGGCCGCGGGGCGGCTTCATGCTCATCGCGCTGCCGAACCCGGGCGGCGACTTCACCGTGACGCTGTTCCTGCCCAACGAGGGCCCGGAGAGTTTCGCCTCGCTCGACGACGAGGCATCGGTGCGGGAGTTCTTCGAGCGCCATTTCCCGGACACCCCGGGGCTCATTCCCGATTTCGCGGAACAGTTCGCCGCCAACCCGGTCGGCATCCTCGGCACGGTGCGCTGCGAGCCGTGGCACCTGGGCGGAGACGTGCTGCTGATCGGCGACGCGGCCCACGCCATCGTGCCGTTCCACGGCCAGGGCATGAACGCGGGCTTCGAGGACTGCGCCGAATTCTGCCGGCTGCTGGACGGCGGCTGCGACGACCGCGAACGACTGTTCGGCGAGTTCAGCCGGCTGCGCCGCCCGAACGCAGAGGCCATCGCCGACATGGCGCTGGAGAATTACGTGGAGATGCGCGACACGGTGCGCGACCCCCGCTTCCACCTGAAGAAGGCCCTCGCCTTCGAGCTAGAGCGCCGCTGCCCGGACCGTTTCGTGCCCCGCTACTCCATGGTGATGTTCCACGCGGAGATCCCTTACGCCGAAGCGCTGGCCCGGGGCGAGGTGCAGGCCCGGCTGCTCGAGGAGCTGACCGCCGGCGCGCACTCGCTGGCCGACGTGGACCTGGCGCTGGCCGAGCGCCTCGTCAGCGAGCGGCTGGCGCCGCTGCCCTGCGCTCCAGCGTGAGATAGCTGTAGCCGAGTTCGCGTTCCCCGCCGGCGGGGAAGTCCTGCCGCTCCACCGCGCGCCAGTCGGCATTGTCCAGGGACGGGAAGCGGGTGTCTCCCTCGAACGGGCGGTGCAGCCGGGTGAGATAGATGCGCCGCGCCAGCGGCAGCGCCTCGCGGTAGAGCGCCGCGCCGCCGATCACCATTACCTCTTCCTCATCCGCGTCCCGCGCCAGCGCGAGAGCCGCCTCCAGCCCGTCCGCCACCTCGCAACCCTCGGCGGAGTAGCCGGGCCTTGTGCTCAGCACGATGTTGCGCCTGCCGGGCAGCGCCCGGCCGATGGACTCGTGGGTGCGCCGGCCCATCACGATCGGCTTGCCCATGGTGATGTCGCGGAAGCGGCGCAGGTCTTCCGGCAGGTGCCAGGGCAGGCGGTTGTCGACGCCGATCACGTCGTTGGCGGCAGCGGCCACGATGAGCGAGACGACGGGCGTGGCGGACACCCGTGACACGTCAGACGGCCACCGGCGCCTTGATGTGGGGATGGTGGCGGTAGCCGCGGATCTCGAAGTCCTCGTAGCGGTAGTCGAACAGCGTCGGCGGCCGGCGCTTCAGCGCCAGCGTCGGCAGCGGCAGCGGCTCGCGCGTGAGCTGCTCGTCGGCCTGGTCCAGGTGATTCAGATACAGATGGCAATCGCCGCCGGTCCAGATGAAGTCGCCCACGTCGAGATCCGCCTGCTGGGCCACCATGTGGGTCAGCAGCGCGTAGGAGGCGATGTTGAACGGCACGCCCAGGAAGATGTCGGCGCTGCGCTGGTACAGCTGGCACGACAGCCGCCCCTCCGCCACGTAGAACTGGAAAAAGGCGTGGCAGGGGGCCAGCGCCATGCGGTCGAGTTCGCTCACGTTCCAGGCGCTCACGATGATGCGGCGCGAGTCCGGATCACTCTTGAGCTGCTCCAGCACCCGCGACAGCTGGTCGATGTGGCCGCCGTCCGGCGTGGGCCAGGAGCGCCACTGCGCGCCGTAGATCGGGCCGAGGTCGCCGTTCTCGTCGGCCCACTCGTCCCAGATCGTCACCCCGTTCTCGCGCAGGTAGGCGGTGTTGGTGTCGCCCTGCAGGAACCACAGCAGCTCGTGAATGATGGAGCGGGTATGCAGCTTCTTGGTGGTGACCATCGGGAAGCCCTCGCCGAGGTCGAAGCGCATCTGGTGACCGAACACGCTGAGGGTGCCGGTGCCGGTGCGGTCGTCCTTGCGCACCCCCTCCTCGCGCACCCGCCGCATCATCTCCAGGTACTGCCTCATCCGTCAGCTCCCGGTCGCGGGTCCGCCGGGCCTGCCCCTCTGCCGGCCCCCGTGACGATAGGCCAGGGCGAGCACGATCAGGCCGGCCACGATCATCGGCACGCTCAGCACCTGGCCCCTCGTGAGCCAGCCGAACGCCACGTACTCGCCATAGTCCGGCAGGCGCACGAACTCCACCGCCGTGCGGAAGATGCCGTAGAACAGCAGGAACAGCCCCGAGACCGCCATGGTGGGACGCGGACGTGCCGAGTAGACCCACAGAATGACGAACAGCACCAGCCCCTCCAGCAGCGCCTCGTACAGCTGGGAGGGGTGCAGCACCTCCGGGCCCGGCCGGAAGCCCTGGAAGACGTCGTCGGGGACCCGGAAGCCCCAGGGCAGATCCGTGGGCCTGCCCCACAGCTCGCCGTTGATGAAGTTGCCGATGCGTCCGGCGCCGAGACCGATGGGCGCCAGCGGCGCCACGAAATCCGTCATCCGCCAGAAGCCGTGGCCCACCCGCCGGCCGAGCAGCCACACGGCCACCATCACGCCGATGAGACCGCCGTGGAAGGACATGCCGCCCTCCCAGATCTTGAACGGATACAGCGGGTCCTGCGCCCATGCGCCGAGACCGTAGAAGAAGACGTAGCCGATGCGCCCGCCGAGCATCACGCCCAGCGCGCCGTAGAAGATCAGGTCGTCGACCTGCTGCGGAGTGACGGGTGCGTCCGCCCGCTGCGCGCGGTGCCGCGCCAGCAGCCACGCAGCCACGAAGCCGACCAGGTACATCAGCCCGTACCAGCGCACGCCGAGGGGACCGATGGAGAAGATGACGGGATCGATGCGGGGGTATTCGAACATGGCGGCGTAGTCTAGCACCGGGCCGGGGCGTCCTCACCTCGCCGATGCGTACGTTATAGTGGCCGGCCACGCGAAGGGAGGTGAATGCCATGGCCACGCCCGAAGGCGGCCGGGAGACCAACCGCCTGGCCGACGAGACCAGCCCCTACCTGCTGCAGCACGCGGCCAACCCGGTGCACTGGTACCCCTGGGGCCCCGAGGCACTGGAGACCGCCCGGGAAACGGGCCGGCCGATACTCCTGTCCGTGGGCTACTCCGCCTGCCACTGGTGCCACGTCATGGCCCACGAGTCCTTCGAGGACGAGGACACGGCGGCGCTGATGAACAAGCTGTTCGTCAACGTCAAGGTCGACCGGGAGGAGCGGCCGGACATCGACCGCATCTACCAGATCGCCCATCAGCTCATCGCCCAGCGCCCGGGCGGCTGGCCGCTGACCATGTTCCTTACGCCCGAGGAGCAGCTGCCGTTCTTCGGCGGCACCTATTTCCCGAAGGAGCCCCGTCACGGCATGCCGGCTTTCCGCGACATCCTGCAGCGGGTGGCGGAGTACTTCCGCCAGAACCCGGAGGAAGTCCGCAACCAGGGCCGCCAGCTCGCCGACATCTTCCCCAGGCTGGACCCGGAGCCCGCCGAAGGCATCGTGCTGGACGGCACGCCGCTCGCGAAGGCGCGCGAGAGCCTCGCGGAGCGCTTCGACGAGCGCTACGGCGGCTTCGGCGACGCGCCGAAGTTCCCCCACCCCGCCACCCTGGAGCGGCTGCTGCGCCACTGGCGGGCCAGCGCCGGCGAGGAAGAGCCAGACGTGCAGGCGCTGTACATGGCGGCGCTCACCCTCACCCGCATGGCCGAGGGCGGCCTCTTCGACCAGATCGGCGGCGGCTTCTGCCGCTACTCGGTCGACGCACAGTGGCTCATACCTCATTTCGAGAAGATGCTCTACGACAACGGCCCGCTGCTCGCCCTGTACGCGGAACTCGGACTGGCCGGCGGGGATGCGGAGATGAGCCGGGTGGCCGGCGAGACCGCCGACTGGATGCTGCGCGAGATGCGCGCGCCCGGCGGCGGCTTCTACTCGTCGCTGGATGCCGATTCCGAGGGCGAGGAAGGCCGCTACTACGTGTGGACGCCCGAGACGGCGCGCGCGGCCGCCGGCGACCAGGACTTCCCCCTCGTGGCCGCGCATTTCGGCCTGGACGAGGCGCCCAACTTCGAGGGCCGCTGGCACCTGTACGTGCGCCGGCCGGTGGCGCGCCTGGCCGAGGAGCGGGGCGAGGACGGGGACGCGCTGCGCCTGCGCATCGACCGGGCCCGCGAGGCCATGCTGCGCGCCCGCGAACAGCGCGTGCGCCCGGGACGGGACGAGAAGATCCTGACGAGCTGGAATGCGCTGGCCATCCGCGGCCTCGCCGTCGCGGGGCGCGCCCTCGCCCGTGACGATCTGATCGACGCGGCGGCCGGCGCCACCGCATTCCTGCGGCAGGAACTCTGGCGTGACGGCCGCCTGCTCGCGACGTACAAGGACGGACGCGCCCGTTTCCCCGCCTACCTGGACGACCACGCGCTGCTGGCCGACGCGCTGCTCGAGCTCGCGCAGGCGCGCTGGGACGCCGATCACCTCCGCTTCGCCATCGAACTCGCCGAGCTGCTGCTGGCGCATTTCGAGGATGCCGACAACGGCGGCTTCTTCTTCACCGCCGACGACCACGAGGCTCTGCTGCACCGCTCGAAACCCCTGGCCGACGAAGCCATCCCGTCGGGCAACGGCATCGCCGCGCGCGCGCTGCTGCGGCTGGGCTTCCTGCTCGGCGAGGAGCGCTACGTGGCGGCCGCCGAGCGCACACTGCGGGCCGCCTGGCAGGCCATGACGGAGTACCCCCACGGCCACGTCAGCCTCATCACGGCGCTGGAGGAATACCTGCAGCCGCCGGAGCTGGTGATCCTGCGCGGCGATCCGGCCGAGATCGGACGGTGGGCGCGCAACGCGGCCGGCATCTATGCGCCGCGCCGGCTGGTGTTCGCCATCCCGGCGGCGGAGAAGGATCTGCCCGGCCACCTCGCCCTGCGCGAGCCGGCGGCCGACGGCCCGGTGGCCTACATCTGCGAAGGCACCCGCTGCTCGCTGCCCGTCACCACCTGGCCGGCCCTGGCCGCCCTCCTTGGCCACAAGCGCTGATTCGTTCTTTCATGGCCGCCCTGCGGGGGTATCCATCTTGCTCCCGACAAAGGGTCGCGGCGATGGATACCCCCGCATGACGGCCGCCTCGTGGTGGCATGCAGGGGCTGCCAGTCAGCAGCGCCTGCTGACTGGTGCCAAGCCTCTAGGCTACGGGCCCGTCAGCGGGTGGGTGAGGGTTGCGGGGTCGTCCTCGATGCAGCGCAGGCCTCGATGGGCATGTAGGAGGGGCTTCGGCCCCGATCAGCGCTCGGCCACCTGAGGCGAAGATCGGGCCTAAAGGCCCTCCCACATGAGCGTCCCCGCGACCCTCACCCACCCGATGGCGGGCCCACGTCAGGAGAAACGAGGGATCGGGCCTGAAGGCCCTCCTACCGGTTAGCGGGGGAGGTTCTCCAGGAACTCGCGGACCGCGGCGCGCGCCCAGGCCTGCGCCGCCGGATGGCGGCTGGCGCGCGGGCCCGCCACGTTCAGCGTGCCGATGCCGTGCCCGGCGACGAACTCGCCGATGCGCCGTGCGGCTTCTGCCGTGTCCATCTCGTGAGCGTCGAGCAGCAGGTAGGGTTTGCGCTCGCGGCGGCAGTAGGCGACCGTGAGTTCGGTGCCGCCTTCCAGCGCGGAGAAGAAGATCACGGCGGTGCCGTCGCTGTCCTGCACGTTTTTCAGGGTGCGGGCGGGATAGTCCTCGTCCGGCAGTTCGCGCATGGGGAAGAAGGGCGGTATGGCGCCGTCCTCGGCCTTGCGGCCGGCGGGACACCAGCCGCCGCAGGGCACGCCGCGGTCCAGCGCCGCGATGAGCGCGCCCCGGTCCACACCGGTCTGCCCGCCGGAGACGATCCTGATCTGGCGATTCTTCACGGCACCATCATACGGCGGCGCCGGCCGCCGGCAACAGGAACGGGGTCAAAAAGCGGTGATCTCCCTGCCGGTCTCCGGCGTGACCGGACCCCGGGGGCCGGCGAAGCGCACCGGCACGGATTCGAGCCGCAGCCCGGCGTTGCGCTGCACGGCGAAGTGCAGGTGCGGGCCGGTGGTGTAGCCGGTGTTGCCGGAGTCGGCGATGTACTGGCCGCGGGCGACCTTCTCGCCGGGCCGTACCCGGATCGAATCCCAGTTCAGGTGGGCGTACACCGCCATGGTGCCGTCGTCGTGGACGATGCGCACCAGATTGGCCCGCGGCAGGTCCCGCTCCCGGTCCGTGCCGCCGGTGAAGTGCCGGGCGGCCACCTCGAACACGGTGCCCGCACGTGCCGCGTAGACGCCCGTGCCGACCGGCACCGCGACGTCCACGCCATGCCGGCTCGCCAGGGTGTCGTGGGTGCTCGTGTCCGGCCAGGCCTGGGTGACGCGGTGGCGCGTGGCCGCAGCAAACGGGAACCGGTACAGCACGTCCGGATCGTGGCTGGCGGCCGGGTCGCCCGGCAGCGACTCGTAGCGGAAACGGAAACGGCCGGGTACCGCCGGGTCCACGCGGTCGAGGCCGAGCACCACGGAGCCGGTGCGCGCGGGTATGGTGGTGCGCACGTCGCGCTCGGCCACCGGCTCGAGATTGTCGAGATCCATCGCGGCGAGGACGAGTTCCACCGGCACGTAACGGCGATTCTCGGCGATGACCTCGAAGCCGCTGTCGGTCTCGCGCCGCCGGATCACCAGGCCGTCGTCCGACGAGGACGCCAGCGGGCGCACCTCCACGTCCTGCGCGGCGGCGGGACGCCGGTCGGTGTAGACCCACTGACCGTCGTCGCCCCGGTACTTGTACAGGGTATCGCCGGCCGCCGCGGCGGCCGGCAGGACCGCGGCGAGGAGCACCACGCCGAGGCCCATGCGATCAGCCCAGCGGGCGGCGCTCCCAGCCATCACCGGTGCGCCGGATTTCGTAGGCCGGCCAGTACTGCTTGTCGAGCTTCAGCGTGATCACCTCGACGGCCAGGTTCCAGTTCACCGTCTTCAGCCGCACCGACTCCCTGTGCTCCTTGCCGCGGACGGCCTCCAGGAAGGCGTCGAGGTCGGGCGTGGGCCGGCCGTCCACCTCGACGATGCGCCGCCCGGCCCACAGACCGTAGCGCGTGGCCGGCGAGCCGTAACTGAAATAGGCCACGTAGACGCCGCTGGGGTCGATCCCCCGCTGGGCCGCCATCGCCCGGTGCGGCTTCTGCAGCAGGGCGCCGGCCCACATCATGGCCCGGTCGATGCCCGTGCCGTCCAGCGCGACCGTGGCCACCTCCATTTCCCGCACACTGCCCCGCCGCCACACGGCGAGTTTCACCGAGGGCTTCTGCATCGCGCGCTCCACGTCGCGGAAGGTATTCACCACCTCGTCGTCGATACTGAGGAGGATGTCGCCGTTGTTGAGCAGGCGGGCCGCCGGCGAGCCGGCCACGAGACGCTTCACCTGCAGGGCGCGGCGCTGCTCGGGATGGTGGCGCTCCAGCCGCGCCGCCCACTCCTCCGGCAGACCCAGCTTGCGGGCCGCGGCAAGCGGCAGGTAGGCCAGCTCCGCCTCCAGCGAATACAGCGTGCCGCCCGAACGGACCAGATCCACGAATTCCTCAACCAGGTCGGCCGGCACGCCCTTGTTGACCTGGCTGGTCTCGCCGCCGCCCTGGTAGGCAAAACTCGACCACAACGAGACCACCCGTCCACGCTCGTCCGCCAGCACGCCGTCCACCTGATCCGGCGCGTTCACGACGGTGAGCGCCTCCAGGTTGGTATCCCTGAAGCGCAAGGTCCGCGACAGCGGCAGGACGAGCGCATCGACCGAGGCCACCCGGGTCTGCTGATGCACGAGCCGGTGGTCCGGCTTCAGGCCGACCACCCACACGGCATCGCCCGACTCGGCCGGCGAGGTGTTGAAGCGGGCCGACCGGACGGGGGTGTCGCCGATCAGTGCGGGATCGTAGGAGACGATGGTCAGGTTGTGCAGCGGATGGACGTACTCCACCCGGCCGGGCACCTCGAGAGAACCGGCGAAGGTGATGTGGACGTCGCCCATCGCCACCGGCACCGTGTTGCGGTCGACGACCACCAGCCCCCGCTCCGCGTCGACGACGAGACCCGTACCGTAGTAGTGCCGTTCCGCGACGCCCGAGATGGTGTAGGGCAGGTCGAAGTTCACCAGCACCAGCGACGGTGCCAGCGCCTCGGCGCGGCGGTCGTCGTAGGGCGGGAAGCGGGTGCTGGCCACTGCCGGCATTTCCGGCGGCGGGCCGGCCGCCAGTTCCCGGCAGGGCCACAGGCCGGTGTCGTCGTCGCGGCGGCAGCGTTTCGACGGGAACCAGCGCCGGTCGATGCGCAGCGAGCGCAGCTGACTGGTGCGCGGGTCCTCCAGACTCACGAAACGGATCGAGGTGCGCTCGCCGTCGGCCAGCCCGTCCAGCACGGACTCCAGGTCGTCGAGATCGCTCACGGGTTGCGAGTCCAGCTCCGTGAGGACCGCCGCACGGGGGATGGCGGAATTGCTGAGCACGTAACCCGGGTTGGCGACGTACACGCCGTCGACCGGGCGGTTGTAGTGGCGGGCCTGCTGGTAGGACAGCCGATGGAGCACGGCATCGCCGAACTCGATGTACTCGTCCGGCGTGATGGCGTGCAGGTCCTGCACGCGGACGTCGTGCTCGATCACGCTGCCGCCGCGGCGCAGCTCCAGCCGCACGGTCCCGCCCACGCTGTCGTCCAGCACGGCACTCAGCGGCACGAACTCGGTGACGATCTCCCCGTTCAGCCGCACGAGCACGTCGCCCACCTCCAGCAGGCCATCCGCGGGAGAATCCGGCAGCACTTCGGCCACCGTCAGCATGCCGGTCTGCTCCGGGTGCGCCGCCCGCGCCGCCGCTTCCGTCTCCGGGTCCAGCCCGAGCCGGACGAGTTCGTCGTAGGGCCTGCGCACGAACACCGTCTGCAGCGTCCCGCGGCTGACGGGCTCGCCGGCGCGGATGAGTTCCAGCGCCCGCTCGATGCGGTCCAGCGGCAGGAAGAAACTGGAGGCGGCGCTCGAATTGGCCCCGGCATTCAGCGCGACGACGCGGCCGTCGATATCCACCACCGGCGAGCCGGACGAGCCGCCGGAGGTGCCGGAGGCCGCCTGCAGGTAGAAGGTATTGAAGTCGTTGTACTTGCCGCGGCCGTACTCGGGCGCCTGGCGGTCGAGCCGGGCGATGGTGCCGGCCAGGATCGAGAGCTGCTCCCCCGCGTCGTTGCCCACCACGCGGATCTCACGGCCCGTGCGCGCGCCTGCCGGCGAGAGCTCCAGCTCGGCCGGCTCGATGAAGCGCAGGGCGCCCGGGTCGTAGCTGAAGAACCCGAAGTCGTGGACGGGATCCCGGTAGACCGGTGTGAGCGGCACCTCTTCGTTGTTCAGGAATACCGCCTCGGCCACCACCGGCCCCGGCGTCACCACGTGGCGGTTGGTGAGGATCAGGCCGCGCTCCGCGTCCACCACGAAGCCGGTGGCCTGGGTCGAGGTGTTCCAGTCGGTATCGAACGCGCGGGTGGCATCCACCCGGATGGAGACGACCCCCGAGGAGATCCGCTCCAGCGTGTCGGTCCACGCCTCGCGTTCGGCCGCGAACAGGGGCCCGGCGAGGAGCAGGGCGAGCAGTGTGATGACGGAGATACGCTTCATGAGGCTCCCGATAAGGCTTCCGGCGACGGCTGCGAAAGCGCCGCATTGTGGCAGATCGCAATCATCTGAGTCCGGTACTGGCGCGCAAAGTTCCACGCCGCCGGGCGGCGCCGGCGCCGGACCCGGGCTCAGGCCGCGTCCGGCCGCCAGACCAGATCGAGTTCCTTGGCCGCCTTCACGTCGTCCAGACGGCGTACCGGCGTGGTGTAAGGGGCGCCGTGCACGCGCTCGGCGTCGCCGCTCGCCTCCTCGGCGATGGCGACCATCGCGGCGACGAAGCCGTCGAGCATCTCCTTCGACTCGGTCTCGGTGGGCTCGATCAACAGGCACTCCGGCACCAGCAGGGGGAAATACGTGGTCGGCGCGTGATAGCCGTGGTCGAGCAGCGCCTTGGCGAAGTCCATGGCGGTGACGTGCAGCGTCTTCGCCTGCCGCCTGAGGGTCACGATGAACTCGTGGCTGGCACGACGGTCCGGGAAGGCGAGATCGAAGCCCTCGTCGCGCAGGCGCGCCAGCAGGTAATTGGCGTTCAGCGTGGCGAACTCGGCGATGCGGCGCATGCCGTCGCGGCCGACCATCCGCATGTAGACGTAGGCCCGAAGCAGGACGCCCGCATTGCCCATGAAGCCGGACAGCCGGCCGATGGTATCCGGCCGGTCGCGCTCGTCCAGCCAGCGGTAGCGCACGCCGGTCGGGGTCTCCTCCCGGCCGACCATGGGGATGGGCAGGTAGGGCGCGAGCTTGTCGCCCACGCCCACCGCGCCGGAGCCCGGCCCGCCGCCCCCGTGGGGCGTGGAGAAGGTCTTGTGCAGGTTCATGTGGATGACGTCGAAGCCCATGTCGATGGGCCGAACCTTGCCGAGCACGGCATTCAGGTTGGCGCCGTCGTAGTACATGAGACCGCCCGCGTCGTGGACGATGCGCGAGATCTCCAGGATGTGGCGCTCGAACACGCCCAGCGTCGACGGATTGGTGAGCATGATGCCCGCCGTCTTCGGCCCCACGGCCTCGCGCAGCGCGTCCAGGTCGACGTCGCCGGTGTCGTCCGTGGGCAGCTCCACCACCTTGCAGCCGCACATGGTGGCGGTGGCCGGGTTGGTGCCGTGAGCGGCGTCGGGCACCAGGATCTCGTTGCGTTCGTGGTCGCCACGGGCGCGGTGGTAGGCCTGGATCATGGCGACGCCGGTGAACTCGCCCTGAGCGCCCGCCATCGGCGTCAGCGAGACCGCCTTCATGCCGGTGACCGCCTTCAGCATGTCCTGCAGCTCGTACATGCACTCCAGGAAACCCTGGCCGTGGGAGGCGTCGCCATAGGGATGACGGCCGAGGAACTCCGGCAGCATCGCCAGCGTGTTGCACGCCTTCGGGTTGTACTTCATCGTGCACGAACCCAGCGGATAGAAGTGGGTGTCGATCGAGAAGTTCTTCTGCGACAGCCGGGTGTAGTGCCGCACGGTCTCCAGTTCCGACACGGCCGGCAGCGAGGTGGGCGTCTCGCGCAGGAACTTCTCCGGCAGCGCCGGGCGCAGCCGCTCGCCGGCGGGCGCCTGGGCCATGGCGCGGCGGCCCGGCCGCGAGCGTTCGAATATCAGTGTGTCGCTCATCTTCGTCCTCGTCCTTGTCTTACTGTTCGAAGCCGAGCGCCCTCAGCGCCGCCTCGTAGTCGGGTTCGTCGCCGATGTCGTCGACCAGCTGGCGATGCACGACCGTGTCGTTCTCGTCCAGCACCAGCACGGCGCGGGCGAAGAAGCCGGCCAGCGGCCCGTCCTCGATCAGCACGCCGTAGTGCTCGCCGAATCCCTCCGAGCGGATGGCGGACAGCGTCTCCACCCCCGCGAGTTCGCATTCCCGGGCGAAGCGCTGCTGCGCGAACGGCGTGTCCACCGAGATCATCAGCATCACGATGTCCTCGTGCTCCCGGGCGTGGCGGTCGAAGACCTGCACGGACTGTCCGCACACGGGCGTGTCGATGCTCGGGAAGATGTTCAGGATCTTGCGCCGTCCCTGCCAGTGGGAGAGGTGCAGGTTGCGCAGGTCGCCGTCCACCAGGCGGAAGTCCGGCGCCCGCGAACCGACGGCCGGGAGATCGCCGGCCGTGTTCCAGCGCTTGCCGCGGAATGTGACGCCCGCCATCGCTCAGCCCGCGGCGCGCGCCGCTCTTCCGGCGCCGAGCACCTCGGCCATCGCCTCGGCGTAATGCCGGATATCCCCGTCGGTCTTGGTCTCGGTGGCGCAGACCAGCAGGACGTCGCCCAGCTCCGGATAGTCCGCGCTCACGTCGTAGCCGCCGAGCACGCCGCGGGCGGACAGCTCGGCCAGCACCGGCGCCACGGGCCGGTCCAGCCTGAGCAGGGCCTCGTGGAAGTAAGGCGTGTCGAACGCGCTTTCCACGCCGTCGATGGCGGTCAGCGCCTCGCACAGCGCCGTCGTGCGGTCATGGCATTCGGTGGCCACACGGGCCAGGCCTTCCTCGCCCAGCAGCGACAGATAGATGGTGGCCGCCGTCACCATCAGTCCCTGGTTCGTGCAGATGTTGGAGGTCGCCTTGGAGCGGCGGATGTGCTGCTCGCGCGCCTGCAGCGTCAGGGTGAAGCCGGGCTTGCCGTCCAGGTCCACGGTGCGGCCGACGATGCGGCCGGGCATCTGCCGCACGAAGTTCCTGCGGGCGGCCATGAAACCGAAATACGGGCCGCCCGAGGACAACGGCACGCCGAGGGGCTGGCCCTCGCCGCAGACGATGTCGGCGCCCTCCTCGCCCCACTCGCCGGGCGGCTTCAGCACCGCCAGCGAGGTGGGATTCACCACCGCGATCACCAGCGCGCCGAGCGCCCGGGCCCGGTCGGTCAGCTCGTCCATGTCTTCCAGCGTGCCGAGGAAGGACGGCTGCTGGATGACCACGGCCACCGGCGGCTCGCCCGCTTCCGCCAGCGCTTCCAGCCGTGTGAGGCCCGTGGCGGGATCCAGCGGCAGGTAGTCGAACTCCAGCCCCTGGGTGCCGGCAATGGCCTCGGCGACCTTGCGGTAGACCGGGTTCACGCCGGCGGCCAGCAGCACGCGCCGCGACTTCGCCCGGCGGTTGGCGCGCACGGCCATCAGGGCCGCCTCGGCGAGCGCGGAGGCGCCGTCGTACAGCGAGGCGTTGGAGACGTCCATGCCGGTGAGACCCGCCATCATGGTCTGGTACTCGTAGATCACCTGCAGCGTGCCCTGGCTCGCCTCCGCCTGATAGGGCGTATAGGCGCTGTAGAACTCGCCGCGGGTGGTGACCTCCCAGACCGCCGCCGGGATGTGGTGCTCGTAGGCGCCGGCGCCGATGAAGCAGAGCGGCGAGCCGTCCCGCGCCGCGCGCTCGCGCATCAGCCGCGTCACTTCCATCTCGCTCAGCGCGTCCGGGACGCCGGGCAGCTCGTCGATGACCAGCTCTGCCGGAATCTCCTCGAACAGGCGCTCGATGGAATCCACGCCGATGGCGTCCAGCATCGCGCGTATGTCTTCTTCGGTGTGCGGGATGAAAGGCATGTTCGTCTCCGTCGCTCAGTCTTCCGCCTCGGCCAGCAGCTGTTCGTACGCTTCCGCGTCCATCAGGTCGTCCAGTGCCGCCGGCGATGCGGGCGTGAGCCGCGCGATCCAGCCGTCGCCGTAGGGGTCGCTGTTCACCTTCTCGGGCTCGTCCGCCAGCGTGCCGTTGACCTCGTCCACCGTGCATTCGAACGGCGCATACACATCCGATGCGGCCTTCACCGATTCCACCACCGCGATGCCGTCGCCCGTCCCGGCGCTGTCGCCCTGCTCGGGCAGTTCGACGAAGACGAGGTCGCCGAGCGACTCCTGGGCGTGATCCGTGATGCCGAGCGTCACGGAGCCGTCGTCCTCGAGGCGGATCCACTCATGGTCTTTCGTGTATTTCAGGTCGCCCGGTACTTCGCTCATCTCTCTTCCTCCTGGCCGGCACGTCGCCGGATATCGTCTTGTCCGAATAGCGCTGTCAGACTTTCACTTCGCCGTTGCGCACGAACGGCGGCCTGACGATGCGCACGGGCAGATGCCGCCCGCGGATATCCACCGTCAGAGGCTCTTCCGCCCCGGCATCGATGCGGGCGAGCGCGATGGACCCGCCCACGGTGGGGCCGAAGCCGCCACTGGTGATCTCGCCCACCGTCGCATCGCCCGCGAGCACGGGCTGATGGTTGCGCAGCACGCCCTTGCCCTCCAGCACGAGCCCGACGAGGCGGCGCGGCACCCCGGCTTCCTTCTGCCGCTCCAGCGCCGCCCGGCCGATGAAATCCCGTCCGGGCGGGTCGAAGGCCACGGTCCAGGCGAGGTTCGATTCCAGCGGCGTCGTCGTCTCGTCCATGTCCGAGCCGTACAGGTTGAGGCCGGCCTCCAGCCGCAGCGTGTCGCGCGCGCCGAGGCCGCAGGGCTGCACGCCGGCCTCGGCCAGCGCCTGCCAGGCGGCGATCACCGTGTCTCCGCCGGCGATGATCTCCCAGCCGTCCTCACCCGTATAGCCCGTGCGGGCGACGAAATAGTCACCGTACTCGCCGGCGGTGAAGGGTTTCATGGCCAGCGCCGCCTCGCGCCGGTCGGCAGGCAGGAGGGCGGCAGCCTTCTCCCGTGCCTCCGGCCCCTGCACGGCCAGCATGGCAAGATCGGCGCGCTCGGTGATCCCGACGGCGTGGCCCTCGGCCTGCCGGCGCATCCAGGCGATGTCCTTCTCCCGGGTTGCGGCGTTGACCACCAGGCGGTAGTCGCCCGGCCCGCGATGATAGGCGATCAGGTCGTCCAGCACGCCGCCGTCCTCGTTCAGCATGCAGGTATACAGAGCCCGGTTGGTACCCTCTATCTTGCCGATGTTGTTCGCCAGCAGTCGGGCCAGGAAATCCGTGACCCCGTCGCCGGCGAGATCGACGACGGTCATATGCGAGACGTCGAACATGCCGGCCGACTCCCGCACGGCACGATGCTCGGCGAGCTGGGAGCCGTAGGCCAGCGGCATGTCCCAGCCGCCGAAGTCCACGATACGGGCGCCGGCATCGACATGCAGGGGGTAGAGTGGTGTGCGATTGCCCATGCTGGCTCCTCCGTTGACGGAAACGCGACGGACGTGGTCGTCCATCGCCCCTCTGTCCGGTTACCTGAGAGATCGGGCGGGCCTCGCCATGGGCCTTCCGCCGCACACCTTCGGTGGGCCGTTACCGGCCACTCTCCAGAGCCAATCAGCGTCCGCAGTCCCTATGCCTGAGCGTTTCCGGGCGAGTTGCGCCTTCGGCGATCCGGTCGTGCCGGATGCTCTCCCGCGGAGCCTGTCGATCGAGCTTCGGATCATAACTTATCCGCCGACCGGGTGACCAGCGGCCGCGGCGTCACAGCGGCAGGGCGGAGGTGGACTTCTTCTGCTTCAGCACGAAACTGGTGTTGGCCGTCTGCACGCCGGTGAGGCGGAGCAGCTTGCCGCTCAGGAAATCCTCGTAGCCCTCCATGTCCCGCGCGACCACCTTGATCAGGTAGTCGTACTGGCCGCTCATCGAGCAGCACTCCTGCACCTCGTCGCAGCGGCGGATCATCTCGTCGAACTCCCGGATGGTGTCGGGATGATGATCCTCCAGTGAGATCTGCACGTAGGCCAGCACCGGGAAGCCGAGCTCCTGGCGTGAGAGCCGCGCCACGTACTGCTCGATGACGCCCGACTCCTCCAGCCGCCTGACCCGCCGCCAGCACGGCGAGGGCGACAGCCCCACCTCCTTCGCGAGCTGCTGATTGGAGATGCGGGCGTCGCGCTGCAGCACCGAGAGGATGCGGCGATCGTAACTGTCCATAGGCAGTATATTTCTCTTAAACAAAAATCTGAAAAAGGATATTGCCGCCAAAGCGCTACAGAATGCAAATTTGAAATTGTTTTGCGCCTTGGAGGAGTTATTCTTTTCCTACGTACAAGCAACGGCAGAACCATGGGCAAAGGAATCACCTACACCGCGAAGACACCGGACGCCGACGGCCTGATCCAGTACACCGACACGGAGAATGCCGTCTGGCGTGAACTGATCACCCGCCAGAAGCAGGTGCTGCCGGGGCGGGCCTGCCGCGCGTTCGTGGACGCGCTGGACGTGCTGGGATTGCCCGAGGACCGGGTGCCCCAGTGTCCGGAGGTCTCCGCCGTGCTGCGCGAATGCACGGGCTGGGGCGTCAGGCCGGTGCCGGCGCTGATACCGCTGGACGAGTTCTTCTCGCTGCTGGCGAACCGGATGTTCCCGGCGGCCTCGTTCATCCGCGCCCCCGAGGAACTGGATTACCTGGAAGAGCCGGACATCTTCCACGAGATCTTCGGCCACACGCCCCACCTCACGGACAGCCGGTTCGCCGCCTTCACTGAGGCCTACGGCAAGGCCGGTCTGGCGGCGAGCGACGCCGACCGCGAGATGCTGGCGCGGCTCTACTGGTTCACCGTGGAGTTCGGCCTGGTCGAGACCGACGAAGGCATTCGCAGCTACGGCGCGGGCATCTGCTCCTCGCCGGGTGAGACCCGCTATGCGGTGGAAAGCGACGAACCGGAACGCGTGCCCTTCGATCCGATCGAAGCGCTGCGCACCCCCTACCGCATCGACATCTACCAGCCGCTGTACTTCGTGCTGGAGAGCTTCGACCAGCTGTTCGATCTGGCCAGGAGCGACCTGTCGGCGATGATCCGGGAGGCGCGCAGACTGGGCGACCGGCCGCCGAAATTCCCGCCGCTGCCGGAAGCGAAGAGCGCCTGAACCAAAACCGTAGGAGGGCCTTCAGGCCCGATCCATCTTTCGAATCGGGCCTGAAGGCCCTCCTACATGCCTCCTACATGGCTCCGTGCGCCGGGAATCGTTCCCGGGCGAACGCCGCCCGCTGCGCCGGCGTCGCCGCCGCATCATAGTCCCGGTCCACCGTCTCCAGCCGGGGCCGCAGGCCTGCCCGGTTGGCCAGCTGGATGTTGAGTCCGGGGCGCGCGTTCATCTCCAGGATCAGCGGGCCGAGATCCCGGTCGAGCACCATGTCCACGCCGACGTAGCCAAGGCCGGTCACGTCGATGGCCCTTGCTGCCGAAGTCAGGATGAAATCCCACTCGGGAATCCTGAGGCCGGCAATAGGGTGATAGGTATCCGGATGCTCCTCCACGATCTCGTTGCCTCTGACACCGTCCAGCGTGACGCCCCCGGCCATGTCGATACCCGCGCCGACGGCACCCTGGTGCAGGTTTGCCTTGCCGTGTGACGCCTTGGTGGGCAGACGCACCATGGCCATCGCCGGATAGCCCCGGTAGGTGATCACCCGGATGTCCGGCACGCCCTGGAAACTGACCTGCTCGAACAGCGGATCGAACTGCACGCAGTACTCGATCAGCGCCGTATCCGGCTCGCCGGTGAGGCTGTACTGGCCGCCGACGATGTTAGAGATGTGGAAATCGAGGGTGTCGCCGTCCCAGATCTGGCCGTCCACCAGCCGATAACGGTCGCGGCGCCGGCCCGACACCACGACGATGCCGTCGCCGCCGCTGCCGTGGGCGGGCTTCACCACGAAGCTCTGGTGATCGCCCACGATCTCGGGGATGCGGCCGGTATCGCCCTGGTTGTCGATGATCCCGTAGAGTTCGGGTACCGCCATGCCCGCCTCGATGGCGAGCTTCTTCGTGAGTACCTTGTCGTCCACCCGCGGATAAAAGCGGCGCTGATTGTGCTCCATGATGAACCGCGCGTTGCGCAGGTTCAGGCCGAGGACGCCCGCCTTGCGCAGCGCCCGCGCCCTGACGGCAGGATTGAAAAGGCGCAGGCTCATCGCTCCAGCACACCGCGAAAGCGCGCGAGCTCCACCAGCCGATAGCCCGTATAGCGGCCGGCCAGCAACACGAGCGCCAGCACGATCAGGAGCAGCTCGGGGAACGTGAACACGATGTGCTGCAGCCAGTCGATGCCCATCGCCAGATAAGCGAGCGCCGCCACCAGCAGGCTGCCCACCCCCGCCTTGAGGGCATCCCGCGGCCCGCGCTCCTCCCAGATGACGGACATCCGCTCGATGGTCATGGCGATGATTACCATCGGAAACAGCGCGACCGAGAGACCGGTCTCGATGCCGAGCTTGTGGAAGACGATGCTGATCAGCAGCATCAGCAACACCACGACGATCAGCACGGCCGTCAGCCTGGGCACGAGCAACAACCTGAGGCGCTCCAGCAGGAAGCGGATCGACAGACCCAGAGATACCAGCAGCGTGAACAGGAGAATGCCGCCGATCAGCTGCGTCTCCCGGAACGCAAGCGCGATCAGCACCGGCATGAACGTGCCGAAGGTCTCCACCCCGACGAAATTGCGCATGAACACCATCACGAGCGCGCCGATCGGGATCATCAGCAGCACGGCGTACACCGCCTGGGTACGGATGGGCAGGCTGAACAGGGAGAACTCCACCAGCCGGGAGCGGCGTTTCTCGGCGCGCTGACCGGCCACCTCAAGGGTATCGAGCTGGTTCTCCTGTACGGCGAGGTTCACTTCGAGCCCGCTGCCGCCCTGCACCGTCGCCAGCGGCTGATTGCCACGCCACCACACCAGGTAATCGTCCGGCAGGCCCTCCTCGCCGGTAAGCGGATCGAAATTCACCCAGCGAAAGCCGTCGTGGATTTCCAGCCAGGGGATGACCTCGGCCTGGCGGCTCTGTCCGGTCAGCATGATGCCGCGCATCATCCGCGCCGGGATGCGTGCAGCGGCCAGTATCTTCGTGACCGTGGAGACGAACCCGGCGCGGGTCTCCGACAGGCTGAGCAGCAGCTCGACGTTCTGCCCGGGACTGGGGTCGTTCAGCCGATGCAGCAGTTCGGCGGTGAACGAGGCCGGATCCGCGGATTGCTCGCGCACCTCGCCCACCAGCACCTGCACGGCCGTGTTGAAGGGTTCCTCCAGCGTGGGCGGCGGCGGGAACGGCGGCGTCGTGTCCGACTGGCGGCTGGACGGGTCCTCGTACAGCACCGCCCGGTAGTAAAGCGTCTGCGGACCGTCCGCGCGGCGGATCGCCCACTGGGCCTCGCGCCCGCCGCTATCGAAATTGACGCTGAACCCGTAGCCCTTCGAGACCGAGTTCTCGGTCATGAGCGTGTAGCCGGGAATCAGCGTGGGCAGTTGCAGCGTAGCCTTGATCGAGCCCGGCCCGCCGATGAAGCTGACCGCCGCTTCCACCGTCCAGACACTGGTCTGCTGGTCCTCGGTGACCGGCAGGCCCAGCACCTGCCACTTGTAGGCGAACATCGACAGGCCCGTCGCTGTGAGCAGCGCGGCGATGACGATGAGATAGCGTCTGCCCATGTCGCTCACGCGGCCGTCAGGCCGTCTCCGCCAGTCCCGTGGCATGGCGCACGGCCATGCGCTTCAGTGGGCCGATGCGATTGAACAGGCGCATGCCGTCCATGCGGATCCGGGCCACGGCCGGCGCCTCCACGCCGAAGAAACGCTGCAGCGCATCGAGGAACAGCAGCGTGCGCATGTTCTCGCCCTTGCGCGCCCGCTCGTAGCGCCGCAGCACGGGCCGGTCGCCGGGATCCTCGCCGCCGCGCCGGGCCGCCGCGATACAGCGCGCCAGTTCGCCGGCGTCGCTGAAACCCAGATTCACGCCCTGACCGGCCAGCGGATGCACCGCATGGGCCGCGTCGCCGGCCAGCACCAGCCGATGGCCGACATAGTCCGGGGCATACGAGGCGGCCAGCGGGAAGCTCCCCCTCGGACCGGCCACCGTGAGCGTGCCGAGCACGCCGTCCGTGGCCTCGGTCAGGCGCGCGCCCAGCTGGTCGTCGTCGAGGGTCATCAGCTGCTCGCACTCCGCGGTTGCGGTGGACCAGACGACGGAACAGCGCCCGTCGCCCAGCGGTAGCAGTGCCACGGGCCCGGTCGCCAGGAAGCGCTGCCACGCGGTCCGGCGATGGTCGCGCTCGGGCCGCACGTGGGTCACGAGGGCATCCTGGGGATAACGCCGGCTGCGCACCGGCAGTCCCGCCAGCCCGCGCACGGCGGAACGGGCACCGTCCGCACCCACGACCAACGCAGCGTCGACGCAGCCGCCGTCGGCGAGCACGAGCCTGGCCGCACGCTCGCCCGCCTCGAATCCCTCGACCCGGGCGCCGAAATGCCAGCGCAGCCCGGCTTCCTCGCGGCCCAGCGCGCCGTAGAGCGCGTCCCGGATCAACTCGTTCTCGACGATGTGCCCGAGTTCCGGCAGGCCCAGTTCGTCGGCGCCGAAGCGCACGGCCTCGCCGCCGTCGGCGCGGCCGCGGGCGTCCCAGACGCACATGGCGCCGTAGGTCCCGATGCGCGTGCGTTCCACCGCCTCCCACGCACCGCAGCACGCCAGCAGCGCGGCGGAGCCGGGCGAGACCGCGGAGACGCGCAGGCCGACGTCGGCGCTTTCGTCGAAGGACGGCGGGACGCCGGCATCGATCACGGCGAGGCGCAGCGATTCGTCTTCCCGGCGCAGCAGGGCGGCCAGCGCGAGGCCGACCATGCCCGCTCCGACGATGGCGACGTCGACCTCCGGCCTCACCTGAGCGGCACCCCCCGTGACAGACGCGGCAGGCGCCCGGCCAACCCCATGGTATGCCGCGCGAACGCCCGCTTCGCGCCGGGAATGATATCCAGACCGAGCATGCCGATACCGCGGGCGGCGCGGGCCGTCTCCAGCTCGCTGCCAAACAGCCGCACCAGGCCGTCGGTGAAGCCCACCACCTTGCGCTGATCGCCGCGGCGCCAGTCCGCATAGCGCGCGAGCAGCGCGGGACTGCCCGGATCGCCGCCCTCCGCGATGGCCTCGGCGACGAGGTCGGCCAGCGCCGCCACGTCGCGCATGCCCAGGTTGTAGCCCTGTCCCGCCACCGGATGCAGCCCGTGCGCCGCGTTGCCGATCGCGACCACGCGGCCCGCATGCAGGTGCTCCGCGCGGGTAAGCGCCAGCGGATAGGCCACCCGGCGGCCCACCCGGCTCAGGCGGCCGAGACGCCAGCCGAAAACGGCCTGGAACTCAGCCAGGAACGCGTCGTCGTCCAGCGCCGTCACCCGCTCCGCCTCTGCGGGCGGCAGTGTCCAGACGAAGGCGCTGCGGCCTTCCGTGAACGGCAGCAGCGCCACCGGTCCGTCCTTCGTGAAGCGCTCGTAGGCGACGTTGTCGTGGGGGCGGGACGTCGCCAGGTTGCCGGTGATGGCCACCTGTCCGTAGGGACGCTCGCGCATGCCGATGCCGACGGCGGCGCGCACCGCCGACCGTGCCCCGTCGGCTGCCACGAGCAGCGCCGCCTCCAGGCGCTCCTCGCCATCGCCATCGCCATCGCCGTCGCCACCGTCATGGCCATCCCCCCACGCCACGGTGGCGGTCACCGACTCTTCCGTCTGCGTCACCGCGGTGATCCGCGCGGGGCGATAGAGTTGCGGTCCGCCCTCTTGCGCCAGGCTCGCGAGCAGGGTCTGTCCCAGTACCCGGTTCACGACGACGTAGCCCAGGGCTTCCACGCCCTGTTCTTCAGCCTCGATGCGGCAGAAACCGAAGCTGCCCCGGTCCGAGACGTGGATGGCGCGGATGGGCGTGGCCGCCGCCGCGATGGCGGGCCACAGGCCCATGGCGGTGAACGCCCGCTGGCTGGCTCGCGACAGCGCCGTGGAACGGTCGTCGAAGCTCGGCTGGGCGGCGGCACCAGGTTCCACCGGCTCCACGACGGCCACGCGCAGGCCCAGCGGCGCGAGCGCCCGCGCGAGGCTCGCGCCCACCATGCCGCCACCCGCGATGATGATGTCGTATCGCTCGGTCATGGTCTCATCCCGACGCCATGAGCGCCTCGACCTCGTCCGGGTCCTTCGCCAGACCCTTCGACAGCACGTCCGGGTCGTCGCGGGTCACGGCCACGTCGTCCTCGATGCGCACGCCGATGCCCGCGTAGCGTTTCGGAATGCCGCGCTTCGCCGGGATATAGATGCCCGGCTCCACGGTGGTGACCATGCCCGGCTCCAGCACCCGCCATTCGTCGCCCACCTTGTAGTCGCCGACGTCGTGCACGTCCATGCCGATCCAGTGACCGGTGCGGTGCATGAAAAACGGCTTGTAAGCCTCGTCCTTCAACAGCCGCGGCAGGCTGCCGTCCAGCAGCTTCAGCTTCTTCAGCCCTTTGGTGATCACACGCACCGCCGCATCATGGGGGTCGTTCCAGTGATTGCCGGCGCGAGTCTTGTCGATGGCGGCGAGCTGCGCCTCCAGCACGACCTCGTAGACCGCGCGCTGCTCCGGCGTGAAGCGCCCGTTCACCGGGAACGTGCGCGTGACGTCCGAGGCGTAATAGTCGTACTCGCAGCCGGCATCGATCAGCAGCAGATCGCCGTCGGCGAGTTCGGCCGCATTGTCCGTGTAATGGAGGATGCACGCATTCGCGCCCCCGCCCACGATCGGCGGATAGGACGGCTCGGCCCGGCGCCGGCGGAACTCGTGCAGGAACTCGGCTTCCACCTCGTATTCGTGCATGCCCGGTCGCGTCACCTGCATCGCCCGTTTGTGCGCGTCTACGGCGATCTTCGCCGCCTTGCGCATGGCGGCGATCTCCGCGCGGCTCTTGTACAGGCGCATGTCGTGCAGCAGGTGATCCAGCGCCACGAACTCCTGCGGCGTATGGCCGCCCAACTTCACGGTGCGGCGTAGCGTGTTCACCCACTCGGTCACCCGGTGGTCGAATTCCTGGTAGATGCCCATGGTGTAGAACACCCGCGGTTTCGACTCCATGAGGCCGGGCAGGATGTCGTCGATGTCGGCCACCGGGAAGGCGTCGTCGGCTCCATAGGTCTCGACCGCCCCCTCCGTGCCGGAACGATGCCCGTCCCACTGCTCGCGTTCGGCGTCGCGCTCGCGGCAGAACAGCACGAACTCGCCCTGCTCGCGCTCCGGCACCAGCACGGCCACGGCTTCGGGCTCGGCGAAACCGGTGAGGTAATAGAAGTCGCTGTCCTGACGATAGCCGAACTCCACGTCGCGGCTGCGATGCCGCAGGGGCGCGGCAGGCAGGATGGCGATGGAGTCGCGGCCCATCATGCGCATCAGCTGGCGGCGGCGTCTGGCGAATTCTTTCGGGTTCATAGGATCCTGTCGGTCGGCCGGGTCGGCGCCCCCCGCGGGGCGTGAGTGCGCATTGTACCGGAGCGCGCTGCGCCCCGGCGCGGCAGCGGCTACTGGAGCCCGGACGGCGCCTCGTGCCGATCGCCCCGGATGGAGGCCAGTTCCAGGTAGAACAGCTGGACGGCCACGCGCAGGTACTCCACCAGCTCGGCCCAGGCCTCCTCGTCGCCGTCCGCGCCATCCTCCGCGCCTTCCTCCGCGCCATCTGCCTCGCCGGCCGTCGCCCGCGTGATCTCGCTGAGATCGGACAGCAGCTCGGCGAGGGGCTCCTGCCCGAGCCGCTCCGCGAGCGCCGGCCGGCTGCCCGCCTCCCCGAAGCCGTGCAGGAACCCCTGGGTCCAGTGCGCCATCGCGCCCGCTCGCTCGCCCATCGGCGACCTGTCGCCCGGTAGCAGGGGCGCGAAGCGGAAGGCAGGGTCTTCGAGTTCCGCGGCGGTCTCGCTCGCGATGTCCAGCAGCGCCCGGCGCGCGTCCGCCGGCACCGGCTCTTTGCCGAACAGGCTGGTTATCCAGCGCGGCCCGGCACGGCTGCCGTGCAGGCAGACGAGGCTGCACAGGGTGCCGTGTGCCTCGGGCGCATCGCAGGTGGCCCCGGCCGCAGACAGGGTCTCGTGGAGTCTCGTGTGGATGGCGTGGGGGTGGTCCGGCATGTCGATCCGAGGTGCTGGTCAGCCGTTCTGGTCCTGAGACGCGTTCGACGAAACGGGCTGCGGCCGGCTGCACGAAGCCCGGAGGCCATCGTAACATCGCCGCCGCCGTGGCGGCCCGCGTACGGGACACCGTCGATTGACCGGATACCCGCTCACTACTATATTGCCCTCATGAGCGATCAGGTACATCAGGCGTTCGCGCACGAACTGAAGCGTCTGGAGAAGCGTCTGGACGAGCTCGTGGCGGTCTGCAATCAGCTCCGCGAGGAGAACCGCTCGCTCCGCCACCGCCAGGACACGCTGATCGAAGAGCGGGCGAGCCTGTTGCAGAAGAACGAGCAGGTACGTGCACGCGTCGAGGCCATGATCGGCCGGCTGAAATCCATGGAGCACGGCGCCTGACGCCGCGCCCGGAACACGGCGGCAACGGGTAGACGACGATGGACGACATGTATGCCCATGTGAGCGTGCGTATCCTGGAGAAGGAATACCAGGTATCGTGTCCGGCGAACGAGAAATCGGATCTGCTGGACAGCGCAGAGCTGCTCAACTCGAAGATGAAAGAGATCCGCGACAGCGGCAAGGTCGTCGGTACGGATCGGATCGCCGTCATGGCAGCGCTGAACATGGCCAACGAACTGATCAAGGCACGTGCCCGCGACGAGGCGCTCGAAGGCAACGTGGCCGGACGTATCAGGGCGCTGTCCGACAGGGTGGAGGCTGTGCTGGGCGACAGCCGCCAGCTAGACTTCTGAACCCGGGCCGCCGCGGGCGGTCATAGACAAGTTACGGCACCTCCTGCAGTGTTCGACACCGGCTGGGAAGCCTTTCGACCCTAACTATCAACGTCGGGGTCAAAAGCCTGAAGGCAACATTGCGCAGATCCGCGATACGGCGGAAAGCCTGCGTTGTCTCGGCCGACCCCACCTTACGCTCTGGTTCGAGAGCGACGGCTGGTGACGGCACAGGCGGGAGGTGCCACCTCTCTCCCGCAGGACTAGGGCCCCATGCAGGCCGAGCGCGCAAGACACAGGCAAGCCGGACAGCGGGCCCGCCTCGCACTCGATCACGCGGCGCGTGAGCGTCATTCCGCCGCCATCTGCCGCCACCTCTCGCACAGCCCGCCCTGGCACGCGGCGCGGCGCATCGGCCTGTACTTTGCGGCCGCCGCCGAAGTCGACGTCAGCGATCTGTTCGTGGAAGCGTTCGCCAGCGGGCGCATGGTCCACGTACCGGTGGTCGGAGCGACAGGCCGCATGCACTTCGTCCGCCTGTCACGGGACGCGAACCTCGTCCGCAACCGTTACGGCATCTGGGAACCCGAGCGCGCATCCGACGCAATCTCTGCGCGGCAACTCGACCTCGTCGTCACGCCGCTGGCAGCGTTCGACGAAGCAGGAAACCGCATCGGCATGGGCGCCGGTTACTACGACCGGTGCTTCGCTTTCCTGCGTCATCGCCGACAGTGGCTGCATCCGAAACTCGTCGGCGCTGCCTTCTCCTGTCAGCGAGTCTCCGCCATACCCGCCGCCGCATGGGACATTCCGCTGTTCGCAGTCGCAACCGAGAACGGCATGTATCGCTTCCGGCGTTGACGTCGTATCGATCGCATCGCATCGATCACATCACATCGATGACGGCGACGAACAACTTCATCGTTATCGCAATGCTGTTCGCGCAGCCGTGCATGTGTCTGGAAACTTGCTGGAATTTTCAGTGTTTATGTATATACTCAACGCCGGGTACCCCGACACGGAGATGACATATGGCTACTACAGCTAGATCGAAGAAGAAGACGACGCGAAAGAAGAAGACAGCGTCGAAGCGCAAGACGACTGCGCGTAAGGCACCGGCAAGGAAGAAGGTGTCGAAGAAGAAGACCACTGCGCGTAAGACGGCAGCGAAGAAAAAGCGCACCGTGAAGAAGAAGGCGACCAAGAAGAAAGCAACGAAGAAGAAGGCCACCAAAAAGAAAGCCGCCAAGAAAAAGGCGACCAAGAAGAAGGCCACCAAAAAGAAAGCGACCAAGAAAAAGGCCGCCAAGAAAAAGCGGACCGTGAAGAAGAAGACCAAGAAAAAGGCGACCAAGAAAAAGGCAACCAAGAAGAAGGCTGCCAAGAAAAAGCGGACCGTGAAGAAGAAGGCGACCAAGAAAAAGGCCTCGAAGAAGAAGGCTAGCAAGAAGAAAGCTAGCAAGAAGAAAGCTAGCCGGAAGCGCTGAGCGCAGTGGGAATCGGTAAGTAGCCCAGAGCCTTACCGGTCGCTGACACCCTCCGCCGGGAGACGTGCAGCGATGGAATCCCGACTTGAGGAATGTGCCCGCTCCGGCGGGCACATTCCGTTAGGGCACGGGGATGGCGCAACGGCCGGGGCCGGTGGTACAAGAGGCCGGTAGACGACGGCCGCCACGATGCCGATCTCACGGACAACGAACAGAGCCGGAAACCGCGATGGACCAGACAGAGAAGAAACGCCAGGCCGCCCGGGCGGCGCTCGAGTACATAGAGATGGGGACTGCCCTCGGCGTCGGCACGGGCTCCACCGTCAACGAACTGATCGAGTTCCTGCCGGAGGTGGCCGATCGCCTCACCAGTGTCGTGTCGAGTTCCAGCGAGACGACTCGGCGCCTGCAGGCTAAAGGCATCGAGGTCAGCGAACTCAACAGCGTCGGCGATCTGGACCTCTACATCGACGGTGCGGACGAGGCCACCAAGCACTTCCACCTGACCAAGGGCGGGGGCGGCGCGCTCACGCGCGAGAAGGTGATCGCCGCTGCCTCGCGCAAGTTCGTGTGCATCATCGACGACTCGAAACTCGTCGGCATGCTCGGCGGTTTCCCGCTCCCCATCGAGGTGATCCCGATGGCGCAGGCCTATATCGCACGGCAGATCATCCGCTACCGCGGACAGCCTATCTGGCGCGAGAACTTCGTGACCGACAACGGCAACCACATCATCGACGTGCACAATCTCTCCATCGCCAACCCGGTGGAGATGGAGACTCGCTTCAACCAGCTGCCCGGCGTCGTAACCGCGGGGCTGTTCGCGCATCGGCCGGCCGACGTCCTGCTGGTTGCGGGACGCGACGGCGTGCGCACGATGCAGCGCTGAGGGCCGCCGAAGACCGGCCGGCCCGCAGGCGGGCCTCGGTTCGAACCAAGGGTCTCATCCGCGAAGTCCCCACAAATACAAAAGGGCCCCTGACGGGGCCCTCTTGTATTTGGCTGGGGGACCAGGATTCGAACCTGGGTTCTCGGAGTCAGAGTCCGATGTCCTACCGCTAGACGATCCCCCAATAACCCTGTCGCGCGGCCGCGATCAACGCTTCGAGAACTGGGTGGCGCGGCGGGCCTTGCGCAGGCCGACCTTCTTGCGCTCCACTTCACGCGCGTCGCGCGTCACGTATCCGGCCTTGCGAAGGCCGCTGCGCAGAGACTCGTCGTACTCCATCAGCGCCCGCGTCAGGCCGTGGCGGATGGCGCCGGCCTGGCCGGTGGTGCCGCCGCCGATGACGGTCACGTCCACGTCGAAGCGATCCTCGAGCTTGGTCAGCTCGAGCGGCTGGCGGACGATCATCCGGGCCGTCTCGCGGCCGAAGAACTGATCCAGCGGACGCTTGTTGACCGTGATCCTGCCCTCGCCGGGCTTCAGGAACACCCGTGCCGTGGAGGTCTTCCGCCGGCCCGTACCGTAAAACTGCATGTCACTCATGTTCTGTTCCCTGTGCCGCCGGCTCAGATGTCGAGCTCGATCGGCTGCTGTGCGCTGTGCTGATGCTCCGGCCCCGCATAGACCTTGAGCTTGCCCATCATCTGACGGCCGAGCCGGTTCCTGGGCATCATGCCCTTGACCGCCGACTGGATCACCCGCTCGGGTGCCTTGTCCAGCATCTGTTCCAGCGAGCGGGACTTCAGGTTGCCGATGTAGCCCGTGTGATGGTGGTACATCTTGTCCTTGAGCTTGTTACCGGTCACCCGCACCTTTTCGGCGTTGATGATGATCAGGTAATCGCCGGTATCCACGTGGGGCGTATATTCCGGCTTGTGCTTGCCGCGCAGCCGCCGCGCGACCTCGGTGGCGAGGCGGCCCAGGGTCTTGCCCGTGGCATCCACGATGTACCAGTCGCGCCGGACTTCGGCCGGTTTTGCAGAGAAGGTCTTCATCAACAGTTACTCAAATGTCGTCCGGTAACCCGGTTCTGGTTGAAACCCGGCTCCCGTCGGGGCCGGAGGCCGTCGGCGCGGCACGGAAAATGCTCGTGCCAACGACGAAAAGCGCGAAATTATAGCCTCCGCAGGCGGGCGATGCAACGGCGGCTGCCGCTCCGGCCCCGCAGCCCGCCGGCACCGGAGCCCCCGGCCCTCACGGCGCCGGCACTCGTCCTGGAACTGTCGTCCTGGAACTCTCGTCCTAGAACTCGTACTCCAGCGAGATGGCCGTGAACGTATCCGTCTTCTCGCTGCCCGCGGGCACGGTGGTATTGCGGCGGATGGTGTAGGACGCCTTGAGGGCGAGCTCGCCGATCAGGCTGGCCTTCACCTCAGTCACCGATTCCATGAAAGTGTTCTCCGCGCCGGACTCGACGAGGAAGTTCTGGCCGAATTCCGCGTTTTCGCTCAGCTTCAGGGTGTAGTCGAGCGAGCCGCGCAGGATGGTCTCGTTCTCCGAGGTCCCGTCCCGCAGGTCCGACTGGCGCAGACCGATGCCGGCTTCCCCGTTCAGGGTATGGCGATCGCTGTGCAGGATCCGCCGACCGTAGCCGACGGTCTCGGACATCTGCTGGTCGTAGCCGCTGAACTTGTCCTTCTGCCAGCGCACCCGGCCGAAGACGTAATTGAACTCACTGAAGGAGTATTCGCTCTTCCACGCGGCGAGATAAGCCTCCGCCGTGGTCTGTTCGTCCTGCTGGGCACCGACGGCCGAGACCTGCGCCAGATGGTCCCAATTGCCGCTCGTGTACTCCACCTCGGCGGCCGCGGAGACATTCAGCGTCTCGGAGTTACCAGTCGTCGAGAGGTAGCCCAGGCTCGCCTTGCCGCTCCAGGGGCCCTCGTCCTGGGCGTGACCGGGGGCGGCGGCGAGAACCATCAGCAACGAAAGGGCCGTGGCGAGTGTCTTGCTGTTCATTGGTCTTGCTCCGTAAGCTCCATCCTGCGCATCGACGGTGCATCCCGGCGATCCGTGCGCAAACCGCGCGCAATCCTAGGCCAACTCCCCGGAAATTGCATCCGCTTTGTCCAGCCGCGAAACCGCGACACCGGAGGGGCCGTTGCTATAATCGACGCATGCATGGACGGAACCGCAGCCTGCCCGATCGCTTCCTGGCGAGTGCCGACAACGCACTGCGAACCCTGTTCGCGCCGCCGGGCGGCAGCCGGCCCAACCCGGGTGCGGAACGGCCGAAGGCGGAACTCTCGCCGGAGCAGGCCAGACACGTCGCCGGGCTGATGCGCATCAACCATTCCGGGGAGGTCGCCGCGCAGGGCCTGTATCAGGGGCACGCAGTCGTCGCCCGGGACCCGGCCGTGGCCGAGGAGATGCAGCACGCCGCCGAGGAAGAGACGGATCACCTGCGCTGGTGCGCGCAGCGGCTGCAGGAACTGGACGCGGCGCCCAGCAGGCTGGCGCCGTTCTGGTATGCCGGCGCCTGGACCATCGGCGCGCTGAGCGGACTGGCCGGGGACCGCTGGAGCCTGGGTTTCATCGCGGAGACCGAGCGGCAGGTGGTCGAGCACCTGAACGGCCACCTGGACCGGCTGCCGGTCGAGGACGAACGCAGCCGCGCCATCCTGCAGCGGATGGCGGAGGAAGAGGCGGTGCACGGCGCCGCCGCCGCCGAATCCGGCGGCAGCCGCCTGCCCGCCCCGGTACGGGGGCTGATGCGGGCCACGGCGAAGGTGATGACACGGACCGCCTACTGGTTCTAGCCGGCTGCGGGGGCCGCCGGCTTGCCCTTGTTGAGCGTCTGTCACAAAATAGCTGTTGGATCCAGCGAGGGGGCTCGAATGCCAACGACAGCGAAGAATCTGAGCGACGTACCGGCCATCAACCGGTTCCTCAGCTACTGCCGCGTGCGCACCATCCCGTCGAAGACGGTGATGATCCACGCCGGCGACCTCCCCGACATCCTCTACTACATCGTCGACGGCTCGGTCGAGGTCATGATCGAGGACGAGGACGGCAACGAGATGGTGCTGGCCTACCTCAACAAGGGTCAGTTCTTCGGCGAGATGGGCCTCTTCTACGAACAGCCGACGCGCAGCGCGTGGGTGCGCACCCGCACCGAGAGCGAGATCGCGGAGATGACCTACCCCCGCTTCCGCCAGATCGCCAGCGAGAGCCCGGGCCTGGTCTTCGAGCTGGCCACGCAGCTGGCGAGCCGGCTGGATCGCACCAACCGCAAGCTCGGTGATCTGGCTTTCGTGGACGTCACCGGCCGCGTGGCCCACGCCATCATGGATCTGTGCAACGAGCCGGATGCCATGACCCATCCCGACGGCATGCAGATCAAGGTCAGCCGCCAGGAACTCTCGCGTCTGGTGGGCTGCTCCCGCGAGATGGCCGGCCGGGTCCTGAAAGTGCTCGAGGAACAGGGACTGGTCTCCGCGAACGGCAAGACCATCGTGGTCTACGGCGCGCGGCCGAAACGCTAGCCGCTCGCGGGCGGCCGTTCAGTCGGACTGCCCGGCCTTCGCTATATTCCCTTTCATGGCGCGGATGGTCGCGGCGTAGTCGTCGCTGCCGAATATCGCCGAGCCCGCCACGAACGTATCGGCACCCGCGGCCGCCACCGCGCCGATATTGTCCACCTTCACGCCGCCGTCGACCTCCAGCCGGATCTCCCTGCCTGATTCGTCGATGAGCCGGCGCACCGCGCGCAGTTTGGTCAGCGCCTCCGGAATGAACTTCTGCCCGCCGAAGCCCGGATTCACCGACATGATCAGGATCATGTCCAGCTTGTCCATCACGTGGTCCAGCCAGGAGAGCGGCGTCGCGGGATTGAACACCAGCCCGGCGCCGACACCCTGCTCGCGGATCAGCGCGAGGCTGCGGTCCACGTGGCGCGAGGCCTCCGGATGGAACGTGATGTAGCTCGCGCCGGCCGCCGCGAAATCGGGGATCAGGCGGTCCACGGGTTCCACCATCAGGTGGACGTCGATGGGCGCCGTCACGCCGTAGTTGCGCAGGGCCTCGCAGACCAGCGGGCCCACCGTCAGGTTCGGCACGTAATGGTTGTCCATCACGTCGAAGTGGACCATGTCGGCGCCGGCCACGAGCACGGCGTCCACGTCTTCGCCGAGCCGGGCGAAGTCCGCCGACAGGATGGAAGGAGCGATCACGGGCTGCACGACGCTGTCTCCGGTGTTGTGTGGCACGGCACTGTAGCCAAGCGCGCGCGCCGTGTATAGCCGGCCCGACCTATCTGAAACCGCGCCGGGCCTTCAGCGACTCGTAGGCGTTGCGGATCTCGCGGGTGCGCTGCTGCGCGCCCGCCAGGTCCTCCGGGCTGATATCCTTCGAGGCGAGCTTGTCCGGATGGTAGCGGTTCATCAGGCGACGGTAGGCCTGCTTGATGTCCGTATCGCTGGCGGACTCCGGCACCCCCAGGACCTCGTAGGCGTGGTCGACGAGCTTCCTCTCGGCACGGCCCCGTTCCGAACGGGCGAAACCGCGCTGGGCCCGCAACACGGCCTCCATCTGGGCGAACTCCACGCGGCCGATGCCGAACTCGCCCGCCATGGCCCACAGGAGCGCGCGTTCGCGTTCGTGCATGCGTCCGTCGGCGAGGGCGATGCGCAGCTGCAGGCGCAGGAACGCGCGGCCGAGATCGCCGCCGCGGCCGGCCAGCGCGGCCAGACGCTGCAGCCGGCCGCGTAACGGGTAGTCCGGGCGCTTGCCCTGGTTGAACCACTCGATGGCGGAACGGGTATCGTCGGCCGACAGCCCGAGTTCGTGCATGATCCGGCGCGCGGCTCCGATCTCGGCTTCGCTCACCCGCCCGTCGGCCTTGGCCAGGTGGCCCATGGTCTCGAACGTGATGCGCAGGAACTCGGCGGGCAGGCGGGCAGGCCCAACCCGGGACTGCCGCCATTTCGCATAGCCCCGGTCGAACTGGTGGCCCAGCAGCACGCCGAGCAGGGCCAGCAGGGGCCGGCCCGTGGCGAGACCCAGCAGGCCGCCTGCGAGCTTGCCCCACCAGTTCAACGACGCCGTCCATGCCCTTGCATAAGCGGGGATGCTACCCCGTTTGCTGGCGCCGTTGCACTGCGCCGGGCGGGGCGGTTGCCCGCGTCGCGCCGCCGGTCCATCATCCCGGCTTTACCGCGGGGAAGCGCCCATGGCCGAGCAGAGCAGCGACGTCGTATTCGAGTCCAGCGTGACCGGGCTGGAGCTGATCGGCCGGGGCAAGGTCCGCGACCTGTGGGCGGTGGACGACGACCATCTGCTGATCGTCGCCACCGACCGGCTGTCGGCCTACGACGTCGTGCTGCCGGACCCGATCCCGGGCAAGGGCGGCATCCTCACCCGCATCTCCCGGTTCTGGTTCGCGCGCACGGCGGGCATCGTTCCGAATCATCTGAGCGACCTGCCGCTGGAGGCCGTCATCACCGATCCTGCCGAGCGTGCGCTGCTCGGCGAGCGCAGCATGGTCGTGCGGCGGCTGCAGCCACTGCCGATGGAGGCCGTGGTCCGCGGTTACCTGATCGGCTCCGGCTGGCGTGACTACCGGGCGAGCGGCGCCGTGTGCGGCATCCGGCTGCCGCCGGCCCTGCCCCAGGCCGCGCGGCTGGACGAGCCCCTGTTCACGCCGGCCACCAAGGCCGCCGTCGGCGATCACGACGAGAACATCAGCTTCGACACGCTAACGCAGATCATCGGACGGGAGCGGGCGATGCAGGTCCGCGAGCTGTCCCTGCGCATCTACACCGAATGCGCGGACTACGCCCGGCAGCGGGGCATCATCATCGCCGACACGAAGTTCGAGTTCGGCGTGGACGAGACCGGTACCCTCTACCTGATAGACGAGGTGCTCACGCCCGACTCATCCCGATTCTGGCCGGCGGCGTCCTGGCGCACCGGCGCGAGCCCGCCGAGTTTCGACAAGCAGTTCGTCCGCGACTACCTCGATACCCTGGACTGGGACAAGCGCGCACCCGGTCCGCGTCTGCCGGCGGAGGTCATCGCCCGCACGCGGGAGAAATACCTCCGCGCTCTGGAGTTGCTCACCGGCGAGACCGTTCCGACCAGCCGCGGATGATGGCGGCGATCTCGCGCACGCCGTCAGTCAGCGCCGCCGGACCCGGCTGCAGTATCTGCGCCGACTTCACCTCGTAGAGGTCGCCATGGCGCACCGCGGGCACCGCGTCCCAGCCCGGGCGCTCCGCCACCCGCTCGGGGCGGAACTTCTTGCCGCACCAGGAACCGATCACGATGTCGGGGGCAGCGTCGATGATGGGGGCGTCGTCGGCGAAGATGCGGTTCTTCGCCAGCGGCTCGTCCGCCATCGCCGGGAAGCAGTCCTCGCCACCGGCAATGCGGATCAGCTCGGCCACCCAGCGTATGCCGGTGATGCGCGGCTCGTCCCATTCCTCGAAGTAGACGCGGGGCCGATGCTCCAGCGCGGCGGCGCCGGCGCGGATGGACTCCAGGCCCGCCTCCAGTTCCCCGGCATAGGCCCGGGCCCGGGATTCGCAGCCGACCATGCCGCCGAGCACCCGGATCATCTGCAGGATCTCCGTCACCGAGCGATGATTGAACACGTGCACCGGCACGCCGCGCCGGATCAGCTCGGCCGCGATGTCGGCCTGCAAGTCGGAGAAGCCCAGCACCAGGTCCGGCTCGAGCGCCATGATGCGGTCGATCTTCGCGCTGGTGAACGCGGAGACCTTCGGCTTCTCGCGCCGCGCGCGCGGCGGCCGCACCGTGAATCCGGAGATGCCGACGATGCGGTCCTCCTCGCCGAGCGCATACAGCGTCTCGGTGGTCTCCTCGGTCATGCAGATGATGCGGTTGGGATAGTCGTTCATGCGCAGGCCCTTCGTCCGCCCGTCTCGCTCGTGCCCATTCGAATCCACTCGTCTCTATTCGTGCCGCAGACTCGGGCGCAGGGGGCTAATGTACAATCGGCGACGGCCCGTGCCAAAGAAGGCGACACCGCACCCATGCTGGATTCCCTGATCCGTTACCTGCAGCGATTCCTGTGGAGCCCGCAGTTCTCCGGTCTCCCGCCCGTGCCGGCCTTCGGCATCGCTTTCCTGCGCTATGTCTGGGCCATCGTCCGCGATCTGATGAGCGGACAGCTGACGATGCGGGCCATGAGTCTGGTCTACACCACCCTTCTCTCCATCGTGCCGCTGCTCGCGTTCAGCTTCTCGGTGCTGAAGGGATTCGGCATCCACCGGGAACTCGAGCCCCAGCTGACCGAATTCCTCGCGCCGCTCGGCAGCCAGGGGGAGCGGATCGTCACCACCCTGATGAACCTCGTCAACGACGTGGACGGCGGTGTGCTCGGCGGCGTCAGCCTCGCGTTCTTCATCTACACCGCCTTCTCGATGGTGCAGAAGATCGAGGAGAGCGTGAACTACGTCTGGCACGTCAGCAACCCGCGCAGCATAACGCGGCGCTTCACGGAGTATTTCAGCGTGCTGCTGATGGGGCCGGTCGTGCTGGTGGTCGCCCTCGGCATCATCGCCTCCATCCGCAACAACGCGCTCGCCGAACGGCTGATCGAGATCGAGCCCTTCGGCACGGCCATCGTCGCGGCAGGCCAACTCACGCCCTATCTGCTCGCCATTCTGGCCCTGACCGTCCTGTACAAGCTGATCCCGAATACCCGGGTGAAGTTCCGCGCAGCGTTCGTCGGCGGGCTGACCGCCGGCATCCTGTGGGCGACCACGAGCGCCGTGTTTGCCAGCGTGTTCGTGGGCGCCGGAGGCCGAATCCAGGTGGTGTACGCCAGTTTCGCCATCGCCATCCTCGCACTCATGTGGCTGTATCTGAACTGGCTCATCCTGCTGCTCGGCGCCCAGATCGCGTTCTATAACCAGAATCCGGGCTTCCTGCGCCTGGGCCACCGGGAGACCCGGCTCGCGAACAGCCTGCGCGAGCGGCTGGCGCTGAACGTCATGTATCTGGTGGGGGCCGCCTTCCGCGGCGGGTCCGGTTGCCGGACGGTGCGCGAGCTGGCGAAGGAGCTGGCGATCCCGGGCATCGTCATCTCCCAGGTCGTCACGAATCTGGAGGACGCGGGCCTCATCACCAGCACCGAGCAGGAACGGCTGGTGCCCGCCCGGGAGCCTGCGCGCATCGGACTGCAGGACATCCTGGACGCGGTGCGCGAGGGCGGCGACACCGGCTCCTGGCGGCCGCCGTCGTGGACGCCCGCCATCGCGGACCTGGGCGAGCGGATCGACGAAGCGCTGGAGGCCGTGGTGGACGAACGGACCCTGAGCGATCTCCTGGATCAGCTCGAAGACCGCAATAGCCAGGCCGGGTGACGGTCCCCGGTGCCAGAGCCTCAGGGCCGCCGGAAAAGGCCGGGCGCGTTCAGTTGCCGGCGACGGTCATTTCGGCGACGAGCACCGAGCCGCAGCGGATGACGCCCCTCAGATCCTGGTCCCGGCCCACCGCGACGATGTTCCGGTACAGCTCGCGCAGGTTGCCCGCGATGGTGATCTCGCTGACCGGATAGGCGATCTCGCCGCCCTCCACCCAGAAACCGGCGGCGCCCCGGCTGTAATCGCCGGTGACCGCGTTCACGCCCTGGCCCATCAGCTCGGAGACGATCAGGCCGCGGCCCATCTGCCGGGTGAGCGCCTGCAGACCGTCGGCGTTACCCTCCACCAGCAGGTTGTGCACGCCGCCGGCGTTGCCCGTGGTCTCCAGCCCCAGCCGGCGTGCCGAGTACGTGGAGAGCACGTAGCCCTGCAGCACGCCGGCGGAGACCAGATCCCGGTCCGCGGTGGCCACCCCCTCGCGGTCGAACGGGGCGCTGCCGAAGGCGCCGGGGATGTGCGGGCGCTCGAGGATATTCAGGAAGTCGGGGAACAGCGTCTCGCCCGCGGCATCCAGGAGGAACGACGAGCGCCGGTACTGGGCCGTGCCGCTGACGGCGCCCACGGCATGGCCGATGAAGCCCCGGGCGAGCTCCGGCGGGAACAGCACCGGGACCTTCGCCGTCGTGACCTGACGGGCACCCAGGCGCCGCAGGGTGCGCTCTGCGGCCTTCGCGCCTACGGCTTCCAGCGCCTCGAGCGCCGCCGGGTCCCGGGCGGCGGTGTAGTGGTAGTCCCGCTCCATGCCGCCGTCGTCGCCGGCCAGCACCGCACAGCTGATGCTGTGGCTGCTGCGCCGGTAGGCGCCGAAGAAGCCGTGGCTGTTGCCGTAGGCCCTGACGCCCCGGCTGGTCGCCACGGTGGCGCCCTCCGAGTTGCTGATGCGCCGGTCGCTGTCGAGCGCGGCACCCTCGCAGCGGATGGCCATCTCCCGCGCCGCCTCCGGGGAAATCTCCCAGGGATGATCCAGCGCCAGGTCGGGCGGATCCACGGCGAGCCTGGCGGGATCCGCGAGGCCGGCGCAGGGATCCTCGGCGGTGCGCCGGGCGATGGAGCAGGCCCGCTCCACCGCCTCCGTGATGGCCTCCGCGCGGAAGTCGGACGTGCTCGCGCTGCCCTTGCGGCGGTCGAAGTAGACGGTGACGCCGAAGGAGCGGTCGTTCTGATACTCCAGCGTCTCGATGTCGCGCATCCGTGCGGTCACCGAGAGGCCGAGATCGTGGCTGACCGCCGCCTCGCACTCGTCGGCGCCGGCCCGCGCCGCCGTCTCCAGCGCCTGCGACACCAGGTCGGCGAAGCGCCGCTCCTCCGCCGGGCTGATCTCCAGGGTATGACTCATGGGGGCTCCTTCGCGATCCGGCACTGTCGTGGACTGTCGTACACGACAGTGCCGGGGATTCTAAACGGGCGCGGGGCCGGTGACGAGGCGGCACGCTCCCCACCCCGGGTCACCGCTCGCCCCTGGTCGCGATACAACCGGCGCGTCCGCCCCTGTAGAATGCCGCCATGGACGTGAAGGTCGGCATCATCATGGGTTCGGTCTCCGACTGGGACACCATGGCCCACGCGAGCGAGACACTGCACGAGCTCGGCATCCCCCACGAGACCCGGGTGGTCTCTGCACACCGCACCCCGGACCTGCTGTTCGAGTACTGCGAGACGGCGGCCGGCCGGGGCCTCGGCGTGATCATCGCCGGTGCCGGCGGCGCGGCCCACCTGCCCGGCATGGCCGCCGCAAAGACGCCGCTGCCGGTGCTGGGCGTGCCGGTGCAGTCGAAGGCACTCTCGGGCATGGACTCGCTGCTCTCCATCGTGCAGATGCCCGCGGGCATCCCGGTGGGTACGCTCGCCATCGGCAAGGCCGGCGCCGTAAACGCCGCTCTGCTCGCGGCGGCCATCCTCGCTGTCGGCGACGCGGACATCCGCCGTGCGCTGGAGGACTACCGCCGGCAGCAGACCGAGAAGGTGCTCGCGCGTCCCGACCCGGCTGCCGACGACCCGGCCGCAGTCTGACCGTCATGCGCGTCGGAGTGGTCGGCGGGGGACAGCTGGGCCGCATGCTCGGCCTGGCGGGCCTGCCGCTGGGACTGGAATTCGTGTTCCTCGACCCTGCGCCCGAAGCGCCCGCCGCGGCGGTGGGCGAGCACATCGCCGCCGACTTCGACGAGCAGGACGCCATCGCCGAGCTGGCAGCCCGGTGCGACGTCGTCACCTACGAATTCGAGAACGTGGACGTGGACTCCCTCGCTACTGCGGCCGGCGACACGCCCGTGTACCCGCCGCCCGGGGCGCTCGCCACCGCGCAGGACCGGCGCAACGAGAAGCTGGCGTTCGAGGCGGCCGGCATCCCGGTGGCGCCCTGGCGGACGGTCGACAGCCGGGAGGAGCTGGAGGCCGCGTGCAGCGCCATCGGCCTGCCCCTCATCGTGAAGACCCGGCGCCTCGGCTACGACGGCAAGGGCCAGCGTCGCATTCTGCGCGAAGCCGACATACCGGCGGCCTGGGAGGCACTGGCCGGCGTGCCGCTGCTGGCCGAGCGGCTGGTCCCCTTCGACCGGGAGGTCTCCGTCATCGGCAGCCGCGGCGCAGACGGGACACTCGCCTGCTACCCCCTGACGGAGAACGTCCACCGGGACGGCATCCTGCACACCTCCTCGGCTCCCGCGGCGGACGCCGGGCTGCAGACACTGGCCGAGACTCATCTCCGGTCGCTGGTCGATCGGCTCGACTACCGCGGCACCATCGCCGTCGAGTTCTTCGTCGCCGGAGGGCGTCTGCTGGGCAACGAGTTCGCCCCGCGGGTCCATAATTCCGGCCACTGGACCATCGAGGGCGCCGCCTGCAGCCAGTTCGAGAACCACCTGCGGGCGATCTGCGGACTGCCGGCCGGCGACTGCCGCGTGCGGGGCCATGCCGGCATGCTGAACCTGATCGGCGCGATGCCGGCGGCCGCCGGCATCCTGGCGGTGCCCGACGCCCACCTGCACGACTACGGCAAGTCCCCGCGCCCCGGGAGGAAACTGGGCCACGTCACGGTCGTCGCCGACGCGCCGGAGGAGCGGGACCGGCGCCTGGCGCGGCTGGAGGCGCTGGTCGCTGCCGGGACTGAGAACCGTTCCCTGTAAGAGCGCCTGCTTTTGGTGTTAATGTTTAAGGTTGTTCCGGGGTAAGCCCGGAGGATCGACCGGCAGACCATGTCCTATCTCGAGCACTTCAAACTCGCCGAACAGCCCTTCCGGCTCACCCCGGACCCGGCCTTCGTCTACTGGAGCAAGCAGCACGCTCGCGCCAAGGCGTACATGGAGTCGACCATCTGGCTCGCCGACGGGTTCGTGGTCATCACCGGCGAGATCGGCTCGGGCAAGACCACCCTCATACAGTCGTTCCTGAACGAGCTGGGCGACGACGTCGTCTACGCCATGGTGTCGCAGACCCAGCTCTCGCCGAGCCAGTTCCTGCAGGCCGTGCTGGCGGAGTTCGGCTTCAAGCCGTTCCAGGCCCGCAAGGCCGAACTGCTGGACATGCTGAATATGTTCCTCGTCGAGCAGTACGGCGAGGGCAAGAAGGTGGTGCTGATCATCGACGAGGCGCAGAACCTCAGCCCGAAGGTGCTCGAGGAGATCCGGCTCCTGTCGGGCATCGAGACCCACAAGGAGAAGGTGCTGCGCATCATCCTGGCCGGCCAGCCGGAGCTGAAGGACAAGATCGAGTCGCCGCGGCTGAAGCAGCTCACCCAGCGGGTGCGCCTGCGCTTCCATCTCGGCCCGCTCACCAACCGGGAGATGCGCGAGTACATCGGCCATCGGCTGAAGGTGGCCGGCGCGGACGCAGAAGAAATCTTCGCCGAGGATTGCCTCGACCTCATCTATCGCCGCACCGGCGGAGTGCCCCGACTGATCAACACGCTGTGCGACACGGCGATGCTGTGCGCTTTCGCCGAGGAGCAGACGCTCATCACGCCGGAGATCATCGAGACGGCGCTGGAGGAGCTCGCCTGGGAGGTCGAGGCCCCGGCGGCCGAGCCCACCGAACATGCCGAACCCGGCAACACGGGGCAGATCCTGCGCCCCGTCTCACTGGACCCGCGGGATACCGGCGAGATGACGCTGGCGCGCATCGACGTGCGCCTGCAGGGCAAGGTGGTGGAGACTCACAACCTCGAGGTGGGGCGCACGGTGATCGGACGCACGCCGGACAACGAGATCCGCATCGACAGCAAGTACGTTAGCCGGCACCACTGCCAGATCGTGAGCGACCTGGAGCGCTCGGTGCTCGAGGACCTCAACAGCACCAACGGCGTGTTCCTCGGCAAACACCGCATCAAGAAGAAAAGCCTCGAGGACGGCGACGTCATCGTCCTCGGCAAGCACGAACTCGTCTACACCGACCTGCGCGACGCGGAGCTCGAGGAGGACGAGGAAGCGGACGAGGACGAGCTGGCCGAAGCCGCCGAAGAGGCGGAAGACGAGGACGATGACGACGAAGAGGACGAGGACCTCTACGCCACCTGATCCCTACTCGGGTACGTCGCTCTCCCGCTCGCGCTCCATGCGCCGCTGCCGGTGGTCCCGGCGCTTCAGCAGCACGACGATGCCGCCCAGCAGCGAGAACATGCCCACCACGAAACAGATGGAAGGCCAGTACCAGTAGTCGAGGTACAGCGACGCCGCCAGCGCGATACAGCCGGCCAGCAGGTAGAAGTACGGGACCACCTCGTAGATCGGTTTAGAAAGCCACATCGCTCCCCCTGAGCTCGACGACGGTCCCCGGTGACGGGCGTCCGTGCTGGTCGGACCCATCTAATTAATGCAGCGCGGGGACCGCGTCAAGCGCAGGATGCCCGGGGAGCGGGCCGGAAACGATACGGAAACGGTCGGGAAACGGTCCGGAGACGGGCCGCGGAGCCGGCGTCTCAGTCCTTGCCGCCGCGGAACAGGCGCAGCAGACGCGCGCCCAGGGACTCGCCGAAACTGTCGATATTCATGTCACGCGGGGCCTCCATGGGCCGCTCGCGCAGGCTTCTGGCGAATTCCAGTGCGGCCGGATCCAGCTCGGATTCCGTATAGGTGCGTTCGAAGTCCATGATCAGTGCCACCTTTGCTGACAGTGGCCATGGAGATTAGCCGGACGGGCAACGGATTGCAGTGACGCCTTTCACAGAGCGGGCTGCCAAGCCGGCCGCCTGCCGGCGGGTTCAGCTCGTGCCGCCCACCGTGATGCGGTCCACCTTCAGGGTAGGCTGGCCGACGCCGACGGGCACCGACTGCCCCTCCTTGCCGCAGACCCCGACGCCCGTGTCGAGCTTGAGGTCGTTGCCCACCATGGACACCCGCGTGAGCACGTCCGGGCCGTTGCCGATCAGGGTGGCGCCCTTGACCGGCGCGCCGATGCGGCCCTTCTCGATCAGGTAGGCCTCGCTGGCGGAGAACACGAACTTGCCCGACGTGATATCGACCTGACCGCCGCCGAAGCTGGGCGCGTAGAGCCCGTACTCCACCGACTCGATGATCTCGCCCGGATCGTGCGGCCCCGCGAGCATGTAGGTATTGGTCATGCGCGGCATGGGCAGATGGGCGAAGGATTCGCGGCGGCCGTTGCCGGTGGGCGCGACACCCATCAGGCGCGCATTCATCTTGTCCTGCATGTAGCCCTTGAGACGGCCGTTCTCGATCAGCACCGTGCAGGACGACGGCGTGCCCTCGTCGTCGATGGTGAGCGAGCCGCGACGTCCCGGCAGGGTGCCATCGTCGACGATGGTGCAGAGCTCGGAGGCGACCTGCTGGCCGATGCGCCCGGAGAAGGCGGAAGTGCCCTTGCGGTTGAAGTCGCCTTCGAGGCCGTGGCCGATGGCCTCGTGCAGGAGCACGCCCGGCCAGCCCGGTCCCAGCACCACCGGCATGCTGCCGGCCGGCGCCGGCACCGCCTCGAGCTGGACCAGCGCCTGGCGCACCGCCTCCCGGGCGTAATCCATGACACGGTCGTTCTCGAGGAAGAAGGTGAGGTCCGTGCGACCGCCGCCGCCGCTGTAGCCCTGCTCCCGGCGGCCGCTCTGCTCCACGATGACGTGGACGTTGCAGCGGACCAGCGGACGGGAATCGGCCCCCATGGTGCCGTCGCTGCCGACGATCATCACCAGGTCGTGGGAGGCGACCAGGCTCACCACCACCTCCTTCACCCGGGAGTCCAGCGCGCGGGTCTCCCGGTCGACACTGCGCAGCAGTTCGGTCTTCTGCTCGTCGCCGAGACTCGACACCGGATCGGTCGCCGGGTAGAGCGCCGGCGGCTGGTTGCGGCTCCAGGCCTGCACCTGCGCGTCGCCGCCGCCTGCGGCGATGGCGCGGGCGGCATCGGCGGCCTGCTCCAGCGCCGGCAGCACGAGTTCGTCGGAATAGGCGAAACCGGTCTTGTCGCCGTAGATCGCCCGCACGCCCACGCCCTGCTCCTGGCTGTAGCTGCCTTCGCGGACGATGCCGTCCTCGAGGCTCCAGCCCTCGAAACGGGAGCTCTGGAAATACAGGTCGGCCGCGTCGATGGAACGCCGCATGATGGCGCCGAGCGTCCGGCTCAGGTGACCCTCGTCGAGCCCGGCGGGGTCCAGCAGTTCCTTCTGCGCCGTCTCCAGCGCGTTCGTTTCGGTCACAGTGAAAGCCTCCGTTCGGGCCTGGCTGTCCGGCCAGGCGCCCGTCCTTGCCGGTAGCCGTCTATCCTATCAGACGGGGCAGCGCTCACTCGCCCTGGTTCAGGCAGCCCGCCAGCTCGCTGGTGGCCCCGAAACGGCGCGCATCCGTGCGCTCGATGGTCGGGTCGTCGAAATCGCCGCTCACCTGGTAATAGGCCTGGCCGAGCTCCTGCAGGGGCTTCTTGAATATCTGGGAGAACAGCAGCAGCGCCGCCGCGGCCGGTGGGCCGCCGACGACGGCGCCGACCGCGGGCAGGCTGCTGCCGACGTCGGCGCTGACCAGCGCCGTCTGGTTGTAGTCCCGCTGGGCCAGCCCGGCGCGGCCCACCACGCCGATATCGGCCACCGAGCCTTCCAGGGTGAGGTCGCAGGTATAGGCGTCGCCGTTGACGATACGGAACGTGCCTTCGATCTTGTCGAAACCGAGGCCCTTGTTGAACACGTCGCGGAAGTCGAGGGACAGGCGGCGGGGCAGCGCCGCCACAGACAGCAGGCCGAAGACCCGCCCCGCGCCGGGATCCACCTCGTCCAGCTGGCCGTTCAGGATTCGTAAGGAGACCTCGCCATCGAGCTCTTCGAGGAACTCGGCGCGCGGCGGACCCGAGATCGACAGGTCCAGGGTCACGGTGGCCTCGTCGGCATTGATGCCCGGGAAATAGCCGAGCGCGCTCAGCGTCTCCTTCACGTCGGTACTCTGGAGGCGCCCGGAAAGGCCGGCACGCTGACCCGCCGGATCCGTGAGGTCCACCCGCCAGCCGGCGCCGCCGGTGAACTCGAAGGTGGCTGCGCTCGCGGTGAGGTCGTCGCTCTCGATGCCGGTCTCGGTCTTGCGGAAAGTGGCCGACACCGCGCCGAAATCCCGCTCGCCCAGCCGGAAGTCGGCAATCCGCACGTCCAGCGGCGGATACTGGGCCGGGCTGCCCGGATCGCCGGCTTGCGGATCGGCCTCGACGAGGTGCAGGCGTTCCATGTCCAGCACCAGCGGGCGGCCGTCGGCGAGGTCGGCCGGCACGATGATCGAGCCCGCGGCGGTGGGTCCTTCCACCTGCACCAGCCAGTCGCTGGGGTTGCGCTCGAGTTGCAGGCCGACGCTGCGGGCGCGCTGGCCGTAGGCATAGAGATCGCCCACGGTCAGATCCGCGGCGCGGATCAACCCGCCAGGCGCGGTTTCTCCCGCCGTGGCTCGATCGAGCCAGTCGCCGAGCCGCAGCCGCTCCAGGCTGCCCGTGAGGTAGAGACCGGAACCCGTCGGCAGCGATGGCAGTCCCGGGCCGAGGTGGACGTTGCCGCGTCTGAGGCGCCAGCCGTCGGCTTCCCGGCCCACCTCCGCGGTCCACTTGGCGGTCTGGCCGTAGAAGCCGGTGATCCCGAGCAGGCCCGGTTCCGGAAATACGACCTCGAAACTGAACGGCCAGGACTCGTCCGCTGTCTTGGCCACAGGCTCGGGCAGGCTCACGCTCATCCCCTCCAGGCGGGACTCGACCCGGATGGTGACCGGCGGGCCGTCTTCCTGCCCGGCCTTCGGAAAGCGCACCGTGGCCCGATAATCGGTCTCACCCGCGATCTCTCCGGCGAGGGGGAGACCCGCCTCCTCGACCAGCGCCTCCGCGCCGATGCGGCTCTCCGCCAGTGCGATCGCCGCGACGTCGCTGCTCGCCTCGCCGGCAGAGGTCAGCTCGATCTGCACCGGGCTGCCGAGGAAGACGGCCTCGATATCCTGTCCCTCGACGCCGGAACGAGTGATGCGCGCGGTGCCCGCGATCGCCGTGAGGGGATGCGGGAACCCCGCCAGGGAGAGCCGCCCGTCCGTCGTGCTGACGGCCGCCTCCACGGCGTATTCCTGGATACGCGTCACGGGCATGGTGAGATCGAGTGCCACGCTCGCCGGACCCGCGGCCGTGACGTCGGCGAGGCGGCCGCCGAACAGGCCCGAGAGCGGCGACGCCTCGGCGTAGGCGACGACGTTAGCCAGGGTGCCGGTCGCCGCGCCGCGCACCTCCAGCATGCCCTTGCGCAGGTCTTCGATCGCCGCATAGACGTTCTCGATGGCGGCGCCCTTGGTGACGGCGGAGTTCTCCGTGCTGGAGAGGCGCATGCCCTCCAGCACGACTTCGCCGTCGAGCTGCTCGATATCCGGCCACTGCAGCGCGAAACGCATGACGGCGTCGCGGATGCTGGTGCGGGCACGGAAGACGCCCTCGCCGTCGTCGAACGGGAAGTCGGCCAGCGCACCGTCGAAACGCACCGTGCCCCGCTCCGCCCGGCCCGCGACGAGGGCCTTCTCCACCCATTCCACGGCGAGGCGCGGCATGACGCGGACGGGCAGATAGCGGGGTGTGCGCGACAGGTCGGTGAGCCGCCACTCGCCGGTGAAGTCCAGCCGCGGCGAAGATGCCTCGGGGCCGCCGGGCAGATCCAGCTCGAAGCTGCTCTCTGTGGCGAGCCACTCGTCCTCCAGGATGAACCGGTCGCACAGCACGGTGAGTCCGCTGCCGGTGCCGCGCCAGACCACCGTGGCATCCGCCCGGGTGAAATCGATCGGCGCGGCCAGAACCTCCGGTGCATCCAGGACCAGCGTCCGGCTGTCGATCACCAGGCGGCCGTTGGACTCGTCGGCCCGCACGCTGCCCGAGATACCTCGGACACCGGGAACGGAGCCGTGGGGCGCGATACCGGCATCGCGCAGCTCGGCCTCCAGCGAATAGGTGAGCGGCACGGCCTCGGGCAGGCCGTCCACGCGCAGCCGCAGCGACACCAGATCGCCGCTGGGGTCGTAATCGGCATAAGGCTGCGCCACGGCGGCGGGCAGCCAGGCCGCGAAGGGGCGGATGTCGTCCATGGAGAGGAAACCGGACTCGACCTCGAGAGCCGTGAGGCGCGAGTCCCCGTCCGTCTCCGCCGAGACCTCGAGGAAGCTGTCCGGGCGCAGGGTGTCGCCGCGTTCGATCCTGAGATCGTTCACCGCCGCCAGCCAGCCGCCGTCGTTCAGCGCCCACTCCAGCCGGGCGCTCAGATCGTAAGGCGTCGGTGGCGGTGCGTCGCCGGCGACCGCGGGCGCCAGCCCGCGCGCCTCCAGCGTGGCCCCCGCCCTGCGCAGCAACCCGTCGCGGAACCGGGACCAGATCTCCACATCGGCAATACCGGCCGCCGGCGCCGGCCACTCCTCGGGCAGGATGGAGGCCAGCCGGCCCAGGTCCAGATCGCTGGCTTCCACGTTCACGTCCCACACGGGCGCGCCGCCTTGCCGGCCTCCCCGGCGCGTCGCCAGGATGCGCAGCGCGCTGCCGAGCTCGCTGCCGGGCTCGAGCCGGGCCTCCAGCTCCTGGTCTTCGCCGGAGCGGTTCCACTCGAGACTGGTCAGCCGCGCCTCGAGCGGGCCGCCCCGGGCACGGGGATCGCTGTAGGTGAAATCGACGTCCTCCAGCACGATGCGGATGTCCCGGGGCAGGTCGCTGCCGGAGACGTCCTCGGAGGTCTCGGCCGCGCGGCCCTGGACGGCGAAACGGCCGTCGCCGAGCCGCTCCACGGTCACGCTCGTGCCGGTCACCGCGAGCCGGCCGACGCTGATGCGACGTTCCCGGAGCACACGCAGGATGGCCGCGCCCACGCTCACCTCGTCGGCATCCAGCACCGCATCGCCGGTGCCGGGGTCGATCAGCGTGACGTCGGTGAATATCAGCTCCGGACCGTTCAGCCGCCAGCGGGCGTCGATGCGCTCGAATTGCACGTCGAGGCCGATGGCGGCGCTGGCCCGCGCACGGATCTCCTCCCGGTACTCGGGCAGCTCCGGCAGCATCAGCCGCAGCAGCCCCACCCCCACCGCCAGCAGGATCACCAGCGCGGCGACGGTGTAGGCGAAGAACTTCAGCGCGCTTGCGGCGTAGCGGTTCATCTGCGTCCGGTCAGAGCAGCACCACGTCGAAGTGGTCCTGGGCGTACAGCGATTCGGTCTGCAGCCGGATGGGCTTCCCGGTCAGCTCCTCCAGTTCCGCCAGGCCGGCCGATTCCTCGTCCAGCAGCAATTCGATGACGTCCTGGTGGGCGAGGACCATCAGGCCCTCGAAACTGAACTGCCGGTGCTGGCGCAGGATCTCGCGGAAGATCTCGTAGCAGACCGTCTGCGCCGTGCGTACCTGTCCCCGGCCCTCGCAGGTTGGACAAGCCTCGCACAGGATATGTTCCAGGCTCTCCCGGGTGCGCTTGCGCGTCATCTCGACGAGCCCCAGCGGCGAGACCTGGGTGATCTGGTGGCGGGCATGGTCGGCGGCCAGCGAGCGCTCCAGTACCTGCATGACCCGGTCCCGGTGCTCGGCCTCCTCCATGTCGATGAAGTCGATGATGATGATACCGCCCAGGTTGCGGAGCTTGAGCTGGCGCGCGATCGTTACCGCGGCTTCGAGATTGGTACGGTAGATCGTCTCTTCCAGGTTGCGGCTGCCCACGTAGCCGCCGGTGTTCACGTCGACGGTGGTCATCGCCTCCGTCTGGTCGATGATGACGTAGCCGCCGGACTTCAGGGGCACCGTGCGGTCCAGGGCCTTGCGGATCTCCTCCTCCACGCCGTACAGGTCGAAGATGGGCCGGCGCTCGTCGTACAACTCGACGATGGGCTCGAGGTCCGGCAGGAAACGCCGCGTGAAGCCTTTCATCTTCTCGAAGGTGCGCCCGTTGTCCACGCGGATGCGCTCGATGTTGGCGCTGACGAGATCGCGCAGGATGCGCACGGGCAGCGGCAGGTCCTCGTGGATCAGCCCGATGCCGCGCTGCGCCCGCGCCTGCTCCTGAATGACCTCCCACATGCGCTGCAGGAAGATCATGTCCGCCCGCAGCGCCTCGACGCCGGCTCCCTCGGCCGCCGTACGGACGATGTAGCCGTGCTCCGGTGCCTCCGGCATGATCGCCTCCATCAGGCTCTTCAGCCGCGCGCGCTCGGCCTCGTCCTCGATGCGCGAGGAGATGCCGATGCCGCTGCCGTGGGGCATCAGCACGAGAAAGCGCGACGGCAGCGTGACGAAGGTGGACAGCCGCGCGCCCTTGGTGCCGATGGGGTCCTTCAGCACCTGCACCACGATCTCGGCGCCCTCGCTGACCAGTTCGCGGATATTCGCCTGGCGGGGGCGCTCGCCATTGGTGGCGCCATTGGTGGCGCCATTGCCGGTGCCACCGCCGGGGACGTCCTCCACCGGCGTGGGTGCGACGATGTCGGAGGCGTGCAGGAACGCAGTGCGCTCGAGGCCGATATCGATGAAGGCCGCCTGCATGCCCGGCAGCACCCGCGAGACCTTGCCGCGATAGATATTGCTGATCAGGCCCCGCCGCGCGGCCCGCTCGATGAAGATCTCCTGCAGCACGCCGTTCTCGAGCACGGCGCCGCGGACTTCCCGCGGCGTGACGTTGATCAGGATCTCTTCACCCATCGCTCTCTCGCTTCCCTCCGGCCGCCGCCAGCGCCAGCAGGTTTACTCCCACGGCGGCCAGCAGCTCCCCGGTCTCGTACAGCGGCAGTCCCACCACACCGGAGTAGCTGCCCTCGAGTCCGGTCACGAACAGCGCACCGAGGCCCTGGATGGCGTAACCGCCGGCCTTGTCTCGCGGTTCGCCGCTGGCCCAGTACTGCCGCATCTCCCCCTCATCGAGTTTCCTGAGCCGGACCCGGCTCACCGCCGTGCGGACCGCAGTCCGGCCTCCCTGTACGACCGCGACGGCCGTGTAGACCTCGTGGGAGCGTCCGCCCAGCGCGCCCATCATACGCCGGAAGTCCGCCGCCGAGGCAGGCTTGCCGTAGATCTCGCCATCGAGAACCACCGCGGTATCGGCCCCGATCACGACGGCTTCCGGGGCGTCCGCGGCCGCCGCCTCCGCCTTGGCAACCGCGAGCCGCTCCACGTAGTCCCGCGGCGTCTCCCCGGGGCGGGCGGTCTCGTCGACGCCCACCGGTCGCACCACCGTTTCCAGACCGTACGCGGCCAGCAGCTCCCGGCGCCGGGGCGATGCCGATGCCAGCACCACCGCTCCGCTGTGGGGATCCGCGCCGCTCATCATGCCCGATTCATGCCAGAGTCATACCGGATTCATACTCGATGGTACGGATGGCCGGCGATGATGGTGGAGGCGCGGTACAGCTGCTCGGCCAGCACCGCGCGCACCATCTCGTGGGGCAGCGTCAGCGGCGAGAGCGACCAGCGGAAATCCGCCGCGGCGAGGAACGATGCGTCCAGCCCGTCGGCGCCGCCGATCACGAACGCGATGTCCCGGCCCTGGGCGAGCCAGCCGGACAGCCGGGCGGCGAATGCTTCGCTGTCGAGTTCGCGGCCGCGCTCGTCGAGGGCGACGACCCGCTCGTCCGGACGCAACACCCCGCGTACCCGGTCCGCCTCGGCGGCCTTCACCTCGGCGTCGGGCTGTCGCGCGGAGCGCCGGGCGCCCGGCACTTCCACGAGCTCCGTGCGCCACTGGGGCGGCAGGCGCTTCGCGTACTGCTCCCAGGCCTGCGCGACCCAGGAACGGGGCCGGCCGCCGATGGCCACGACTCGCACGCGCACGGCAGCCGCTCAGCGCTCTGTCGACGCGGCGCTGTTCCGGGGCTCGCTGATGTCCCAGAGCTTCTCCAGGTTGTAGAAGTCCCGGGTCTCGGGCTGCATGACGTGGACCAGCGCATCCTGCAGGTCGACGAGGATCCAGTCGCCCTTCTCCTCGCCCTCCACACCGTAGGGCTTGAGCCCCGCCTCGCCGGCACGCTCGATGACCCGGTCGGCGACGGATCTGACGTGGCGGTCCGAAGTGCCGCTGGCGATGATCATGTAATCGGTGATGGTCGTGAGATGGCGCACGTCGAGCACCTTGACGTCCCTCGCCTTCAGATCCTCCAGCGCCTCCACCACCAGATCGCGCAGCTCTTCACTGTTCATGCAGTCTCCCGTAGTCGTTCGTCATCCGTACCGTCTCCGCTCATTCCCCGCCGCCGTCGTCGCCCGCCGGCGCCCGGTAGCAGCCGCTCTCGTGGATGAGGTCCCGCACTGCGTCCGGCATCAGGAAGCGCGGATCGCGCCCGGCCCTGACCAGCGCCCGGATGTCCGACGAGGAGATCTCGAGCTGGGTCACGGCATGGATATAGATGCTGCCCGCGCGTGACTCGTGCAGATCGCCGATGCGTCCGGTGCCGCGGTCCACCAGGAGCTCGCCGAGGGGTCCCATGTCGGGCGCGCGCCAGCCGGGCCGGTGCGCCACGATGATGTGGGCGAGCTGCAGGATCTCGCGCCAGTGGTACCAGCGGGGCAGACTCAGGAACGCATCCATGCCCACGATCAGGCAGAGCGAGCGGGTGGGATACTCCGCGCGCAGAGCCGCCAGGGTGTCGACGGAATAGGACGGCCCCTCGCGCTGCAGCTCCCGGTCGTCCACCACGAAACCGTGCTGGGCCTCCGTCGCCAGTTCCACCATGCGCACGCGCAGGGCGGCATCCGCGATGGGCGTGCCCCGATGCGGCGGCGTGCCGCAGGGCATGAACCTGAGCTCCGACAGCCGCAGTTCCTGCAGCAGCTCGAAGGCCGTCCGCAGGTGACCGTAGTGGATCGGGTCGAAGGTCCCGCCGAATACGCCCATGGGATTCATCGGCGCGCGACCTCCCCGCCTGTGGCCCGTCTCCTCACGCGGCCCGCCGCACCCGGGGCCCCTGCGCCATGCCCGTCGTGAGCGCCACGAGCTCCTGCCAGGGCTGTCCCGGTGCGCGGCCCTTGACCACCTGGTCGGCGAGGGCCGCCCGGCGCATCAGCGCATGCAGGCTGGCCGGGCTGTGCCGCCCGATGCAGGCGCGCAGCAGGTCCTCCCGGCTCGACCAGACGCCCCGTTGCTTCAGGCTGCGCGCCAGCGCGACCCCCGCTTCGAGGTCGTCGCGGACCAGCGCGGCGGTGCGCAGCTCCCGGGTGAGCGCCCACAACACCAGCACCGGCTCGACGCCTTCCGCGCGCAGCGAACCCAGGATGCGCAGCGCCCGATCCGCGTGACCGGCGACGGCCGCATCGCTCAGTTTGAAAATATTGAAGCGGGCGCTGTCCGCGACGGCGGCCTCCACCTGGTCCGCGTCCACGGGCCCCTCGCCGTGCACCAGGCGCAGTTTCTCGAGTTCCTGGGCAGCCGCGAGCAGATTGCCCTCGACCCGGTCCGCCAGCAGCCGCACCGCATCGCGGGTGGGCTCCAGGCCCAGCTCCCGCATTCGTCCGGCGATCCAGTCAGGCAGAGCGCGGGCATCCACGGGCCAGACCTGCACGACAGCGCCCGCCGCGTCGAGCGCCTTCACCCACTTCGAAGACAGCTGGGCGCGTTCCAGCTTCGGCGCCGATACCAGCACCAGCGTGTCCGGCGGCAGGGAGGCGGTGAGTTCCACCAGGGTTTTCGACCCGGCATCGCCCGGCTTGCCCGTGGGCAGGTGCAGCTCGAGGATCCGCTTCTCGGCGAACAGCGACAGGCTCGCGCCGCCGGCCAACACCCGGTTCCAGTCGAAACCGCGCTCCGCCGTCAGGACCTCGCGGTCCGCATAGCCCTGCTCCCGGGCCCGGGCCCGGATCGCGTCCAGTGCCTCGGCCACGAGCAGCGGCTCGTCGCCGGTCACGAAGTAAAGCGGCAGGATGCGTTCTTTAAGGTCGGCCTTGAGCTGGGCGGCGCTGATTTTCACTCTGCAATTTCGGGCTCGGTATTGCGCCGATCATACATGGGCGGCGCGCGGGCAGGGAACCTCGGCGACCCGGTCAGGGCGTGGACAGCTGAGCGAGCGCGATGGCCTCGTCTTCCAGAAGCACCGGGATGCCGTCCTCGACGGGATAGGCGATCCGGTCGTCCTCGGTCACCAGCGCCTCGTCCAGACGCCGCTCCACCGGACTGCCGTCGTGGCGCAGCAGACGCCCCTCGGAGACGGCCGCGTTCAGTCGCTCGAGCACGTCCGGCGTCGCCGGGTGCAGGGACTTGTGGGTGACTGGGCAGCAGAGGATTTCCAGCAGTTTTCGCTTCACGGGATGTTCTTCCGTCAGGTTTCCACAGATGATTTCGCGAGGGTGATGCCGCTCGACTGTCGCGTGGCAGTGGCCGCGGTTCGGATGCCGGCATTGCCGCCAGAAATGTAATGTTATATCTTTCAATACCGGCCGGCGCCGGATCACCCCGCTAGCGTAACCCCAGGTTCCCGTGGAAAACACCCCCTCACTACATCGACGGCGCCTCGATCGCCTCGCGGTCGCGTTGTCCGGGCTCTGCCTGTTGCATTGCCTCGCCCTGTCGCTGGCGACGGTGGCGGCGCCGGCCATGGTCGGCCTCGGCTTCGACGGCGGCTGGACCCACGTGGCCATGCTGGCGCTCGTGATACCCCTGAGCGCCATCGCCCTGCCGAGAGGCTACCGCGAGCACCGCCGCAACTCGGTGCTCTGGCTGGGCGGCGCCGGGCTCACCCTGCTGGTGCTGGGCGCCACGCTGGGGCACCACGTCTACGGCCCGGCGGCCGACACCGCACTGACGATGGCGGGTGCCGTCGTTCTCGGACTGGCCCACGTGATGAACGCGGTGTGGTGCGGCCGGCCCGCGCCGCGGCACGGTTGAGCGAGCGGCCGGGAGCAGTCAGGCACTCGGCCAGGGCCCCTGCGCCGACCCCGGATACGGCTCGCCCCGGAGTACGGCTGCCAGCCCGGCCCGGCCGTGGCGTTCTGCGGCAGCCAGCAGCGGCTTCCTGTCGTCGTCCCGCGGGCGGAAGCTGCCGTCGAGAGCGAGGCACCGCTCCAGTACCGCCAGAGCCTCCTCCCAGGCGCCGGCGCGCCCCAGCCGTGCGATGTAGTCGCGGCCGAAATTGATCTGGGCGCGGGTGGATTCCCACTCGCCGAATGCGTCGAAGAACCATCGCCAGGCCTCCACGCCGTCGTCGTTGCGCTCCAGCCACTGGCGGACGTAGGCCAGGCCGGCCGGACCGTTGCCGCGGCTGACGTGGGCGTACGCGTGGTCCAGCACGGACCTGCGCTCGCGCTCCGCCGCCTGCCGGCGCCGGGCTGCGTCGACCTCCGGCGCGCGCCGCACCGGAAGACCGAGCGCATCGCGACGGGAATAGAACACCGCACCGCTCAGGCTGAACAGGAGCACCACCTGGTAGGCGGCCGCGAGGAATCGAAGCAGTTCCGGCAGCCCGGCGGCGAGGCGGTTCACCAGCGCAGCGACCGCAGCGGCGGCGAATATCCAGCCGTAGGTGGCACCCGTCTTCCCGATCGTGTCGAGCAGTGCGAGCGGGCGCAGCATCTCCAGCGGCGACTGGGTCACCGCCAGCCGTAACGCGGCGGCAGGGAAGAGGAAGGCGGCCGCGTAGAGCAGGACGTTCGCCGCGCCGCCGTGGCCTGCACTTGCCAGCAGCACCGCCCCGAAACTCGCGATCGAGATGGCCGCCCAGGCGCCGAGCATCCACAGCCGCGTGGCTGGATTGAACAGGTCCACTTCCGCCACCGGCGGCTCCTCGCCCAGTGCCCGGGCCCGCAGCACGGCGAGCAGGTATTTGGCGCCGCCGACGCTCAGCAGCACCGCCAGCCAGAGGCCGAACAGGCCCGCCTTGACCGCCAGCAGCGCCAGCGCCGCGAAGCAGACGATGGCGACGGCGAGGCCGCCGTGGGTGACGGGATATACGAGTTCGCGGAGAAACTCCCGCGGCGTCATCGGCGCGGCTGGGGTTCGCCGGCGGCGTCCTCCGGCTCCGGCACCGGGTCGTAGCCGCTGCCGCCCCAGGGATGGCAGCGGCCGATGCGGCGCAGCGCGAGCGCCCCGCCCTTCAGCGCACCGTGGCGGGTGATGGCCTCGCGGGCGTATTCGGAACAGGTCGGCTGGTACCGGCAGTTCGCGCCCAGGAACGGGGAGACCAGGATCTGGTAGCCGCGGATCAGGCCGAGGAGCAGGCCGCGCAGGAGCCGGGCGCCCATCAGGCGGTCGTGCCGGCGCACTCCGCCGCCGCCCGCGCGCGGATGGACTTCAGCATGGCCATCAGCCCGTTGCTGCGGGTGGGGCTCAGGTGCTCGTCGAAACCCAGCGCCGCAATGAAGGAGGGCTCCGCCGCCGCGATGTCCTCCGGCGGGCGGTCGTCGTAGACCCGCAGCACCACCGCGATGAGCCCCTTGACGATGGCCGCGTCGCTGGTAGCCCGGTAATGCATGCGGCCGTCCTCGGCGGAGGACACCAGCCAGACCTGGGACTGGCAGCCCTGCAGCTTGTTCTCCTCCGTCATCTCGTCGGCGGGGAACTCGGGCAGCCGCCGGCCCAGTTCGATCAGGTACTGGTAGCGGTCCATCCAGTTGTCGAAGAAACCGAATTCCTCGATGAGTTCCTGCTCGGCCTGGTCGATCTCGCTCATAGTCCTCAGCTCGCCACACGCCAGCGCGTGCCGTCCGGTCCGTCCTCGATCACGATGCCCCGCGCCTCCAGCTCGTCGCGGATGCGGTCCGCCTCGGCGAAGTCCCGGGCCTTGCGGGCCGCCTGGCGCTGCGCGAGCAGTGCCTCGATCGCCTCGGCATCGGGCAGCTCGTCGCCGCCGGCTGCGAACCAGGCCTCCGGGTCGTCCTGCAACAGGCCCATCACGTCTCCGCTGGCGACCAGCATGGCGGCGAGACGGCGCCGCTCTGTTTCGTCCTGCGCCTTGTTCACCCGCCGGGCCATATCGAACAGCGCCGCCATGGCCCGCGGCGTGTTCAGGTCGTCCTCCAGCGCCGCCAGGAAGTCCGCCGCCGGTTCCGCGCCGGCAACCTCTTCCGCCGTCGGCGCAGCCGCACGCAGGGCGCCGTACAGGCGGTCGAGCTTGCGGCGACATTCGGTGATCAGGTCCTCCGTCCAATCCAGCGGCTGGCGGTAATGCGCGGACAGCAGCGCCACCCGCACCGCTTCGCCCGGCCAACGCTCCAGCAGGTCGCGCACCAGCAGCACGTTGCCGAGGGACTTGGACATCTTCTCGTGCTCGACGTTCAGGAAACCGTTGTGCACCCAATAGCGCGCGAACTGCCGGCCGCCGTGGGCGCAGGTGCTCTGGGCGATCTCGTTCTCGTGATGGGGGAACATCAGGTCCTGGCCGCCGCCGTGGATGTCGATGGTCTCGCCGAGATGAGTCTCGGACATCGCCGAGCACTCCAGGTGCCAGCCGGGCCGGCCGCGGCCCCACGGGCTGTCCCAGCCGGGCAGGTCCTCGCCCGAGGGTTTCCAGAGCACGAAATCCGCGGCCGCCCGCTTGTACGGCGCCACTTCCACCCGCGCGCCGGCGATCATCTCGCGCAGGTTGCGCCGGGACAGCGCGCCGTATTGCTGGTACGCGTCCACGTCGAAGAGCACGTGCCCCTCTGCCTCGTAGGCATAGCCCGCGTCCATCAGCGCCCGGATCATCGCGATCATCTGCGGGATGTGCGCGGTGGCCCTCGGCTCGACGTCAGGCGGCAGCACGCCGAGGGCCGCCATGTCCTCGTGATAGGCGTCTGCGAAGCGCTCGGTGATGGCCGAGATCGGCTGGCCCGTATCCTTCGCAGCCTGGTTGATCTTGTCGTCCACGTCGGTGATGTTGCGGGCGTAGATCAGGCGGTAGCGGCGGCGCAGCAGGCGCGCCAGCACGTCGAAAACGACCGCCGGGCGGGCGTTGCCGATGTGCGCGAAGTTGTAAACGGTGGGCCCGCAGACGTACATGGTCACGCGCTCCGGATCCCGGGGCTCGAAGGGGACTTTCTCCCCTCGCATCGTGTCGTGGAGTTGGATCGTCATGGCGCTGCGAGATTCTCTGAGATTCTCCAGGGAAACCTTGTCGGCAGAAAACAACGGAAAATTCCGGGTCGGCCGACCATGATAGCAATACTGGACCGGCTGTCGATCGCCTATAATGGCGGGTTTTCAACCCAACGCCCAGGAGCAGACATGGCGGAGCCGACTGTCAGGTTCGAGACGCGCCGCAGCGTCGAGCAGGTGGAGGAAGGTCGCGAACTCGCGCCCCGCTTCGACGAGCACGGGCTGATCCCGGTGGTGACCACCGATTACGAGACCGGCGAGCTGCTGATGCAGGGCTACATGAACGCCGAGGCACTGGCGTGCACCATCGAGACCGCCGAGGCGCACTACTTCAGCCGCAGCCGTCAGGTGATGTGGCACAAGGGCGCCACCAGCGGCCTCGTGCAGCACGTGCGCGAGATGCTGATCGACGACGATCAGGACTGCGTCTGGCTGCGCGTCGAGGTCGCCGGCAGCGGCGCCAGCTGCCACGTGGGCTACCGCTCCTGCTTTTACCGCAAGGTCCCGCTGGGGCCGGACGCCGCCGGCGGCCCGATGGAGCTCGAGTTCACCGAGACGGAGAAGGTGTTCGACCCGGAAGCAGTCTACGGCGACGCGCCGAACCCGACCGTGCTCTGACGCCGTGGCGTTCTCCGCTGCACGCCGCCGTATCGGTCGCATCGGCCGCCTCGTCTGGGTCCGCCGTGTCGGTCCCATCGGCCTTGCCGCAGTCGCCGTCGCGCTGGCCGCCGGCCCGGCCGGGGCGGCCGGCGCGCAGGGCCTGACCGGCGACGACCTGGTCGAACTGAAGCGCCTGTCGGAACCGGCGGTGGCGCCCGATCGCAGCGCCGTGGCCTACACGCTGCGGGAGACCGACCGCGCAGCCGACCGGGGACGCACCGATATCTGGCTCCTGGCGCTGCAGGAAGACGCGGCGCCGCGCCGGCTCACCAATCACCCGGAGAACGACACGTCGCCGCAGTGGAGCCCGGACGGCGAGCGGCTGTATTTCCTGTCCGCCCGCAGCGGCACCCGCCAGGTCTGGATGATGCCGCTCGATTTCGGTGAACCGATCCGGGTCACCGACTATCCCGTGCCGGTATCGACCTTCCGCCTCTCCCCCGACGGCACGACGCTCGCCTTCACCGCCGCCGTGCTGCCGGACTGCGAGGCGGACCTCGCGTGCACGGCGGAGCGACTGGCCGCGCGCGCCGAGAGCCCGGAGACAGGCCGCGTCTATGACCGACTCATGGTCCGCCACTGGGATCGCTGGGAGGACGGCACGGTCTCGCGCCTGTTCACCGCGTCCCTCGGCGGGGACGGCCTGGCCGGCGAGGCGCCGCCCCGGCTGGCATCCGCGGGACTGCTGGCGGAGATCCCGTCCCGGCCCTTCGGCGGCGTCGCGGACTACGTCTTCTCTCCCGACGGCCGGGGCCTCGTCTTCACGGCCAAACCCGAAGACCGGCAGGAGGCCTGGTCCACGGACTATGACCTCTACGCCGTCGCCGCCGGCGGCGGTCGGGTGCGGAACCTGACCGGGGAGAATCCGGGCCGGGACGGCCATCCGGTGTTCTCGCCGGACGGCGAACGCCTGGCCTGGCTGTCGATGGCGACGGCAGGCTACGAGTCGGACCGCCGGCGCATCATGCTGCGTGAAACGGACTCCGGCCGCACCCGCCAGGTGGCGCCGGAGTGGGACCGCTCGCCGAGCGAGATCGCGTTCTCGACGGACGGACGGGAAATCTACGCGGTGGCCCAGGACTGGGGCCGGCGGCTCCTGTTCCGCATCGACATCGAGAGCGGCAGCGTGCTGCCGCTGACCGCGGCCGGCACGGCCGGCAGCATCAGCGTCGGGCCGGAATCCGTCGTGTTCGTGAAGCATTCCCTGCGCGCGCCGGCCGACCTGCACCGGCTCGACCTGGAAACCCTGGCGCTGGAGAAGATCACGGCGGTCAACCACGAGCGCCTCGCCGATATCCGCATGGCGGAGTTCGCGCAATTCAGCTTCCCGGGCTGGAACGACGAGACCGTGTACGGCTACGTGATGGAGCCCGCCGACCGGGACCCCGAGGCGAAATATCCGATCGCCTTCCTGATCCACGGGGGCCCCCAGGGCAGCTTCGCGGACCAGTTCCACTACCGCTGGAACCCGCAGGTCTACGCCGCGGCGGGCTACGGGGTCGTGTTCATCGATTTCCACGGCTCCACCGGCTACGGCCAGGCGTTCACCGACTCCATCAACGGCGACTGGGGCGGCAAGCCCCTCACCGACCTGAAGCGCGGCCTGGAGGCCGCACTGGCCGCCTACCCCTGGCTGGACGGCGAACGCGCTTGCGCGCTGGGCGCCTCCTACGGGGGCTACATGATCAACTGGATCGCGGGCAACTGGCCGGAGCGGTTCCGCTGCCTGGTCAATCACGACGGTCTGTTCGACCTGCGCATGATGTATTTCGCCACCGAGGAACTCTGGTTCCCCGAGCACGAATTCGGCGGCCCGTATTACGCCGGCCCGACCGCCTACGAGAACCACAACCCGGTGCACTACGTGACGAACTGGCGCACGCCCATGCTCGTGGTCCACGGGGCTCTGGATTACCGGGTACCCGGCACCCAGGCGCTGGCCACCTTCGCGGCGCTGCAGCGCCAGGGCGTGGAGAGCCGCCTGCTGTGGTATCCGGACGAGAACCACTGGGTGCTGAAGCCCGCGAACAGCGTGCAGTGGCACCGGGAGGTGCTGGGCTGGCTCGAGCGCTATCTCGCCCGCTGAGGGTGTCGTTCAGGGCCTTCCCAGCAGGCGGGCGAGGCGATCGCCGGGACCCGACGGGCCGGCGCCCTCCAGCTGGCGCGCCTCCAGGTAGTACTCGATGGCGCCACTGAAGCACAGCGCGTAGCCGGCCAGTTCCGTCATCTCCTCCATCGCCAGCTTGGCGATGCGCCGGTAGTCCTCGCCCTGCAGCACGCGCCAGAAGGCCTCGTGGCCGATCAGGTTGGAGAACAGGAACAGCACCACCGCGCCGGCGAACAGCAGCGTGGCCGCCGGCGACGGCCACAGCCGCGCCCAGCCGACGGCGTAGCGGCGCCGGTGGCGCAGCAGATAGGCGCCGCCGAGGGCGACCACGACGGCCAGCAGCACCTGCCAGAGGTTGTCGGCGAACCAGAGATCCAGGAAGTAGTCGAGTTCGCGCACCAGGCAGGCCAGCGCCAGGGCGGCGAAACCGATCGCGACCGGCCGCTGACCACGGTGCCACCAGGCGACGGCGCCGAACACGAGCCCGCTGACCACGATCAGCACGAGCTGCAGGGACTCGACCAGGGAGTACTCGCTGGTACCGAGCGCGTCGGACGGGCCGCGGAATACCTGCAGGCCGAGGCTGCCCGGGAACTCGACCTCGAGCAGGACGAGCAGGCCCACCAGGCCGCCCGTGGCGAGGGCGTAGGCCGCGTAGCGCAGGAATACGGTCATGGTGAAGGCCCTGCCGTGACGGGTCGACCACTATAGGAGACCCGCTCCCTCGCAGCCAGGATTCTTGCGCCGGGCCGCTCCTGGTTCACTCCCGCGTCAATCCCGGGCCGCCCTCAAGCCGCGGCCCCGCGCAGCGCCGCCCGCGGCCGTCCGCATCCGTCCACCAGTCCTTCGCGGCGCAGCCAGGCCAGCGCATCCGCGGCGTCCTCGCGGAACCAGACGGCCGCACTGCCGAGCCGGAAACTGTAGCCCCAGGCGTCCATGTCGGCGAACAGGCGCTGGCGGTCGACCCCGGGCAGGGCATCGGCAAGCAGCACCTGGAGATAGCAGACCGCGCATTCCTCCAGGTCGTCGCCGCCGGCATCCGTATCCAGGCCGGCGCGGCGCGCGGGCGACAGGCAGACGTAGTGCGCCCCCTCGTGCAGCAGCGAATGCACCGGGGTGTCGCCCCGGTAGTAGAGCGTGCGGCCCACGAGCCCGGCCTCCGGCTCGCCCCAGTAGCTGCCCGGTATGGGGCTGGCGTCGGGCAGTCGCTCGGTGCGGAGGCGGTAGGGCGCGAACAGGGCGCGGATGGCCGCGTCCGCGAGGTCGGCACAGCGGAGCATGATCAGTCGATGCTGGCGAGCTGGCGCACCACCTGACGGACGAGGTCGCGGATCAGCGCGTCACGCAGCATCTCCTCCTCGCGCCGCTTGCCGAGCACCTGCGTCTCCTCCCAGGTGTAGTCCTGGGTGAGCGTGATGCGCTGGGGCGCCAGCACCGTGCCCTCGGTGGTCCGCACCGAATACTCCACGGTGTAGTAGATCTCGAACTCCCGCGGGACGTTGCGGGCGGACACCGACAGCACCCGCTGGCCTGTCTCGTCCCGGGAGATGTCGAGCACGGCGGATGCCAGGGCCGGGTCGTCCGTCACCTCCACGCCACGCGCCTCCAGGGCGGTTCCCAGCGCGCGGTGGAAGGCGGTGTAGCGGTCGGCCGAGCTGATATAGGTGCGCGCGATCTCCGGCGGCAGGCTCTCGCTGCCCTGCAGCTGGAAGCCGCAGCCGGCCAGTACGAGGGCCGGCAAAAGGACCGGCAACCGGGCCAGCAACCGGTCGAGGAGCCGCTCAGACCACCACATTGACCAGCTTGCCCGGCACGTAGATGGTCTTGCGTACGGTCTTGCCCTCGGTGTGGCGGCGTACGTTCTCGTCCGCCATCGCGCGCTCGACGACGGCGTCCTTGTCGGCATCCGCCGGCACGCTGACGCGCGCACGCAGACGGCCGTTGACCTGCACCACCACCTCGATGGTGTCCTGGGCCAGCGCGGACTCGTCCACCGCGGGCCAGGGCTGGTCCACCAGCGCCGATTCGTGGCCGAGCGCCTGCCAGAGATCGTGGGTGACGTGGGGCACGATGGGCGCGAGCATCAGCACGATGGCCTCCATCGCCTCCTGGCGCACGGCCCGCAGTGCCGGTTCGTGGCCCTCGGTGCGGTTGATGGCGTTCAGCAGCTCCATCACGGCCGCCACCGCCGTGTTGAAGGTGTAGCGACGGCCGATGTCGTCGCTCACCTTCGCGATGGTCTCGTGCAGCTTGCGGCGCAGCGCGGTCGCCGCCTCGCCAGCCTCGCCGCCGGCCTCGACCGGACCGCCCTGCACGTGCTCGTACACCGTCTTCCACAGGCGCTTCAGGAAGCGGTTGGCCCCGGCCACGCCGGAATCCGACCACTCCAGCGCCTGGTCCGGCGGCGCGGTGAACATCATGAACAGCCGCACAGTGTCGGCGCCGTAACGCTCCAGCAGCTCCTGGGGGTCCACGGTGTTGCCTGCCGACTTCGACATCTTCACGCCGTCCTTCAGCACCATGCCCTGCGTCAGCAGGTTGGTGAACGGCTCGTCGGCGGCAGACAGGCCGCAGTCGCGCATCAGCTTCTGGAAGAAACGCGCATAGAGCAGATGCAGGATGGCGTGCTCGATGCCGCCGGTGTACTGGTCCACCGGCATCCAGTAGGCCTCGCGCTCGTCCAGCATGGCGTCCGCGTCGGGGCAGGTGTAGCGGGAGAAATACCAGGAGGACTCCACGAAGGTGTCGAAGGTGTCCGTTTCCCGGCGGGCGGCAGCGCCGCATTTCGGGCACTCGGCCTCGACGAACGCTGGCATGTCCTTCAGCGGCGAGCCCGCGCCGGTGATGGTCACGTCCTCGGGCAGCACCACCGGCAGATCCTTTTCCGGCACCGGTACGGCGCCGCATTCGCCGCAGTAGATGATCGGTATCGGCGTGCCCCAGTAGCGCTGGCGGGAGACGCCCCAGTCGCGCAGCCGGTAGTTCACCGTGCGCCGGCCGATGCCCTCGGCCTCGAGCCGGTCCGCGATGGCGTCGAAGGCCTGGCGGAAGTCCATGCCGTCATAGTCACCGGAGTTCACCACGATGCCGTACTCGGTGAAGGCGCCCGCTTCCATGTCCGCCTCCGAGCCGTCCGCCGGGCGGATCACCTGGCGGATGGGCAGACCGTGCTTGCGCGCGAAATCCCAGTCACGCTGGTCGTGGCCCGGCACCGCCATCACGGCGCCCGTGCCATAGCCCATCAGCACGAAGTTCGCCACCCACAGCGGCACTTCCTCGCCGGTGAAGGGATGGACGGCGGAGATGCCGAGCGGCATGCCCTTCTTCTCCATGGTCTCCATGGCCGCCTCGGCGGCGTGGGTGGAGCGGCATTCGGCCAGAAATGCCTGCAGCTTCGCATCGCCTTCGGCCGCCTGCACCGCCAGCGGGTGCTCCGCCGCCACCGCCATGTAGGTGACACCCAGCAGCGTATCCGGGCGGGTGGTGTAGACCGTGAGCGGCGCCTCCTCGCCGGGCACGCGGAAGGCGATCTCTACGCCCTCGGAGCGGCCGATCCAGTTGCGCTGCATCACCTTCACCGGCTCCGGCCAGCCGTCCAGGCCGTCCAGCGCCTCCAGCAGCTCGTCGGCGTAGGCGGTGATCTTCATGAACCACTGGGGGATCTCCCGGCGCTCCACCAGCGCGCCGGAACGCCAGCCCCGGCCGTCGATGACCTGCTCGTTGGCGAGCACGGTCTGGTCCACCGGATCCCAGTTCACCACCGAGTTCCTGCGGTACACCAGGCCCTTCTCGAACAGCTTCGTGAACAGCCACTGCTCCCAGCGGTAGTACTCGGGCCGGCAGGTGGTGATCTCGCGGCGCCAGTCGTAGGCGTAGCCCAGCCGTTTCATCTGGCCGCGCATGTAGTCGATGTTCTGATAGGTCCATTCCGCCGGCGGCACCTCGTTCTTGATGGCCGCGTTCTCGGCGGGCATGCCGAAGGCGTCCCAGCCCATGGGCTGCAGCACGTGGCGCCCCTGCATGCGCTGGTAGCGGGCGATCACGTCGGAGATGGTGAAGACGCGGACGTGGCCCATGTGCAGGCGTCCGCTGGGATAGGGGAACATGGTGAGACAGTAGAACTTCTCCCGGCCGGGATCCTCGTCCACCTCGAAACACCGGTGCTCTTCCCAGTAGCGCTGGGCGGCCGGCTCTATCGCCTCCGGCCTGTAATTGCTGTCCATCGTCTGCCGTCTTCAGCCAACCCGATCAGGACCGGCAAGGATACATGAGGCACCCGGCGGCCGGTACCGCCGTCAGCGGCGCCGCAGCGCAGGCCACGCGGCCGCGGCGAGCAGCGCGAGGCAGAGCCCCACCACCGGCCAGTTGCCTGCGGCGGCATAGGGGGTGAGTCCGGTGCGGGGCTGCACCCGCGCCCGCAGCACCGCCGTCTCGAACTGGGGCGAGCGCGAGTGGATGCGGCCACGCGGGTCGATGAACGCGGTGATGCCGGTGTTGGTGGCGCGCAGCTGCCAGCGGCCGGCCTCCAGGCTGCGCACGCGGGCGATCTGGAGGTGCTGATGGGGCGCGATGGAGTCGCCGAACCACGCGTCGTTGCTCACGTTCACCAGCAGCGTCGCCTCGGGCAGCGCATAGAGTTGCTCGGCGCCGAAGGCGTCCTCGTAGCAGATGGTCAGTGCCACCTTCTCGCCCGCGGCCTGCAGCAGTTCCGGGCGCTCCGGCCCGGCCGCCGTATCCGTGTACGGCAGGCTCATCAGCCGCATCCACTCGCGGATGAAGTCGGGCACCGGAAAGTACTCGCCGAAAGGCACCAGGTGCCGCTTGCGATAGATCCCCTCGCCCGGGCCCAGCAGCAGGACGCTGTTGCTGTAGCCGCCCAGGTCCTCGTCGTAGTCCATGATGCCGAGCAGCAGCGAGGCGTCGCGCGCCTCCATGACCCGGTCGATGGCGGCGAGATAACCCGCCACCTGGCTCGTCTCGGCGGGCACGGCCACCTCGGGCCAGACGACGATGTCCGCGTCCGCCTCGGCCAGCGTCAGCCGCCGGTACAGGGCGAGCGTCGGCGCCCGCTCTTCCGGCAGCCACTTGCGGTCCTGGGTGATCGCCCCCTGTACGAGGGAGGCGCGCAGGGGCTCTCCGTCGGCAGCGGTCCACTCGACGCGGGCCAGCCCGGCACCGACCGCGGGCACGGCGACGAGGAGCGCCGCGACCGGCACCCGCCAGCGGGGTTCGCGCACCAGCACGATCAGCGCCGCCGCCAGCACGGCCACGGCGAGGCTCGCGCCGTAGACGCCGGCCACGGGGACGAAACCGGCCAGCGGACCGTCGGTCTGGCTGTAGCCCAGCGACAGCCAGGGGAATCCGCTCAGCAGCCAGCCCCGCAGCCACTCCATGGCCACCCAGGCCGCCGGCAGCACCCACAGCACGTGACGGGTGTCGCAGGCGGTCAGCCGCGCGACGAGCCAGGCGGTGCCGGCGTAGTACACCGCCATGATCAGCACCAGCCCCAGCATGAGGAAGACGGACAGCGCCGCCGGCGCGCCGCCGAAGATGGTGATGGAGATGTACAGCCAGTAGGTGCCGGAGAGGAAGGCGCCGGCGCCGAAGGCGAAGCCGGCGGCGGCGGCCCGGCGCGGCGTGCGGCCGGGCCACAGCGCGGCGCCCGCAGCGACGACCAGCGGTGCATACCACCACCAGCCGAAGGGCGCGAAGGCCAGCGGCAGCGTGAGCCCCGCCGCCAGGCTCAGGAGTCGGGGATAGCCGGACGCCGCTTGCAGGGCCTCTCGCATGCCGGACGACGTGCGGGACGGACCCCGGCCGGGGCTACTCGCCCACGGCCTCGGCGAGCGGCGACACCTCCAGCAGGTCGATGCGCCGGCGGTCCGCCCGGGTCACGGTGAACCGGTAGCCACCGTACTCGATGGCTTCGGAGCGGCGCGGCAGATGTCCGAGTTCGTGCATGACCAGGCCGCCCACGGTGTCGTAGTCGTCGTCGCTGAAGTCGGTATCGAAGTGCTCGTTGAAGTCCTCGATGCGGGTCAGCGCACGGACGGCGTACACCGGGCGGCCGCCCTTCTCGCCCGCCTCCTGGATATAGGGCATCTCCTCCGGGTCGTGCTCGTCGTCGATCTCGCCGACGATCTCCTCCAGCACGTCCTCGATGGTGGCGAGCCCCGACACGCCGCCGTACTCGTCCACCACGATGGCCATGTGGTTGTGGCTCGCGCGGAATTCCTTCAGCAGCGTGTTCAGGCGCTTCGCCTCCGGGATGAAGACGGCCGGCCGCAGCCAGCGCACGATGTCCTCGCTGGAGTACTCGGCCTGGCCGACGAAGCGCAGCAGGTCCTTCGCGAGCAGGATCCCCAGCACCTCGTCCCGATCCTCGCCGATGACGGGGAAGCGGGAGTGCCCGGATTCGATGATGATCTTCAGCATCTCCTCGACGGGCCGGTCCTTCTCCAGGACCACCATCTGCGAACGGGGGATCATCACGTCCCGCACCTGGGTGGCGGAGACTTCCAGCACGCCCTCGAGCATGGCCTGCTCTTCGGGGTCGAATATGTCCCCCGCCTGGGCGTCCTTGATGATGTTGAGGATCTCTTCACGGCCCCTGGGCTCGCCCCGCAGCGCCTTCAGCAGGCGACTGAACAGACCGGGCGGCTCGGAGCCGTTGCTACTGGGAGGTTTGTCTTCCGTCATGATTCCGATAGAGGCGGCGCAGATCGCGCCGAGCTGGATATTGTAGCAGTGTCCATGGATTTCAATCCTCCCGATAAGGGTCCGGATGGCCCAGTTCCGCGAGGATCTCCCGCTCGAGGCCCTCCATGCGGGCGGCCTCGTCCGGCGTCTGGTGGTCGTAGCCGGCCAGATGCAGGGTGCCGTGGACGATCATGTGGCACCAGTGGCTCTCCGCCGTCTTGCCCTGCTCGACCGCTTCCCGCGCCACCACCGGCGCGCAGACCACGAGATCGCCCAGCGGATAGTCCACCTCGCCGGGCAGGCCGGGGTCGCCGCCGGGGAACGCCAGCACGTTGGTCGGGCGGTCCTTGCCGCGCCAGGCCGCATTCAGCTCCCGGCTCTCGGCCTCGCCGACGATGCGCACCGTCAGCTCCCGCGCATCCGCCTCGACCCCCGCGCGGCGCAGCGCCGCCTCGGCCCAGCGGCGGAGCACGTCCCGACCCGGGATGGCCGCGGCGTCCTCGCCGGCCCGGCCGTCGCCGCCGTCGTCGAGGGCCAGCTGCCTGACCAGCGCGAGAGACACCGCTCGGACCTCTTGCTGCGACTACAGCTCGCCGTCGCCGTGGGCGTCGTAGGCTTCCACGATGCGCTGCACCAGCGGATGACGGACCACGTCGGAGGCGGTGAAGTAGCTGAAGCCGATGCCCTCGACCCCGCGCAGCACGTCCATGACGTGGCGCAGGCCCGACAGCTGCCCCTTCGGCAGGTCGATCTGGGTGACGTCGCCGGTCACCACTGCCCGGGAGCCGAAACCGATGCGGGTCAGGAACATCTTCATCTGGGCGGCGGAGGTATTCTGCGCCTCGTCCAGCAGCACGAAGGACTCGTTCAGCGAGCGGCCGCGCATGAAGGCGAGCGGTGCCACCTCGATGACGTTGCGCTCCACCAGCCGGCCCACACGCTCGAAGCCCATCATCTCGTAGAGGGCGTCGTACATGGGGCGCAGGTACGGGTCGACCTTCTGGGACATGTCGCCGGGCAGGAAGCCGAGCCGCTCCCCCGCCTCCACGGCGGGGCGCACCAGCACGATCCGGCGCACCTCGTCGCGCTCCAGCGCCTCTATGGCGGCGGCCACAGCCAGATAGGTCTTGCCGGTGCCGGCGGGGCCGATGCCGAAGGCCAGGTCGTTGTCGCGGATCTGCACCAGGTAGTGGCGCTGGTTGGGGCCGCGCGCGCGGATGCGCTTGCGCGGGGTCTTGATGAGCGTCTCCTCCGACTGCTCCCGGGCCGGCGCCTCCGTGCCGGCATCCTCGTCCGCAGGCGCTTCGCGCGCCTCCATCGCCGACTCCTGCAGACAGATGTGCACCCGGTGCGGATCCAGGTGTTCGCTACCGGTCAGGCGGAACAGCTCCTGCAGCACCTGCTCGCCGGCGCGCGCCGCACCCGCCTGGCCCACCACCCGGAAACGGTTGCCCCGGTTGGCGATCTCCACGCCCAGTCGGCGTTCGATTTGTCTCAGGTGTTCGTCGAACTGGCCGCAGAGATTGGCCAGACGGTTGTTGTCGGCGGGCTCCAGGACGATGTCCCTGGCTTCGTTTACGGATTCCAAGAGAAGAGGAGACTCCCGGTTCGAGTTGACAGGTTTCTAGACTAACCCCTCCTCATGACGAGGGGAAGTCAGGAGGCGCGGCGCCGGGCCGGCGGCGCGACCACGCGTCCGCGCAGGGAATTGGGCATCGCCTCGGTGATCTGCACGTCGACGAATTGGCCGATGAGCGAATCGTCGCCGTCGAAGTTCACCCAGCGCATGTTCTCTGTGCGGCCGGCCACCTGTCCCGTATGCCGGCGGGCGCGGCGCTCGACCAGTACCCGCTGGGTCGTGCCGACCATCGCCTCGCTGATCGCCGCCGCCTGCTGGTTGATGCGGGCCTGCAGCAGCGCGAGACGGCGCTTCTTCTCGTCGGCGGTGACCTCGTCCGGCAGCGAGGCCGCCGGTGTGCCCGGCCGCGCGCTGTAGATGAAGCTGAAGGACTGGTCGAAGCCCAAGTCGGCGATGAGCTTCATGGTGGCGTCGACGTCCGCGTCGGTCTCGCCCGGGAAGCCGACGATGAAGTCCGAGGACACCGAGATGCCGGGGCGGGCTTCGCGCAGCCGGCGGATCTTCTGCCGATACTCCAGCGCGGTGTGGCCACGCTTCATCAGCGCCAGCACCCGGTCGGAGCCGCTCTGCACCGGCAGGTGCAGGTAGGACGCGAGCTTCGGCACCTCGGCATAGGCGCGGATCAGGGCATCGGTGAACTCCACCGGATGCGAGGTGGTGAAGCGGATGCGCTCGATGCCGTCGACCGCGGCCACGTAATGGATCAGGGTGGCCAGGTCGGCGGTGGTGCCATCGTGCATGGCACCCCGGTAGGCGTTCACGTTCTGGCCGAGCAGGTTCACCTCCCGAACGCCCTTGTCCGCGAGCTGCGCCACCTCGACGATGACGTCGTCGAACGGCCGGCTGATCTCCTCGCCCCGGGTATAGGGCACGACGCAGAACGAGCAGTACTTGCTGCAGCCCTCCATCACCGAGACGAAGGCCGTGGGACCCTCGGCCCGGGGCTCGGGCAGGCGGTCGAACTTCTCGATCTCCGGGAAGGAGACATCCACCACCGGTTCGCCGGAGCGGCGCACCCGCTCGAGCATGTCCGGCAACCGGTGTAACGTCTGCGGACCGAACACCATATCCACGTACGGGGCCCGGCGGATCACGGCGTCGCCCTCCTGGCTGGCCACGCAGCCGCCGACGCCGATCACCAGATCCGGACGCTCCGCCTTCAGCCGCTTCCAGCGGCCGATCTCGGAGAAGGTCTTCTCCTGGGCCTTCTCGCGGATGGAACAGGTGTTGACCAGCAGCACGTCGGCCTCGGACGGATCGTCCGTCAGCGCGAGACCATGGGACTCCCGCAGCACGTCCGCCATCTTGGCGGAGTCGTACTCGTTCATCTGACAGCCGTAGGTGCTGATGTAGAGCCTGCCGGTCATGCGGTGAATCCTAGCGCAGGAAACCTAGCGCAAGAAACCTAGCGCAAGAAACCCAGGCTTTCGAGGATCACCAGGATGCGGTGGGCCGCCAGGTCCGGCGTCATCTCCTGCGTGTCGAGGCGGATCTCCGGCGCCTCCGGCTCCTCGTAGGGGTCGCTGATGCCGGTGAATTCCTTGATGATGCCCGCCCGTGCCTTGGCATAGAGCCCCTTGCGGTCGCGCTGCTCGCAGACCTCCAGCGGCGTGGCGACGTGCACCTCCACGAAACCGCCCAACGGCTCGATCAGCTGGCGCACTTCGCGGCGGGTGCGGGCATAGGGCGCGATGGGCGCGCAGATGGCGATGCCGCCGTTCTTGGTGATCTCGCTGGCCACGTAGCCGATGCGCAGGATGTTCAGATCCCGGTGCTCCTTCGAGAAGCCGAGCTCGCTGGACAGGTTCTTGCGCACGATGTCGCCGTCGAGCAGTGTCACCGGCCGGCCGCCGGCCTCCAGCAGCTTCACCATCAGCGCGTTGGCGATGGTGGACTTGCCCGAGCCGGAGAGCCCGGTCATGAACACCGTAAAGCCCTGCTTGTGCCGCGGCGGGTGCGTGCGACGGAGTTCCGCGACCACCTCCTGGAACGAGAACCAGTCCGGTATCTCCAGACCTTCCTGCAGCCGGCGGCGGAGTTCGGTACCGGAGATGTTCAGCACGTTGTCCTGGTCGGTGGTCTCGTCCAGCGGCATGTACTGGGCCCGGTTCTCCGCGTACACCATCAGGCGGAACGGCACCATGGAGATGCCGAGTTCCTGCTCGTGCTCGCGGAACAGCGTCTGGGCATCGTAGGGACCGTAGAAGTCGTTGCCCTGGCTGTCCTTGCCTGGTCCCGCATGATCACGGCCGACGATAAAGTGGGTGCAGCCGTAGTTCTTGCGAATGATGGCGTGCCACAGCGCCTCGCGCGGCCCGCCCATGCGCATGGCCAGCGGCAGCAGGCTGAGCGACGTGGTCTGGTCCGGGTACTGGCCCAGCACGTGCTCGTAGCAGCGCACCCGCGTGTAGTGATCCACGTCGCCGGGCTTGGTCATGCCGACGACCGGGTGGATGAGCAGGTTGGCCTCCACCTCGCGCGCCGCCCGGAAAGTGAGTTCCTGGTGGGCCCGGTGCATCGGGTTGCGGGTCTGGAACGCCACCACCTTGCGCCAGCCGAGCTTGCGGAAGCGGTCGCGCATCTCCCGCGGGGTATCGCGCAGATGGCGGAAGTCGTAGTGGGTCGGCGCCTCGACGCCGCGCAGCGGACCGCCCAGGTAGACCGGCCCGGCCCTGTTCATCAGGTAGTCCACCGCCGGGTGCAGTTCGTCGGCGGTGCCGAAGACCTGCAGCGCCTCGGACTCCTTGTCCGGCGTCCAGCGGCTGGTCACCTTCATGGTGGCGACGAGCACGCCTTCCTGGTCGCGCAGCGCGATCTCGTCGCCCTCGGCCACGTCAGCGGCGAACTCCTCGCTTACGTCCAGCGTGACCGGCATGGGCCAGAGCACCCCCGAGGCGAGACGCATGTCCTTCACGACGCCCTCGTAGTCCGCCTGCTCCAGGAAACCGGTCAGGGGGGAGAAGCCGCCGTTCAGCAGCAGCTCGAGGTCGCACAGCTGGCGCGGCGTCAGGTCCCAAGACGCCATGTCGCGGGCCCGCTTCTTCTCCTCGGCCGCCGCCGCCTCGTCCAGGTACAGTTCGATCAGTTCGCCGCCGTGCGGCTCTTTGTAGGCTCCCATTTCCGGTTCCTTGTTTCCTCAAAAATAATCCACTGCCCTTTCCGGGCAGATCTTGCACCGGATCGGTGGACAGCCCGCCAACCTAGCAGAGCCCGCGCCGCGCTGCCGCGACCGGGCTCACAGTAGATTGTGCGATGGTCCCCGCAGGGATGTGTCGGTTGGGCTTCGGCGCTCCGGGGCGGACCTCAGAAGGGGATGTCGTCGTCGAACTCTTCGCCGCCGCCCGTATCGGGGTAGTTACCCCCGGACGGGCCGGAGTCCTGGGACGACATCGGCCCCGCTCCGCCGCCACCGCCGCGGCCGCCCATCATCTGCATCTCGTCGGCGATGACCTCCGTGGTCCAGCGGTCATTGCCCTGCTTGTCCTGCCACTTGCGCGTGCGCAGCTTGCCCTCGATGTAGACCTGGGAGCCCTTGCGCAGATACTCGGCGGCGATCTCCGCGAGCCGGCCGAACATGGCGACGTTGTGCCATTCGGTACGCTCCTTCTGCTCGCCGGTCTGCTTGTCCTTCCACTGCTCGCTGGTCGCGATGCGAAGGTTCGTGACCGCGCTGCCGCTCGGCATGTAGCGCGTGTCCGGATCCTGGCCGAGATTGCCGACCAGTATGACTTTGTTGATTCCGCGGGCCATCAGGGTCCCCTGCTCGTCTTGGTTGGATGCCGCGGCGAGGAGCGCAGGCTCTTCGCCGTCGAGGGTGAGCTATTGTAGGCGCTGGGCCGCCAAATGCCCACCGCTATAATGCGGGATTACGCCCGAAAACAAGGCCGATCGTCACCAGCAGCCAGGCGACGCCGATCACGCCGAGCGAGACGAACACGCCGCTGTAGTCGGTCACGCCCATCAGCCATCCCCCGACCACGCCGCCGGCGAACGCGCCGAGGAACTGGGAGGTGTAGAACAGCCCCAGCGCGCCGCCCCGGCCGTCCGGGCCCGCGACCACCGATAGACGCGCCGGCAGTCGGGCCTCGAGGTAGTTGAACCCGGCGAAGAAGATCGCCAGTCCCGCCAGGGCCAGGATCCAGCCGTCCGTCGCCTGCCACAGCAGGCCCTGGCCGAGGGCCAGCAGACCCACCGAGAGGACGAAGATCCAGCTGCCGCGACCCTTCTCGCCCAGCAATACCAGCGGTACCGTGGCCACCAGGGACAGCGCCAGGGCGGCGAAGTAGGTGCGCCACTGGGTCTCCATGGGCACGCCGAGCGCGTCGCGCAGCAGGAACGGCGCCGCCACGAAGCTGGCCGTGAGCATCATGTGCAGCAGGAAGATGGAGGCATCGATGGCGGCGACGCCCGGAGTGAGGCGCCCCGCCGGCCGCCGCTGCGCCCCGTGATGGGCCCCCGGCTTCGCCCGGGGCAGCACCGTGGCGAGCGCCAGCGCGGTCAGCGCCATGATGCCGGCCAGCCAGAACAGGCCGCGCACGCCCGTCACGCTGGCCACCAGCGGGCCGAGCACCAGTGCGATCAGGAACGAGCTGCCGATGGAGATGCCGAGGATGGCCGTGGCGCGGGTACGGATTTCCTCCCGGGTGTGATCGGCCAGCAGCGCGGTCAGCGTGGCCGAGACGGCGCCCGCCCCCTGCAGGAGACGCCCGGCGATGACGCCGAGGATGTGGTGACTCATGGCCGCGACGAAGCTGCCCAGGGCGAAGACGGTCAGCCCGAGCACGATGACCGGCACGCGGCCGATGCGGTCGGACAGCGTGCCGAACGGTACCTGCAGCACGGCCTGGGTGATCCCGTAGCCGCCCACCGCCAGGCCGACCAGCATGGGCGTGGCCCCCTCCAGGCCGGAGGCCCAGAGCGCGAGCACCGGCAGCAGGAGGAACAGGCCGAGCATACGCAGCATGGCCATGCCGCTGACCATGCCGATGATGCGGCCCTCCCCCGGCTCGAGTGAGATGCGTTTTCGCTGCCCGTCGGGCGGGGTCGTCTGTTCGTCTGACATGTCCGGTCCTGTGCTGTCGCCGCGGGTCCGTCGTGCTGCCGCGCTTTTGCGCGGCGGGAAGCAGGCGGCGTATATTAACAGGTTGACCCCCGCTCACCGCCGGCTCCCATGGACAGTATCGAAATACGCGGCGCACGGACGCACAACCTGCAGAACATCGATCTGTCGCTGCCCCGCGACCGGCTGATCGTGCTCACCGGCCTCAGCGGCTCCGGTAAGTCATCGCTCGCCTTCGACACCATCTATGCCGAGGGTCAGCGCCGCTACGTGGAGTCGCTGTCCGCCTATGCGCGCCAGTTCCTCTCCATGATGGAGAAGCCGGACGTCGACCACATCGAGGGCCTGTCGCCCGCCATCTCCATCGAGCAGAAGTCGACCTCGCACAACCCGCGCTCGACGGTGGGGACGGTCACCGAGATCTACGACTATCTGCGCCTGCTCTACGCCCGGGCCGGAACCCCGCGCTGCCCGGACCACGGCCTGGACCTCGAGGCGCAGACGGTCAGCCAGATGGTCGATCACGTCCTGGCGCTGCCGGAGGGCAGCCGTCTGGCGCTGCTGGCTCCCATGGTGGACAACCGCAAGGGCGAGCACGCGCGCATGCTGCAGGAGCTGCAGGCCCAGGGTTTCGTGCGCGCCCGCATAAACGGCGAGATCCTGGAGCTGGCCGACGCGCCGGCACTGGACGCGCGGCGACGCCACACCATCGAGGCGGTGGTCGACCGCTTCAAGGTCCGCCCCGACCTGGCGCTGCGGCTGGCCGAATCCTTCGAGACGGCGCTGGGCCTCGCCGACGGCGTGGCGCGGGTGGTGCCGCTCGCGGGCGACGGCGAGGAGATTACGTTCTCGGACCGCTACGCCTGCCGGGAGTGCGGCTACAGCCTGAGCGAGCTGGAACCCCGGCTGTTCTCCTTCAATAACCCGCACGGCGCCTGCCCGGACTGCGACGGGCTCGGCGTGAAACAGTTCTTCGACCCGGACCGGGTGGTGGTCAACCCGGACATCAGCCTGGCCGGCGGCGCCATCCGCGGCTGGGACCGGCGCACGACCTATTATTTCCAGATGATCGGCAACCTCGCCGCCCATTACGGCTTCGACGTGGAGGCGCCCTTCGGCGAGCTGCCCGAGGCGGTGCGCAACGTCATACTGCACGGCAGCGGCGACGAGCAGATCGAGTTCAGCTACACCAGCAGCCGCGGCGCCAGCGTGAGCCAGCGCCACCCGTTCGAAGGCGTGCTGCCGAACCTGGAGCGCCGCTACCGCGAGACCGAGTCGGCCACCGTCCGCGAGGAGCTCGCCAGGTACCTGAGCACCCAGCAGTGTCCTGCCTGCGGCGGCTCGCGGCTGAACCGGGCCGCGCGCAACGTCTTCGTGGCCGACCGCGGCATCGCCGACCTCTCGGCCATGGCCGTGGGCGACGCCCGCGCCTTCTTCGGCGTGCTGGAGCTGCCGGGCTGGCGCGGCGAGGTCGCCGGGCGCATCGTCCGGGAGATCGCCGAGCGGCTCGGCTTCCTGGACGACGTCGGCCTGACCTACCTCACGCTGGACCGCAGCGCCGACACGCTCTCCGGCGGCGAGGCGCAGCGCATACGGCTGGCCAGCCAGATCGGCTCGGGACTGGTGGGCGTCATGTACATCCTCGACGAGCCCAGCATCGGCCTGCACCAGCGGGACAATGCGCGGCTCCTCGGCACCCTCACCCACCTGCGGGACATCGGCAACACCGTGATCATGGTGGAGCACGACCAGGAGGCGATCCTCGCCGCCGATCACGTCGTCGACCTCGGCCCGGGCGCCGGCGTCCACGGCGGCCGGGTGGTGGCGGAGGGGCCGCCGGACGCGATCCGGCGCAACCCGGCCTCCCTCACCGGCCAGTACCTCTCCGGCCAGCGGCGCATCGAGGTGCCCGCCCGGCGCGTCGCACCCGACGCCGCCCGTCAGCTGGTGGTCCGCGACGCCACGGGCAACAACCTGAAACACGTCGAGGCCGCCCTGCCGGTGGGCCTCATGACCTGCGTCACCGGCGTGTCCGGCTCCGGCAAGTCCACGCTCATCAACGGCACCCTGTACGAGACCGCCGCGGCACTGCTGAACCGGGCGGCCACCGACCCGGAGCCCTGCGCCGGCATCGACGGGCTGGAACACTTCGACCGGGTCATCGAGATCTCCCAGAGCCCGATCGGCCGCACGCCCCGCTCCAACCCGGCCACCTACACCGGGCTGTTCACGCCGATCCGCGAACTCTTCGCCGGCACCCAGGAGGCACGCTCGCGGGGCTATCAGGCGGGGCGTTTCAGCTTCAACGTCAAGGGCGGGCGCTGCGAGGCCTGCCAGGGCGACGGCGTCATCAAGGTGGAAATGCACTTCCTCCCCGACATCTACGTGCCCTGCGACGTCTGCGAGGGCCGCCGCTACAACCGGGAGACGCTGGACATCCGCTACAAGGGCCGCAACATCCACGAGGTGCTGGAGATGACCGTGGAAGACGGCCTGGAGTTCTTCCGCAACGTGCCGGTCATCGCCCGCAAGCTGCAGACGCTGATGGACGTGGGCCTGTCGTACGTGCGCCTGGGGCAGAACGCGACCACGCTGTCCGGCGGCGAGGCCCAGCGCATCAAGCTCGCCCGCGAACTCTCCAAGCGGGACACCGGCTCCACGCTGTACATCCTAGACGAACCCACCACGGGACTGCATTTCCACGACATCGCCCAGCTGCTCGCGGTGCTCCACCGCCTGCGCGACCGGGGCAACACGATCGTCGTCATCGAGCACAACCTGGACGTGATCAAGACGGCGGACTGGATCGTGGATCTCGGCCCGGAAGGCGGCGACGGCGGCGGCGAAATCGTCGCGGCGGGCACGCCGGAGGACGTCGCGGAAGTCGAGGCCTCCCACACGGGCCGGTACCTGCGCGCCCTGCTGGCCGAAGGCCGCGAGAAACGCCTGGCCTGAACTCGTTCTTTTCTGGCCGCCCCGGTCAACGGGCATGTAGGAGGGGCTTCAGCCCCGATCAGCGCTCGGCCACCTCAGGCGAAGATCGGGGCTGAAGCCCCTCCTACATGCCCATCGAAGCCGTGCCGCATCCAGGGCGACCCCGCAACCCTTATCCACCCGCTGGCGGACCCGCAGCCGAGAGGCCTGGCACCAGTCAGCAGGCGTTGCTGACTGGCAGCTCCTTCACGCCACCGCGAGGCGGCCGTCATGCGGGGATATCCATCGCCGCGACCTTTTGTCGGGAGCAAGATGGATACCCCCACAGGGCGGCCACAATAGAAGGTGAGCCGGGTGGAAAAGCCGGGTCGGGCCTGAAGGCCCTCCTACGGGCGGGGTGCCAGGTCTGCCAGGCGCGCGTTGTAGCGCTCGTCCAGGCAGTCGCGGCGCTCTGCCTCCGGCAGTTCGAGGCAGTCCCGGAGGCCGCGCTCCCAGGCGGCGTGTTCGTTCCTGAGAGAGGCTTTCGCCGTGTGGTCCGCCCGCGCCAGCGCCCGCTGGTACAGGCGGGTGAGGTCCGCGTCCATCGCGCGCAGGTCCACGTCGGCGCACACGGCCCGCTCGACCGGATCGGTGATTCCCGCGCAGCGATCCGGCACGTTGCCGGTCTGCGCGCCGCCGGTCGTGCCGCCGCCCTCCGGGCCCGGCGAGCAGGCGGCGAGCGCCAGCAGGATCGCCGCGATGGTGAGCGTGACGCGCATCGCCGGCGGCTACCCCAGCGGGCGGATGCCCACCGCCTGGCGGATATCGGCCATGAACGGCGCGCTCAGGGCGCGGGCGCGCTCGGCGCCGGCGACCAGCACGGATTCCACGTGGCCCGGGTCGGCGATGAGCCGTTCGTATTCCGCGCGGGCCGCGCCGAGGTGATCGTTGATGTACTCGAACAGGAGCTGCTTCATCTCGCCCCAGGCGATGCCCTCGGCGTAGCGGCGGGCGACGTCGGCGGATTCGGCGGGCGTGGCGAATGCCCGGTAGATCTCGAACAGGGTCGAGCCCTCGGTCTCCTTCGGCTCGCCGGGCTCCAGCGAGTTCGTCTTGATCTTCATGATCAGTTTTCTGAGCTTCTTCTCCGGCAGGAACAGGGGGATGGTGTTGCCGTAGCTCTTCGACATCTTGCGCCCGTCCAGCCCGGAAAGCACCGCCGTGTTGTCGTCGATCACCGGCTCCGGCAGGGTGAAGAGTTCGCCGTAGTGATGGTTGAAGCGCCCGGCGATGTCCCGGGCCATCTCCACGTGCTGCTTCTGGTCCCGCCCCACCGGCACCTTGTGCGCCTTGAACAGCAGGATGTCGGCGGCCATCAGCACGGGATAGGAGAACAGGGCCATGGTGATGCCCTTGTCGGGGTCCTTGTTGTCGGCGTCTTCGTTGGCGGCGACCGCGGCCTTGTAGGCGTGCGCGCGATTCATGAGTCCCTTGGCCGTCATGCTGGAGAGCACCCAGGTGAGCTCGGGTATCTCGGGAATGTCCGACTGGCGGTAGAACACGGCGTTGCGGGTATCCAGGCCGAGCGCGAGCCAGGAGGCGGCGATCTCCAGCGTCGAGCGCTGGATCTCGTCCGGATTCTGGTTCTTCACCAGCGCGTGCAGGTCCGCGAGGAAATAGAAATTGCGTTTCTCCGCCTCGCGACTCGCGGCAACGCCCGGCCGGATGGCGCCGACGTAATTGCCGATGTGGGGCGTGCCGGTGGTCGTGATACCGGTCAGCCAGATTTCACCGCTCATCGCCGATTCCCCGGGTCCATTGTCTGGGTCCATTCTCTGGGTCGATTCTCTGGGGCGCTACGCTGCGCCGACGCTTTCAGTAGCCGGCCGCCTGGCCGTCCTTGCGGGACTCGGAGGCCCCGTAGTACACGCCCTCTTCGTGGTCCTTCATGATGGCCTGGTAGCCGCCGAAGCCGCCGTTACTGCCGCCGAGACGGTGGCCGCGGCGCATCAGCTCCCGGTGGACGGCCTGGTCGTAGCCGTGCTCGAGGTGCACCATGCCGCCGTCGGTCATCTGCTCGCCGGTGGGCTGGGAGGAGCCGCTGTGGCGCAGCCGGGGCGCGTCGCCGGCCTCCTGCAGGTTCATGCCGAAATCCACCATGTTGACGATGATCTGCGTGTGTCCCTGGGGCTGCATGGCGCCGCCCATCACGCCGAAGCTCATCAGCGGCTTGCCGTCGCGCATCACGAACGCCGGGATGATGGTGTGGAAGGGCCGCTTGCCGGGCTCGTAGACGTTCGGATGGCCCGGCTCCAGGGAGAAGAGTTCGCCCCGGTCCTGGAGCACGAAGCCGAGATCCCCGGGTGTCATGCCGGAACCCATGCCGCGGTAGTTGCTCTGGATCAGGGAGACCATGTTGCCGTCGCGGTCGGCGACGGTGAGATAGATGGTGTCGCCGTTCTCGATCGCCGCGTCGCCGGCCGGCAGCGACCGCGAGGCCTGCGCCATGTCGATCAGCCCGCGGCGCTCGGCCGCGTAGCCCTTCGAAATCAATCGCTCCACCGGCACGTCGGCGAAATCCATGTCGGCGTAGTAGCGGGCCCGGTCCTCGAAGGCGAGCTTCTTCGCCTCGGTAAGCACGTGCAGATAGTCCGCCGAGCCGAAGCCCATGGAGGCGATGTCGTAGCCCTCCAGGATGTTCAGCATCTGCAACGCGGCGATGCCCTGGCCGTTCGGCGGCAGCTCGTAGACCTCCCAGCCCCGGTAGGTCGCGGAGACGGGCTCCACCCACTCGGAGCGATGGCTCGCCATGTCCTCGTAGGTGAGGAAGCCGCCGTTCTCCTGCATGTAGTCGGCGATCTTGCGGGCCATCTCGCCCCGGTAGAACACGTCCCGGCCCTCGGCGGCGATCTTCTCGTAGGTGTCGGCGAGGCGCGGGTTGCGGAACATCTCGCCCTTGCGCGGTGCCCGGCCGTCCGGCATGAACGTCTCCGCGAAGCCGGGGAAGTCCTTCAGGTATTCGGCGTTGCGCTGCCAGTAATAGGCGATGAGTTCCGACACCGGGAAGCCCTCGCGGGCATAGCGGATGGCGGGCGCCAGGATTTCGCTCATCGGCAGACGGCCGTAGCGTCCGTGCAGCTCGAACCAGCCGTCCACGGCGCCCGGCACGCTCACGGGCAGGGGCCCCAGCGGCGGGATGCTGTCCATGCCCTGCTCCTCGAAGTGCGCGAGGGTCAGCGAGGCCGGCGAGCGACCGCTCGCATTCAGCCCGGTCAGTTCGCCCTTGTCCGCGTCCCAGACGATGGCGAAGAGATCGCCGCCGATGCCGCAGCCGACCGGCTCCATGAGACCGAGGGCGGCGTTCGCGGCGATGGCGGCATCCACTGCGCTGCCGCCGGCCTTCAGCACGTCCAGCGCGATCTGGGTGGCCAGCGGCTGGCTGGTCGCTGCCATGCCGTGTGGCGCGATCACCTCCGAACGGGACGCGAACGTCTCCCCGGTGATGCGATCGTAGCCGATTGCCGGCGTGGTCATGACGAGCAGAACGCTCGCTGCGGCGACGAGGCCGCGTGCGGCAGGGAAAAACATAGGAGGCTCCGCAGATTCATGGAGGCTGCAATGATGCCCCAGATCGGGAACCCTGTTAAGTGAACCCTCGGGAGGGCTGCCGGCCGGCCGCGGCGCGTTCGCTATACTGCCCGGAGGCGCAACCGTTGCCATACGAGAGCCATACGACAGCCATACGGAGGAAGCATGGAACCCGAGCACCCCGACATCGCCGAACGATACGCCGACCACGTCGCGGAGATGATGCGCCGCCACGACCGCGCGCTGGAGCGTGCCGGCGCGGACGGCATCGTCATCGCGGCCGGGGAACCCCGCTATGCGTTCCAGGACGACCGGGCCTATCCCTACATCGTCAATCCGGACTTCAACGCGTGGCTGCCGCTGACCGACGCGCCCGGCTCGTATCTCGTCTACACGCCCGGCAGCCGGCCCCGCCTCGCCTACTGCCAGCCGTCCGATTACTGGCATATGCCGCCGGCCGCGCCGGCCGGCTACTGGACGGGGCAGTTCGACATCCTGCCCTTCGAGAGCCCGGCGGGCGCACGCACGCTGCTGCCCGACGATCTGTCGCGCTACGTCTTCGTCGGCGAGGTGATCGATCCGGCGCAGACCCTGGGCGTGGAGCGGGTCAATCCGGAGGGCGTGCTGCAGAGCCTGCACTATCCCCGCGCGACGAAGACCGGCTATGAGCTGGAGTGCATGCGGGCGGCGACCCGGCGGGCGGCCGAGGCGCACATCGCCGCGCATGCGGCCTTCGAGAACGGCGCCTCGGAGTTCGATATCCATCTCGCCTACTGCCGCGCGGCCGGGCAACTGGACCAGGAGCTGCCCTACGGCAACATCGTCGCCCTGAACGAGCACGGTGCCGTGCTGCACTACCAGCACCGGGACCGGCAACCGCCCGACGAGATCCGCTCCTTCCTGATCGACGCGGGGGCCTCCGTCGCCGGCTATGCCGCCGACATCACGCGCACCTACGCCGCCGACGAGAGCGACTTCGCCGCGCTCATCCGCGACATGCATACGCTGCAGCTGGAGATCGTCGCCGGCGTGCGGGCCGGCACCGATTTCCGCGAGCTGCACCTGGAGACCCACCGCCGGCTCGGCGGCATGCTGCTCGCCCACGAGATCGCCAGCGCCGGCAGCGCGGAGGCGCTGGTGGAGGCGGGCGTGACCCGCGCCTTCATGCCCCACGGCCTCGGCCACCTGCTCGGCCTGCAGGTGCACGACGTCGGCGGTTTCATGGCGGACGACGAGGGCGGCGAGATCCCCGCACCGGAGGACCATCCCCATCTGCGGCTTACCCGCACACTGGCCGCCGACCAGGTGCTGACCATCGAGCCGGGCCTCTACTTCATCGACCTGCTGCTCGACGCCTTGCACGAGAGCGCCGCGGGGCGACTCGTCAACTGGCTGCGGGTGGAGGAGCTGAAGCCTTACGGCGGCATACGCATCGAGGACAACGTCCGCGTGCTGGAAGACGGCACGGAGAACTTCACCCGCGACGCCTTCGCCGCGATGGCAGTGGTCTAGAGGCCGAGCCGGCGAGTCGCTGCTGGTTCGTCAGCCCCGGTCCGTCAGGCCTGATCCGCCAGCGCCGACATGGCGCCGGCCAGCTCGAAGTCCAGCTCGGTGATGCCGCCCGCGTCGTGGGTGGTGAGATCGACGGTCACCTTGTTGTAGACGTTGAACCACTCCGGGTGGTGATCCATCTTCTCGGCAACAATCGCCGCTGCGCTCATGAAACCGAACGCGCGCACGAAATCGTCGAACCGGAACTCGCGGTGCAGCTTGCCCTCGCGCAGTTCCCAGCCGGGGATGTCGAGCAGCTTCGCTTCGATGACGGTGTGGTCGAGTTTGTCAGCCATGATTCTCCTTTTCCCGGCCCGCCCTGCGGGCCTTGTAGTACTCCCGCGCCTTCTTGCCCTTGCGGCTCAGCAGCGGCTCCATGGCGCGCCTCAGGCCCGGGAACAGATAGACCAGGTCCGCGGTGACACCGCTCAGGCGCGGCATCTTCTCCTCCACGGCTTCGCCCGCGGCTACGCGCAGGATGGCCTCGGCCACTGCCTCCGGCGTGCTCATGGGCTGGGACAGCGAGAGGTCGGTCACCTCGTCCAGTTCTTCCATGATGAAACCGGTGTCCACCGGGCCGGGCGAGACCACGCCCACGTGGATGCCGCTGCCCTTCAGTTCCTCGGCCAGACCGTGAGAGAACGAGCGCAGGCCCGCCTTCGTGGCCGCGTAGGTCACCGAGCCCGGCACCGGCGTGCAACCCGCCAGCGAGGCCACGTTGACGATCGCGCCGCCGCCGGCCTGCCGTATGCGGGGTATCGCCAGCCGGCTGAGCAGGATGGGCGCGCGCAGGTTGACGTCCACCATCGCCGTCAGCGCTTCCGCGGAGTTCTCCTCGACGCTGCCGCGGGCATGCAATCCGGCGTTGTTGATCAGGTAATGGACGGCGCCGAACGCCGCCTCCGCGCGATCGAACAGCGCCCCGCAGGCCGCATCGTCCGCCACGTCCATGGCAACGCTCACGGCCTCGGTGCCGTCGGGCAGGCCGGCTGCGAAGGCCTGCAGGGAGCGCTCGTTGCGGGCCGCCAGGACCAGGCGCGCCCCGGCTGCCGCGAAGCGCCGGGCGGCGGCCGCGCCGATGCCGGCGGAGGCGCCGGTGATGATGACCGTCCGGTCTGTGAAAGTGGCGTCCATGGCCACGAGTCTAGTGCATCGAGGGGGCCGCCGACACCCGTCCCGACGCCGCGGACTGCATCCGTCCGCCCGGCAAGCGCGAATACGTTTTCGCAACCGTTCTTGCAGTCGACCTGGCAGTCGTCTTTGCGATGCCGGAGCCGCCCTGCCTGCGCCCCTCCGGTTACAATAGTCTGCTGACCGCGGCGCCGCGACAGGCCTCGTGGTGCAGGCGTTCCGGCGTGCCGAGACCGCCACCGCTGTTCGACAAGGAAGGTGAATTTTGCCCAAGCGCCCGACACACTGGATGCTGATCGCAGCCCTGGCCCTGCTCGCCGGCTGCGAGGCCGACGAGGAGCGGGGCGGCGGCGGCCGTTTCGGTGGCGGTCCCGTGACGGTCATCACCGAAGTGGTCGAGCCCCGGGACATCGTCGACGAGGTCGACGCCATCGGCACCGTGCTCGCCGACGAGTCCGTGGAAATCACCTCCCGCGTGACCAGCATCGTCACTCGCATCGCCTTCCGGGAAGGACAGCTGGTCGAGGAAGGCGACCTGCTGGTGGAGCTGGAGAACAAGGAGATCCGTGCCGAGCTGGCCGTGGCGGAGGCCTCTCTCAGCGAGAGCCGCAGCCAGTACGAGCGGGCGCGCCAGCTGGCCGATACCCAGGCGATCTCCGCCTCGAGCCTCGAGGAACTGCTCGCCGCGATGCAGGTGGCCCAGGCCGAGGTGCAGGCGGCGCGGGCGCGTCTCGAGAACACGTTCGTCCGTGCGCCGTTCAGCGGCAAGATCGGCCTGCGCCGGGTCAGTCCGGGAAGCCTGGTGAATCCGGGCACGGTCATCACCACGCTGGACGACCTCGACCCGGTGAAGCTGGAGTTCTCGGTGCCCGAGGCCTTCCTCGGCGTACTGCGCGAGGACCTGACCGTCGCGGCCCGCAGCCCCGCCCTGCAGGGGCGGCAATTCCGCGGTCGCATCGACAGCGTCGACACGCGGCTGGACCCGGTCTCCCGGTCGATCCTGGTGCGCGCGATCCTGGAGAACGAAGAGGACCTGCTCAAGCCCGGCATGTTCCTGACGGTGGCCCTGCAGATGCGCCGCAGCAACATCCTCATGGCGCCCGAGCAGGCCATCGTGCCTGAACGCGGGCAGCACTATGTCTACGTCGTGGCGCCAGAGGATCGGGCGGCTAGGCGGCAGGTGGAGCTGGGGCAGCGGATACCGGGCGCGGTGGAGATCGTCTCCGGTCTCGCAGTCGGCGAGCGGGTGATCACCGAGGGTACCCAGAAGGTGCGCGAAGGCTCCGAGGTGGTCTACGGCACCGTCGGGATGTCGCCACCGTGATCCTGTCGGAGATCTCCGTCCGCCGGCCCGTCTTCGCCACGGTGCTGTCCCTGATCCTGGTGATCGTCGGCCTGATGGCGCTGGGCAACCTGCCGATCCGCGAGTATCCGGATATCGAACGGCCGGTGGTGAGCGTCGATGGCAGCTATCGGGGGGCATCGGCGGAGATCGTCGAACGCAAGATCACCCAGCTGGTCGAGGACGCCGTCGCCGGCATCGAGGGCATCGAGAAGCTCACCTCCATCAGCTACGACGGCCGCTTCGACGTCAGCATCGAGTTCTCCGCCGATCGGGATCTGGACGCCGCGGCCAACGACGTGCGTGAGCGGGTGGCGCGGGTGGTCGAAGACCTGCCCGAGGAGGCGGATCCGCCCGAAATCACCAAGGCGCGCGGCGGCACGGGCGCGACGATGTACATCGACCTGTCGAGCACCGCACGCTCGCCCATGGAGCTGACGGACTTCGCCGAGCGTTATCTGGTCGACCAGTTCTCCATCGTCAGCGGCGTGGCCAACGTGCGGGTCTTCGGCGGGCGCCGGCTGGCCATGCGCCTCTGGGTCAAGCCGGAGGCCCTGGCGGCGCGCGGCCTGACGGTGACGGAAATCGAGAATGCACTGCGGCAGGAGAACGTGGAGCTGCCCGCCGGCCGCCTGGAGTCCAGCGAGCGGGAGTTCACGCTGCGCACATCGACCGGCCTCTCGAGCGTGGAGGACTTCCGACGGCTCGTCGTGGGCCGGGGTGACGACGGCTATCTCATCCGGCTCGAGGAAGTGGCCGACGTCGAGCTGGCACCGGAGGACAACCGCAACATCTCGCGTTCGAACGGCATCGCCGGTGTGAGCATGGGCATCATCCCCCAGTCGAAGGCCAACATCCTGATGCTGAATACCGGCGTGCGCGAGCAGATCGAGCGCATCCAGCCGACCCTGCCGGACGACATCAACCTATCGGTGAATCTCGACTTCTCCGTGTTCATCAGCGAGTCGATCAAGGAGGTCGTCAAAGCGCTCGGCCTCGCGCTGCTGCTGGTGCTGATCGTGATCTACGGCTTCATCGGCTCGTTGCGGGCCACGCTGATTCCCGCGCTGACCATCCCCGTCTCCATCATCGCCGCCTTCACCGTGATGGCGGCAATGGGCTTCTCCATCAACGTGCTGACCCTGCTCGGGCTGGTGCTGGCCATCGGCCTGGTCGTCGACGACGCGATCGTGGTGCTGGAGAACATCGCGCGGCGCATCGAAGAGGGCGAGCCCGGCCTGCTCGCGGCCGTGAACGGCAGCCGCGAGATCGGCTTCGCCGTCATCGCCACCACCGCCGTGCTGGTGTCCGTGTTCATCCCGATCTCCTTCATGGAGGGGACGGTGGGCCGTCTGTTCGGCGAGTTCGGCATCTCGCTGGCGGCGGCGGTGATCTTCTCCAGCCTGGTGGCGCTCAGCCTGGTGCCGATGCTCGCATCCAAGCTGCTGGGACGACGCATCGCTCGCGGGCGCCTGACCCGTTTCGTCGACCGGCTTTTCCGGAGCCTGTCCGCACGTTACGAGGCCGGTCTGCGGCGCTTTCTGCGCCATCCCGCGCTGGTGCTCGCCGGCGCTCTCGGGGTCTTCGCGGCCGCGCTCGCCCTGCTGGCCGAACTGCCGGTGGAGTATGCGCCGTCGGAAGACCAGGGAGCGGCCTTCATCGCCATGAACGGGCCGGACGGCGCCAGCCTGGAGTACATGGACCGCTACGCCCGCCAGGTCGAGGACATCGTCCTGCCCGACGTGGAGAGCGGCGACGTACGGCGCATACTGACGCGCTCGGCCTGGGGCGGCGGCGACGACGTCAACCGCATGTTTTTCTACATTCCACTGGCCCTCTGGAGCGAACGTGAGCGCTCGGCGGAGGAGATCGCCTCGGCCTGGCGCCCGCAGCTCGCGCAACTGCCGGGTGTCAACGTCTTCGCCCGCGGTTCCTCGTCCGGACTCGGCATCCGCGGCTCCAATCGCCCGGTGGAGATCGTACTGGGCGGCACCGACTACACGGAGATCGCGGACTGGGCCGAGCGCATCATCGCCAGGGCCTCGGACGAGAACCCGCGACTGCTGAGCCTGCAGACGGACTACCAGGAACGCAAGCCGAAGATGGACGTAGCCATCGACCGCAATCGGGCGGCTGACCTGGGAGTGTCGCTGTCGACCATCGGTCGCACCCTGGAGACCGTACTGGGCTCGCGCCGGGTCACCACCTTCGTGGACGGCGGCGAGGAGTACAACGTCATCCTGCAGGGCGGCCGGCAGACCCGCAGTACCCCCGACGACCTGGACAGCATCTTCGTGCGCTCCGATGTGACGGGCCGGCTGATACCGCTGGCAAACCTGGTGAGGCTGGAGGAAAGCTCGGGCCCGATGGATCTCAAGCGCTTCGACCGGCTGCGCTCGATCACCATCTCCGGCGGCCTCGCACCCGGTTACTCCCTCGGCGAGGCGCTCGCATACATGGAGCAACTGGTGGCGGAGGAACTGCCCGCCGAGGTCCAGCTGAACTACGACGGCGAGTCGCGGGAATTCAAACGCTCGGGCAGCGCGCTCTACACCACGTTCCTTCTGGCGCTGCTGATCGCCTTCCTGGTGCTCGCCGCCCAGTTCGAGAGCTTCCGCCACCCCGTCGTCATCATGGTGACGGTGCCGCTCGCCATCGCAGGCGCCCTGGTGGGCATCTGGATCTTCGGCTCCTCGATCAACGTCTTCAGCCAGATCGGCGCCATCATGCTCATCGGCCTGGCCGCCAAGAACGGCGTGCTGATCGTCGAGTTCGCCAACCAGCTCCGCGACCGCGGGGTGGAATACCGGGAAGCCGTCATACAGGCCGCGGGCATCCGGCTGCGGCCGGTGCTGATGACCAGCATGTGCACCGCATTCGGCGCTGTGCCGCTGATGCTCGCGGCGGGCGCCGGGGCCGAAGCCCGGCAGTCCATCGGCGCGGTCGTGTTCTTCGGCGTCAGCTTCTCGGTCTTCCTGACCCTGCTGGTGGTGCCGGCGGTCTACATCCTGATCGGCAAGAACACCCGCTCGCCGCAGTACGTGGGCAAGCTGGTCGATCGGCTGCGCCGACGCGAGCAGAGCGCCGCAGCGGAAGACCAGCTCACCCGATAGCGCGTAGGAGGGCCTTCAGGCCCGATTCCTTCCAACCCGATCCCCTTCTATCGTGGCCGCCCTGCGGGGGTATCCATCTTGCTCCCGACAAAAGGTCGCGGCGATGGATACCCCCGCACGACGGCCACGCCTGCAGTAGCGTGAAGGAAGTGCCGGTCAGCAGCGCCGGCTAACAGCACCGAATCTCACGGATCAGGGCCCGTGAGCGGCCGAACCTGTCTTCCTTCCCGCAGGCATTGCTCCGGATTCGCCACATGTAGCACTTGTGTGACTCCCTTCTTCGTACTCCTGGCCGAGGGCACTTGGCGTGTTGTCGAAGTAATTCTGTCCCAATTCCAATCGCCTGGCTTTCAGTTGCCGGTAGAGGCGGACAGCTCCCTCGCACGCCTCCGCAATCTCCGATTCAGTAAAGCTGTAATCGGTTTTCATCTGCTGCAATCGCTCAGGGGCCAGTACGTTGTCCCCTCTCAGTTGCGCCGCAAGGAGCATGGCAAGCATGTTTACCGGCGGATTGTCGGATACCCTCATGGTCGAGACGTTCTGACTGATCCAGGGCGATGCCCATACGCTCGACGCCGAAACCAATGCAGATGTGCTGCCAAGCACTGCCGCCTGCTCGTACAGTTCCATCATTTCTCTGGGGTCGACCGTGAGATAACGCCCTGCCAGAATCGCGATAGCCGCGGTGTTTCCCTGGGCGGCCAGGTCTCGCAACTGTCCTTCATTAAAGCTCTCGAGATGCGTTCTTCCCGCCGACATGTAGCCGCGTTCTCTCTCCCAGGCTTCCTGGCGAGTGATAGCCAGCGCGGAGGGTTTACCTGACTGTGCGTCCGCCGTAGCCGACGACGAATCTGGTTCTCCCATGTCCGACGGGCTTGACGAATCTCGTTCGGAGGCCGCAACGGTATTCGCAATGACCTGAGGCGTGCTGTCGGCTGGCTCGGAATCCGAATCTCCGCGCATCAGCCAGGCGATAGCAGATACGACCAGAACTCCCGCCAGGGTCGTATATGCAATCGGTCTGTTCTTCAACAAATTATTGCTTCCCCTGGAATCGGTCGCCCAGTCGACCCGGACAATCCCCAAAGATTGGTCCGACCTGCTGACTGGCCCACAGGCGAGAGCGCTGACAGCTGGCACCGCTAGTCCGCAGCGCTTCCTGACTGTGGCAGACCGATCGGCTGCGGGCCAGTCAGCGGGTGGGCAAGAGTGGCGGGGTCGTCCGGGATGCCACGCAGGCTTCGATGGGCATGTAGGAGGGGCTTTAGCCCCGATTAGCGCTGGCCCGCCTCAAGCGAAGATCGGGGCTGAAGCCCCTCCCACAGCAAGGTCGGGCCTGAAGGCCCTCCTACGCGGGAATCCCGGAGGTCAGTCCTGGGATTCGGCGGCCTCAGTGTCTTCCGGCTGGTCGAGGAGCTGGACGATGGCCATGGGCGCCGCATCCCCGGGGCGGAAGCCCGTCTTCAGGATGCGCAGGTAACCGCCGGGACGTTCCTTGTAGCGCGGACCCAGCTCGTTGAACAGCTTGCCCACCGCTTCCTTGTCACGCAGGCGATCGAACGCCCGGCGACGCTGGGAGACGCCGTCGACCTTGGCCATGGTGATCAGCGGCTCGACCACGCGGCGCAGCTCTTTCGCCTTCGGCAGCGTGGTCTTGATGGTCTCGTGGCGCACCAGCGAGGCGGCCATGTTGCGGAACATGGCACGGCGGTGCGGACTGTTACGGTTGAGCTTTCGCCCCGACTTCTGATGTCGCATTGCTGATTTCCGGTTATACGTTCAGGCGTTCGTTCGACGGACGACGGCCGGTGCCGAGGGGGCCGATCGCCCCCAGTGGCGCCGCCAGATGGTCTCGATCAGGCGGACAGCGCCTCGCGATCGGGACGCAGGCTCGGCGGCGGCCAGTTCTCGAGCTGCATACCGAGGGACAGGCCGTGGCTCTCGAGCACGTCCTTGATCTCCGTGAGCGACTTCTTGCCCAGGTTCGGCGTGCGCAGCAGCTCCACCTCGGTGCGCTGCACCAGGTCGCCGATGTAGTTGATGCTCTCGGCCTTCAGGCAGTTTGCGGAGCGCACGGTGAGCTCCAGCTCGTCCACCGGCCGCAGCAGGATCGGGTCGATCTGGGCCTCGGCGGCGGCGCCGGCACCCTCTTCCTGGCCCTGCAGGTCCACGAAGACGCTGAGCTGATCCTTAAGGATGCTGCCCGCGCGGCGGATCGCCTCTTCAGGGTCGATGGTGCCGTTCGTCTCGATGTCGATGATGAGCTTGTCGAGGTCGGTGCGCTGCTCCACGCGGGCCGCCTCAACGTTGTAGGTCACCCGGCGGATCGGGCTGAACGAGGCGTCCAGCTGCAGCCGGCCGATGGGGCCGCTCTGCTCCTCGAAGCTCGCACGCTGGGTGGCCGGGCGGTAGCCGCGTCCGCGGATCACCTTCAGCACCATGCGCAGCTCGCCGGCCTTGGTCAGGTTGGCGATCACCAGGTCCGGATTCAGGACCTCGACGTCATGGTCCAGCTGGATGTCGCCGGCCGTGACCGGACCCGGGCCCTTCTTGGAGATGGAGAGCTCGGCGCTGTCGCGGCTGTGCATGCGCACGGCCACCTGCTTGAGATTCAGCAGGATGTCGACGACGTCTTCCTGCACGCCCTCGATGCTGGTGTACTCGTGCAGCACGCCCTCGATCTCGGCCTCTACAATCGCCGCGCCCGGCATGGACGACAGCAGGATGCGCCGCAGCGCATTGCCCAGCGTATGGCCGAAGCCGCGCTCGAACGGCTCGATGACGACCCGTGCGTGCTGCTCCGTCTCCGGAGTCACCTTCACGACACGAGGTTTCAGAAATTCGGTTACTTCCGACATGGGACAGGGTCCTCCTGATTACTTGGAGTAGAGCTCGACCACCAGGTTTTCGTTGATGTCCGGCAGGATGTCGTCCCGCTCCGGCAACGTCTTCAGCAGTCCGGTCATCTTCTTGGTGTCGACTTCGACCCATTCCGGAAAGCCCACCTGGCCGGCGATCTCGAGTGCACTCTGGATGCGGAGCTGCTTCTGCGCCTTCTCGCGGATCGAGACCTGGTCGCCGGCGCTGACCTGGTAGGAGGGAATGTTCACCACCTGGCCATTGACCATCACGCCCTTGTGGCTGACCAGCTGACGCGCCTCCGCACGCGTCGAGGCAAAGCCCATCCGGTAGACGGTGTTGTCCAGCCGTCCTTCCAGCAGGCGCAGCAGGTTCTCGCCCGTGGAGCCCTTCAGCTGTGCCGCACGCTTGTAGTAGTTGCGGAACTGGCGTTCCAGCACACCGTACATGCGGCGCAGTTTCTGCTTCTCGCGCAGCTGCAGACCGTAGTCGGACAGACGTCCGCGCCGGCCGGTGGCACTGCCGCCCGGCGGCGTGTCCAGCTTGCACTTGGCGTCCAGCGGCTTCACGCCGCTCTTCAGGAACAGATCCGTGCCTTCGCGGCGCGAGAGCTTACATTTTGGTCCGAGATATCTTGCCATGATCCTCTTTACCTATACCCGACGACGCTTCGGAGGACGACACCCGTTGTGCGGTATCGGCGTCACGTCTTCGATAGTCTGAATACGGAAACCGACGGCATTCAGCGCGCGCACGGCGGACTCGCGGCCCGGGCCCGGCCCACGAACGCGTACGTCCAGGTTCTTCACGCCGTAGTCCTGCGCAGCCTTGCCCGCCTTCTCGGCGGCCACCTGGGCGGCGAAGGGCGTCGATTTTCTCGATCCGCGGAAACCGCAGCCACCGGCCGTTGCCCACGAAAGGGCATTACCCTGGCGGTCGGTGATCGTGATGATCGTGTTGTTGAAGGAGGCATGCACGTGCGCAATCGCGTCCTGCACCTGCTTCCGGACCTTCTTCCGCGTGGTCGTTTTCTTCGGTTGAGCCATCTTATGTCCTTACTCGAATCCTGATGCCCGGCGCTTACTTGCGGACCGGACGGCGGGGGCCCTTGCGGGTCCGCGCGTTAGTACGGCTGCGCTGACCGCGCACCGGCAGGCCGCGGCGGTGACGGATGCCGCGGTAGCAGCCGAGGTCCATCAGACGCTTGATGTTCATGGACTGCTCACGGCGCAGGTCGCCCTCCACCGTGAAACGGGCCACCTCGTTGCGCAGCCGGGCCACTTCCGGCTCGGCCAGATCCTTCACCTGGACGTCCGGCGCGATACCGGCTGCGTCGCAGATCTTGCGCGCCCTGGTATGGCCGATGCCGTAGATGCTGGTGAGCGCTATCGCCACGTGCTTGTGCACCGGGATGTTTATGCCTGCTATACGCGCCACTGATAATTCCTCTGTTCTCTCTTACTGGCCGCCCTGTCAGGGGCTTCCTTCTCTCTCAACCCTGCCGCTGCTTGTGCCGCGCGTCCGTGCAGATGACGCGCACGACGCCATTGCGCCGGATGATCTTGCAGTTGCGGCAGATCTTCTTGACTGATGCACGAACCTTCATCGTCTTTCTCCGTCACCGGGCCGTCAGCGGATCTGGCCCGCGCGACCGTAATTCCTCAAATTGGCCTTCTTCATCATCCCTTCGTACTGGTGCGACATCATGTGCGCCTGCAGCTGACTCATGAAGTCCATTGCGACCACCACCAGGATGAGCAGGGATGTGCCGCCGAAATAGAACGGGATGCTCGGGTAGAACAGCCGCACGAACTCCGGCATAAGGCAGACGCCGGTGATGTACAGCGCGCCCCAGAACGTCAGCCGCGTCAGCACCCTGTCGATGTACTCGCCGGTCTGGGCGCCCGGCCGGATGCCCGGTATGAAGGCGCCCGAACGCTTCAGGTTGTCCGCCGTCTCCTTCGAGTTGAACACCAGCGCGGTGTAGAAGAAGCAGAAAAAGATGATCAGGACGCCGTACAGCAGCATGTAGACCGGCTGGCCGGGACCCATGCTGGTGCCGATGTTCTGCAGCGTGCGCTGGATCCACGTCGGGTCCGCGCTCGTGCCCGCGAACTGGGCGAGCGTCGCCGGGAACAGCAGGATACTGGAGGCGAAGATCGGCGGGATCACGCCGGACATGTTGATCTTGAACGGCAGGTGCGTGCTCTGGGCCGCATACATCCGCCGCCCCTGCTGACGCCGCGCATAGTTCACCGTGATACGCCGCTGGGCCCGCTCCATGTACACCACGAAGGCGGTCACCGCCACGATGGCCAGCAGGATCAGGATGGCGAAAGCCGGGGCCATCTCGCCGTTGCGCACGAGCTCTGCGGTGCCGGCGATGGCGCCGGGCAGGCCCGCCACGATGCCCGCGAGGATGATGATGGAGATACCGTTGCCGATGCCTCGCTCCGTTATCTGCTCGCCCAGCCACATCAGGAACACCGTGCCCGTCACCAGTGTGATGGCGGCGGTGAAAAGGAAACCCGGGCCCGGATTGATGACCAGGTTGGGCTGGTTCTGGATGGCGTAGGCCGCCGTCACGGACTGGAACAGCGCCAGCGCCACCGTGCCGTAGCGGGTGTACTGGGTGATCTTGCGCCGGCCGGACTCGCCTTCCTTCTTCAGCTGCGCGAGGCTGGGCACCACCACCGCGGCCATCTGCATGATGATGGCGGCGGAGATGTAGGGCATGATGCCGAGCGCGAAGACGCCGAAACGCTGCAGGGCGCCGCCCGAGAAGAGATTGAACAGCCCCAGAATATTCCCCGACTGCTGATCGAAGAAGCTCGACAGCGCAATGGGGTCGACGCCCGGCACCGGTATGAAGGTGCCGACGCGATAGACCACCAGTGCCCCGACCAGGAACAGGAGCCGCTGCCGCAGCTCGCTGAGCTTCCCGCTCTGGGCCAGTGCCATGGCCGGATTGTTGCTGGGTGCTTTCGCCACTTTCGTTTCCGTCAGTCCTCGATGGAGCCGCCGGCCGCCTCGATGGCCTTGCGGGCGCCCGGGGTCACCTTGATCCCTTTGATTTTCACAGCCTTCGTCAGTTCACCGGAGGCGATCACCTTCGCCTTCACGACGCGGCTGCCGACGATGTGCGCCTTGCGCAGAGCCTCCAGGTCGATGGTGTCCGCATCCACTTTCGCGAGCTCGTGCAGCCGCACCTCGGCGCTGAGGCCGCGGCTCGGCGAGTTGAAGCCCACCTTCGGCAGGCGCCGCTGCAGCGGCATCTGGCCGCCCTCGAAGCCCACCTTGTGGTAGCCGCCGGAACGGGCGTGCTGGCCTTTCTGACCGCGGCCGCTGGTCTTGCCCTGACCCGCGGAATGACCGCGGCCCAGGCGCTTGCCGGCCTTCTTGCTGCCCTCTGCAGGCTTAAGCGTATTCAGACGCATCTCTAGACTTCCTCTACGTTCAGGAGATAGGACACCTTGTTGATCATGCCCCGGTTCTCCGGCGTATCCTCGACGGTGACCGTCTGGTTGATCTTCCTGAGACCGAGCCCGGCGACGCAGGCCTTGTGGTTGGCCAACCGCCCGTACCGGCTCTTCACCAGCGTCACTTTCAGCTTCTGTCCCTTGCTCTCTGACTTGGCCATCGTGCTAGCTCTGTATCTCGTCGACTTTCTTGCCACGCTTCGCCGCAATCCGGTTCGGCGAGTGCACCGACTGCAGCGCGTTGATCGTCGCGCGCACCACGTTGATGGGGTTGCGCGAGCCGTAGCTCTTGGCCAGCACGTTACGCACGCCGGCGCATTCGAACACTGCGCGCATCGCACCGCCGGCGATGATGCCCGTACCTTCCGAGGCCGGCGCCATCAGCACCTTCGTGGCGCCATGACGGCCCTTGACCTCGTACTGCAGCGTCTCGTCCTTCAGGTGCAGCGACTTCAGGTTCTTCCGCGCGGCCTGCATCGCCTTCTGGATCGCGATGGGCACTTCACGGGCCTTGCCGTAGCCGAAGCCGACCTTGCCGGCGCCGTCGCCCACCACGGTCAGCGCGGTGAAGCCGAACTGGCGACCACCCTTCACGACCTTGGCGACGCGGTTCACGGTCACCAGTTTCTCGAGGAGATCGTCGCTGCCTTGTTCCATTCTTGCCATGTGTCACTACCCGATGCCCCGCCTCTCGCCCGGCGGGTATTCATTGATCCTAGAACTGCAGACCGGCCTCGCGCGCCGCATCCGCCAGTGCCTTCACGCGGCCGTGGAAGCGGAATCCGGAGCGGTCGAACGCCACCGATTCCACGCCGGCCGCCTTCGCCTTCTCGGCGATGACACGGCCCACCTCGGCCGCCGCGTCCACGTTGCCCGTGCCCTTCAGCTTCTCGCGCAGTTCCTTCTGCACCGTGGAGGCGCTCGCCAGCACGCTCGCCCCGTCCGGGGCGATGATCTGGGCGTAGATGTGCCGCGGCGTCCGGTGGACGCTCAGGCGGTGCACGGCCAGCTCGCTGATCTTGGCCCGCGTCCGGCGGGCCCGGCGCAGCCGGCTCTGTTTCTTGTCCAGTCTCATATCCTGAAATCCTCGGAAACCGGTTACTTCTTCTTCGCTTCTTTCATGACGACACGCTCGTCGGCATAGCGCACGCCCTTGCCTTTGTAGGGCTCAGGCGGACGGAAGCGACGGATCTCGGCGGCGACCTGACCCACCTTCTGCTTGTCGGAGCCGCGCACGATGACCTCGGTCTGGCTCGGCGTCTCGACCTGCACGCCCTCCGGCACCTGGTAGGCCACCGGGTGGGAGAAGCCGAGGGTCAGGTTCAGCGTGCTGCCCTGAGCCTGGGCGCGGTAGCCGACGCCGCGCAGCTCCAGCTTGCGCTCGAAGCCTTCGGTCACACCCTGCACCATATTGGCCAGCAGCGCGCGGGTGGTGCCCGCCATGGCATTGGCGAAGCGCGAGCCCGACCGCGCCTTCAGCGTGACGGTGCCGTCCTCCTGAGCGAGCTCCACCTCGTGGTTCAGCTCCATCTCGAGCGCGCCTTTCGGCCCTTTCACGTTGACGGTGGTACCGCTGACGGCCACCTCGACGCCCTTGGGCAGCGCTACCGGTTGTTTTGCGACTCTAGACATTTTCCTGACTCGTTGTATCGCTTAGGAGACGACGCAGAGAACCTCTCCGCCGATGCCCTTTGCCCGGGCCTGCCGGTCACTCATGAGCCCGGCCGAAGTGGACACGATGGCCACGCCCAGGCCGCCGAGTACCCGCGGCAGCTCGTCCTTGCCCCGGTAGATGCGCAGTCCCGGACGGCTCACCCGCTGGATGCGCTCGATCACAGGCTCACCCTGGAAGTACTTCAGCTCGACGGTGAGCGTGCGCCCGGCACCCTCGCCCTCCACCGAGTAACCGGTGATGTAGCCTTCTTCCTTCAGCACCTCGGCCACGGCGGACTTGATGGTGGATGCCGGCATGGCGACGCTGACCTTGCGGGCCTTCTGACCATTGCGGATGCGGGTCAGCATGTCGGCGATGGGATCGGTCATGCTCATATCATCAACCTCTGTTACCAGCTCGCCTTGGTAAGACCCGGGATCTCGCCCTTCATGGTCGCCTCGCGCAGCTTGTTCCGCGCCAGGCCGAACTTGCGGTAGTAGCCATGGGGGCGGCCCGTGATCGAGCAGCGATTGCGCAGCCGCACCGGGCTCGCGTCGCGCGGCAGCGCCTGCAGCTTCGCCTGCGCGGCGCGACGCTCTTCGTCGGAGCTACCGGGACTGGCGATGATCGCCTTCAGCTCTGCCCGCTTCCGCGCGTAGCGCTCCACCGTCTTCTGACGCTTGCGCTCGCGCTCTACCATCGATTTCTTTGCCATCGGCTGGAACCTGTCTATTTCTTGAACGGGAAGTTGAACGCTTCGAGCAGCGCCCTGCCTTCCTCGGGATTGGTGGCTGTCGTCGTTATCGTGATGTCCATGCCCCGGATCTCGTCGATCTGGTCGTAGTCGATCTCCGGGAAGATGATCTGCTCCCGCACGCCCATGCTGTAGTTGCCCTGGGTGTCGAAGGAGCGCGGATTCAGGCCGCGGAAGTCCCGCACACGCGGGATCGCGATGTTGACGAGCCGGTCGAGGAACTCGTACATGCGCTCGCGGCGCAGCGTGACCTTGGCGCCGATCGGGAAATCCTCGCGGATCTTGAAACCGGCGACCGACTTGCGCGCTTTCGTGACCACCGGCTTCTGGCCGGCGATGCGGGTCATGTCGGCGACGGCGTTGTCCAGGATCTTCTTGTCGCCCACGGCCTCGCCCACGCCCATGTTGATGGTGATCTTCGTGATCTTCGGCACGCGCATGGGGTTTGCGATGCCGAGCCGCTCCTGGAGCTGGGGCACCACCGTCTCGCGATAATATTCCTGCAGTCTGGACATAGCTCTGTACTCGATGCGCGGCGTCCTCAGACGTCCACGACCTCCTCATTCGATTTGAAATAGCGCACCCGCGAACCGTCCTCCAGGGTGCGGATGCCGATCCGGTCGCCCTTCTTGGTCTGCGGGTTGTAGACCATCACGTTCGAGATATGCAGCGGCATCTCGCGGTCGACGATACCGCCGGGGACGCCCATGTTCGGGTTCGGACGCTGGTGCTTCTTGGCCACGTTCACGCCTTCGACGAGCACGCGCTCGTCGGGATAGACGCGCAGCACGGTGCCGCGGCGGCCCTTGTCCTTGCCGGCGATCACGACGACTTCGTCGCCTTTCCTGATCTTGTTCATTTCGCTCTCTCGTCCTCTCGGCTAAAGCACTTCGGGTGCCAGCGAGATGATCTTCATGAATCGACTGGTCCGGAGCTCACGGGTCACCGGGCCGAAGATACGGGTGCCGATGGGCTCCAGGCGGTTGTTCAGCAGCACCGCCGCGTTACCGTCGAAGCGGATCAGCGAGCCGTCCGGGCGGCGCACACCCTTGCGCGTACGCACGACGACGGCGTTGTAGATCTCGCCCTTCTTCACCTTGCCGCGCGGGATCGCATCCTTCACGCTGACCTTGATGATGTCGCCGACGTTGGCGTACCGGCGCTTGGAACCGCCCAGTACCTTGATGCACATGAGGCGTCGCGCACCGCTGTTGTCCGCGGCGTTCAGAACTGACTGCATCTGAATCATTGCTGTAAATCCAATCCGGTATCTGTCTCAAAAACTGTCCGGTCTTCGGCTGCGTTCGCCCGTACCCGGGTCACTCCACCCGCGCCCGCTCGACGATGCCGACCACTTTCCACGCCTTGTGGCGGGAGATGGGGCGGCACTCGGCGATGGAGACACGGTCGCCCGGGCGGCACTCGTTGGCCTCGTCGTGGGCCATGACCTTGCTCGTGCGGCGGATGTACTTGCCATACACCGGATGACGGGTCAGCCGCTCGATCGCCACGGACACGGTCTTGTCCATCTTGTTCGACACGACCCGGCCGGTCACCGTGCGGGCGGTCTTCTGCTTCGTCTCGTCGTTCATTTGGCTTCACCCTGCGTAGAGACCTCGTTCAGGACGGTCTTCACACGCGCAATCTCCCTGCGGACGCGGCGGTACTCGTGGGGCCGTGTCAGCTGACCCGTGGCCTGCTGCAGGCGGAGGTTGAACTGCTCCTTGCGAAGCTTCAGCAGCTCCTCGCCCAGCTCCTCGGCCGTCTTTTCTCTCAGTTCACTCGCCTTCATCACATCACCTGACGGGACACGAACACCGTCTGCATCGGGATCTTGGCCGCCGCCAGGCGAAACGCCTCGCGCGCCACTTCCTCGCTGACGCCTTCCATCTCGTAGAGCACGCGGCCCGGCTGGATCTGAGCCACCCAGTACTCGACGTTACCCTTGCCCTTGCCCTGGCGTACTTCCAGGGGCTTCTTGCTGATCGGCTTGTCCGGAAACACCCGGATCCAGATCTTGCCGCCGCGCTTGATGTGCCGGGTCATGGCACGCCGGGCCGCCTCGATCTGGCGCGCCGTCAGCCGGCCGCGACCCACTGCCTTCAGACCGTACTCGCCGAAGGCCACCGTATTGCCCCGCTGCGCCAGGCCGCGGTTACGGCCCTTCTGCTGCTTGCGGAATTTGGTTCGTTTTGGCTGCAACATCTCCGCGGCTCCCTATCTCGAGCTCGTCGCCTGCTCGGCGGCTTCCTGGATGACCTCGTTCTTGTCCAGGATCTCACCCTTGAATATCCACACCTTCACGCCGATCACGCCGTAGGTGGTCTTCGCCTCGGCCAGGCCGTAATCGATCTCGGCCCGCAGCGTATGCAGCGGCACACGGCCTTCCCGGTACCACTCCGAACGGGCGATCTCCGCGCCGTTCAGCCGGCCGCCGACCTTCACCTTCACGCCCTCTGCGCCCACGCGCATGGTGTTGGTGACCGCACGCTTCATCGCGCGGCGGAACATCACGCGGCGCTCGAGCTGCTGGGCAATACCCTCGGCGACGAGCTGGGCGTCCATCTCGGGCTTGCGGATCTCGGATATATTGATGCGCACATCGCCGAGCGGCATGCCCACCATCTGCGCCACCTGCGAGCGCAGCTTCTCGATGTCCTCACCCTTCTTGCCGATCACGATCCCCGGCCGCGCCGTATGGATCGTGATATTGACCTTCTTGGCCGGGCGCTCGATCTGAATCTTGCTGACCGAGGCATCCTTCAGCTTCTCCTTGATGAAGGTGCGGACGTCGTGGTCCGACTTCACGTAGCCGGGGAAACTCTGCGTATCGGCATACCACTTCGACGTCCAGTCGGTCGTGATACCCAGGCGGATGCCCGTCGGATGTACTTTCTGACCCATTATGCGTCCCGTTACTCGTCTGCCACCCGGATGGTGATATGACTGTTGCGTTTGATGATCCGCGCACCGCGGCCCTTCGCGCGGGCACGGTAGCGGCGGAATGACGGCGCCTCGTTCACCTCGATGGCGGCGATACGCAGTTCGTCGATATCGGCACCGTGATTGTGCTCCGCATTCGCGATGGCCGACTCGAGCACCTTCTTCACGATATGCGCGCCCTTCTTGGGCATGAACGCGAGCGTCTTCAGCGCGCTGTCCACCGTCTTGCCGCGGATGGTGTCCGCGACCAGCCGGCATTTCTGCGGCGAGATACGCGCGTAGCGCAGTGTTGCTGCAACCTGCATCAGCCGTCTCCTCAGCGCTTCGTCTTGCGATCGCCGGAGTGACCCTTGAAGGTCCGGGTGATCGCGAACTCGCCCAACTTGTGACCCACCATGTTCTCCGATATCAGAACCGGCACATGCTGGCGCCCGTTATGCACGGCGATGGTCAGGCCGACCATGTCCGGCAGGATCATCGAGCGCCGCGACCATGTCCTGATCGGGCGGCGGTCGTTGCTCTCCACAGCCGTCTGCACCTTCTTCTGGAGGTGGACGTCTACGAAAGGACCTTTCTTAACCGAGCGTGGCATCTTTCAAACCCTGTATTACTTCTGCTTGCGGCGCTTGCGGCGGCGCACGATCATCGAATCCGTGCGCTTGTTCTTGCGCGTCTTGTAACCCTTCGTGGGCACGCCCCACGGGGTCACCGGATGGCGGCCGCCGGAAGTCCTGCCCTCGCCGCCGCCATGGGGGTGGTCGACCGGGTTCATGACCACGCCGCGCACGGTCGGGCGCACACCTTTCCAGCGCTTCGCGCCGGCCTTGCCGAGCTTGCGCAGGTTGTGCTCGCCGTGGCCCACCTCGCCGATGGTGGCCCGGCATTCCGAGTGGATGCGCCGCATCTCGCCGGAGCGCAGCCGCAGCGTCGCGTAGGTGCCCTCGCGGGCCGCGAGCTGGGCCGAGGCGCCGGCCGAACGCATCAGCTGCGCGCCCTTGCCCGGCTTCATCTCGATGCAGTGGATGACCGTACCCACCGGGATGCTGCGCAGCGGCAGGGCATTGCCCGGCTTGATCGGGGCGTCTTCGCCCGACAGCACCGTCTGACCCGCGCTCACGCCCTTCGGCGCGAGGATGTAGCGCCACTCGCCGTCGGCGTATTTGATCAGCGCCAGGTGGGCACTGCGGTTCGGGTCGTATTCGATACGCTCGACCGTCCCCGGGATGCCGTCCTTGTTGCGCTTGAAGTCCACGATACGGTAGCGCTGCTTGTGTCCGCCGCCCTGGTGGCGCACCGTGATGCGGCCCTTGTTGTTGCGGCCGCCGGTCTTCGCCTTCTTGGCCAGCAACGGGCCGAAGGGCTCGCCCTTGTACAGCTCGGGCGTGCGCACCTTGACGACGAAACGCCGGCCGGCGGATGTCGGTTTTGCTTTCTGCAGTGGCATTCTTCTGGACCCCTGTTACTCAGCGCCGAGGAAGTCGATGTCGCTGCCCGCAGCCAGCTTCACGTACGCCTTCTTCCACGCCGGGCGCTTGCCGATGGTCTGGCCGAAGCGCTTGAACTTGCCCTTGTGGTTGACCACCTGCACGCCCTCTACCTCGACCTCGAACAGCATCTCCACCGCTGCCCGGATCTCCTGCTTGGTCGCGTCCCGGCGCACCCGGAACACCACCTGGTTGTCGCGCTCGCCGACGGTCGTGGTCTTCTCGGAGATGTGCGGCCCGAGAACCACGTTCATCAGCCGTTCCTGGCGTGCGATGGCGCTCATGACAGACGCTCCTCGATCAGTTTCAGCGCGGGCACGGTGATCAGCACCTTCTCGAAACGCATCAGCGTTACCGGATCCACCGCCGCCACGTCGCAGATGCCCACGTTCTTCAGATTGCGTGCCGCCAGGTAGACCTTCTCGTCGAACGCCTCGTTGACGATCAGCACGTCGTCCAGGCCCAGCGACTTGAGCTTGCCGGCCAGCTCCTTCGTCTTCGGCGCCTCCAGCGTGAGCTCGCCGGTGACCACCAGGCGCTCCTGGCGGATCAGCTCGGAGAGAACCGACTTCAGGGCACCGCGGTACATCTTGCGATTGACCTTCTGCTCGAAGCTGCGCGGCCTGGCGGCGAACGCACGGCCACCGCCCACCCAGATGGGGCTGCGGATGGTGCCGGCGCGGGCCCGGCCCGTTCCCTTCTGCCGCCACGGCTTGGCGCCGCCGCCGCGCACGTCGGAGCGGTTCTTCTGCGCCTTCGTGCCGGCGCGGGCGCCGGCCAGATAGGCCGTCACGACCTGGTGCACCAGCGACTCGTTGTAGCTGGCGCCGAAGGCTTCCTCGGACACCTCTACGCTGCCGCCGGCATCGGCGAGTTTCAGTTCCATCGTCATGCCTTGCCACCCTCGCTGCCGACGCGCGCCTTCACGGCGGGCTGCACGATGACGCGTCCGCCGCGGTGACCGGGGACAGCGCCCTTGACCAGGATCAGGTTGCGCTCGGCGTCCACCCGGACGACCTCGAGGTTCTGGGTGGTGCGGCGCACGTTGCCCATCTGGCCGGCCATCTTCTTGCCCTTGAACACGCGGCCCGGGGTCTGGTTCTGACCGATCGAGCCGGGCACCCGGTGGGAAAGCGAGTTGCCGTGGGTGGCGTCCTGGGTGCGGAAGTTGTGCCGCTTGACCGTGCCGGCAAAGCCCTTGCCGATGGTGGTGCCGATCACGTCGACCTTCTGGCCGACCTCGAACCGGTCCACGCGAATCTCGGCACCCGGCGCCAGCTCGTCCTCGGCCGGTGCCTCGTCCAGGCGGAACTCGCGCAGCGAGTCGCCCGCGTCGACCTTGGCGGCCGCGAACTGACCGGCCCGCGGCTTCGACACCCGGGAGGCCTTCGCACTGCCGGAGGTGACCTGGAAGGCGTGATAACCGTCGCGCTCGGGCGTCTTCACCTGCGTGACGCGATTTGGCAGCGCCTCGATCACGGTGACCGGCACAGAATTGCCGTCCTCCGTGAAGATGCGCGTCATGCCGCACTTGCGGCCAACGATTCCGATAGCCATCTGAGACTTTCCCGTCGTGTGCCGGCTCCGGTTGGCCGGCACCCTCTTTAATGAAACAATCAACCTTCACCGCGATGACTACGATTGGCCATCGCTGCCTGTCGCGAACTCAAGACACGCGAAAGGGGCCAGCTCTTCGCTCGACCCCTGCCGGGTCTGCGGAACTGACCCCCACGCCGGCCGAAGCCGATGTGCCCGGGATTTGCCGTTTACGCCGCATGTGGCGGCGTCGCTGTCTGAGGATCAGGCCGACTCCCGGCCCGGCCTGGTCCCGAAGGAGCCCGCTATTATAACAAGTCGGGCGCCATGTTCAATTTCTAATTCAGCTTGATCTGGACGTCCACGCCCGCCGGCAGCTCGAGCTTCATCAGCGCGTCCACCGTCTTGTCCGTGGGATCCACGATATCCATCAGCCGCTTGTGGGTGCGCAGCTCGTACTGGTCCCGCGCGTCCTTGTTGACGTGGGGCGAGATCAGCACGGTGAAGCGCTCCTTCTTCGTGGGCAGCGGCACCGGCCCTTTCACGGTGGCGCCGGTGCGCTTCGCCGTCTCCACGATCTCCCGGGCCGACGTGTCGATCAGCCGGTGGTCGAAGGCCTTGAGGCGGATTCGGATGTTCTGGTTTGTTGCCATGTTGTTGAATCGGGCCTGAAGGCCCTCCTGCATTGTTTAATCGATGATTTTCGCCACCACGCCGGCGCCGACCGTGCGGCCGCCCTCGCGGATGGCAAAGCGCAGTCCGTCCTCCATGGCGATCGGCGCGATCAGCTCCACCACCATCTTC
>NZ_JAPDRJ010000006.1:0-270019 GCF_040706535.1 Lentisalinibacter orientalis
GCATCGTGTCCTCGAAGTCCTCCGGCCCGTGGGGATGGTTGTGGGCGTGGTTCACGCACCACTTGTAGAGCACCGGGTCACGCTTGGCGAGGCGGGCGGCGGAGCGCTCCTCGTTCTCCTCCGGCGTGCTCCACGGGTTGTAGTGGAAGTGGTTGAACAGTTTCGAGTCGGTGCGGCCGATGGCGATGCAGCCGTACTCGCTCGCGAAGGCACCATGGTTGATGTAGGGCGGACGCCAGAAGTAGCCGCCGGTGGGCAGATTGCCGAACTGCATCATCCACGACGTCCCCCACAGGTGATAACCCTCCTCGCAGCAGTCGTGGTAGGAGATGTTGTCCTGGTGGAATTGGGGCACCATGCAGTAAAGGAACGTCATGGCGAAGGTCTGCGGATTGAAGTTCAGCAGCTTGATCATGCAGCCGGCCGCCACGGACGGGCTCACCACGTTGCCCGGCGCCCAGACGATGTCGGCATAGGTGTCGACGTCGTGATAGAGCTCCGTGCGCGAGAGCTCGTGGTGCTGGTCGCTCTCCACCAGGCTCGGCTCCGCGGTGTTGTACATCATCAGCAGGAGCGCGCCCTGCTCCGAGCTGAGCTCGGGCAGCGCATAGCCCGCCGGCACGAAGAAGTAGTGCCCCCGGTTACAGACCTTGTCGCCGAGTCTGATGCTGCCCTCGATGACGATGAACTCCAGTTCGGAGTAGCTGAAGCCGGGGGGCTGGCGATAACCGGAGTCGAGCTGCACGGTCATCGTGCAGGAACCGATCTCCGGGTCCAGGCTCAGCATCTTGTAACGGTAGCCGCTGCCGAAGCCCGGGAGCGGCATATTCTTGAAATGGACGTCGCGGTCGCAGAACGGTTCGATATGCGGTCTGGTCATGGCGCTCTCCCGGCTCAGTAGACGACTTTATGCTTGCGGTCCGGCTTGACCGGAAGATCGTGCTCGGGGATCTTCATGCGCTGATCGCCGTCCACGTTGAAGCCGTACTCCTGTATGCGCTGGAAGAATTCCTCGTACCACTGATCCCGCGTGGGATCGAGAGCTTCCATCTCGGCGACGATTTTTCGGTAGCGTTCCTTCTGCTCCGCCACTTCAAGCTTTAGCCATTCAGCTGCCTGTGGCGGTTGCTCTCGTCTGACTCTGTTACACATCTCGCTTCCTCATCGCTAATAGATCCGTCTCGTTTCAGGGTTTGTCGATCATCAATCTAAACTAAGCTCCATTGAGTACACATAAAGAGCGGGGTTGTACCAACCATCCAGGATATCGACAGTATCACCCCGCTTGTCGATAGACTTACGCCGGATCGCGAGCAAAGCAGTCCCGGGCTTTACGTTCAGGTGCTCAGCAATTTCCATGGTTGCATCTGTTGCACTCAGCACTTGCTCAACCTTTGCGACCTCTACTTCGTTCCCCTGAAGCACCTCAAGCCGGGGCGTGCGCTCTAAATTTCGCTTCGTGAAACCTCGTCGTATGCCCCGTGTGAAACTAACGTAGTAGGCGAACGGCTCACCGCTCTCATTGCTCCTGACGCGAATCAACTTGTGGATCTTTTCATTCACCGGCATCGAAAGCTCTTCGCGGATATTGGCAGGCGGAAGAATTTTTTGGACCGAGATTACGTTGACGATGCTGTGCTTACCCAATTCGATTAGATTCTCAAGCACATCAACGAGGGGCGCGCGAACCGGTCGCGGTTTGTACCGATAGGTGACGATCGAGCCCTTCCCTCGATATCGTGCAATGAGCCCATCATTCGCCAAGTCATCCATAGCGCGCTTTGTCGTGATTCTCGATACGCCACACGCGCCCGCAATCTCCTGCTCGGTGGGCAGTCTGGATTCGAACGGGAGAACTCCCTTCAGGATTAGCGACTTGAGCGCTGAATAAAGTTGATAATAGAGGGGCGCTCGAGCGAGCGAGCCTTGCTGAATCGCCGACAGCTCGCCGAGCAGAGCTTGCAACGAGTAACTCACTGGCACATCCTCAATTTACGTGAAACGATCTACGCCGGAACGATCAATAAGAACGTATATCACACAGTGGAGCATGTTGGTATATCTATATGACAATTATGAAATAGAGAGGGGTGTCGGCCGTAGCGCAAGAATGATGTAAAAGGCTTACAAAGGCCTTACTTCGTCGGGGACGGGCAGTTTTATGAGCCACGGCTGTCTAATCTGTCCGCTTGAACGACACCAATAAAGGTGAGTGCCTTTTTCATTTCGAATAATATCGGGACATGCTCACTATTTCGCCCACATCATGAGAAGGGGAGAGAGTGAGACTGCCGGGAATACAATCGAGTGCATGGATTCGTAGTCTGCCTGGCCGGACGGAATAGGCAGTCGCTGGTAGAGATGTCTCGCAGTCCGATAAGACGGGTAACGATCTGGATGCGAACGAAGCGGTTCTGCGCTGCAGAGGATAACGAGATTTAGATGACTTAGCCCATACTTTCTCTGTTCCCGAGGGTAATGCTTCGAGGCGAGTGAAGTTTTGGCGGGGGATTCTTCGTGTCGGTAATCAAAGAGCCAAGCGGAAGCGCGTGGTCAGGCGGGTCGCCTAACTTCGAAGATGCCGGGACAGGAGAATTGAGTGGCTTGCGAATTATCGAGGGATCTCGTGGGTGACGTTGAGTCGAGGAGTTCGTAGTGCCTCGCCGAAATGCTCTCCCGGCGGCTGCTCCTTCAGCGGATTGGTTGACCGGATAATTCGGGAATGTCGTCATATGCAGTGAGAGATCGCCTGCAGTCGGGGCAGCTCGCGCGTTGGCGTTTCGCCGTGTAAGCAGTTCGGTTGCCGCGACTGCGGCGTTCTCTCTACAAATAGTATTGGCCGCGCGGATTAGAATCAGTCTATTCGGTCGCGGGGTGACGGCTCGCGCAAGATCATGGCCATCATGGGTTGACGTTGGCGGTACGGCGTGGGTATAAAGATATACAAACCATACAAAAGGCGCTTCGCCTTCTGAGGGTTAAGTCGTGTGACCGATAAAGTAGATGCACGCGCGTGAGTAGGAAGGGTCTAAGGCTGAGCCAAGAAGCAGTTTTCTGTGGAGCAACATTGACGGCAGAAGATGGCCGCCAGCTTGGTATAAGGTCGTTGACGGAAACAGGCAGAGATTTCGGGGGACTAATTATGCAGGGCAATAGGTCTGATCATCGTGTGGATCGGTCGTCGCGGTTCTGTTGGCGCGGCTTGCGAATTCGGCTATCGCTTCGCGCGAATGCGGTCGCGGAAGAGTCGACAAGCTCGGTAGCTCGTTTCGATTTCGCCTCTAGGAACCTTTTCCGATCGCGAATCGATGGGCTTCTAGTAATCGCCGCCGTTATTGCGAGCGGGGTTTCATGGTTGCCGGCTAGCAGCCTCGCGGCGGAGTCGCAGGCAATTGAGGAAGTTGTTGTGACTGCGCGGAAACGCGGAGAGTCACTGCGAGATGTGCCCGTCGCTATAAGCGCGTTCACAAGAGAGGATATCGTTCAGCAGGGAATCAAAGACCTAGAAGATCTGTCCTCTCAAACCCCTGGTCTATTTTTCTCGGAGCAAGGGGATCAGCGAGGAGGTCGATTTACCTCCGTCGTGCGTATGAGGGGCATGAGTATTAATGACATCTCACCTGTTAGGCAGCTGGCGTCCGTCTTTAAAGACGGCGTATTCGTATCGGGCGGCGTCTCAGCAATTAGTATGGAGGACGTCGAACGAGTCGAGATCATCAAAGGCCCTCAGAGTGCCTACTTTGGGCGTTCCACGTTTGGCGGGGCAGTGAATTTTATTTCCTCCGCGCCTTCAATGGACGAATTAGGAGGCGAAATTAACCTAAGCGCGGCGGAAGACGGCCATTACGATGTGGCGGGATCTATCGAAGCTCCACTAGTAAGTGGGAAGCTTGGCGCCAGGTTAACTGGACGCTACTACACGACAGACGGGCGATATACTAGCAGTGTAGATGGCGGAGAGCTGGGAGCCGAAGAGACGCGATCAGCGAACCTCGTCGTGGCGGCAGTACCTAGCGACGCGCTGGACGTAACTGTGCGGCTCTTTTACGGAAAGGATGAAGATAGTCTACCAACGACTGTCGCAATTGGTTCCGATTTCTACAATTGTGGTCCGTTCTTCGACGGGGGTAAGCGATTCATATGCGGTGACGTGCCCGATATCGATAGCGATACGCTTGGGCTGAATACGACCTTAGAAGGCACCGCGCGTGACATATTTGTAAACAACTCGGTGGCAAGTGATGCGATCGCATCCTTTCCGCTAACCCTAGAAAAGCGTGGTATGGAGCGGGAAACAAAGAGAGCAACAGTAGCTGGTAATTACTCGATTCCCGCGTCAGCGTACACCGTCTCCTTTGCAGCTGGGACAAGCTCCATAGAGCAAGTAAGAATAAGCGACACAGATCATACCGGCCAGGATGTTTGGGTGGAGGGAAATTTCCAGGATATAGAAGATTCCTCCTTCGAACTTAGGCTGACGCGGGATGGTGAACGGGCGAACTGGATGGTTGGCATCAATATCTTCAATATGGAGTATCTCGCGCCCACTGGAACAACTATCGGTTGGCTATTTCCGAATGATTTCGCACCGAACGGTTTTTTCTTCGATCAAACGGTCAGCCAATCGGATGTCTCAACGCGAGGACTTTTTGGCTCGTTTAGCTACGCACTGACAGACACCGTTACGATCAATCTAGAGGGTCGTTTCCAGGAGGACGAGATTGAAGAGACGGCGCCACAGGTTGCGCTCGAGGAAACCTTCAATAATTTTCTTCCGCGAATAATCGTGCAATGGCAGCCAACTGACGCGACAAATTTGTATGCCACGTTCGCACGAGGAAACATGCCCGGCAATTTCAACGGGAATATTGCCCAGTTTACAGAGGAGCAGCAACAGCAAATTATCGAGCAAACAGGTGCCACAGAGTTTGTCGATGAGGCAGAACTCGACAATTTCGAGATAGGGCTCAAGCAGTCATTCCTAGGTGGGCGAGCTTTTCTCAATGCAGCGGCCTATTTTATGGACTGGACTAATCAGCAGTCGCGAAGTATTGCAGTCGTGGACGATGATACGAGCCCCGCAGGTTTCCGCACGGTCCCGGTAGTTGTCTCGGACGCAAAGACAGATCTTTGGGGTATCGAGCTAGAAGGAACACTGGACTTGGGCGATAACTGGTCGCTGAGAGGCACATATAATTGGGCAGCTTCAGAGATTCAGAGATTTAGCTGTCTCTTGTGTGAGCGCGTCCTAGGGACAGCCGATGTGTCAGGTAATGAGTCAGCGAGGTTCCCAGAGCATTCGGGCTCGATCGGGGCAATGTATGTCGATCAGCTTTCCAATGATTGGATGTGGTACTCGCGTGTTGATGCGATCTATTTAGGCAGCGCTTGGTCAGAGGTTTTGAACCTTGCTGAGAAGCCCGAGAGTTGGACCGTCAACCTACGAGCCGGTATCGAATCCGACGTCTGGCGACTAGAGGGATTTATTAGGAACGCATTTGACGATCGGACGATACAGACCGCTGCGCGTTCTGCCGACTTTACCAAAGGGAATTTTGACATTACCGACTTCGTAGTGAACGTAACGCCAGCTGCGCCACGGCAGGTCGGCGTCCGGCTGAGCCGCCGATTCTGAGAGGCTGTTTTTGAGATTTGAGCCAAGTGCTTCAGGATGGGCACGAGAGCGCTTTCGATAGATTGGGCACAAGGGCGGTGCAAGCAATTGCTCATCCGAGTGGATGTTCGGGACCAGGGCAAGGTCGGGACCGGGTAAACCCTCGATGCGTGCCCGGATGATTGAAGGGCGGAGGTCTCGAGGGGCGAGGATCGTCAGGGTACAGTCGATATCGGCGATAGCCAAGTACGGCGTACCGAGACGCTTCGCGTCAGTTACGTAGATTAGTGCAGCTATTGTAGCGGAAGCGCCTCGCAACCTCGCTTGGTCGAATCTTCACATCGCGATCTCAGGAACAGAGCAGATGTTGCAGCAAGGAAGGAGAACCTAAGAGATGAAAGCTCGGCTCTGTGCCCTCATGCTGGCGCTGTCGTTTATCCTTGGGCACGTCGCACACGCCCAAGAGAATTCAAACATCGTTCAAGAATTTCATGGGCGAATCGAATATCGATTTCTCGACACCGATGAAGTACGCGGGCACGAGGTGTTTCGTCTGACGGTTCATCCGAATGGTGAAAGGACTATCCGAATAACTAATGTGCTGAACGAGACGGGAGTCTTGCGGGATGTCGTGATGCGCGTCAACGAGACTCTAAAGCCTATAGACTTGTTCATCTCACACTGGAAAGATGCTCAACATCGTGGGACTGGATACTACTGGGCCACGAACGGCGAAGTACATGCCGTGGTAAACGCGCCAAATGGAACCCTACAGCAACGAGCAAACGTCCCAACACCGTTCTCGTTTGCAACACGTCCGCAAGCCGCATTCGGATGGCACCTCTGGAACTATGATTTCGAGAAAGGAGGTACGCAGCCTTTGACGATCTTCGTACTTTCCAAATGGGGACTTGATGTCGGATCGATACTTGGTGAGGTACGGGAGTTTTCGGCGCAATTAATCGGTAGCGAGCGCCTGAAAGTGGCCGGGGCGGTATTCGACACTTGGCACGTGATCATTGGCGAAACGTACGAAGTGTGGGCCGACAAGGAAACACTGCTGGCGGTGCGGCTGCTGGTAAAAGAGAAAAACCGGGTGTATGAGCTTGTGGAATTTGGGCAAGTGCCCTGATCGGAACGTACAGCGAAGTGTGCGGGTATTGGAACGAAGGTCGTGCGCGGATGCAGCGGGCGACCGCCGCGGCAGCATGAAGGAAATGGGGCTGATGTATTGGTACGAGATGAACTTGCGATATCTTTTCGTTCTTTTTGGCAGTGTGCTGGCTACAGCTGCTTATGCCTTCGGACCCATGAGTCCTGGTGTAAATCCAAGCGTGGTTCAAGACCTTGCCGGTGTGATCAAGTATTCGACAATATCGGATTCATCGTTTCGTGGTGAGGAGCATTGGCGAATGCTAGTCCATCCTGACGGCTCGCGGACAGTGACAATGACCGTCAGGCTCGACGCCACGAAAGTGTCTAGGGTGACCACCGTTCGTGTGGATGCCCAATTCAGACCATTGGATGCGTATCAAATGTTGTGGACAGAGGGTGAATTTAGGGGCTCGGGATATTTCTGGGTGGAAGGCCAGATATTGAATGCGGTTGTAACGGCCAATACTGGAACCTTACAGCAGACTGTTGAAGTCCCGAAGCGGTTTTCCTGGGTTACGCACCCCTTAGGAGCCGATGGCCTTCATATGTGGTATTTCGATGAGCAAGGGCCGAGAGTTCAAACGGCAACGGTCTACAACACAGATACGCTTGGAAAATCTCTTGGGTCAATTCTCGGTCGTGTCCATGACGTAAAGTTGGAGCTACTTGGTGAAGAAGAGATTGATGTTCCCGCAGGGCGCTTTCTTACCAAAAAGTACCTCATGGATGAACGGCTGGAAATCTGGGTTGGTGTCGAAGATCCCTTGATGGTAAAGATGCGAAATCAATCGAAAGACCGGCTCTATGAGCTGGTGGAGTTATCCAGGACCGATTTGCGCTAGGTAGGCTTGTGCCGTGCGGCCGCGTAGTTGCGACAAGTGGGGTTCCCAGTGCTGAAAAGGCTAGTGATCTTTGCAATTGTAATGCTCGTTATGATCACGAGTATAGAAGGTAATGTTCAGGCGGCAGTAGGCGCGTGTGATCGATTGGCAGGACACCCGGCGGATCCGGAGCGAGTGACCGCAGGGGTCGGACGTTCGGATATGGACCTAACGGCGGCGGAGGAGGCATGCCGCACGTCGGTCGCGGAGTACCCTGAGCATGCACGTAGTCAATACCACTTAGGTAGGGTTCTGTACTATCAGGGACATTACAAAGAAGCATTACCGCATCTGAAAAAAGCTGCGGAGTATGGATATGCTCAAGCAATCTTCGTATTGGGCTATATAAGGGTGACGGGGGACTTGGGGGAGAAAGACTATTGCTCGGCAGGAGAGTATTGGCTTGACGCCGCAGCTCTCGATCATCCTTGGTCTGGATATTTTCTCGCCGATGCGGCCGTAGAAGGGCGGTTTTCTGAGTGTGCATTCGACATTGACGACGATCAGATAAGACGATTCGCAGCTCTAGCGGCTGATCACATCACTATTTCGGCGTCTGCAGGGCGCGTCGAAGAGCTACTCAAGCGACTGTCCAGATAGGTTGCCGCTTCCAATGTGTAAGAAAACAATCGGTCATGGCCGTGACTCAGCCACCTTGAGCGAATCAGCCTCAGGACTGGCGCTTGATCGAAGGAGCTTCCTGCGTGTGGGCGCGGGCGCGATCACTGCCGTGGCCTTGTCGCCCTTAGAGGCACTCGGCAGTGAGTGGGATCTGGTGATCGTTGGTGCGGGTACGGCGGGGCTCCCGGCAGCTATAGCTGCGGCTCGTCGGAACTTGAACGTTCTGGTCGTTGAGAAGGCGTCCCAAATGGGCGGCACCCTTTGGATCTCGGGTGGTCAAATGAGCGCGGCCGGTACGTTTGCCCAGTCGGAATTGGGAATTGAGGATCGACCGGAAGATCATTTGTCGGACATTCTTCGTATCAGTGAAGGCACCGCGGACAGAGAGTTAGCTAGTCTCGCTGTTGCTCATGCGGCCGACACCGTTGATTGGCTAATGACAAATGGCTTAAAGCTCAATGACTCAAGCCCTACCGTCGGAACGGGTCACGAGCAATATGGGAAGCCCCGGGTGTACGCGCCCGAGAATCGAGGTTTGAGCACGCTCAATATTTTGCGCGCGTTGGTCAATGAGGCGAAACCATCGATATTGTATGAAGCGGAAGCCGTAGAGTTAATAATTTCAAGGAACACAGTTGCGGGCGTTGTTGTGCGTATGCGGGATGGTCTTCAACGCGATATTCTTGCGAGAAACGTACTGATTGCGAGTGGTGGCCATAATGGCAATCCAAGAATGTTCCGAGACCTGCACGACGTACCACTTTATCGCCAGCCAGCGGTATCGGCAAACGTGGGAACGGGCATTGAGTTGGCCCTGCAAGCAGGTGGGTATTGCCGCGGTGGACATAACTATCTCTGTGACTTCGGGAGCATTCCGGCCAGCTTTGAATGGCCAAGTCCAGAATTCGGACGATCTTCGCATCATCCGCATCGACGCCCACCATGGGAAATATATGTCAATGTAGACGGCGAGCGTTTCCTACGCGAGGATGAGCCGAGCGTACATCAGAGGGAAATAGGCCTGCTAAAGCAGCCGATGCAGCGGTATTGGACGATCTTCGATAGGAAGGTCCTCGAGGAATCACCGCCGTTAGTCCGATCAGCTCCTCCGTCCCTTATGATGTGGTCGAATAGAGAGCTGACGCGACTGTTTGGAAAACGACCAGCGTTCGAGCGTGGTGAGAGCCTGGAGGAGTTGGCGCGGCGGATCGGGGTTCCGGCAGCGACCTTGATTGAGACGGTGCGACGGTATAACGAGGGACAAAGCAGTGGCGAGGATTGGCTCGGTAGGCAACACATGCCTGTAGCTCTGAAAAACCCTCCTTTCTATGCCATTTGCCATCAAGGAAGCACACTTCTGTCGTTCTCGGGCGTGGCTGTGAATCAGAAATTGCAGTTAATTCGCAAAAGCGGAGAAGCGATCCGAAACGTGTATGCTGCTGGAGAGGTTCTAGGCTTCGGTAATGTATCCGGGCGCGCGTATTGTGGTGGTATGGGCGTCACACCTGCATTGACATTTGGACGGATGCTCGGACAGCGCTTAGCGGCTTCGTGACGAGCACCCGAAGATACGCCTCCAAATTGTTGAGCATCCCTAACCGGGTCAAGATCAGATAAGCGTTATGAACGAGGCGGTCGAGGATGACATTAGCCAGCGTCGGATCGCCGATGATCTTGCGCCCGCATTCGGTTCATCGCGGGACCTCCCTCTGCTAGATAGTGCCGCGTACCGCTCCGTCGCTTCAATCCCACTTATCTACCGAGTCCCCTCGGTCGGCGGCATCAACTGACGCGGAATTGGACTGCGTCGACGTTTATTGCTCGGCGGATAGTTTGTCGCCAGGTAATCGACAATATCCGCTTCGACGTCTGACGCGAGTGTCCACAGGTTCTGCTCGGACTGCATCCAGCGAATTGTCGCCAGCCACTGCGACTCACTGCCGCGCTGTTGGGTGATGAGTCTTGCTGAATGGCATGCGAGGCAATGCGCACGTACAAGCTCCCATCCGGGGGCGATTTTGAGGCCGGTAGAGGAATCTTCCTCGGCCTGCGAAGTTGGCGAGACACAGCAAAGTACAAGGCCGATTGCAGATAAGAAGAGAACTCGATGAGTCATGCCGACGCCACCTGAACAGCGATTCGATGGCAAGCGTTATTCAGATACCCTTTGGGATTCCAGCCCGGCAACACCATGGGTTGGGAGCGGCCTTGGCTATCCGATGCGCGTGCCCAGACCTCATAGTACCCGAGCTGTGGAAAGCGGATGCGCGCGCGAAATCGTTGCCATGCAAGGCGATTGGCGGGCGGCTCAAGCTTGGCTGCTTGCCAAGTCGAGCCAAAGTCAATGGACACGTGCATAGAGGCTACTGCCACGTCGCCCGCCCAAGCATGGCCCTCCAAGTCCAATGGTTCGTCGATAGGATGTACGATGCCGGATCGCGGCATCGTGATTAAGGACTTGACTGGCATCGATTCGATGATGCACATGTCCTCTGTGGGAACTGTCGCCCCGGGCGACACCGGGCGGCAGGGCACTCGGTAGGAGTTACCCGTCATCTTTGGCCCGTCGTGTACCCTGTCGCGAATGAGGATCTTGGTGAGCCACTTGCCCGAGACGGAGCCGGGCCAGCCGCCACAGACGAGCCTTAGCGGATGCCCGTTGAGGTGTGGAATATCTTCGCCATTCATCGCCCATGCAATTAGTGACTCGTCCTCCAACGCTTTGGCAATTGGCACTCCGCGCGAAATCGGTGCCTTGGTAGTATCACCACTGGCGTGAATATCTGCACCGTAGTAAGCGACGTAGACAGCGTCGTCGCGTAACCCGACGTCGCGTAGGACATCCGCCAACCGAACGCCCGTCCACTCCGGGCAGCCGAGGGCACCGGTCGACCACTGGTTGCCGGCCGCTGATGGCACGAACTCGCTGCGCCCGTTACCGCCACATTCGAGCTGCAACCGATAGGTATGGTGATCGAATTTCCGTTTCAGGTCGGAAATTGAATATGTCACAGAGCGTTGGGCCGATTCCCCGGCGACCTCTAGGCGCCAGGCCTTCGGGTCGATGCTTGTGATCGATGGAGGGGTGCCATTATTGCGAACGAACAGGTATTTCGCGGGGGTTATCTCGTCGTTTAGCAAGTGGGGTGGGGTTTCTGCATTGATTGGTCGATCATTGAGGACGATCAATCCTTCCTTACCTTTTATGACAAACGGTTCGTCCGATTGGGCGAACGCCGCTGGAATCAATCCGGACGGCATGAGATGCCCGAATGGTATGGACGCACCCAAAAACGACGACAAAGTGAGTAACCCTCCGCCTCGAACGAAGTCGCGTCGTGTCAACGTGGTGCTTTGCCGGCTCCATAGCATTCGATCCGCGCGCTGCGGGTCCTCTGCATACAATTCGTGAATACCGCGTTCTCGTTTTGACACTTTGATTTACCTCTTCGTCCATTTCGTCAGGTCAACCATCGACGGCCATCGGAGCAGCTTGAGTTCAAATTCTGTAGCGATAGCCGCTTCGAGGACACCCGGATCGCCTCTCACATGGTCGGACCCCTTTCCGTCGGGCGACGACTCGTCCAAGGCATCATCGATAGCCTCGTAGCACGTGGCCCACGCCACAGAAGTACCGGCGAATCCCGTACCAAGGTAGATATCTTACGGAAATTCCCGAATTGCTGGAAAGCCCACTCGGTGGTCGATTACTCGCTTCCATGTGAAAGCAACGGCACTCCATGCGATCACGACAACGCTGTTCTTCTCGCGCGCAGGGAAGGGCATCCCGAATGAGATCGGCATAGCGATCTCGTCGCAAAGTGCGAATCGCTGTCCGCTCAAGTTGCGCTGTGTGGTCGCGGAGACCTCCAGCCTCAGCCTGTTGTTGGTGGCTGTCCACTAGATGAGACGAAAACGGCGTCCACTGCCTGTGTGGGGCAGATCTTCGACCTCGTCCGAGCAGAGCGTTATCTTGCCCTCGGGTTCGCGTCGCATGGCATCGACGCCTCCATCAGTTCGTCGAATACCTTGCGGTCCTCGGTCATGTCTGCCGCCTCTTGGCGTTGAACTCCGCGTGAATGGCCCTATGTCAGTATTATCTTCTCATCGGTCGTAAGGTCGGTTGCCGCGTTTGACTGTACTCCCGCAATTGGAGCGATGCGTGTTTCGGAATTTCGCCCGTATTGTAGGTTTCCCCAATGCCGGGCCAGCGCGCACCCTCGCCGTTCACTGCTCGGATCGGTTGCGCCTTATGCGCTCGGCAAAACCAGCAGCAATACTTGCCCACCGTTCATGCTGAGCCATCAATTCAAGGATATTGCCATCAGAAAACTTGACGAACTCAAAATCCGGCCTCACCTTTGAGGCTCGTACGTCAGTGTAGTGAATAATATCCTCGATATCGGTCAAAATGAGGCCGGGCACATCGATCGACCTTAGGTCGGGTTCCATGTCATAGTGAAATGCTGCCCAATGCCCGATGTCGGGTCCCTGAATGAATGTTGTAATCGCCAACCAGGTTTTTCCATCCAGAATCGCTTGTTCCTGTGATCTCATTGGCCTTTCGAACGCCCGCGTAAGATGCGAACCATCGACAACTGGAGTGCGAGGGGGCGCATTGCTCATTCGTTTCATGAAGTCCGCACTCTCCTCTGCGGTAAGTATTGCCGCCCCATGAAGAATGATCCCAGCTACACGATCTGGATTACTCGCTGCAAATGCTGTGGCGATTTGAGCGCCTGTATGATGGCCTGCAACTATGACCTTCCGGACATCCAGATGGTCCAGAACATACAATAGATTGTCAGAGTACTCGCGAATCGTTGGCTGGTGCGGCGGCCTGTCCGAGCTGCCATAGCCTGGCGTATCAATCGCAATTGAGCGGACACCGAGTTCGGCCAGGGAATTCTGCACTTCGCCGAACTGAATCATTGACATCGGCGTCATGTGCAGGAGGACGAACGGGTATTCGTAGTCACGCGGTCCGATGTCTCGATAATGCACCTGGCCTAAGGGGGTGTCAGCGTATCCTTTGCCACCGCTCAGAACTCCCCAGCCTTGCCAGTCATCGGTCGATGTTCCACGCATGACTTCATCTGCATGGATATTCTCAATGGAGAAGAAGGCTATTGGAAGCAACGCCAAGAAGAACGGGAAAGTACTTCGATATATCATAGGAGGACCTCGCTAACGGATAGATTTAGATAGCGAATATTAGGATGCCATCGCCTGGCGCTCGAATTGCCGCCCTGTCGTCCAGCGGATGGCAGTGAGTATCATTGTAGACATCATGCGCGAGCGTGACACAGCCTGCCGGATAGCCCGAGCGCGTGTCTTGCCGATAATCTCGTTAGTCGGGTCTGTGCCGACCGAAAAAATGCGCCATAACAATCAGACCGTTTTTTATGACCGCAGAAGGCTTGCATACTACATTGGAACTATGAAATTGAAACTAAGAAGGACGTCTCATCGACGTGCGCTGTCGACTCAGGTTCACGACGAGAATCGCTGTTGATCAGCGAAGGAAGTTAGGCGAGGATGGCGACCTGATCCAATGAAAGATATGCATAGCTATTCTCTGCAAGAATAGCCGAGAAAATAGGCGGTCACTCGCGCAACGACGTGACGCGCTTGATCGGATTCAAATAGCGGCTCAACCAGAGCTCGCAAGAGCGGTGGTACCCCTATCAGCAATAATGAGCATGGAGTGGTCCCGTCAATACAGCGCTGTCGTCTGCAGGAAGAATACAGGGCAGCCAGCAATTGAAACAGTTGCCGGCTACTCTATTGTGGCTGACTATGTGAGCTCTGAAGCGAAAAAGGGCTCAATCGCTGGTCCGCGCTCAGCGGGCACATCCGGTAACGCCAAGAAGCCGCAATGTTGATGCGTTGCACACGCCTGGCGCGCATGAGAAATATGGTGACTCTGGTTGGTAGCGCACAACACGGTGGGTACTTTCACCTTGGCCAGCATCGCGTCGGTGGGATAGTCGAAATAGGCTTGGTGCGCTAGGCCCCACATGATCGGTGCCTTAAGCATCTCCACTACATGGCGATGAACACGGTGGGCATCCAGGCAGGTGCTACCCTCAATAATATTTGCCTTGTACTGGCGGTACCATGGCCAAAAAAGCAATTGATCCCGTGCAAGGTGCCAACATCGTAAGAGATGACCACCATACCAATCAGGTGACCACGCCGGAGTGTAATTGGCTTTCAAGTCAGCCATGACTGCGTCATCGGTAAATATGACGTTAGTCATAGCGAGCCGGTGGACTCTATCCGGCTCTGCCACGGACCAATCCAGGCCGATCAGCCCACCGCTCCCGATGCCATGGTAATCGACCTGATCTAGCCCGAGACTGGTAACTGCCTCCACGAGTACCTCACGATACTTCGGCACCGTGACATCCGATTCACCCAGGAGATGATCGGACTCCGAATGCCCTGGAAGGTCCACTAACACCAATGAACGCTGCGCGACCAGAGGCTGCGCAACGTCATTGACTGTGTCCGTCGATCCGCCGGCACCATGCTGAACTAGGAGCGGTCGTCCCGGTGCGTCGAAATTGCACTTGATGCGCACCTGTCCGCCGTCAACGTCCGCCATGCTTTGCCAGAGCCGTCCCTTAATCGGTGAGGTGTCAGGGGCAAGCGGGGCTACCTCACCCGGCGACCGGAGCAGTAACTCAAGACATGCCGCAGTAGCGGCACCCGAATCCGTCGACGCCTTGAGTTCTACGCATGCTGGCGGTGATGTTATGCGCGACTGATGGGCAAGTAGCGGGTCCTGCTCAGAGGCCGTAACCAAAGTGGGCACCGTCGCATTCCGCAGTGCCGCGGCCCCAGCGAAATTGAATGCCGCCCGGTAGGCGACCTGGTAGTGGTCCCCAGCTCGGAGCATTTCAACGAGCGAGTTCTGTATAACTGCCGAAGCTGGCGCGTCCGCCTTTAGGCGTGCGGCAGCGGTGCGACGAAACCACGGGAAAAATATATGCTGGTCTCTCATTCGCGACCAGAGCCAAGTTAGATGACTGCCGTCCCATCGCACCATCAGTGGCGGCAAGTAGTAGGTCAAAATCTCCTTGCGCTCCTCGTCCGTCAGTGACGCAAGTCCATTCACGGCGCATCCAGTAATACGGTCCGGCGCGAGACAAGATAGCGCCACAGCCATGCTTCCACCAGTGTGGTAACCGTACACACCAACCCGGCGAAGACCCAATACATCCATGAGTTCCAGTACGGACTTGGCGAAGTCCTCTATCGAGGGATCGGGTACATTCAGCGGATCGCTACAGCCATAGCCAGGTGTATCGGGCGCAATGATCGTGAAGTATTCCTGCCATACTTTGATCAAGGGGAGTAGGTTGGCCGATGACTGGGGGGACTGATGAAGCATCAGGAGTGCGGGGCCGCTGCCTGCACGGCGATAGTGAACCTGTCTCGGTCCCCACCGACCAAACACCGTCGCGAAGTGGCGTTTAATCATAGACATCCTTTGTGCTTTTGCTCGATTTATCGAAGGAGATAGCCGCGCGTGGCGGTAACGCGAGCGAGGCATCATGGTAGCCGAGACAAATCGTGTCTACCACGCTTCGCATATTTCAGGATTAAATTCGTTCAGTATTCTTTTAGAGAATACGTATGCACTTTTCTCATTGGATGGCCCCCGCGTGTTGATATAGGTTCAAAGCGTTGAACGCTTGTTAGATTGAGTATCATTAGCAATGAACCATCAGGAGATGTCATGACATCAAGCGAGGGGAACATCGAGTTGCGTCGCCTCAATCCTTACATTGGGGCTGAGGTTCATAATTTAGATATTGAAGCCGGTCTCACAGACGAGCAAGAAAAAGCTATCGTCGCGGCTTTATTCGATCACTCTCTGCTGATATTCAGGGACCAGCATCTTTCGCCAGGCACGCAAGTACAGTTCAGCGAGCTTTTTGGCGAAAATGATGTACACATCTACGATCAGTATCTTGATCCGGATTTTCCGCAGCTGATCCGCCTTTCGAACATGCACGGCGAGAAAGGAGTGGTCGTTGACAACTACTGGCATGCAGATCTGACCTACTATCCCGAGCCGACCGGAGGTGCTGTGCTGTATGCACATGAGGTTCCCAGGGTGGGTGGCGATACACTCTATGCTTCCCTCATTAACGCCTATGATCGTCTACCCGACAAGATCAAGAAGGAGTTAAACGGAAAAGAGGCGGTTCACAGCCACGATCCGAGACCGTCAATCAAGCGCCCGACCTTGTCGGACGAACAGAAGCCCAAGGCGCCTGATAGCGTCCACCCAGTGGTCTGCAGGCATCCGGTAACCGGCCGCCGAATACTCTTCGTAAATGAAGGATTCACATCGAGCATTGTCGGACTAAGCGAGGACGCTAGCGAAGAGTTACTGCAATATCTATTTAAACACTCGACAGACGAGGAATTTGTCTATCGACACAAATGGCGCAAGGGGGACGTGCTGATTTGGGACAATAGAGCAGTTGTCCATTCGGCAACCCCGTGGGATACGAGTACCGAAAAGCGGCATCTTACTAGAACCACTATCAAGGGTGAGCGGCCCGAAATGGCTTCACCATACTGATCGACCTGACTGAAACCCATGAGCCACGGTGGATTCGTTCTGGTATTGGGAGTCGTTTTTTGTCAAGCGGATTCAATACGCGGACTTCGAAGCGTGTGGCGCGCCGTGGGGCAAAATTTCACAGCCGAAGCACATGGATAGAAATGTGCGGCAATGGGGGAATCCAGTACGATCTCAACATGCATTCGGTGCGCGTGCTGTAATCGGCGCGCCCTGTGCAAAAGCCTGCACATTGCCTAAACCCGCCAGCATCCTGTGATGTCGCACGCCGGGTGCTCCGGGCTCGCATGATACGCTGCAGATCTAGGCTGGCACGCGATGAGGGGGCCGCATGCGCACACGTTTGACGATAGGCGCGCTACAGATGATTTCTCCGTACGACCGCATTCCATTCCCGTATCGTTTTGCGGGAACCCAACGTGTGGTTGACGCGTGACGCTCAGAGCGCCAAGCGGTTACCGGACCGGGTATGAGGCCGTTGAGCACAGTTCTATGGGGCGGGCTATATTTCCAAGCCGCACCACGGAGTCACAACCGCCGTACATAATTCAATCCGTGACCGGGATGTGAAAATGACAAGCGTCGGAACGGGGACTATTCTGGAAGCCGCGTTGTGAAGGATCCGCGGTTCAACAGACGAATTCTTATTGCAGGCACGCTTGCAAGCGTGGTGCTGGGCGGGTGCCGGAAACAGCGTGCCCGTCCACTCAGCTTTTCTTTACCTTGGGGTGAAGCATCCTTCCATACCAGCAATGCACGAACCTTTGCTAGCAAGGTCGGGGAGAAGACGGCAGGGAGGGTGGACATACGGGTATTCTCCGGTGCGTCTCTTGGGGTGAAGGGGCCGCAGTCGATTCGCGCCTTGCAGGAAAATATAGTGAACCTTGCTGATATCAGTGGGTTCCAGCAGGTTGGAACCGCGCCCGTCTTGGGGCTGGAGTCCTTGCCTCTATTGATCGATTCAATGGAGGAACTTGAACTACTTTGGAGCAGGCTACGGAATATTGTAGATCGCAAGTTATCAACGCTCGGCTTGAAAGTGTTGTACGTAGTTCCGTGGCCTCAACAAAATATTTTCTCGAAAACAGAGATTCGGCAGCCCAGCGACCTATACGGCCTTCGCATACGCAGCCAAGCACCTATCATGACTGCTTTCTCTCGTGCTCTCGGGATGGCACCTATCCAATTGACGAACCCCGAGACAGTGCCCGCGCTAGCTACCGGCATGATCGATGCCGTCGCTACCTCTACCTCGACTGCCTCCTCACAGAAATATTGGGAATTTCTTGGATATACCCTGAGGACCAATCATCTATGGTCATCCAACATCGTGGCTATAAACCGGGGTGCATGGGAACGGATTGCCAAAGAGGATCGAGACGTAATCCAGGAAATAGCCGATACGCTGGAGGAGCAGTTCTGGCAGATAAGCCGTGAGGAGGATTTAAGACAGCTAAAACGTCTCGAAGCGATGGGTATGAAGACCACAATGCCCACACGCGAATTCATTAAGAGGATGAGGGCGGCGGCGAGACCACTTTGGAGGGATTTCGCCCTGGCCCTCGCGCCAGAGGAAAAAGAGGTGCTGCAATGGTTCATAGAAGCGGTTCAGCGCGGAAGCTGATACGCGTAGTCGACACTGCATGCTGGGGTGGATCGGTTATGGCATGCGTCGCCTTGGCGACTCTATTCGTTATTTGCTTGATTGAGATTCTCTCGCGAGCGTTGTTCGCGCATTCGTCAGCGCTCGTCGGTGAGTACTCTGAATATCTTTTGCTCAGCAGCCTGCTCTTGGGTAGCGGCTGGGTCCTGCGCCAGCAAGGACACATTCGGGTTACGCTATTAACCGACCGGGTACCGCATAACTACACGCGCGCCGCGCGATATGTGACAACGTCTCTGGCCCTTTTAGTGTCGGGCATCGCGTCCGTCGCCATGACCGACTTTGCATTAGGCACATTGGAGCGAGGTACGCTTTCCTACCATCCGAGCGCAACGCCATTATGGATTCCCCAGGTGGTCGCAGCAGCCGGCTTCTGGCTACTCAGTCTGGGCCTGTTTGCGGAGTTGGTCGATCCGAAAGGCACCACGGCTGATCCTGGCGGGGCGGTAGAAAATAATGAACCTTGACCCGGGGCTAGCATGAGCCCTGGACCGCGAATCTAGGGGCTTTGCATGGGGACTGAAGCACTCATCTTCTTTCTGCTCATTTTCATCTGGCTGGCCACCGGCGTATGGGTAGGACTTGCGCTTATTGGGGCAGCCATCATTTCACTACTAATTTTCACGGACGTCTCCGCGCTGGCCTTGTTAGCGTTTGACGCTTGGGCAACCCTGACCACGCCGGAACTAATAGTACTGCCGTTGTTTATCTGGATGGGTGAAATCCTCTTTCGCTCAAGGTTGGCCGGCAACCTTCTTGAAGGTATTACGCCGCTGGCAAGCCGCGTCCCTGGTGGACTGTTGCATACAAATGTACTCGGTTGCACCATGTTTGCAGCGGTTTCTGGATCGTCTGCCGCTACAGCTGTAACGGTAGGGCGTATTACGCTGGGTGAACTCTTTGCAAGAGGCTATGAGAGGAGGCTATCGATCGGCTCGCTCGCGGGAGCGGGAACCCTGGGTTTCCTCATACCTCCATCGATCATATTGATCATTTATGGGGTGCTATCGGAGACGTCAATCATCGATCTGTTCTTGGCAGGAATCCTGCCGGGGTTAATGCTCGCAGCGATATATTCTGGTTACATTGCCATTCGCTGCCTGTTAAATCCTGACCTGTCTCCTGACAACGACGAGCCCGCTTCTCTCTTGGAGATTGCTCGCGGTCTCAAAAGAACTCTTCCGTTACTGTTCTTGATCGGATTGGTTATAGGGAGCATGTACCTCGGTATCGCGAGTCCGATAGAAGCCTCCGTACTGGGTGTAGCCGGGTCTCTGCTGTTGGCCGCTATCGGCAAGGAGTTGTCTGTCCGGGACATCCTCGACTCATTGCAGGCGGCCGTCATGACATCGTCAATGATCGGCCTGATCCTGGTTGGGGCGCTCCTTCTGTCGAAAACCGCAACCATCTTGGAAATTCCGGCGGGCGTAGGCACCTTGATCCAGCTATGGGACCCGAGTCCGCTCGTCCTGGTGCTGACGTTGACTTTATTCTACTTGGCGCTCGGTTGTTTCCTCGATGGCATGTCGACAATCATGCTGACTCTCCCCATCGTGCTGCCCGCCGTTTTGGGTGCCGGTTTCGATGCGGTCTGGTTCGGGGTTTTTCTGGTGCTGGTGATTGAAATGGCGCAGATCACTCCGCCCATTGGCTTCAACTTGTTTGTCATTCAGGGACTGACAGGTGAGAAACTCATGTCTATTGCCCGAGCAGCCTTCCCATTCTTCCTTTTAACCGGCGTAATGATCGCGTTGATCACAGTATTCCCGGAGCTGCTGCACGCTTTCCGTTGAGCTTCCGAAATATCTTCTCGCCTCGTCGATATCAGTACAGGAGATCCGTGTCGTCAGGATTAAACGTGTCGTCATTATAGATTAGCCGTACTTTCTCGACGACGTTCTGAGCGGCCGGCGACAGGACAGTATCCCTCGACCAAAGCAGGGCATGGGAAATCTGATTGGTCTGCGACGTTCCTGGTAGGGCCCGCACGCTACCTTCCCTGAAATGCCGTGCCACAAGGTGCGATGACAAGAGCGCCACATGAGATTGCGCCACAATGGCATGGCGAAGCACAGCAAGAGAGTCGGTCTTCAGGGATACTTTTGGCCGGGGGATCTTCCGTAAGTCGAAATAGCTTTCCATGCCTCTTATGTAATAGGCTTGATTGGAAAAGACCCAGCGTGCGTTCTGTATGTCGGACTGGGATATATTGGCTTTTGAAAATAACTCATGACCACTGTAGGCAAAGATCGATCGCTCGATGGTAAGGTTACGCAGCTCCTGCACTATCACGCCTGGCATCACTTTTTCTTCGGGGAGCGATGTCAGCACGAGATCCAACTCGCCCAGCCTCAAGAGCTGAATCAATGTGTTGTGGAATGCTTCGACGACATAAAGCTCTCGCGGTGTGTGGGATTCATAGACACGCATCAAACCTGCAAGCACCGAATTGCTCAATAACGTCGGGCAGATGCCAAGCCTCAGAGGACTGTCTGAGCCCGAAACGAGTTCTTCAATATCGGAGAAGGCCGCATCGGCGACATTGACTATACGCTTCGCGTGTTCGCATAGCCGCTTGCCTATTGGTGTGGCGACGACGCCTCTGCTCTGCCTCTCCAGGAGCTTCGCCCCTAAATCTCTCTCGAGCTTCTGTATGCTACGCGTGAGTGCCGACTGCGTAATGTGTTGCGTTTCGGCGGCTTTTTTTATGTTGCCGTGCTCAACAGCAGCAACAAGGTAGCGGAGGCGAGTCAGGTCGATATTCAACGAGAGATCCGTCCTTTGTAGGGAAGTCGGAAATAGCTCCTGGCGATTGTATGAGTCAGCTAGACGTTAGGGGGATAGGGATGTAGTGCGCAGGTCTGGCGGCAGTCTCACATTGGGCCCTCCTTCGTGGTAGAGCAGCTAGCAAAAACGAGAGTGGCACCAGCTTACGGTTCTAGCGACCAGGATTCAGATCAACATCTGTTCTTGGATGTGTGTTTTAAAAGTTACTTCCACTTTCGTCAAATCCGGGCGCGTTCGCTAGACGGAACCCGTCGGTAGAAGAATTCAGTTTATATACGGCGGGTCCGCGCCGGGGCTGGGCCGCACCAAAAAAGACGGAATGGTTACCCGACACAACTAAAGTTCACACAGCAGATTTCCACTATCTGGTGTTGAGAAAACGGAGTCGCAGCAAACGTATTCAGCTTGAGAATACATATGTACTTAACTCATTGGAAGGCTATTCGAGATTGAGATACGTTCTATCCGTGATTATCACCTGACGCTGAGACGCAGTTCTGATTACACGAAAAGCCACGCGGGGGAGAACCATGAAGAAGAGTAGTGCACGGCACAGTTTATTGTCCTCATCGATGAACTCCGCGAGCGCAGTTACGCTGTTGTCGCTCGCCGTTGTATTTTCAATGCCGGCCAAAGCGCAGGTCGATGATCCTGATACTGAGGCCGATTCCGGCCGCTCTTCAAAGGCTATAGAGGAGGTTGTCGTCACTGCCACGCGGCGAGCCATGAGCGCGCAAGAGGTTCCTGCCAGTCTCACGGTCTTTGATGCAGCGTCAATCGAGCAAATGAACATTCGAACAGCGTCGGACTTCATGCAGCAAACCCCAAACGTGCAAATAAGAAATGTGAATAATGCTGGTGAAACACTGATCACGATTCGAGGCGACTCGCAAACTCGAAATACGTCACCACCAGTCGCCCTCGTTGTGGACGGCGTCGTGTTAACAGGCCGTAGTCAACTATCCGGTGATCTCTACGATATCGAGCGAATCGAGGTCTTAAAAGGGCCCCAAGGATTTCTGTACGGACGCAATGCTATCGCTGGCGCAATAATCATAGAAACGAAAAAGCCCGGCAATCAGTTTGAGGGAGACGTCGAATTCGGTTACGGTCGCTTCGATACAGCTGAGGCGAGAATCAGTTACGGCGGACCGCTCATTGAAGACGAACTTTTCTTCCGTCTGTCCGGGAGCCTAATAGATAGTGAAGGCTTCTATACGAATGTGACACGACAGGAGAAGATGTTCCCAAGGAATGAAAAGAACTTCCGAGGACGCCTAATTTGGGAGCCGACCGAAGAATTTGATGCCGATTTTCGCTTTAATTATAAAGACAACAAGCAGGGCGGGGTTCAATGGAAAATCCAAAGTGCGATCCCCGGCCTTCAAACATCTCCGCAGGCGGCCGTCTTGGATGTCAACCGGATCGAAGAGCAGCCCTGGGTTAGAAACGTTGAGGCGCGTAGCTTTCACGAAGAGACTACGCTGGCTTTGAAACTGAGCTACGACTTTGGCCCATTCGAACTTCAGAGCGCCACGAATTACGATCAGTTTGACGATGGCTGGAGTACGGATGATCTCCCGTACGCGAGCACGCCCGACGGCACTCAGTTTAACCTCTTTTCTCATGAATCTCTTTCGACCGAATTACGAGTTCAGTCGCGAGGGGACCAGAAACTTAGCTACACGCTAGGCGTCTATTACGCAGACATCGATAATGATCCAGATCGTATTACTGCAGAGGGTGTTGACGATACAGCAACGGGTCGAGTTCTGGATGCCCGCAACCCGCGAATAGGGCCAGACGTTCTCAATCGCACCTTGACGTTTAATGAGTCTCTTCTCTACACGGAAGCATGGGCGGCGTTTGCGCATTTCAATTACCAAATAGCGCCCAGCCTCGCAATTACCGTGGCTGGTAGATATGACCGTGACGAGGTGAAGCAAATCGATGCAAGTCCTCCGGAGTTTTCACCAACTGCGGGTCTCGTACGGGAGGATTCGTGGGAGGAGTTTCAGCCCAAATTTGATATCACCTGGAATCCCACCGATGACATATTGCTCTACGGTGGATTTGCCAAAGGATTTCAGTCCGGCGGATTTAACAACCCGACGGCACCAATAGCCAGTGGCGGCATCGTCTCGGGTAAGTACGATGAGTCTACGGCCGAGAATTGGGAGTTCGGGTTTAATAGCAGATGGTTTCAGGATCGCCTGACATTCAATATGGCCGTTTTCCAGAATGACAAGAAGAACTCTCAGCAGTTCGTATTCGTCCCTGCGGGCAACGTTAATGCGGTTCAGGTTATTGACGAAGTGGAGATCAGTGGGTTCGAGGCGGAGCTAACGGCGCGGCCGATCCCCGAACTGGATGTGCGCGCGGGCCTCGGTATGCTGGACGCCGAAATCAAGGAGTATGCCTCAGAACCTGACACTGTTGGAAACCGAGCGCCGTTTACAGCGGAACTGACCGGCAATCTGTCCGTGACCTATACCCGAGAATTAGCGGGGCTTTCCCTATTTGGAGTCGCAAGGCCTGAGGCGAGAATCAATGTCACCTACGAACACAGGGGCGATCAGTACTTTAATGCGGATAACACACCAGGCACGAAACGGGATGCGCTGAATATTGTAAATGCCAATGTAGCCTTGCGCCTGGATGACTGGACAATCGAAGCCTGGGTACAGAACTTGACGGACGAAATATACCCCGCAGATGTGATTCCGGTTTTTACCGCCCCGGCATTGCAGACCCAGGCGGTGTTCCAGTCTCCGCCACGAATGTGGGGGGTGTCTTTCAAGTATGCTTTTTGAGGTCTGACATAGACTCGCGGACCGGCGCCTGGACGTCTATAGTCGCTGCGGGTATTGGAAGTGCTCGCAGCCGGGGTTAGGACTCGGCTGTCGCTGACGCGTTGCACGCCCTTCGGTGGATTCGCAGGACTTGTTCCCAGCAAGCCGCTTACCTATGGGTGTGCCACTGGCGATCGCGAGACCTACGGGAAACATAGCGGAAAGGGTTCTCCGGCGGGCGGTACATGGAAACTGGCATTGTCATTTTTCATCAGCCAAGGGCATCTACAGATCACTTTCTTCGCTTTGGTACTGAAGACTGTTTTGTGGTGAGCCATTACAAGCAGCCATTATAGGTATCGAGTGTGCGCGGGCTCGATGAAAGGGAATCAGGTGCCACCTCTAGGTAGTGCGTTGGGTGTGTAAGAAGCCGTTAATTCGTAAGCGGCGAGTTGGAACGTTTGACCGCACCGATTTCCCCGAGGAAAAGCTCCGTAGAGAACACGAGGCGGCGTGGAAATGGGAGTGGGTCGACAATCAGCCTTCGAAAAGTCATATGAACTTATCCGCGGAAGAATTTTGTCTGGAGACTACCCTGCAGGAACACATCTGACCGAAAAAGAGATCTCTATTGATGCCGGGGTGAGTCGAACTCCCGTACGAGAGGCCCTGCAACGTCTATGTGCGGAAAGCTACGTTGAGATAAGACCTAATCAGGGTTTTTTCGTCACCCATCACCCTATATTTGACGACGCTAGCGATACGATAGCGTTACGCGAAGTGGTAGAGACATTCGCGATTACGCTTGTCGCCTCGAGAATTAGCGAGAGTGAGTTAGAAGAGCTTTCGGCGATCAATCAACGACTTCGCACTTATCGCAAAACATCTGCCTCTCTGGTGGCTCTCTCACAGCTATGCTCCGAGTTTCATGGGAAACTCGCTGTTATTACGCGAAGTCACAGCGTTTCGCGGATTGTCGAGCTACTTTTGGAGAATCCATCAGTACTAGCCAGTATGGCATACGTTGAGACGACTGCGTCGGAAGCATCTCACACCACACGACTCCAGCTTATTGAAGCACTCCAGGCCAGGGACAGTGCTTACGCCGCGAGCCTTATTTCGCTGATGATACATCGGACCCGACAGGCTGCCATTGCCGATCGTGCGCCGGATTAGTCCGATCCCCCGGAACGGTTCGTTTGACCGGAAGCTGTCGTTCCTTTCTTGCGCTAGTCTACTGCCCAGCCGCGGATTAATGACGCTCTCTGACGTGCCCGAGGTTTCACGTTCACCAAGATAAGGTGAGGCTTACGGCTTTTCTGATGACAGGACCAAGCGCTAATGAAGCTACTGCATTGCCTGCCACTGACTGGCTGCGCTCTCGCGCTGATGATCGATGTGGCGGGCGAGATCCGCGGCACTGATGAGCCAGGGCGATTTCTGCGAGCCGATGCGATAGGCCGGAATCGGCAGCTGCTGCATGGCGGCGCGTCGCTTGGCTTTCGTAACGGACAGGCCAAAGTATTTCTCGCACACCTTTTCGAGCGGAATCTCCGCCGTTCCAAACTCGGCCAACAGGCCGAAATAGGTTGGGGACATCATCTTATTGTTCTTCCCAATGTAGGCCAGAGAAACCATATATGCGAAAAAAATAACAAATAGTGTTTCTTTTGCCCAGCAGGAAAATCCATGAAATGGGCATAAATGCCTGTCTGTGGGCCCTTTTGGCGCACAACACGCGCAAATATCGCTTGTTATGTAAAACGCAATGACGTTCGTTGTACCGATACCGAGAACTTGTTGCCGTCGACGTCTTCGTCGGGACGTTCAGCCTAGCGCCGGGCGATACTGAGGTCAGGAAGAAATGACCCTGACAGAAGGGCGGTTTTCTCCTTGCAGCGCGTCGGTCGTTGAGCCAAGGACCGTCGGGTTTGCGCAAATCGGCGAGCTCACCAACAACTTTCAGCGACCAGCGTGAAAAATCTCCTGGTCCCGTATTGACCGGGTTCTGACCGATTCCGGTCCCAACATTTCCTTTGCTGACCACGCCGCCCGTTGCCGCCGAATAGCCAATTGCCCGGGCTTGTGCGCGTTGCTAGGTTTTTCCAGGAGACCGAGTCGGCAGCGCGTCACAGGAGGTGACCAGAGCGGCACGCCGCTCGGCGATTCCTGGTACGAGGCGTTCGACAGCTCGTGCCTCTGTAGGGTGCGGAGAGTAGGAGACAGGTCGATGGCAGCGGTATCCGCAGCGCTTGAGCCGGACGATACACAGATCCGGCTGCCGGTCGATGCCATCGAGTGCTTCGAGGGTAACCCGCGCCTCGTGGCCAACCCGGAATACGAGCGCATCAAGGCCTCGATCCGCGAGAGCGGCCTGCAGCAACCGCTGGTCATTACCCGAGCTCCCGGTGCCGAGCACTACACGGTCGAGGCCGGCGGCAATACGCGACTGCGCATCCTGCAGGAACTCTACCAGGAGACGGGCGATGAGCGCTTGGGCGAAGTCGACTGCGTGCTCCGGTCCTGGATCTCCTACGACCACGTCGTCATTGCCCATCTCAAGGAGAACGATCTCCGCGGCAATCTCACCTTCATCGAGAAGGCGCTCGCCATCTGCGCCATCGAGAAGCGGCTGAACGAGGAGGCGGCGAAGCGGAGGACCAAGCCACTCCCGCAACGGGCTATTGCGGATCGTCTCGCCCGGGAGGGCTTTGCCATCGATCAAAGCCAGCTCTCGGTGATGCGCTATGCGGTGGATCGACTCTATCCCGCCATGGGCGCGGCGCTGCGGGTCGGGATGGGGCGGCCCAGCATTGTCGGTCTGAAGCGCCTCGATGCGGTGGCCGCGAGCCTGTGGGAGGCGTGGGAACTCAACAAGGAGGGGGCCTACGATCCGATCTTCCTGACGCTTTGCGAGCGTTACGAGCCCGATTTCGATCTGGCCGAGTTTCGAAAATCCCTCGAGTATGAAATCGCCCAGTGTGCCGACGTGTTGCTCGAGACCGTCAAGCTCATCGTCGCCAGCATGCTGGAGGGTGATCGCGCACCGCCAAAACCGAAACCGGAGGATTACCCGGACAGCGTCGCAAACGCCAAAGACGAAGAGGGCGAAGGCAAGGACAAGAAGGCCGACGAGGACAAGGACAAAAAATCGACGGATGACGAGTCAGAGGGACCGGATTACGCGCCGTTCCACACCCACGGTGACTTTGCCACGCCGGGGCTCGAGAGCCTCCGCGCCAACGCCTACCAGACCGCCCATGCGCTGGCCGAGGCCTTCGGCCTGGAGGCGGTGATCACCGCGACACCGGAGCGGGGTGTGGGTTACCTGGTCACCGAGTTCCCGGATCCGGAGTTGATGGACCACTGCAGTCTCGAGGAACAGACGGCAATGTCGTTTCTGTGGTGGCACCTGGTGGCGCTCGCCGAGGTGACGGTCATGCCGATCGAGGTCATTCAGACAGTCCTGCCGGCTGATTCCCGATTGCGTGCCGCACTCGCCAGTGACGAGCCCGGCGCGCTGTTTGACGGCATCCGCTCGGTGGATCTGGGGCAGGTCGCCCATCGGTTCTGGAACGTGCTCGATGCCGAGCAATGGGGACTGCTGATCGATCTGCAGGAGATCTACCGAACGCTCCGCAGTTGCTTCTCGCCCGATAACCCCCTGTGGAGACTCGAGCCATGAGCGGTGCCGCCAAGGAAGCCGACTTGGTACTGGCGGTACTCCTCTACGCCTCGCGCTGCTGTCAGGAGGGCGATCGGCATGCACTGCGCCAGATGAACTTCGGCACCAAGGAGATCGAGGCGATAACGGGGCTGCAGATGGACGATGTCATCCGCGCCCAGCGCCTGGGCGCTCACTGTCTCAACATCCGTTTGGATCGCCATGCCTTCTGGGGCCTGCTTTCGCGTCTGGAACGGCTTCGTGATGAGGAGCAGCTGCAGCGCGAGCTCATTGCCCGCGATGCGCCCTTCCCGATGATGGCGGAACTGACCGACATGGGCGGCCGCGAATACACCCGCTGGCGACGGCTCTATGGATTGCCGCCCGGTATGGGCCGCCCGCCGGAGCCGGACGAGAAAACGGAAAACGCCGTCTGGCGTGCCTGCGAGGAACGGATGGGCACGGGCCCGCGCCGTCGCCTGGCCGCCGAGGATTATCTCGCGATTGCCGAGGCCTGCGATGTCCCACTGAGGACGGTGTGGCAAGCGCTCAAGCGGTGGCGCCAGGATGCCAGCGAGACCGCTGGGAGCGCTCAGGCCACTCTGGCACTCGGCGCCGGCGAAACGTCCTCTGATGCCGCGGTCACAAGCACCCGGATCGCCGACAAGGCCTAAGCCATGGAGGGCGGCGATACATCCGTCCGCGCGCCCTCGGTGCTGGCCGGCCGGCTGGAGGAGGCCGCCCAAAGGGTTCTCAGGGCTACCCAGCCCAGCCAGGGTGTGGTCTACACCGGCAATCGCCATGGCGCCATCCCCGTCGCCCTCATTGCCGACCCCGTGCTCGAGCCCGTCGACAAGCTCATCTGGATGGTCATCAGCACCCGGGTAGAGACCGATGGGGTCTTCGGGACGATTCCCTCGTACAAGGAGATCGCGAGACTCGCCAACATCGGCTCGAGTTCCACCGTGGCCCGGGCGTTAGCAATCCTCCGTGCTACCCGCTGGCTGACGCTGTGTCGCCAGGTACGTGATCAGAACGGGCGCTTCCGCGGCAACGTCTATGCCATGCACGATGAGCCGGCAGCCCTCGCCGAGTGCCTGGAGCTGGATCCGGACTATTTCACCTTCCTGGAGGAGGCTGGCCGTCACGGCCATGCCCGCGTGCGGGGCGTGGCCGGTGCGGTTCGGGTCTCGATCGACCAGGATGTCAAAGAGTCACGGCACGCTCGCCACCCACCTTCGGCGACGGAGCGAAGGCTGCAATCGGCGAGAAGCCGGACGGAGGCGAGCGGTGAACGCTACTTCGCCCTGACCGGTGCCGCCATTGTCCGGTTGAATGAACAGCGCGCCAGGAACCGCTATCCGAGCGCTCACCGCGTTCGAAATTCGAACACGGTACGTAGTAGTAGTAATAATAAAAAAACTACTACTACTACGGATTCGTCCGTACTTTCTGAGACCGATCTCGTCTTCCCGGCTCGCCTCAACCAGGCCCACCGCATGCTCGCCCGGAAGTATCTGGCGAGCGTGCCGGCCCCAGATCGCCAAGCCATCCTCGATGAGCTCGAGGGCAGAATCCAGGCAGAAAAGCGCGGCGCGAGACCATTATGGGACACAATGGGCTATCTGGCGCGGCTCTGTGAGCGGGCCCGCTCGGGAGAGTTCAACCCCAATCTGGGCCTCCCGGTGGCCGAGGCGCGGGCGAAGCTGGCCCGCCAGCCGGCACCCTCCGAGCCGCCGCCGGCACCCCCCGTCGACCCCGAAAAAGCCCGCGAGAACATCCGACAATTGCGGGAAATTATTGCCAGCACCGACCTGAAATAATTTTGATGACACTGTCATCAAAAATCCCTGCAGCCCCTGTCGGGATTTTCCATCGCCAATCCGGCCCGGGTTCGCCAACCTCGGGCCATGGATACCTACAGCGAATTTGGTGAACTCCCCCGGCGTGATCCCGGCCCCCTACGTGGCGGCGCCCGCCTGGTGCTGCACAGCTACCAGGCCGCAGCGCTGGTGCGCGGCCGACGGCCGGAGCCTGCGCGGGACGGCCAGCCCGCCCGCCCGGCGATATTCGGGCTGTTCGCCTTTGCCTCGCTCCTGAATACCATCCGCGACGGTGCCGAGGAGCACGACCCCTACGCACGCTGGTGGTTGCGACGCATCGATGATGCGCTCGATCAGGCGGATCTGGAGCTCTACGACCTCCAGGACCTTCTCAATGAGGAGGCCGATACGGATGAGAGATACAGGCTCGATGCCTGTGCCTCGGTGCGTCCGGCGGTGTTTGAGCTCAAATTTTCTCATTCCCAGGCCTACCGGGCGGCACGTCTCATTGCCGGTTACGACTTCTTCGTCCTCGATGCCATGACGCTGCGCTTCCACACCATGGTGCCGGCGGCCGTGGCGACCGATCTGCTACACGTGGCCGGTCGGGTCGTACGCCGGGGGCTGATGAGCCCGGCGGGCTACCGGCGCACAGGTGTCCGGTATGCCGATATCCGCGCCGGTAACTCGCTGGCCGAGAAAGCACGCTCCCTCATGGGGCCGCTGCCCGAGGACTGGGCCGGCGGTCAGTCGACCGATGATCTGCCGGCGGCAGGCCAGCGGGCTGCAGGTCTGCCGGGCGCAGCCCCTGACGATGACGAGGGTTCGTCCGTGACGACGTCCTCTCAAAACGATTCATCCGTACTCACTGCGGTTCGGTGAGGATGTGCAGGCGATCTGAAAGTGCACACAGGGCGAATGCCCGATCGCGAGGCCGTTTTCGGCCGTTCCAATCAGCCCGTCGGCGAGTGTTGCCCGACGGGCGCATTCCGGGCGGGTTTTTTCTCTCATACAGGAGACCAAGCTATGTCCGAGCATGAAAATCCGTCATCGGAGCCGAAATTTTTCGACCTGATGACCAACGGTCTGGGCTATCTCAGCCGGCTGCGGGAAGTGCAGCCGAGCGAAGGCGAGCCCTTTGTCGCCGTCAGTCTGGCCGCGCTTCGGGGCAGTGCCGATCAGGTGGGTTATACCTACTTCGATTGCGTGCTGGCCGGTGCCAAGGCGCACGACGTCGTCGAGCGACTGAGACCGTTCATCGAGAGCGAAAGGAAGGTCCTGATCGGTTTCACCCTGAGTGATCTTCGCGCGGAGACCTTCACCTTCAAGAACGGCGGACGTGCCGGCGAGCCGGGCGTGAGCCTGAAGGCCCGTCTGGTGCGCATACCCTGGGCGAAAGTCGACGGCGCCGCCGTCTATGACGAACGCCAGGCCGCCTGATCGAAGTCGGACGACACCTCCGGGTGTCGTCCATTCTTTTCAATTTGGGCACGTCTCGTGCCTTACCCACCCGTCCGGGGCCTCGCCCCGACGGGACGATCGCCCCGACTTTCTGAGGAGATCGTCATGGGAATCCCAAAAACCCGGCGTCCGTCCAACCGGATCGCTCGTTTCAAAAGACTCGAACTCTCGGCTGCGGAGGAGACCACACTGATGGAACTCGCACTGGCACGGCTGGCTGAACGACATCGGCCCGGTGAGACCTTCACCGGTCCCGGTGATGCCGAAGGCTACCTTCGACTGAAGCTCGGCACCCGCAAGTACGAGGTCTTCGGTGCGGTTTTTTTAGACAACCGTCATCGAATCCTCGCTCTGGAGGAGCTTTTCCAGGGCACGATCGACGGCACCAGCGTCTATCCGCGGGTCGTGGTGCAGAGAGCATTAGAGCTGAACGCAGCTGCGCTCGTGCTGTTCCACAACCACCCCTCCGGAGTTGCGGAGCCGAGTCACGCCGATGAGGCGATCACAAAACGACTGAAGGCCGCGCTCGACCTGGTCGACGTCAGGGTGCTCGATCACTTTGTCGTCGCGAGCGGTGAGAGCGTCTCCTTCGCCGCACGGGGGCTCCTCTGAGCCCCTTTTTCCAAAACCACCGTCCCGTCGGGAAGTACTCCTTCCCGGCGGGCGGAAGGTGCTTCTCCCGGGTCATTCCACCAAGGAGAACCACCATGTCTGTCGAAATCAATGAAGATCCGTACTTCGGTGAAGTCATTTCCGCTTACACGCGGGCCGAAGCCCTCGCCGACGGTGTCCTGATCGATGCCGGTCCGATGGCCAAGGAGGCGGGATTCCGCTGGCCGGTCGCCATCACGGCAGCGGCCTGGGCGGATTGTGTCGAATGGGAAGCCGTCGATAACCGGCGTCAGACCCATCAGGACCAATCCGGTCGACTCTGGGACGTGCTGTTTATGGCGGCCTATGCTGTCCGCAAGAACCAGGAGGTCCAACGAGAGCTTCGCTTCAAGCTCTATCGGGTGCCCCGGGACGGTCGTTCGACCAAGGCCCGGCTGACCGAACTCAAACTGATCGCCGGTCCCGGGGATGAAGGAGAACCGGTACTGACGATATGCTTACCGACAGAGGACTGAAGGAGCTACCCCTCGCCCCGTCATCCTCTCCCTGGCCGCTTGGGTTAAAGCGGCAACTTTTTCCGCGCATCGATCCGATGCCTGATTCGTTAATTCGTGCTTTTTTGCCTGCCGCAGGCAATGCTGCGCTGCAGGATTGTCTTTGTGCGGCTGGCTGCCTAAGGTGGTGGTGGCGGCCTGTGGCCGCTCACTCCGAACGGACTCTCCTATCCGCGATGGCAGTGATCGGGAGCATTGACGCTCATCCTCACCGGTCGCCACCGCAGCTTGACTTGCTGACGAGGGGGAGAACAATGACCAACAAACACGATCATTCGCACGGACACGGGGGTTGCTTCGTCTGCGACGGCGCACAGTCTCGCGACACGGAAGACGGTCCGAAAGCCGAGGGACGACGGCGCTTTATCAAGGCGGCACTGGCGGCACCTCTGGCTGCCTCTCCGCTCTTGGCCGCCGCCGGCCCCCGGGAATCTGCCGGTCCGCCGGCGGGCCGGGGCCAGGGCCGGTTCAATGCAAGGGCGTTCGTCATCGAGGCCGGCCAGGCGCTGGTCTATCAGGGTGATGAGCTCGCGGTCGAGCGCGATGTCTCGATACTGGTTCGAGATGGGTATATCGAATCAGTCAGCCGCTCGCCGATCCGGGGCTTCCCGAAGATCGACGCGCGGACGCAGTTCGTCGTACCCGGCTTTATCACCGGACACACGCACGCGTGCAGCGCGACACCGACCCGGGGCATCATCGAGATGGGTCGATCCTTCGCCCGGCCGCTCGAGCTGGTGGAGACGCTCACCGATGATGAGATGGATGCGCTGACCGCCTTCAACGTGGCAGAGCTCCTCCTCGGCGGCTCAACCACGCATATCGAGATGTCGCTGAGCCTCCGCCAGGCCCAGTCCTACGTGCGGGTTGCTCGCAAGTGGGGCGTGCGCGGCTATCCGGGCGGGATGGTGCCGGGCATCGCACGGCTGTTCCCGATCTGGTTCCGCGCCAACGATCAGGCGCTGTTCGACTCGGTCCCGGGCACACTTGCTGAAATCGAAGCCAATCTTCAGTTCGCACGGAGTATCAACGGCGCCGAAGAGGGGCGGCTCCTGCCGCAGATGACACCGCACGCAACCGACACACAAACCCCTGAGACCATGCAGGCCTATGCGGACGGCGCGGCGGAGCTCGGCAACGGCATCCACATTCACCTCTCGCAGTCGTCACGGGAGACCGAGACGGTGAAGCGGCTCTGGGGTATGACCCCCGCCGCCTGGTGTCGAGAGTTCGGCTTCTACGACGGCCCGTTCTTCGGAGCCCATATGTCGGGGCTCGATTTCGCCGTCGATCCGCCGATCCTGAACGCCGGCGGTGCCGTCTATTCGCACTGCCCGTCCGCGGGCGGCGCCGGCGGCGGCACCCAGCCATACCCTGAGGCACTGGCAGCCGGGATGAACGTCAACATCGGTATCGACACCCACTCGAACGACTATCTCGAGAACCTCAAGCTCGCCGTGCTCTACGGTCAGGCGAGGCACTCGCTGATCGCGGGGACGAGTCCCATCCCGTTGCAGCGCCCGAGCATGTGGGATGCGATCAAAGGCGCGACGACTGTGGCAGCCGATGGACTCCGGCGCGAGGACATCGGCCGCATCGCACCGGGTGCGAAGGCCGATCTGGTCGGTATCGATGTGACAGGGCCCCTGGTCGGGACCGGCGCGCTGCCGCCGGAGCCGCTCAATAATCTGCTCTATGCCCACGGGCTCTCAACGAAGCTCGTGATGACCGACGGCAACATTCAGGTACTGGATGGGCGATTCGTGGCGGATAACTTTGAGCGCGTCGCGAAGGAAGGCGGTGAGGCCGTTCGCATCATCTGGTCCCGTCTCGCCGCCGAGGGCTGGTTCGACTAGGCAAGGCTTTTGGGGTGACGATATGCGGTCGCCAGGGTCCGGATCGCGAGCGCCAGAATCTCGCGGTCCGCCTGGCGGCCGACCCTTTTATCGGTTGATGCGAAGAGCGCCGTCGCAGGTCTGAGCGTCCTACCGGGGCGCCCGCCAGCCGGCCGCCCGGGCTTCTTCCTCGGAGCAGAACCAGCGCTCGCCCTTGGATTCGTCGATGCGGGTGGGCCCGTAGGAGGACGAGCCCGGTACGTGATAGATGCGTGCGCCGCCCTTGCCGATATTGCCTTTGATATTGCAGCCACTGGGGGCCGATTCCTGGTTGCCGGAACGACGCCACTCCCAGGGCGGCACGTTGCGGGCCTCGCTCAAACCCCACAGTCCGCGCTCAGCCTCCCGTGCCGCTTCCTCATGAGCGAGCAGGGATCGATCCCGGAGATAGCGTCGATAGACCCACGCCGCGCCCCGACGAACCATCTCGGCACAAACGTCCAGCTCCCCAACGTAGGGTCGTCCCACGGTCCGCCCGTAGCGATCGGTCGTCTGTACCTCGACGCGCACGGCTTTTTGGAACACGAGTTCCGAGAGCACCTGTCTCGCCCGATTGCCATAGGGCTGGCCCCGTTCCGGCGCATCAATCTCGGCCAGCCGGATCTTCACCTGTTCGCGCTCTACGGTGAGAAGCGTGAAGGTATCGCCATCGGCAATGCCGACCACGCGCCCGGATAGTTCGGCCGCTGATACCAGCAGCGGTAGGAGGCACAGCAGAAGTGCGGCAGTTGTGCGCATCAAAATGGCCAATCGGGCATCTTTGCTATTGGATGACAACAGTATTCCGGTCGAGCCAGAGTAGGGCAAGGGTGTAGCGCACAGAGTCGATCTGATAGGAAAGAAACGCCTCCTCGATCAAATACGTGAGGTCCTCGTCCGGTGGTCGTGAGCGCCAGATGATCGCCAGCAAATCCATGGCCGAACCCTACTGAGGCTCCGCCCGCGCAGCCACGCGCGAATCAGGCCAGCGCACTGCGATTCACCGCGCGATCCAAGAGAACCGGCTCCCAGAGTCCACAGGCCTTGCCCGGTACGGCCGAGCGCCTCTCTCGCGAGGCCAAGGCCGGGACTGCGGCATGCCGCAGTGCCTGTGGGCCCCTGTGAGCCGGGCGCGAGGGCAGGGTCGCGAGCGTGGAGGGTGCCGTCTAAGGAAGCCGCCCGTGTCCCTACCGAGGCATCGCCGGGTAGGGACGCGGGCGGCGTCCCCTGTATTCGCGCGGGCTTCGGGCGGGATTTCTGAGGGACGGGTGAGGGACGGACCCCTAAACTGGCCTCCGTCGACGCATTATCCGCACGCCACGGCGGTAACGTGGCAAAGGCGTCCCGGATCGTGAAGACGCCACGAGCCAAGGCTCGTCGATCCTTTTCCAAATGCCGACTCAGGCTTTTTCAGGGAACTCCGGTTCCCGTTCAATGGTGCTCACCGGCCGGCGATTCCGTCGGCACGAGAGCAATTTCCCAACCCGCGATACCCATCGCATTCAGCAATAAGGAGGTATTCCCGTTAGAAACTGGCCCGCGGGGGTCAGCTGGTCCACGCCGGACCGATTCTCCTCCGGAGAAGAACCGGCGTTGCCTGCAGCCAGGCATATTCAGGTTGACCGGGCCCAGTGTCCCGAGACCCGTACTGCGCGAGCAGACGCGGAATGGTTACGGCCATCCGGTGGGTCAGAAACGCTTACCAGAGTTTGCACACGATGAAGGACCTGAACTACCAGCTGAAAGAGATGTGCCGCAACAACCGGGACGGTAGCTACCGGACCCAGGCGGCGCGCGAGCGAATCCTGACGTTGATCGCCGATCAGCTGCAGGAACTCGGATTCCGGCGGATGGGGGCACGCACCCTCAGGCCCAAGCACGTCCGGGCCCTGGTCGAGCGCTGGCAGGAGGAGGGACTTGCCCCGGCCACGCTTAAGAACCGTATGTGCGCGCTGCGCTGGTGGGCGGCCAAGGTAGACCGGCGCCACGTCGTCCACCGTAGCAACGAGGACTACGGCATCCCGGCTCGGCGGTTCATTACCAACGAATCGAAAGCACGGTCCGTCACCACGGGTGATCTCGAGCAGATCCCGGACACTCACGTCCGATGGAGCCTCGAGTTACAACAGGCCTTCGGTCTGCGGCGTGAGGAGGCGATCAAGTTCCGGCCGAGCTATGCGGACCAGTGCGATCACCTGCTCCTGAAGGCGAGCTGGACCAAGGGCGGCAAGGCCCGGGAGGTCCCGATCCGGACCCAGGAGCAGCGAGCGCTGCTCAACCGATTACACCAGAGCGTCGGCACGGGCTCCCTGATACCGGATCATCTGAGCTACCGCCAGCAGGTCCGCCGCTATGAGCGCTACACCGCCGATGCGGGCCTCTCCCGCATGCATGGGCTTCGCCACGCCTATGCCCAGCGCCGCTACCGGGAGCTCACCGGCTGGGACGCGCCGGCTGCCGGCGGGCCCCGCAGCCAGGCGCTATCCCGGGAGGAGCGGCGGATCGACCGGGAGGCCAGAGCAATCATCAGCCGGGAATTGGGGCACGAGCGAGAGCAGATCGTCGGAATTTATTGTGGGGCGTGATTTGTTATGTGGAGCTCCGCGGCGGGTCTCCTGCAGACGCAAGAAAACCCGTCCAACATCGCCGGGATTTTCCGTTCCGGAGTCCCGGTGAATCGAAGAGGATCATCCGCAGTCACTGATCACCGGATCGATCCTCATGAAGAACCGAACCCATTTCTTTATCCCCGTCTCCCTACACCCGGTCGCGGTCCTGTTGGGATTGCTGGTCGTCGCAGGTGGCGCAGCCCGTGCTGAGGAGGTCACGGTCGCACGCTACTCGACTCTCCCCCTGGCGCCGACCAGCGCCCAACAGGACCCACTGTCTGAGATCGTCACCGAGCGATTCGACGACACCGTGACCCGGATCGGCGAGGCGCTGGAGGCGACGCTGGCGCCTTCCGGCTACCGTCTTGCCGCCGAGGACAACGCCGATCCCCAGCGCGAGATCCTGCTCGCGCTGCCGCTTCCCGAAGCTCACCGCACGATCGGGCCGCTGCCGCGGCGGGAGATTCTGGCCGTGCTGGCCGGTCCCGCCTGGATCCTGATCGAGGATCCCGTCCACCGGCTCGTCTCCTTCGAACGCGAACTACAGGAGTAAGCGCTATGGGTAGCATTTTCGCCGCGCTTGTCCTGATCGCACTCATCGCCGGCGGCCTGCGAGGCCAGGGCCCGGCGAACGAACCCCAAAACACGACTCAATGTTCATCCGAGGTCCGCAAAGCCCCGGTGTCCATGCCGGCGTCCTGCGCATCGCCCGGCCGGCAGTGCCGCGACCTGACTATTCCCTTTGGCTCCGAGGCCGACTCCGTCTGTCCGGATGAGGACTGATCCATGGGCAGTTGCGCCGGCATGGCCATAGTTAGCGTCATCGTCTCAGCAACCCTCAGCCTGAGTCCCGCACGAGCCGCGGAATCTGATGTAGGAGCGACCAGCGAGGCCGCATCTTCGGTCACCTGGAGCGATCTGACCGCCACCGAGCGGGCTCGGGCCGAGACCTGGGATCTGACCCCCACTGAGTGGAAACGATACCGGGCACTCATGGCAGGCATCCGCGGCAGCGTGAGCCCCGACAACCTGTCTCCAATCGAGGTCTTAGGGATCCACGCCCGGGACGAGGCGGAGCGAAAGCGGTACGCCGAGCGCTGGGCGATCCTGATGCGGGAAGACGCCGAGCGCATCCTCGCCTTCCAGCGCGCCTACGATGCCGCCTACGAGCGCCTTTTCCCCGAAGAGTCGCTCATCGAGCGGGCATGGCTGCCCGCCAGAGTCACGAAGACGCCAATGCTGGAGCCAACCGACCGGATACTCCTCTTCCTCCGTCCGGACTGCGCGGCCTGCGAGGCGGTTCTCAAGCGCGTTCTCGCGAAACGAGGCGAGGTCGCAGGTATCGATCTCTATCTCAGTGAATTCGGGCCTGGGGAGGAGGGCGCTATCCGTAACTGGGCCGCCCGCCAGGGCATCGACCCCGCTTGGGTCAGGACCCGGGAGGTGACCCTGAACTTCGAGGCGGGAGCGCTGGAGCGACTGAGCGGCGATCAGCCGGAGCTGCCTTACCTGATGCGCCGCCGTGGTGAGTCGGTCACGCCCCTGCCGGGCAGCGCCTTGTGAAACGTCGTCTCTGGCCCGCCTTCGTCATGGGGGCAGCGTTCTTCACCAGCTCCGCCGGCGCGGATACCGCCGTACCGCCCGGCTACCGGCAGGTCGCCACCGCCCATGGCATTCCGCCGAAGATCTTCTACGCCATGGCGCTGACTGAGAGTGGACGCTACATCGAACGCCAGGGTATCGCTCGTCCCTGGCCCTGGACCCTGAACGTCCACGGCGAGGGCGGCTACTACCCCACACGAAACACGGCCGCGGCGGCCCTGCAGGAAGCTCTCTCGCGCGGTAAAGACTCGGTCGACATCGGTCTGATGCAGGTGAACTGGCGCTATCATGGCAAAACTCTCCGCTCGCCGGAGGCGGCCCTCGATCCCTACCGAAATCTGAAAGTAGCGGCCGCTATTCTGGTGCGCTGCTACCGCGAGCGCCGTGACTGGTGGGCGGCCGTCGGCTGCTATCACGCCCCGAACCATGCGCTGCGCGCGCAACGTTACCAGGAACGGGTGCGGAGACATTGGAAGACGCTCCAGCCGACCGAGAGCGCCGGATGACACGCTGTGCGTGGGCAGTTCTATTGCTGGCCATGGCCGCGCTCGCCGATGCGACGGAGAGCAGGCTGATCGTCATCTACGACAATGGCGAGACTGAGCCTCTGGCTCCCTATCTGGCGCCGTTCGAGGAGGCCGCACCGAAGCCCGCGGCTCCGCTGGCCCATGAGGAGCTCGGCGCAGCCGACCTGGAAGCGCTGCTGCCCGTTCGTACGCCCGAATTGACGCCTGGAACGGTCGAGCCTCGGCCCTGGCCATTGTCTCCGGCGGCGACACCCGTCCGGCCACTGTTTCTGATCGGCGCTGATGAGCGTTCCCGACACTGGCTCGTCCGAAACCGGGATCGTCTCATAAAGTCCGATGCCATCGGCCTGATCGTCCAGGCGGAGAGCGTGGCGGATCTGGAAACCCTGGCCGATCTGGCCGGAGGGATTCCGCTGCTACCGGCAAGCGGCACGGATATCGCCCGCATCTACGGTCTCCGGCATATCCCGGTGCTCATTTCCCGGCACGGCATCCAGCAATGACCGGTCACCCTGTGGAGGCGCTCCTGCGCCCGCCCGTGGAGCTCTGGTCGGCGGCGACCGCGGCGGCCACCGGCACGATCGCCATCCTGGCGCCCTGGGCCCTGATGATGCCGCCGGGTGTCGCGTACGGCGCGGCGGCTGTGCTTTTCGCACTGGCCTGGGTCCGTGCCCGTCAGGGCTGGCGGGTTATCCGCTACCAGCGAAACCTGAAACGTCTCCCGATCTACCGCCTTCGTCCGGAGCGTATACCCGTGAGCCGCCATAAGCTGTTCCTCGGGCGAGGCTTCCGCTGGACTCAGAAGCATACCCAGCGTCTCCGGGACACCATCCGTCCGGAAGTCCAGGACTACATTCAGCCCGGATGGCTCTACCGCTGGGCGCGCCAGAAGGAAGTGGCCTGGGAGGCCAAACCAATACTCCGCTATGCGGCGGCGCTCATGCGAAGAGATGCCTGGTGGAATCCGCTCCGGCCCCTGCCGCCAGTCGGCGGGACACCGGCGCTCCACGCGGTGGAGCCCGACGAAGGAGACGTCTGGATGGATCTCCGCGAGCGGGTGGGACACACGCTGGTGCTTGGCACGACCCGGGTCGGCAAGACACGCCTGGCCGAGGTCCTGATTGCCCAGGACATCCGCCGCGGCGACACGGTGATCGTCTTCGATCCCAAGGGCGATGCGGATCTCCTCCGCCGAGTCCATGCGGAGGCGAAACGGGCCGGCAGGGCAGGGGAGTTCTACCTTTTTCACCTCGGATACCCGGAGATATCAGCCCGCTACAACGCCATCGGCAACTTCTCCCGGATCACGGAGGTCGCGACCCGGATCGCGAACCAGCTGCCGAGCGAGGGCAACTCCGCCGCCTTCAAGGAGTTCGCCTGGCGTTTTGTGAATATCATCGCCCGTGCGCTGGTGACCTTGGGCCGACGGCCCGACTACCACCAGATCAGGCGCTACATCAACGATATCGAGCCGCTGTTCATCGAATACACCGAAGCCTATCTCGAGGAGCACGCGGCCGAGGGCTGGCGCGACAAGGTCGCCGAGTTCGCCGAGAAGGTGAGCGAACGCAATCTGCCGGCGGCGCTCAAGGGCCGCCATCGGGCGGCGATCGGGCTCATGCGCTACCTGCAGACGCTCGACGTCTACGATCCGGTCCTGGACGGCCTGCTGTCCGCCTTCAAATACGACAAGACTTATTTCGACAAGATCGTCAGCTCCGTCGGTCCCCTCATGGAGAAGCTCACCACCGGCAATATTGCCGAGCTCATCTCACCGGACTACCTGGCCGAGACCGATCCGCGACCGATATTTGAGTGGCTGGACATGATCCGCCGGAAGGGGATCGTCTATATCGGGCTGGACGCGCTGACTGACACCACCGTGGCAACGGCGGTGGGGAATTCCATGTTCGCGGACCTGGTCTCCGTCGCCGGCCATATCTACAAACACGGACTCTCCGAGCCGGGAGAACCTGGCGATCAGGGTTCGATCGAGCTACCGACCGTCTCCCTCCACGCCGATGAGTTCAACGAGCTGATCGGCGACGAATTCGTGCCCCTCCTGAACAAGGCCGGCGGTGCGGGTTTTCAGGTGACGGCCTATACCCAGACCTGGTCCGACGTGGAGGCACGGATCGGCAGCCGGGCCCGAGCCGGGCAGGTCGCCGGCAACTTCAACACCCTGGTCATGCTCCGCGTGAAGGAGCTCGCGACGGCCGAGATGCTGACCGCTCAGCTGCCGAATGTGGAGGTCTTCAGCCTGATGAGTGTCTCCGGCGTGGACGATTCATCCGATCCGGAGTCCGGCGTGGACTTCCGGTCCCGGAACGAGGATCGTATCAGCGTCTCCGAGGTGCCGATGCTGAGCCCGGCCGATATCATTCGGCTGCCGAAAGGTCAGGCCTTCGCCCTGCTCGAAGGCGGAGGACTTTGGAAGATCCGTATGCCGCTGCCCGATACGCGGCGCGACGCCGGCCTTCCGCAGAGTCTGTCCTGCATCGCCGCCGAGATGGAGCGGAGCTATACGACCGGTGAGCACTGGTATCGCACGCCGGAGACTTGGTGGTATGCCGAGCCGAGCCGGACCAAGGCACCGCATCAGTTGCCATGAAGCGGACCGCGAACGACCCACGACGGGCCGAGGTCCGACAAGGGCTGCTCCCAAGAGCACTCCGGTTGGCGGCACAAGGCCTGAAATGGCTCGCTTTCTCTCTCATGTTCTCGATCGTCGCGGAGTGGATCGGCATGACCTTCTGGTGGCCGGAGGAGGGCCTCCAGCACAGCCGAGACATGCTCCAGGCGGAACTCGCTTACCTCGAAACGGATTTCCGGCAGAGTCTCGTGTCCTCCGATCCGCCTGCCTTCGCGCTTGCAGGCATACAGGCGGCTCGGCGCGTTCTGTATGAACAGTCGGGACTGGCCGACTTCCTCGAGTGGCTGCGGCGTCCGCCGAACGCTGCCAACAAACAGGCGGGCAGTCTCAGGCCCTTCCTATCGCCGTTGGTGGACTATGTGGTGGCAGCGCTGCAGGTCACTCAGGTGTTCGTTGCCCGTCTGGCCGTGCTTACGCTCTCGATGCCAGTGTTCCTGCTGCTAAGCCTCGTCGCTCTGGTCGATGGCCTCGTGCAGCGCGATCTCCGACGCTGGGGCGGCGGCCGGGAAAGCTCTTTTATCTATCACTGGGCGAAGCGCTCGGCGCTACCGCTCTGGGTGTTCGCGTGGGTGGCCTATTTGGCAACGCCGGTTACCATCCACCCGAGCCTCGTGGTGATTCCCCTGGCCGTGCTGTTTGCCATCACGGTTGCCGTCTCGGCCCGGAGCTTCAAGAAATACCTGTAGGCGGCCATAGCACGGGCTCATCTTTCCTCGGGTGTGCGCCACGATGCTAGTCGACCCAGAGCATCGGTGTTCCCAATCAGCTCTCGCGCCCGCTGTAGCCGTGCCATCAGGGGTTCACGATCCGGGGCCGGCAGCTTGCTAATCCGATCCTCCGCATCGGCAAAGAAGGCACCTGGGCTTTTCGGTGCGGACCAGCTATCAATAATGGTTTGCAACTCGGTCTTGCTGTCCTGCAGTGCCTTGGCGATGCGCTTCTCTTCCTGTTCACGTTTCCACTGCTGATGCCACTCTTTCCAACTCTTTCGCTCGATTTCCGCGTTACGCTCCACCTCCTCAATGAGCGGAACGATGATATCGGTGGCTTCTCCCCGTTCGCGGATGATCGTAGTGACGCGACGAGACAGATCGCGTGAGCCGGTTTCGCGCCACTGTTTTACGCACTCGGTTCGGTAATAGGTAGAATAAGCTTGGAGCCACAGCCGACATGTGGCGAAGTTCTACCGGATAGAAGCCGGAGCTTTACCTTAGACCAAGGTAATTCCAGACGGCTTGCGCGAATTGGCGACCGTCGACCCGCGCCCACGATTGTTCAGGGTGAAACAGATAAAAGCACTCATTGACCTCTCGCCACCGATTATCCGGGTCAGTCGGCTCTTCTCCCTCCAGCTGGTTCCAAACGTATAGCAAGACTGCACGCACGGTTTCCGTCCAAGTTGGCTCGTTGTAGAGGCGGTCTGGGCAATTGTAGGCGAGGCACTCGATGAAGTAGGACGGAAGAGCGTCATGCGAGGCCGTCTCGGCCACCGAATTACCGACTCTTTTTAATATTCGAACGACCTTCTTATACTTGTAGCCGGTCCTTCGGTTCTTTGCCGCGCCATTAGCGAGCTGTTGCGCCGGATAGTTCACAACCTCAGATTGATCTTTCTTGAATATCTTGGTGCCAGCTCTGCACTCTTCCTCCGCAAAGTAGTATTCGTAGCTGAAGCAAGGGACTATATCTGCATCAATGCGGGCCGTATTTGAATGCACACGTAGCGCTGTTGAGCCTGAAGTATCTACTTCGCTCCCAAATTTGGCCACTAATGCAGCCGTCAGCTCCTCGCGGAGTTTGCGAGGTGTCCATGGGCCGGCGTAAATGCCGCGTGGAGTGTGAAGCCCCTTGCTGGCCTCCTCCCAGTAAGTTGCGTTCGTGCATTCGACTGCGATATCTACATCGCTGTCCGAACGGACGTTGGTATTGTTGGCATACGATCCTTTTGCGTACACCCGAAGAGCGCACTCCTCAAAGGGCGCATGGCCATTGATGGCTTCCCGCACCATACGTTCGGTACGCTCTTGTTTCTCTTTCTCGCTGTCGCTTGACGGACCTGTCCAACTGCTAAGCTGCTGTTCGAGAGACATCGTGCAGACCCTTAAGGTTCGGAGGCTACAATATTGCTCGAGGAGCTGGCTAAGTAGGTTTCTATCATGCTAACACGCACAGAATTGTGGCTAATTGTCATTCTAGGAGCGGGGCTCACGTTGCTTGGGCTGTTGATTCAGGGAAAATCTCTGTCGATAGCCGGTGTAGCCACTACCCTCGGCACGACAGTCGCGCTTCTTTACGGAGGCATTTGGCTCTTCGACTCTTATCTCTGGCGATGGTCGATATTCAGAGGATGGCTGGTAAACCGACCGTACCTTCAGGGAAGCTGGGCGGCGACTTTGCACAGCGACTGGATCGATCCAGAGACAAACGAGAGGGTCCCGCCGATCGAAGCGTACATGGTCGTACGGCAGACGTTAACCAGTCTAAGCATGCGCCTCTTTACGGAAAAATCACGATCAGCATTGGTTGCGCATGCGATAGAAACTGAGCCAGATGGGTTGTTTCAACTGTCGGCGGTCTATCGCAATTACCCGAAGATCGAGTATCAAGGTAAGCAAAGTTCGATTCATCACGGTGCGCTCTTGATCGACGTGCACGAAGTAAGACAAGAGCGATTGGAAGGTCACTACTGGACAGATCGAGAGACGCGAGGAACTGTAGTGCTTGAACGTAGGGTTGCCAAATTGTTCTCTTCCTTCGACGAAGCACGAAGCGCACTACAGGGTGGATAAGTGAACGAGATTGAATCGTGGCTTCGTGCAGTTCTCTCTCTAGTTGATGCACGGGACCGTGGCGGTTTTGCTGGAGTTGGGCTGCTGTTCTATAACGAGCGTGACGCGTTGCCCGTGCATTCATTGACGCAGGACGAATGTGTGGAGCGGCTTCCAACGGCATCGGTAGGCGAGTCTGCTCGTCTGCTTGGGCATTGCGCTCACCCCACGTCGGATTGCCATGATGGGTTTCATTTGGTCGATGCCGTAACACTCTCTATAACGGACATAAGTCAGTTTGTAGCGCCACCCATACCGTCAAAGCCGTTGGTATTGGAAAGGAATCGGGGGGCACGGCATATGGCAGCGCGATTGGCATCGTTGCTCCCGCAAGTTAGGGTCGCCGCTGTCTACACGGTGAGCGGCGAGGCGATACTCTATGAGCGGGGGAATGCGAGATCTATTGGTATACCCGTTTCGGGACTGTCAGAAGGAAACTGTGAGTGATGAGGGCGGCACAGTCTGCCTCAGCTTCACGTACGTAAATTCTGACGAGTGGCTGTATTTCGGCCGCGTTGTGTAACGACCGCGGACGTAGTCGGTGCCGTAACTGGGCTTCGCGGCTGTTATTCGCTATGGTGCTAGAAGCCATCTGGCGACTTCGTCGGTGGAATATATCAAGCGAGAATTCCACCGAATTCTGATCAGATTGTTCATCGACGGGGACGCCCCGGAGCGCGAGGATGCGCTCCATGCACGGTTCCAACTGTTTATCGACCCTGACTTTACCGTCGGCCGCAGTTCTTGCGCTCACTGTAGCCGCCTTCTGGCCGATTTGGGGTGATGCGGGCACATACGTCGAGCGAGGCGCTCTCGCACGGCTGATCCACGAGATCGAGGCCCTGGAGCCGCTCATCGAAGAGGCTGAGGCCCAAGCGTCTCCGAATGCCCGGATCCGCTTTCGCTACGACTGGCTCCGCCAGGATCTCGACAAGATCCAGCGAGGTATAGAGGACCACCTGGAAGCCCCCAGCGCGGAGCCCCGTCCCGTTCCGCCTCTGCGCGGTGACTACCGCCAGTGAGGCCAGCCAATGTCACCGGAACAGGCGGCGGCATTTCAGGCGGGCTCCGGCGCTCCCCACGGCGTCGTGCTGACCGCGATTGCGGGGATTGTCCTCACGCTCATCTTCGTCTGGGTCATCTGGATCACCCTCGGTTCCTTCCGAGCCTGGCAGGGCGGGCAGATCGCGCTGTTCGATCTCGTGTGGGCGGTACTCCGGGCGAGCATCCTCCTCCTCGTACTCGGGTTCTATCTCCGGTGAGTACCTCACCGTTTACTGCCGGTTCGCCGGTATTCCAACAGCCGCGGGCAACCGCACATTCTCGGAGTTCATCTATGCGTGAGTATCTACGTAGCCGGGCGGTAGCCATCGCCGGACTGCTTGGCCTGTCCGTTTTCACCTCGGCGCGAGCCGATCTCCCGACGCCGGTCGCCCCCAGCACGGCTCCCGCCGCCGGTGACTGGATCGGCCTGATCGAGGGCTATATCAGAGACGGCGGTATCGTCCTAGGCCTTGCCATCGCCATCCTCGGCTTCCTCTGGGTCGCCTACCTGGCATTCGCCAAGTTCAACGAGGCACGCCAGGGCAAGGCGGAGTGGGCGGAAGTCGGTGTGCTGGGGATCGTGGGCGCTGTCGTCCTGATCTTCGCGAGCTATCTCCTGACTGAAGCTGCCGGAGTCATCTAGTCCCGTGGCGGATCGAGAGATTCTGGCGGAGCGGCTCAATGCGGAGCCCGCGATCTTCAAGGGTTGCTCGTCGAGCGAGCTCGGCATGATCGTGGGGCTCGCCGCACTGATCTGGCTGCCCGTGAGCCTCGCCGTCGCCGCATTCGCGGGTGCTGTGACCATGGGCTTCGGCCTCGCCGGGATCGGCATTGTGGGGACGGTCGTCGCGACGGCCACGGTCTTCCAGCGCCTGAAGCGTAACCGCCCCGATGGCTACTACCAGCAGCGTCTCGCCCTCTGGCTCGACGCCCGGGGCGTGAAGCGCTGTCCCTACGTGCGACGGGGCGGGCGCTGGGATATCGGCAGGAGCGCCCATGCGCCGCTATCGCCACGAGATCGATAATGTGCGGTTGCATCTGCGATCCCTGTGGGCGGTCATTGTGATCCAGGTCGCGATCATCGGCGCACTGTGGTTCGGCTGGAGTCAGGCTCCGGAGCGTCTCACCGTCCATATTCCGCCAGATCTCCGCTCGGGTTCCGTGCTCGCGATCCGGGAAATCCCGCCGGCCAACGTCTACACCTTCGCCTATTACATCTTCCAGCAGCTGAATCGTTGGCCCGAAGACGGCGCCAGTGACTACGGAGAGGCCATCTTCAGGGTCTCGGCCTATCTGACACCCCGTTATCGGGCGGATCTGATGGCCGAACTCGAGCAAAAGGGCCGTCGCGGGGAACTGGCCTACCGCGTCCGCGCAGTACAGGCACTGCCCGGCCATACCTATGAGGACCGTCGGGTGGAGGTGCTGTCTGATGACGCCTGGGTCGCCTGGCTCGATCTCGAGCTCCTCGAGTCCGTGAAGGGCATGACCGTCAAGCGCACCGCGATTCGTTATCCGCTGCGCGTGGTCCGCCATGCGGTCGACCCCGAGAGCAATCCCTGGGGTCTTGCGCTCGATGGATTCGCAGGGGAAGGTCCGCGTCGCCTGACCGAAGAAGAACTCATCGCCGGAGGTCGCTTCGATGTGGGGTCCTGATCACAAGTCGACTCCCGGCCTGTTCGGCACGCTCGTTCTGGCCCTGGCGGTGTTGATCGCGCCGGTGACCGAGATCTCAGCATCCGAGGCGCCGCCGCCGGAACGCGTCGTCTGGCAGAAACGGCCGATCCCCGTACCGCTCCGGGTCGGCGTCGAGCGCATCATCCACCTCCCGGATACGGTCCGCGTCGGCATCCCCAGCCGACTGGAGGGCAGTCTCCGCATCCAGAATATCGGTGCGACCCTCTATGTGCTCGCGCACAGCCCATTTCCTGCGATGCGCGTACTGGTGCAGTCCCTGGAGGAGGGCACCACCTATGTCCTCGATTTCTCGGCGACGACGGCAGAGCGGTCCCTGGGTCCGATCGAGATCCACCGCCCACCTGTTCCTGCGGCGGCAGAGCCCCGGGCGACCGAGCCGGTCAGCTATGGTTACGTGGCACTGACCCGATTCGCGGCGCAGCAGTTCTATGCCCCGGCTCGTCTCGCCCGGTCGCTGCCTGGCGTCATCCGTGTCCCGGTAGCTGGCGACGCCGTGCCCCTCATCCGTGGCGCCAAAGTCGAGACCCGTCCCCTCATTGCCTGGCGTGCAGGGGGACTCTATGTGACGGCCGTCCAGGTCAGGAACCAGATCGCCAGTCCCGTGGTCCTCGATCCGCGGACGCTGCGGGGCGAATGGCTGACCGCCACCTTCCAGCACAACCGCCTGCACCCCAAGGGTAGCGAGGCGGATACCACGGTCCTCTATCTGGTCTCGGAGCGGCCTTTCGCCGTCGCCCTCTGATGCCGCGCGCCGTCAGCAATCGGCTGTTGCCCCTGCTGGGCGGAACGGTGCTCCTCGTCCTCGTCGCCGTGACCCTCCGGTCCTGCGAGGAAGACGAGGGCAGCGCACCGGTGCTCGCCACCGTACCTGTCGCACCGGCGCCGGACGCCGATACGCCGGCCGACACCATCAAGACCCTGACTGCCAACGTGGCGGCCATGACATCCGAGGTGGAATCACTGCGACGAGACAACGCCCAGCTCAAAAAGGCCAACGAGAAGCTCTTGGCGAGCCGTGAGCAGATGGAGGAGAACGTCGCCCAGCGCCTGCGCCGGGAGATGCTGGCCCGAGATAAGGACCAGGCGAACCAGGCCCGACTCGATGACAGCGTGCTCGAGTCACTGAATGCCCGGCTGGACCGCCTCGCGGCGGCCGTGGGCGAGGGAGGTCGACCCGGTAGTGGCAGCGACATCCCCATTGGTCTCGGCTTCGACAACCTGGGCACGACAACGCCCACGTCAGAGGAGATCCGATGGATCGCGCCGCTGGATGCGCAGACCGAGGACGACACTGGCCTCCTGAGCCGCGCGACCGGCACCGCGTCGGGATATCTGACGCGCGGTCGCGAGCGCATCGAGACAGGAGCGGAAGATATTCATGCGGCGGCCGAGTCTGCCCGGGAACGACCGGTCTACACCGTCCCGCGGAACGCCACCCTCATCGGCTCGACCGCGATGACCGCACTGGTCGGCCGGATCCCGACCAACGGACAGATCCGCGACCCCATGCCGTTCAAGGTGATTACCGGCGCGGATAACCTGGCCGCGAACGGCCTGCGCGTCCCCGGCGTCCACGGCATGATCTGGAGCGGAACGGCCGTCGGCGACTGGACCCTGTCCTGTGTCACCGGCCGCCTGGAATCGGTCACCTTCGTCTTCGACGACGGCACGATCCGTACGGTCTCGAGCGACGATCCGAGCGCGAAGGCGAGCGAGGGCGGCCGCAACGAGCCCCTCGGCTGGATATCGGATGCTCAGGGCATTCCGTGTATTTCGGGGGAGCGGAAGAGCAATGCCGCCGCCTTCCTCTCCCAACGCATCGGCATCGAAGCCGTGCAGGCCGCGTCCGAAGCTGCCGCGGCCGCCGAGACCACCACCGTCGTCGGCAGCGCCGGCGGCATCACCCAGAGCGTCACCGGCGATGTCGGTGAATACGTTCTCGGCCGCACCGCTGCAGGCGGCGCTGATGCGATCGCCCAGTGGCTGCAGGAGCGCCAATCCCAGAGCTTCGATGCGGTCTTCGTGCCGGCGGGCGTGCCGCTGGCCATTCACGTCGACCGAGAACTCGCCATCGACTACGCGCCCACCGGAAGGAAACTGAATCATGACTCCGCGAATTCTTTATCTCGGCATTCTCGTCTGGATTAGCCTCGCCGCCGGCTGCGCCGGCAGCAAAGACACGGTTCTACCTCAGGACGGCCCGTTCATGGAGGCGATCTACGACGCCCATTTTGAGCGAATGGGCACGGCCGACGCCGGCAGCCTCCGTGAAACCACTCTGGGTCGTCCCCTGGCCGATGGTGAAGCGGATCTCGCCGGCTACAGCCGCGATGCGTACACTGAGCTGGATACGATCTTCCCCCGTCTGCCCAATCCCACCCTCGTCCTGTACGTCTTTCCTCATCTGGCCGGCGAGGAGCGGGTGCCGGTACCTGGCTACGCGACGACCTTCCCGCTCTACGAGCGTGTGGAATACGCGCTTCCGGGGGAAGTGCCGGTGAGGCGGCGCTGACGATGGGACGCACAGCACACAGTCTTGCGCCGGATCCCGAGGGCAGAAAGCCAGCGTCCGACGAAGACCGCCCACCGGTCAACCGGGAGCAGGTCCGACGTCTCTACGACCGGCCCCCGACCTTCACGGATTTTCTGCCCTGGGTCGAGTATCTGCCCGAGCCCCAGGCGTTTCTTTTGGAGGACGGGGCAAGCCTCGGCGCGGTCTTCGAACTCACACCGGTCGGCACCGAGGCCCGGACCCCGGCATTCATGAGCGAGTTGAGAGACGCGGTCCAGACCGCCCTTACAGAGGCCATTCCCGAACTCGATGAGGCGCCCTGGATCCTGCAGGTCTATGTCCAGGACGATCCCAGCCTTGGCGAGCTGATCGACGCCCTCGGGCGCTACGCATCCCCCGAACCCGGGTCCTATGGCGAGTTCTACCAGCGCCTTTTCCAGGACCACTGCGCGCGTATCACACAACCGGGCGGGCTGTTCACCGACCGGGCCGTCAACGGTGCGCCCTGGCAGGGCCAGATCCGCCGGGTCCGCGCCGTCCTATACCGCCGGCTCAACACCAAAGGCCGACTCCCACCCCCGGAGTCCCTCGAGGCCGAACTTCAGGATGTCGCCACCCAATGGGTCGCCGCCCTGGCCGCAGCGGGCATCCGGGCGCGACGGCTTTCAGGGTCTGATTTCTATGCCTGGCTCCTGCCCTGGCTCAACCCAAGAACCGATCTGGCCGACGCCGACCGGCTCGTAGACGTCGCTCCCTATCCAGGCGATCGGGATCTGCCCTTCGGCTACGACTTCGCCGAAGCCCTGACGCTGTCACTGCCTCGCTCAGAAGAGGCGACCGGGACCTGGTGGTTCGACGGGCTGCCGCACACCGTGGTGAGCATCCAGGGACTGCGCCGGGCGCCCGAGATCGGCCACATGACCGCCGAGCGGACGGTGGGCGACCAGGTCTACTCCCTGTTCGACCGCCTGCCTGAGCACACGATCATGGCGATGACCCTCATCATCCGGCCCCAGGACAGCGTGCGCAGCCACGTCGGTATCGTGAAACGCGCCTCGGTGGGCGACTCGGCGGAGGCCGCGCTCACCCGGGAGGATGCCGAGGCCGTCGAGCGGGAGATGGCGCAGGGCAACAAGCTCTATCCCTGCAGTCTCGCCTTCTACGTGCGCGGCGAAGATCTCGCCTCCCTGCAGCTGCGACTGAATCAACTCCATGCGCTGCTGCTCCCGAATGGTCTTCAGCCCATCACCCGGGAGGGCGATCTCCTGGCCCTGGACAGCTACATCCGCCATCTCCCCATGGCCTACGATCCCCATCTCGACCGGAAGAGCCGCCGCTCGCGGCTGATCTTCTCCCGGCATATTGCGAACCTCCTGCCGGTCTACGGCCGCTCCCGCGGCACCGATCATCCGGGTCTGGTGTTCTTTAACCGGGGTGCCGAACCCCTGACCTTCGATCCCCTGCATCGCGACGATCGCAAGAAGAACGCCCACATGCTGATTCTGGGGCCAACAGGGGCGGGCAAATCGGCACTTCTCGTCTATCTCCTGCAGCAGATGGCCGCGGTCCACCGCCCGCGGATCTTCATCATCGAGGCTGGCGGCTCGTTCTCCCTGCTGGGTCAGCATTTCGCCGCCCAGCGCCTGAGCGTGAATCAGGTCACCCTGAATCCGGGCACCGACGTGAGCCTGCCGCCCTTCGCCGATGCCTTGAAACTCCTCAATCCCGGGGTCCTGCGGACGGCAGAGACTGGCTTCGATCTTGCCGAGGCGGACGCGGACGAGGAGGAGGGCGACGGCAGGGACGTGCTGGGCGAAATGGAGATCGCCGCGCGCATCATGATCACCGGCGGCGATGAACGGGAAGATGCCCGCATGAGCCGCGCCGATCGCCTGCTCATCCGCCAGGCGATCCTCCAGGCAGCGCGATCGGTTCGAACGACAGGCGCCGACCAGGTCCTGACCCGAGACGTCGTCGCCGCGCTCAGCTGGATCTCCCGGGATCCGGAGCTGCCGGAACACCGCCGCCACCGGGCGCTGGAGATGGCCGATGGCCTGGAGCTCTTCTGCTCAGGCCTTGCCGGACACTTCTTCGACCGCCCCGGCACCCCCTGGCCGGAAAGCGATGTCACCATCCTCGAGATGGGCATCCTCGCCCGGGAAGGCTACGAGGACCAGCTGACCGTGGCCTACATTTCCATGATGAGCCACATCAATGCGCTGGTGGAGCGTGAACAGCACGAGGCCCGTCCCACGCTGGTCGTGACCGACGAGGGCCACATCATCACCACCAATCCGCTCCTGGCCCGCTACGTGGTGAAGATCACCAAGATGTGGCGAAAACTCGGCGCCTGGTTCTGGATCGCCACCCAGAATCTCGCTGACTTCCCCGATGCCAGCCGCAAGATGCTGAACATGATGGAGTGGTGGCTCTGTCTGGTCATGCCCAAGGAAGAGGTCGAGCAGATCGCCCGCTTCAAGGAACTGACCGCCGAGCAACGAAGTCTGCTCCTCTCCGCCCGCAAGGAGCCCGGCAAATACGTCGAAGGCGTGGTCCTGTCCGATAACCTGGAAGCGCTCTTCCGGAACGTCCCACCACCCCTCTCTCTGGCGCTCGCCATGACCGAGAAGCACGAAAAAGCCGAACGTGCCCGGCTCATGCGTGAGCACGGCTGCAGCGAACTCGAGGCTGTACAGCGGATTGCTGACCGGATCGCTGCCGATCGGAGCGACGCATGACCGACTGCGCCGGCCAGCACCCCCTGAACCAGGGACACGCCACGTGGCGTTCGCCCGGGCAAAACGTGCCTGGAGACAGCTCGTGATGATCCTCTGGCACCAACTGCTGCTGTGGATGCTGTTCGGACCGCTGGCAACGAGCTTTCCGGCAGAGGCCGCGTCCTCGATCCGCATGGAGATCTTCGCTACATCCGACACCTGGATTCCCGATCCGCCGCCTGAGGTCACACTAACCGTCTACCGGTTCGACGGCCTCCGCGCGCTGGAAACGCAGCTGTCAGCTGAGCTGCCGGCCGATCCCGAAACCGCAACGGCAGAAGCCGCCCAGCGCATTCGCCGGCTCCAGGCAGACGATTTTGGGCGGGCGGAGGAGGCCGCACGCGGTCTTTCGCGGGCCCTGGAACTCGGTATCGACCGCTATCCAGCCATGGTCATCGAGGAGCAAGTGATCCTGTATGGCCTCCGCGATCCGGGGGTCGCCCTCGATCGCTACCGCACGTGGCGAGTGGAGACCGACCGATGACACGAAATCCCGTGCGCGCCATCATCGCCCTCGTCGCCATCCTTGGCTCCTGGTCCCCGTCACCGGTCAGAGCGGCGGCCATTACAACGCCCGAAATCGTCGCCCAGACAACGGAGGCGGCGCTTACCTGTGCCAAATGGACACCTGTCGGCGTCTGCTTCTGGCTGCGCTGCTCGCTCGCCGGCTGCGACGTTCGAAGCTCACTCAAAGTCGGCCACTACAACCCGGATCTCGTGGTGAGCGTCTACAACGAGCTCGGCGGCAACCCCTGGACCGAGATGAGATTGACGCTGGGCCGCATCCAGCAGCTGGCCGCGCAGCGGCTCCTCGGCCACTTGCTACCGGTGCCGATCGACAGCGCCGGCAACCGGACCGAGGTCACAGCGACCCGGAAAGACCACCGCAATCTCGTCTTCCGGGAGACGGATGCGATCGGCCATCCGCTGAGCGATTTTTCCGGGATCCTGGCTGGGGTCGGTCTCGTCTGCCGCAGCCAGGCGCGACCGTTCCGCCCCTATTTCCAGTCGGGGCTCGATGCGCTCGCCTGGCGCCAGGAGCTACCGGAGTCCCTATATCCCGCGAGTTGGATACCTGGAATTCGGGAAGTGGGCAACTGGCCGCTGCAGACCTGGGGCAATCTCTATCCCCGCACCGGTTGGACCACCCAGGCCGAGGAGCCGAAGGCCGCCGCCCTCAATGCCCAGCGGGCCGGCGACATTGTCACTCGGACCGCCCAGCCCCACCTCTATATCCCCCTGGCCGGACCCGCCGGCGGCCAGCGTGTCTGGGCGTCAGATGCGCTTCTAGAGGGCGACGCCGATACCGGTACCTGGCAGATGCTCGCCCCCGTCGCCGAGGGCAGCTGTGCCGTCTTCGGCCTGAACGATCTAGCCTCACCGGCCGGTTGGGCCGGCGGCCGCGTAGATCCCGCCGGCGACTACGTCTGGAACCTGTGGCGTCCCTACCAGTGTTGCAGCGAACGCGGCCAGTGGTTCCTGGGCGACATCAACTGGATCGAGTTCCCATGAGTTTTTTTGAGATCTTCCGCGTAGCGTGCGCCGCCACCCTGGTTGCCTTGGGGTCCGGGATACCGTCCGCATGGGGGGCTAAAGGACCCACCGAGGACAGTCTCTGGTACTACGAGATCGGCGGTGCTGAACCCGTCTCATCGCCCGCAAACCCTTCTGTGGTTGCCGTGACGCTGGGCGGCTCGGCGCAGCTCGGTCTCGGCTACAGCTGCGGCAAGTTCGATCCGGTGCTGGCTGTCACGAACAGCCTGAACAACATCAAAACCGGCGCCGACGACATGATGGACGCCATGACCCAGGCCGCAACCTCCGCCATCGCCGCACTCCCCGCCCTGATCCTCCAGCGTGCCAACCCCGGCCTCTACGATCTCTTCCAGAACGCGCTCTTGAAGGCCGAGGAGACCATGAAGCTCGCCACCAAGTCCTGTGAGCAGATGGAGGCCGAGATCGCCAAGGGCAAGAACCCCTACGCGGATCTCGTCACCCTCTCCAAGGGCAATGACTGGAAAGTCCAGATGGGCATCGGCGGCAATGATGCGGTGAGCGCCAAGGAGTCCGTGGAAGCGGCCAACGGGAGCAACGGCGTGCCCTGGATCGGCGGTCCGGCCGGTGGCGTCGACCAGCCGGTACTCCGATTCACGGGCGATGTGGTGGAGGCAGGCTACAACATCCAGCTCAACCGTCCGATCACCGCCGAAGGTCCGGTCCCGGCCGCCGACCAAACGAGGCTCTCTGAGGTCTGGCAGACTCCAGACGACGCCAGAGACTGGGTCGTGGATGTGGTCGGCGAGAACATTGTCACCACCTGCGATACCTGCCGGAAGGACACCATCCCCGGCACGGGGCTTCTCCCCAAGCTCTACGCCGAATCCCAGACCGTCACAGCCGAACTCCAGGCCCTGGTCGCAGGCGATGCGCCACCGACCCTCGATAATCTCGCAACCATCACTGCCCCCGGTGTTGCCGTCACCCGGCAGGTCATCGAGGCCATCCGCGAGATGCCGGCGACCGAGCAGGGCCTCATCATCGGCCGTCTGGTCTCCGAAATCAGCACCGCAAGAACCGTCGAAAAGGCGCTCTACGCCCGCCGTCTCTTGCTCTCCGGACGCCAGGTACCGGAGGTCTATGCCACCGATGTGGCCCGCGAACACGCCGATACAGCCATCGCAGAACTCGACCGGGAAATCGACAACCTGCTTTTTGAAACCCGCGTCCGCCGGGAAGTGGTCTCCGACAGCATAACCGTCCTCCTCCGCCGTGCCGCAGCCCGCCGCCAGGCCTCGCTCCAGATCCCGGAAACCGGCCCCATCGATCCGCGGCCGCTTCAGAACGGTCGGGTGGAGTAGGGGAGTATGCGCCGACGCTGGTTCTTCTTTCTGCTGCTCACAGCCATTGCCGGCGTGCTGCTCGTCGGTGGCGCACTCTGGCAGACGGTCAATGTCAGCTCGCTAAGCGCAGTCGCGCAGCAGGTCGACGCTACCAAGCCCTACCTGGTCGCGATACGTCTGACGCTGATCGGAGTTCTGGCCATTACCCGGCCGTACTGGTCAGCCTGGACCGGCCGATCCGAGCGCTGGAACCAGGATCAAAGTGCAGAGTGGCAGGCACTTCGGTGGCGTGTCGTGGGTTGGCTTGTCGCCATCGAACTCATCATCGGACAGGACCTCCTGGCGAAGCTCATCGAGGCCACGACGGATATCGCATGAGCGTCGACAGCCATCTGGAGCTGTTCACGACGCTCTTCGGCTGGGCGTTCTACGGCGTCCTCTGGGACGTACTCGTCGCCACCGGGATTGTCTATCTGCCGTTTCTCGGGATCCTGATCGACAACTGGCGAGAACCGGCCCAGGGCGGGGAGTTCGGGACGGTCACGGGACTTTCCCTCCGCCGTATGGAGATCGAGCTGTTCCTGGCGCTCCTTGTTGTCGTCCTCGCCGGCCAACCGGCCGCGCTGACTCCGCTCGACGCCGGAATGCTGAGCTATGAACCGCAACCCACATTGGCGGATCCGGACCCCGAAACGGCTACTGTGGCGGATCCGCAAAGCACATACGGGACGGACGGATTCGCCGGCTCGCCAGCCACGGTCAATATCCCGATCTGGTGGTACGGCGTCATTGCGCTCAGTTCTGGCTTCAATCATGCGGTCGTTGCAGGCCTGCCGACAGCGGGCGATCTCCGGACCTACGAGCAGCAGGCGCGCCTTGCCACCATCGCCGATCCGCGTCTGCGGCAGGAGGTCAGTGATTTTTTCAGCCACTGCTATGTGCCGGCGCGCTCAAAGTATCAGTCTGAGAGGCCGGGAAACCCTCAGGTGGAGGGGCTCCTGGAAACCTATGGAAGCGACGACCCCGATTGGCTCGGCTCTCATATCTATCGTGAGGTCCCCGGTTACTACGATAGCCTGCGTCCGACCAACACGATAACCGACTGGCCGTACGACCCAGCGAGAGACACTGAATACGATGTAGATGAAGCACCGCTCTGGGGCCGACCGACCTGTCAGCAGTGGTGGGGCGATCCGGATCAGGGGCTGCGGCAGAAGCTCATTGCAGAAGCGGACTTTACGTCCGGGGGACTGTCAGGCCTCGTGCTGGCAATTGCGCCTGCATTGGCGGGAGAGAATCAGCGGGACGCAGTAGCAAAGACGATCCTGAACAATGCTCCGCCAATCTGGTCGAGCAATGAGCTCGTAGCCGGAAATACCGCCACGACGGGCTGGCGAGCGACCCTTGAGAACGCCATTAAGGGTGGATTAGCAGCTGGGGGAACCATTACCGCGTCAGCGCTATTCGCGGTAACGATGACCGCAGTCCTGCAGGCGCTTCCGATGGCTCAAGCGCTGATGCTCCTTGGGATCTATTCGCTGCTGCCGATGGTAGTCGTCCTTTCGCGGTATTCGCTCTCAATGATGGTCATCGGAGCGATGGCGATATTCACGATCAAGTTCTGGAGCGTTCTCTGGTATTTGGCGCAGTGGGTGGATCAGAACCTGATCGGCGCCATGTACCCGGACGTGAGTGTGTTCCTGCAGATCTTCGCCAATCCCGGCGAGCATGACGCCAAGCGCATGCTCCTGAACATGATCACCACTAGCCTGTATGTAGGATTACCGCTGCTTTGGAGCGGAATGATGGCGTGGGCGGGCGTTAAGATCGGACGGTCTGTGGATGCAGCTGCAACCCCTCTTCAACGTCCTGGACGGGATTCAGGGCAGAGCGCTAGTGGTGCCGCTAAGGCACTGTTTGGCAGAGGCGTGAGTACGCGCCGCTAATCCTTGCCGTACCAACCGTAAGGGTCGGTCCCATCGTCCAATCGCCCAGTACGGTAATTAAGGACACCCCCGATGTCCGTGGAGCCGTCATTCTGCTGGTTTAATCGCTCACCGTCGCTCGCAACTGAAAGTATGAAGTGTAACGCCTGAGCTGCGGCGGCCAAAAAAATGGTAGTGGGGCCGGCGCCTGCTCGAGCGTCTATGCGGTTCACTGAAATCCTCCGTAGCCTACGACGCTACAATAGCGCAGGCCGGTAATTTCGTCTACCGGTTGGAAAAGATGAGCAAGCGAAGAGTTCCCATAGGCAGAATAGTCCCGAAGAATCTAGATCAGACCCGATGAACCGATCTCGGGAGTTCTGTTCACCCGAGAGCAGGATGTCAGAGAAGGTGACTTCAAGAGAGTAGGTCAGACTGTTATTGGCCTTGGCAAACGTGACCAGAATTACTAATTTTGTTCACTCGTGACCGAATGGACACGCTTGGGAAGCCAGAATTCTTCTTTTGATTTGGCGCACGCAACGGTTGTGATGACCGTTAAAGGGTCACAAACAACACATCACGGGGAGGGGACGATGGCGAAGGCCAGTACCGATAATCAGAATTTGAGTTCGTTCGTCTGGTCGATCGCGGAAATCCTCCGGGGCGACTTCAAGCAGTCTGAATACGGAAAGGTCGTCCTCCCGTTTGTCGTGCTCCGTCGCCTGGACTGTATTCTCGAGCCCACCAAGCAGGCGGTGCTCGACGCCGCTAAAAGTCTGCCGGCCGATGTGGATGAGGCAACCCGTGACATGATCCTGTTCGAGGCCGCCGGCGAAAAAATCCGCGTCTACAACCTGTCGGGTTTCACGTTTGAGAAGCTGAAAGGGCAGGATCCCGGCCAGCTCCATCAGAATCTCGTGGACTACATTACGAATTTTTCCAGCAATGTCACTGACATATTCCTCGACAAATTTCTCTTCACCGACCAGCTGAAGCGGCTTAATGATGCCGGGACGCTCTGGAATGTCTTTGAGCGGTTCACGGAGATCGATCTCCACCCCGACACAATCTCCAATACGGAGATGGGGTATCTGTTTGAGGAACTGATTCGCCGGTTTTCGGAGATTTCAAACGAAACGGCGGGTGAGCACTTTACGCCCAGGGAGGTCGTTCGCCTTATTGTCGAGCTCCTGATCGCCAATGATGACGCCAAGCTGACGGGGCGCGGCATTATCCGCCAGGTCTACGATCCGGCATGCGGAACCGGCGGCATGCTCGCCCTGACGGAGGAAGCCCTGCGGGAGTTCAATCCGTCGATTCGTGTGGAGCTCTTTGGCCAGGAGTTGAACCCGGAGTCGTTCGCGATCTGTAAATCCGACATGCTTGTGACCGGTCACAATCCCGAGCACATCGCCTTTGGGAACACGCTGACTCAGGACGCCCACGCCGACAAGAAATTCCACTATATGCTGTCCAATCCGCCTTACGGTGTGGATTGGAAAAAGTACAAGGATCCGATCAAAGAAGAAGCCGAAACGATGGGTTTTGACGGCCGCTTCGGTGCCGGCACACCGCGAGTATCCGACGGCCAGCTCCTCTTCCTGCAGCACATGATTTCCAAGATGCGGGACGATGAGGCTGGCTCCCGTATCGGCATCGTTATGAACGGCTCGCCGCTGTTTACCGGGGGTGCTGGCTCCGGCGAGAGTGAGATCCGGCGCTGGATGTTGGAGAACGACTGGGTGGAGGCCATCGTCGCCCTGCCAACGGACTTGTTCTACAACACGGGTATCCAGACCTATGTGTGGTTACTGACCAACCGCAAGCCCGAAGCGCGGCGCGGCAAGGTGCAGCTGATCGATGCGAGCGGGGAGCGATTCTGGTCGGGGATGAGGAAGTCGCTCGGCTCCAAACGACGAGAGATACCGGAAGACGCACGACACGAGATTGTGCGTATCTATGCCGATTTCCTGAATGGCGATAGCGAGGAGTCGGAGGTTTCCAAAGTATTTGACACTAGCGACTTCGGATATCGTGAGATCCGTGTCGAACGTCCCCTGAAGCTGAACTTCCAGGTCAGCGAGGAGCGGCTGGCTCGACTGGAAGAGGAGAGGGCGTTCAAGAAACTGGATCCGGAAGAGCAAGAGTCCATTAAGGCCGCCCTCGGGGCAATTGGCGACGCTCTCTACACCGATCGGAAGACTTTCCAGAAGGCGCTCAATAAAGCGTTGAAGGACAATGGCGCGAAGATTGGGGCCCCAGTCAAGAAAGCGATCCTGGCCGCCTTGTCCGAGCGTGATGAGGATGCGGTCACCTGCACGGATAAGGACGGCAACCCGGAGCCAGATACAGATCTACGAGACCATGAACTCGTGCCGCTGAAAGAGGACTGGCGGGAATACATGGAGCGTGAGGTAAAGCCGTTCGTACCCGATGCATGGGTCGAGGAGAGTCACAAAGATGCTCGTGATAGCGGAGTCGGCCGTGTTGGCTATGAGATCAACTTCAATCGCTATTTCTACAAGTATGTGCCGCCTCGACCGATTGAGGAAATCGACGCAGAGTTAAAAGAACTCGAAGCGGAGATCGCTGGCCTTCTTAAGGAGATCGCGGCGTGATGAGGCTTCGTCATATGGTCCAGATCGGTCCACGCCGAGCGGAGAGCATAGGCTTGGGCGATGCCGACGAAGTTACGTTTGCTCCTATGGAAGCGCTCTTTGATGGTTTAGGAGGGCTTGATGTTTCTCGAGTAAAACCACTGGCTGAGCTCGCCAGCGGCAGTTACAACTATTTTGCGGAGGGCGATATTCTCTTAGCCAAAGTTACACCGTGTTTTGAAAGCGGTAAGAAAGCCATTGCGCGGAACCTCACCAACGGCGTGGGCTTTGCCACATCAGAAGTGCACGTTATAAGAGCGGATCGATCCAAGATCGAAACCAGATTTCTTCGCTATTTACTTTGCTCCGAAGACTTCCGAGCAGAAGGCATGAGAAGTATGACCGGTGCAGGCGGCCTTCGGCGTGTTAGCGAGAATGCCATATTGGACTTTCGTCCTAAGATCACCGATAAAAAAATCCAACGTGCCATAGCCGACTTCCTCGACCGCGAAACCGCCCGTATTGATCAGCTGATTCAGAAGAAAGAAAGGTTGGTGGAGGTCGTGGATGAAAAGCGCTCCTCAATGATTACAGCGGCAGTGACGGGAAGGGTCGATCCAGCCGCCGCCGGGCATAGTCCACCCAAAGGAATCGCGAAACACGGGCAACTCTCGTTTGATGCGCTACCATCGGATTGGTCGGTGAGGCGGATCAAGACAATCTCGCCTGTGATGCGAGGAGCTAGTCCTCGACCTATCGATGATCCTGCCTACTTTGATGAGAGAGGGGAGTATGCATGGGTTCGCATTAGTGATGTAACTGCATCCAAGGGGCTACTGCTCGAGACAGCGCAGCGCCTGTCGGAGCGGGGCGCTGCGAAGAGCGTGAAATTGGGTATTGGCGAACTCTTCCTCTCGATTGCCGGATCAGTGGGGAAACCGTGCATTACAGGGATTAAGGCATGTATTCACGACGGCTTCGTCTATTTTCCGTTCTTACCGAAAGATAGCCAAAAGTTCCTTTATTGGATATTCGAGAGCCATGAGTGCTTTTCTGGGCTTGGTAAGTTGGGAACCCAGCTGAACCTTAATACGGAAACTGTGGGGAATATCGCGATTCCCTTCCCACCGATCAGTACTCAAAGGACATTGGCAGAGTTTCTCGATGACAGGATCGCGGAAATCGATAGGTTGCGCGAAAGGATGCTCAATTCGGTAGACCGACTCCGTGAATTCCGCGCCGCCCTTATCACCGCTGCCGTCACCGGACAAATTGACGTCAAGACCTGGGGCAAGAAGGGCACTACCGACCGCCGCCTGGATCAAATAGAGGAGTCCATGAGCGCATGACGGTCTCCTCCCAGCACAATATCCACAAGGAGGTGGTTCTCCAGGATCACCTGATGAGCCAGCTCGTGGCCGGGGAGGGGTATGTCCTGCGGGACGCCAAGGCGGACTATGACCCGATTCTGGCGATGGATAAGGAGCTCGTGCTCCGGTTTATCCAGGAAACGCAGCCGGAGGAGTGGGAGAAGCTGGTCTCGCACTACACGGGATCGGCCGAGGATACCCTGTTCACCCAGCTGGCCAAGGCACTCAAAAGCCGCGGCACCCTGACCGTCTTGCGCCAGGGCATCAAGATTGTCCCGAACATCAAATTCTCCCTGTGCTATTTCCGGCCGGCGAGCTCGTTGGAGCCGAAGCGCGTGGCCGAATACGAGGCCAAAATTCTTAGCGTGATGAAGGAGGTGGCCTACAGCACGAAGAATGACAACCGGATTGACGTGGTGCTGTTCCTGAATGGCCTGCCGGTGGCCACCATGGAAGTGAAGAACCCTCTGACCGGCACCACATTCCGCCATGCCGAGAAGCAGTACCGTCAGGATCGGTCACCAGCGGGTGAGCCGCTGCTGACGTTCAAGCGGGGCGCATTGGTGCATTTCGCACTGGATGGTGACAACATCTCGATGACAACCCGGCTTGCGAACGGGAAAACACGGTTTTTACCCTTCAACCGTGGCCGGGATGGCGGTGCTGGCAACCCGGACATTGAGGGTGAATTCCGTGTGGCGTATCTCTATAAGTCGGGTGCGTGGGGGGAAGCGATTCTCTCCCGAGCGGTGTTGCTGGACGTGATCGGTCGCTTCATGCACCTGGAGAAGGATGGTAAAGCCGAGAAGATGATCTTCCCGCGATTCCAGCAGCTTGACGCGGTGCGAAAGCTGTTGGCACACGCTAAAGCGAGCGGGGCAGGGCAGAACTACCTGATTCAGCACTCGGCCGGCTCGGGGAAATCCAACACCATCGGCTGGCTCGCTCACCAGGCCATCAATCTTCATACCGAGGCGGATGAGCCGATCTTCGATACCGCGATTATTGTGACTGACCGGATTGTCTTGGATCGGCAGCTCCAGAACACGGTGTCCCAGTTCGAGCAAACCCAGGGCGTCGTCAAAAGGATTGACGGCACCTCCCGGCAGCTCAAAGAAGCGATCGCCAAGGGCGCACGGATTATCGTGACGACCATCCAGAAGTTTTCAACCGAGCACCTGAAGGCAATATCAGGGCAGGGCGATCGGAATTTTGCGGTGATTGTGGATGAGGCTCACAGTAGCCAGTCCGGCAAGTCCGCCCAGGCGATGACGGAAGCCCTGACCCGCGAGGGTACCTCGAGCGACGACATCGAGGATCTCATCGCCGAGTACCAGAAGAGTAGGGGGCCGCAGCCAAATATAAGCTTCTTCGCGTTTACGGCAACGCCCCGGAACGTGACATTGGAGCGGTTTGGTGTCTTGGGGGCGGATGGGCTGCCGCACCCCTTCCACCTGTACTCGATGCGCCAGGCCATAGAGGAGCGCTTTATTCTGGATGTGCTCCAGAATTACATGACCTACAAGGCGTACTACAAGCTCGAGAAATCGATTGAGGACGACCCGGAGCTAAGTGGCCGGCGAGGGCAGCGCAAAGTGGCGCGCTATGCCTCGTTGCACCCCACGGCGATCGGCCAGAAGGTAGAAATTATTGTCGAGCACTTCCGCCGGCATGTGCAAAAGGAGCTGGGCGGTCAGGCCAAGGCCATGATCGTGGCCAGCAGCCGCGAGCATGCCCTTCGGTACTACTTCGGGGTTCGGGACTATATCCGGCAGCAGGGCTACACGGATCTGCGTGCCCTGGTGGCCTTCTCCGGTGAGTTGACCTATGAGGGTGAGAAATACACCGAAGCGGATCTCAATGAATTCTCCGAGACCGAGCTGCCGAGCCGGTTTGACGGGTTCAAGAAGGATGGGACACCGTATCCAGAGCAATACCAGATTCTGATTGTTGCGGAGAAGTACCAGACCGGCTTTGACCAGCCGAAGCTGTGCGCCATGTACATCGACCGCAAGCTGGCCGGCCTCCAGGCCGTGCAAACACTGTCCCGATTGAACCGCACGGTCTCCGGAGCGGATAAGAAAACGTTCATTCTGGACTTTCGCAACACGATTGAGGACATCCAGAATGCCTTCAGGCCGTATTTTGAGGTCACGAGCCTGGAAGAGCGCACAGACCCGAATCAGGTCTATGAGCTCGAGCAACGGCTCTTTACGTTCGGATACCTCGATAAAGAGGAAATCGAGCGTTTCGCCAAGATTTATTACAAAGGGGTGCTTGATGGCGGCGATCGTGCTCGTCTTGAGGGGCTTGTTCGGGAGGCGGTTGCCCGGTTCCAGTTGGATGAGGACGAAGGCCGGCAGGAAGAGTTCCGGCAGCTAGTCAAGAGCTACATGCGGTTCTATACGTTCCTCGCCCAGGTCATGCGTCTCGAGGACACCGATTTAGAGAAGGTGTATTCGTATTGCGCCTGGCTGACACGCCTGCTGCCGAATCGGGAAGTGCCTCCGGAGATTGAGATTACGGACGATATGCTCCAGTTGCAGGCATTCAAGGTGGAGCAGAAGGAGAAGGGGAGTGCGTCCTTATCTCCTGGCGATCGCGCTGCGATCAAGGCGATCAGCGAGTTCGGCGCCAAGCCGTACACCGAGGATGAGCAAAAAGAGCTGTCCGAGATCGTGAAGGCGTTTAACGAGCGTCACGGCACGACTTTCACTGAAGAGGACATGATTCGGTTTGAGCAGGTCAATCGGGAGATCCTGGATGAGGATATGACCGATATGATCCGCAATAACCCTCCGGACGTGGTCTATGCGGCGTTCTGTGACGCGTTCTTCAAGGGCGCGATTCGGATGTTCCAGCGGGACAACGAAATGCGGAACATCGTTTTGAGTGACCCGGAAGCGCGCGATAAGGCGATGCGGCACTTTTTCCAGCGAGCGGTTCGAGAGGTGCGAGGAAGCCCCTGACGAGCGAGCAAGGGAACGGGGGTGCCTAAAGAAGCTGCAAGTAGATTGACGGCATGCAAAGTGCCGTAGCGCTTTCCTATCCCGCCGCCAAGCGAGGCAAGCGGGTACGTTGCTCTCGCGGAGGCTCATTTCCCGTCTTGCTTTCGAGTCCAGCCGTAAGATCTGTTCTGCCTTAGGCGAACAATGAATTCATCGATCGCTTCGCAGGGCACAAGGCGACGACTTCCGACTTTAACCGTTTCGATTTGCTGGGAACTGACCAACGAATAGAACTTGGCGCGACTGATGTTGAGAAGCTCATAAGCCTCTTGGACGGAATAGAGACGACGGGCTTTGGGCATGACCGGCGATCCACGCATCTAGATCCTGAGAGGCTAAGGATCTGAAAGACAGACGACGACAAGAAAACTCTGCGCGCCTTGTCGACATTTCGAGCGCGAGAGCGAAACTCGTGGGAGCTGATTTTTGGTGGCTGCGAAAAGAAAAACTGCACTTACAGTGCACTTACGGGGCTGGGAGGAGGAGAGTGATATTTGGTAACTTATTGTTTTTATTGGTCGGGGTGAGAGGATTTGAACCTCCGGCCCCTGCCTCCCGACAGCATTTCACTAATGTAAGTTTGTGTTTCGACTAGAGTGATAAGTAGGGGCGTTCATTGGCAAGTGATAGTCTTCAATGACCGATGATCGAAAACCGTCCGACACAAATCTCCCACAGTGGGGCACAATTCGTCTAAACGGAAATCATCAGAAAGCCTATATGCACCAGCGATTCCGCGTATTCGTCGATCAACTGCATCCTTCATTTGAACGGCTAGTTGAGATGGAATCCGTTACCGCAGCGACTCTGCCGAGAACTGCGCCTACCTCTGGCATCTACCTATTCAGCGAGGGCGACAATCATCTGTATATCGGGCGGACTAGGATGCTTAGACAGAGAATGGGACAGCACTCCCGCCCGGGTTCACGTCACAATCAGGCCGTCTTCGCATTCAGGCTTGCAAGGGAAGCTACTGGTCGTCTTGCCGCTGACTATGCAGGAGATGGACGAAGAGAAGCTCTTGTAGAGGACAAAGACTTCAGCCGAGCGTTTACGGAAGCGAAGGCTCGCGTTCGTAACATGGACCTCCGGTACGTCGAGGAGGCAGACCCAATACGTCAGTCCCTACTCGAAATCTACGCCTCCGTGGTTCTCGAAACGCCGTACAATGATTTTGACACCCACTGAGCCTAAGGTAACAAGGTAAGCCATCTGTCCAATTAATTGGTCGAAACTCCGCTCACGATAGTGGCGAGTTCTTTGCGCTACTCTACATCTTTTTGTTCAGTTCAATTATCCGCTGCCTCTGCGCAGCTACCTCATTCTCAGATAGAGGCCCATGCAAGTTGATTTCGTCCGAATTCGCGAATCGGTCTACGAAAGAAATAAACGTCCATGCTGCACACTCGCAACACTGATGTAGCTCGTCGGTAAACTCGTCGCCGTAGCCAACGCGTTCCCAGCTTCCGCGTTTTGCGAGGTTTTTCCTAAAGGCGCACTACAATCGGAACAGCCGACCGGCAAACTAGTATCGATTTCGGACATTTGGGCGTCCTCTGCCTCCTGAATAGACCAGCCCGTCTCGGATCACCGTGATAACCGTGTTAATTCAAGAAGCAATAGTCCCCATTGGCCGTTTCAACGCATCCAGTAGATGGGACCACGACAGCCCACATGGCGCTATAAGGATTTCCAATGAGGGGGAAACCTTGTCGGATCGTGCTAAATTTCAGCTGGATTCTACGCGATAGGCGGCCCGATGCAGCAGATTAATGCGACTCTGCCTACACTCGGCAGTTGTGCGATTCAATTCCACAAAGAATCTGCGGAGTTGCTAGGCGCTCTGAAGAGCCACGAACTGGACCGCCTAAACGGAATTCCTCACCTTGGGGTTGCATCGTTCGCCTTTACCGGGCTGAACCACACACGACTTGAGTATATGCTTCTTCAATGCGCGGTAATCGGACTACTGCCGAAATTCAATATCGAGACTGCTAACCTTGCGATCAGCAGTTCAGTTCGCCTCGCTGGGATTAAGACGCGCATATCCTCAGGAGAAGAACTGCTCAAATGCTGGTCCATCCTCAGCAACGCGGGCCACATGCAATATACATATGGGGTTGAACGCTCGCTGTTGATGCACGTGCAGGCCGACCACGGACTGGCGCGGCTCCTCGTACCACGAAACATCCCGGCTGATCTTAATCATTGGTGCCACGAGACAATTCGGGAATTTCGGTACGACCGATTCCGATACGTGCTGATCTTGAGGCGCATCTGCAATCGGCTGCCATCAAGAAGTCGCCTCAAGGGTCGACTGATCCATATGCTTCGGAATCTCCTTCTGCCTGTCGATCAGCTGTTTCCCACTGCGCCAGTGGATCGACACAAGATCTTTCGACTCCGCACTGTGTTCCAGCAGGTCCGATTACTCAGCATGGTCACACTAGACGCCTACTACTCACATCACCCTATCCGTTACCAAATAGGTAGCGCGATAATGGACCTGAGCAGCCTCGTAAAGACTCCTGGAGAAGGGTCGGAATTTATCGATTTGATGCGAAGAACGTCTGGATTTCTCGCTGACGAACTCTATCTACATCCATCGGCAGTGGCCCTCCAACGAGCGTACGAAATTCGGTCACTGGAGAAACTTTCAAAATTCGGAGGGAAAATAAGGAACGACAAGGCCCTTTCACAGCTGTTGCAGAACGCTAGGAACAACGGCTTCGGGAAGCCGAAACAAGGCGCTCTCGCACCGCTCTATCGAATTAGCTTTATGCCGGTTCATCGCTCTCTCCTGGGTCACCGAAACGAACACAAACAAGTCACTGATCTCGAGGGCCAATTGACGAATTCGAAGACGACATTCGTCGCCGTGAGCCACAACCATGCGACAGAGAACACTCATATCGATGTTCTGTACTCACCCACTGCGACAGTGTCTGATGTCGGGGATGTCTGCAGACAGACGTACAAGTGGCTTGCTAGGGCATTGTCGGCAGAAGTGACCCGCAAAACGCGTATTAGACGACCCGATACGCAGGTTGCATGGCGACCCACTGACTATGCCGAGCGGTTGCTTGCGCGATGGTTGCGTAATCCATCGCTAATGAGAAGTATCTTTGAGGGGATCGTCAGATTCCTCCTGCCCGAGGGATACAGCGGCGCATTGACTGGATATATTCCTCGATACACTCGGGGGGCAGGCCAGCTAGGTGCATTTCCCGCCTACCTAAAGTTGCCAAATGGAATCGAAGTCGACGACATTAAGCTCGTACTGGATCACCACTTGATTCATAACCCGGGCGGACTCGGCCACGACCGCCTACAAGAATTGCGAGCATTATCGGTGATGCGAGTAAGATCGTCGGCGCCGTTCCTTATAGCTTGCACCGAAACTTATGTGATTAGAGATAGATTTAGGAGACAGGTAGACGAGTGGGACGGAGTGCTGCTAGAGGTCGCTAATGGGTTCGTTAAGTTTACAGTCGTCGAGGCAAAGAATCGTGGTTCAAGAGCGCGAAACGTGACTGAGGCATGGAATCAATTGGCGGCGACAAGAAGTCTTATCCGTAGTAGGCATGGATGTAAAACGCGAAGAACGCGTATACCAAATCTGGGAGCTGCCCTAACGCTCGACTTGGACTCGTGAATTTCTTTTTGTGGTCCGTAGTGGTTACTCTGGCTGCGTCCCTAACGCCAAATTCCGTCGACGGCTGCACTCGGTAGGGCGGTGTACCGCAAGGTATGCCGAATAGAAGAATGTCCTAGCCAGTGCTGAAGCGCTCTTATCGGAACGCCACGGTTGGCGAGCGCGAGTCCGCACGCATGTCGTAGCTGATGCGGAGTGACCGGGATCGGTATCTCCGCTCCCTCACCAGCACGCGATACTAGCCTGTTGACGGTGGGGCGAGTTAGTGGCCCATTGTCCGTACCCCGTGAAGTAAGCCACATCTGATGTGGGAACTTGAACGTATGCAGGTCCCCCCAATGCCGAGCCAGCCAGCCTGTGAACTTCCAAGGTAGTCGGTGCCTTCCCGGATGGCCACTCAGCGCTGATGCTCGTAGCAGCCAGGTTGCGTTTCGTCTCGGCAACAGGCTGGGGTACTCGGAAGTACATGAACATGAAGCTGCTCGAGCTGCAGGATAATCAGCCCGCGAGCTCTGTAGCATGAACACAGACCGACACCACCGCGAAATCAAAAGTGCGAAAGATTTTTGACACTACCACATTTTCGATCTAGAAAGCGGTGGACCATCATCAGACCTTCTCACGACTAGTTGCGTAGTCGTTCGTCCGGAAGTGGTACACCTGTGCCAGATGCCGCCACGGCGTCTTCGTCCGCGCGGAGGGAGGGCAGTGATGCCCGGACTTCCGCATCGATCGTGGACTGCAGCAAGCGCGCATAGTGCTTTGCTGTGACGTGTATCGAGGAATGGCCCATGGCGCGCGAAACCGTTTCGAGCCTAGCACCTGCATTCAGCATGATGGAACCATAGGCGGATCGAACGTCGGTAAGCGTTATATGTCGATTGAGGCCGGCTCTCTCGACCGCCTCAGCCATTCGGCGATGTTGCATGCCTTTTGCCCAAGATTCACCACCTGCGCGTAGGAACATAGGCGAGTCACCGTGCCTGTCTCCACCGGCTCTCGCAAACAAATTGGCGCCGTCGGGAGTCAGAGGCACAAGGCGCGATTGTCGCTTGGAGTTGTAGACCCGCAAGTGCTTTGTATCCGAGAAATAATCACGGACGCGCAGACGTATCAGCTCGGACCAGGCGCACCCCGTTAGAAATGTTGCCTCGAGCAACGGTCGAAATTCTTCGTCGGCACCGTTTACTAGCGACCGGCACTGATCGAGAGTGAGGAATTCGCGTGAAGGCGCGTCAATATTTCGGAAAGGCCTTATCGAGCCCCATGCGTTATCAGAATCGACCATGCCCTCCGCACGGGCAAAATTGAGCACCGCCTTGAGCAGTGTGAACTTTCGTTCTGCTGTTGCGCGACGACGTCGCTTGATGTCGGGATCTTCAAGATCGATCGGACGGGGCTCACCATTTCGTTTTCTTGGGAGTTTCTTGACCATTGAGTTTCGCCACCGCGTCAAACTAGAACGATCAAGATCGGAAAGATGCGTGTCACCGAGGAATGGCAGAATATCTCTATCCAGGACACGTTGGAGTTCGGCCGTAGCCTTGCCGCTCCGAGCCTTGTAATCGGCCATATATTCCTTTGCTGCCTCCTTGAGGGTCGCCCCACCAGGCCGTGTTGTTCGGCTGGCGATCGTGTCCGGCGGCCTGAATGCAAACTCAACCGCTTGTCGATACGACAATATCGATTGACAGTTGGCGTCTTGGTAATCATCCGCAATGGCAAGTTTGGTCGTCTCATTGCGATTGCCATTTCTCTTGCGGAGATACCACGTGCCGGCTACCGAGCGTCGATTCGGGCGGTAATATCCAAGGGAAATGCCAGGCGCCAATCGTACCCAGTGGCGCTTTTTTGACGGGAGTTCAAGGCGCTCCGCTTTGCGCTCAAGAACTCCATTTCTGGGTATTCTCACTGTTACCTCCGTACTACGGCGGAAACCGGTTGTTCCGTATTGTTCCAAAATATGGTCGTGGACGCCCGTGGACACCCATAGACAGGTTGTCCGATTATTTTATTGGATACAGAGGGTTACGTGCTAGTGAGAATCTCGGGAAATCATGCATTTATGGCCCGTTGCACACCCTTTCACGGCGGCAACCGGGGTTCGAATCCCCGTGGGGACGCCTTCCGGAGAAAAACGGGCCTGCATGGCCCGTTTTTTTTGAAGGCCCCCTTGAAGCCGTGCCGACTCTCCCTAATTGCGCCTGCCGACGTCAGAGTCTTGGCACCGCATGCGATGACCAAGCTCCGCAAGTGGTGTCGGCGAAAGCCGACATGGTGACTAGCGCTTTGGCGTCTGTTTACATGTGCAGCCATAGGATGAGCCAGATCCCGACGGATCCTGGGAGAAGATGTGATGATTGGTCGAATCTTTGCTCTGGTCGGTTTGGCGCTTGTGGCGTCTCTCTGGGCGCCCGAGACGAATGCCGAGACCTTCGTTGCCGATCCACAGGCGACCGACGGTCCGAATTATTACCGTAACTTGCTTTCCAGTCTGAGCCCGGGCGACACGCTATATCTCCCGTCCGGTACGTACCGTGATCGCCTGAATCTTACGGGAATCAAGGGCGAGGAGAACGCCTGGATCACCATTTCGGGTCCGGATTCAGGCGAGCCAGCCGTCATCACCACCGATTCGACGTGCTGCAATACCGTGCAATTGGGCGATAGCGCCTACATCAAGCTCGAGAATCTTACCATCGACTCCAATAGCGAGGCTCTCGGGGTCAGCATCGATGCCATCAACGCCAAAGGCCAGCCGACTCATGACATTCTCGTGCAGGACTGCGTGATTCAAGGAGTAGGGCTGCACCAGCAGACAGTGGGCATCTCGACGAAGAGCACCGCATGGAGCTGGACGATAAGACGTAACCGGATCATCGGCGCGGGAACCGGGATCTATCTGGGCAATTCCGACGGGTCGGCACCGTTCGTCAACGGGGTCATCGAGAACAACCTGTTCGTCGACACGATCGGTTATAACATGCAGATCAAGCATCAGAATGCATTCAGCGCCCTGGCCGGCATGCCGGCATCGGGCGGGCGCACGATCATCCGCGACAACGTCTTTCTGAAACGTGTTCCACAGGCGAGCGTTCCGCAGAGCAAGGTCGACGGGCCGAGGCCGAACCTGCTGGTGGGAGGATTCCCCGAGACGGGTTATGGATCCGACAATCTTTACGAAATCTACGGCAATTTCTTTTATCAGAACCCGGATGGCGAGGGGCTGATCCAGGCGTCGGGCCGTGTGTCGATCCACGACAACATTTTCGTGGGTCCCGCATGGTCGGCGGTATTCCTGGTGGATCACAACGGGCCGCTGCGATACGCGACGGTCTACAACAATACGGTCTACGCCGTGGACGAGGGAATTCGGCTGGCCAATGCTGCTCGCGAGAGGTCTGACGTCGTCGGCAACCTGCTCTTCGCTGCGACGCCGATATCCGGGCCCGTCGACAATGCCGCCGGCAACATCGATGCTGCAGTTTCTGCGGCCGGCGATTACGTACTGAATCCGTCAACCCGACTCGGAGAGATGGATTTCTATCCCGTAGCCGGCGCAGTCGAAGCGGAACCGCTCGATTTAAATGCCTTCTCGAGCGATACGGACTTCGCGCTCGACTTCAACCGCAGTCCCAAGGGGAACTACCGCTACCGGGGTGCATACGCCGGTGATGGACCTAACCCTGGCTGGGAACTGGATGCGGCGCTCAAGCAGATGAGCGAGATTGTCAGGCCACTGCCACCATCGAACGTAACGGCCGATTAGTCAGTCATTCGGGCGGGCCTGCTCCAGCGCTCGCATCCCAAGCGCCGCGAGGATCATGAGAAGGGGATCGGTGATCTCCGCTGTATGGCCGACCATCCGTGTCTGTGCGACCTCGACCAGGCCGAGAACCATTACGCCTGCGAGCGCGGTGAGAAAGAACGAAAGATGCAGCTGTCGCGCCAGATAAGCGAAGCTGGCATACAGGAAGAGCTTTTCCAGCGCCGACTGAGTGTTGACGTACATGGACCCGCCGAGGAAACCCTGAAAGGGCACCCAGCCGAACTCGGCCGGAATAAAAAGGAACTGGAAAGGCGTCAGCCCTGAAATCAGGATCGACAGCGTAAGCGCTGCCAGCAGCCAGGCCTCCGGTGCGCGCTGGCGTCGCAGGAACGCAAGCCATAGCGTCGCTCCGAGCAGAAGCCCGAGGACGTTGGAGGCGCTCACGGAGTTCGCGACGATCGTGACCTCGAGTCCCAATACTCCGATACCCGCTGCAAGCAGAAACCGGTCCAGACGGGCGGCTTCGTGAATACGGCTGAGGAGATAGCCGGCGATCGCCCATGCCGTCAGATCGCGCATCACGTTGGCAAAGCGGAGGTCGAGGGTTATGAGCGGCTTCAGGCTGTCTTTCCAGAGCTGAAGATCGATGGACGGCACGAAGGGGAAAAGCCGGTAGGCGAGCCAGGCGCCGAAGAGTACCGTAGGGATGAGCGCTGCTTGTCGGGCTGCCGCCGATGGATGTCGCGAGATGGCGGCTGCCAGCGGTGCAAGAGCCGCTCCGGCGAATGTTCCGACGGTGTTCCAGATGACGTCCTGGAGGCTCTGGTCCCGCGAGGGCAGGTAGAATTGGGCGACCTGGAGGATCAGCGCGAAAATGATCGAGACGGTCAGCACGGCGCAAAACTGATATCGCCTTTCTCGATGCTGCGGCTGCGCCAGCATCCCGGCGAAACCCACCGGAAGGAAAAGCACGAAATTCCCGAGAATGTCGCCTCGACTGGTCATCACACAGCACGTCGCCAGAAAGGCCCGGAGGGCCTCCGCACCGGGTGCCGTCCAACGGAAGTCCAGTGGATAGATGGAAACGAAGGCGACCACGGCCAGGACCGCCAGCCAGATCTTCCTCATGGCGCCAGCCAGGATCCGGGCGGCCCGGGGAGGCCGTTCGCGTTATGTAATGCGCGCATGACGTGTCGAAAATTTATACAGTTGCATCCGCTTTACAGAATCCTTGTCCGCATAATTCCTTGATTGATAGTCAGGTTTTCCGATTGGCGTGCTTCTTGCTTGATTCACGGTAAATCGCTAGCATCAACGTCAGGTGTATGACTTTTCAGAGTCGATTAGCCGGCCGGGCGCGGGTCGAAGGAAACATCGATGAGCAACAGTGACAGAGAGTCGGATGCGATGACGGACCGTAATCCCGTTTCGGGTCCCAAATCAATAAGCCGCCGGTCGCTTCTCAAGGGATCGGTCAAGGCCATGCCGGTGGTGCTGACGCTGCACAGCGGTGCTGCGCTTGCGAGATCGAGTAATCTGATCAGTGGCACGGTGACTCCGCATATGGATGAGCTTAAGCGGACAGCCTGCCTGGACACTACGTCGGTGGACCCGGCCGGGTCACCCGATCTCTATGACCTTGGTGAGCCGCCGCACGCTCGAGTGCACATGATCAACGAGCGGGATTACCGGTTGGATAAGAACAATGGTTCGGCCCCGATATCCGAGGGTCAGATGTGCGAGACCGGCGGGACCTATTACTACAATGAAAACGGGTGGCAAGAGGTCAATCTGCCAAAGGGCATGCTGGTGTCGGGCACAGCCCTGACTTCTTTTGCGGGCGCAGTCAATTACGTCGATCTCTGATATTCGGCCAGTCTGCTATTGCCGCAATACAGGGAGACGATGCGCCCCCGGTCGTCGGATGATTCTCCGTCCTGGTACGTGCCATTCCCCGACGATCTGATCTGGGCGTCATGGGGCGACAGCTATGTGGCCTACCATCGGCCGTCCGGCAAGACCCATTTTCTCAATTCCGCGAGCCACGAGCTTTTGTGCGAAGTGCTGCGCGAATCCGCCGATATCGAGGCGATCGCTCGGGATTTCGCTCCGGTGAACGATAATGACGGGGTGGTCTCGTCGCGGGACCGTGAGCAGCTTGCAGCGCTGCTGAATCATCTGGAAGAGCTCGGGCTGGTCCGTCGCGCATGAGCGGTCTGGGTTCGCCCGCGCCAACCGTCGGATCCCTTGCGCCGGCGGAGTTCACGCGGCGAGTCGAGCAAGGGCTGGGCTTGGCAATCGGGCCGTTCACCGCGCGTATCCGGGTCAGGCACGACGCCATCACGGACGCTCTCTATAAGCTCTACAGCGATTATCCGCTCGTTGCCGAGGGCAGCGTCTTCAGTTTTCATGCATGGCTTGACCGACGTCGTCCGTTGTTGCCATGGCGGGGACAGAGGGTCAGATTCACCGTGGATGGCCGAGTGCCCCACGAGGACATGCCGGCTTCCCACGGGCTTGCGGTGCTGGAGTGGGGCATCAACCTTGTCATCGCGCTGCGGTTCCATTCCTACCTCATGCTTCATTCGGCGGTGGTTGCCAGAGACGATCGGGCTCTGTTGTTGCCCGCGGCGCCCGGAGCCGGCAAGACGACGCTCTGCGCGGCACTCGCGCTGCGCGGATGGCGCCTGTTCTCCGATGAATTCGGAATGCTTCGGCCAGGCACATCCGACATGATTCCGCTGCCGCGGCCGATGGCCCTCAAGAACGAGTCCATCGATGTCATCAGGCACTTTTCCGCGGATGCAGAACTCGGTCCGGCCATAGCCGGCACCCGCAAGGGGACCGTCGCGCACCTGCAACCGCCGACGGACAGTGCTCGTCGGGCGGCGGAGACCGCCTCGGCTCGCTGGATCGTCTATCCCCGGTGGCAGGCCGGATCCGAGTGCCGGCTCGAGGAACTCGCTCCGGCGGACAGCTTCATGCTGCTTGCCACGAACGCGTTCAATTACGAAGTGCTGGGGGAGGCGGGCTTCACGACCGTGAAAGGGCTCGTGGACCGCTGCCGGAGCTACAGGCTGATATATTCCGACCTCGACCAGGCCATAGAGGCGCTGGAGCGCATGGCGGATCAGGATGAAGCTTAGCGAGGACGACTCCCGGGCAGAGGTACGCAGGCTGCTCGGACTGGTTATTTCTGCGCCGGTGCGTTTCCCGTCTCTGTCCTCGGCCGAACAGGATCTGGCCCTGCGCGTGACGCGCAGGGCCCGTCTGCTGGGTCGCCTGGCCGCCTCACTTGAAGAGGCGGGAGGCCTCGATGAGCTACCGTTGGTGGTGGCCGATCAGCTCCATAGTGCGCAGATCATGGTCGAGGCCCGGAAGCGGCTGGCGCTCTGGGAGCTCGATCGGATTGCCTGGGCGGTGGGAGATGACGACGAGCTGCCCTTGGTAGCGATGAAGGGCTGTGCCTACCTGCTCCTGGATCTTCCCAATTCCCGGGGCCGTGTCTTCGCCGACGTGGACCTGATGACGAACGCGAACGCTCTAGAGGAGCTGGAGACCAGACTCAATGAGCGGGGATGGCGCACCGCCCCGCTGACTCCGTACGACGACAATTATTACCGCAGATGGACGCACGAGCTCCCCCCGCTGACGCACGAGGCCCGGGAGATAGAGGTTGACCTCCATCACAATATTCTCCCGAGGACTGCCCGCCTGAAGCCGGACGGGAGCGCACTGATGCAGCGTTCGCGTGCGGTGGCAGGTTCGATATATCGGGTGCTGGCTGACGAGGACATGGTGCTCCACGCCATGACGCACCTGATAGTCGCCGATGACCTCGCCGACAAGATCAGGGAACTCGTCGATATCGCGGATTTGCTGGAGTCTTTCTCTTCCCGGGATGCTGCATTCTGGAATCGCCTGATTCAACGGGCAGGGGAACTCGATCTGCAACGGCCGGCTTTTTATGCACTGCGCTATGTGCATCGCCTGTTAGGGACGCGAATACCAGAGGCGGTGTTGCTCGAGTCCAGGTCATGGGCCCCGCCCGGATTCGTGCTGGCGCTCATGGATCGGCTCGTTCCTCGCGCGCTGTATCCTCAGCATCCGGATGAACACAGTCTGCTCACCGAGCTCGCGCGATTTCTGCTTTATCTCCGTTCGCACTGGATACGCATGCCGCCGTGGCTGCTCGGCTATCACCTCTGCTACAAGTTTGCGGTTACGCGCTTGGGCTTGGGCAAGGCACCGCAACCGTCCTGACTGCCATGGCAGCGATGTAGCGCGATTGCTGGCGGTATGGTTGTCGTACGAAGAGCAAGGCAAAGGTATGTCAGGCTGTTCTCCGCCCGATAGCCAGTGCAGCAACTACGGGTGCAGGGAGCGCGAGCGAGACTACCTCGATCTGCCACGCACTCTCGTTGGCATGCAGGCGAATTCCTGTGCTGCAAGCGTTCGTACCGACTGTTACATGGGCAAGCGGGACCCTCAGCCCATGCCCGGTTGACTTCAGACAGGCTTCTTTTCTCACCCACGTACGCAGGAATATCTCATCTTTCTGCGCTGCCGGTGCCTTCTCTACAGCTGGCTTTTCTGCCTCGCCGAAAAGGGACTCCACCAATGAATCCCGCTCCGGCACCGGGCGCAGGACTTCTACGTCGATACCCACGGACTGGTCCTCGGCGATGGCAACCAGGGCGTGCCCTTGACTTCGGCTCAGGCTGAAATCGATGTTTGAATTGACGAGCGTTGGTTTGGCCCTATCCGCTTGCTGGTAATGTATGTCGTCACGGTTCCAGTCGAGATAGGATGCGAGCAGGCATCTCAAGGCGTGGCGGGACGCGAGGAAACGCCGGGCATCGAGTGTGCGGGTCATTTGCTCCGACCGGAGAATCTCGTCGGCCGACAGTCCGCTCCGGTCCATGCTCTCGGCGTGGGCGTCGAGACTGATCCACCAGGCCGAGACCTCGGGGCCGAAGGCGGTCTCCAGTGAGCGCGTGTGCACGGATTCGATCGATCGCGTCATTGGTTTCACGTAGGCACGAGATTCCTGTCTCGGCATTGGCGTGAGGATACTGTGCCGGGGATCATAGATGCATAATCTGATCGCGGCTAGGCTTGCCGCTTAACCTCTCGAATCGGGCCGCTCGAACAGCATGGAACAGTCGGAACTCCCATCTCTGCTGCACGTTCATTTTCGATTCCGGGCAGCGCTTATGCCGGATGCCGTCGCGCTCCGCCATCGGGGGGAGAGCGCCACCTTCGGTGAGTTGGAGCGGAAGTCGGAGATGTTGGCGAACGCGCTCGCGGCCAGAGGGCTCGGGCGAGGGAGTTACGTCGGCGTGCATCTGGAGCGATCCGTCGACTATGTAGTTTGCTTGCTCGGCGTCCTGAAGGCCAATGCAGCTGCAGTGCCGTTGCCGCCTTCGTATCCGGGAGAGAGGCTGCAACAAATCCTCGCCTTCGCCGACCTGGATCTGGTCATAGACAGTGCGGGAACCCGTATCGCCCCCTCTGTTGGCACTAAAGCGAGTTGCCTGAATGACCTGCTGGTCGAGAAGGCGCCACGGGCGTCTTCGGATCGAGGGGATCCACACCAGCCTGCGTTCGTTCTCTGCTCATCGGGCTCGACCGGCACTCCGAAGATGATCGTGCGCAGCCATGATTCGTTTTTCCACCGCCTGGAGTGGACCTGGCGAGAGCATCCGTTTACCGAGGCGGATGTCGGGTGCCAGAAAGCGCATATGACGACGACCCATAGTCTCTACGAGCTTTTCGAGCCGCTCCTGGCCGGGGCTCCGGTCCTCCTTATCGGAGACCAGCAGGCCAGAAACCTGGAGGAGTTCTGGCAAGCGGTCCACGAACAGGGGATCACACGGCTGTTGCTGGTGCCCTCTGCTCTCCGGGCGAGTCTGGATATGCCGGCTTTCTCGCCGCCGGCGCTTCGAACGTTGGTTCTCATGGGCGAATACTTGCAGGCGGATCTTGCCGAACGCGCTCTATCTGTTTTCCGGTCAGATACGAGTATCTATTCAATCTACGGGAGCACCGAGGCCAGTTCTGCCCTGGTCTGCGATCTTCGGCGTCATTTTCGTGCCGGCGAAGATCTACCGCTGGGCGACCCGATCTCCGATGACGTGAAGGTGCAGGTCCGGGCGCCTGACAGATCGGCCGCGACACCCGGCGAACGTGGGCGCCTGTATATCGGTGGGCGAGCCCTTTTCAGCGAGTACTTTCGCGACCCCGAGCTGACCTCGTCGGTGTTCACAGAAATGCCGGATCAAGAGGGCAACTTCTACGACACCCGTGATGACGTCTGCCAGCAACCCAACGGTGAGATCTATTTTGTCGCGCGCACGGATGACACTGTGAAAGTGAGAGGCTTCCGGGTGGACCTGCAGGAGGTCGAGAGTGCGGTGAGGTCGCACGACAGCGTTCGGGATGTGGCGGTTGCCGTCACCGGGCGTGGCGGCGGTAACGCCCGTTTGATCGGTTTTTATGCGCCCGCGTCGGTTCCGGCAGCGGAGATCTACGACGCCGTGAGATCGCGATTGCCAGAGTACATGGTGCCGAATGCCCTGGTTGGCGTTGACGCGTTTCCCCGAACGGCGAGTGGCAAAGTCGACAGGCTTAGCCTGCTCGCCGAGCATGGCCCCGGGGCGGTCACGGAGACTCGGGCTCGGACACTATCGGAAACCGAGCGAAGAGTCGCCACGGCATGGGCCTCGATCCTCGAGCATGCGCAATTCGGCCCCGAGACCAGTTTCTTCGAGGCTGGCGGCACGTCGCTGACTGCCTTCTCCCTGATTCACCGACTGAGAGCCGACTTCGGTCTGGATCGTGATCATCTGGGGGAACAGTCTCTCTACCAGTTCCCCACGCTGGAAGGCCTCAGCGACCATCTCGATGCGATTCTGTCCGGGCGTGAGGCAGCTGGCGGCATACAGATTCCGCTGTTGGTAACACTGCGACAGGCGGCCGACCCCAGCCGGGAGCCTGTATTTCTGATCTCGTCTGCCGGCGGAACCCTTGGTGCCTATAGCAAGCTGGTAAAAGCATTGGATACTGACAGGGAAGTCATCGGGGTCAGAGATCCGTTTCTGTGGGGCGCGCGCGACCCGACTGCGGGGTTCGATCACTGGGTTGGGCTCTATCTCAATGCGCTCCGCGAGCGCCAACCGCAGGGGCCGTACTTCATTGCCGGCTACTCCTCGGCCGGTGCATTCGCCTACGAGTTGGCGTGTCAACTGCGGGAATCGGGTGAGGACGTGTCCTTGCTTGCTCTGATCGATCCGTTGGGCATCGCCAGTGGAGGTCGATCAGAGTTCGGCTGGTGGGTGCTCAATGCAATGTCGGCAGGCATGTACGTTCGGTTGGGGACGCGTATTGCAGGACGCCTGCGCGGCGCTGTACCGCCGCTGTTGAGACGGTATCTGCACAAGCATACTGGCTACGAGTGGCGCATCACTCAGGAAGAGTTCGACGAACACGTCAGGCAAACCCGTAGCGACAAGGGTTTCATGTTTTTTCTCTCGTCCCTTTTCGAGTTGAATACCGGCTTGCCTTTCGCGCTATCGGAAGGGGACTTTGCACACGTCGACAGCGATGAGTATCTCGGCGTTTTCAAAGAACGTGTCGCTCAAGTCATCCGGGAGTTCGACATTGATCAATTGGAGCGCATCGCATTTCAGTACCACCTGCAAGCACGAGCCCAGCATGCGTATCACCTCCGGCGATTTGACGGAAAGGTTCTCGTGGCAGAGCCCCGTACTCCGTACGCCGGGCTAGTTGCCATACAGTTGAGACCGTTCGTAAGTAATCTGAAATCTGTTGTGTTGCCCCTGGGTGAGCCATCGGGACGAGTGGAGGAAGTTTCGCGCTGCTTCGCAAAATGGCAGCTTCACTTCCGCAGCATGCGGGACGATCAATTTGTTGGAGAACTGGCGCGCGAAATCGGCGCGGCACTCCGGTCATAGGATGAGGCTTCAATTCTCGCCGCAAGACCGCCCTGGTAGGGACTGCCGCTGGACAGGAGGTGACAGATCAGGCCACCAAGTGCGTTAAGGAGTATCTAGAAGACCATCCATGCGAGCAGTAAACCGAGCAGTGCGCCTGCACCATTCAGCAGCACATCAGCGAGCGTGCCGAATCGTCCCGGTACATAGGTCTGCGCCAGTTCCATAGCCGCGCCGAAGCTTGCGGCAAGCACGGCAGCTACCGCGAAACGTACCCTCACGGATTCCAGTGCCTCCAGCGTCCATGCCCACAGGAACGCCAGCAGCGCGTAGAGCAGCAGGTGCATCAACTTCTGGAGGGCAGTGGGGGTCATTGCGACTGCCCAGACAAACACGGAGTCGCCGGGTTCTGCACGGCCGGGAATGAGGGACAGCACTAGCAACAGCAAGGTCAGGAGCAGAGTTAGTGCCGCTCGGGTCCAGATGCTGACGGTCGCCAGTTGTTCAATCATGGGATGGAGTCTGTGAGCCGGCTGCTTCTGTGACCGGGAAAGCCTCGACGACTGACGCGGCACGTTGGTGCCATCTGTCACATATATATTGGACCCGATTTGTCATAGTTTCTGGCAGTGTCGGTGTCGCTTACAAATGACTTCACAGGAAAGGACGAAAGTAGATTTAAATCATTAATAATGCGGGAGTTTATAGACTTGGCATCAAGTTTGCTTTGTCTCAATCGACTTTCAAAGATTTCTGACCGAAAGGATTTGGCAATGACCAAGATTAACCGACTCGCCGCACTCGTCAGTTTGGCCCTCTGTACCGCAGGTGTGGCCAATGCCGACATGATCATCGTCTCCGAAGAAGGGAAGGATTGCACTCTGACTGCCGACGCATCGGCTGATTGCACGACGGTGGAGATCGGACCGCATCCCGCATGGCAGGACAATGATCCGCTGGGCAATGGTGCGGTATGGGTTTCGTATGATGAGACCGGTGTGGACGGGACGTCGACCCCCGACGCGTCGACGACGGATCCGATTTTTACCATCGTTGAGTCGTTCACGCTGACCGGCAACGGTTCGCTCGACTTCTGGATCTGGGCCGACGACACCGCGGATCTGTATTTCAACGCGCAGGGTGGTTCTCTGGAACTGATCAAGGGCGCCAATTTCTCTCAGGATACTTGCGCTGACGGATCCATTGGTTGCGAGTCGGACGAGTATTACAACCTCTCTGTTGCCAACCTTGGTCCAGGCACGTACGACATCACGATGCGGATTTATCAGGTGGGAACGGGCACCAGTCCTTCGAGTAACCCGTTCGGCGTCCTGTATTCCGGTCGTGTCGCCGTTCCCGAGCCCGGGACTCTGGCTCTCCTGGGCCTCGGTCTGCTGGGAGTCGGCGCAGCGCGCCGCCGGAAGGCCTGACGATTTCGGTTTCGATGTTTGCTGCCTTGGGGCCCCGCCTGGCGGGGCCTCATGTTATGTGGCGTAAGCTGCAAGCGGGTGGGGCGGTGACCCCGAGAGTGTCGGATAAATTGACAACTCAAGACGCCGATGAGACTGAATTACCACTCAAGGTGTTCAAATAAAGAGAAAAAATAGATCTGGCACCGATATTGCTTTGTTCTACATCGAACATTCAGTTTTGCCCCAAGGAAGATAGTGATGAACGGACTGACCAAGAGGATTTCCGGAGTTAAGGCAATTTCAGCAGCGACTTTGCTGTTGTTTGCAGGCGCTTCGAACGCAACCGTTATTTTCTCCGACAATTTCGACGACGAAAATGGCGGGGTTGGAGTGCTGAACTATTTCGGCTTTGATAACTGGACCGTGGAAAATGGTACGGTTGATCTTATCGGCAACGGATACTTCGACTTCCTGCCGGGCAACGGTCTTTACGTGGATCTCGACGGCTCCACCGGCGATGCTGGTGAAATGGTAAGTAGTACGCCGATTAGTATTGGCCCTGGCACTTACCATCTGAGTTTCGATCTGGCCGGTAATCACCGGAACAATAATTCGGAGACCGTTACCGTCGAAGTCAATCTTGGCGATATTTTCAGCAGCACTTACTCCTTGGGACGCTTTGATCCTTTTACTACGTTCGGTACAACGTTCAACGTCGTGAGTGAGATGTCTGTCAGCCTCTTCTTTGCGAATGCTGGAGGCGATAATATCGGCATGCTTCTGGATAACGTGTCTTTGACGCGTGTCCCCGAGCCCGGGACTCTGGCCCTCCTCGGCCTCGGTCTGCTGGGAGTCGGCGCAGCGCGGCGCCGCAAAGCCTGACGAGTACTTTTTGATATTTGCTGCCTCGAAGCCCCGCACCGCGGGGCTTCATTTTTTGTGTAGGAGGGCCTTCAGGCCCGATTCATTGATCAATCGGGCCTGAAGGCCCTCCTACATCCCTCCCGACCGATCTGCTACATTCCTCCCCAGCCAACGGGGAGGAAACACCATGAATTTCGAGTTTTCCGAAGACCAGGAGATGCTGCGCCAGGAGGCGCGCAAGTTCCTGAGCGAGCAGTGCGGGCCTGAGACGGTGCGCGGCGTGCTCGACACCGAGGCCACCCACGACGAGCAGCTGTGGTCGTCCATCGTGGAGATGGGCTGGACGGCGACGGCGCTGCCGGAGGCCTACGGCGGTTTCGGCATGGGTTATCTCGAGCTCTGCGTCATCGCCGAGGAACTCGGCCGGGCCGTGGCGCCGGTGCCGTTCTCGAGCGCGGTGTATCTTGCCGGTGAGAGCCTGCTCGCGGCCGGCAGCGACGCGCAGAAGTCCGAGTGGCTGCCGAAGCTTGCCTCGGGTGAGGCCATCGGCACGCTGGCGCTGGCGGAGACGCCCGGCGCGGTCACCGCTCGGAAGATCCGTGCGAAGGTCGAGAACGGGAAACTCTCCGGCACGAAGACACCGGTGCCGGACGGCAGCATCGTCGATTACGCCGTGGTGGCGGCGAAGGACGGGCAGGGCGTGTCGCTGTACCTGGCGGATCTCTCCGACGCCGGCGTGACCCGCGAGACCCTGGCCACGGTGGACCCGGCCCGGGATGCGGCGACGCTCACCTTCGAGGAGGTCCCGGTGGAGCCGCTGGGCCAGCCGGGCAAGGGTCTCGAGTACCTGGAGCGGGTGCTGGACCGGGCGGCCGTGCTGGTGGCCTTCGAGCAGCTGGGCGGCGCCCAGGCGGCGCTGGAGATGGGCGTGAAGTACGCAAAGGAGCGTTTTGCCTTCGGCCGGCCCATCGGTTCCTTCCAGGCCATCAAGCATCGGCTGGCGGAGATGTTCGTGTCGCTGGAGCTGGCCCGCTCGAATACGTATTTCGGTGCCTGGGCGTTGTCGACGGGGGCGGACGAGCTGCCCGTGGCGGCGGCGACGGCCCGCGTGGCGGCCTCCCAGGCCTTCTACGAGTGCGCCCGGGAGAACACCCAGGTGCATGGCGGCATGGGCTTCACCTGGGAGGGCGACTGCCACCTCTATTACCGGCGCGCGAAGCTCCTGAACCTGATCCTGGGCGGCGAGCGCGTGTGGAAGGACAAACTCATCCAGCGGCTGCAGGCCCGGCGCGAGCCAGACGCCACCACGGCCACCACGCTGAACGCGGCCTGAGGAGGGAGAGCGCATGGATTTCAACGACACACCCCAGGAAGCGGAATTCCGCGCCGAGGCCCGCGAGTGGCTGAAGGCCAACCGGCCGGACGTCGACCTGTCGAAGGTGCACTACAAGCGCGACCTGACGCCGTTCAAGAACTGGCAGGCGAAGAAGTTCGACGCCAACTGGGCCTGCCTGGGCTGGCCGAAGGCGGCCGGCGGCCGCGGCGCGAAGCCCATCGAGCAGGTGATCTGGTCCCAGGAGGAGGGCGACATCTCCATGCTCTCCGGGCCGTTCATCATCGGCATCGGCATGGCGGGCCCGACCATCATGCGTCACGGCACCGACGAGCAGAAGGCGCGCTATCTGAAGCCGATGGCCCGCGGCGACGAGATCTGGTGTCAGCTCTTCTCCGAGCCGGCCGCGGGTTCGGACCTCGCGGGCATCCGCACCCGCGCGGTGAAGGACGGCGACGAGTGGGTGGTGAACGGCCAGAAGATCTGGACCTCGTTCGCCCACGTCGCGGACTTCGCCATCCTGGTGCTGCGCACCGACCCCACGGTGCCGAAGCACCAGGGGCTCACGTATTTCATCATGGACATGAAGTCGCCGGGCATCGAGGTGCGGCCCATCAAGCAGGTCAGCGGCGAGTCGGATTTCAACGAGGTGTTCCTCACCGACGTGCGCATCCCGGACGCGAACCGCCTCGGCGCGGTGGGCGAGGGCTGGAAGGTGTCCATGACCACGCTGCTGAACGAGCGGCTCTCCGTGGGCGCGGCCTTCCCGTCGAATTTCGACGACATCCTGGAGATGGCCAACCGGATGGAGGGCGCCGACGGCCTGCTGATCGAGGACGGCGCCGTGCGCGACCGCCTCGCCGACTGGTTCGTGAAGTCGAACGGGCTGGAGTACACGGGTTACCGGATGATCTCGGCGCTGTCGTCGGGCAAGACGCCGGGCGCGGAGGCCTCCATGACCAAGCTGGTGCTCGGCCGCGGTCGGCAGGACATCGCCTCGTTCGCAATGGACCTGCAGGACATGGCAGGGATGATCACCGACCCGGAAATGGCGCCGCTGAACGCGGTGTTCCAGCGCTCGTTCTTCCGCTCCATCGGCAATCGGGTGGAGGGCGGCACGGACGAGATCCTGCTGAACATCATCGGTGAGCGCGTGCTGGGACTGCCGCCGGATGTGCGGGTGGACAAGGACGTACCGTTTAATGAGATCCCGAAGGGCTGACTTGTTGATGGGATGGCTATTGTGTGGGAGGGCCTTCAGGCCCGATTATTTGATGGATCGGGGCTGAAGCCCCTCCTACAAGAGAGGGCGATATGGCGAAAAGGCTGCCGAATATTCATCCCGGCGAGATACTGCTCGAGGAGTTCCTCGAGCCCATGGGACTCAGCCAGAATGCCCTCGCGCGTGCTGTGGGTGTGCCGCCTCGCCGGATCGACGAGATCGTGCTGGGCAAGCGGGCGGTGACGGCCGATACCGCTGTTCGGCTCGCGAGGGCATTCGGCACGTCGGAGCAGTTCTGGATGGGCTTGCAGGCGGATTACGACCTGGAGGAGGCACGTAGCGCGGCTGCCGACGACCTCCGCAAGATTCGCAGAGTGGCTGCCTGATTCGACATTAACCCAGTCGCTCCCTGAACTCATCCGCCGTCACGATCAACGAGGGAAAGCTTTTTCGCATTGCGAGAATATCGGCATCGCCGGTCACCAGGGATTCAGCCTCGCCCGCATGGGCAAGTACCAGAAACACCTGATCATGCTCATCGCGGCACACGGGCAAGTCCGGCCATGGCTCCGGTAGATCCACCACATCGGAATAGGGCAGGAAATCCGCCAGCAGAACTTTCTGATCGGCTTTCGTCAGCTCGAACTTCGGGTAGGCCAGAACACGCATCAGCTCTTTGACGGTTGCTCTGCAAACCAGGGGTTGCACTCGTTGCTGCTGCCAGGCGTGGCGTACCCAGGCGAGGCGGCCCGCATTGAAGAGCAGCGCGGACACGACTATGTTCGTGTCGAGCACCACCCGATGCGTCATCAGCGACGCGCCCAGTCTACGGCGTCATCGATGTCCTGCTCCGTGATCCCCAGCTCTTCGAGTTTGTCGCGAACCGCCCGGGCCTCGTGAATCCGCACGGGCGTCAGGATGATGCGGCCATTCTCGACCGTGACGTCGAAATACTCCGCGACATCCACGCTGGAGACCACCGCCTTCGGCAGCGTGAGCTGGTTTTTCGAGGTGAGTTTGGCAAGCATGACTGCGCCCTGTGTTCATGTGATAAGGAAATCTTACTTCCTTACATAGTGGCCTTTCAAGCTATTTAATGAGCGCGCGTCCTGCAATAGCGCCTGGCCAAAACGAAAAACCCCGGCTCTGGGCCGGGGTTTCCGTAGATGGACATGTAGGAGGGCCTTCAGGCCCGATTTTCTTATGGATCGGGGATAAATCCCCTCCTACGTGAGGGTCAGCCGCCTTCCGCCCCTTCCCCGATCTGGCTCTGGATGTAGTTCTGCAGCCCGGTCTTCTCGATCAGCCCCAGCTGCGTCTCGAGGAAGTCCACGTGTTCCTCCTCGGACTCGAGGATGCGCTCGAAGATCTCGCGGGAGACGTAGTCCTTCACGCTCTCGCAGTATTCGATCGCCTCGCGCAGGTCCGGGATGGCGTCCATCTCCAGCGCGAGATCGGCCTCGAGGATCTCCTGCACGTTCTCGCCGATCCTGAGCTTGCCCAGGTCCTGCAGGTTCGGCAGGCCCTCGAGGAAGAGGATGCGCTCGATGAGGGTGTCGGCGTGCTTCATCTCGTCGATGGACTCGCCGTACTCGTAGTCACCCAGGCGGTGCAGGCCCCAGTCCTTCAGCATGCGCGAGTGCAGGAAGTACTGGTTGATGGCCGTGAGTTCGTTCTTCAGCGTTTTGTTCAGATGCTGGATGACGGTGGTATCGCCCTTCATGATGTTCCTCGTCCTTAGGTTGGCGTTGTGTCAGGCGAGGATTCTAACGAAACGGCGCCGCCGGCGCGATTCGTGAAAATCGTGTAGGAGGGCCTTCAGGCCCGATTGGCCTAATGAATCGGGGCTAAAGCCCCTCCCACAGCCTAGCCGGCGGGCGCCGGCTCGGGACGCCACCGTCCCACCGGCGCAGGAGCGGCGGTGGAGGGCGCACAGCGGGCGATGATGGCTTCGGCGTCTTCCTGGCAGCTGCCGCAGCAGGAGCCTACGCCGATGTGGTCCTTGAGGTCGTAGAACGTCTGCGCGCCGTCCTTGACGGCTTTTTCGATCTGGCGATCGGTGATGGCTTGGCAGATGCAGACATACATGGTTTCAGACCTCTGAACGCGATACTAAGCGCGAATGCGAATGATTGTCAATTAGGTATTTTCCGAAAATGGGGCGAACCTGATGTAGGAGGGCCTTCAGGCCCGATCCTCCCTCGAGGGTGACCCCCTCCCGCACCCGGCGAGGTAGCAGCAGAACCGGGTGCGGAAGGGAGCCGTGCGCCAAATCTCAAATATCCCAGGTAAACCCAATAAACGCCGTCCGCGACCGCCCCGGCCGCAGCCCCGCCGGCCGCCGCGCCACCGCGTATTCCTTGTCGAACAGGTTGTCGACGCGGAAGGTGGCGCGGAGATCGGGGCGCACCTGCCAGCCGGCGGCGAGGTCCCAGATTACGAAGCTGTCGACGCCTTCGCGGGGCCCGATGTCGCCGCTGCCGGCGGTGGTGCGGGTCTCGTCGGTGTAGCTGGCGGCGACGTCGATGCTCCAGCGCTCGGCGGCCAGGCCCGCGCTGGCGCGCAGCTGGTGCTCGGGGATGTAGGGCAGCTCGTCGCCGGCCTCCACCTCGCCCCAGGGGTCGAAGCCGCTCTCGAAGCTGTTGTCGAACTCGGCGGTGGCGGTCCACGTGTAGGCGAGCGAGAGCGGCACCTGGATGCCGTTGCCCAGGCGGTCACCGAACGGCTCGCGCAGGTTCCACGCACCGGTGAGCTCGAGTCCGCTGACGGTGGCCTCGCCGCCGTCGAACTGGTCGCCGATGTTGCCGCTGCCGCCGGTCGACGCCGTGACGGTGCCCACCAGGTTCTGGTAGTCGTTCAGAAATCCAATGGCTTCGAAGCTGCGGCCGTTCTCGCCCCAGCGCACCCCGAACTCGTAGTTCCAGCTCTCTTCCTCGTCGGCGTCGGAGCCGGGGCCCGGCGGGTTGAAGCCGCGATGCACGCCGGCCAGCAGGCGCCAGTTCTCGCCGATGTGGTAGAGCGCGCCCATGCCCGGGATGAAAACGTCCACGCTGTTCTCGCGCACCCGGGTCGGGCCGATGGACCGGTCGGTGTTGTCGGTGGAGTAGTCCTCGCGGACGAGGTCGATGGTCTCGTAGCGGAAGCCGGGGCTGAGCACCCAGTTTCCGACAGAGATCTCGGCGTTGACGAAGCCGGCCAGCACCTCTGCGGTGCTCACGCGGTTGGTGGCCGTGCCGGGCTCGGCGTCGGTGGTGAGCACGAGCAGGCCGTCTTCCATGCGGTAGGCGTCGTCGTCCTGGAAGCGGTCCTCCTCGTCCTCGTGGATGCGCAGGCCGAAGGTGAGGCCGATGTCGGCGCCGCCGACGGCCCAGTCGTAGCCCACGCGGGCCTGGACGCCCTGGGAGTAGTACTCCCGGTTGTTGTTGCGCTTCTCGAGCGCGTCGTCGGCGCTGGTGGCGCCCTCCAGGATGGCGAGTTCGGCGGCATAGGTGTCGGGGTCCGACAGGATGCTGCTGATGCCGATGTCATTGACGCTGGAGAGCTTGTACCAGTTGCGCTCGAAGTCGTTGCGATACGCCGTCACCTCGCCGTACCAGGGGCCGGTGGGGTCGATGGTCCAGGCGAGCTGCACCTGGCGGTGGTTGGTGTCGATGACGTCGTCCTGGGAGGCCGCGTAGCGCCGGTAGGGGTCTTCCGCGAAGTCCTCGTCGGTGAGGCCGAGGTAGGTCTCGTCGGAGGCCTGCTCGGTGTAGCCGAGTTTCAGGTCCAGAGACTGGTAGACGTCCGACCCGGGAGCGCTGTTCACGCGGAACTTCGCCATGTAGTCCTGCAGACGGTAGCCGGCGTCGAAGTCCCGGGGCGCATCGATGGTCTTGAAGCCTTCGGTGGACTGCTGGGCCGTCTCCACCAGCCAGCCGTAGCGCTCGGCCCGGTAGCCGTAGCGGGCGATGCCCTGCAGCGTGGCGTCTTCGCCCGCGCGCGCCTCGAGGCGGCCGCCGGTCTCGGACGGGATGGGCGTGGAGATCATGTTGATGGCGCCGCCGATGGTGCGGGCGCCCACGCCGATGGAAGAGGGGCCCTTCAGGACCTCCAGCGCGTGCATGCGCTGCTGGGTCGGAAAGTAGTAGGCGGAAGGCGCAGAGTACGGAGCCGGGGCGATCAGCACGCCGTCTTCCAGCAGCGCGATGCGGCTGGAGCGGTCGAGGCCGGAGCCGCGGATGCCGATGTTCGGCCTGAGCCCGTAGCCTTCCTCTTCCTGCAGGTAGACGCCGGGAGCGGCTCGCAGCACCCGCATGATGTCGGCGTTGGCGAAGACCTCGAGGTCCTCCGGACTGAAATACTGCGCCGAGCCGGCGATGTCGGAGACCTGGTTCGGGTTACCGAGTATGGTGACGACGTCGATGACCTCGCCCTCGTCGGTGGTTTCCTGCGCGATGGCGGATGTGGCGATCAGAGCGAGGGGTAGGAGGGCCTTCAGGCCCGAAAATCTGTTATGCGGCATGCCCATCAATTCCGGTTCTGGTTCTCGATCTGCGAGCCGTTTTCTGTCCACGGACGGCCGCAGGCCCGTCGATGGGCGTAAATTAGATCAAATGAGAATCATTCGCAACAGCAAATCGTAAGCATTTGTACGTATCGGTTCCGCCGACCCCTCAGCTCGACTGCTACTTGACAGGCAATCGTCTGCTGATAGTTGGCCAATCGTTGGCCAATCGTCGGCCAGTCGCGCGCCGATCGAGTCCGCCGCCCGGCAATTCGCAGCCCCGAGTGTGACCTGGCCACTCCCCAGCCCCGCGGTGGCGTGGCACTATGCGCGATGGGCAGGGAGCCGGCCATTCGGACGGAGAGCCAGACGGAGAGCGACAAAGCCGTGAACGACACGCCGCGCAAGCTATTGATCGTAGAGGATGACCCGGGGCTGCAGAGCCAGCTCAAATGGTGCTTCGAGGACTACGAGGTGCTGACGGCGGAGAACCGCTCCGACGCCATCGCGGAACTCCGCCGCCACGAGCCCGCCGTCGTCCTGCAGGATCTCGGCCTGCCGCCGGACGCCGAGGGTGTCAGTGAGGGCATGGCGACGCTGGAGGAGATCGTCAGCCTCGCGCCGCACACCAAGGTGATCGTGGTGACCGGCCACGGCGACCAGGAGAACGCGGTCAAGGCCGTGGGCCTCGGCGCCTACGACTTCTACCAGAAGCCCGTCGACACCGACACGCTGCGTCTGCTGGTCGACCGCGCCTTCCACATCTACGAGCTGGAGGCCCAGAACCGCCGCCTGATGAACCAGGAGGGCATCTCGCCGCTGGATGGCATCGTCGCGGCCAGCGAGGCCATGCTCCAGGTCTGCCGCATGATCGAGAAGGTGGCGCCCACGGACGTCTCCGTGCTGCTGCTCGGCGAGAGCGGCACCGGCAAGGAGCTGCTCTCCCGCGCGCTGCATTCGCTCAGCAATCGCAAGGACGAGCGCTTCGTCGCCATCAACTGCGCGGCCATCCCCGAGAACCTGCTCGAGTCCGAGCTGTTCGGCCACGAGAAGGGCGCCTTCACCGGCGCGCACAAGACCACCCCCGGCAAGATCGAGACGGCCAACAAGGGCACGCTGTTCCTGGACGAGATCGGCGACATGCCCATGCCGCTGCAGGCGAAGCTGCTCAGATTCCTGCAGGAGCGGGTGGTCGAGCGCGTGGGCGGCCGGGACGAGATCCCCGTGGACGTGCGCGTGATCTGCGCCACCAACCAGAAGATCTCGGATCTCATCGAGGAAGGCCGCTTCCGCGAGGACCTCTACTACCGCATCAGCGAGATCACCGTGAATATTCCGCCTCTGCGCGAGCGTGAGGGCGGCCGGCTGATCCTGGCGCGGAAGCTCTTGGAGAAGTACTCCAAGCAGCACAAGCGCCCGCTGCGCGGCTTCAGCCAGGACGCCCAGGACGCCATCCAGAGCCACAACTGGCCGGGCAACGTGCGCGAGCTCGAGAACAAGATCAAGAGCGCGGTCATCATGGCCGAAGGCAAGCAGGTGACCGCTGCCGACATGGGCCTGGGCGACAAGGTCGGCACCCAGCAGACGCTGAATCTCCGCGAGGTGCGCCAGGAGGCCGAGACCAAGGCGATCCGGCTGGCGCTGATCCAGACCTACGGCAACATCTCGCGCTCGGCGGAGCTGCTGGGCATCACCCGCCCGACGCTGTACGACCTGCTGGACAAATACGGGTTGTCGGCGGATGGGTTTGCAAGGAAGAAGAGCGGGTAGGAGGGGATTTATCCCCGATTGGATTATTGGATCGGGCCTGAAGGCCCTCCTACATTATTTCCATGCATATGGGACGATCCAGCACGCGGCCCTGTCGGTAGGCTTTACAAGGACTTACGGCGCTTTTCTTAACCGGCGGTTTTATAAGGCATTCCCGTTCTGGCACGAAAGCTGCTCTGTTACAGGCAGACAAGAAGTCTTTTGCAAGGAGCGCCACGTGAACTTCACTGCTAGAATCATCCGCACCGCCGTATTGGTGACCGCCGGTCTTTTCGGCGTCTCAGCCCACGCGGACCTCATCGAGGGCGACGGTAACGTCCTCATCCGTTCCCTGCCGAATGACATCGTCGAGGACTTCCCGCTTGAGGACTTGGTGCCGACGCAGGACCCGCTCGAGAGCATCGATTATTCTCCAGGGTCCGTGGCATTCAAGGACGGCGCCGGCGACTTTCTTCCCGCCGAAGATCCTTCTGATCCCGACTGGTGGCAGGGCGACGGCCTCGTCTACACGACGACCACAGACACGATGTGGGTCGAATTTCATGATCTGAACGTTATTGGATTCACTTTCCGGCTTGGGGCCAATATGGGAGCCCGTGCTTGGATACGCGCCTATTACAGTGATGACAATGAGGCAACTGGTACATTTTGGAGTGGGTGGTTCGGGGGTATTGATCCCGATACGTCACCGTCCTATGGCGTATTCGTAACCAATCAGTCGGCATGCCGAAAACTGGATCGCATTGAGATTGATCCGCCGGCCACCTTCACCTGGGGCCTCGGCGACATGCAGATCGCGACCAGCGACGCGTGCACGACGCAGGTGCCGGAGCCGGGGTCGCTGGGTCTCCTCGGCGCCGGCCTGCTGGCCATGGGCTTCGTCTGGCGCACCCGCCGCCGCGTCGTCCAGCTGTAGGAAGGCCTTCAGGCCCGATCTGTAGGAGGGGATTTATCCCCGATTCGAATAATGAATCGGGGATAAATCCCCTCCTACATTTCCTTTTTGTCCCACCAGACCGCGTAGGTCAGCGGATAATCCTCCGGCCGCTCGACCAGCTTCGCGCGCACCGGGTTGTGGACGACGTAGTCCCCCACGACCTCGACCACCTCGTCTTTCCGCAGCGCGTGGTCGTGGAACCCCGGCTGCCAGATGCGCCCGCAGGTGCTGCGCGCCTTGTTGATGCGCAGCGCCGAGCGGCCCTTCATCTGTCCCACCACCGATTGCAGCCTGTGCCCGGGCTGCAGCTCGAACAGCCAGCGCAGATGGTCCGGCATTACGGTGTAGGCGAGGGTGCGGGTGCCGCCGTTGTCGTCGGAGCGGCGCAGCTCGTCGATGACCATCGAGCCGCAGAACAGGCAGGTGAAGATCGTGCGCCGTGCGTGGCAGTAGGTGGTGACGAGGTAGATGCGCTGTGCCTCGGACCAGCGGCCGAGCCTGAGGGCGTGCCCTCTGTGTTGTGTTGATGCCATGCTGGAAGCATGGCGAAGAGGACTACAGGCAGCGACGCGCGAATGGATGCAGTTGCGTGTGAAATGCGTGGTAGGAGGGCCTTCAGGCCCGATTCGGATATTGAATCGGGCCTGAAGGCCCTCCTACAAGAGCCAATCCCAAATCCAATCCCCGAACCCCTAATGGGGCTTGAACGCGTCCGGGTTCAGCTCGTGCCGCGCCAACAGCTTGTAGAAATCCGTCCGGTTCCGCTTCGCCAGCCGCGCCGCCTGGCTCACGTTCCCCGAGGTAATCTGCAGGATCTGGCTCAGGTAGTTCCGCGTGAACTCGTCCCGCGCCTCGGAGAAGGAGGGCAGTTTGCCGCCGTGCTCGCCCAGCGACGAGCGCACCAGCTCCGCGCTGATGACCGGCGAGCGCGAGAGCGCCACGTTCTGGCGCACCACGTTGTAGAGCTGGCGTATGTTGCCGGGCCACTCGGCGGTGACCAGCATCTCGACCGCTTCCGGGGCGTAGACCTTGCGTTCGCCGCCCCTCTCCTCCGCGATGGTCTTCAGGAAGTGGGCGACCAGCAGCGGGATGTCGTCGCGGCGGTCGTCCAGCGGCGGGACGTGGATGTTGACCACGTTCAGCCGGTAGTAGAGGTCTTCGCGGAAGGTGCCCTCGGCCATCATCTCGCGGAGATCGCGGTGGGTGGCGGAGATAACGCGGACGTCGACGGGGATGGAGTCCGTCGCGCCGACCGGGCGCACCTGGTCTTCCTGCAGGACGCGCAGCAGCTTCACCTGCAGGCGCATGGGCATGTCGCCGATCTCGTCCAGCAGCAGGGTCCCGCCCTCGGCGGCCTGGAACAGGCCCTTGTGGGCGCGGGTGGCGCCGGTGAAGGCGCCCTTCTCGTGGCCGAACAGCTCGGACTCGAGCAGGTGCTCGGCCATGGCGCTGCAGTTGATGGCCACGAAGGGGCCGTCGCGGCGGTTGCTGGCCCGGTGAATGGCCTTCGCCATGAGCTCCTTGCCGGTGCCGCTCTCGCCGGTGATGAGCACGCGGGTGCCGCTGTCGGCCACCATGCGGGCCTGGTTGAGGCGTTCGCGCATGATCGGGTTGCGGGTGATGATGTCGTCGGCCCAGTCGTCTTCCGCCGGCGCCTTGGCCGAGACCTTCAGCGCGCGCTCGACGTGGTCCAGCAGCTCCGCCTTGTCGATGGGCTTGGTCAGGAAACCGAAGGCGCCGCTCTGGGTGGCCGAGACGGCGTCCGGGATGGTGCCGTGGGCGGTGATGATCAGCACCCTGAGCCCCGGCGAGCGTTCCTGCAGTTCCTTCAGGAGACCGATGCCGTCCATCTTGTCCATGCGCAGGTCGGTGATGACCAGGTCCGGCTCGAAGCGGTTCAGCACCGCCAGCGCCCGGTGGGCGCTCTCGACCGCCTCCACCTCGTACTTCTCCGCGCGCAACCGGATGGAGAGCAGGCGCAGCAGCCCCGGGTCGTCGTCGACCAGCAGGATGCGTCCCTTCGGTTCGTCCTTGCGCTCAGCGTTGTTCGTCGGCATCGGAGCGTTCCCTGATTGATCTCTCGATGGTGGTGATGGCGCGGAGCTTCTCCTCCGCCTCTTCCAGCGCCCGGGCGAGTTCCCGGTTCTGCGCCCGTGCCGCCGCCAGCTGCTGCTCGAGCCGCTGGCGCTCGTCGTCCGCGGCGCGCTCGTATTGGGAGCGCAGCTGGCGGTTCTCTGTCTTCAGGAGCAGCCGCTGCTCCACCACCTCCAGCTGCAGCTCGGCCAGTGTGACCTCGGCCGGCAGCAACAGTTCGGAGCGCGCCAGAATCCCGGTCAGCATCTCCCGGGCCCGCTCCGCATCGGCGCCGGCGTGTCCGGGGGTCGCGAGCGCCAGCGCGAGATGCAGCCGGTTGGTGGTGGTCGGCGCCTGCAGGAAGGCGTCGTCCACCCGGGCGAACACCTCGGCCTTGGTCGCGGGATCCCCGGCGGCGAGGTCGCGCATCGTCCGAAGGTAGCCCGAGACGTCGGCGCCATCAACGTCGCGGGCGGCAGTTCCGTCGTCGCCGTCCCGGTCCAGCCAGCCCGTGGTAGAAGTGCACCCACCAATGAGCACCAGGCCGGCGAGCGCGGCGAGGAGGGCGGGTATCCATCCGTGACTTGCGCTACGCATTGGCCGCCATCCTGTCGTTCAGGCTGATCTGTTCCTGGGGGATGTGCAGGCGGAAGTGCGCACCGCCCCAGGGCGAGTCCACCAGTTCCACGCTGCCGCCGTGGGCCTGCACGCACTCCAGAACCACCGACAGGCCGATACCGGTGCCCGCCACCGGGCCGTCATGCTGCTGGTTGGAACCCTGATAGAAGGCCTGGAAGATGCGGCTGCGTTCCTCGGGCGGTATGCCCGGCCCCGAGTCCGCCACGTCGATGACGAAGCTCGAATTGGTCGCGATCGCGCGCACTTGAATATGGCCGCCGCGGGGCGTGTACTTGATGGCGTTGGAGATCAGGTTGTCGAGCGCGGTGCGCAGCTTCTCCTCGTCGGCGTTCACCCGGATGTCCTCGACGTCCAGCACCAGTTTGATGCCCTGGGTCTTGATGGCCAGCCGGTGGTCCTTCAGCACGCCCGCGATCAGCGCCTTCAGCGAGAAGTCCGACAGCATCAGCATCTCGCTCTTCGTCTGCCAGGCGCTGAAGGAGAGCAGGTTCTCGATCAGGCGCTGCAGCTTCAGGCCGTTGGAGCGGAGGATGTCGGTGACCTCGCGCTGGGGGGCGTCCAGCGGCCCGACGGCGCCGTCCAGCAGCAGGTCCGTGCCCTCGCGGATGTTGGCGAGCGGGGTCTTCAGCTCGTGGGACATGTGCCGGAGGAAGCGGTTCTTCTCCTGGGCGAGTTCCAGCAGCCGTACCCTGAGCCACTCGAGCTGGCGGCCGAGCGCCTGCAGATCGGTGGGGCCGCCCACCCGGATGGGCCGGGAGAAGCCGCCCTGGCCGAGCTGGTTGATGGCGGAGTCGATCTGGCGGATGGGCCGCGTGACGAGAAGGGCGAAGATCAGCACCAGGATCAGGATGATCGGGATCAGCGCGGCGGCCTGCCAGGCGAGCGTGGCCTGGAAGTCGCTGGCGTCCTGCTGCAGCGCCGCCAGCTCGCGGCCGATGTAGTCGTTGATGGCCACGCTGAACTCGCCGGCCTGGCGGGAGAGTTCCTCCAGCTCGCGGGTGGCTTGGAGCACGCGTTCCGAATCCGCCGGCTGGGTGCGGATGGTGAACACGGCGGAGCCGGTGCGCCGGCCGAGGACATCCGCCGCCTCGGCCGCGCCCGCCCGCTCGGCCAGCGACGCCAGCGCGGTCAGGCGCGACTCGAAGCGGGCCGCGTCCTGGGTCATCAGGTCCAGGTAATCCTCGGTCTGCTGCACCTGATACAGCTTGGCGAGGCGCTCGAGTTCGCGCAGGCGCTCCAGCAGCAGGCGGGTGTTCTGGGTGGCGGTGACGCTCTCCAGCACCAGGCTCTCGCTCTCATCCGCGTAGCGTTCCAGCTGCACCAGCGCCCACACCACGGCCACCATCAGGGGGATGGTGACCAGGCCGAAACCCATGAAGAGCAGGCCGTTCAGTGAGCGGGGGCGCGGGAATCTCATGGCCGGAGTTTAACGTAATCCCTCTGCCCGGAGTGCCGCGGCCCGGTCAGCCGGTGGCCCGGGACGGGGCGTCCCGCGCCGCGAGCTTGCGCTCCCAGTTCAGGGCATGGGTGACGATGGTGTCCAGGTCGTCGTAGCGGGGCTGCCAGCCGAGCGCCTCGCGCACCTGGTCGGCGACGGCCACGAGGCTCGGCGGATCGCCGGCCCGGCGCGGCTCTTCGCGGATCTCGATGGCGTGACCGGCGGCCCGCTGCACGGCGTCCAGCACCTCGCGCACGCTGTAGCCGTGGCCGTAGCCGCAGTTCAGCACGCGGGAGTCGCCGCCGGCGCGCAGATAGGTGAGGGCATCCAGGTGCGCCCGGGCCAGGTCTTCCACGTGGATGTAGTCACGCACGCCGGTGCCGTCCGGGGTGTCGTAGTCGGTGCCGAAGATGGAGACGTGGGAGCGCTTGCCCACCACCGCCTCGCAGGCCACCTTGGTCAGCAGGGTCGCCTTGGCCGTGGACTGGCCGATGCGGCCCTCGGGGTCGGAGCCGGCCACGTTGAAGTAGCGCAGCGCCACGTAGCTCGGCCCCCCGGCGGCGGCGAGATCCCGCAGCATCCACTCGGTCATGAGCTTGGAGGTGCCGTAGGGGTTGATGGGCGCGGTCGGCGTGGTCTCCGCCGCGCGGCCCTCCGGCGGGATGCCGTAGACGGCCGCCGTGGAGGAGAAGACGAAGTGCTTCACGCCGTGGCGCTGGCAGGCCTCCAGCAGGGTGCGGCTGGAAGCGGTGTTGTTGCGGTAGTACTTCAGCGGATCGGCGACGGACTCCGGCACGATGGTGTGGGCCGCGAAGTGCATCACCGTCTCGATCTCGTGGTCGGCGAACAGCCGGTCCAGGACGGCCTCGTCGCCGGTGTCGCCCTGCACGAGTTCGCCCGCCAGGACGGCGTCGGCGAAACCGGTGCAGAGATTGTCCAGCGTGACCGGGCGCTCGCCGGCCTCGCCGAGCTGGTGCACCACGTGGCTGCCGATGTAGCCGGCACCGCCGGTGACCAAGATGTTCGCTTTGCTCATGTCGTTACCTGGGCTGCTTGGCTCTTCGGAAAGGGCCGAAATCGTCGGGTTTCGCGTCGGGCCCGATATCGGGCCAAATGGCGGTCCGGAGCATCCGGGCGTACCCGCTCAGCGAAAAGTCTAGCAGGCAACTTGTTGAAAAAACGTGAACCGGTCGGCGCGGCCCTGGTCCGATGAACGGTAGCGTCGGATGCCGGCGACGCGGCCCGGTGCTCGCCGGCCGGCCCGCCGGGCGCTATTATCTTCGCTCGTCGCCATGAGCCATCGGCCATCAATGCCAGCCAATGACACCGCTCGGCCGGCACCTGCAGAACGGATACGGGAACATGCAGTTATACAGGAAGTTCACCTTCGTCGCCCTCGTCTCACTGCTGGCCGCCTGTGGCGGCGGGGGAGGCGGTGGCGGCACCGTGGCGCCGCCAAACGAGCCGCCCATGGCGGATGCGGGTGCGGACCAGCAGGTGCGGGGCGGGGACGCCGTCAGCCTCTCGGGGGCGGGTTCCTCCGACAGCGACGGGACCATCAGTTCCTATTCGTGGTCCCAGACGGCCGGCACGTCGGTGACCCTGCAGGGCGCCTCCACGGCCACGGCGACCTTCACCGCGCCGAACGTCGCCGAGACGCTGGAATTCACGCTGACGGTCCGGGACAACGATAACGCCACCGCGACCGATACCGTGTCCGTCACCATCGAGCCGAACGAGGCGCCCACCGCCGATGCGGGCGGCGACCAGACGGTGAACGAGGGCAGCCTGGTCACGCTGGCGGGCAGCGGTACGGACCCGGACGGCACGATCGCGAGCTATTCCTGGGTGCAGGTTGGCGGAGCGTCGATCGCCCTGAGCGGTGCCGACACCGCCACGGCCACGTTCGATGCGCCGGCCCTCGCGTTGGGTGAGACCCTGACGGTGACCTTCGAACTCACCGTGACCGACAACAACGGCGCCACCGACACGGATACGGCGACCGTTACGGTGAACGCCGTGGCCGGCGTCAACATCCCGCCGGTGGCCAATGCGGGCCCCGACCGGGTGGTCTTCGGGACGCAGACGGTTACCCTCGACGGGTCAGGCAGCAGCGATGCGGAAGAAACTCTCTCCACGCTGGGCTTCCTGTGGGAGCAGATCGGCGGTCCGGCCGTCACGATCACCGGCGCCGATCAGGCCCAGGCGACCTTCGACGCGCCGGACGTGGTGAATGACACCCTGCTGAATTTCCGCCTGACGGTGACCGACAGCGACGGCGCCAGCGACACCGACCTCGTCGAGCTCACTGTCCGCGAGGCGCCGGCAACCGTGACCATCAGCGGCAAGGTGCAGTTCGAGTTCGTGCCGCGCGGACCTATTGGGACGGGGCTGGATTTCTCCGACACGGAGGTCCGTCCGATCCGCGGTGCCACGGTCCAGGCGATCGCAGCTTCGGATGGCACCGTGCTCGCCGAAGGGGTGGCGAGCGACAGCGGAGACTATTCGCTCACCGTGCCGTCGCTGACGGATGTGTTTATCCGCGTTCGCGCGGAACTGAAGCGCACTGGCTCGCCGGCATGGGATGTGGAGATTCGGGACAATACTAGCAATATTGCGCAACCTCTTGGCCAGCGTCCGCTCTACGTACTGGACCACAGGATCGAGAACAGCGGTGGTGCCGATTCGGTACGAAATCCGCTTGCCCAGACAGGCTGGACTGGCTCTGGCTACACGGAGCCCCGGGCGGCCGCTCCATTTTCCGTGTTGGACGTCATCTATCAGGCGATGCAGCTGGTCACCAGCGTCGATCCGGCGGCGCAGTTCGCGCCGCTGGACGCGTTCTGGAGTGTGAACAATTCACGGGACACTACGATTCCGGCGTGCATCTCGGCGCGGAATGACCAGGATCCCGCCACCGACCCGGTGGACTACGGCTGTCTCGGCACCTCCTTCTACAGACCTTCCCTCGACTCGCTTTTTCTTCTGGGAAAGTTTGGTGATGACACAGAGGAATTTGACACCCATGTAATCGCTCATGAGTGGGGGCACTATTTTGAGGATGTACTTTCGCGCTCCGACAGTACTGGCGGGGGGCACAGTCTCGACGACCGATTGGACCCGCGTCTGGCATTTGGAGAGGGCTGGGGCAATGCTGTAGCAGGCATGGTGATGGGCGACCCTCAATATTTCGATACGTTCGCTGGCAGCAGCTTTGGATTCAGTGTAGATACCAAGAGCAGTTTCGCGTCAGGCTGGTATAACGAGACCTCCGTGCAGTCAATCCTCTGGGACTTGTTCGACAGCACTGGTGACGACGTTGAGGCTGAAGATTTGACGGCTTTCGGGTTCCACCCGCTCTACGATGTTTTGACTGGACCACAGCGCGTCACACCGGCTTTCACTACCCTATTCAGTTTCATTGATGCGCTGAAGATTGACCTCCCGTCGGACGCTGCCGCCATCGATGCGTTGGTGAGTGCTCAGAACATCGACCCCATTGTCGACATCTGGGGCGACAGCGAAGCCGGCAACAACCCCGGGGCCACCAACCTGCTGCCGGTGCATGCCGAGCTGCAGCTCGGCAGTACGGTGACGGATCTCTGCGTCACACGCCAGTTCGACCCGAACGAAGACGGCAACAAGCTCGGCATTTTCCGCTACCTGCGATTCACGGTGAACGCGACCGCTAACTACCGCATCTCGGTGACGACAACGAACCCGCCGAGCGCTCCGCAGGGCGAGCCGGCGCAGTTCTCGGATCCGGACTTCTTCGTCCTGCGGTCGGGTGAGTTCATCGACCTGGGCGCTACCGGCACGCAGAACGCCGAATCTCTCGATCTGGCCGGCCTGCCGGCGGGCACCTACGTCATCGAACTCTTCGAGGCCGGCTTCCCGAACGTCTACGGCTTCACCACCGGCAGCGCCGACTTCTCCCAGGACACCATGTGCTTCGACGTCTCTCTGAGCCAGTTCTAGGCGCCACCCACACTACATCCGCAAGGGAACAGCCATGACCCACAGAACCTCCATCCTCTCTGCCGGCCTGGCGACGGCCCTGGCCGCGCTCCTGCTGACCGGCTGCGGCAGCGAAGAGCCGGCGTCTACAGATCAATCAGTTACTGACACTTCCTCGACCGTGGCTGAGGACGTGCCGAAGAAAGCCACCACCGCGGAGATCGCGGCGCGGCAGGGCGATTCCCCCGGCAAGCCGGTGGCCCCCATCGACATCGACTACGAGGTGCTGGGCGAGCCCCGGCCCGGCGAGCCGGTGGAGATCGAGCTGAAGCTGCGCTCGAATCTCGAGGGGCCGGTGACCGTGCAGCTCCAGCCTCGCGAGGGACTGCAGATGGGCGCCAGCCAGGCGGCGGAGCTCAGGCGCGAGACGCTGAGGCCTCTGGACGAGGCGTCATCGGCAGCTGAACCCGCCACAGAGCGGGTGGTGGTGATTCCCTCGGCCGAGGGCCGCTTTTATCTCTCCGTGCTGGTCAGCGTGGCCACGGCGGAGGGCGAGCAGATCCGTGCGGTGTCCATCCCCGTGCAGGTGGGCGACCAGCCGCCGACCCTGCAGCAGAACGGCGAGCTGAGAACCACCGAGGGGGAGACGGTCCGGTCGCTGCCGGCGAAGGAGACCGGCGGCAATTGAGGTCGGCAATTGAAGTCCAAATTTGCATTTTATTCAGCGCATTGGACATAAACCTTGAGGAGGACTCGAACGTAAGCGGGAAAAATTTCCCAGCGCTCTGATTGAAACGAGAGTTGGGTCACAGACACCCCTTGTGGCGCCAACTATCGTCCGGTTCATTAGCGCCGGTGTTGCCGGTGCACCAGGTGAAGCTCCAGGAGAAGCTCTGGTCCGACGCTCGCCGCGAGCGCGCCCAGGGGGTCTCGGAGGAATGGACCGGCCACCCATGCACCCGACCCTCAAAGAACAGATCAGGCAGGCGACCGCGGACGGCGAGCGACTCGATTATCCGAGCCTGCTGGAGCTGGTGGAGGCGCGTTACGCCGAGCTGGACCGCCTGGTCACGACCACGCAGGACGAGCCGAGCCGCAACGCGGACCTGCGCGTGGTGCTCGACAGCGTCGCCGACGCCGTACTCACCGTCGATCCCGACGGCATGATCCGCTACGCCAACCGGGTCGCCCACCAGCTGTTCGGCTACGAGGCCGGCGCCCTCCCTGGCGTGATGCTGCCGGCATTGCTGCCCCAGGCCGGCAAGATCCCGGTCAAGATGTTCCTGCAGGCCTACATCACCAACCTGGACGATACCTACCTGGAGCTGGAGACCGGCCAGACCGAGGCGCAGCGCGCCGACGGCAGCCGCTTCACCGCCGAGATCAACACCACACGGCTGTCGGAGAAGACCAGCGGTGCTTTCGTGCTGTGCCTGCGCGATATCTCCGAGCGGCTGCAGGCCGAGGGGGCGCTGCGCGAGAACGAGGAGCGCTACCGGGCGCTGGTGGACCACGCCACGGAGGCCATCGTGGTGCTGGACGTCGACAGCGGCCGGTTCGTGGACGTGAACGAGAACGCGGTCAGCTTCTTCAACATGTCGAGGAAGCGCCTGCTGGCGATGGGGCCGGAGGGCATCTCGCCGGAGTACCAGCTGGATGGCTCGCTCTCCTTCGGCAAGGCGCGTGGCTTCGTCGACCGTGCGTTGAACGGCGAACAACCCTGCTTCGAATGGCTGCACATCGACGCCGACGGCCGGGAGATTCCCTGCGAGGTGCGCCTCGTGCGCCTGCCCTCGGCGAACCGCAAGCTGCTCCGCGGCAGCATCACCAGCATCGCGGAGCGCAAGCGCAACGAGCTGATTGCCTTCGGCGAGCACAAGGTGCTGGAGATGGTGGCCTCCGGCGCCAGCCTGAAGAGCACGCTGAAGGCGCTCTGCCGGACCGTGGAACAGGTGACGCCGGGTGCGCGCGTGCTGGTGACCACGCTGGACCGGGACCGGGCCAGCTTCCGGGTGGCCGCTTCCAACGGTCTGCCCGAGGCGGTGCTGGACGTCATCGACGGCTTCGAGGTGGACGCCGCGACCACCTCCTGCGGCCGCGCGGTGGCCGAGAACACTCAGGTGATTACGCCGGAGATCGCCCGCGACCCCGGCTGGGCGACGCTCGCGGACTTCGTCGAGGCGCACGAGCTGCGCGCCTGCTGGGCCTTCCCGCTGGTGGGCGGCGCGGACGACGTGCTGGGCACGCTCGCGCTGTATTTCCCCGAGACCCGGGAGCCCTCCACGGCGGAGCTGGACCGCATCACCGGTCTGGTGCGCCTCGCCGGTATCGCCATCAAGCGCCGCTACGACGAGGAGGCGCTGCGCTCCAGCGAGGCCCGCTTCCGCGGCCTGTTCGAGCATGTGGTGGAGGGCGTCTACATCGCCAACACCGAGGGCGAGATCGAATCCGCCAACCCGGCGCTGATGCAGATTCTCGGCTACGACGACGAGGAAGAACTGAAGCGGGAGGTGAAGTCCTCCACCGCCTACGTGAATCCCCAGGACAGCGTGCGTTTCCGCGAAAAGCTGGAGCGCGACGGCGTGGTGCGCAACTTCGAGGCGCGCATGAAGCGCCGGGACGGCAGCGAGATCGTGGTGCTGGAGAACTCCCGCGCCGTGCTCGACGCCGAGGGGAATATTATTGCCCACGAGGGCACCATCACCGACATCACCGAGCGCAAGATCGCCGAGACCCGCATCTTCGAGGAGAAGGAGAAGGCGCAGGTCACGCTGAAATCGATCGGCGACGCGGTCATCACCACGGATTCCGACGGCAACGTGGACTACCTGAACCCGGTGGCCCAGGACCTCACCGGCTGGGAGCTCCGGGCCGCCCGCGGCAAGCCCATCGGCGAGATTATCTCCATCGTGCACGCCCACAGCCGCCAGGCCGTGGACAACCCGGTGGAGCGCTGCCTGCGCGAAGGCCGGGTGATCGCGCTGGCGGAGGACTCGGTGCTGATCAACCGGCTGTCCAACGAGATCCCCATCCAGGATTCGGCGGCGCCCATCCGCGACCGTGTGGGCAACGTCATCGGCGCGGTGATGGTGTTCCACGACGTGAGCAAGGAGAGCCGGCTCTCGCGCCAGCTCTCCTACCAGGCCGCCCACGACAGCCTCACCGGGCTGATCAACCGCCGCGAATTCGAGAACCGGCTGACCGCCGCGCTGGAGGAGGCGAGCCTGGACACGGGCGTCTCCCATGCCCTGCTGTATCTGGACCTCGACCAGTTCAAGGTGGTCAACGACACCTTCGGCCACACCGCCGGCGACGAGCTGTTGCGCCAGCTGGCCGAGCGCATCCAGGGCTGCATCCGCTCCAGCGACGTGGTGGCCCGGCTGGGCGGCGACGAGTACGGCATCCTGCTGCAGAACTGCGACTGCGAACGGGCGGTGAGCGTGGCCGAGACCATCCGCGGCGCGGTGGAGAACCACCGCTTCGTCTGGCAGGACAGCGTGCAGACGGTGCGCGCCTCGATGGGCGTGGTGATGGTGACCCACGAAACGGTGAGCGTCGGCGCGCTGATGAGCGCCGCCGACGTGGCCTGCTACTCGGCCAAGGACCTCGGCCGCAACAAGGTGCACCTCTATCAGGACGGCGACGCATCGATGCGCCACCGGGAGATGCAGTGGGTCTCGCGCATCACCAGCGCGGTCGAGGAAGACCGCCTCGAGCTCTACTTCCAGCCCATCGTCGCTATCGACAAAGGGGGCGAAAACGGCGGCCGCGCGGCCGAATGCGGCCACTACGAGCTGCTGCTGCGGATGCGCGACGAGGACGGCGAGCTGGTGCAGCCGAACGTGTTCATCCCGGCGGCCGAGCGCTTCAACCTGATGCCCATGCTGGACCGCTGGGTGGTGAGCGAGACGCTGGATCACCTGGCCGACCGGGTGGGCGCCGACGGACACGCCACCTACACGCTGGCGCTGAACCTCTCGGGTACCTCGCTGAGCGACGACCGCTTCCGCGCCTGGGTGATCCACGAGCTTCGCCGCCGCAAGCTGCCGACCGGCGCCATCTGCTTCGAGATCACGGAGACCGCGGCCATCGCGAACCTGGACCGGGTCATCCACTTCATGAAGGAACTGAAGGACGTCGGCTGCCGCTTCTCGCTGGACGACTTCGGCAGCGGCCTGTCCTCGTTTACCTACCTCAAGCACCTGCCCGTGGACTATCTCAAGATCGACGGCGCGTTCATCCACAACGTGGGCGAGGACACCAAGGACCAGAGTCTCGTGGACGCCATCAGCCGCATCGGCAAGGCGCTCGGCATCGCCACGATTGCGGAGCGGGTGGAGAGCGAGCAGGTGCTGGAGATCCTCGGCAGTATCGGCGTGGAGTACGCCCAGGGCTTCCATATCGCCCGGCCCGAATCGGTGCGCCGATTCGCGCCCTGGGGCGAGACGGGCCGCGATACCGAGGACCGGGCGCTGGCCTGAAGCCCGCTCCCTGCCGGCCCCTCGGGGAATGGGTTACACTCGGTGGCGTATGAAAGACGCACCCGAGCCGGTACACATACCCGCCCAGGCCGCCATGGAACACGCGCAGCGGGCACTGCTGGCGCCGGATGAGCCGCCGCCCTACGACATCGTGCATGGACGCAGCGACCCGCCGGTGCTGATCGTCTGTGATCACGCCAGCCGGCGCATCCCCCGCACGCTCGACGATCTCGGCATGGACGAGAAGGGCCTGTCGACGCACCTGGCCTGCGACATCGGCGCCGGCGAACTCACCCGGCGGGTGGCGGCGAGGCTCCAGGCCAATGCGGTGCTGGCCCGCTATTCCCGCCTGGTGGTGGACTGCAACCGGCACCTGACCGATCCGACGGCCTTCCTGAGCCGGGGCGACGGCCACATCATCCCGGGCAACGAGGGCCTCACCGAGCAGCAGAAGGCCTGCCGCGCGGACGCACTCTACTGGCCCTACCACCGGGCCATCGAGGAGGAGATCCGCCGCCTGACCGACGGCGACCGGGTGCCGGCGTTCATCTCCATCCACAGCTTCACGCCGGTGCTGGACGGGCAGGGCCGCGACTGGGACGCGGGTATCCTCTGGGACACCGACCCGCGGCTGCCGCGGCCCATCCTGGAGGGACTGCACCGCATCCCCGGGCTGGTCATCGGCGACAACGAACCCTACTCGGGCCGGGCGCCCGCCGACTTCACCGTGGACTACCACGCGGAGCGGACGGGGCTGCCCCACGCCGCCTTCGAGATCCGCCAGGATCACCTCATGAGCGAGGAGGGCCTCGAGCTCTGGACCGACCGGCTCGTGCACCTGCTCGCGCCCCTCCTGGACAACCCGAATCTCTACCGCCGCCTGCCCGTGGTACCGGAGCACGACGCCCCGGGCCGCTCGGGGGACAATCCAATATCCGGCTGATCCCCGGCTGACGGGCCGGAGGCAGGCGAGCGGCGGCTGACGACTGGCGAGCGGAGCACCGGCCCATGAAAGAGCCTGCCTTCACAATCGGTATCGAGGAAGAGTATCTGCTGGTGGACCGGGAGACCCGGGGACTGGCGGACGACCCGCCCACCGCCATGCTCGAGGAGTGCGAGAGGCGCTGCAAGGGCCAGGTCAGCCCGGAGTTCATGCGCTCACAGATCGAGGTGGGCACGCGCGTGTGCCGGAATATCCGCGAGGCCCGCCGGGATCTTGCGCGGCTGCGCCGGGTGATCACGGACGTGGCCGACGAGCACGGCCTCGCGCCCATCGCGTCTTCCACTCATCCCTTCAGCCGCTGGACCGAACAGAAGCACACGCCGAAGACCCGCTACCAGGCGCTGGCCACCGAGATGCAGGCGGCCGCCCGGCGGCTGCTGATCTGCGGCATGCACGTGCACGTGGGCATCGACGACGACGCGATGCGCATCGATCTCATGTCGCAGATGAGTTATTTCCTGCCGCATCTGCTCGCGCTGTCCTGCTCGTCGCCGTTCTGGGAGGGCAAGGACACCGGGCTGAAGTCCTACCGCCTCACCGTGTTCGACGCGCTGCCGCGCACCGGCCTGCCCGAGCATTTCTCGAGCTTCGGCGAATACCAGCGCCACGTGGACGTGCTGATCTCGGCCGGCATCATGGAGGATGCCACCAAGCTCTGGTGGGACCAGCGGCCGAGCGCGCGCTATCCCACGCTCGAGACCCGGGTGATGGACGTCTGCACGCTCATCGACGACACCATGGCGCTGGCCGCACTGGTGGTGTGCATCCTGCGCATGCTGTTCCGCCTGCGCGTGGACAACCAGCGCTGGCGCATCTACCCGAACATGCTCATCCACGAGAACCGCTGGCGGGCCATGCGCTACGGCTTCGACGAGGGCATGATCGATCTCGCCAAGGGCCGGGTCATCGCCTTCGAGTCGCTGCTGGAGGAGTTGCTGGAGATGGTTGCCGAGGACGCTGAGGCGCTGGACTGCGTGGCGGAGGTGCGCTCGGTGCGCCACATCATCGAGCGGGGCACCAGCGCCCATCGTCAGCTCGAGACCTATCGGGAGGCGCTGTCCGAGGGCGCCGACCACCAGGGGGCGTTGCAGGCCGTCGTCGACCATCTCATCGCGGAGACGGCGACGGGGCTGGAGGCGCCCGATTGAGGCCCCGATTGCAACCTCGATTGCGACCCTGATTGAGACATAATCCCGTCCGGCGCCGGAGGCAACTGAGTACCGGTTAACAGAAACCGGCGCCGCCCGCCGCTAGAGTGTTTGGATCGCCGCCGGTGGGGGCGGCAGACGGACGGGGCGATTGGATAAGACGATCTTCTTCCTGCTGATCCAGCTCTCTGCCGGCGTGGGCTACGCCGTCATGGCGGCGGCGCTGTATCGCCGCCGGGAGCCGGATGCCCGTTCCGTCTCGCTGGTGGTCTTCCTGGGATTGCTGTCCGTCTGGATCCTGGGGGCGGGGCTCGAGACTGCGTTCCCAACGCTCGCCGTGCACAACGTCGCCCGGGTGCTGGTGTTCGTCGGCGCGTGCTTCGCGCCGGTGGCCATCGTGGCCTTCCTCATGGGTTACACGGCGCAGGGGGTGCGCCCCAATCTGCTGGCCGGGCTGTGCGTGGTGCCCACGCTCACGCTGCTGATGACGGCGACCAATCCCTGGCACGGCCTCATGTGGGATTACCCGCCGCCGATGATCGGCGATCGCACCCTGCTGTCGCTGGACTGGGGGCCGTGGTTCGCCTACGTGCACGGTCCCTACAGCTACGGCATGGTGCTGCTGGCCTTCACCGTATTCGGCTTCCACCTGCCGTCGGTGCCGCCGTCGCAGCGTCTGCCGGCGGTGGTGATGATGATCTCCGGCATGGTGCCGCTGACGATCAGCGGGCTGTCGGTGCTGGGCTACGGGCCGCAGGATGCGCCGGTGACCACGCTGACGCTGTCGGCGTTCATTCCCGTCTACGCCTGGATGACGCTGGGCATGAAGGTGACCCGACTGAGCGTGGTCGCGTACCGGGGCGTGTTCGAGCAGCTGAAGGATCCGGTGCTCCTGCTCGACAACGAGGACCGGGTGGTGGGCGCGAACCGCGCGGCCGAGAAGCTGCTGGGGGCCCGCGAGGCGGCGCTGGTGGCGCGCCGGCTGCGCGGCGATACGCCGGTGGTGGATGCCATCCGGGAGTGCGTGGAAAGCGGCATCATGCAGCATCTGTCGACGGACTGCGGTCGTCATTACGAGGTGCGCCGCTCGGCCATCCGCACGGCGAAGCGTCATCAGCGCGGGCAGATCGTGGTGTGCCGGGACGTGACCGAGCGGCACAAGGCGCAGGACCGGCTGGCGAAGAGCGAGCGGCTGTTGCGCACGCTGGTGGATAACTCGTCCAACGGCATCCTGCGGCTGCGCCAGACCGAGGACCGGGACGTGTTCCGCTGCGTGTTCGCCAATCGGGCCGCCGAGCGCTACCTGGGTCTGCCGTCGCGGCGCATCGTCGGCCAGGAGATCGATACCTTCGAGCTGCCCGGCGACGGCCAGCTGCAGGCGCTGGTACTGCGCTCGGCCACCGAGGGCGCGCGCTGCGACGACGAGATGGAGGTGGGCGAGGGCACGCGGCGGCGCTGGATGCGGGTGATCGCCGAGCCGGTGGACGACGACGTGGCGGTAACGTTCATCGACATCACGGAGCGCAAGGAACGCGAGCGCCAGATGGAGACCTATGCGCTCTCGGATGCGCTCACCGGGCTCTACAACCGGCGCGGGTTCGAGCAGCACGCCCGTCCGCTGCTCGCGCGGGAGGCGGGGCCGGGCCACGGCGCCGTGATTTTCCTGGACATCAACGGCTTCAAGGCCATCAACGACCAGCACGGGCATCGGCTGGGTGACTCGCTGCTGCAGAGCTTCGCCGATCGGCTGCGGGCGAACCTCAGGCCCCAGGACGTGATCGGCCGCTGGGGCGGTGACGAATTCGTGGCACTGGCGCCGGGGATCTCGAAACCGGAGGCCGAGCAGCTGGCGCGACGGCTCACGCTGGCGCTGGCCGAGCGCTACCGCATCCGGGATGTCGCGGTCGGCTGTCCCGCGAGCGTGGGGATGGCGCTCTACCCGGAACACGGCCGCCATCTGAACGAGCTGCTGCGCGCCGCCGACCACGCCATGTACCGCGCCAAGCAACGCAGCCGCGAAAACGACCGGCTCTCCGACTCCCAGCTCCTGGAGCAAGTCCAGGCCAGCTGATCAGGTGCCGGTCACTCGAACTGCAAATAACGATCAAAAGTTGCAAAAGTTCGGATTCGGGTGCCGGACACTCGAAATGCAAATTTGTTGATTAACTATCAGAAGTTCTAATAGTTCGGTCCGGCACCTTGTTGTACTGCCGGCCCAGGGCTACTGCGCAGACGGCCCAGATCGCCGCTACCAGCACGCCCACACTGGCGATACCGGCCAGGCCCAGGCCGAAGGTCTGCATCAGCTTGTAGAGGCCCGCATTGGCCGCGTCGCCGCCGCGGTACACCACGGTGTCGATGACGTTCTTCACCTTGTAGCGGCTCTCCCGGTCCACGGCCGTGTAGAGCATCTCCCGCGCGGGCCGGGTGATGGCGTAGTTGCCGGAGCGCCGGATCACCTGGACGATCACCAGCACGGTCAGCGTCGGCACGGCCGCGAGCGCCACGAAGCCGCCAATCATGAACACCGGCATCGCGGCGAGCGTCACCACCATCCCCACCCGCTTGACGATGCGCCCGGTCAGGAACACCTGGGTGCCCAGCGAGATCACGTTCACGGCCAGGTCGATGAAGGCGAAGACCTGCGTGCGCTCCTCCGACGAGGCGAAGGCGTCGCGCACCAGCTCCGCCTGCTGCAGGTAGATGAACGTGCCGACCGCCGTGTAGAGGAAGATGAACGCGGCGAGGGTCAGCAGATAGGGCGAGCGGAACAACAGCGTGAAGCCCGCGAACGGGTTGCCGCCCATGGCTTCTTCGCGCCGTGTCGGAGTGCCGTCCGCCTTCACCTCGCTGCTGGCGGCCGAGGTGTGCGACCAGTGCAGGAGGTAGCGGATCAGGAACAGCGTGGCGCCGAGCAGCGCGGCGGCGACCAGCACCAGATTCCCGGTCCCCAGCGTCTCGGCGAAAGTCACCGTGAACGCCGGTCCGACGATGAAACCGGTGCTGGCGCCGGCGGTGACAAAGCCGAACAGCCGCTTCGCCTGGTCGCCGGAGAAGATGTCCGCCATGAAGCTCCAGAACACGGAGACCACGAACAGGTTGTACACGCTCAGCCAGACGAAGAAGACGCGGGCGACGACCGGGTTGTCGGGATCCGCGCTGAAGGCCGCGTAGAACAGCGCCAGGTTGATAATGAAGAACAGGTACACCCACGGCAGGAATACGCCGCGGCGATAGCGCGAACACAGCCAGCCGTAGAACGGGACGGCGACGAGGGTGGCGAGGAAGGTCGCCAGGAACATCCAGGGCAGGTTCTCCACGCCGCCCGCGATGCCCATCGTGTCGCGCACCGGCCGCAGCACGCTGTAGCCTGTGAACAGGCAGAAGATATAGACGAATGCCGCCAGGCAGGCGGAGAGCTCCCCCGGTCGCGCGCCGATGGCGAAGCGCATCGCCGCGGCCAGTCTCTCCCTCGGATTTCCCGCCATCGGTCGCTTACCCCCTGCGCCTGCACGGCGACGCGTCGAAACCGGGCAAGCCTATCGCATCCCCGCCGCCCGTCACAGGCTCCGCACCCGGCCGCTCCGCGCTAAACTGTGGACCGACCAAGCCAGGAGTGACCGCCATGAGCCGCCGCCATCCGCATGCCCGTCCCGCCCGCGCGATCGCCGTCCCGCGGATCCGCAAGTCCGCCTCGCCCCTGGGCATGCCGGCAACTCTCGCAATGGCGGCCCTTGTCGGCCTGCTCCTGTCCGCCGCCGCGCTCGCCGCCCCGGTGCCCGAGTCCGAGCAGGTGGACATCGACCTGCGCCGCACCACCCTGGTGGTCCGCGACATCGATGCCTCGCTCGCCTTCTACCGCGATGCGCTGGGCATGGAGGTGATCTACGACCGGGCCATCCGCACGCCCCGGGACGCGGCCACCGACGAGGAGGCCGACATCGCCCGCCGCCTGGTCTTCCTGCGGGCGAACGACGACTACGTGGGCATCATCGGGCTGCTGCAGTACGTGAAGCCGGCGAAGCCACCGGCCAATCAGGGCCTGGAGCCGTTCACGCCGGGCAGCATGGTGCTCCTGTTCAACACCAGCGACCTGGCGGCGAAATTCGAGGCGGCGCGCAACGTCATCGGCGTGCGGGTGCTGAGCGAACCCCGGGAGATCAGCTACCCCTCCTACGACGGCAAGGGCACCATCCCCGTGCTGGTGAGCATCCTCACCGACCCGGACGGTTTCGTCATCGAGCTGAACCAGCTCCTGGGCGAGCTGCGCTGACCGCGGCGCAGGGCGGCGGCGCCCACGGGCAGCGCCGCCCGCGGGCTGCCGTCGGTTCCTATTCGATATGGCTCGGCTCGATATAGTCCGGCACCGGCAGGCCGGGCAGCACCAGCACCTCGAAATCCGCCGCGCCCTCGCGCAGCGGCAGGATCTCGTTCTGGTAGGTGTCCGAGTACCAGAACTCCCGGGCGGCCTCCAGGCAGGGGAAGCGGGAGATGACGACGCCGCGTCCCGGCGGCGGGTCGCCCTCGAAGACCTCCAGCGCCGGCGTGATCGCCTCGTAATAGCCCTGCACCTGCTCGTACAGGCCGGAGGCGAAGATGGCCCGGGGATAGGCGGCGAATGCCTCGCGGTCGTGGATCTCGCCGAAGACCACCATGCGCACCGGTTTGTTGCAGGCATCGACGCCGCCATCCTCGCCGACGGGGCGGAAGCGGTAGCCGCCGGCCTCCGGTCCCCACACCACCCGACCGTCGGCGGCGATGCCCCGGTCCCAGTTGATCATGACCTCGTCGGTCAGCACCGAGCGCGAGACGACGTAGGCGGCGCCCTTGTAGCTGTTCTTGCATTCCCGGCCGCGGGTGTTGCCCTCGAAGCGGCGCTCGCCGGCGCGAACGAGCGTGACGTCGCAGCCCGCCACGGGCTCCAGATCGTCCGGTGACAGGCCTTCGAGCAGCGCCGGGTCTTCCCAGGCGCCGACATAGGGCTCGGTCTGCGGCAGGCGGTAGCCGCGGGCGAGGAGGCTGCCGTCCTCCGCCACCGTCAGGCGCGTAATGCGCTGCCGGTAGGGCTGCTCCGCCTCGCCGAACCAGTTCTCGGCGTACAGCCAGCGGCCGTCTTCCCGGCCTTCCCAGACTTCGGCGATGTGCCAGACTGCGGTGCCATAGCGGTCGTCGGTGGCGGCCTGGGCGGCGGAGCTGAAACTGCCGGTGGTCATCTCGACGTACAGATCCAGGGCCTCGCTCCCGCGGGCGGGCGGCGCGGCCAGGAGCATGACCGATGTGATCGCACAAAGTGCGGACAGGGGGAACGAGGTGCTGCGCATGCGTTGTGCCTCCTGCGGCGACGGAGTGTGCCGCGACCGCCGGATCGTAGCAGAACCGTCCCGGCCAGGATCCTGGCACCCGGCGATCACACCCCACCGGGGGTCACAAAACTGCAATAATAAGGAAACCTTTTCGTGACAATGCGGCGGCCGGCAGCGGGTCGCCCGATTCCGGAAAATCCACTCCGGAAAATCAACTCCAGATGATCAGACGGGGAGATCAGATATGCGAGCTTTGCTGAGAGTTGGCATCACGCTCGGCGTGATTCTCGGCGTGGCAATAGCGCCTGCGGTATCGGGCGCGGCCGCCGTGAGCCAGGAGGAAATCCGCGAGCTACGGGCGCAGATCGCCGCCCTCAGCGAGCGGCTGGCAGAACTCGAGGAGCGCGCCGGGATGGAAGAGGGCGGCATGGCTGTCGAGGAGACAACGGCGCCGGCGCCGGCCCCCGCACCGGCGCCTGCTCCTGTGCCTCGCGAGGAGCACTGGACCGACCGGGTCGCGTTCAGCGGCGACTTCCGCTACCGCTGGGAGACCATCGACCAGGAGGGCAGCGACAGCCGGGAGCGCCACCGGATACGTGCGCGGCCGACGATCATCGCCCGGGTCAACGATACCGTGCGGGCCGGCTTCGGTCTCGCCACCGGCGGCGATAACCCGGTCTCCGGCAACCAGACTCTCGGTGACGGCGGTGCGAGGATGGACATCGGCCTGGACCAGGCCTGGTTCGAGTGGACCGCTCTGCCGGGCACCCGGCTGATCGGCGGCAAGTTCAAGAACCCGCTCCGCCGGGCGGGCGGCAACGGCCTCGTGTGGGACGACGACTGGCGCCCGGAGGGTTTCGCGCTCGACTATGCCACCGGCGATTTCTTCGCCACCGCGCTGGCCACCTGGCTCGAGGGCGACAGCCGGCGCGGCGACGAGCTGGCCATCGGCCTGCAGGGCGGCTATGCGATGCCGCTGCGACACGACGATACGCTCACCCTGACCGCGAGCCACTACCGCATGGACCTCGCCGGCCGCGAGACGCTCTACGACCCCACCGATGCCTTCGGCAACAGCGTCAATCCGGACGGCAGCTACCGCTACGATTTCAGCCTGGTTGAATTCGCCGCCGAGTACGCCACCCGCGTGGGCGACTGGCCGGTGGCCCTGTTCGCGGACTATGTCAGGAACCTGGATGCCGGCGATTACGACACGGGCTGGGCCGTCGGCGGCGCGCTTGGCAAGGCGAGCGCCCCGGGGACCTGGCGCGTGCGCTATACCTGGCAGGAACTGGAGGCGGATGCCGTCCTGGGGCTGCTCACCGACTCCAACTTTGGCGGCGGCGGCACGGACGCCCGCGGGCACTTTCTGTCGGCGGACTATGCACTGGCGCCCAACTGGGTATTCCGGCTGAGCTATTTCCGCGACGTCATCAACGAGGATGCGGTGGACCGGGGCGACCCCGGCGCCGAGGAGCTCGACTACGACCGCCTGATACTGGACTTCCGCTACAAGTACTGAGCCGAGCCCGGCTCCGGCGGCCGGCGCGGGATCAGTCCGCCCGCTCCACCCGGATGCTGCGGCTCGAGCCCCCGCGACTCATCAGGTAGGAGCCGAGGCTGGCGCGGCGGATCTTCACCTCCTGGCCCTCTCGCAGCAGAAACCGGGACGGGACGGTCTGGCGCCAGATCTGGCCGTTGTCGAGCTTCACCGCGATGCGGTCCGGCGTGATCTCGATCAGCTCGACGACCTCGCCGGTGATCTGCTGCAGCTCCTCGCGTCCGGCCGCCTGGTCCATACGGCGCTGAATGTCGGCCGGGTCGCGGCCGAACAGCTCTTCGGGAGAGGTCATCGGAGCGGTTTCGGTGCCGGCGTCATCGGCGCGGCGGTCCACGGCGCGGTCGTAGCAGGCCAGCCGCTCGTCGGCGCCGGCGATATCCCGGCAGGCCAGCACGTCCGCGGGCAGGCCTTGCGCGCCAGCCGGGCCGGCGACGATGGTGGCGATGGCGGCGGCCGCGAGGAGCGTGCCGACGGCCGTTGCGATTGGCGAGGCCGCCGGCACGGCAGCGATTGATGCCGATGTCTCCGGAACCGACGCCGGGCACACCGACCGGCGGGGCTGTGGGCCGCGCGACAGGATGAGGTGCAGTTTCCGCATGGCCGATAAGATAGCATTGAAAAACGGCGGTGGCCCGCCCACAATCCGGCCGCTTCTGCCACCCGCTAACCAGAACCCGTAACCAGAACCAGTAACCAGAACCAGTCCGGCTGACCGATTTGCAGAATCCGAACACCAACGCCGACGCCGAGCGAGCCCTGGACGCCGCGCTGGCCCGCATCGACGAGCTGCTCGGCAGCGATCCCGCCCGTGCGGATGCCGAGGCGCGAGCCCTGCTGGAGAAGATACCCGGCCAGCCCGCAGCCCTGCTGTTCCGGGCCATTGCCCGGCGCCTGATGAACGACCCTGCGGCCGCTGTCGGGATCCTCGGCCCGCTGTGCCAGGCTCATCCGAACGCTGCGGTGCCCCGGTTGCAGCTTGGCCTCGCGCTGCGGGAGACGGGCGACGACGAGGCCGCACTGGCCACACTCCGGCGTGCCGTCGACGCCAAACCGGATTTCGCCGATGCCTGGCTCGCGCTGGCCGATCTGCTGACCGCACTCGAACGAACCGCAGAGGCCGACCGGGCGTTCGCAGGCTACATTGCACACGCCAACCAGAAACCGCGCATAGCCGAGGCCGGCCGCGCGCTGGCCGAGAACCGGCCGGGCGACGCCGAAGCCCTGTTGCGCGCGCAGCTCGGCCCCTATCCCAACGATGTGGTGGCGCTGTGCCTGCTGGCGGATGCCGCGGAGCGCCAGGAGCGCATCGGCGAGGCGGAGGAGCTGCTCGCGCGCTGCATCGAGCTCGCCCCCGGCTACCGGCGCGCGCGCCACAACCACGCCGTCGTGCTCATGCGGCAGAACCGCCTGCAGGAGGGGCTGGCGGAGACCGGGCCGCTGCTGGACGCGGATCCGAAGAACACCGACGCGCGCAAGCTTAAGGCCTCCATCCTGGTCCGGCTGCTCGAGTACGACGAGTCCATCCGCCTCTGCGAGGAGCTGCTGGCCGAGGACGAGGCCCAGCCCACGGTCTGGACCAGCCTCGGCCACATGCTGAAGTCGGTGGGGCGCCGGGAGGACTGCATCCGCGCCTATCGCAAGGCCATCGAGCTGGCGCCGGGCTATGGCGAGGCGTACTGGAGTCTCGCCAACCTGAAGACCCACAGCCTGACCGACGAGGAGCTGGATGCGATCGGGCGGCAGCTGGAACTGGCCGGGCTCGAGGAACGGGATCGCTGGCACCTGCACTTCGCGATGGGCAAGGGGCTGGAGGATCGGGAGCGCTACGAGGAGTCTTTCCGGCACTACGCCGAGGGCAACCGGCTGCGGCGCGCCCGCAGCGCCTACGACATCGGCGAGATGGAGTCGCACGTGCGCCGCAGCAAGGCGCTGCTGACCGGGCCGTTCTTCGCGGATCGGGCCGGTTTCGGTGCCGGCGCGCCGGATCCGGTCTTCATCGTGGGTCTGCCGCGCTCAGGCTCCACGCTGGTGGAGCAGATCCTCGCGAGCCACAGCCGGGTGGAAGGGACCATGGAGCTCCCCAACATCGCCGCCATCGCGCGGACACTCGACCGCGGTGCCGCGCCGGCCGGCGCTTATCCGGAGTCGCTGGGGCAGCTGACGGCCGAGGAATCCCGGGCGCTGGGCGAGCGCTACCTCGAGGAGACCCGGGTCCAGCGGAAGGAGGGCACGCCCTTCTTCGTGGACAAGATGCCGAATAATTTCGCCCACATCGGCCTGATCCACCTGATCCTGCCGAACGCCCGCATCATCGACGTGCGACGCCACCCGATGGCCTGCGGCCTGTCGCTGTTCAAGGAACACTTCGCCCGGGCGCAGCAGTTCAGCTACGACCTCGCGACCATCGGCCGCTATTACCGGCTGTATGCAGACCTGATGGCTCATTTCGATGCCGTCCTGCCCGGGCGCGTGCACCGGGTCGTCTACGAGCATCTCGTCGACGATACCGAGTCCGAGGTCCGCCGCCTGCTGGAATACTGCGGCCTGCCGTTCGAGGAAGGCTGTCTCGCATTCCACGAGAACCGCCGCGCGGTGAGCACGGCGAGCTCCGAGCAGGTCCGCCGGCCCATCTTCCGCTCCGGTCTGGACTATTGGCGGCACTATGAACCCTGGCTGGGGCCCCTGGAGGCCGAACTTGGCGATCTCGTCGACGATTGGGCGACTTTCGCCCGCTAGTGGCGGGCCCGCCCTGCTTTCGGCCCGCCGCTGTTGCAGTCGCACAACAGCGAAGATTCCCCGGAAAATCTGTTGCTTGAAAGTTACACCTTTTCTGTAACAGGCTATTGAAATGGTTCATTGCTGTGGCATACTCGCCTGCCATGGTCGTGGTTGTATCGAAAAGACAACGTCAGACACGACCAGCTCTTATCAATCAAACGGTCTGGGGAGAGTTCAATGTTGACTAAGAAACCTCTGACCTGTGCTGTACAGCGAGCGTTGTACGGGGCGGCCGCGGTTACCGCGGCGGCAACCGGTGCACCGATCGCTGCCCAGGCACAGGACGATGCCGAAGGCGTTCTCGAAGAGATCGTCGTCACCGGTTCGCGTATTGCGACCGATGCGAACCTGATCACGGCGAGCCCGGTCACGACCGTGCGGCCGGAGGATATCACCTCTCGCGGTATTACCCGCGTCGAGGACCTGCTGAACGACATGCCGCAGATCACGCCGGAGCTGACTTCCGGTGAAGCCAACGGCGCGACCGGTACGGCTACCCTCGACCTTCGCGGTCTGGGTTCCGACCGAACCCTGGTGCTGGTCAACGGCCATCGCATGGGCTTCGGCGATCCCTTCGCTCTTGCGCCCGACGTGAACCAGATCCCCGCCTCCATGATCGAGCGCGTCGAGCTTCTCACCGGCGGTGCGGCATCGGTATACGGTTCGGATGCCGTCGCGGGCGTGGTCAACTTCATCATGAAGGACGACTTCGAAGGCGTTCAGATCGACTACCAGTTCTCCGGTTACTCGCACAACAACGACAACAGTGCGGTCCGCGCGCAGCTGGCAGCCTCCGGTTTCGAGGTTCCGGAGGATGATGTACGCGACGGTTATCAGCGCAACCTGAACATCCTCATGGGCGTGAACTCACCGGATGGCAAGGGTAACGTCACCGGTTACCTCGGCTGGCGCGAAGTCGATTCGCTGACCCATTCCAAGCGGGACTACAGTGCCTGCGCGCTGAGCTCCTCCAATGGCGAAACCTGTGCCGGATCGGCGACCATCCCGACCGGCCTGTTCACGCCGTTCGACGGTACGTATTTCACCGTGGCCGGCGACGAGTTCGTGCCGTGGGATTACACGTATTACAACTACGGTCCCCTGAACCACTTCCAGCGTCCCGACGAACGCTACACCGGCGGCGTGTTCGGCCACTACGAGTTCGATGAGAAGCTCGAGGTGTACACGGAAGTCATGTTCATGGACGATCGCAGCCTGGCGCAGATCGCGCCCTCCGGTGCGTTCTTCGTTACCAGCCAGATCCCCTGCGAGAACCCGCTGCTGTCGGCTCAGCAGTTCAATACGCTGGGGTGCACGAGCACGGCGGACATCGCGCCTTACTACATCGGGCGCCGTAACGTGGAAGGCGGGGCGCGCGTCAGCGACCTCAAGCACACCAGTCTCCGTATGCTCGGCGGTGTGCGCGGCGACATCAACGACCAGTGGAGCTACGATGCGTTCTTCAACTCGTCGCGGCTGCGCTATTCCAACGTCTACCTGAACGATCTCTCCATCACGCGCATTCAGCGGGCGCTGGACGTCGTCACGGATCCGGGGACCGGTCAGCCGGTCTGCCGCACGGTACTGTCCGGCGCTGATCCCGCCTGCGTGCCCTACAACGTCTTCGAGACCGGAGGCGTTACCGATGCAGCAGTCAACTACCTGACTCTGCCGCTGTTCGCGACAGGTGATCTCGAGCAGGATCAGTTCGTGGCGTACGTGCAGGGCGACCTGACCGACTATGGTATCCAGCTGCCGAGCGCCGAGGACGGCGTCAAAGTGATCTTCGGTGTCGAGTATCGCGACGAGCTGATCGACTACCGCCCGGACAATGGCTTCACCAGCGGCGACGGCGCCGGCCAGGGTGGTGCCACCGCGGCTGTCTCTGGTGCCGTGTTGGTCAAGGAGTGGTTTACGGAAGCGCGTGTTCCGCTCGTCCAGGGCAAGCCCTTCGCCGAGGAAATCGCTCTCGACCTGCGTTACCGCTCTTCGGACTACGATATCCCGGACGAGACCACTGACACCTGGAACATCGGCGGCGAGTGGCGGCCTGTTGAGAGCCTCATGATCCGCGGTGGAATCTCCCAGGCGGTGCGTGCGCCGAACATCCGCGAGCTGTTCGAGCCTTCGAGCTTCGGCCTCTGGGCCGGTACCGATCCCTGCGGCGGACCGACCCCCGAGTTGTCCCAGGCGGCCTGTGCTAATACCGGCGTGACGGCTGCTCAGTACGGCAACGTGCCGCTCAGCCCGGCTGGTCAGTACAACGCCATCTTCGGCGGCAACCTCGACCTGGAGCCGGAAGAGTCGGATTCCTTCACCTTCGGTGCGGTCTTCACTCCCACCGGCGATATGTTCGGCGGTCTCCTCGACGGCCTGACGTTGAGTGTCGACTACTGGAGCATTGAGGTGGAGGACGCCATCGAGGCGGGTATCGGTGAGGAATTCACGATTCGCCAGTGCGCAGCGACGGGTAGTCCGGCTGCCTGCTCACTGATCAGTCGTGGGCCGAACGGTAACCTCTGGGTTGGATCGGCGAACGTCATTTCGCAGAATATCAACATCGGTTTCTTCGAGATCGCCGGCTGGGATATCACCGGTACCTACGGGATGGAGCTCGGCGACTGGGGTAGCCTGGACATTTCTCTGCGCGGAACGCTGCTGGACAAATTCGACCAGCAGCCCGTTGCTGGTGCCCCGGTGCAGGAATGTGCCGGCAAGATCGGCGGTGACTGCGAGCGTCCGCGGCCGGAGTGGAAGCACGTCCTGAACGCGACGTGGATGACGCCCTGGGACGTGCAGGTGACCGGTGGCTGGCGGTATGTCGGTGAGGTGGATCAGTTCGAAGGCTCGGCGTTCAAGGTCGATCCCGAGAACTACTTCGACCTCTCGGCCAACTACGCTGTGAGCTGGTTCGGCGGCGAGACGGTGCTGAACGCAGGTATTTCCAATATCTTCGATAACGCACCGCCGGTGAACGGCTTCATCAACAACATCTCGACCTACAGTAACGGCAACACGGTCCCGGGAACCTGGGATCACCTCGGCCGCTACTTCTTCCTGGGCGTGACTCAGAACTTCTGATCCCACCCAAGGTCGTAGCCGTCAAGGATGGCGGGCCCCCGGAAACGGGGGTCCGCCATTTTTTTTTCGGGATCAAGATGCCCGGCTGTTCGCCGATAAGTGCATGGCCGCCCACATCAGATGAGCGGCTGGATTGCTAGGGTTCGCCCTTTTCGAGCAGCGAAATGAGCGGCAATAGCTGATCTTCGTAGTGCCGCCAGCGATCGATCGATCGGCTGTGGATCGGCTCCCGCACCTGCATGCTGCTGGCCGTCTTCACGGCCCGCCGGTTCTCGTGGAAATTCAGGCAGGCGGGATCCCACTCGAGGCCCAGGTAATCGATCAGCCTGCGGCTGACGGCCTCCTGGTCGCGGACCAGGTCCTGATAATCCACCTCCAGAAAACCGGCATTGAATGTCTCGCGCCAGTGGGTCATCAGCCGCTCGTAGCCCCGGTAGTAGTGACCGAGTTCCTCGAGATCGTAGGAGAACTCGTTGCCGACCACGAAATAGTGGAAGTAATTGGACAGGCAGGTGTCGAGGGGATTGCGGCGGCAATGCACGATCCTCGCCCGGGGAAACAGGACCCGGATGAGGCCGATCCGCAGGAAGTTGCTGGGCGCCTTGTCCGTGATGCGGGCGGGCGAATCCGAGCGGCCTCGCAGGACTGCCAGGTAACGGTCGGACCAGTCGGCAGCCACGGCAGGGCCGCGCCGGCGTATCGACTCCGGGTATCCCGCCAGCTCCATTTCGAAATTGGCGAGCACCGGCAGTTCGCCGGCGCCATGCACCCGGGGATGGCTGGCCACAATCTGCTCCACCAGCGTGGTGCCGGAGCGGGGCATGCCGACAATGAACACCGGCAATTCGGAATCCGAGCCCCAGTCGCGTGCCGCTTCACGGAGTTCCGGCGAAAACGTCTCGATCAGTCGATCGATCAGGAGGGCATGCTCGTCGGGATCGTACTGGATCGCCCTCCGTCTGATCCGGTTCGCGGTTCGATAGTGCCGGAATGCCTCCGCGAACTTTCTGTTATGCTCGGCTATTCTGGCCAGCGCATAGTGGAAGTGCATCGTGTCTTCGGACGACAGGTCGGGGCGTTCGAGTTGCTCTCGTATCGCCGCGACCATCTCCGGGTCCGGGCGCACATTGGTGAGATGGCGATAGGCCTCGGCGTAGGACGGCCGGATCGCGATCACCTTCCGGTACTCGGTCGCCGCCTCGTCCGAACGGCCGAGCTGGAACAGGACATTGCCCAGGTTGTTCCTGGCATCGGCATAATCAGGGTCGATGGCGATGGCCCGCTGGTAGCAGGCCATCGCATCATGCGGTCGGCCGGTCTCGTCATAGACGAGACCCAGATTGTTATGTGCCATCGCGAACCCCGGGCGGAGCGCCAGAGCCTTCTCGTACTCCGCCGCGGCGGCGTCGAGACGACCGTCAGCCTTCAGGGCCGTGCCGAGATTGTTGTGCGCCTCGGCGAATCGGGGATCGAGCGCGATGGCGCGCCGGTAATGACCGATCGCCTCATCCGTCCGGCCGAGGTCTCGCAGCGTATTGCCCAGATTGTTGTGAGCCCCCGGATAGTCCGGAGCAATAGAGAGGGCACGATCGAAATGCTGCAGTGCCTCTTCCGGCCGGCCGAGCGCCTTCAGGGCGAGCCCGAGATTGTCGTGCGACATCACGAACTCCGGAGCGAGGGATATCGCGCGCTCATACTCGGCCGCTGCCTCCGCGTACCGGCCGAGCTCCATATACACGTTGCCGAGATTGTTGATGGCGCCAGCGAACCGCGGGTTGAGGCGCAGTGCTTCACGGTAATGACCGATTGCCTCGTCCGGGCGCCCGAGCGCCCGACAGGTTTCGCCGCACATATTATGAGCGTCCGCGTTGCCCGGGCTGACCACGATGGCCTTGTTCAGCAGATCGTGTGCCTCCTCGTTCCGGCCGACCTGAAGCGCCATCACGCCGAGCAGGTACAGGGCGTTCGGGTCCTGCGGCCGTTCCGAGAGGATGGAGCGGTAGATCGCCTCCGCCTCGCGCAGACGGCCCGCCTGATGATGGGCTATAGCGACCTGCAGCTGCTGTGCGACACTCGATGACATAAAATGGTCGGATCCAAGGTGGCTGTCAGTAATCTTATCGTCAATCCCGACACGATGCCGGGAAGCGCGACGATCGGATCGCCATGGAAGACCGGTCACGGTCAGCGGCGATCCTGACCGGCGCCCGGGCCTTGAAGAAAAGTGGGTACGGTGTTTGGCTGGCGACGGTCTGCCTGCTTCTGGCGGGCATCGCCATCAGGAAAGAAGAGGGGGAACCATGAACACTCGGTTAGTGTCCGTCCTGTTGATCGCGTTCGCGACGGTCCAGGCGTCGGAGGGAGAGTCCACGCAGGAGCCCGTTGGGGTCTGCGCCGGGGATGCAGTGTATCAGGCGTTCGACTTCTGGCTGGGTGAGTGGGAAATTTACAGTCCGGATGGTCGCTACGGAGGGACCAATCGCATTGTGAAGAAAGAGGCAGGATGCCTGGTCACCGAGCACTGGACGGGCCCGCGTGGCGGTACCGGCCAGAGTATGAACTTCTACGATCCGGTCGAGGATCGCTGGCGGCAGGTCTGGGTCAGCGATGGCTTCACAATCGACTATTCAGGAGGCCCGGAGGAATCGGGGGCGATGGTTCTGCAGGGTCATATCACCTACCTGAAGGCGAAGGAACGCCTGCCCTTCCGCGGCACCTGGACGCCGCTTCCCGGCGGCGAGGTGCGCCAGCACCTCGAGCAGCAGGATCCCGAAACCGGTGAATGGCGTACCTGGTTTCTCGCGGACTATCGACCGGCGACGACAGAGAAAGCGAACGAGGATACGGCGCACGACGATCATACGCACCATGCCATCGACTATATCGAATTCTCGGTGACGGATGTTTCGGCCGCGAAGGCGTTCTACGGCCAGGCGTTCGGCTGGAAGTTCACCGACTACGGTCCGGACTACGCGGGGATACGCTCCGCCCGCGGTGAGACGGGAGGTCTGCGCCGTACTCCCGGGATCGAGAAGGGCGGTCCGCTGGTGATTCTCTACTCGGCTGACCTGGAAGCGACGCTGAAGGGAGTGCGTGAAGCCGGGGGCAAGATCGTGAGGGAGCCATTGCCGTTTCCCGGGGGACGCAGGTTTCACTTCCTCGATCCGAGCGGCAACGAGCTGGCCGTCTGGTCGGAGTCGTCGTAATGCTTTTTGCTGGACAGGTCGGCGCCAACGGGAGCAGGAATCGGGCCTGAAGGCCCTCCTGCATGGGGAGGGGCGGAACCCCTATAATCGGGGTTCTTTCCGCGATCACGGGTATCGAATGTCCACCGAGAACTCCATCCGGCAGCAGGAGGAATTCTCCCGGCTGCCGCAGAAGCTGCGCGAGGCCGTATCTGCCCACCAGTCCGGCAAGCTGCAGGAGGCGTATCCCCTGTACCGGGAGTTCCTGCGGGCGAATCCGGAACACCCGATGGGGCTGCAACTCCTCGGCTTGATGCTTTCCCAGCTCGGCGATTATCCGCGGGCCATCGCCTTCATGCAGGAGTCGTTGCGGCTGTTCCCGAAGCAACCGGAAGTCCTGAACAATCTGGGCAACGCGCTGTCACGGGCCGAGAGGCGCGACGAGGCCATCGCCGCCTACCAGGAGGCCATCCGGCTCGAACCCCGCTACGTCGACGCCCATCGGAACCTGGGCCGCTGCTATCTGCGGCTCGGCAGGCTGGACGACGCCGAGACGAGTTTCCGGCGCTGCGTGGAGCTCGATCCGAACGACGCTCCCGGCTGGCTCGGCCTCGGCAACGTGTATCAGCGCCGGGAGAACTACGAGACGGCGATCCCCTGCTATGAGAAGGCGCTGGCTGCGCGCCCGGGCTATGCCCAGGCGCACCACAACAAGGGACTGTGTCTGCGTATGATGATCCGCCCGCAGGAGGCGCTGGAAGAGTACCGGCGTGCGACGGATCTTGGCCTGGATCGGGCGGAGCTGCATCTCAACACCGGTAATGCCCTGATTGACCTGCACGACGTGGAGGGCGCCATTGCCGCGTACCGGCGGGCGCTGGAACGTAACCCGCTGGATGTCGAGAGCCACCGCAACCTGAATACGCTCCTCTGGCAGCAGGAGCAGCTGGACGACTACCTGGGTTCGTATCGCCGTGTGCTGGCCGACTTCCCGACCGCGGAGCCGCTGCGTCAGGCCTACGCGATGGCTCTGGCCCAGCAGGCCGATTTCGCCGGCGCGGAGCAGGTCCTGCGCGAGGGTCTGGCCGAGACGCCGGATTCGGCGGAGCTGAAGAGTCTGCTCGCCTACAGCCTGGAGGGACAGGATCGCTGGGAGGAAGCGCTGGCGATGCACGCCGAGGCCGTGATCACGACGGCATCGGTCCCTAACCACCGCATCAGCTACGCCCGCGCGCTGCTGGCGTGCCGACGGCCGGAGGAGGCTCTGGAACAGGCGAAGCAGGGCGCGGCCCTGATGCCGTTCAACCAGCGGGCGCTGGCCTATCTGGGACTTTGCTGGCGGATGCTCGGCGACAGGCGCGATGCCTATCTGAACGATTACGAGAACCTGGTGGGCGTGTACGAGCTGCCGGTGCCGCCGGGTTACGCGAATATCGGCGAATTCAACGATCGGCTCGCCGAAGTGCTGAATCCGTTGCACATCGGCAAGCGCCATCCCGCGGAGCAGACGCTCCGGGGCGGCAGCCAGACCATGGGCGACCTGTTCAGCCGCACGGAGCCGGAGATAAGGGAGTTGGTCGCCTCGCTCCGGCAGTGTATTGCGGATTACATCGCACGTTTCCCGGACAACCCGGAGCACCCGCTGTTCTCCCGCCGCAGCGAGGGCTTCGACTTCGCCGCTTCCTGGTCCGTGCGGCTGGCGCGCGGCGGCTTCCATACCATGCACATGCATCCGCTCGGCTGGATCAGCTCGGCCTACTACGTGCAGGTGCCCGACGAGGTGGCCGAATCCGATGCCCACGGCGGCGGCATCAAGTTCGGCGAGCCGGACATCGACATCGGCGAGTACGGGCAGGCGCGGCGCCGGATCCAGCCCCAGGTGGGCCGGCTGGTACTGTTCCCGTCCTACATGTGGCACGGCACCGTGCCGTTCGAATCCGACGCGCCCCGCATGACGGTGGCCTTCGACGTCGTACCGGAGAACTGATGGACGTTTCAGCAGAATTTCGCAGCGCTTTTGAGCAGGCGCGCCGGCTGCACGCGGCCGGGCGGGTGGCCGAGGCCGAGCAGGCCTATCGCCGGCTGGCCGAGCGCGGCGAGCAGCGGCCGGTCGTCCTGGAGGCCCTGACCGATCTGTACGTGGCCTCGGGCCGGGCGGACGAGGCCGTCTCCACCATGAACGAGCTGGTGCGCGCGGAGCCGGACAGCCCCTATTACCGGGCCCGGCTCGCCGGCGTGCTGGATGCGACGGGACAGACGGATGCCGCCATCCGGCTCTACGAGCACCTGCTGGAGAAGCAGCCGGAGCTCGCGCCCGTGCACTTCAACCTGGCGCTGCTGTACAAGAAGCAGAAGCGATACGAGGACGCACTTGCCGCCTATCAGCGGGCCGCGGAACTCGGCATCGACCGGGTGCAGGAGGTCTGGTCGAACATGGGCGTGCTGTACTCTGACATGCGGCGCCCGGACCATGCCCGGGAGATGTACGAGCGGGCACTTGCGGCCGACCCGGCCTACGTGCCGGCGCTGTTCAACCTGGCCGGGCTGTACGAGGAGTCCGGCCAGCGGGAGGAGGCCCTCAGGCTGTACGAGCGCATCCTCGGCATCGAGCCCGGCCACGGGGAGTCGCTGGCCCGTATTGTTCATGCCCAGCGCGTGGCGAGCACCGACGATCCGCTGGTGGGCCGGCTGCGCGAGGCGCTGCAAGCCGGCGACACGGACCCGATCGGCCGCGAGGCCCTGCTGTTCGCACTCGGCAAGGCACTGGACGACGCCGGCAGCTACGACGAGGCCTTCGCCGCCTATCGTGAGGCCAACGAACTCGGCAAGCGCCGCATGCCGCCGTACGATCCCCGGGCCGCGGAGGAGGCGGTGGAGCACCTGGTCGGACTGTTCGACCGGGACTGGCTCGAGAAAGCGCAGACCGACGTCGAGGCCGAGCCCGTGTTCATCGTCGGCCTGTTCCGATCGGGCTCCACGCTGACGGAGCAGATCCTGGGCGCTCATCCGGCGGTCAGTGCAGGCGGCGAGCTGGACCTGGTGCCCTGGCTGATCGGCCGGCGGCTGGCGCCCTATCCGGACCGGTTGCAGACGATCACGCCGGAGGAGCTGGCCTCGGTTGCGGCGGAATACCGGGAGAAGCAGCGCGAGCTCTTCCCGGAAGGGGAGCGCATGACCGACAAGCGGCCGGAGAACTTCCTGCACCTCGGCGTCATCCGGGCCATGTTCCCGCGGGCACGCATCATCCATACCCGCCGTCATGCGCCGGACAACTGCCTGTCCATCTACTTCCAGCAGCTCGGCGGTAACCTGGGCTACTCGACCGACCTCGGCGACATCGCCCATTACTACCGCCAGCACGAGCGCATCATGGCCCACTGGCAATCCGTCTTCGGCGACGACATGCTCACGGTCGACTACGACGAGCTGGTGAGCGAGCCGGAGCCCGTGGTGCGCCGCCTGCTCGAGTTCGCGGGACTCGACTGGGATGATCGGGTGCTCGACTTCCAGAACGCCGATACCCGGGTGAAGACGGCCAGTGTCTGGCAGGTGCGTGAGGGGCTGCAGACCCGCTCCAGCGGGCGCTGGAAGAATTACGAGCAGTATCTGAAAGACCTGCGCTTCTAGGCGATGGCTAGCCCCGGGTTCGGTCGGGTGCCGTTAGCGCTCGCCGCGCGCTGCGACCAGCGCCCAGGCCAGTGGCACGCCGGTCTCGGGGACGGTCAGCTCGTCGTCCCGCAGCAGGGTGAAGCCCGACTCGCGGGCGCGGTCGCAGAGTCCGCGAAAAGCCTCCTCGTCGATCGCCGCCTCGCACATCGAGGCCATGCGCCCGGCATAGGCCTGCACCTCGGCGTCCATCCGCTGCAGCCAGCCGAGCACGTCGGCCGGCTCGTAGCGGGCCATGCGCTCGTGCATTGTGCGCACGTCCCGGTACAGGCGGATCACCGTGCCGTCGGCCACGTGCTGGCCGTGGCGGCGCATGAGTTCCTCCACGGAGCGTAGCGCCGGCGCGAAGGCCCGGCCGGCCCGGCGGAGCCGCTCCCGGTCGCCGCCGCGCATCGCCGCGAATCCCGCCTCGAACAGCTCGTGGGCCAGCGGCAGGAAACGCGCCCGGACGATTGCCTCCATCGCATCCCGGCTGGCCGCGCACTGGCGATGGATGCCGCCGCCCTCCCGGTGGACGAGCAGCGCGGCGCGGCCGCCGTCGGCCACCAGCCGCAGCAGTTCCGGGAACGCGTCCGGCCCCGCGTACTCGATGCCGAACTGGCTCACGGCAAGGGTCGCGCTGCCGCTCGCGAGCGGCATGGCGCGGGCGTCGGCCACGACGCCGCGTACGGCCGGGTAGCGCTCGCCGATGGCGCGCACCGCGGCGGCGGAGACGTCCACGCAGACGTAGCGGCCTGCCTCGCCGAATTCCGCCCGGGCGGCGGCGGTGACGGCGCCGTTGCCGCTGGCCACGTCCACGACGAGGGGCGCTTCATAAAGCGCCGCGGCCTCGCGGAAGAAGGCCTCCCAGAAACCGGTCACGGCCGGGTGGCTGCTGCCGCCGCCGGTGTAGGCGGCCGCATCCCGCGCGCCACGCCAGTAGGCGTCCCAGCTCGAGGTGATGTCGGCGTCCTGTTCGCTCATGTCGGGAGTCGGGGTGTTCTGTTCGCTCACGTCGGCAGTCGGGGTTCCGGGCGCGTCGGCGGGGCAGTATAACAACCGGCGAGCGGCCGACGGACCGGGCGGCGCCCTGCCGTATCCGGCATAATCTGCGCGTGCGCCTCTTCGCCGAAGATCTCCGTCCCGATCTGCCCTGGCTGTCCGGCGGCTTCCTGCTGACCTTCTTCTCCGGCTTCGGCCAGACCTACTACGTGGCGCTGTTCGCCGGTCATCTGAAGACCGACCTCGTCCTCACCGAGGGCGAGTTCGGCACCCTGTACACGATCGGCACGCTGGCCAGCGCGGCGCTGCTCACCTGGGCGGGCAAGCTGGCCGATACGGTCTCCGTACGACTGCTCGGCGCCGGCGTGATCGCCGGCCTGGCGGCGACCTGCGTCGGCATGTCGGCGGTCTCCTCCGCGTGGACGCTGGCGCTCGCCTTCTTCGGCCTGCGCTTCTTCGGTCAGGGCATGCTCACCCACGTGGCGATGACCGCCATGGGCCGCTGGTTCAATCGCAAGCGGGGCAGGGCGGTGTCCATCGCCGCCCTCGGGCTGCCGGCCAGCGAGGGCGTCCTGCCATTGCTCGCCGTCGCCGCCATCGGCCTGTTCGGCTGGCGCGGCGCATGGATCGCAGGGGCGGCCCTGCTGGTGATGGTGGCGCTGCCGGTCTTCGGCATGCTGCTGCGCCACGAGCGCCACCCCACCCGCGGCCCGGCGGCAGCCACCCACCCGGAGGAGGAAAGCGCGCGTCGGCACTGGACCCGCGGCGAGGTGCTGCGCGACCCGCTGTTCTACGCCCTCATGCCCGTACTCCTGGCCATCCCGTTCATCATCACCGCGTTGTTCATCAACCAGGTGCCGCTGGTGGAGCTGAAAGGCTGGGAGCTCGCCTGGTTTGCCGCCAATTTTCCGGTGCTGGCCGCCGCTCACGTGGTGGGCGCGCTGGCTGCGGGACGGCTCGCGGACCGGTTCGGCGCACGGCGGCTGCTCACCGTGTACCTGCTGCCCATGGGCGCCGGCATATTGCTGCTGGTGTTTGCAGAGAGCCGGTTCGTCCTGCCCGGCGCCATGGTGCTGCTGGGGGCGAGCCTCGGGTTCGCGTCCACCGCCCATGGCGCCGTCTGGCCGGAACTCTACGGCGCTCGCCATCTCGGCGCCATCCGGGCGGTCACCACGGCGCTGGCGGTCTTCGCGACGGCTTTGTCGCCGGGCCTGGTGGGCATCCTGATGGACCGCGGCGTGGGGCTGGAGCTGCAGCTCGGCGTGATGGGCGTGTACTGCTTCGCCGCGTCCCTGTGGACGGTGCTGCTGCAGGGCCGGCTCGCGCGCATCGCCGCCGGCTGACCGCGGCCCTCAGGCGGGCTGCGGCAGGCGGCCGTCCACCAGGAACTGCTCCCGGGGGAACCAGGTGCGCCGTTGGCCGAAGCGGAACTGCACGCCGTCCGGCCGGGTCTCGCACAGCCCGCTGACAGGGTTGCGGTGGCGGCGCGAGCGCAGGGCCTCGGGCCGGAGCAGTGCGATGTTGCACTCGCGCCCCGGCGCGCGCGCCGATAAATAGGTGAACGCCGCCGTGCCCGCGCCGCGCAGGACGGTGCCCAGCGCCTGGCAGGGGCCGTATTCGGCCGGGTGGCGCAGCACTTGCTCGTGGCGCGCGAACGGCAGCGTCTCGAGACGACGGCCGTGATCGGTCTGGTAGCGCGCCTCGAAGCGCGTGTGCTGGCTGATCACCCGGTCGGCGAACGGCGTCTTCATGCCCTCCAGGAAGACCAGCCGGTAGTAGGCGACCTCTGCGAGCAGCGCCGTCTCGCTCAAAGAGCCGTAGAAGATGCCCGGCTCGTAGCGGCGCCCGAAGCGCGAACCCCAGGGCAGAGGCGGGTAGCGCCAGGGCGCGCGCAGCAGATAATCGAAGCGCCCGGTGCCGTCGGCGGGCGACGGCTTGGAATTCTCCAGCAGGCCCTCGAGCACCTCGTGCTCGTCGAAGTCGTCCACCAGCGGGACGGTGACCTTCTGCTCCTGGTTCTCGACGATGCGCAGCAGTGTCCCCATGAGTGCCGTCTCGGGCGCGCGGGCCACGACCCGGCGCCAGAACGGCTCGTCATAGCTTGCCGCGGATGGCATCCAGGTAGCCGGTAACGGTGACCAGGCCGGCGACGTCGCGCAATTGCTCGCGGGGGACGCCACCCGTGTGCGTGTTGGCCGCAGCCAGCCACTCGCGAATCTGCCCCTCGTCGTCGTCCACCAGTACCGCCAGCGAGCGGTAGCAACGCAGCAGCAGCAGCGCGAGTTCACCGGGTTTGCTGTCCGGATCGATGCCGGAACGGGAGATACTGGAACGGTCGCGGCCGATGACGGCAGAGAGTTCGTCCCGGGACAGGCCCATGCGGGCGGCGGCGCGCAGCGTGGCCTTGCCGAGGACGGCGGCCGGATCGGGAGAGGACTTCGCGTGCGGGGTCTTCACGGGTTCCATGGTAGGTTCATCCGGCGGGAAATGCAATTGCAAGGAATAGCAAAAAAACGTGCAAATGCCGTCTCTTGAGCGCCGGATGCATTCCACGATGGGGGCCGGTGCGCTGTCGTGGTATGGTCGGCGCAGGCTTTGCAGGAGGAATCCATGGAGGAATTTTCACTCGTATCGTTGCTGATCGGCGCGGCCATAGGCGTCGCGCTGGGCGCGGGCGGCCTGTTCGTCTGGTTCCGCTACGGCGGCGGGGCTTCCGGCACGTCTTCCGCCCGTCGCCGGGAAGAGGCCTACCGCGAGGAGGTGGCCGACCATTTCGTGAAGACCGCCGAGCTCGTCAATCAGTTGACGGACAGTTACAAGGAAGTGTTCGACCACCTGCGCGAGGGTGCCGGCCACCTGGTGGACGAGGAGATACTGCGCCAGCGTCTCGACCATCGGGATGACGAGAAGGTGACGCTGCAGCGCATCGGTTATGCGGGGAGCGGTGATGGCCGCAAGACCGGCGCGAAGCGGGAATCGGGCGCGACCGACCAGCCCGGCGAGGCCGGCGAGAGCCGCAATGGCGGTGCGAGTGGCGACGGCGGCGAGGTCGTCGACAAACGACGATCGTGAAGTGAAGCGCCCCTCATGAAGCGTTACGGGGATCCGTACCAGCATTTCCGGGACTGGTTCGCGCAGGCCGAAGACGCCGAACCGGCATTCCCCGAAGCATTCGCTCTTGCCACCGCCGACCGCAACGGCGTGCCGTCGGTGCGCATCATGCTGCTGAAGGGCTACGACGAGCGGGGCTTCGTCTTCTTCACCAATCTGGAGAGCCGCAAGGGCGGTGAGATCGCAGAGAATCCCGTGGTCTCGATGTGCTTCCACTGGAAGACCCTGGAGAAGCAGGTGCGCATCGAGGGGCCGGTGGACCCGGTGAGTGCTGAGGAGGCCGATGCCTACTTCGCCACCCGCCCGCGCACCAGTCAGCTCGGTGCCTGGGCGTCGCGGCAATCGCGGCCGCTCTCGGGCCGCTTCGAGCTGGAGGCGGAGGTGGCCCGCTACACCGCGAAGTTCAATGTCGGCGAGGTGCCGCGGCCGCCCCACTGGTCGGGTTTCCGGCTGCGTCCGGAACGGGTGGAGTTCTGGCGTCAGTACGCCTTCCGCCTGCACGACCGGCTGGAGTACCGGCGCGGTGACGGCGACTGGGAATCCCGGTACCTTTTTCCCTGATGTCCACCTCCAGTGCCATGGAATTGCTCCGGCAGGGGCTCGAGCATCACCGTGCCGGGCGCTTCGGTGAAGCGGCCGAGCTGTATCGATCGGCGCTGGAGGCGCAGCCCGAACATCCGGACGCGCTGTATCTGCTCGGGGTCATCAACCTGCAGACCGGCGATCCGGGCGCCGCTCTGGCGTTGCTCGAACGTGCCGTAGCGGCCAGTCCGGCACAGCCCGAGTTTCGCAATACCTGCGGCGAGGCCTATCGTGCGCTGGGACGCACGGAGGCGGCCATGGAACAGTACCGGGAAGCGATCAGGCTCAACCCCGGACATGCCGGCGCGGAGAACAACCTCGGCAACGCGTGGCGGGACCGCCGCCGTCCGGACGAGGCGCTTACACACTACCGGCGCGCCGTCGAACTCGCGCCGGATTTCGCGATGGCGCGGAACAACCTCGGCGTCGCCCTGAAGGGGCAGGGGGCGAAGGAAGAGGCCATCGAGCAACTGGCGCGGGCCATCGAGCTCGCGCCGGACTATGCGGAGGCGCACAGCAATCTGGGCAATGCGCTCCAAGAGGTGGGCCGCCCGGAGGAGGCGGCAGCGAGCCACCGACGGGCGGTAGATCTGCAGCCCGGCTATGCCGAGGCGCATCTCAATCTCGGTAACGCGTTGCGTGCACTGCACCGAAGCGCAGATGCGCTGGCGGCATACGAGCGGGCGGCATCACTGCGCCCGGACCTGCCCGTCGTGCACTACAACCGTGGGATCGCGCTCGACGAACTCAGCCGACCGGGAGAGGCGGCCAGGGCCTACGAGCAGGCGATAGAACTGGATCCGGGCTATGCCGAGGCGCATCACAACCTCGGCAATGCGTACGACCAGCTGGGACGAAATGCCGATGCTGTCGCCTGCTTCCGTCGGGCGATCGAACTCAGGCCCGACTATGCGGAGGCCTATCGCAACCTCAGTCGGCTCGATCCCGAGGCCGATCTTGCCGGGCCCGTTGCTGCCCTGCTGAGCGAGGGCCGGATCTCGGAGGCCGACGCCGTCCACTGCCACTTCGCGCTCGGCAACGTGCACCAGGCCGCGGGTGATTTCGATATTGCTTTCGAGCATTTCGCGGCGGGCAACCAGCTGCGGCGCAAGGCGGTGACCTACGACTCCCGGCAGTACGGCGAATATGTCGACCGCCTGATCGCCAGCTATTCCGAATCGCTGTTCCGCCATCCTCCCGTGCCCGGGTCAGGATCGGAACGGCCCGTGTTCATCGTCGGCATGCCGCGCTCGGGGACGACGCTGGTGGAGCAGATCGTCTCCAGCCATCCGCAGGTGCATGGCGCCGGCGAACTGAGGACGCTGGCCGAAATCGAGGCGGCTTTGTCGGCGTCGGGACAGGGCGGAGACCCGTATCCGGAGTGCATCCTGACGATGGATGCCGCGCTCGCGCGAGAGCATGCCTCGCGGTATCTGGCCGAACTGCACCGCCACTCAGCAGACGCCGCGCGCGTGACGGACAAGCTGCCTGGCAACTTCGTGCGCATAGGTCTGATCCGGTTGCTGTTCCCGCGTGCGCGCATCGTCCATTGCCAGAGGAACGCCCTCGATACCTGCGTCTCCAACTTCGTGCATTTCTTCGCAACCGGAAACCAGTACTCGTTCGATCTGCGGGAGCTGGGGCTCTATTACCGTGACTACGAACGGCTGATGCAGCACTGGCACCGGCTGTTCGGCGACGACCTGCATACCGTCGAGTACGAGGCATTGCTCGCCGATCAGGAAGGCGAGAGCCGGCGGCTGATCCGCTATCTCGGGCTGGATTGGGACCCGCGTTGTCTGGCTTTCCACGAGAACGCGCGTCCGGTGCACGTCCTTTCGGGTCACCAGGTACGGCAGCCGATCTATACCGGTTCCGCCGGACGCTGGAAGAGGTATGAGCGCCAACTGGTGCCGCTGATCGAAGTCCTCGAGACGACCTGAGTCCGCCGGCGGTCGGGACTTTCGGTTTGCCGATGCGCTATCGGGATGCCAGGGCGGATTCGCCGAGGCTGTCCAGCCGGTACCAGATCTCCCCGCGCACGAGTTCGCGGGCGGCGCGGGTCTCGACGATCACCTCCTCGGCTGAGCGCTCCGGGTGCACGTCGGGGAAGAGCAGGGCGGGGTCGCGCTCGGCGTCCTCGAACGAGTCGTAGACGTTCACCGTCGCGTAGTCGTACGGTTTTGCCGTGCCGAGCGGATAGCGCACCTCGTACAGCCCCCAGCCGCGCATCAGCCCGCGCTCGATGCGCTCGGCGTGCACGGCCTTCCAGGTCTCGCGCTCGATGCGCTCGTAGGCGGCCTTGTCCGCCGGCTCGACCTTCATGAAATCCACGACGTAGATGAGCGGGTCGTCCCGCTCGGCGACCGCGACCGAGGTGGTCACCCCCGCCGCGAAACCCGTGCCCAGGAGCACGAGCGCGATGAGCAGACGCCGGGGCAATCGCTGGGTTTGCATAGGTTCCTCCTGAGTGGGCCTCCTGAATAGGCAGGCGTGGCGCTAGCGTTGCAGCCACCAGTCGACGAACTCGTCGAACGCGATGGATCCGTCCTGACGAGTGTCGATCTCGCGGAAGCCTATGCGGGCTTCCTCCTCGCTGGCGCCGGCCTCGAGCTCCTCCAGCATCTTCACGAACTCGTCGAACTCGATGCGGCCGTCGCCGTCCCGGTCGTTGTAATCGAAGCTCTCGCGGAGTTCCCGGGCTTCCTCCTCTCGGAGCGACTGGGGTTTGTCCATGCTCGACTCCTCCTCTGTGACGGTTCCTGCCCCCGATTCTCGCATGGAATGTGTGGGAGGGCCTTCAGGCCCGATGCGCGGTTCTATGGGCGTTGGCCCGCCATCGGCCGGGGCGGGCTACGGGGGACGCTCACTCGGACGTCCTGTCCTCGCTCGCTTCGGCCGGGCCTCCTTCCCGCCGTCATGGCTCCAGTCGGCCCGGACGACCCCCGCAGCCCGCCCCGGCCGCTGACGGGCCCGTAGCCGAGAGGATTGGCACCAGTCAGCACGCGCCGCTGACTGGCGCTTCCTTCACGTTACCGCGAGCACGGCCGTCATGCGGGGGTATCCATCGCCGCGACCTTTTGTCGGGAGCAAGATGGATACCCCCGCAGGGCGGCCAGGAAAGAAGGGGATCGGGCCTGAAGGCCCTCCTACAGCCGGGTCGGGCCTGAAGGCCCTCCTACAGGTTCAGGCGGCGGAGGCGGAGGGAGTTGCCTATTACCGAGACGGAGCTCAGGCTCATCGCGGCCGCGGCGATCATCGGGCTCAGCAGCAGGCCGAACCAGGGATAGAGCACGCCGGCGGCCACCGGCACGCCCAGGCTGTTGTAGACGAAGGCGAAGAACAGGTTCTGGCGGATGTTGCGCATGGTGGCGCGGGAGAGCGTCAGGGCCTTGGCAATGCCGCGCAGGTCGCCCTTCACCAGCGTCACGCCCGCGCTCTCCATGGCGACGTCGGTGCCGGTGCCCATGGCGATGCCGACGTGGGCCTTCGCGAGCGCGGGGGCGTCGTTGATGCCGTCGCCGGCCATGGCCACCATCGCGCCGCGCTCCTGCAGTTCGGTCACGATGCGGTTCTTGTCCTCGGGCAGCACCTCGGCGTGGATCTCGTCGATGCCGAGTTCCCGGCCCACGGCCTCGGCCGTCGCCCGGCTGTCGCCGGTGAGCATGACCACGCTGATGCCTGCCTCGTGCAGGGAACGGAGCGCCTCCGGCGTGGTTTCCTTGATCGGGTCGGACACCGCGACGAGGCCGGCCGGTGCGCCGTCGACGGCAACGAACATCACCGTGCTGCCTTCGCTGCGCAGTTCGTCGGCGCGGCCGGCGAGCCCGTCGTCGCCGGCCCCGACCTCGTCCATCATGGCCCGGTTGCCCACCGCGACGCGTTGTCCGTCGACCGTGCCGGACACGCCCTTGCCGGTCACCGAGCCGAAATCGCTGACGTCGGCGAGGCTGATGCCCCGGTCGCGGGCACCCTCGACAATCGCGGCCGCCAGCGGATGCTCGCTGGCCCGTTCCAGGGATGCCGCCAGGCGGAGCAGTTCCTCCTCGGCCAGGTCTCCGTCGGTCTCCACGGCGGTGAGGCGGGGGCGGCCCTCGGTCAGGGTGCCGGTCTTGTCCACCACCAGTGTGTCGATTTTCTCCAGCGTCTCCAGGGCCTCGGCGTTCTTCACCAGGATGCCGCTCTGCGCGCCCTTGCCGGTGCCCACCATGATGGCCATGGGCGTGGCCAGCCCGAGCGCGCAGGGGCAGGCGATGATCAGCACGGCCACAGCATTCACCAGCGCATAGGCCATGGCGGGCTCGGGTCCCCAGACGGACCAGGCGATGAAGGCGATGACGGCGACGCCGACCACGGTCGGCACGAACCAGCCGGCCACCACGTCGGCCAGCCGCTGGATGGGCGCGCGGCTGCGCTGGGCCTCGGCCACCATGTGGACGATGCGGGAGAGCAGGGTGTCTTCGCCCACCCGGGTGACTCGCATGACGAACCCGCCGGTCTGATTCACGGTGCCGCCGGTGACGGGGTCTTCGGCGTTCTTCTCCACCGGCAGCGGCTCGCCGGTGATCATGGACTCGTCGATGGTGCTGCGTCCCTCTTCGATGACGCCGTCCACCGGCACCTTCTCGCCCGGGCGGACGCGCAGGCGGTCGTCGACGGCCAGCTCGTCCAGCGGCACGTCTTCCTCCGTGCCGTCCTCGCGGATCCGCCGTGCGTCCGCCGGAGCCAGTTCCAGCAGCGACCGGATGGCTCCGGAGGTGGCCCGGCGGGCGCGGAGTTCGAGCACCTGGCCCAGCAGCACCAGCGTCGTGATCACGGCGGCGGCCTCGTAGTAGACGCCCACCCGGCCGCTCGCATCCCGGAACGAGGCAGGGAACAGGCCGGGCGCGACGGTGGCGACCACGCTGAAGCCGTAAGCGACGCTGACGCCGAGTCCGATCAGCGTGAACATGTTCAGGTTCATGGTGCGGACCGACTGCACGCCGCGCACCAGGAACGGCCAGCCGCCCCAGAGCACCACCGGCGTGGCGAGCGCCAGCTGCAGCCACTGGGAGAGGCCGGCCGGCACGAGGCCGTGGAACGGCTGTCCGGGCAGCATCTCGCCCATGGCGTAGACGAACAGGGGCAGGGTGAAGGCGGCGCTGATCCAGAAGCGGCGGGTCATGTCCCGGAGTTCGCTCTGGTCCTCCTCGCCCGTCACCACGCCCTCGGGTTCGAGCGCCATGCCGCAGATCGGGCAGGAGCCCGGCTCGGTCTGACGGACCTGCGGGTCCATGGGGCAGGTATATACCGTGCCCTCGTAGCCGGCGGGGACCTTGTCGTAGCGGCCGTCGTCGGGCGCGCTGCTCCGGTCATGGTCGTGGCCGCAGTGGTGACCGTGTTTGTGCTCGCCCGACGAAGCGGCGGGCTCGTCACGGTCGTGGTGATGGCATTTGTCGTTCATGCGATGACTCCGCTAACGAACAGGGCGACGCCGCCGCCCAGCAACAGCAGGATAAAAAGACCGGTGACGACGTCCTGCACGCCGATGCCGCCGTCTCCGTGGTCGTGTTCGTGACCGTCGGCGCCGGCCATCTGCCGGTGCCGCCGCCGCAACCACAGCATCACCCCGGTCAGGGCCACGGCGGTCAGATTCATGTAGAACGTGTAGTCCAGCTTGAACTGTGCCACGTCGCCGGCCTCGCGGCTGCTCTCCGGCATCATGCCGAGCCAGAGGAAACCATAGTGCAGGATGATTGCCGTCACAATAATGCTCACGTACATAATGCCCGCGATGTAAAGGGCCACGCGCCAGCCGTAGTACTTGGCGTTCACCTTCACCAGCGGCGGCACCATGAGGTCGGAGTAGATGAAGCCCATGATGCCGGCGAACAGCACGCCGCCCGAGTTCAGCACCGTGGCGAGCGGGATGTTGCCCATGGAGCCGATGAACGTTGCCGCGGCCACGAACGGCGCCACCGCCGCGTTCTGCAGCACGATCCAGAAGTTGTCCGGGTTGGCTGCCGCCGCCTCGGCGAGGAACAGGGCCTGCCAGAAGCTGTCCGGCACGTAGACGGCGATGAAGCCGGCCAGCGTGAAGCCGACCAGGATTTCCTGCCACACCATGCCCCACTCGTTGGCGAAATTATTGCCCACGCGGCACCAGCCCTCGAAGCTGGTCATGCGCTGCTTCCAGTCGAAATCCTCTTCGTCGGTGTCGGTTTCCTCCTTCACCTTCTCCCGGGCGGCGTCCAGCCAGCGGCGCGGGTAGGTGAGCCGGATCAGCATCGAGCTGATCGCGATCAGCACGACGCCGCCCACGACCTCGGCGGCCAGGAACTGCCAGCCCAGGAAGATCAGGATCAGGATGCCGAGCTCGATGACGAGGTTGGTCGACGCGAACATGAAGGCCACGGCCGCGACGAAATGCGCGCCTTTCTGCACCAGCGCCCGGGCGGCCGAGAGGGCGGCGAACGAGCAGGAGCTCGAGATGGCGCCGAAGAGGGTCGCCAGGCTGACGCTGCCGGCATCCGCCGCGCCCATGTGGGCCGTCAGGCGCTTCTTCGGCACGAAGGCCTGAATGGCGGCGCTGATCGTGTAGCCGAGCACGAAGGCCCAGCCGGACTTCCAGAAGAAACCCGCGGCGGTCCTGGCCGCCTCGCCGTACGTGGCCCAGAAATCACCCATGCCCTCTACCCTATACCCCGATGCGGCGAGGTCAAATGCGCATGCGCACGCCCACCTCGAACACCTGGTCCGGTGGCAGGTCGAAATACAGCGTCGTGCGGCGCGTGTTACGCCGGATGAGCACGTACAGCCAGGACCGCCACCAGGCCATGCCGGTCGTGCCCACCGGGTACTCCGTCTCCTGTTCCAGGAAATAGGTGGCCCGCTCCGGATCCAGGCCGATGCCGTGCTCGTCGTTCGCCTGTTCCAGGTCTTCCCGGGGCCTCGGTTTTTCCATGTAGCCGTAGTAGGCGACGATACGGTGGATATCGTCGCGCAGCTTCGTCACCTTCAGCCGCTCGCGGCGCCCGATGCGGGGGCGGCGCAGGGTCTTGGCCGTGTAGATCACCACCAGATCGTGCAGCGCCCGGTTGTGGTGGAGATTGTGGATCAGCCCGTGGGGCGTGCCGCGCTCGTTGGCGGCGAGATAGACCGCGTGCCCCGGCACCCGGCGGTAGTAGCCGCCGCCCAGATGCGCCAGAAATTCCCGCACCGGCGTGGCTTCGTTGCGCATGTGCCGCTGTTCGGTGGCGCGGCCCCGGCGCCAGGTGGCCATCACCAGGTAGACGCCCGCCGCGACGCCCACGGGCAGCCAGCCGCCGTCCATGAACTTGCCGGCGTTGGCCGCGAAGTAGGCGATGTCGGGGATGATGAACAGGACGGTGACAGCGAGCGAGACCGGCAGGGCCCAGCGGAAGATCCGTCGCTCCGCGAAGTACAGCAGGATGGTGGTCACCAGCATGGTGGCGCTGATGGCGATGCCGTAGGCGGCGGCCAGGTTGCCCGAGCGCTGGAAGCCGGCCACCAGCGCGACGGCGGCCACGAGCAGCAGCCAGTTCACGGACGGCACGTAGATCCGGCCTCGCTGCCGCGACGAGGTGTGGACTATCTTCACCGTCGGCAGGTAGCCCAGGTTCTGGCCCTGGAAGGTGAGTGAGAACGCCCCCGAGATGATGGCCTGCGAGGCGATGATGGTGGCGAAAGTCGCAAGACCGACCATCGGATACAGCGCCCAGCCCGGCACGAGCTCGTAGAAGGGGTTCACCAGCGCGTCGCCCTCGCGCAGGATGAGCGCGCCCTGGCCGAAGTAGTTCAGCAGCAGCCCGGGGAGCACCACCAGGTACCAGCCGAGGCGTATCGGCGCCCGGCCGAAGTGGCCGAGATCCGCATACAGCGCCTCGCCGCCGGTGACGACGAGGAAGACGATGCCGAGGATGGCGAACGCATGCAGCCCGTCGTCGCCGAAGAAGGCGACGGCATACCCAGGGTTCACGGCGGTGAGCACAGAGGGGTTGGCGACGATGCCGGGCAGCCCGGCGAGCCCGATGCAGGCGAACCAGACCAGCATCACCGGGCCGAAGATGGTGCCGATCCCGCCGGTGCCCAGGCGCTGCACGGCGAACAGCCCGCACAGGATGGCGATCGTGATCGGCACGACATAGTGCTCGAATACCGGTGTGGCCACCTCCAGGCCTTCGATGGCGCTCAGCACCGAGATGGCCGGCGTGATCATGCCGTCGCCGTAGAGCAGGGCGGCGCCGAAGAGACCGAGCGCCATCACGGTCGTGCGGGACCGGCCCTTGAGCGGCCGGCGCACCAGTTCCATCAGTGCCAGGATGCCGCCCTCGCCGTAGTGATCGGCGCGCAGCACGAACACCAGATACTTCACGGAGATGACGAGGATGAGCGACCAGAACACCAGCGAGAGTACGCCGAGGACGTTGGCCGCGGTCGGGGCCACCCCGTAGTCGCTGTAGAAGCACTCGCGCACGGCGTACAGCGGGCTGGTGCCGATGTCGCCGTAGACGACACCGAGCGCCGCCAGGGTCAGCGGCGCGAGCCGCTTGCGGTTCTCGCCGTCCCCGGCATTCACGGCGGCGGATGCCGCGTCTCGGACCCGTCGTCGGCTTCGTACGTGCGACCGAAGCCGGTGATGGCCGCCATCAGCATCACGGCCGCCAGGAACCAGCCGTGCAGGACGTAGGCCCACACGTCGGTGGGCGCCACCGCCTCGACGAAGTCGTACTGCTCTTCCAGCGTGCGCAGGGTCTGGTAGCCGATCAGCACGCCGCCGCCCCAGGGGAAGATGTAGCCGATGGCAGACGTCACCGCGTCCAGCATGTTGGCGCGCCGGTAGGGATGCAGGCGGAAGCGCTTGCCCAGCCGGGAGATCACCGGGCCGGCGGCGATCTCGGCGGCCGTATTGATGGTGATGAACGCATTCAGCGAGAACACAATGGCCCACATGGCCGTCTCCGCCCGGGCGACGGAGTCCCGGGCGAAGCGGCGCAGCCGGTCGATCAGCGCCTCCAGCGCGCCGCCCAGGCGCATGATGTGGCCGCCGGCCACGATCAGCAGGATCAGGATGGCCAGGCCGACGTAGCCGGCGATCCCGTCCACGAGCGCTCCGCCGACCTGATCCCGGTCGGGATCGATGAACAGGACGTCGGCCGGCGCCGCCAGTCCCAGCGCCAATTCCAGCACGACGGCGCCGAGGATGCCCCAGGTGAGTGCCACCAGGATGTGGTGACCGCGCAGCGCGAGGAAGATCACCAGCGCGAACGGCGCGAGCAGCACGAGGCCCTGCGGCGAGGCGGTCTCCGCGAACAGGGCATTCGCCCGCGCCGCATTTACCGGATCGCCGTCGCCGCCGAGCAGCGTGAACAGCACCAGCGCCGGCAGCGCCGCGATCAGCGCGTACTTGACCCGCGAACGCACGACGCCCGGTATGTCCGTCTCCTGGGTGGTGGCCGAGACCACCGTGGTGTCCGACACCGGCGCCAGGTTATCGCCGAAGGCGGCACCGGACAGGATGGCGGCGAACAGCCACACCGGATCGGCGCCCAGTGTCACGCCGGCCGGGAACATGAGCGTGCAGAACGCGACGGCGGTGCCGTAGCCGGTGCCCACCGCGGTGCCGAAGGTGGCGGCCAGCAGGAAGGTCGCGCCGACGAACAGCCCGCCCGTGGCGCCGGACTGGGCGCCCACCCAGACGAGCCCGTCCACCAGCCCGCCGACCCGCAGCACCTGAGCGAACATGCCGGCCCAGAACCAGGCGACGATGGTGACCGCGGCCACCGGGTTGGCCATGCCCTCGAAGACCGCGTTGGCGTAATCCGCCCAGCGGCTGCGGCAGAGCAGCATGCCCAGCGTCAGGCCGCCGATCATGCCGAGGATGAGGCCCTGCTCGTCGGGGGCGCCGGCCACCGAGATGGCGACGGCCCAGACCACGAAGAAGAGCAGGGGGACGGCGGCGCTGAGGCGCCCGCCGCGGAAGACGAGTGAATCGGCGCCGTCGGTCATGCGGCCGGCCTATTGCGCGCCGTCGTGGACCAGCTCGACCTCGATGGTCAGCGTCACCTCGTCGCTCACCGCGGGCACGTACTGGTCCAGGCCCCAGGCGGAGCGCATGACCGTGCCGGTGGCCGAGATACCCACTGCCGGGACCTTCTTCAGCGGATGCTCGCCGGCGCCGTTGATCGTGGCGGCGAGCGTGACCGGTACCGTCTTGCCCTTGATCGTGAGTCCGCCGGATATGTCGTAGGTGTTCTCGCCCGTCTTCTCCACGCTCGCGGACTCGAAGGTGATGGCGGGATGGTTCTCCAGATCGAAGTACTCCGCGCCCATCAGGTGGCCGTCGAAGACCTCCACGCCACTGTCCACACTGGAGACGTCGATGCTGACGTCGATCTCGCTCGCCTCGGGGTCCTCGGTGTCGAGCTTCAGCGTGACGTCGAAGTCGTCGAAGCGCACCTTCGGGTTGGAGAAGCCGAGGTGCGTGTAGGAGAAGATCACGTAGGCGTGCTGGTCGTCTTCCTGGTAGGTACCGGAGGGCACGCCGGACAGGTCGGCGGCCGCGGCGGGTGTCTGGGTAAGCAGCAGGGCTGCGGCGGTGATGAAAGACGTACGTCGCATGGGAACCTCCGTGTTTGTGACTGTCCGCATGCTAGCACGGGGCTCGGCGGCGGAGCGCGGCGCCGACTCCACGCCCGCTGCGCTTCGGCCTCAGGGGGCGGACCTTGCCCGGCGCCGATTATGGGTTACCATCGACCGTGCGACCGGCGATAACAAGAACGAATAGCGGCTGCGGCCGAACCTTGCGGGCGTGTGATGGCGGGAACAGCGAGCGGGCGTCCGTCCGCGATCAGTGACTACGAGATCGACCTCGATCCGGGGGAGGCCGAGCGGTGGATTGCCCTGGCGGCTGAAGCCTCCGGATGCCGGCCGGAGGAGTTGGCCATCGAGTGCGCCGCCCGGCCCGCTTTCCTGGAGGGGGATGCCCTGCTGCTGTTGCTCCGTTATCGGGGCCATGGCCCGATTGTCGAACAGACTTGGTGGTGGACCGAAGGCGAGCAGCAGGAAGACCGCGATATCCTCCTCTGGTGTCTTGCAGGTCACGACGACCAGCCGCGGCGGCGGATTCTGCCACTGCGCGATACCAATGATTTCCTTGCGACTCTGAGCTGGACGGACGTCTACCGAATCGACGCCGATACGGCGCTCGACTACCTGCGCGTATTCGCGGATTTTGCGAGGACGGGAGATGCCGTCCTGGCCGGCGCCCGTGTGCTGTTTATCGAGCGGCTCGACGACGTCGAATTCTGGGTCGCGCTGAACGACTTCGAGCGCGAGCGAGTGGCTGCCGCCCTCGCGTCAGATCCGCTGACCGGTTCGGACAGCATCCGCCATGGCTACCGCGCGATGTGCCTCGCTCTCGTGGACGACGGACTCCGCCGCTTAATCTGCACGGTGTACGACCGGCCGGTGCCGGGTCTTGGGGAGGTGGCGGCCCTGCGCGGCGAGATTCGCGTCGAACTCGCGGAGGACGAGCCCCTGTTGACCGGACTGCCGGAGGGCTATCTGCGCTCGCTGCTCGCGCGTCCGGGCAGTATTTATGGGCGGAAGGGCTATCAGGAGAGTCCGGATGGCTGGCGGCGTCTGGCGAAAGTCGATGCGAACACGCTCATCGACGACGTCAACCGACGCGTCCTGCCGCTGGTTGCCGGCGACGGCCTGACCCGGGTCGCGCTCAAGCGCCTGCCGTTCTACCCGCTGGACCTGGTCCGGGTCAGCGACTGTATCCACAACGGCGACCGTACCGATCGTTTCCTACTCTGGCGGCCGGGTCTTGCCGTCTCCCTGGACACGCGCAGCGACTGGATCAACACCCTGAACGAGTACCTCGCCCGTCACGAGCAGTGGTCGCTGCTGACGGCGGACGACGTGGCCGCGTACCTCAAGTTCTTCGGCGGCTTCGTCTGGGGGGATGAAGGGCCATTCCACATCGTCACCGGTGCCGGCGACTTGGTCCCCGAAGATACCGATCCGGGCTCAGGGACGATCCTGCCGGGGGTCCGGGAGACGCTTGGCCTCGGTGAAGCGGCTTCCGTGGACGATGTCACCGCGTCGGTCGGAGACCCGGACGTCGGGGAGCCCGACGGGGAGGGCTGGTGGCCCGTGGTCGCCTTTGTCCGCTATGGCGCGGGCCTGTTCGCGGCGAAATTCCGGGTCAGTCCACATGGACTGGTGGAGATGCTCGACGATACACCGCTGGTCAGCTGGGAGCTCGCAGAGGAGCCCGACCAAATGCCCGAGTCGCCGGCGCGTGGCTTGCAGCCGCCCATCGCGTCGCAGACGGAACCGACCCTGAAGAGCGTGACCGGCGAGCACTTCGCGGCCGAGCTGCGCACCGCCCGGGATTCGGGCAGCCGCCGGCCGGCGGAGATCCGGGATCGCATTGTCTGCGGTCGCGTAGATCTGCGGGGAGAGTCAATCGGCTCCGTCGTGATCACGAACTGCCGCTTCCGCGGCACGGTCAACCTCGATCATTTGGAGTGCTCCAGGGATCTGGTGTTCCGGCATTGCGTCTTCGAGAACGGGTTGCGGCTGGCCGAGGCAACCATCCGTGGCCGTCTGCACCTGCGCGACGTCATCGTCAGGGGCCATGTCACCCTGACCGACCAGGAAGCAATCGTCCATAGCGGCGGCGTATCGCTGACCTGTCACGAGAGCAGAGCGGCCTATGTGACCCTGGTCCGGGTAAACGTGGGGGGCACCCTGCTGGCCGAGCGGCTGCGAGTCCAGGGCAACCTGGAGTTTCTGTCGGTGCAGACGCTGCGAAGTACGGACCTGATGTCCTCACAGATCGGCCAGGGCCTGATCATCGCCTCGGAATCGGCTGCATCTCCAACGTGCATTTACGGCGATCTCAACCTTGACCAGGTCGTCGCCCACAGCATCCTGCTGCGCGGCTTGTTCGTGCTCCTGGATCTCAATCTCCAGTATGCATTCGCCGAACAGTGGATATCCCTGGAAGGACTGAATCCGGGCGGGAGCGGAGCGCTGCCCCTGCGGGTGGGACATTATCCGTCGGGTGGCGGCGATTCCGGCCCTGCCGGGGGAATCAGCGTCTATGGGACGGTTGTCGAGAGGAATTTCCTGATACTCACGAACGTGGATGTTGCGGGCGGCGTAAAGGCCGCCTTCGTACGCGTAGGTACCGGCCTGTGGCTCGAGCCCGACAGGGATCATCCCGGACGCAACCGCATCGGGGCCGACGTCGAACTGGATGGCGCCGTCGTACCTCAGATACTGCGTATCCGGCGCACGGACATCGGCGGCGATCTTTCCGGCCGCGCGCTGCAGACAGGGGAACTGCGCTTGGTCGGCCGCATGAAGCCGGCTGTCACTGATGATGACGGGAACGAGATAGTGGCGCCGGAATACGAGCCGATCGCAGTCGCCGGCAAGGTCAACCTGCAGGACGCGATGCTCGAGGGTGAGGCGTACATCGTCGGCGTCCGCATCGGCGAATCGCTGAATCTCAGACATGCCTCCGTCGACGGCGATCTAACGCTGTCGATCGGCTGCGCGCAGGGCCGTGAGCGCGGCCTCACGGAAGAGCAGGATGCCGACGTCGGCTATCTTCTGGCGGAGACGGGTGGTGGCATCAATCTGCGCAAGGCGATGATCAGCGGCGACGTGGTGCTCTCCGGCGCGGATTGCGCCGCCGCGACGATCGACATGGGCGATGCGGAGATCAATCGCGACGTCGAGATCGTGCAGGGTCCCGGCCGTGCCCGCGCGAAGGCGCTGATCCTCGATGGGTTGCGCTGCGATGGCAACCTCGACCTCTCCGGCCTCAGCCTGTCCGCGGCATGCGCAGCGCAGTCGTGCCCCGGCCATGGATGCAATGCACCGGGGTGCGAGGAGCGACGGACCGGAGGCCATGTTCTGGCCCGCGGTGCCACGGTAGCCGGATTGTTGCGAACGGCCACGGAGAATGAAACGGCCGAGATCCCCGGCTGCCTGGATCTGTCCTTCAGTGATATCGGAACGCTGGAGATCTCTGTCGATACTTTCCCGTTGGCGCAGGAGACAGACCGGAGTAGTGACTGTGAACGGGCAACGGAGGCCTGCGGCGTAATCCTGCGCCGGGCGACAGTGGGTATGCTGTCACTGACCGTCGATGAGCGCGGCTATCCCCGTCCGGTGGACCTGGGGTACACGGAGATCAAGTGGTGGCAATTCAATCACCGCGTCGCCGGCGGTGACCGAGCGGGTCGAACTGGAGAATCGCCCGGTCCCGGTACGGAAGGCAGCGCAGATACGATCCGCATCCGCCAGGCGAGCGACGAAGCAGGCGACTACATCGACCTGTTGTTCGCGAACGAGAAAGACCTGCAGCGCCATACCTGGCGGTCCATTGAGAACAACCTCTTCAACTGGGGCCATGAGACCGCCGCGGACGACGTACACCGGGCCATGCGCCGTTGGCTGCGCGCGAAGATGCGACGGGAGGGGCCCCCACCGGGCATCTGGAATCGCCTGACCTGGCTGCCGAAACGGATAGGACGCCGCCTTTTCGATCTGCTCACCCGCGAGGTGACCGAGCCGGTCCCCGCCGTCCTCATCATGCTGGTGTGGACCCTGGTGAGCACCTGGCTGTTCTCGCTGCCGGTCAACATCGGGCTGTCGGAGCCCGGCTATCTCACGCTGCCCGAGGGGCAGCGCTATGAGACGGAGCACCCTGACCCCGAGAGCTGGGGTCTCGGGGCCGGCTTCTGGACGGCGCTGCATTTCCACGTGCCGGTCGCGCTGTTCACGGCGCGCGACGAGTGGGAGCCGGCCAGCGACCGGCCGCTGGCGGTGTACGGCAGGGACGGGCGCTACGTGATCCCCGGCGTGACGCCGGAGGACTACGCCAACATCGTGCTGATCGCGCACTGGTTCATGTGGCCGGTGGTCCTGGTTCTCTATTCCCGTCGCTATTTGCGGCGGGCGCAGCAGTAGCATGGCGGAGATGCGGCAGGGCGCCTTCTTCCCCCAGCCGTTGCGCGACGGCTGGCTGGATCCGGAGGAACTCCCGGCGAACGAACTCGCAGGTCTCTGGCATTACGGACCGGTGCTGGAGGTGGCGGAAGCGTGGGGTATCCGGCTGCGAGTGCGGGCGCTGACGAGCCTGCCGGGGGCCTGGCTGGTCCAGGGCCGGACCGAGGACGAATCCGCCGGTTTCGGATTCGGCCTGTGGACGGCGCGCAGCTTCACCGAACTCGACGGCACCGGCGTGTCACTCTACGAGGTTTGCGAAGAGCAGGGGCTGGAGCTGGCGGACGATACCATCCTGGAATACTCGGCGCTGTTCAGCCGCTTCGTACACGCCGAAGAGGGACCGTTCTGGCTGGTGTTTTCCGCCGCCGATCTGAATGCCGCAGTGTCGCCCGGGAGTAGCGATGGCCACCCCGAGTCGGAACAGCCGCCGCTGGCCTACGATGCGATCAGCGACGCGGATCTGCGCGGACTCATCGACCCACCGGTCATCGAATCGGGGGATGCCGGCTGGACCGTGGAATGCTGCCTGCAATACGGCGGCGACCTCGCCCGCGGCCGTTTCCGGGTGCAGGCGGACGGCGCCATGGAGATGCTGGAGGACCGGCCCCTCGTTACCGGCATCCCGGCCATCGCCGCCAATAATGCGCCGCCGCGCAGTCTCGGACTCGGCTCCCGCCGTGCGCGCGGTCTGAAGCCTCTGGTAGACAAGCCGCTGCCGGAGATGGACGAGACCACCCGCCGGATGCTGGAAGGGGTGGGGATCTCCACGACACCGCCCGGCCGGGCGCCCAACGAGCGGGGCCGCGAGCGCTCGATCCTGTGGGAATGCCTGCGCCTGCAGCTGCTCGATTCGCTGCGCCGTGGCGATGCCGCGCCGCTCTATGCCGTCGACGCCACGCTGGGCGACGACGAGCTGCTGGCCGATTTCGCGGGCTTCCTCGCGCGGAGCTGGCCGGCGCTGGTGCTGGAGACGCCCCACTACGGCGGCGAAGTCACCGTGGCGTCGATGCTGGCGGAGCTGATGGATCCCGCGCCGGGCAAACGCTATATCCAGCAGGAGGTGCCGGGCGAACCGGACGTCATCGGTATTCCGCCGGTGGACAGCGGCGATCTCCTGACACTGTCCTTTCACGACGTGCGCAAGATGGTGCGCCCGGAGGCCGCCGCGTTCCACCTGGCCGCTACCGAGAACCTCACCGTGATCGGCTGCCACAAGCTCGGGGATCTGCCGCCGGCATTGCAGCGCCTGGCCGACATCGTGCTGCCGCTGGGCTCGCCGGAGCCGGCGCTGCTGCGTGCGCTGTTCCGCCGGGTGTTCGGCTGCGACTGGCCGGAGGAGGGCGATGGGGACCCGATGTGGCTGCGCTATGTCGAGCCCCGCGACCTGGAGCGGCCGCTGCGCGACCGCCAGGACCGTGGCGAGGACTGGCGGCCCGAGGAAGCGGTGGCCTCGATCCGCGAGCGGGTGGAGCGCCGGCTGGCGAGCGTCGGCGCCGGCGAGGCGCCGGCACTGGAGGAGCTGCACGGCATGGACGCGGCCAGGGCGGTCGTCCGCGACGTCATCGAGGACTTCCGCGATGCCGTCGCCGGCGAACTCGACTGGGACCAGGTGGACCGGGGCATGCTGCTGGTCGGCGAGCCCGGCACCGGCAAGACGCTGCTCGCCCGTGCCGCCGCGAAGGCGGCCGGCGTGCATTTCATCAGCACCAGCGCCGGGCGCTGGGGCGCCGACGCTACGGAGTTCTATGACGTCATTCGCGCCATCCGCGATGTCTTCGACGAGGCGGAACGCTACGCACCGAGCATCCTGTTCATCGACGAGATCGATTCGCTCGGTCGCCGGGACCAGATGGTGGACCGTAACCGTCAGCTGGAGATGGAGGAGCTGAACACCGTCCTGCAGGAACTGCAGGGTTTCCGCGAACGCCAGGGGGTGTTCGTGATCGCCGCCACCAATCACCTGGACCGGATCGATCCGGCGCTCACCCGCGCGGGGCGCCTGGACCAGGTCGTGTCCATCCCGCGTCCGAACCGCGCGGCACTGGCGGCCATCCTGGACTTCCACCTCGGCCCCTACCGGCAACAGGGCCGGGTGGCACCGGACCTGGACCTGGACCCGCTGGCGGCGCTGGCCGTCGGCTGCACCGGCGCCGATATCGAGGCATTCGTTCGTGACGCTGCCCGCCGCGCCCGCAAGGCCGCAGGGGCGATCGATGCACAGCACCTGGCCGCGGCGATCACCCGGGCGCCGCGGGAAGGGCAGGGAACCCGGCCATTGTCCGTGGCCGAGCAGGAACGGGTGGCCTGGCACGAGGCCGGGCACGCACTGGCCGCACTGCTCGCCGGGCATTTCCCGATCGAGTTGACCCTGGTGTCCATCGTGCCGCGCAGCGACGGCTCGCTGGGCTTCGCCGGGTTCCACAGCGAGCGTCATCCCGGCCTGACCCGTGCCGCCCACTACGAGTACCTGGAGATCCTGCTCGCCGGCCGCGCCGCGGAGGAGATCCGCTATGGGGCGGACGGTGTCTCCTCCGGTGCCGGCGGCGAGTCCGGCGCGAGCGATCTGGCGCTGGCAACGGGCCACGTCCTGCGTCTCGTCACGTCGCTGGGGCTGCACGACGGCGATTCGCTGCGCCGGCGCGGCGTGCACGAACGGCGCGCCGACATCGCCCTGATAAACGATCTGCTGGACCAGGCCTATCGACGGGTGCGCGAGCGCCTTGCGGCCCACCGGGCCCTGCTCCAGGCCATCGCCGAACGATTGCTGGCGGACTCCGAGGTGCTGGCCGACGAACTCCGGGCTCTGGCCACCAGACACGGTATCGAGCCCCCTGCAACGGCTCGCGAGGCGCCCTCTCCGTGACCGGGCCACGGCACAACGTCGACTATCAGGTGAAGCTTGCCTGGACCCGCATCGCGCTCGCGCGGGCGCTGGAGGCGGCGGCCGCCGCCGGCGTCCTCCGGCTGCACGATGGCGAGAACGCGGCGGCCGCGTTCATCCGCTACGTCGAGCGGCAGCGGCCGGTGATCCTGATCGAGACGCCGATGCCGTTCGCGGAGGTGCTGGTCGCCGATATCGTCCACGAGTTGGGCAGCCTTCCCCGGGCGAGGCCGCTGATATCACTGCTGACAGGGCAGCCAGAGGCGGCGCCGGAGATTTTCGGCAACACCGAACCGGTGGTGGTCTCGCTGCACGAGGCGGGCGTCCAGATCGGCCAGTCGGAGCTGGCGCGGGAGCTGCCGGGTGCGCGGTGTCCGGTATTCCTCGGTTGCGCCAGCCGCCACGATGTCGCGGAAGGGCTGCGTCGGTCCGTCGACCTCACGATTACCCTGCCGACTGCGGACGAGGCCCACTTCCTGCGGGTGTTCGAGACCCTGTTCGGCGGCCCGTTCCCCGACGGGGCGCAGGACGAGATCTGGCGGGACTTCGTACTGCCCACCGATCTGCAGCAGCCGCTGAGGCTCGGCCACGACCGGAGCGCCGCCGCCGACTACATCCGCACGCGGGTCCGGGAACGGCTGGCGCGCCAGTCGCCGGAGTCGGGCCCGTCGCTGGCGGATCTGCACGGCCTCGGCGAGGCACGCGCGATTGCTACCGACCTGGTGGCCGACTTGCGCCTCGCCCTGGACGGCGAACTGGACTGGGACGAGGTGGACCGGGGTATGCTGATGAGCGGTCCGCCGGGCACGGGCAAAACGACGCTGGCCCGGGCCATCGCCCGGGACGCCGGCGTGAAGTTCGTGGTGGCGAGCGCCACGGACTGGCAGGCGGCGGGGCATCTGTACCTGCATCTCGACGCCATCCGGGCGAGCTTCGACGAGGCCCGGCGCTACCCGGCGGCCATCCTGTTCATCGACGAGATCGATGCCGTGGGCAGCCGGGAGCAGCTGGGCGCCCACGGCCGCGGCTACCAGACCCAGGTGATCAACTATCTGCTGGAGCTGCTGGACGGGTTCCAGCGCCGCAGCCGCCTGGTGGTGATCGGCGCGACCAATTACGAAGAGTCGGTGGACCCGGCGCTGCGTCGAGCCGGCCGCCTGGACCGCACCGTTCGCGTCTCCTACCCGACCATCGCCGCCCTCGGCCACATCTACGACTACCACCTTGGTGATCACCGCGCCGCGGGCCGCGTGCGCCGCGACGTGGACGTGGCCGAACTCGCGGGACTGTCCTTCGGGCTGACCGGAGCGGACGTCGAGCTGTTCGTCCGCGGCGCGGCCCGGCGCGCGCGCAAGCGGCGCGAGCCCATCGCCCAGCAGGACCTGGTGGCGGAGATCCTGCGCCGGCCCCGCAGCGGTGTGCCCCGACAGCCGATCCCGGCGACGCTGCTCCGACGCTATGCCGTACACGAGGCCGGTCACACGCTGGCGCGGCTGCGCAGCCGCACCGCTGGCGCCGACATCGCCTATGTCTCGGTGGCGCCGCGCAGTGACGGGCGCATCGGCTTCCTGGCCGCGATGCCGGATCAGCGAGCCTCACTGACCCGGGAGGACATCCTGGAACAACTCGGCATCATCCTGGCCGGCCGCGCGGCCGAGGAGATCGTCTACGGCGCGGACGGCGTCTCGGATCTCGCCGGCTGCTACGAGCCGTTCAGCGACCTGGCCCGCGCGACCCGACTCGCGACACTGCTGGTGGGCAGCACAGGACTGGGGGCCGGGCGCGGGCTGACCTGGTGGCCCGCCCTCGAAGGTGCCGACGACGAGACCCTGGATCGGGAAGTGGACGCGGAGCTGTCCCGGGTGTACGCGCAGTCAGTGCGACGACTGCGCGCCGAGGCCCGCCTGCTGCAGGCGATCGCCGATGCGCTCGCGCGCGAGCAGGAACTGACCGGAGACGAGCTGCGGCAGCTGATGCGCGCGGCCGCCGTCCGGGACTGATACTGCCGCTCAGGGATTGTCGGGATCGCCCGGCCCGGACGGTACCCAGATGCCGTAGTCGCAGCGCAGGTAGGTCGTGCCGCTCCTGACCTCGGTCCCGTGGGCGTAGGGCGTGCCGTTGAAGTAGCAGAAGTCCTCGCCGGGTATGCTCTCGCGCAGCGTCTCCGTATCCTCGTCGCTCTCGTCCGCGATGGGGGAGTTCCGGTGTTCCGGATCCTGTGCGCCTACGTCGATGACACCGTCGCTCATAGAGGGACCTCCTGTTGCTGTCGCCTGCATCGGTCGAGCCGGTCCCGGCCGACCGCTCGCATTTCCATGATACGCACGGACGCCGCCGTCAGGGGTAAGGGGTTGCGCGTACTTTTGGCCACGTCCGGGCGCCGCCGGGCGCCGTCAGCCCGGCTTGCCGTCGGCCCGGGGCTGCAGGAGTACGGGCGCATAGGCGACGGAATAGACCAGGAAGGCCAGGAGCCACAGGGCGCCAGCGATCGAGACGGTGGTGACGTAGCCGAATGGCAACCAGGCTGCACCGAAGACGCGCACTACGACCGCCGCGAGCAGCAGCAGATAGGCGGCCGTGACCGGCGGCGAGACTCGCAGTTCGCGGCCCGTGTGGCCGAGCGACGCTCGGGTCATGACCGCCAGGATCATGGTGGCGGCGGCACCGGCGCCGAGGGCGTGCAGCCAGTAGGCAGCCCATGGCAGGCCGCCGAGGAACCAGCCGGCCTTCAGCAGCAGGCCGATCGGCAGCCACAGATAGGCGGCATGCAGTACCCAGACGATTGGCTCGCCGAGGGTGCGCCAGCCCTGCCAGCCGGCCAGACGCACGGCCTGGCCGAGGCCGGCCGCGAGCGCGACCAGGCCTGCTGCGCTGCCGCCGGGCCAGACGATATCCGCCGGGATCGCGAGCACCATGGCGCCGATGACGAAGCGGTCCAGGTGGCGCGATGCGCGCAGCCCCGGCGTCTCCCCGCGGCCACGCAGCGCATTGGCGGTGAAGGCGGGCACGATGCGCCCGCCGATGACGGTGACCAGCAGCAGGACCAGGTTGAGCGCCGCGCGCACGGCGGTGTTGGCGAGGCCGGGGTCGCCCTGCGCCAGCGCATAGACGAAGACGGCGTCGGCCGACCAGAGGAACAGCAGCACGAACAGCAGCGGCGTGTTGCGGTTGGTGGCGCGTAGCAGCGGCGGGGCGAGCAGCAGTGCCAGCATCGGCAGGAAGGCGAGTTCGGCCAGCCCGAGGAGCCAGAACGGGATGGCATCGCCCGCGAACAGCGCGACGCGCCCGGCGAGCCAGAGCAGGGTCAGCGCGATCAAAGGCAGGCCCGCGAAGCCGCGGCTGCCCGTCCAGCTGGGCACCGCCGTCAGCATGAATCCCGCGATGGCGGCACCGACGAAGCCGAACAGCATCTCGTGGCCGTGCCAGAGCTGCGCGGGCAGGGTCGCGAACGGCCCCGGCGCCGCGGGGTAGAGCCACAGCCAGAGGCCGATGGCGATGACGGCGTACCAGCCCGCGAGCAGGAAGAAGGGGCGGAAGCCGTAGGCGAAGGGAACCAGCTTGCGCACGGATCGGGTCAGGTTAACACGGCGTGCAGTGCGCCGAGGGGATGGTGGGTACGGGCGATCGTGATCATCGCCGCATAGACGCACACGGCGGCGATCAGGAAGGCCAGGCGCTCGCGCCGGCTGTGGCCCCGCTTCAGCGCATAGCTGCCGAGCACGACGTAGGCGACCAGGAACGAGACCTTGGTCGTCAGCCAGCCATTGGCGAAGACCGCGCCCGGCAGGATGGTGAGCAGCATGAAGGCCGCGGTCAGCAGCACGGTGTCGATGGTGTAGCTCGCGTAGCGCAGCGGTGCCGCCATGGCCCAGCGGCTCCCGCCCTGCAACGCAACTCCGCGGAGCAGGAACAGGGAGCCGCTGGCGATCACCGCGGCCACGTGCAGCCATTTGATTTCGGCGTAGAACTCGATCATGGCTTCAACCGCGTGCAGCTCCGGAGCCCGCCGGCAGGCTCTCGCGCGCCTTGCGGGGCGCGATCCAGAGCCGGGCGACGAACCAGGCCAGCGTGATGCCGCCGATGCTGAAGATGATGTCACCGGGGACACGCATCCAGACCAGCATATCGACCACGGGCTGCTGCATGAACTCCGCGGAGCGCGCGTACCAGTAGCCGTTGTCGATGGCGGCCACCAGCTGCATCACGCCGAGCGGCAGCAGCGTCATCAGCGACATGCCGACCAGGCCGATGTTGAACGACCAGAACGCGGTCTTCAGCACCGACTCGTTCCACTGTGCCGCAGGCTTCATGCCGCGCAGGCAGAACAGCATCAGGCCGATGCCGAGCATGCCGTACACACCGAACAGCGCGGTGTGGCCGTGCAGAGGCGTGAGGTTCAGGCCCTGCATGAAGAACAGCGGCAGCGGCGGGTTGATCAGGAAGCCGAACAGCCCGGCGCCCACCACGTTCCAGAAGGCCACCGCCGTGAAGAACATGACCGGCCAGTGGTAGCGTGCCATCCACGGTGTCGCCTTGCCCAGCTTGTAGGTCTGATAGGCCTCGAAGCCGATGTAGGCCAGCGGCACGACCTCCAGCGCCGAGAAGGAGGCGCCGACGGCGATGACCGCCGTCGGGGTGCCCGCGAAGTACAGGTGATGGAGCGTGCCCAGCACGCCGCCGGCGAGGAAGACGATGGTGGCGAACAGGACGGCCACCGTCGCCGTGCTGACCTTCAGCAGGCCGAGGCGCGTGAACAGGAAAGCAATCACGGCAGTCGCGAAGACCTCGAAGAAGCCTTCCACCCACAGATGCACCACCCACCAGCGCCAGTACTCGACCATCGACAGGTGCGTGTGCTCGCCCCACATCAGGCCGGCGCCGTAGAACAGGCCGATGGCCACCGTGGAGAGGAACAGCAGCGTCACGATGGGCCGCGACTCGTTGCGCTGGCGGATGGCCGGCCACAGCGCGCGGCCGACCAGCGTCAGCCAGAGGCCGAGACCGATGAACAGGAACCACTGCCAGAAGCGGCCGAGGTCCACGTATTCCCAGCCCTGATGGCCGAACCAGAAGTTGTTCTCGAGGCCCAGGGTCTGCATGACGGCGAACCACTGGCCGGCGAAGGCACCGACCACGATCACCAGCAGGCACACCCACAGCAGGTTGACGCCCAGGCGCTGGAACTTCGGCTCGTGGCCCGAGATGGCCGGCGCGATGTACAGGCCGGTGCCGAGCCAGGCGGTGGCGATCCACAGCACGGCCAGCTGGGTGTGCCAGGTGCGGGTCAGGGAATAGGGCAGGATCTCGCTCAGAGCGAAACCATAGAACTCCTGGCCTTCCACCTGGTAGTGGGCGGTGATGCCGCCGAGTACGATCTGCACCAGGAACAGCGCGAGCACCACCCAGAAATATTTCGCCGTGGCCCGCATCGACGGGGTCACCTTCACCATCGCCAGCGGATCGGAATCCGGCAGCTTGTCGACCCGTTCCTCCTTGCCATGAGTGACGGCGTAGTACCAGCCGAGCAGTGCGATGCCGGCGATCAGGAAGAGCACGCTGAATACCGTCCAGATGTAGGCATTCGCCGGCGGCACGTTGCCCACCAGTTCCTCGGCGGGCCAGTTGCTGGTGTAGGTGATGTCCTTGCCGGGGCGCTCCGTCACGGCGGCCCAGGCGGTCCACCAGTAGAACGCCGACAGCGCACGCCGGTGGTCCGCATCCGGCACCGTGTCGTTCTTCATCGCGTAGGCTTCGCGCAGCCAGGCCGTCTCCGGCTCGTTCGCGAACAGGCTGTCGTAATGCGCCGAAACCGTGCCAATTGCAGCGGCGCGGTCGGCGTCGATGGTGATCGAGCCCCGCTCCGCGTTCCAGGTATTACGGCGGATGCGCTCCTCGAGGCGGGCCTGCAGTGCGGCCTGCTGGGGAGCGGGCAGATCCGCGTAGCCGTCCACGACGTAATCCCGCCGCGCCCAGATATCGAGCGTGGCGATGGCCTCGCGGTGCAGCCAGTCGGCCGTCCAGTCCGGCGCCACGTAGCCGCCGTGGCCCCAGATGGAGCCGAGCTGATGGCCGCCTATCGATTGCCAGACCTGTCGGCCCGTCTCGATGTCCGAGCGCGTGAAGACGAGCTCGCCGTCGACGGTGACGACGCGTTCCGGCATGGGAGGGGCCTGGCGGTGGATCTCGCCGCCCATCCACAACAAGACACCGAACGACACGGCGAGCAGCGCCGCCAGTCCGGTCCAGAGTTTCTGTGTGGTAGTCATTTCCAATCTCCTCCAGGGATCGGGGGAGATGGTGCGCCGGGCGCAGGGGCCGCGCCCTGATCCAGGTCAAGTGAGCGGTCAGTTTCTGAGGACGTTCTGCGCCAGCTCGTTCAGGCCGGGCATGTCCAGCAGTTCGACCTCGCGGCGATCCACGCGGATGAGGCCGTTCTCCTGGAAGCGCTTCAGGATGCGGCTCACGGTCTCGGCGGCCAGACGCAGGTAGTTGGCGATGTCCGTACGCGCCATCGTGAGGCGCATGCGGGTGGGGGACAGGCCGCGGGCGGCATAGCGGCGGGACAGCACCAGCAGGAACGCCGCCATGCGCTCCTCCGCGGTGAAATCGCCCGCCAGCAGCGTGGCCTTGCCGATGTCCTCGCTCAGCAGCCGGAAGAGCTGCTGCTGCAGCCCCGGCATGCGGGTGGCCAGCGTGGCCATGCGCGGGAAGGAGAAGCGGCAGAGCAGCACCGTGTCCAGTGCGACGGCGTTACAGGGGTAGCGCGACTGCGAGATGGCGTTCAGGCCGATGACCTCGCCGGGCAGGAAGAAGCCCTGGATCTGCTCGCGTCCGGCCAGGTCCGTCACGTAGGTCTTCACGGTGCCGGCACGCACGGCTGCAATCGCGTTGAATTCGTCGCCCTCGCGGAAGATGTGCTCGCCCTCCCGGTAGGGTCCGACGTGCTCGACCAGCACGTGGAGCTCCTGCAGCCGCGACTTGTCGTAGCCGCTCTCCAGGCAGGCGGAGGAGAAGGCGCAGGTGCTGCAGAAGTGCAGCTCGTCGCCGTCGTCCGCGAGGATGCCGGCGCTGCGTTCCAGCGCGCCCGCCTCACCGGTCATGGTGCGGCTCCACCGCGGCGCCGGACAGCAACCGGGGTCAGTGCCGGCCTGAAGGGACAGGATGTCGTCCGGCGGCGCCGGGCTCCTGGCCGGGTTTCTGGTAATCGGGCGTGAAGCACAGCGCGATTATACGGATAGCCTCGCCTTCCCGCGCAAGGATCCGCAGCTCGTCGCGCCCGGTCTCGAGCCAGCCCAGCTCCTCGTGGCGCCGCAGCCTCGCCAGCGCCCCGGCGAAGTGCTCGGCGAAGTCCACCTGCCAGCGGCGTTCGATGGCCCGGATGTCGAGGCGCCGGCGGCACAGCAGGTCGCGGACGATGTCGGCCCGCAGGCGTTCGTCCGCATCGAGAGCGTGGCCGCAGCACAGCGGCAGCCGCTCGGCGTCGATCGCGCTCTCCCAGGCGCCCACGTCCGAGAGATTGCGGCACCACACGTCGCCGATGCGGCTGAGTGCGCCCGCGCCGAAACCGAGCACGTCGCAGTCGCCCGCCGCGCAGTAGCCGCTTGGGCCGATGCCGAGCGTGCCCGCTGCGGCCGCGATGGCCAGAGCGTCGTCGGGCAGGGCGTACTCGTCCGGGCCGATCAGCCGGTAGCCGCAGTCGGTGAGCGTGCGGTGACCGGCTGCAGCGACGGCGGCCAGCGAGCGGCCGGTCAGCGCGATGCGTTCCGGCCGGTCGGCAACGAGTGTGGCGATGGCATCCGCCGCCGTTTGCTCGTCGTAGGCGGCGTAGTCGAAGCGCAGCGTGAGCGCGGTGCTGGAGAGGCCTGCTTCCCGGCACGCCGACACCGCCTGGAGCACCGGATCGATACTGCGGGAGCGTAACGCCGCAGAGCGCCGGCCCGGCACCGTCACCGAGAGCGAAGCCCGGTTCAGCCCTGCCGCGGCGAAGCGCCGGATCTCGGCGGCGCCCGGCGGCGCACCGCCGAATGCCACCCGGAACTCCCGGTCGGGGTCCGGCGAGAAATGGAACTGGCGGCCGAGGCTCTCGACCACCTGCAGCACGTGGCCGACGTCGAGCAGGCCGCTGAAGTGCTCCAGCACCAGTTGCACCACGTCCCGGTCCCGGTCGAACAGGGGCGCGATACGTTCGATCTGACGCAGCAGGCGCTCCACATACATCTCGCCGGCAGCTCTCGAATACGCCGCGGGCACGCCGTGGATCAGCCGCAGGCCGCGGGGCGCACAGACCTCCAGCGCCAGCGGGTGGGGGATGGGCACGGCGTTGCTGCGTCGGGCGGCGTCGACGAACTCGGCTTCCCCGAACGGCTTGCGGAACGTGGTCGGCGCGGGGAAGACGTGACACTCCTGCACGCCGGTGGACGGCCCGGGCCGGGGACAGCATTCGATGAGGGTCTCTCCGTGCATGGGCGCACTATGCGCGGTCATACGCACATCCGCCTTGACCTGGGTCAAGGAGGCGGCGGCGCAACGGGTCTAGTCTGCCGCCATGGACGATCGACGCACTGCACTGATACTCATCGCCGTTACCACGCGGCTGCTGTTGGCGATGGCATTCGCATCGACCGGCACGGCGATGGCTGCGGAACCCGCCGACGGCTCCGGCGCCGACACCACGGCGCTCGAGGAGATCGTGGTGGTTGCCACGAAGTACCGCACGCCGCTGCGGGACGTCGCGGCGGATGTCACGGCGCTGACCCGTGAGGACCTCGAGGAGACACTGACCGCCTCGCTGCCCGATCTGTTCCGTTTCGTGCCCGGCGTGAGCCACGAGGGCGCGGGGTCGCGCTTCGGTGCCGAAGGCGTAACGATACGCGGCATCGGCGGCAACCGGGTCGCGCTGGAGATCGACGGCGTGCCGGTGTCCGAGCAGTTCGCCATCGGCAACTTCTCGCACGCGACGCGGGACTTCATCGACCCGGCACTCATCGGGCGTGTGGAGATCCTGCGCGGCCCCGCCTCGGCGCTCTACGGCAGCTCCGCGCTGGGCGGCGTGGTGGCGGTGCGGACCCGCGGCGCGCTCGCGGCCGATCTCGACGCCGTCACGGCGGGTGATGCCGGCCTCGTACGCCACGGCCGCGACGACAGCTCCCATCTCACCGGCGGGATGCACTGGGCGCGCGCCGACGGCGGTCTCGCCCTGTCGGTGGCCGGAGCTCACCGCGAGGGCGGCGCGATGGAGTCGGCCGCGGCCGAGGGCTCCGCCGACGAGCGGGACTGGCGCCGCGATGCCGGGCTGATCGGCCTGGCCGGCAGCAACGATGACGGCCACGAATGGCGCGTGACGCTGCTCCGGCAGAGCGCGGACGTGGCCAGCGACATCCGCTCGGTGTTGGGTGGCGGACGCTTCGCCACGACGACCTCGCTCACGGGCGACGACCGTTCGGCGTTTTCCCTTGCGAGCGCGGAGTACCGCGTGCCACAGCCGCTGCCCTGGCTGGACGAGGCACTGCTGCGGGTGTTCCACGCGGCGGCCGACGTGCATCAGGAGACCGTCGACGAACGGGCCGCCGCCGCTGCGCCGGTGCAGCTGACGCGCGAGTTCGACTATGAGCAGAAGCTCCTCGGCGGCGAACTCAATCTGTGGCGAGAGCTGGACGCGGGCGGCTGGTCTCATCGCCTCGGTTTCGGCGCGGAGTGGACCGAGCGCGAGACGGCCGAGATGCGCGACGGCGTCTCGCAGAGCCTGCTGGACGGATCGATCAGCCGACGCATACTCGGCGAGGAATTCCCGCTGCGGGACTTCCCGGTGACCGTCACCCGGGAGCTGGGGCTGTGGCTGTCGGATCAGTTCACGAAGGGCCCGCTCACGCTGTCCGCCGCCCTGCGCTACGACGAGAACCGGCTCGATCCGGAGCCGGATGCCGTCTACCGGGAAGACAATCCCGCGGTCGAGCCGGTGGCCGTCTCGGTCTCCGACGTCTCGCCGAAGATCGGCGTGGTTTATCGCGCCGGGGCCGGCACCGACCTGTTTCTGCAGTACGCACGGGGCTTCCGCGCGCCGCCCTTCGAGGATGCGAACATCGGCCTCGACATCCCGCTGTTCAACATCCGCGCGCTGCCGAACCCGGACCTGCGATCCGAGACCTCCGACGGCTGGGAGGCAGGGCTGCGCTGGGAAGGCCGGCGCGCCCGGCTGGCATTGGCCGCGTTCCAGACCGACTACGACGACTTCATCGAGACGAAGGCACGCATCGGCGTGGACCCCGAGAGCGGCCGGCTGCTGTTCCAGTCCCGCAATATCGACCGGGCCCGGATCCGCGGCGTCGAGGCGCGCGGATCGCTGCGCCCCGGCGGGCACCTGCATGGCGTGACCCTGGAGGCCGCGGCCTACCTTGCCGAGGGCGAGAACCGGATTACCGGTGAGCCTCTCGGCAGCGTGGGCCCGGCCCAGGCCGTGCTCGGGGCGCGCTGGCGCTCGCACGACGACCGCACCGGTCTGCGCGCGGTCCTCACGCTCACGGACGGCTGGTCCCGGCAGGAGGAGAGCGGTGGCGAGCGCTTCGAGCCCGCCGGCTACGGCGTGGTGGATGTGTACGCGACCCGCCTCGTCGGCGACCACCTCACGCTGACGCTCGGTATCGGCAACCTGACCGACCGGCGCTACTGGCGCTGGGCCGACGTGAGCGGACTCACCCCCGACGACCCCGCGTTGCCGATGCTCGCGCAACCGGGGAGGCATTACTCGATCGGTCTGCAGTGGGACTGGTAGTCAGCCCCCGACGACCGTCAAGGAGACGACAAATGACCAAGCAGGAGAGATTAAGACGCTCAGCCCCCTGGCTGCTGTCCGGTGCCGTCATGGCCCTCGGCCTGACGGCCGGCCTGTCCGCCGGTCTGTCGGTCGATCCGTCGGCCGATCCGTCGACCGATCTGTCGACCGATCTGTCGACCGATCCTTCGGGCCGGGATGCGGAGGTCCACCGCGCCGAGACGGCCACCGATACCGTCGCGGAGCTCATGAATGCGGGCAAGACGCTCTATGGCACCCACTGCGCCGGCTGCCACCAGCCGACGGGGCAGGGTCTGCCCGGCGCGTTCCCTCCGCTCGCGGGCTCCGACTACCTGATGGAGAACCGGGCCCGGGCGATCGAGACGGTGATCCTGGGGCTGACGGGACCGATCACGGTGAACGATCAGCAATTCAATGCCGTGATGCCGCCGATGGGCCACCTGGACAACGAGGAGGTGGCCGCCATCCTGACCTACGTGACCAACACGTGGGGTAACGAGGCCTCGGCCTTCGGCGCGGACGAGGTGGCCGCGGTCCGCACGGGCACCGTCGCCGAGGACCGGGCCACCGGCGAGCGCCACCCGGGCGCGAGCGAGGGCGAGATGCGCTACCGCGGCGCACCCACGCCAATGGACCCGGAGGATTTGCGCCAGCGCATGGAGCCCGAAGGGCCGGCGCTGAGCCAGGCCGAGTACAAGACCGCGACGCGGCTGTACTTCGAGCGCTGCGCCGGCTGCCACGGCGTGCTGCGCAAGGGCGCCACCGGCAAGCCTCTGACCCCGGACATCACCCGGGAGAAGGGCACGGAGTATCTCAAGGCGCTCATCACCTACGGCTCGCCCGCCGGCATGCCGAACTGGGGCACATCCGGTGAACTCACCGAGGCGGAGATCGACATGATGGCCCGCTTCCTGCAGCAGGAGCCGCCGGAGCCGCCCGAATTCGGGCTGGCCAAGATGAAGGAGACCTGGGAGGTGAAGGTGCCGCCGGAAGAGCGCCCGACCGAGCCCCAGCACGACCGCAACACGGCGAACTTCTTCGCCGTCACGCTGCGCGACGCGGGCCAGGTGGCCATCATCGACGGCGACACCAAGGAGGTGGTCTCGATCGTGCCCACGGGCTACGCGGTACACATCTCGCGGCCTTCGGCCTCCGGCCGCTATATCTACACCATCGGCCGGGATGCGCGCATCGATATGATCGACCTGTGGATGGACCCGCCCCAGGTGGTCTCCGAGATCAAGATCGGGCTCGAGGCCCGCTCGGTGGAGACGTCGAAGTACCCGGGCTACGAGGATCGGTACGCCATCGCCGGTGCCTACTGGCCGCCCCAGTACGTCATCATGAAGGGCGACACGCTGGAGCCGCTGAAGGTGGTCTCAACCCGGGGCATGACGGTGGACACCCAGGAGTACCATCCGGAGCCGCGGGTGGCGGCGATTGTGGCTTCCCACAAGCACCCGGAGTTCATCGTCAACGTGAAGGAGACCGGCCACATCCTGCTGGTCAACTACGCCGATATCGAGAACCTCACGGTGACCGACATCTCGGCGGCGCGCTTCCTGCACGACGGCGGCTGGGACAGCACGCGACGCTACTTCCTGACGGCGGCGAACCAGTCCGACAAGATCGCGGTGGTCGACTCGCAGGATCAGGAACTCGAGGCGCTGGTGGACGTCACCAAGATTCCTCACCCCGGCCGCGGCGCCAACCTGGTCGACCCGGAGTACGGTCCCGTGTGGGTGACGAGTGCGTTGGGCAACAGCAACATCACCTTCATCGGCACTGACCCGGAGGGCCATCCGGACCATGCCTGGAAGGCCGTGCGGGTGCTGGAGGGGCAGGGCGGCGGCTCGCTCTTCGTCAAGACCCATCCGGAATCCGACAACCTGTGGGTGGATACGCCGCTGAACCCGGAGGAAGCCGTCGCCCAGAGCGTGGCCGTCTTCGACATCAACAACCTGGATGCCGGCTACGAGGTGCTGCCGATCGCCGAATGGGCCGATCTCGGGCCCGGGCCGAAGCGCATCGTCCAGCCGGAGTACAACGTGGCCGGCGACGAGGTCTGGTTCTCGGTCTGGAGCGGCAAGGAGGAGGAATCCGCCATCGTGGTGGTGGACGACAAGACCCGCACGCTGAAGTCCGTCATCAAGGGGCCGGACATCGTGACCCCGACGGGCAAGTTCAACGTCCACAATACCGTGGAGGATGTCTACTGAGACTGCGGCGGGGACAGCCGGCTGGGTGGGGCCGGCTGTCCCCGGCCTTCAGTTGACGGCCAGACTCGCGTCGCTGCCGCTGCTGGTCCACTTCGCCAGCAGGTCCTCGATGGCGTTCACCTGCTCCTCGACGCTCATCTCGTCCGCCTTCGCTGCCTGTGCGAAGGTGCCCTGGATGATCGGCATGCCGTCGATCTCCGTCGTCAGCACCAGGGTGGCACCGCTCGCCAGACGCCGGTCCCATGCCGCGCGCACCCGCGCCCAGTAGTCCCCGGTCTTCTGCCAGTACTCTTGCGCCGGGTCGAAATCGAAGCCGGTGATGCTGCGATAGTCGTTGAAGCCGAATTCGCGCACCAGCGTCGCAGACGTCTCGCGGCCGTCGCGTACGGTCTTGGTGTTGTCCTGCTCGTGGGTCCAGCCGTGGGGAGTGACGGTGTGCCGATTCTCGGCGTTCAGGGCATTGTAGTCGTCGCGCTGGGTGTACTCGCGGCGGGGCAGCGGCCGCCAGCTGCGGTCGCTGGTCCAGGTGGAGACGCCGTAGCGGTGATTCCATTGGCCGGTGCCGCAGTAGCGGGGTGCGTCGGACACTTCGTAGACGCACTGGGTCCAGGCCCCGGCGGTCTTCTCCGGCTCGATCGCCCGCATCTGCCAGGTCTGGTCGGCGACGAACTCGAAGCGCTCTTCGGCCTCGTACACCCAGTCCTGGCGCCAGTGCTTGATGACGTGGCCGCCCGGCATCACGAGCAGGTGCTGCAGGACGATGCGCTCGTCGCTGTCCTCGACCACGAAGACCACCTCGAAGCCGCCGCTGTCCTTGTCGTCGCGGCGCTCGTAGCCGGGTGCGAGCGGCACGGTCTCTGCGAAGTGGAAGTCGACCACGTACTCGCCCTGCATCGCCAGGATGGCGAGGCGGTCACGCTCGGCTCTGGCCTCCGCCTCGCGGATGGCCGCGAACCGCGGGTTAGCGACCTCCCGGTACTCCGGCGATTCGGGCACGGTTGCCGGGGCCGTGTCGCCCGCGGTCTGCGTGCCGGTGCTGGCACAGGCCGAGGCGAGCAGCGTCAGCGGGATGAAAAACAGTCGTCCGGTTCTCATGGGATCCTCCCTTGGGCATCAGAAATTCCAGTCGAAAGCCACGCTGAAGTGGCGGCCGGGGCGCCGGAAGCGCTCCGGGTCGGCGACGTCGACGGGCACGCCCTGCACGTCGAGATAGCTGAAGTACTCGTGGTCGGTGAGGTTGTAGATGCCGGCCCGCAGACGCAGGGCGGGGCGGGGTCGCCAGTAGCCGAACGCGTCGTAGACGACGTAGCCCGCCGGGCTCAGCAAGGCCCCCGCGGATTCGTCAAGGTCGTCCTGGGCGGCGGCGGCGCGGGCGATGAAGCTCGCGCCCCAGGCGCCATCGGGCTCGGCGTACTCCAGACCGAGCACCGCGTTCAGCGGCGATACCGAGTTCACCGGTGCACCGGTCGTGCGGTCCTCGCCGTCCGCCCAGGCCGCCGCCACGTTCAGGCTCAGGCCTTCGGGCAGCAGGGCCGGGGCGAAGCGGCCCTGGAACTCGGCGCCCCGGATCTCGACCTCGTCCACGTTGACGGACTGGAAGACGATCACGGAGTTGATCGGGTCGAAGTCCACCACCTGGAATGATTCGATGAAGTCATCGTATCTCGTTGAAAAAACGGTAGCTTCCCAGCTCGTCGTTTCGCCGAAATAGCGCACGCCCGTCTCGTAGCCGCGGCTGGATTCGGCCTGCAGGTCCGGATTCGGAATGGTCGTGTAGCCGAACTGGAAATTGGTGAAGCCCACGTTGACGTCGTTGACGGGCGGCGCGCGGAAGCCCTCGGCGTACTGGGCGTACAGCTGCCAGTGCTCGCCGATGTCCCAGAGGGCGCCGAGCTTCGGCGAGAACTCGTCCTCCTTCAGGGACACGGGCCGGATGCCCGGGTTGTCCGCGAGGAATATCGCATCGGGCTCGGGTTCCAGTTCGTAGCGGTCCCAGCGCAGCCCCGGCACCAGCGAGACGGCGCCGAGGGTGATGCGGTTCTGCAGATAGATGCCGGTGCGGGTGGTCTGCGACAACGGGAAGTCGCGCAGCGGGAAGAGATCGGGCCCGACCTGGCTGGAGGTCTCACCGGTGGCGAGATCGGTCTCCGTGCCGTCGCGCAGCTGGGCGGTGTCCGTGACTTCGTATTCGAGCCCGTATGCCAGCTCCTGTGCCGTTCCGCCGAGTGAGTAGCGGTTCGCCGCGTTGACTTCCAGGCCGGTGAGTTCCTGTTCGAAGCGGAACGAGCGCCGGCGCTCGGCGGCGGATGGGCGGCCGGCGATGAAACTCTGCCTGGCCTCGAAGGTGTCCTGCCGCGTCTCGCTGTCCTGCCGGTACGCACGCCAGCGCAGGTAATCGGTGCCGAAGCGGCCGTCGACCCATTCCTGGCCCAGGCTCACGCGGTTGCGCTCGCGCTCGTCGTCGCCGGCGACGACCGAGGTGTCGATGACGAAGGGAAAGCCGAAGTCGGCCGTGAAATCCTGGACGCGTTCCAGTGAGTCCACATCCGTCTGGCTGGCGGCACGGAAGTGCTCGAGGGAGAACTCGATGCCGCCGGCGCCGGCTTCGCCGAAGCTGAATCGGGCGAGCGCGTTCAGGCTGTCCTCGTCGAGAGGATCGGCCCCCGGGATGTCGCGCTCGGCGCCGCCGCGGCGGGTGGCGCGCAGCATGGCGCCGACCTCACTGATGCGCCAGGCGAAGGTCCCGCCGGCCACGGTGCTCTCGTCCACGCTGTTGAAGCCACCGCTCACGTCGTAGTAGCTGTCACGGCCGCGCAGGTAATCGGCGGGGCCCCTGGTGACGAAGCTGACCACGCCGCCGAGGGCGTCGGAGCCGAACAGCGCGGAGGAGGGGCCGCGGATGATCTCCACCTGTTTGAGATTGGCGACGTCGACGAAGTCACGGCTGGCGTTGGAGAAACTGCCGATGGAGAAGGCGTCGGAGGTGGGCACGCCGTCCACCTCGATCTGCACCCGGTTGCCGCCGATACCGCGGATGCTGAAGCCGGAGAGGCCGAAGCGGCTGCCCTGATCGGCCACCTCCACGCCCGGCTCGTAGCGGACGAGATCGTCGATGTTCTGCGCGAGCTCCTGCTCGATGCGCCGTTCGTCGATCACGGTGACACGGCTCGCGATGTCCGCGGCGGGAGCAGGGAGCTTGGAAGCCTCGACGGTGATCACTTCGATGCCGGCGTCGGCATCCCGGGGAGAGTCGGTCGGCAGGTCGCCGACGGCAGCGGTTGCGGCCAGCAGCCACAGCATTTCAGACGACATCACGGTCCTCCTGATGTTTGTCGCTGGCGTGCTGGCGTCGAGCTGGCTGGCTGGCTGGCGCGGGTTACTTGGTCAGTATCAGTTTGTCGTTGCGCGTGATCCTCAGGCGATAGGTCTCGCCGCGGAATTCGATGACGATCTCCTGGCGGCCCCGGAACAGGTCGGAGGCCTGCAACGGCCGATTCGGTTCGGCCGGGCGCGGCTTTTGTTTGTCCGGTCCCCGCTCCATTTGACTCAAATGATAATGATTTCCATTTGCATTGCAAGCAGTAGTGTCATCCGTATCAACCACCGGCAGATCGTCAGTCCGCTTGACATAGATCAATGCGGCATCCGCCGGCCCCCCTGATCATTTGGGCGAGCATCGTGTGACAGGCGGAAGGACGAGATGAACGATTGCAGGCACGGCACCCATGGCAACCGAAAGCTGGCTCTGCTGGCAGGCTTCGCCCTCACGATCGCGAGTCTTGCGGCGGCGGCGGACGATTCAAGCCTGACCGAGGCCATCGCCGGCGGCGACGCCGGCGTGGAACTGCGTTACCGCTACGAGTTCGTGGACCAGGACGGCTTCGACGAGAACGCCAACGCCTCAACGCTGCGCCTGCGGCTGAACTACGAGACCGGGGAGTGGCGTGGCTTCAGCGCCTTCGCCGAGTTCGACCAGGTGATGGAAGTGATCCTGGACGACTTCAACAGCGGTTCCGGCACCTCGAGCGGAGAACGGGACCAGTATCCCGTCGTCGCCGACCCGAACGGCTCCGACCTGAACCAGTTGTATTTCCAGTATTCGGGAGGCGACTGGCTCGCCCGTCTCGGCCGCCAGCGGATACTGCTGGACGATCAGCGCTACGTCGGCGGCGTGGGCTGGCGCCAGAACGAGCAGACCTACGACGGGCTGTCCTTCACGTACGCCGGGTTCGAACGGACCCGGGTCTTCTATTCCTACGTGGCCAACGTCAACCGCATCTTCGGTTCCGACGTACCCGCGGGCGATCACGAGCAGGATACCCATCTGCTGAACGTGAAGACCGGTCTCACCGACGAGGTCGACCTGGTGGGCTACGCCTATCTCATCGACAACGACGATGCCCCGGCATTCTCGACGGATACGTTCGGCGTCCGCGGCACCGGCGCGCTGGATCTCGACTTCGGCCGGCTCGCGCTGCTCGGCGAGTACGCCGTCCAGTCCGACGCGGCGAACAACCCCGCCAGCTTCGACACGGATTACTTCCGTCTGCAGGCGTACTGGTCGCGCGATGCCTTCTCGGCCGGCATCGGCTTCGAGTCCCTCGGCAGCGACAACGGCGAGGGATTCCGCACGCCGCTGGCCACGCTGCACGCCTTCAACGGCTGGGCGGACCAGTTCCTGGCGACGCCGGGCGCAGGGCTCGAAGATCTTTACCTGAAAGGGGGCTACACCATCGGTGGCTGGAAGCTGCAGGCGGTCTACCACGACTTCTCCGCCGAGCGCGGCGGGCAGGATTACGGCAGCGAACTCGACTTTTCGGCGTCGACGACGCTGGGAGGACGCTACAAGTTGCTGCTCAAAGCCGCCCGGTTCAGCGCCGATGCCGCCCCGTTTGTAGATACGACCAAAATGTGGATCATGGTGACGACGAGTTTCGGCGACAATTGACTCGTGCCATCCAGGTCGACCGCCCCGGAATCACTCGAAGAGCGATATGGAACAACGAACCAAGACCCGCACGAGCCGCAGTGTCCGGGTACTCTCCTTCGCCGTCGCGATCGCGGTGGGCGTGCTCGGCGGGCTCGGTGCATTCACCATCGGGTACGGCAACGGTTTCTCCTACCTGACCAATAACCCGGAAGCCTGCGCGAACTGCCACATCATGCAGGGCCATTTCGACTCCTGGGTCACCTCCAGCCACCGCGATGTGGCGGCCTGCGGCGACTGTCACCTGCGCCACGATTTCGTCGGCAAGTGGCTGACCAAGGCGGATAACGGCTTCTTTCATGCCCTGGCCTTCACCACCGGCGACTTCCACGAGCCCATACAGATCAAGCCGCGGAACCGGCGCGTGACCCAGCAGGCCTGCCTGCACTGTCACGGCGATCTGGTGGATTCCATGCTGCCCGTCGAGCACGGCGGTGAAATGCAAAATTGCGTCCATTGTCACAGCGACGTCGGCCACTCGGGCCGGCGCTGATGCAGACCGGAGATTTTCAATGAGGAACGAGTCTCGAATGGGTAATCGAAGCATGCACAATCGGCCTGGATCGTCACGTCACAAGGGTGCCGCGGCGCTGCTGGCACTGGTGTTCGCGGTCGCCGTGATCGCAACGGCAGGCGTCACCTACGTGCTGATCACGATGTTTGCGCACAAGCAGGACGCCAGGCAGCCGTTCGTGCGCGTCGTGGAGGTCAGCGAGATCAGTACAGACCCCGAGCCATGGGGAAAGAACTGGCCGCGCCAGTTCGACGGCTGGAAGTCCACCGCCGGCGACGAGTTCTACGGCGGCAGCAGCGCCATGCCCGAGAGCAAGCTCGACACGCATCCGTGGCTGAAGCGCCTGTACGCCGGCTATGCATTCAGCATCGACTACCGCGAGGCCCGCGGCCACGCCTACATGCTCTACGACCAGGGGGTGACTGAACGGGTGACCCAGAAGCCCCAGGCAGGCGCGTGTCTGCACTGCCATGGTTCGACGACGGTCCTGTACCGGCGCGTCGGGCTCGAGGCGATGGGGGAAGAGGTCACGGAGGACAAACTCGCCGCCGAATTCAACATGCCGGCGGTGAGGCGAGGCTTCGAGGAACTGAGCACGCGGCCCTACCAGGAAGTGTTGAAGATGCTCTATGCCACGCCGGACGGCACGCCCGGCGAGAATGAGCCGGTGTTTCCTCAGGCGCCGCCGGGCGGCTTCTCAGGCGAATATGCGGGTGAGAAGCTGCCGGAGGATCACGGCATGATCGGCGAGGCCCACCCGGTGACCTGCATCGACTGCCACAGCCCGGACGACATGAGCATCCGCGTCACCCGGCCGGGCTTCATGCAGGGCATTGCCGATCTGGCGGCCAGCGATGCGCCGGTGCCGCACCTGCCCAGCATCGAGCAGTGGCGCAACGGCAATCGCAGCGAGCCCTACGATCCGAACAAGTACGCCACCCGCCAGGAGATGCGCTCGTTCACCTGCGGGCAGTGCCACGTGGAGTACTACTGCGCCAACAAGACGACGCTGACGTTCCCGTGGGGCAACGGCCTTACCGCCGACGATGCCGAGCGCTTCTGGGACGAGATGAAGTTCCCGGACGGCAGCGATTTCTACGACTACAAGCACGGCGAGACCGGCGCCGAAGTGTTCAAGGTGCAACACCCCGAGTTCGAGCTCTGGAGCCAGGGCATCCACGCGCGGAGCGGCGTCAGCTGCGCCGACTGCCACATGCCCTACGAGCGCGAAGGCGCCATGAAGGTGAGCAACCACAACGTGCAGAGCCCGATGGAGTTCGTGAACAGCGCTTGCCAGACCTGCCATAACGTCCCGGAGGACGAGCTGCGGGCGCGGGTGGAAGCGATCCAGTCCCGCACCGTGGCCATGACCGAGCGCGCAGGGCAGGCCATGACCGACATGCTCGATGCGATCATGGAGGCCAAGGCCGCGGGCGCGAGCGAGACCGACCTGCAGCCGGTCTACGACCTGCAGCGCAAGGCCATGTGGCGCCTCGATTACATCAGCAGCGAGAACTCCAAGGGCTTCCACGCCGACCAGGAGGCCGCGCGCATCCTGGCCGAATCCATGGACTACAGCCGTCAGGCCCAGGCCGCAGCACTGCGGATGCGAGCCCCCGAGGCACCGTCGACGAAGGATCTGCCCACGGAAGACGTGCAGGGCGTGACGCCGACGGACAAGGCACCGGTGCCGGAGGACTACGACCCGGAGATCTGATGTAGGAGGGCCTTCAGGCCCGATACGGGATTGGGGAATCGGGGCTAAAGCCCCTCCTGCGACGAAATGGATGTAGGAGGGCCTTCAGGCCCGATCCCGGATTTCAACATTCAATCACGTTGACCGGCACCTCGATCACGTTCACCGCGAGACCGCCCCGGGCGGTCTCCTTGTATTTGGTCTTCATGTCGCGGCCGGTGTCGCGCATGGTCTTGATGACCTTGTCGAGCGAGACGAAGTGCTGCCCGCTGCCTCTCAGCGCGAGCCGTGCCGCATTGATGGCCTTGATGGACGCCATGGCATTGCGCTCGATGCAGGGGATCTGAACCAGGCCCGCGATGGGATCGCAGGTAAGGCCGAGGTTGTGCTCCATGCCGATCTCGGCCGCGTTCTCCGCCTGTTCCGGCGTGCCGCCGAGGCCCTCGGCCAGCGCGCCGGCCGCCATGGAACAGGCGGAGCCCACTTCGCCCTGGCAGCCGACCTCGGCGCCGCTGATGGACGCGTTCTCCTTGAACAGCACGCCGATGGCACCGGCGGTCAGCAGGAAACGCACGATGTCGTCCTCATCCGCGCCGCGGAAGCGCACGAAATAGCGCAGCACCGCCGGGATGATGCCCGCCGCCCCGTTGGTGGGTGCGGTGACCACCCGGCCGCCGGCGGCGTTCTCCTCGTTCACGGCCAGCGCGTAGAGATCCACCCAGTCCATCACGGTGAGGGGGTCGCTGAGCGAGCGCTCCGCCTGGGACGACAGCTGGGCATGCAGCGCGGCGGCGCGCCGCTCCACCTTCAGGCCCGGCAGGGTGCCCTCGGTGGCACAGCCGCGATCGATGCACTCGTCCATCACCCGCCAGATCCTGAGCAGCCGCTCTCGGGTCTCGTCCGCCGTGCACCACGCCGTCTCGTTCTCCAGCATGATGTCGCTGATGGCGAGGCCGGTTCGTTTTGTGTGGCCGAGGAGTTCGACCGCGGTGGTGAAGGGGTAGGCGAGTTCGGTGTCGTCCTTCTTGATCGGCCCGTTCTCGGCATCTTCCTCGTCCACCACGAAGCCGCCACCGACCGAGTAGAATGCGGCCTCCAGCAGCGTCTCGCCGGCCTCGTCCAGCGCCGTGAAACGCATGCCGTTGGGATGGTGTGGCAGCTTCTGGCGCCGGTCGAAGACCAGGTCCTCGCGGTGGTCGAAGCCGATCTCGCGTTCGCCGCCGAGCCGCAGCCGGCCGCCCTCGCGCACGCGCTCCACCCGGTCGGGGATGGACTCGACGTTCACGTCTTCCGGGCTCTCGCCCTCGAGCCCGAGTATCACCGCCTTGTCGGAGCCGTGACCGCGGCCGGTGGCGCCGAGCGAGCCGTAGAGCTCCACGCGCACCCGGGCCGTGCGGTCGAATGCGCCCGCGTCGCGCAGGCGTGCGACGAACTGGCCGGCTGCCTTCATCGGACCCACGGTGTGGGAGCTGGAAGGGCCGATGCCGATCTTGAAGAGGTCGAATACGCTGATGGCCATGAGCGGTCACCGTCGAGGAGTGTGTCCGTATGATCGATCCCGGCGCGCCCCGATACAAGGGCCGGCGTCAGACGGAGGGCTGAGGGCCCGGCTGGCGGAGTTCGGCCAGCGCGTTGCGCACGACCCGCAGCGCCGAGCGCAGGAACAGCGCCAGCAGGGCCGCGGCGATCAGCAGGTCCGGCCAGCCGGACTGGAACACCCAGACGGCGCCCGCCGCGGCGATCACCGCCACGCCGTCGAAGATGTCGTTGCGCGAGCATTCCCAGACGGACGCCATGTTGATATCGGTGTCGCGCAGCGGTGTCAGGAGGGCGAGGCAGACCCCATTGGCGGCGAGATTGAGCACCGCGGCCAGGGTCATCGTCTCGACCACCGGGACGCCCGGATGGAACAGGCTCCAGCCGATCTGCCCGGCCACGGCCAGGGCGGCGGCGGTGATCAGCAGGCCCTTGAATAAGGCCACCTTCGCCTTCGCCCTCGCCGAGGCGCCCACCACCGCGAAACTGAGCGCGTAGGTGAGCGCGTCGCCCAGGTTGTCCAGCATGCCGGAGAGCAGGGCGGACGATCCGCTGAGGACGGCGGCCGCCACCATCATGACGAAGGTGGCGGCGTTGATCGCGAGCACGGCCGCCAGCACGCGGCGCTGCCGGCGGTCGACTCGGGCGGCGGCCCGGGCCATGGCCGAGTCTCCGCGCGGCCGCTAAGATACACGCCCGATTTCAGAGACGCCCGCGTGGAAGCACTCCTCATATCCACATTCTCGGTCGCGCTGGCGGAGATCGGCGACAGGACGCAACTCCTCGCGCTCGTCCTTGCCGCCCGATTCCGCAAGCCGGCCCCCATCATCGCCGGCATCCTGCTGGCGACGATCGCCAATCACTGGGTGGCCGCCGCCATCGGTGCAATGATCGCCGACTGGCTGCCGCCTGACGTCGGCCGCTGGCTGATCGCCGGCGCGTTCATCCTGATGGGGCTCTGGGTTCTCGTTCCCGACAGCGAGGACGATGCCGCCGCCCGCTACCCCTACGGCGCCTTCCTGACGACGCTGATCGCTTTCTTTCTGGTGGAGATCGGCGACAAGACCCAGATAGCCACCGTGGTGCTCGCGGCTCAGTTCGAGGCGGTCTGGCTCGTCGTAATAGGCACGTCGATCGGCATGCTGGCGGCGAACGTGCCGGTGGTGCTGCTGGGACACTTCAGCGCCGACCGTCTGCCAATGCGTCTCATTAACGCGATCGCTGCCGCCGTATTCATCGCGATCGGTGTGGCGGTGCTGTTCGGCGGGCCGTCCTGAGCGCCCCGATCGGGGAGGAGCGTATGATAGGATTCTTTCCCCCTCACAACAGCCGCAGAGGACTGCAATGAGAATACGAAATTTGCTGCTGGCGTCCGCCGGTATGGCCGTGCTGACCGGTTGCGCCGGCGGGGAGACCACCCAGTGCACCACGGAGCCCCGCTCGGCCTGGCAGGATGCCGATGAGTTCCAGCAGAACCTCATCGACCAGGGCTACAAGATCAACGCCTTCAAGGTCACCGAAGGCAACTGTTACGAGATCTACGGGTTCGACCCGCAGGAGACCAAGGTTGAGATCTACTTCAACCCGGTCGACGGCAGCGTAGTCAAGCGGGAAGAAGGCTGATTCGGTGACCCGGCCGGCGTCGGTCGTGATCTGGGATCCGGTCGTGCGGATCTTCCACTGGACGCTGGCCGCTGTCGTCCTCGCCAATTACTGGCTGACGGAGCCGGGTGAGGACGTTCATACCTGGCTCGGCTATACCGCCGCGGCGGCGGTGCTGGTCCGGGTCGTCTGGGGCTTCGCGGGCACGAGGCATGCCCGCTTCGCCGACTTCCCCGTCAGCCCGGCCCGCATACGCGAGCACTTTCGAGAGCTGGCCGCCCGCAGGCTCCCGGCGAATTCGGGCCACAACCCGCTCGGCGCGGTCATGATCTACCTGATGTTCTTCCTGGTGGCCGTGCTGGCGAGCACCGGCTGGCTGCACGAGGAAGTCGATGCGCTGTACGGCAACGACCTGCTGCAGCAGATTCATGCCTACACGGCCCATACCCTGTGGATAGGCGCTCTGGTCCACGTTGCTGCCGTCTTCGTCGTGCAGTACGTCGGGCGCATCGACCTGGTGCGGCCGATGATCAACGGGCGGCGCCGATTGAAGCCGTGAAATCCGGTGCGGCCTAATCCGATTGAGTAATCGCCCTTCGTACGGTGTCGAGGGACGGATAGGCCTGGCCGGGCGCCCGGTTGAATCGTTCCCGGAAAGCCCTGCGCTGAATCTGGTCTACGAGGTCGATCGGGGAGAGCGCCGCATCATAGGACTCGACCGATCCGGCTCCGTTTACGCTCTCTGTATTCTGATTCTTCATTGCCATCCCGCCGGTATTTCGGTCCGAGAATAGTCCACTTCTTCCGCCCCGAAAATGGGGGTAAACCGCGGGGGGTGGCAACCTCCTGTTTTTGGGGTTTTCTGCCTCTCCCGGGGCTGTCCCCGGTAACCCGTTCGTAACAGAAGAGCGGGGGATTCTCCGCAGACGGGTGCCAGAGCTCAGCGGCTCGCCCGCACGCTCAGAGCGGTCACGGTGAGGAGAATCAGCGCCATGCCGATCAGCTGCGTGGCCGTCAGGGCCTCACTGAGCACGAGCACCCCGAACAGCGATGCCGTGACCGGCTCGATCATGGCGACGATGGCGGCGACGGCCGGCGCCGTCTCGCTCAGGCCGACCACGTAGAGGATGAACGACAGCCCGGCTCCGAGCACGCCGAGGGCCACGAACAGCGGCAATTCCGGCGCAGCCAGGACGGCGGTGACCCGACCGGCGTCGCTCGGCCAGATCAGGACGGCGGCGAGGACGGCGAAGGCGATGGCGAGGATCGCCGGCGGGCTGCCGTGGGGGGCCGCGTACTTGAAACCGAAGATGAACAGGGCATAGCAGGCACCGGCGAGCAGTCCCTCCGCCACGCCCAGGAGCGTCACGTCGGCCGCGCCGGCATCGTAGACACGCGTGAGCAGTACGATGCCGACCATTACCAGCGCGATGGCGATCCACTTGCGGACGCTGGGTGTTTCCAGCCTCAGTGCGAAGGACACCAGGAAGACGAACACGGGCGCGCAGTACATCAGGGTGGCCGCGACCGCGACGCTGCCCTCCGCGATGCTGACGAAATAGAAGGTGAAGTTACCGGCGACCCCCAGGCCGGCGACCACCGACCAGAACCACAGACGCGGGTCGGACAGACCGGTGCGGTGGGGATGGACCACGAGCCAGCCCAGCACGAACAGGAGGCCGATGGCGCCGCGATAGAACGAGACCAGGTAGGCGTCCCAGCCGGCGGCGATGAGCATGCCGCCGATCCCGCCGGAGAGCCCCCAGCAGAAAGCGGCCAGTACGACGAACACCGTGGCCGCGATCGTGGTGCTGCCCTGTTCGCCCGTCACGGACGACCTGCCGACGGTCGGACAGGGCAGGTCGGGCAGGTCGCGGACAACAGAGCGCTGGCCCCCTAGCCCGTTTCGTCGTCGGAGTAGGTAGCGGCGAGGCGCAGCGCGCCATAGCCCTGCCACAGCGCCGCCTCGAGATCCTGCGCCGCGGCCGCCACCGCATCCGCGCCCCGATCCTTCTCGACGGCCTGTCTGAAGGCGACCAGTGCCTGCCAGATGTCCGGATAGGTCACGGTGGCCTTCGTCTCGATGGCGGCGTGCACGCCCACCTCTTCCCAGTGCCCGATCAGTTCGTCCACGCCGGGGCCGTCGCTGCCGCCGTCGGCGCGGGCGCCCACGATGCCGCGGACGTCGGCAATCAGTGCCTCGACCTCTTCTTCATAGTCGTCCAGATGCAGGTGAAACTCCTCGAGGTGTCCCTCGTCCATCTCACCGTGCGCCAGCGCGGGCGAGTCGGGGTGCACTGCCAGGCACAGGAGTATGAGAGCGGTGATCCAGTATTGCCGTGTCTGCATGGTGATCCTCGCTGGTGGGGTTCATGGTATGACTCCGCGGCAATCTGCGTCTGCCGCGGCTGTGGAAGTCCCATCAGTATAAACCGTAATGCGAATCATTTGCATCTAGATGGTATGGTCGGTGCCGATGAATGGTCTCAGCCCCCATGCCCGCGTAACAACACCCATGGCCGCGACAACGGTGCCGGACATGACCTTCGATCTGCGCCTGCCGGGCGAGGACATGGGCCGCGAGAACCCGTTCCGCTGGGAACCGACCGACACCGCGGAACTGTTCGGCGGGCGCCGCGTGCTGCTGCTTGCCTCGCCGGGCGAGATCCGCCCCGGGTGCGCCTCGACGCTCCTGCTGGATTACGAGAAACACTACGGGCAGTTCCTGCGGGCCGGGATCGACGAGATCTACTGTCTCTCGGTGAACACGGCGCCGGTGGTCTTCCAGTGGGCCTACAGCCTCGATATCTGGAACGTGCTGATGCTGCCGGACGGGGATGCGGAGTTTACCCGGGGCATGGATATGCTGGCGCCCGACGCTGCGGGTGAGACCGGCATTACCACCCGGCCGTACGCCGCGATTGTGGATGATCGGCGGATAGAACGAATATTTGCGGGGGGCGGTCCCGCCTGCGTCTGCCGGGCGGAGTCCTGCGATTCGCTCGGCGCCGACCGGGTACTGGACTGGCTCCGGCGCGGACCGGTGAGGCGGGCGTCGGCCGCCTCCTGGAGTTACGCCAGCTGCTAGCCGGGCGGTCCTGCCGCCGATAGAGGTGCCGGCGAGGCTGGTACGCTCATCGAGAACCGCACACCAGCCGGCGTATCAGGCTCGTGTTCGATACCATTGCCGGGTTCGTCTCGGAGCTCCAGGACCGCGTTACGGGTACACAGCGGGGCGGACCGTATCTTTCACAGGAGGATAGTCATGCGCCGAATCGTCTTTCTCGTCAGCCTGATCATTGCGACTGCCGGTGCCGCAGGCGGCGCAACGCCGACCGAGACCTCGGCACGGGACGCGGCCCCGGAGGCGCTGCGAATCTGGGTGGATGCCCGTGCCGGAACGGGAGAGCCTGTCCACTGGATTGCCGAGGGCGGAGTCTATTCCTACCCCTCCGGCGAGAAGCTCTTCGGCATGGTCGGGTTCGACAGCTCGACGGTGATCTGGCCCGACGAGCCGGGCGGTGAGGTCATCCATCTGACCCGTAAAACGTTCGCCTACACGGATCCCGTGACCGGCGACATCCTGACGGATTACCAGGGACGATCCGTCGAGCCCATTGCCTACCCTTACCAGCTCATCACTTATCGGCTGGAAGACGGAAAGATCTACGGCGACGTCGAACAGGGTGTCGGTGATCACATCCAGAAGATCAGGGCGAAGGACGGGATGCGCTATCGCATGCTGGGCGACGATACGATGGCGGTGACGGCGGCGATTTTCCTGGATTTCCCCTTGCCCGACGGACGGCGATACGAGGCCTGGGAGAATTATGATTTCTTCCTGCATCTCGACGACGGCATGGACGAGCCTCATCAGATGAGCTGGCAGCGCTACGGCGCGCTGCCGGCCTTCGCCGGCGAAGGCAAGGCCATTTATCACCTCCTGTCCTGGCGCGTGGAAAGTGAGGAGGAGTTTCCCCCCGCGTTGCTCGAATGGGCGAGGGCGGAAAAACCCATGTGGCTGAAGCCGCCGGCCGACCTTGCCGAAGTGCGGGCGCTGCAGTCGGGGGAAGCGGGCGAGGGATGGGCCCGGTAGAGTGCGCGGACCCTTGCCGGTGCCGATCCCCTTGTGACGAACTGCCATCGTGAGAACAGGCGTACGAATCTTCTGGCTGGCGGCAGGCCTGACGTCTCTCGCCATCGGCGCCGTCGGCGTGGTGTTGCCGTTGTTGCCCACGACGCCGTTCCTGCTGGTCGCCGCCTTCGCGTTCGCCCGTTCCTCGGAGCGGTTGGACCGCTGGCTGCGAGATCACCCTTCCTTCGGGGCTCTGATCGAGAACTGGCACCGCGAGGGCAGCATCGACCGCAAGACGAAACGGGTGGCCCTGGTTGTCCTGTTGCTGACGCCCATAGCCACCTGGCTTATCGGCGCTCCCTTGTGGATCATCGCCGTGCAGGTAGTGATTCTGAGCGGGGCGGCGCTATTCATACTCACACGCCCGTCGCCGTCGGCGGTTCATCATGAATAGAGATGATTTTCAAGACATGAAAGCTGTATTTCTTCTGCTCATCGTGCTCAGTCTCGCGATACTCGGCGCGCATTACCTGCGCTACGGTAACGTGTTCGGCGTTGCGGTATCGCTGGCACTTATCGGACTTCTCCTCGTGCGCAGCGCCTGGGCCGCCCGCGTCATCCAGGTGGCCCTGATTCTGGGCGCGGCCGAATGGGCGCACACTCTGTATGAGCTCATGCAGAGTCGTCTGGCACAGGGCGCGCCCGCCGCGCGGATGGCCGCTATCATTGGAAGCGTTATCGTCATTACGCTCGCTTCGGCGCTGCTGTTCCAGACCGGGACGATGAAGCGGATGTACGGCCTGCAACCCGGCGGCAGCACCTCCCGCAGCGAAGCAAATGGAGGGCAACACGAATGAGCAGCCGTGACGAGATTCGACGAAACGAACGCACCGTCGATGCCGGCGTGGCCGACGATGCACGGCTTCGCTTCATCGGCGAGATCCGCACGCCCTGGCCCGATCGGGACTCGTGCCCGCGGCAGGGCAGTTACGATGGCCCCGAGTGCCGCCTGGTGGTGGCGCCGATCTGGCGTCCCGCCCTGGAAGGGCTGGAAGGCAACGAGAAGCTCGAGGTGCTGTACTGGCTCGATCGCAGCCGACGCGACCTCGTGGCGCAGAGCCCGGGCAACGACGGCCGGACCGTCGGGACCTTCGCGCTGCGCTCGCCGAACCGGCCCAATCCCATCGGCACGTCGCTGGTGCGGTTGGTCGGGATCGAGGACGGTGTGGTCACCGTGCGCGGTCTCGACTGTGTCGACGGCACGCCGCTGCTCGATATCAAGCCGCACCGCTGTCCGCATGGCGGCAAGGCGGGATGAGGCCGGTAGGGGTTCTTACCTGTATGGCGCTCCGCGTTACCCGCCCGACCAAAGGCCGGGGTAGTCGACCGCGAACCCGAATTCATCGACCGAGATCTCGGCGCTGAACCCGCTGGCGCTTTGGTAGAGGACGGTGGAAGCGCTCCTTCGCGTGTACGTCTGGCGGGCAGGCCGGAGTTCGAGGTCCGGGAATACCAGCCACGCCGCATGCACCGCCACGCAGGCTCCGGTATCGCCGCCCAAGCGACGGACCGGCATCAGATTGGTGACCGGGGAGAAGCCGAAATCCACATCGGTGCAGCCGGAAAGAGAGTGATCGCTCGCGTTGTCACGTGACCATCGACCGGCCGCGTCGCGAGCAAGATCGAGTTGTCCGGAGGCGTCGCCGTGTGACCATCTGACCACCGCGTCGCGAGTAAACCACTCGTCGTCCAGCCGCACGCAGTAGTCCAGGCGCCACAAGCCCTCGGCGAAGCGGATCGCCATGCCCTCGAGGAGATACGTACGACCGCTGCGCCACAGGCTTGCGTACTCCGTGCCGCCGTCTTGCAGTGAGCGCCAGCACCGCTGTGCGATGAGGTTCACGGTGGATTCCCGGACTGATGATCGTCCATCTGGTTATCGCTTTCGGTGACCACGGCATCCATGCGGAAATCGTGCGCCTGAGGATAAACAGTAGGCATGTGCCCGAACTCATGACAAATGCCCACGGCAACGGGCCGCGGCTGCATGGCCGCGAGCGTACGATCGTAATATCCGCCGCCATTGCCCAACCGATGAAGACCCCGGTCGAATCCGATCATGGGGACGAGGAGCAGCGTCGGCTCCACCCGGCGTCGGCTGCACGGCCGCGGAATCGACCAGGGTCCATCTTCGGTCATCCGCATATCCGGTCGCCACGCCCAGAACGTCAGGGGCCTTCCGGGCTCCTCGATGACGGGCAGGGCAACTTCAATTCCCTGTTTCACCCAGGGATGCGCGAGCGGTCGGAGGTCAATCTCCCCCGGTAGTGGCCAGTAGAGTCCGATGCATTCATGACCCTCTGTCAGACGGGACGCGTGGAGTTCTCCGATGATCCGTGATGACGCATCCGCCCTGGCGTCGGCAGACAGTTGTTCTCGTCGGGCACGAAGGCGCTTTCGTTGGCCAGCTCGCCAGCGCCTGATGTCCTCGGCGCAGGATGACCGCGGAGTCTGCGCATCGGCGAGGAGATCACCGCCGTAATCGGGATCCATCTCGTGAAGGAAACACGGCGGTGAGGCGTATTCGTGGGGCTCCGACCGAGATTCGGAGGCTACCGACGCCGATTTATCACTTGAATAGACGGTCATTCTGCCGGATCCATGAATCCTGGACCTGCAACTCCCGGATAATGCGATGGTGTGCCGTTTGGCGGGAGTGCGCAACCATACCGATAGTCGAGAGGGTACACTCGGACGGCGAGCGAGCAACGCAACGAACGCGCAAAGTGCTCAGGGTATCGTCCGGACCCAGGATGCCGATTTCAAGGATCTCGATGGCGTGCACTTCCGGCACATGTCCAACGGGGAGTTGTTTTGGACTTCGCAAGATGAGCGGCTTGCATCATGATGCCCATGGGTGAGAGCCATGTGTACAGGCCGGCCATATGCTCGTATGGTCGGACGACCGATTGCAATGGAAGTCACAGGAGCGGCAGATCATGCTCAGACCGCGCGCGATTCTGGCGTTAGCGGCGTTACTGACCATCGTCGGCTGCAGCGATGAACGCGCCGACTCACTCTCGTTGCAGCACGCGCGTGTCGCAAATCCCCCCTGGCCGATCGAGACATTCGATCTCCTCGATCAGACTGGTGCATCGTTCTCGCGCGATGACCTGGAAGGTCGATGGACGCTCCTGTTCTCCGGCTTCACGCACTGCCCGGATGTCTGTCCGACCACCCTAGGAATCCTGAGAGCCGCGCAACGCGGACTCGACCGGAGTCAGGCGCTCCGGACGGTGTTTGTCAGCGTAGACCCGGAGCGTGATACCCCGGAACGCCTGGCCGAGTATCTGGCCTGGTTTGATGAAGACTGGGTCGGCCTGACCGGCGAACGCGAACAACTCGACCGACTCCTGGGCAGCCTGCAGATGGCCCACGTGCGCGTGCCCACCGGCGACGGGGAATACACCGTTGATCATGCCACGGCCGTGGCGCTGATCGACCCGCTGGGTCGAATGGCGGCCTACTGGCGACCGCCCTTCGACGCGGCCAAGCTGCGCGACGACCTCGCCGCGCTGCCTTCGCCCTGATTCCGCGCCCGGTGGGGCGTTCGGATTACAGCCGCGTCGAGACCAATTCGAAGTCCGCATGCGCCCAGGCGCGCTCGAAGCGCTCGGCCGCTGTGCGGGCCTCATCGTCTCGCTCCTGAGCTGCCAGCGATTGCTCCAGGCCCTTGAGCGACCAGCCGTTTTCCGGGTTGCGCTTCAGTTCGGCGCGGTATGCATTCTCGGCTTCGGCGGGCCTGTCCGCGTCCAGCAGTATCGCACCCAGCACCAGGCGGCCGGGGTGGTGCCACGCCGGCGGTTCGTCGTAGGGAAGTTCGTCCTCGATCGCAATGGCTTTGTTCATCGCATCCGTTGCGGCGTCGAGCTCTCCGGCATGCCAGGCGAGCTCGGCGGCCAGCGTGCGTTCGGCGATACGCACGCCGTGGATCAGCGAATAACGGTCCCAGGCGGTCATGGCCTCGATCGTCGGGCTATTCGCAAACTCGACCAGGCGTGCGTGATGACTCGTCGCGGTGTCGACGTCGCCCGTACGCAGCGCAGCGATTCCGCGGCCGTAGTCCCACATCGCGACCATGTATGGCAGGTCGTCGGCCGGTTTCGGCATCTCCAGCAGCTCTTCCCAGCGGCCGAACCGAACCCGCGCGAACAGCGGTGTGAGTGCGAAGTTCTGCATGGGCTCGAAGCCCGGCGTGCGCATCAGGTCCGGATCGCTGGTGCGCTCGCGGGTGGATGCCGCGGCCTCCATGGCGACGTCCTGCTCTCCGGCCATGGTTGCGGCAAACCACAGGAAGTGATGGTTGTGCGGCACATAGCCCAGCGGATAGATGCCGGGTCCCGGCCTGCATGCGGCGAGGTAAGCATCGTCGGCCTCGATCGCGCGGCGGTTGGCGATGACGGCATCGTGCCAGCGCCCGACCCGGGCGTAGATGTGCGCCGGCATGTGGACCAGGTGGCCCGAGCCCGGGATGAGCGTGCGCAGGCGGTCGGCCGCGGCGACACCGCGCTCGGGCTCGTTCGACGCCTCGACCGCGTGTATGTACAGGTGCAGGGCGCCGGCATGATCGGGGTTTCGCTCGATGACGCCTTCAAGCACGTCTACGATATGCAGCGTCTCGCCAACCGGTGCGCCCTCGGGCGTCCAGTAGTTCCATGGCTGCAGGTTCATCAGTGCTTCGCCGTAGAAGGTCGCGGCGTCGAGGTCGTCCGGGTAAGTTGCGACGATCCGCTTCATTGCATCGGCATAGGCGCGGTCGAGCGCCGTTCGGTCGCCGCCGGGGTTTTCCGCATAGCGTGCGCCCAGCGCGTCGATCCAGGCCTGTTCCCAGGGCTCGGCCGATCCCGCCAGGCTGCGAGCACGCTGCAGTCTTTCCCAGGCCGCGGCATTGTTGGCGGGGTCCATACCGGCATTGACATGCGGTCCCAGCACCAGCGCCGCTCCCCACCAGCACATGGCGCACTCGGGGTCCACCGAGATCGCCTGGAGGAACGATCGCTCCGCAGCCTGGTGGTTGAAGCCCCACGTCAGCATCAGCGCCTGGTCGAACCAGCGCTGCGCCTCTTCGCTGTCGGTGGTGATCTTGCGGCTATAGTTGCCCAGTCCGTCGAGCAGTGTTGCGCCGACCGGTGCAATGGGCGGGATGAAAGTCCCGGATTCTTCGGTCTGCCGTTCCGGGCCCGGAGAAATATCCGACAACTGGATGGCGGAGACTACAAGGGCGCCGGCAACGACGACGACAGCAAGCGTGAGAAGCGGGTGTTTCATGACGGCCCCCGTACAAATCCCCCTACAGAGACGCTTTCTATTGTCAGGTTGGTATACGCCTGCACAAATATGAAGTCAAACCGGGGACAGGGCGACGCTCGCGCCCGGGCATCATCGCGCTGGCGAAATGAAGTCGCTACGCGAGTAGCTGGCGTCACAGTTCTTGATTCACTGGCCGGATTGCCGGAATGTGGCTGTTACCATGTGAAGCACACCATGTCCGGAAACCCGAGTCGTTCCGCTCGCTTGATCAGGTAGTCCGGGATGTCGGCATATTGATTGGCGCCGGACATTGAGCCGAATTCATCGAATACTGGCATCACAGGGGATCAATAATGCCGAGGATCGCAAAAGCAACCGCCCTTGTCCTTGCCCTGTTCGTTACGGGATGCAGTCCCGAACAGGAGAACGCTGACGTCGCGCCGTATTCGTATTCCTGGCCTGATGATGACTGGATCGTCTCAACACCCGAGGCCGAAGGCTTCGACTCTGCCGCGATCAATCGCTTCGTAGAAGACCTGCGCTCGGGCAGGTATGGCCTGGTCGATCATTTCCTGCTGATCCGTCATGGGCGTGTCGTCGTCGACGAGAAATTCGTACGTGACTATGGGTCCATCGCTGCAACGGTTCGTCCGGATCAGAAGGTAGGCATCAATACGCGCGATCCGCAGTACGATTACGACAATACCGACTTTCATCCGTACTACGACGGAACGGACCTGCATTCCCTGCAATCGGTGACGAAGAGCGTGACCTCGGCGGCGCTCGGGCTTGCGCTGGAGGCAGGATATATTGAAGACATTGATGTACCGGTACTGCCTTTTTTCGCGGAATACGAATTCGACAATTCGGACCCCCGCAAGGCAGCGATGTCGCTTGCAGAGCTGCTGACCATGCGTAGCGGCATCGACTGGAAGACGGAAGGCGGTTATCAGGACAGTACGCACAGCACGGTGGCACTTGAGAACTCGGAGGCCTGGATACAATTTGTGCTCGACCGCCCTATGGATGCAGATCCCGGAACCGTCTTTGAGTACAACGACGGAGTGACTGTCCTCCTCGGCAAAATCGTCGGTGTCGCGACGGGGAAGAGAATCGACCAATGGGCAGAAGAACGGCTGTTTGCCCCCATTGGTATTGATACCTACTACTGGAAAATCACGCCGGACGGCGAGGCTGACAGTATGGGCGGCCTTTATCTGACTGCCCACGACCTCGCACGGATCGGCTATCTCTTTCTGCGCGGAGGAATCTGGCGAGACGAACGTGTGCTTTCGGAAGGCTGGGTTCGCCAATCGGTCACGTCGCATGTCGCCGACATTGCGCCCGAGAACAATGAAGAGAATACCGGCTACGGCTACCAATGGTGGCTGCCCGAGCGCAAGGTCGGTGAACCAATGGCGTATTTAGCGGGTGGTTTTGGCGGTCAGCGGCTGACAGTGATTCCCGAACTTGACCTTGTCGTTGTGTTTAACGGATGGGACATCCGCGCCGACTATGGCGTAGCGGAGCGAACATTTCGGCAAGAAGTTCTGCCCGCGGCGTTGATGCAGTAGCGATCGATAAAGGGCTCGTTGCGCGATGTCGCCAGCGTTGAACGAAGGTGCTGACAGTCGCGCAGCTTCGAAGACAGCATCATTTGCCCCCGCTCATCTCGTGCAGTTTCGCGACCGTGCGCCAGTTCCGCGCGGTTACCGGTGATCCTGCCAGCCGCTCGATGACGGCTGGCACGAGTTTCGAGCGGGCAATGCCCTGCGGGTAATGTATCCAGAGGGCATCGCCCTCCCTCAAGACGTGCTCCCCATGGGCAGCGCGTTCATTCAGCTTGGCCGCCACGTCGCTGTCCGGCGGGTGCTTGCTCAACGTGAGGACGACCCGATTGGCGTGCCGTTTCGACTCCTCGGGGAAGGGGTTGCTGTCAACGTAACGGCTCCAGTCGGACGCTGTGCGGACCAATACCGGCACGGAGAGCCGGCACTGTTGCTCGATAGCCTGCTCCAGACGCTGTTCGAGCTCCGTGGCCGCCAGTGCGGACGTGACCGCCAGATTGCCACTCTGAATATAGGTCTGGACGTTCTCGCACCCGATCTCGATACACAGGGCACGGAGGTCGGCCATCGGCAACTTGTTCTTGCCGCTGACATTGATTCCGCGAAGAAGTGCTACGAAGGTCTGTCGGGACATTCAGGATACTCCTCTGCCTGGAATCGGTTGACTATCCCCGCACTCGAGGGGGCCGGGGAACGGGTTGTTCGGCAATCTGCCTCAGTGCCCCCATATGGCCGGCGAAGGCCCTCTCACCGGCGCGCGTCAGGGCGAGCCAGGTCCGCTGTCGGCCATTGGCGGGACGTTTGGTGATCTGCAGGTATCCCGCCGCGGAGAGCGCGGCGGCCTGCTTGGAGAGCACCGAATCCGAGATGTTCAACTGGTCCGTTACCAGGGTGAACTCCGCCTCGTCGAAGGCGGAGAGCAGCGCGCATATTCGAAGGCGCGTCTCCGCATGAATGAGAGGGTCGAATCGCGCGCGGCTCACTGATTTTCGAGTTCGTGGCGGAGCGCCCGCATCCACGCGCGGGACAACCCCCAGGACAACAGGACCGCCCCCAGTGCGCCGGCAGCAACGGGCCAGAGCACGGAGTGGTAATGAGCGGCGAACCACGCCATCACCATGGTCAGATAGATCAGAACCGAGAGGGCGATCGCGATGCGTCGTGTCCGCCCGGGCCGAAATCCGGATATCCAGAGGCCATAACGGTTCCGATACGCCGACATCAGCCGATTCAGCAATGACACCAGCAGGGCAACGAGGAGCAGATTGAGCGGAAACGGCAGGGCCACCGCCACGACCAGAGCGCCGATGATGCCGAGCCATGCGGCCTCGTACCATAGCGGGGTCGCGGGGATGACGCGCGCGGAATCACGGCGGACTTCTCGGGCGGCTGCTTCTGTGCGTGCGGCAGCGTCGGGAGAAAGCGGTTCCTGGTTTGTCGATTCGGTCATTTCCGGCTGGTCTGTCCGTGACTTGCCAATCTGGAAAGTCTAGATTTTCACTTTCTATTCCGTCAAGTGACGATCGGGCTCTACGCGGGATGAACGGGAATCGTCGGGCGAAGCCAGGTCGATCCAAGGCGCCGCGTCTGGATCGTGGGGAGCTGAACAGATTGGGACAACGCGGATTCCAGACTATGGAGTTCTGGCTGGAGTCACTCGGGGCTCTTTCGGAAGCCCAACGCAGTCCACTCCTCGCGTACGAACCGGGAATGATCCGAGTCGGGACCGAACTGCGTCTGTATGCTGCGGCTGAAATCCGCCTGCCGTTCAAGGAAGCGCCGGCAGGCGGAATGTATGGCCACCTCGTCCCGTTCCTCCGGCACGCTTACATCGGCGCATAACAGAGCGTACGCGTACCACTGATCGATCTCCGGTCCCAGACCGGTCGGGTTCTGATCGCGGAGCTGTACGACACGCTGAACGAGCGTTGGCCGGGTGGAGAAGCAATCCGCCATGCCCTCATGCGCGACGACGGAGCGATCTTCCTCGTAGAGACACAAAGTCGCAACTACGTGCTCGGTATCATCGCGACCAAGCCGCTTGATGCTGTCCATGCTGTCGACGAAGTAGACAGCGAGGTGCTGCGCTGTCGGACTGTTCCAGGGCGCGCGCACCTGTTCGCTCTCTTCCAGCCATTTTCGAAAGAGCGCTTCGTCGTAAGCGGTGGGTGTGTAAACCCAGGCCTGATCCTGACCTTGCTGCTCGCCCCGCATGCTGTAGCCGTAATGGAACACGTGACCCGGTTCGACGCCCTGGGACTGGTATCCGAGCACATTAAAGGCGATTACGGCGACGGGTATTATCGGCGCAAGTGCGCTCTGGGCGAGGCTCGGTGCGGCGCCCCTGGCGATGGCGTAGATCAACACCCAGAAGGCATCACTGGCGACAAACAGGAAAACCGCCGTTCCCTCGAAGTCGATCGGGAAGCCGTGTGGCTCATAATCGGTGTACAGCCACAGGTTCAACTCACGGAAATCGATCTGAAGGACCAGCGCCGAGAGCATCACCGTTGCCGCGATGGCGCCAACCCAGCGTGAGCGTGACCCTTCGTTCGAATTCCGCAAGTAGCGCACAGCGAGCACTCCCACGGCGAATGAGGGCAGGTGGAGGAAGCCGCCGGTCACAGTGGACGGGATCAGGTAATCCAGGAACGCCGAGTTCGTGCCCCAGATACCGGTCCAGCCGAGTGCTCCCGCGATGATCGCCGGTGTGACCCACATCAGGACGAGAAAGATGATGTACATGCGCATACCTGCGAGATGGCGTGTTTGCTGATTCGGGGGATGCACCTTCTCCGGCGCCCGGTCACCAGGCAGACCGAGGTCGGCGATGAGCGTATGCCATTGGGGTAGGCTGCGCAATTTCCGTCGCAGCTCGCTGCGGCAGGCGGGCATATGCGCCGGACTGCATAACCCAATAACAAGAAATACGTTCCCCGCTCGACGCCGGGCCCGTACCGTGCGCAGACGGTGATGGCCGAGGCCATCGAAACGGGCCTTGCAGGACGGCGGAACATGAGCGGACTGGCAGCAGACAGGCTTGAGCCACCACTTACGGAGGGGCGGCGTGGGCAACTGGACTCGGCGGTCGCCGGGTTATCGGCGGACCAGCTGACCTGGGCGAGCGGCTACCTGGCGGGACTCGCCGCGGCGACGGGGCAGCCGCAGGGGGGCGCACGCAGCAACCCGACGGCGCAGAGCCGCGAGCGGCTGACAATACTGTACGGCTCGCAGACCGGGAACGGTCGTCGTATCGCGGAGGCGATGCAGAGCGAGGCGGATAAAAGCGGATTGACGGCCCGGCTCGTCAGCATGGCCGACTACCGGCCCGCCGAACTGCGACGCGAGACGCTCTTGGCCGTGGTGGTGAGCACCCATGGCGAAGGCGACCCGCCCGACGACGCCGAGATGCTGCACGAGTACCTGGCGGGGCCGAAGGCGCCCCGCCTCGAGTCCCTGCATTTCAGCGTGCTCGCGCTCGGCGACTCGAGCTATGCGGAATTCTGCCGTACGGGACGGGATTTCGACGAGCGGCTGAGCGCGCTCGGCGCCGTCCGCTTCGGGGAGCGCGTGGAGTGCGACGTCGACTACGACGAACCGGCCGCCCGCTGGCGCGAAGCCGTACTCAACTCCGCCCGTCAACGGCTCGGCGAGTCGCCGACGCCGCGGCTGCATGCGGTACCGTCCGGGCAGGATGCCGACGGGCTCGAGTCTGGGGCCGCCGCAGGCCCGGTCGTCGGGGAAGTGGTCGCCAATCAGCGCATCACCGGGCGGGACTCCGGCAAGCGCGTCCACCACATCGAGCTGGCGGTCGAGGGGCTTGCGTACGAGCCCGGGGACTCGCTGGCCGTAGTCACCCGCAATCCGCCGGCGGTGGTAGAGGCCATACTGATGCGCACCGGCCTGGACGGCGACGCCGTGCTGGCGGACGGCCGCATCCTCGCAGAAGCGCTCGCCGGCGACTGCGAGATCACCAAGGTCAGCGCCGGATTCCTCGAGCGCTACGCGCATGCGAGTGGCGCCTCTGCCCTCACGGCGCTGCTCGATAACGGAAATCGTTCGCAGCTGGCCGCGTACCTGGCCGACCGTCAGGTGATCGACGTGTTGCACGACCACCCGGCCGACCTGTCGGCGGAGGAGTTCGTCGGCTGCCTGCGCGGCTTCAAGCCACGGCTTTACTCGATCGCATCGGGTCCGCTGGCGAACCCCGAAGAAGTGCACCTGACGGTAGCGGCGGTCGAGTACGAGGCCTACGGCCGCGATCACCTCGGATCGGCGTCTACCGCACTCGCGGCGCTCGAGGTCGGGACGACGCTGGAGGTGCGCGTCGAGCCGAATCCGCGGTTCCGTCTGCCCGCCGATCCGTCGGCGCCGGTGATCATGATCGGACCCGGTACCGGGGTGGCGCCGTTCCGCGCCTTCCTGGAGCATCGCGAGGCGACCGGATCCCGAGGGCGCAACTGGCTGTTCTTCGGCGACCGGCACTTCTCGAGCGATTTCCTCTACCAGATCGAATGGGCGCGCTTCCGCAAGCAAGGCGTGCTCGAGCGCATGGACGTCGCTTTCTCGCGGGACCAGGCGGAGAAGATCTATGTCCAGCACCGCCTGCGCGAGCAGGCCCGCGACATCTACGGCTGGCTGGAAGAGGGCGCCCACGTCTACGTCTGTGGCGATGCCAAGCGCATGGCACCGGACGTGCATGCCGCCCTGGTTGAAGTCATCACCGCAGCGGGCGGCCGTACGGCGGCCGCGGCGGAGGATTACCTTAAGGAACTCCGTCGCGCCGGCCGCTACCAGCGCGACGTGTACTGAGGAGGCGGCATGAGCGGCATACCGAGCGACGTCGAACGGATCAAGACCGACAGCCGCAACCTGCGCGGCACCCTGGAGCGGAGTCTGGAGGACCGGCTGACCGGCGCCCTGGCCGTGGACGATACCCAGCTCTCCAAGTTCCACGGCATCTATCAGCAGGACGACCGCGATGTGCGCGGTGAGCGGCGTCGGCAGAAGCTGGAGCCGGCGTATTCGTTCATGATCCGCGCCCGTGTCCCGGGCGGCGTCTGCACCCCGGACCAGTGGCTGGCCATGGACGAGCTCGCGCGCACGCATGCGAACGGTACGCTGCGGCTGACGACCCGCCAGGCCTTCCAGTTCCACGGCGTCATAAAGACGCGCCTGCGCGAGACGATCCGGGGCATCAACGACTGCCTGCTGGATACGCTGGCCGCCTGCGGCGACGTCAACCGTAATGTAATGGCGGCGGTCAACCCGTGGCGCTCCGCGCTGCATGCCCGGGTCGCGGCACTCGCCGATCAGGTCAGCGCCCACCTCACACCCGCAACCGGCGCGTATCACGAGATCTGGCTGGACGGCGAGAAGCTGAACTCCGCGGCCGAAGAAGACGAGCCGGTCTACGGTCGGACCTATCTGCCCCGCAAGTTCAAGATGGGCTTCGTCGTGCCGCCGGAGAACGATATCGACGTGTTCTCCCAGGACCTCGGCTTCATCACCATCGAGGAAGACGGCCAACTCGCCGGGTTCGACGTGGTCGTCGGCGGCGGCATGGGCGCGAGCCACGGCGAGCCGGAGACGTGGCCGCGGCTCGGCGACGTGATCGGCTATTGCACGCCGGAGCAGGTGGTGGCGATCTCGGAGGCGGTCGTCACCACCCAGCGGGACTACGGCGATCGCACCAATCGCAAACACGCGCGGCTGAAATACACCATCGAGGATCGCGGCGTCGAATGGTTCCGCGGCGAGGTCGAGCGGCGGGCCGGTGTGCCGCTGGCGCCGGCACGGCCTTTCCGGTTCAAGACGACCGGTGATCGCTACGGCTGGATACGGGGCGACGACGGCAGCTGGCACCGCACGCTTTTCATCGAGAACGGACGCATTGCCGACCGGGAATCCGTAACGCTGATGACGGCATTGCGGCAGATTGCAGATCTCGGGCGCGGTCGCTTCATTCTGACGCCCAACCAGAACGTCACGGTGAGCGGGCTCGACGACGATGACCGCGAGCGGTGCGCGGAAATACTCGTGAGCAACGGCGTCGATGGGGCCGGGACGCCGTCACCTCTGCGCAGCCACAGCCTCGCCTGCGTGGGACTGCCGACCTGCGGGCTCGCCATGGCCGAGAGCGAGCGCTATCTGCCCGAACTGGTCGGCCGCCTCGAGGAGCGGCTGGCCGCCCACGGACTCGCGGACGTGCCGATCGTCATACGCATGACGGGCTGCCCGAACGGTTGCGCGCGGCCCTACGTGGCGGAGATCGGCCTGGTCGGCAAGGCGCCGGGCCGCTACAACCTGTATCTCGGCGCGGCCTTCAACGGCGAGCGGCTGAACCGGCTGCACCGTGAGAACATCGACGAGGCGACGATACTCGCCGAACTCGACCCCCTGTTCGCCCGGTACGCCGCCGACCGCTGGCCGGACGAGCACTTCGGCGACTTCCTCGTGCGCGCGGGCGTGATCCGCGCCGTGACCTCCGGGCCGGACTTCCGCGCCGACGAGGACAAGGTGGCATGAGGGCGCTCGGCGAGCACGACAGTCGGCGAGTCGCAGCGGAGGCGGCGAGCGAGCGACTGGCGCCGCGGAGTGCAGCCGAACGCATCGAATGGGCGCTCGAGTACCTGCCGGGCCAACACGTACTGAGTTCCAGCTTCGGCGCCCAGGCGGCCGTGAGCCTGCATCTGGCCACGCGAATCAAGCCGGACATCCCGGTGATCCTGATAGATACCGGTTACCTCTTCCCGGAGACCTACCGCTTCGTGGACGAACTCGCCGACCGCCTGGCACTGGACCTGCGCGTCTATCGTCCCGAACTGAGCGCCGCCTGGCAGGAGGCGCGCCACGGCCGACGCTGGGAGCAGGGCGAGCGGGGCATAAACGCCTACAATCGGGAGAACAAGGTGGAGCCGATGGAGCGCGCCCTTGCGGAACTGGGCGCCGGTACCTGGATAGCCGGCCTGCGCCGCCAGCAGTCGGCGACGAGGGAGCGTCTGCCGGTGGTCTCCGGCGACGGCGAGCGCTGGAAGCTGCACCCGATTATCGACTGGAGCGATCGGGACGTGCATCGCTATCTCACGCGTCACCGTCTGCCCTATCACCCGCTGTGGGAGGAGGGCTATGTCTCCATCGGCGACATCCACACGACCCGGCCGATACACGAGGTGGTGGACGCAGCCGGCACCCGCTTCTTCGGCCTGAAGCGAGAGTGCGGTCTGCACGAGATGGACTTCGGCAAGACCGGCTGATCGTCTGTGGGTGGGGTTACCCCGCGCAGCCGCCGCGCAGCGGCAGTTCGATATCGGCGAAGATCCGGTCCACCTCGCTCTGGTCGCCGGCTGCGAGACAGCGGCTCACCAGGGAGTCGCTCAGGTGGGGCGCGAACAGCTGCATGAAATGGCTCATGTAGCGTCGCAGCACCGTGTCCCGGCGGAAGCCGATCCACGTCGTCGATCGGGGGAACAGTCCTTCGGCATCGATGGCCACGAGTTCCTCACCGCAGTCGTGGGCCATGCTGGCGACGATACCCACGCCCATGCCCATGCGTACGTAGGTCTTGATGACGTCGGCGTCGCGCGCAGTGAAGACGACGTCGGGCGTGAGGCCCTCGGCTGCGAATGCCCGCTTCAGGGAGGATTCGCCGCTGAAGCTGAAGACGTAGGTGACCAGCGGGTGCCGGGCGAGCGTCTCGAGGGTGAGCGGCCCGTCGAGCTGCGTCAGTTCGTGATCGCGGGGCACCAGGATCGCCCGATCCCAGCGGTAACAGGGGAGCATGACCAGGTCGGAGAAGAGGTCCTGGCCGCCGGTGGCGATGGCGAAGTCGATCTGTCGCGCCTGTACCATGTCGGCAATCTGCTCCGAGGTGCCCTGGTGCAGCTCGAGCGTGACGTTCGGGTAGCGCTCGCGGAACTCTGCCACCACGCCGGGCAGCACGTAGCGCGCCTGCGTGTGCGTCGTGCCGATGGCCAGCGTTCCCTCCGCCTCGTGCCGCGTATTCAGCGCGAGCGTGCGGATATTCTCGATCTCCTGCAGGACGGAGCGAGCGCGCGCCACCACCTCCCGGCCCGCCGGCGTGACGCTGGCGAGACTGCGGCCCTTGCGCTCGAACAACCGCAGGTCCAGCTCCTCCTCCAGCAGACGGATCTGCTTGCTGACGCCGGGCTGCGAGGTGAAAAGCTTCTCCGACGCGGCGGTGATGTTGAGGCCGTTGTCGACAATGGCCAGCAGATAGCGGAGCTGTCGCAGTGTCATGAGTCACTCCCCGTCGCGCATGCATGAGGCGCTGTCCCTCAGCCGGGCCAATCATACGGGCTCCGTCCCGGGGACGTTATATCGCCTCGGCATGTCGCCAGACTCTTTCATTATTTCCGTGCAGGAGCATGGGTACCTATAGTCGATGAGGTCTGAAACGCCGAGCGACAGATGGACTACCTGCCGATTTTCCTGCAACTGCGCGCCGTGCCCTGCCTCATCGTGGGTGGCGGCGCGACGGCCGCACGCAAGTACCGCCTGCTGGCATCCGCCGGCGCCCGGGTGACGGTGGTGGCACCGTCGCTGGTGGCCGAGCTCGAGGCCGCGGCAGGCGCGAATGCCCTCGAGCACGTTGCCGCCGGGTTCGAACCGGCGCACCTCGACGGCCAGCGGCTGGTGATCGCAGCCACCTCCGATCAGGCGCTCAACCGCTGGGTGGCCGAACTCGCCGACGGGCGAGGCGTCTTCTGCAATGTGGTCGACGATCCGGACGCCTGCCGCTTCATCATGCCGGCCATCGTCGACCGCTCTCCCGTCATGGTGGCGATCTCCTCCGGCGGCACTGCGCCGGTACTCGTCAGGCGCCTGCGCGAGCAACTCGAGTCCCTGTTGCCCGCGAGGCTCGGTGACCTCGCCGCGCTTGCCGGGCGATGGCGGAGGAGGGTGGCAAAGCGCCTGGAAGAGGGCGCGGCAAGGCGGCGCTTCTGGGAGCGCGTGTTCTCGGGGCCCGTCGCGGATGCGGCATACGCGGGCAGGACCTCCGCGGCCGATCACCTGCTGTCGCGGACGCTGTCCTCGACGGTGCGTGGCGGTGGCGCACCGGCGGCAGGTATCGCCTGGCTCGTCGGCGCAGGGCCGGGGGACCCGGGACTGCTGACCCTGCGCGCGCTGCAGGTGGCCCAGCAGGCGGATGTTGTGCTGTACGACCGGCTGGTCACGCCGGAAGTGCTCGAACTCACCCGCCGGGATGCCGAGCGCGTACCCGTCGGCAAGACACCCGGCGGCCGCTGTGTCTCTCAGGAGGAGATCTCGGACATGCTCGTTCGGCTCGTGCGGGAGGGGCGCAAGGTCTGCCGTCTGAAGGGCGGCGACCCTTTCATCTTCGGCCGAGGAGGCGAGGAGGCGGAGGCGCTCGCGGATGCCGGGCTGCCCTTCGAGGTGGTGCCAGGTATTACCGCTGCCGCTGCCTGCGGAGCCTACGCCGGTATTCCGCTAACGCACCGCGATCACTCCCAGTCGGTCGTACTGATCACCGCCCACGGCAAGGACTCCATCGACCGGCTCGACTGGGCCTCGCTCGCGCGTGACCGCCAGACTCTCGCCTTCTACATGGGCGTCGGGCGCCTGGACGCCATCCGCTCGAGATTACTCGAGCACGGCCGGGCGGCGAGCACGCCGGTGGCGCTCGTCGAGAACGGCAGTACCCCGCGGCAGCGGGTCATCCGGGGAACGCTGGCGGAACTCGGCGAACTGGCGGACCGTTACCGGGTGCAGCCGCCCGCCGTTGTCTTCGTTGGCGAGGTGGCATCGCTTGCGGGCAGGCTGGGCTGGTTCGAGGGCGAAGCGAACCGGCTACCGGTGGCGCTGTCGGCTTGATGCAGCCGGACAGGCTACGGAAGGGTACTCGATCGGAGTTCACAGGCTGCGCATCCTCATGACATTGCTGCCATGAGCGACATGAGTAACTACCCAGATCGCCGAGAAATACAGGCTGCGCTGAAGATGGATCGAACGGAAGGAATCTGAATAGCGATTTAGTATCAGCGGCTTACGGACTCACTTTATCGGCAAGTCGCACCGATGTCGCACCCTGTTCTCCAGCCCTTTTGCCATGAAATTCGGGTTACAGCCGGGACCAGAATCTCTGCTTGCTATGGAGCCTGGTTCCCCAGGCCACTCAGCTTATCGAGCGTATCAGGAAACTTTCTTACCATTAAAATCAGGGCAGCAGCCTGGACGTTAGGCCGGGTCCGTCCCTGCTCCCAGTTTTTCAGGGTACGAGTAGAGACCCGTAGACGCCGGGCGAACACGGCGCGGGAGACGTTCAGACGTTACCGGGTTTCGCGGATCAGTTCGTCGAACAACTTGCGCTTTTTGTTCATGATTGCTGCCTCCTGGCGTCGAGCTCGGCATGGATGGCCATTCTCAGTGCTCTTTTCTCATCGGTCTTAAGATCGGTTGCCTCGTTCTTTCCGCAAATCGTGAAGAACCAGATCTGGTGAGCGCTTGTGAAACAGTAGTAGATGATTCTCAATCCACCACGCTCGTGCAACCGCCCGGATGATCGCTCGGGATGGTCTCGGTTATGCTCCCCTCTGGCAGGAAGAGGGGAGTAGCAGACATGTCAGACCGTTTCCCGGGCCCGAAGACGCGCCGGATGCTCGAGCGTGGCATCCCCCTGTTCCGCAACGGGCTGAAGTTCGATGCGGAGATGGAGAAAGCCGGCCGGCGCGGATTCCGTACGGCCAACCAGATCGTGATCGACCGTGCCGCGGGCGACTTCATCTGGGATCTGGACGGCCGCCAATATATTGATTTCCAGAACGGCTGGGCCACCAACCCGCTGGGAAATGCTCATCCGGAGGTGGTCGAGGCGGTCGACGCCGCCCATCGGCGCTACGGATTCCACTACGACCACCCGCTGCGCTACGACCTGGCGGAGAGGCTGGCGGATATCATGCCGGAGCGCGCGCTGCCGCGTTTCAGCTACGAGGTGTCCGGTACCGAGGCGGCCGAAGCGGCGGTGTATCTGGCGCTGACCCACACGAAGCGCCGCTACGTCATCACCTTCGCCTCGGCCTATCACGGTTCGGCCCTCGCGACCAAGCTCATGAGCGGCTACGACCCGGGCGCCATGCGCTATCTGGAGGCCTGGGACGGCGGCATCATCAAGGCGCCCTATCCTTACAGCGACCGGCGCCCGGCGGGGATAGAGGCGGGGCAATACGCCGAATACTGTCTCTGGTACCTGGACAACCACATCCCGGGCTGCATCGCGCCCCGCGACAACATCGCCGCCGTGCTGGTGGAGCCGGGCCTCGCCGAAGGCGGCAACTGGATACCGCCGCGCAACTTCCTGCAGGGCATCCGCGAGATCTGCGACCGTAACGGCTGGCTGATGATCGTGGACGAGGTGCTGACCGGTCTCGGCCGTACCGGGAAAATGTGGGCGGTGGAGCACTACGGCGTGGTGCCGGATATCCTGGTGGTGGGCAAGAATCTCTCGGGCGGTATCGCCCCCTGCGCCGGCATCGCGGCGCGGGACGAGATACTGGGCGACGCCGACGACTTCGTGAGCGGCTCCACCTTCGCGGGCACGCCGGCAGGCTGTGCCGCCGGCCTGAAGACACTGGAGATCTTCGAGCGCGACGGTGTCGTGGAACACGCGGCTCGGCTCGGCGCGCTCGCGGCCGACATCATGGCGGGCTGGCAGCGCTACGGCATCGTGAAGGAGGTACGCGCGAACGGGCTGCTCATGGGCGTCGGTTTCCGGAGTCCGCATCCCGGGGAGAAGGACTGGTGGTATGCCCGCGCCGTGCGCAGCAGAATGCTGGACAATGGCGTCTGGGCGATCAGCGATCGCGAGTCCGCGATCCGGCTCTATCCGGCGCTGAACATGGACGAGGCCGTGCTGCGCGAAGGGCTGGGGATCATGGAGGAGGCCATCGCCTGGGTGGACGGACACGGGCAGGACTACGGGGACAGCCCTGCCTGGCCGACGGGGGTGGCCGGCTTTTGAGCTTACGCATACTCCAGCTCGCTATGCGTCGCAGTCGATGGATTTCATGGCGAACAGCTACGCGCATGGGCGGAAAGAGCGATCGCCCAAAGTTCAGAACGGGCTGCACTACGCAAGTGCAGCGGCCCGCGTCAGAAAGACACCCTAGCGGAGAACGCCTTGCGCCGATGATGGATTGGGCGAATGGGATCGAAATTCCCGTGATGATTCAGTAGCGTACGAATCGAGTGTGATCGGAAGTCGCACCCATGTCGCACCAGTGTATCTGGCCGGAAACCCGAAAAATTGCGATTGCAGAATATGGAATATGAATCGAATTCCGACTGGAGCCTGTCGGTACAATTCGATCGATGATATTATCGTAAAACGAATAGCTGATCGATTGTAGAGGCTCGGCCCATGGAAACAACCAAGGTCTCCCCGAAGTATCAGGTGGTGATTCCGTTGAAAGTACGCGAATCGCTCAACCTGAAGCCCGGGACACGATTGCAGGTCGTTCAGTTCGAGGACCGCATCGAGTTGATTCCGTTACGCAGTGCCAGGAGCCTTCGGGGATCGCTCCGCGGACTGGATACCGATGTCCCGCGAGATGCGGACCGCGTCTAGTGCCCAATGAACATCGTCGACTCCTCGGCATGGCTGGAGTATTTTGCCGACGGGCCAAATGCTGAACACTTCGCCGACGCCATCGAGGATACGGCTGCCCTGGTCGTGCCATCGATCACCTTGCTGGAAGTCTTCAAGCGGATCGCACAGCAGCGCGACGAAGCGCTGGCATTGAAATATATCGCAGTCATGCAGCAGGGTGAGGTCATCGACCTGGATTCTGCTCTTGCCCTTCGGGCAGCCGCAGCGGGTCTGCGTCACAAGCTTCCTCTTGCTGATAGCATAATCTACGCCACCGCACAGAGTGTTCAGGGCATCGTCTGGACCCAGGATGCCGATTTCAAGGGTCTTGATGGCGTGCGCTTCCGGGCCAGGCAAAAGCGTTGAGTCGCCTCAGGATCTGAGGCTGTTGCTTTGTACAGTAAACTGACCCGCGATTTGCATTGAGTCTTCACCCGGGTCATCTGTCCCAAGCGACTGAGGCAGAACATCTAGTTGGCGAGCCATCCGGGTCAATAGACGATGCAAATATTCGGTGAATTCGGCTCGGTATTCGGCGCAATTCAACAACTATGTGAAGCAGCCTGTATCCGGAAACCTAGGCCAGTCCAATGTGCCTGATCATCTGGTCCGAGACAATGGGGCCAGACCCGACTGAGATATGAAAACCCGCAACTTGTCTTCGACTGATCGCCAGGCAATCCTTCGCCGGGCGATCATCCGCGCCGAGCCCGAATACTACGCCTGGTCGCCTGCGCAGCAAGAGCAGTATCGACTGATCATCCCCGAAGAGCGAAAGTTTCTTATTCGCCAATCCGTGTTGCGTTCCCTGTTTGGACTTGACGTCGAGACAGAGGAAGCAATGAAAGACGTGTTGGAGGGATTCGATGACGAAAAATATCTACGGCTGAATAGCACGCTTCTGCCCTTTCAAGGCATTGGTGACAATGATTTCTTTTTGAATGAGTGCTTTGCAGAAGGTGTCACGCTGCTGGATTTTGCGACGGTGGGTGAATATGCCCGCCATGATCATGAGTTCCAGGAGCAGGCGCGAAAGACGGAGGATCCGGCGTATGAGATACGTACCTTTCAGGGTGACCTGTACCCATGCTGGGCCAGACTGAATATCGACGGGGAGTTTCACTATGCCACGATCGTCTCGCTCGCGAGATACCTGACGGATAGTCTCGATAACGCCGGGGCGGAGAGAATCCGGTCGCTGATACCGCATCGATACGTTGCGGGGAGCGATCACGGCAAGCGGGAGAAAGGCGGATCGTTTTGGGATATGCGTGTGGAAGCAGGAGGCATGGAACCTCAATTGGATGAGCTGCAACGTCGGTATTACGAGTATCTTCGGAACTGTCATTCGCGACTCCTGGAACGATTTAACGACCAGGGAATGCAAAGGGTGTATATCCAGCGCACAGAGCGGGGCGTTGAGCGCAACATCGAGTTTGTTTTCTCCGACCAGCGCGCCCTCGATGCGGTAAGGTTTCGGCGGTTTTGCGCCGACTGCCAGCGTATTGCTGGTGATTCGTCGGAGCTTGCTGCGTTGATCGACGAGGAAGAACAGGCGGCTTTTCGGTTCCTGGAAGAGCAATTTCGGGATATTCAGACTAACTACGATCCGTCCATAGTGCCGTTTCGTAAGAAGAGGAGAATAATCGTGGCAGACGGTGCTCTGGATGATCTCTCATAGTCCAGTCTCGTTGCCTCTTGGGACGGCGGTGTGACCTGCTCATCCACGAATTCGCGGGATAGAGGACCGACCGGTCCGGGACAGCATAGAAAAATTCGCCTCGCGACTTCTCTGGGAAAAAATCCCGCGCTCTGCGACAGGTGGTCGGTAAATGGGTCGGGGAAGATTCCACCAAAGAAATAGGTATAATCACCCAACAAGTAGGTGAGTACCATGCAGCAACCCCGGATCTCAGAACGTCCTTTAGTCGGCTTGTTCGGCAGCGAGTCCGCCTACCGAGTACTGATGTACCTGGAAAACTACGGCAGGGGTTACGCGTCGGAAATGGCGAGAACCTACGGCATTTCTCTGAATCAGGTTCAGAATCAGCTGCGCAAGTTCGAGGAATTGGGACTCCTCGTCAGCCGAATGGAGGGCCCGACGCGGGTCTTCTACTTCAAGCAGGGTCCGGTTTCCGACGCCCTCAGAGTCTTTCTGCGGGAGATGCTCGAGCGGCTCCCGGAAGAGACAATCAGAAGATACTATCGGGAAAGGCGCCGCCCCCGAAGGCAGGGGAAGCGGTAGGCTTGTCCGATGATTTCGGAGGACACGAGTTTGACGGAACTGGCGACCGTTGTCTCCGAGGCGTTGGAGAAAGCCTGCATCGTCGCGACGCTGTCGGGTGGTGCCGCAGTGTCGATCTATTCGGCGAATCGCTACCTGTCCGAGGATCTTGATTTCGTTACGAATGCGCTCGTCGACGACCTCGAGCGTGCGCTGTCACCGCTAGGCTTTGTCAGGAAAGGCAGACCTCGGCTCTCAGTGTTCGAACATCCTCTTACCGCGTGGTATCTCGAGTTCCCGCCTGGCCCACTCGGATTCGGCAGTACTTGTGTGGATCCGTCGCAATGCACCGTCCTCGAGACTTCTGTCGGGCGTCTGAGAATCATCACGCCTACACATTCGGTAATGGATAGACTGATCGCGGCAGTAGTCTGGTCGGAACCGCAGTCATTGGAGCAGGCTGTCCTCGTCGCAATTGAGCAGTCGGAGAACATGGACTGGTCTGCACTGGCGACGTGGCTGAGGGAGGAGGGTATCGAAACGGCGCCGGAGGTGAGGCTCTTTTTGGAGCGAACGGCGACCGAGAGAAAGTGATGGGGTAGCGCTCATGTATTCATCTACGATGTCATCTCTGCCATGCCCCACATGAATAGCTGCCCACATCGCCGAGAAATACAGGTTGCGCCGATGATGGATTGGACGGAAGGAATCGGAAAAGCGATCCAGGATCAGAAAGTTACGAGTTCAGTCTATTCGCAAGTCGCACCGATGTCGCACCCGACTTCCTCGACGTTTTACCGGGAAAAGGGATTGCAGAGCTCGGTTCAAATTCGTCCCCCAATTTCTTGATTGCAATTCGCAGTAACCTCACTGTATCGGGGAGCGAGGACCACAGCGCCTTGGTATCGGCGCTGCCGCCGGCGATGAGATTATTGAGGGCTGCGCCCCACACGGTCGTATTGCGCTACGCTTATGAGTAACACCTGGGTCACCGATCTTCGGCACTACCTGACGGCCAGCGGCGCCATGGCGGAGATGCCGCCTCGCGCTCGACGGCTCGCAGAATACTTTGCCAGCATCGTTGTGGATGCTACGACGGGTATCGATGGCCCGCCCACAGTCCGCTGCCGTCGCCGGCCCGGGCATCGTCCGTGCCCTGGTATCGTGGTTTCGTATCCGGCCGTGGACGACCTTGATAGCATTCACTGGCATTGCCCGGTCTGTCACGATAACGGGAGGATTACGGGGTGGCAGGGCACGTTATGGGACGGCTTCGCCGATCCGGCGTTGGTGAAGTCTGCGGAACCGCACTGAGGTGTGCGTCAGATCGTCAGCGGCTGCAACCTGGGCTGAACGAGTGAGATCAGCGATGATTGACGTTATGCCGTAAATTCCGTATTATCCGGCATATACGGATAGTCAGAGCCCCCTTATGATCGCGACCACCGCCACAGAATTTGCCAAACGTTTCGGGCGCTACAAGGAAGAGGCACAGCGGGAACCGGTGGCTATCACGAGCCACGGGCGGATCAGCGGCTATTTCGTATCGGCCCGCGAATATGCCGAATTGGAGCGCCTGCGTGCGTTCGAGCGGCGCGTCTACAGGCTCGATAATTTGCCGGCCGATATTGCCGATGCCATCGAGGGTGCGCAGATGGATTCGGCCCATGATCATCTCAACGAACTCCTGAACGAAGACTGATCGGCAGGCGAAGCGGCGGCGATGGCATACCCGGATCCGGAGGTCGGCCTCGTCGTTTCTTATTCCTATCTCTGGAGCGATGAGGCAGCCGCCGGCCACGCAGAGGGTCGCAAGCCTCGACCTTGCGCGGTCGTCATGGCTGTGAAACGCGCCGAGGAAGATCGACCGTTTGTTGCCGTGTTACCCATCACGCACAGTCCGCACTCCGATCCGGAAACGGCGATTAAAATCCCCCGGCCAGTAGCCGCACACCTGGGGCTGGACAGCGATCCCTGCTGGGTCGTACTCGAGGACGTCAATGTCTTTACCTGGCCGGGCTATGACTTGCGGCCAATTTCCGGTCAACCCGGCCGTTACGACTATGGCTTGTTGCCGCCGCGGTTCTTCGAAAGGATCGTGAAGCGGTTCGCGCAACTCAGGCGAAGTGGGCGGATTACCGAAACGTCTCGTGATGACGAAGCTTGATCGGTGGGATAACGTTTAGGGTGGGCACGCAAAGAGTTCTGATATTCGATATCACTGGACGTCGCCAAGGCTCTGGCGACCTCCCCGATTCTTTGGATGAATCCGCAGGCGACTAATGATCCTGCCAGAGCGATGAAAGATTCGCTCTGTCGCCTGACTCACGGAGGCGGTCTCTCGAACACGGGAGGCGGCTCAAGTCGAATACGCTGTCGAATTGCGCCGAATAGTGAGCCGAGTTCACCGAATATTTGTATCGTCGATTGGCCCGAATGGCTCGCCCGATTGACGTTTTGCCTCAGTCGCCTGGCGCAGATTATCCGGGTGAATACTAAATGCAAATCCCGGATCAGTTCTCTGTATGAATCAACATCTGAGCCTCCAGCTCCATCAGCCGCTGCAGCATCCACTGCCCCAGCTCCCTCAGAAAATCTCCGTCTGCGTGCTTCTCACCGAGCTCGAGCAATGCCATCCTATCCTCGGTCATCGTGGTGCCTCTCCGTTCTTTGAATGTGTCGCAACATCCAGTTTACGGAGACCCGCGATGGCCGCTCCCACCGCCCTCGATTTACACCACTCCCGGGAACACTACCCAGATTGCACCCATACCCATGGTCGCATCACATTGAATCGCTGCATCGCCTGATCAGGCCGGTATCGTGAAAGACCAACCGCATGCCGACGTCGACACGAAACGCCTTCCGAAGGTGCTGCTCGATCGGCTCGCAAGGCCGGTCAGGCAATTCCTGGCGATTGAGGCCTCAAGCGGCGCGGTTCTCCTGGTTTTCCTCGTTGCCGCTCTCGTCCTTGCCAATTCGCCCTGGGCGCATTCCTTTTTCAATTTATGGGAAACACAGGTCGGGTTCCGGGTGGGCGCCTGGGAGTTCACCCGTACGTTGAGAGATTGGATCAACGATGCGCTGATGACGCTGTTCTTCTTTCTGGTCTCGCTTGAGCTCAAGCGCGAGCTGGTACTCGGCGAATTGCGCAATCCGCGCATGGCAGCGCTATCGATATCGGCCGCACTGGGAGGAATGCTGGTGCCCGCCTTGCTCTATCTGACGATGCAGGCAGGGCAACCGGGCCAGCACGGCTGGGGCACGGTGATGGCCACCGACACCGCGTTCGTCATCGGCTGTCTCGCGTTGCTGGGTTCACGCGTCCCACAGTCTCTGCGGGTTTTCATGTTGTCGCTGGCTATCGTGGATGACATAGGTGCCATTCTCGTTGTTGCCGTCGGCTACAGCAGTGAAATCGCTGTCCTGCCCCTCGGCCTGGCTGCTCTTGGCATCGCCGTGGTGCGTGCAATGGCGCTTTCAGGCTTCCGCGGTTTTCCGCTCTACTTTCTGATCGGCGCCCTGATCTGGCTTGCCGTCGACGCGTCAGGAGTTCACCCGACGATCACCGGCGTGGTGCTCGGTTTGATGACGCCGGCGCGCAGATGGGTCAGCGACGAGCGGTTGTACGCCATTCTCGATCAGGTCATAGCACATCCTGACAGCGGGGAGGGTGTTGGCGGCACTGAAGATCGTCAGACGCTCCAGGTCGCGGAGGTCGCGGCACGCGAAACACTGTCTCCTGTCGAGCGTTTGGAGATCGCGTTGCATCCCTGGGTCGGCTTTGTCGTCATGCCCTTGTTCGCGTTTGCCAACGCTGGAGTAACACTCTCTCTCGACAGTCTTGACGGCGCCGTCATGATCGCCGTGATTGTCGCCTTCGTCATCGGCAAACCCGTCGGTATCCTTGCGTTCAGCTGGCTGGCCGTGCACACGGGGATTGCCATACGCCCGCCGGAACTCGGCTGGGCGACGGTCGCCGGCGGCGCTCTGCTCGCCGGGATAGGCTTCACGATGGCATTGTTTATTGCCGGTCTTTCCTTTGGCGATGACCTCATCGACAGCGCCAAACTCGGTATCTTCCTGGGGTCGATCGTTTCCGCGCTGGCGGGACTTGCGGTGCTGACATGGGTGACCACCGGCAAGGCCCGGACCGCGCGGCCGGCGTGACCGCGCACCGTAGCCGCCGGAAAGTCGCTTCGACAAGGCCGATGCCGGAGCCCGGCACCGTGTGACCTGCGCGGAGCGGCCGGTGGGGGTGCGCCACCGCACAGAACTCCCTGTGTCAAAGGCGGAGGATGCTCTGGCATACCGCATTCTTCACAGGACACCAGACATGCACAAACAACATCCCGCCATTCGGGCGATCCGCGGATCGCCTTTCTTCATTGCACTGTCCGCTGCCGGCCTTCTTGTGCTGGCAGGCTGTGCCACGGCACCCGTGCCTCCAACCCAGGCGCTGCAGGCAGCCGAGTCGGCGATTTCCAATGCCGAACAGGCCCGCGTCGCCGATTATGCGTCCTCCGAACTCACGACGGCGCGCACGAAGCTGGCTTCGGCCAACACCGCGGCGCGCGAAGAGCGGATGATCGATGCCGAATACCTGGCCATCGAGTCGCGCACGCATGCCGAAGTCGCCCTGGCCCGGGCCGAGGAGCTGAAGGCCAAGGCCGTCAACGACGACATGCAGCAGAGCATTGACACTCTGAAGCAGGAAATGCAGCGCGCCACAGGAGAAAGTCAATGAACGCCACAGCCATGACATCAAGCCGAGCGGCGCTGGTCGTCGCGGGTTTCTTCCTTCTGTCTGCCTGTGCGACGACGCCGGAGGCGCCGGAAGCACCGCTCGATTCCCGCGTCAAGCTGACCGCACTCCAGTCCGATTCCCATCTCGCCACCCGTGCGCCGGTGGAGATGAAGGCAGCGGAGGCAGCCGTCAAAGCAGCCGAAGCGCCTCATCCGGATGGCAAGTACGCTACCCACCTGGTTTTGCTGGCTGACCAGAAAGTCGAGATTGCCCGCGCGCGCGCCCAGAGCCGTCAGTACGAGGACCAGCGTCAGGCCCTGAGCGAGAAGAGCGAACGCGCCCGACTCGAGGCCCGTACACAGGAAGCCGACCGCGCGCGCAGTGATGCGCAGTCCGCTCGCGCCGACGCCGACTCCGCCAGGGCGGACGCATCCAGCGCACGCGACGAGGTTGCCGCTTCAAGGGCGGCGCGCCTGGAATTGCAGCGCCAGATCACGGAGCTCAATGCCCGTGAGACCGATCGCGGTCTGGTCGTCACCCTGGGCGATCTTCTGTTCGCCACGGGCAAGTCCGATCTGACCGGTGGCGCGGGGGCCAACCTCGACAAGCTGGCGGCCTTCCTCGACGAGTACGACGATCGCACCGTTCTGATCGAAGGCCACACCGACAGCGTGGGCAGCGAGGAGTCGAACCAGTTCCTGTCGCAGCGTCGCGCGGAGTCGGTGAAGAGCTACCTGGTCGGCCGCGGCGTGCAGGCGGATCGCCTGACCACCCTCGGGCTCGGTCAGGGCTCGCCGGTGTCCAGCAACGATACCGCTACGGGCCGGCAGCAGAATCGTCGCGTCGAGGTGATCATCTCGAATGCAACGACGCTTTCCAGCACCAGTTGAGTCTTCTGGCAATGTTCAGGCCCGTCCGGCGCAAGCCCGGCGGGCCGTTTTTCACCAACCACCACTGAAAGCAGGCTGTAATCATGAACAAGCAAAAGATCAAGGGCGAGTTGCACAAGGCCAAAGGCAAGATCAAGGAAGTGACCGGCCGCGCCATCGACAACGAGGAAATGGAGCGCGAAGGCAAGCTCGAGCATGCCAAAGGCTCGGTACAGGAAAGTTACGGCGAGCTTAAGAGCGAGGTCAAGGAGGTCACCGAGTGAGCCGCGCGACAAGCGAACTGCCTGACGGTGCTACCGCCGGCACAAACGCGAGGACGGACGGAGTTGACAACCTGGCCGCCGGCGCCCTTAGCGGCATTCATGCGGCGGCAGAGGCGGCTCACCCCGCCATAGATCGTATGGCGTCCAGTGCACACGATGCCGTCAGCAGGGCCGATGAGGCGGCCAGTCAGGCCACCGATGCTGTGGCGCGGGCCGGCAACAAGGCGGGCGTGAAGGGCGAGGAGCTTTACGCGGCGGGAGCCGGCTACATGCGGGACCACCCCGTGTTAACGATAGGTGCAGCGGTGGCCACAGGCTACTTGCTGAGCCGGTTGCTGGCCGCGCGCTAGGTTCGGCGGCAGCCCATGTCTTTGCAGGAAGACGACCGTCCGGTGGCGGCAAGTGACACGTCAGCGCCGCCACCGGATCTTGTCGGACACGCCGCCAGTCTTGCCCGCGAGGTCTGTGGGCTGGTTCACGATCACCTCGAACTGGCCACGCTGGAGAGCCGCCTGTTCATCGGACGTGTTCTCTGGATGGCAAGTATTGCAGTCTTCTCTGCCCTGGTGCTGGCGAGCGCATGGCTCGTGCTAACCGGCGCGGCGGTGTTGGTGTTGATCAGTGTCGGTGTGGCGCCGGCTATGGCCATGACGTTACTTGCCGCAACCAACGTCCTGCTGGCTCTCGTTGGCTGGCTGCTGCTCAGACGCACCAGTGCGCGGTTGGGCTGGCCCGCCACACAGCGCAAGCTGAGGCCGCTGGCCGCATGTCCCTGAGATCTAGCATACGGGAGACCGAGCATCGCATTGCCCTGCGGCATGCTCGTATCGGCGTCGCCGTCGGTGGCGTCACGAACTCTGCCGGCAGGCGCATGATATCGCCCGGCGCCCTGGTCGCGGCCGCTCTGTTCGGGGTGGCTCTGCACCGCAGCGAACGGCTGCACGGCTTGCGGATTCTGGCTTTGATCCAGGCGGCGAATGCCGGCCTGAGGCTCTTGCTTAACCTTTTCCTCCGATCGCGAGCCGTCTCGGCGGGTCGCTGAGCAAATCCGGGACCGCCGACGCCAATCGGCGCACCGGGATACGTCCAGGGGGTGCAACTACAACCAATAGGCGCCGAATCGCGCGAAGCGCTCCTTGATCCGCAGCCACAGGGAGCGGCGCCGCCACTCCGCGAGCACTATCTGCTCGGACTCCGCCAGGTCTTGCGCGAACATCGCGTTCATCTGCCGCGCAAACTCCCCGCCCAGCACCACGGCGTTGATCTCGTCGTTATGCAGGAAGCTGCGCCAGTCGAGATTGCTCGAACCGATGGTCGACCACACGCCGTCGATGACGGCGGTCTTGGCGTGCATCACCGCGCCCTGGCGCTCGTGGATCTCCACACCGGCCTTCAGTAGCGTCGTATAATACGAGCGGCCGAGGTGGAAGATCGCCGCCGAATCGGTATGGCTGGGCAATACCAGCCTGACCTTCACGCCGCGTTGTGCCGCGTCGGTCAGCGCCTTGAGCAGGACCGGGTCGGGCCCGAAGTAGGCAACCGTCAGGTGGACTTCGGCCGCCGCGCGTGAGATCGCGGACACCAGCGTCAGGTAGATCGGGCTGGCTTGCTCGTCCGATCGGCTGCCGATGGCGCGCACGATCTCGTCGCCCTGCGCGGGCAGCTCCGGATAGTACTCCCTCGGTGCCGGCGGAGCTTCGGCCTGCCGGGTCCATGAGTCGAGGAACAGCCGCTGGAACTCGGCCACAGCGGGCCCCTCGATCTGGATGTGCGTGTCGCGCCAGCCCTCGCCATCGTCGGGCGCAACGGTAGGCTTAAGCGCGGACGCCGGCTTGCCCAGCGGGACACTCGAATAACCGACGCTGATGTTCACGCCGCCGATAAACGCGATGCGGCCGTCGACCACCAGCTGCTTGCGATGATCGCGGTTATTCATCCGCCAGGTCTTCGGGTCCTTCGCCAGCGGGTTCACGGGATTGAATTCGAGCACCGCGATGCCGGCTTCGCGCAGCGTGTCAAAGAATGACTGTGGCGTCAGGAGGCCGCCGACGCTGTCGTACATGACGTTGACCTGCACACCGGCCGCCTGCTTTTGCAGCAACAACGCGGCAAACTCCTGGCCGAACTCGCCATCGTCAAAGATATACGTCTCGAGATTGACGTGGTCGGCGGCCGCCCGGATCGCTTCCAACATCGCCTCATGAGTATCCGGGCCATTCTGCAGCAGCGTGACTTTGTTCCCGAGTACCAGCGGGCTGTCGATGGCGACGGACTGCTCATAGGCGAGGTGCGTTCGCAGCATATCGGGGGCTGCCGTTTCCCGTTCAAGCTGCCCGAGCAGCTGTTCGCCGCGTGCATCCGAGACGGTGCCATGCTCGCCCTGGAACTCGACCTCCACGGGAACCGGCACGTCCAATTCCACCATCGGCAAGGCCGCGCAGCCAGCCAGGGCCAGCACCAGCAGGCCACCTGCGAACTGCGCCCTCCGGTCGGCCAGTCTATAAGGACCGTCGGCCACTGATGATCTGTAACAGCACCATGACCACCGCGATCACCAGCAGCACGTGGACGAAACCACCGATGGTGGTGCCGGAGACCAATCCCAGCAGCCAGAGAACGAGAAGGACGACAGCAATTGTGTACAGCATGCTTGTGCTCCGTTAGGTGTGTGTCCGGTGGGAGTGCGTTTACTGCCTCCCCCATATCGAAATTGTGTTCCTTTTCCGCCTTTCCCTCTGTGCGGTCTCGCACCGATGGCTTCGCCCGCAGGTGGACTTCCGGAGTCAGGTATTCTGCCCGCGGGGAAGGCCCTAAGGACTGCCGGCGGATTCCATTGAACCGGCATTCGTTTCCTGGCTGGCCCCATCCCCCGCGTTCGCGAGTTCGGCAAGGGTCTGCGCGAGGTTATTGCGGGCCGTGGGAAAGCCCGGTTCCAGCTCGAGCGCTTGCCGGTAGGCCGCTGCCGCCGCCGCCAGGTCGCGCTGCAGGTAGCGCACGTTTCCCAGCGCTGTCCATGCCATGGCCTCTCCCGGCCAGCGCGCAACGGCTGCCGTGTAACCCTCCGCGGCGAGCTCGAGGTTTCCCGTCGACTCGAACGGTGCCACCGCTCGCAGCCAGCCGAGCACATCGGCGCTGGCGGGCGGTTCGCCGGCTTTGACCGCTATCATGGCCCAGCGCCCGCCACGGTCCCAGCTGGCGAGGAACGGAACGGCCCCGCGCTCCGCGCGGCGGGTAATGCCGGAGCGCAACAGGAGTTTCTCCGCGGCAGGGTCGAACCCTACCAATACCGAGTAATGCCATACCGGCCACCGATCGAGGCCGAGGTTCTGCAGCAACAGGACGGGGTGCCCGTCCCGCAGCTCCGCGAGTATCGGTGCGAGGGTCTCGGGCAGCACGTAGGGGACGCGCCCGTGAGTGCGAGCCGCCGCGAGCATTTCGGCCTGAAGGCTGCCCCGGCGGTCGGGTACGTAGACGTGTGAGACCAGTTGCGCAGGCGTCACATCGACGCCGCTGTGGGTCAGCACGGTGGCGAGCGCGGCCGGTCCGCACTGGTATTCATCCTGCGGGAAAAAGGGTACCCGGACGAGTTCGACGGGCGACCCGGCCTCGCGCAGTACCTGGCGCTCGGGGCCCACCGCGCAGGCGCTAAGCACCAGCGGGGCGATAGTCGCCAGGATCAGGATCTGCGCACGCATGGCAGAGCGCGACCGTGGCGCGGCAGCGTTTGTACGCGGCCGCGGCCATCGCGAACCAGGAATTCAGATCCGGGTGAAAATATTGGTGACGCCTGTCAGTTCGAGAATGAACAGAACCACGAACACCACGCCGATCACGGCCAGTACGCCGCCGGCAGGATCAGTCTCCATGCTGGTCGCCAGCTGCTGCAGCTCGGCGTCCGACATGGCCGCCATTCGCGCCTGGACCATTTCGGGTGCCACACCCCAGTCCGCGAGCTGGGAGGCGACCGTCTCCTGCGCGAGTATCAACTCGATCCGGTCCAGCGTATGCGCCCGGGTTTCCTGCGCCACCATCTGTTCCGTGCCCACGATGCCCGCACGGGCGGGCAGTGAGCTCACCAGCATGGCGGCGAGGGTGAGGGCTATCACGACACTATTCATATTTTTCATGATCCGACTCCTGGGGGGATGGCTGCGAGGTGCGCCACGCGCCATGCATGGCAATGGAATCGCAGCGATCGATTGTCTTCAGCGCTGAAGATAACCGTAGCGACGGGTAGCTATCTGTGCGCTAGCGAACTTAGCGGGGCTGTCCGGACTTCTTGTGCTGCAACAGACGGTCGGACTCTTTTTTGACAACCGCATAGCATTCACAGCACAGACCCTCGAGTCTTTCGCGGTCCAGCACCTCGATGCGACCGCGGTGATAATCGATCACCCCGAGCCGTTGCAGCTTGCGTGCGGCCTCGGTGACGCCTTCCCTGCGCACGCCGAGCATGTTGGCGATCAGTTCCTGCGTCATGGTCAGTTCGCTCGACCTCAACCGATCGAGGGACAGCAGCAGCCAGCGGCAGAGTTGCTGGTCGATGCTGTGATGGCGGTTGCAGACGGCGGTCTGCGCCATCTGCGTGATCAGCGCCTGGGTATAGCGCAGCATCAGCACCTGCAGGTCTGCATGTCGGTTGAACTCGTCCTTGAGCAGCTGGCCGGCCAGCCTGTAGGCGTGACCCCCGCTCTGCACGATTGCGCGGCTGGTGGTGCTCTCGCCGCCCATGAACACCGCGATGCCGACGATACCCTCGTTGCCCACCACGGAAATCTCCGCCGATGCGCCATTCTCCATGACGTACAGCAGGGATACGATCGAGTCGGTCGGGAAATGGACCTGCCGTGACGACTCGCCCGATTCGTAGAGAACCTTTCCGAGGGGCATTTCCACCGGTTCGAGATGCGGAAACAGGCGTAGCTGCGCTTCCTTCGGCAAGGCGGCGAGCAGGTGGTTTTGTTCCGGGGCAGGGCTGGTCGGCATTGAGATCGCCTGTGGGCTATTGTTCGTGCCTGACAGGCTATTGCCGGGGCATTGTCCCGTCCGTGCGCCATCGTACATACAGCGCGCATCGCCTGAGCCACGTCGCCGATCCCCGGGGCAGGCGTGTGCGTCATCGAACCGAACTCTCCGCCCGTATGGACGATCCTGTCGGCAGGTGGCGAAGTGCCACGTTACGACAGCACCTGGTGCTGTAAGAGGAACCCCGATGAACAGGATTCTGACTGGAATGACGTACTTGGCAGCCGGAGTGGTCGTCGCGTTGACTCTCGGTGCCTGCGCCACTGCGCCGGCGTCGGACGAAGGTAAGGCGGCGATCGAGAAGGACGCCGGCGCGGTGCTGGCCGCGGCGAAAGCCGCCGACCCGACACTCGGGCTGGTTTTCAGTTCGGCCGCCGGCTATGCGGTTTTCCCGACGGTCGGCAAGGCTGCGGCGGGCCTCGGTGGCGCCTACGGCAAAGGCGTGCTTTACGAGGGTGGCCGCGCAGTGGGTTACTGTGACCTGACGCAAGCGACCATCGGCATGCAACTCGGCGGGCAGTCCTACTCGGAAATCATTGCCTTCGAGTCGAATGAAGCGGTTGAGATTTTCAAGCAGGGAAATCTCGGTTTGACCGCCCAGGCCACCGCTGTGGCCCTCAAGTCGGGCGCCGGCGCCAACGCGAAGTACACCGACGGCGTAGCCGTGTTCACCATGGACGAGGCCGGGCTAATGTACGAGGCCGCGGTGGGTGGGCAGAACTTCAGCTACCAGGCCAAGTAAACGTGCGGATCGCATGGCCGGGCTTGCCCGGCCATGCAAAGGGGTAACTGTCCTGAGCGGATCCAGATATTCAGCAATCGGTATCGTCTGCGTTGACGGAGTCCTTGATGTCTTCACAGGCATCTTCAATCGCGTTGCCAGTGTCTTTGGCTACATCCTTGATCTTTTGTCCCGTCTTATCGATAGCCTCGCCCGCATTCTCGGCCGCGCCGTCATTCGAATCACAGGCGGTGACCGTGAATGATGCCACGGTCAGAAGAAGTAGCAGTTTTGCAATGTTCATAAAGAGACCTTCCGGAAATAAGAGAACTGGGTCTGGCCGATTGCTGGTGCGGCCACGGATCAAGCATGGCCCGGCGCCGCTTCCGCAGTCGGTGCGCTGGAGCACATGGCGCCACCAGGAGGCGACTTGCGGCGGCGCAACCGGTCCGCCGAAATCTTCGGAGTTCCCGGGGAGTACGGCAGCGCCCCTCCCTCGTTCTCCCAGTCCTGCATGGCCAGGAGGGTAGGTGAGGCAGGTTTCTCGACTAACGCCGCGTTCCACCTCGCCACGTACCGTGCGCGATCGGCATGAGGCGGAGATAAAAGTATGAACTTTGCCGACGCGACAAATGCCGCGGAAAAATGCTCAACGGGAGATCTCGCAGGACCGATAATCCGCTCTGCAATAACTGTGGATGTCCTGCCTGGATAGCTAGCGTCCGCGTTACTGTGTGTCATATGTATTCCTGCGAGATGGAGTGATGCGGAGCCGGGAATCGCAGGACAGTCGCTGCGATTGGCCAAAACGGCGATCTACAGTGGCGAGGCATGGGCAGCTGCTGGCGGGGCGAAGCGGAAACCCTCCTGACCACTGCCGGCTTTAACGTCGTACATGGCGAGATCGGCGCGCCGCATCAAGGCGTCTATGTGGTGACCGTGGTCGGGATAGAAACTGATGCCTATGCTGGCGCTGACCCCGGCGCATTCGTCACCGATTGTTAGTGGCGCGGAAATGGCGGCCAGCACCGACCTGGCTACCCGCGCCGCGTCCCGTCGGCACGCGATCTCAGTTAAAAGAATTACGAACTCGTCACCGCCCCGCCGACAGACCGTGTCGCTGTCCCGCACGCAAGCCTCGAGGCGGCGGGCGATCGTCCTGAGTACGTCGTCGCCAAAATCGTGGCCGTAGTTATCATTGACTGCCTTGAACGAGTTCAGGTCGATGAACAGAAGAGCGAGCTTCTGACGACGACGGCGTGCGAGGCTGACAACCTGGTTCAGGCGTTCTTGCAGTAGCACCGTATTGGCCAGCCCGGTCAGATGGTCGTGCAGGGCGAGGTGGGCCATGCGCTCGGACATGAGCCGTGACTGGACCACATCGCGGAAGACGATCACGGCGCCGGTCACGGCACCGTCACGGTCGTGGATGGGGGCCGCAGAATCCTCGATGCCGAGCTCGGTCCCATCGCGCCTCAGGAGCACGCAGCCGATCGCCAGGCCAACCGTGCGGTCTTCGGCGATGGCACGCTCTGCCGGATTGGGAGCGGTATCACGTGACGTCCCGTCGATGAGGCGAAAGATCTGCTCCAGAGGCAGGCCCAGCGCCTCTTCGCGCGGCCAGCCGGTCAGAGTCTCTGCCTGCAGGTTCAGAAAGGTGAGGTTGCCGGCCAGGTCGGTAACCAGCACCGCGTCACCAATGGAATCGAGCGTCACCAGTGCTCGCTCTTTCTCGGCGAACAGCGCGGCTTCCGTCCGCTGCAACACGGCGTCGGCAGATCTGCGCTCCGTAATATCCTCCAAAATTAAAAGGATGGCGTCGGAATCGTGCGGGTCCGGCGCCATCGAGGCATGCAGCCGTGTCCACATGGCGCGACCATCCGGTCGATTGATGCTGACCTCCGTCTGAAACGGTTGCCTGGTCCGGACTGTATGCAGCCACCTGGTATTCACCCGCTCGCGGTCATCCGCTTGCAGCGACGCACTCCACCGCGCGCCACGGGCCTGTGCAGGCGTGAGTCCCGTGATCGCAAGGTAGGCGGCGTTCGCGTAGAGGCATCGTCCCTCCGTGTCGGAGACGCAGACGCCCAGCGGGGAGAATTCGCAGAGCCGGAGTGCCAGCTCCGGGCCGAACAGATCCGGCCCGGAGCTGGCAGCCGGTGTGGTCGCAATGCTTCGAGCCGTCCCTGTCTCGCTCATGTGCCGCTCGTCATGACCTCGCCACGGCCGCCTTCAGGTCCTGCGCCCGGTGCGCACGGCCAGGGCTCCCAGCAGCGACAGAAATCCGCCAAGAGCCAGCCAGGGCAGCGGGCTGGCAGTGGCCGGCAGCATTTCCGCACGGGTCTGCGTTGCGGCGACGCGAGTCGCTGCCGGCGGCGTTACCGGTGTTGCCACCTCGGCGATCTGCTCGGGCGGTGCCCCGGGCTGGGTCACGAAACCATACGTCCCCTCCGGGACATAGAGATTGACGAGCTGGTCACGACGCAGCCGCGCAAAGGGGGTAGCCCGATTGTCGATGTAGGCGACCTGGTTCATCGCGGGCTGCAACGTCACGGCCTCGATAGAGCGGTCGCGCCTGTCGCGGATGCTGAAGGTGACCTTGCCGTCCGGCTCGACACGCACGAACTTCGCCTCGAACCGCGCCCAGTTCTCGCCACTGGCGATGACGACTTCACGGCACGCCTCGATCAGTCGGGGGTGGTTGCGGAGCATTTCCGGGTTCCAGTCCACCTCGGCGCAGCTCTTCGTCTGTTCCCGTTCTCTCGGGAATTGCTCTTGCTGTGCGTTGGCGACACCGGGCAATGAGGCGCTGAGCACCATTGCCGTCAGGCATACGAGAGTTTTGCTGTGTGTAGTCTTCATCACGTCCTCCTTGTCTACAGGAAACCACTCGGCATAGTCACAACGGCGTGTACGATGAAGCGCTGTGGCGCATTGCCGACGAAATAGAATGGGTAGCAGGTCACCAGCGTAAGCATCGACTCGCCGGTATCGTCGAGCACATGCACATCACCCGGGTCGACGACCTCCAGTGCGGTGATGCGATAGAAGCGGGTCTTCTCCGGCGTGTTCAGCTCAACGAGATCGCCGACCGCTACGTCCTTCAAGGCCCGGAAATGGGTATCACGATGCGCGGCGATGCCGACGTTGCCCGTGCTGCCGGGAAAAGCCGTGCCCTCAACGAGCCCCGCACCGCGACGGAGCACGTCTGCCGTAGTGCCTTCGTAGACGGGCACCTCCAGCGCGATGCCGGGAATCCGGAGTACCGCGATCACCGCATCCGGAACGGGAGCTGCTGCGGCAGTGAGCGGAATCTCGCGGGGCCGCGGCTCGTTCGCCGGCGGGGGAACGAGCCACTGTTCGGGTGCGGGCTGCTGCGCCGTTGCCGTTGCCGTTGCAAATGAGGCCAGCCCTTCCTGGCGCTGCTGCTCGCCCCAGTAGAGAGCGCCAACGTAGGAGGAGAGCAGGGTTACGCCCGCGACCCACAGTAAAGTTTCCAAAATTTTCATAGCCCTTGCCCGCCGCCGGTTGTATGACCCCGGGGAGCAACTGTCAGTGTCGGGCACAAGGCGATTAGCCGTCTGTGCGAAAGCGCACGCAGGCCGGGGTGGCGCAGGGACGGATCACGGATCCTGGACGGCCACTGGGACGGTGCCGCACGGTCGGGTCCGGTTCAGTTGCCGGAGGGGGCGGCGGAGTAAGGCAGTAGCCGATCGGTTTCTTTCTTCACCACCGCGTAACACTCGCAGCACTGGCGCTCCAGCGCGGGCCTGTCCAGCACGGTGATGTGGCCACGGTGGTAGTCGATGATGCCCAGCTCCTGGAGTCTGTGGGCGGCTTCGGTGACCCCTTCACGACGTACGCCGAGCATGTTGGCGATCAGTTCCTGGGTCATGACCAGCCGGTTGTCCGGCAGGCGGTCCAGGGAGAGCAGCAGCCAGCGGCATAGCTGCTGGTCGATTTTGTGATGGCGATTGCACACCGCCGTCTGCGCCATCTGGGTGATCAGTGCCTGCGTATAACGCAGCATGTAGTGCTGAAAATCGCCATGGCGATTGAACTCGGCCATGAGCGCCTGCCCGGGCAGCCGATAGGCCTGGCCGGCACTCTGCACGATCGCCCGGCTCGGCGTGGACTCACCACCCATGAACAGCGCCACGCCGGTGATCCCTTCGCGGCCGATCACCGAGATTTCCGCGGAGGCGCCGCTTTCCATTACGTACAGCAGGGAGATAATCGAGTCTGTCGGAAAGTAGACGTCCCGGACTTTGTCTCCGGACTCGTACAGGACCTTGCCCAGCGGCATGACCACCAGTTTCAGGTTCGGAGCCAATCGCTCCCGCACCGGCGCGGGGAGGGCGGCCAGAAGAGAATTTTGCTGGACGGTACGGCCAGCGGACATTGAGCGGCTCCGGTCGATACCTGCCGTCTATTGTACGATCTTCGGACTCCCTGTGTACGCTGACATACAGAAGCGTCCCTGACCGCGCCGGCACGATACGGCGAACGATCCTTGCCGGAGTCTCAATGCCCGGCAATCTCCCCGACCCTGCCCTCGATCGCGCTGAGTCGACCCTCGCCCTGTTATCCGCGATCAGGACTGCCCCTGAAGGCTACGTCCCTGAAGCTGGTCCCGGCGCCCGTTCAGCTTCCCGAAGCACTCGCACGATGCGGATTCCAAAGCGGGACGATCGAGGATCGTGATCTCCCCCCGGGAATAGCCGATGACCCCGGCGGCCTGCAGCGTTCCGGCCGCCACGGTCACGCCGCTCCGACGGACCCCCAGCATATCGGCCAGCGCCTCGTGAGTGAGGTGGAAACTTCCGGTGCGGCTGCGATCATGGGTTAGCAGGAGCAAGCGGGCGAGCCGCTGATCGATCTGGTGAAAACGCGTGCAAGCCGCATTCATCGAAACTTCCAGCAGCCGGAGATACAGATATCGCCCCAAAACCTTTCGCAGTCCCCTGCTGTTGCGCAGTTCCCGACGCAGCAGGCCAATCGGAATGCGCATGGCAATGCCCGGGCTCTGGACGACAGCCCGCATCGGCACCTCGTCAACGCCGAGCAGCACCGTGGCGCCCAGCATGCCCTCCCGGCCGATCAGTCCCATGTCGAGGGGTTTGTGTCCGTCCAGCGCCGTCACCTGGGAGATCAAGCCGCTGTGTGGAAAATAGGCGTAGCGTGAGCGTTGTCCGGCCTCGCACAGCACCTCGCCGAGCAGTAATTCGACGGGTTCACAGGCGCTCGCCAAGCCCGCCTGCTGCCTGCGCGGCAGCGCGGCGATCAGGTCGTTCGGCTGTGTTGGGGGCGGCAGGGTGGCCAATACGGGTTCCTTTTTCGTGCTGCCAGACACGTCCTGCGACTATCCACCGCCCGGGATCGTCCCCTGGCACTGTCGATGCGTTAATTCTGTATGAATCGAAGTGGTCCGTCTGTGCCTTGGGGCACCAAGCCGAAACTGACACGACGTTCTGGACGCCCGCTACCGGGAGTCCGGCTCCTTAATCGTCCCCTCATGCCTGCCCCCTTCAGCCTCATCTGCCCGCCGATTTACCAAACACCAGTAGCCCGACACCGGCCACCGCGGAAGCCGCGCCAAGGATCAGGAACCAGGTGGTGGAGTCCGTGAAGCGCCCAGTGACGGCCTCCGTCACCTGGTCGCCCAGGCTTTGGGACGACTGGTACGCAAAGAAGAGCAGAATCAAGCCAACGACAAGAAGGACAGCAGCGAGAATTCTGTTATTCACTGTTTCAATCTCCTGTTGACGGAGGAGGGAGCATTTTCGGATGAACTGCATGTAGATGCAGGGTGAAGCTCAAAAGATAATCGAAGCTCGAGACCTGGTCGGTACGGTGTCCAACATATGCAGCCTCACAGGCAATAGAGAAGTCGCCATTTTTCTGCGGAAGTGAACCGCCCAGGCTGTCCCGGAGACTCTCTCGTGTGAGTCGGGCAGCGATTGCCTGACCTCTTTCTTGCTCGTAGTAGGCTGCCTCGAACTCAACCGACGGCATATTACCGATCGGCTCCAGCAGCCGTTGGTTATGAGTCACAGCCGCGGCCGACCGATGAGTCGATGCCAGCCTCGGCCAAGCGCTCGGTGTATCGGATTGAAGGTGTAAGGCTGAAGACTGGCCTGCAGCGAAGGTGTATGGTCTTGCCTCGACACGAGGTACAGCTTATGAAACTCGCTATCCTGTCCTGCGGGCCCCGCGCCTACAGTACACGCCGCCTGAAGGAGGCTGCGCTGGAGCGCAACTACGAGGTCAAGGTGCTGAATACGCTGAAGTTTGCGATTGACCTGCAAAAGGGCGCGCCCGACCTATACTTCCGCCAGAAACTCCTTAGTCACTATGACGCGATACTGCCGCGTATCGGCGCCTCGATCACCTACTACGGCACCGCCGTCGTCCGGCAATTCGAGGAGATGGGCGTCTTTTCCGCGAATACGGCGAACGGCATCACCAACTCGCGGGACAAGCTGCGCAGCCTGCAGATTCTGAGCCGTCACCAGATCGGCATTCCCAGGACGACCTTCGTCAGCGACAAAAAGGACGTGCTGCTCGCTATCGAAAGAGTCGGCGGCGCGCCGGTCGTCATCAAGCTGATCGAGGGAACCCAGGGCATCGGCGTGCTGTTGGCAGAATCACTCAAGGCGGCGGAGTCGATCATCGAGCTGCTGCAAAGCCAGAAACAGGATGTTCTGATCCAGAAGTTCGTGGCCGAGAGCAAGGGCAAGGACATCCGTGCGTTTGTCGTCGGCGACCGGGTCGTCGCGGCAATGCGGCGTGTTGCTCAGGGCCAGGAGTTTCGCAGCAACGTTCATCGTGGCGGCAGGGCCGAGCCGGTCGACCTGAGCGAGGAGTACCGGGAAACGGCCGTACGCGCCGCGCAGATTCTCGGGTTGAGGGTGGCTGGTGTCGACATGCTCGAGGGCGCGAAGGGCCCGCAGATTATGGAGGTCAACTCCTCACCCGGGCTGGAGGGCATCGAAAAATGTACCCAGCTCGATATCGCCGGTGCTGTCGTCGACTATATTGCGGCGCGCGTGGACTTCCCGGAGATCGATATTCGCCAGCGCCTGACGGTTAGCAAAGGGTACGGGGTCAGCGAGATTTACATTCGCAAGGATTCGAATTTCGACGGCAAGACGATCACCGAAACGAGATTGCGGGAGAGCGATATCAACGTGCTGACCCTGTACCGTGGACCGACCGTAATTCCGAATCCGCGATCCGAACGACAGTTGCAGGCGGATGACCGACTGTTGTGCTTCGGCAAGCTGGACGGAATGCGGAATCTGCTGCCACCGAAGGCGCAGCGCCGGAGGCGCCCTGAAATCCTCGACTTGCCGGCCGGCTGAGGCAACTGACTGGGACATCCCGAATCGGGGTGGGGAGCGGCCTCGCAAGAAGGTCAGAATGCCGGGGACGTTCAGTGCCCCCAGCGACCCGATGCAGAGCTCGTCGCTCGGGTTATTGTTGCGTAGGGTCCACTGCGCCCCGCTCGCCCTGAACGCTCCTCCGTGCTGCCGAGGTTTAAGCCGAGCACCCGGGATTTCAACAATTCATGGCTGTGAAATCGACCCGGTGTAGAAAACTTCGCAGTCGGCACCTGTGATCTTCCGCACACCGCGCTTGATAAAGTCAAGCAGCGGCCCGGCGGCAGCTATCAGGACGTTGGGCCGCTCGATCTCGGGTTCGCGGAACGGGCCGGTGATCCGTTGTTCAACGACCGCGCAGCCATCCCGGTCGAGCACCGCCACGCGCATGTCTTCGAAACGGTAATCGCCGAAGTCCAGTGCTCCAGCAAGGGCAAGACGGTTTTCCGGTGTGCGGAAAGCGACGTCGCGCGCCCGCACCACACCGTCTTCGACGGACCAATCCGATATCAACTGGTCAATCGTAGTGCTGCCTCCGCTGCCGCCGAGCAGACCGCTGAACGCATAACCACGGCTAGCTGCGATGCCCAACGGGCCGGCCAGGAAAATGGCGCCGACATCGACAAGATTGAAGCGCTGGGTCTCGGCATACTCGTCGAGTTCCTCGTCCAGGTCATACCCAGCGAGGACGAGCTTGCCCGAACCCAGGCTGATTGTGCCCGCGGCGCTTTGCCGGGCTTCCCGCCAGGTTGCGCCGTGCGCAATCAAATCCAGTTCGAGTTCCATCTGGCCGCTCGCGGAGTGTTCCGGCTCCAGCATCGTCACAAAGGCACCAAGATCAAGTTCGGAGATAGTGCTTTTCAAGGTGTACTGCGGTGTGCCAGGGGAAAGATCGATTCCAAGACTTGCCGAGGCCTGACCCCCGAAAGCCGTTGCAGTGACGGGATCGAGATCGAATATACCGTTCTCGCCGCGAATCTGCGCTGCCAGATCGGTAGCTGCAAACGGCTCCTGGCTGACGGTCCGGCAGGTCAACTCCCCTTCGGCGGCAAGCGTTGCCAGCACCTGCTTCAGCGTGGCGCCGGCGTGCCATACACTACGCAGGTCCAGATCGCAGTCTTCAAACAGCAATTCCAGCTCGGAAGCCTGATCAAAATATCTCACCCGTGCTTCGGTCACCCGAATCCGCCGCAACGACAGTTCATCGAGCTCCCTCGGTTCGGGTTCGGGTCGGTGAATGTTGTACGCTCCGGGGCCGTAGCGCTCGACCGACAGCGTCGGTCGCTGAATGTACAGGTCAATCAACCGCACTCTGCCGGTCAACAGACTGAACAGGGCGAGCCGCGCGCCGCCCTTCTCGGCAGTGCCCACGACCTGTCCATCCCTGCTCACTTCAAGATCTGCGAGTGTAACGGTCAGGCCCCGCCGCAGCCCGAATCGTGCCGGCCGTCCGATGTGGACATCCATGCCGAGTGCTTCGGCCAGCCCGTCCTCCAGGCGTCCTGTTGCCCAGTCGGACCCGAGCAACGGCCAGACGAGCAACGCTGCTGCCGCGATCAATGCAACCAGGGCAGAGACCATCAGAACCGCTTTTCGCATTGGTGTTGTCATCACCCTGACCGTACCCCTGAACGACACAACCCTGCCTTCGAATCTGGACCCGCCACTTCCAGGGCTCGACCTTTGAAAAGGTCGCCTTCGCTTCTTGTTGTCGTCAGAAGGGAGTGTGACAGAAAACTGCCAAACGCTTTCGAAGGGGTTAAACTCGAGTGGACAAGTAGGACTCCTGAATCAGAGCCCGCGTGCTACGCATCCCTATGACATTCCTGCCAAAATAGCCACATGAATAATTGCGTCAATCGCCGAGAAATTCAGGTTGCGCCTATGATGGATTGGACGGAAGGATTCGGAATAGCGATTCAAGATCAACGGCTTGTGGATTCAGTTTATCGGCAAGTCGCACCAATGTCGCACCGATATTTGTGGCATATTTAGCTAGATTAACTGCTTGCAAGCGGCCTGTTCTGGCGTCATTATCTTCGAGTGTGAATAGTTCATACCGAGTCTGAGGGCGGCTACCATGGGTTCTGCAGTCAAGAAGACCATCTCACTTCCACCGGACCTGGCGAAGCAGATCGAAGAGATCGCCGAAACTGAAGGCAAGTCGGTCAGCGCCGTCGTCCAGGACGCGCTGCGACTGGCGCACAGGGAGTACCTGAAGCGGGAGTATGCCGGGATTCAGGGTTTCTGGAGCAGGAAGGCTCGAGAGAAGGGCGTCCTTACTGAGAAGGACCTGCGCCGGTATCTCAGCGATTGAGGGTCGTCTTCGATACCAACATTTTCGTTTCGGCTTTCATGTTTCCCGGGAGCCGCGCGGACGTCGCGATCCGGAGAGTGCTCGATGGCGCGGATGAGTTAGTCATCTCCCGACCGATCATCGACGAACTCCTGACCGTGCTGGCTCGCAAGTTTGCGCGTGATGCCGATGAGCTGGGGCGGGTTGCACTATTCCTGACCGATATGGGCGATGTGGTCCGTCCACGAGGTCGGATTACGGTACTGTCCGACGAAGCCGACAATCGCATCCTCGAGTGCGCCCGCACGGGGCAAGCTGATCTGATCGTCACCGGGGACAGGGCGATGCTCGCGCTCGGGCATTATCGGGATATCGAAATCAAGTCGCTACGCGAGTACCTCGCGTCTTAGTTTTCAGATTCACTGGTTGGATTGCGGGAATGCGACTGTGGCTATGTGTAGCAGCCTGTATCCAGAATCACGGGTCACTCCGTGGGCTCAATCAGGTGGTTCGAGCTATTGGGGCCAAACCACCGGGTCGGAAGCGGACATGGATCGCGCCTACATCAATTTAGCCGAACTGGTTTGCCACGGTTCGTTTGAGAGAGCTCCGAATCACTCGTCAGGCGGCGGAAGTAAGCCCTTTACTACTAAGTCCTCTATGATCTTATCCCCCGCAGATCGACGAACCGTGCGCCAGTCAGCCCCCGTGTCGCCTTCGGTCTTAGCGGTCCCTGTCAAGACCTTAGTACCTGTCTCGACCTCGTACACCGCAACATCAGCTTGGGCCCACGGAGATTCGCTCGTATAGACCCCATATTGATTCCCGCTTACAGTTTGGGTGACACCAGAGTCGATAAAGGCAACTACAAGTACTGCGTCGGCGCCTGCCGCACGCAGCACCTGAAACATCTCACTTGTATCCAAATCCCGTGTAGGCGGCACGATGTCCACCATACGCATAGCTCTCGCACCCGTGGTCGCAACGATGCGGTCGTGCATGATCGTCTCTAGATCTTGGCGCCACTCCAAGTCACCACTGTCCGCGAACACCGCCAACGATTGGAACGTCGCGTCGGTGAATGCCGGGTCTTTATACGAAGAGAATGAAGTTGTCGCGCATGCTCCCAGCATCGCGAGACTGATCAATATTGTCGCTATCCGAAACATCCGTACCATTTCCTCGTCCCCAGAATGGACTGCTGCCTCTGGTCGGAAGCGGTCATATTACCGCGATCGGTTGTCCGCTTGAGGCCGTGGACCCAGGATACAAGGCACGCGTTTAGGAAGAACATCCGCGGATAGAGCAGGGGCACTCCCCATTAAGTTGTCGTGGCTGTCCAAATCTCCAATTAATTGGCACAACCGGAAAACAAAAGTGCGACATTGCCGGTGCGTCACGGTGCGACATTGGCCATTTTCGGCCCGGAATAGGCCCGCACGAATTCTGGAGCCGGGCCCGCGAGCTACGCATCCCTATGACATTCCTGCCAAAATAGCCACATGAATAATTGCCCACATCGCCGAGAAATACAGGTTGCGCCGATGATGGATTGGACGGACAGATTCGGAATTGCGATTTAGGATCAGCGGCTTACGAATTCAGTGTATCGGCAAGACGCACCGATGTCGCACCCTGTTTTCTCAGCAGATCTTGGAGATTTATAGGTTGCATAGGATGAAGCGCCTGCCAAGTCCCAAGGTGGTTATCCGTCTACGAAAGCGGGTCAAGACCAATCAACGCGATCATTCATGCAGTATGGGATCTCGAACGCGAGCCGAGCAAGCCGAGGGACCGCATCTAGCTATAGTATTGTCCATGCGACCATGATCACTCTTTCCAGCGAGTAGCGTAGAAACCTGTATACCAGTCGAATAGCTCCTTTAACCGCGTATCGGAGAAAAAGTGATCATCGACACGAGTTGCCCCGTGGGCTTCGGTCCTACTTGTGACCATATCCTCCGGGTGCAACTCCTCCGTTCCCAGATAGCCAAGGCTTGCGTCGATCTCGGATGCGACTTCTCGGCAAAGATCCGAGAAGGCAACGAGCCTTTTAATGTCAGCATTTTCGGCGTTCACTTCGAATCGCCATAGTACGTCCTCGGGCACGCTGACGACAACAACTTGCTTTTCCAGATCAAGAAGGACGCTCAAGCTTGTCTGAGTATCGAGCAGTGTTCCGTCAAGATTGGCTATGCATCTGCGGCTTTCCTGATGCTCCATGGTCTCAACGAACGCGGCTAGACTCTTAGCGTGGTCGACAATTTGGGGATCGACGAGATCGTCTCCATAAGCGAGCAACGACTCGTGATCGATCAACTTGAATCCGTGCCGATGGCAAATTCCGATCAGCGCCGGCAACTTTGTCGGAGCGAGACCCTCACAAGTAAGCAGACACTCAAGGTTGGCTCCCCCAAGAGGCGGGCCTTTAGAGTTTCGTGCGATCGATTCTCCGCTAGTCATGGTCGAATCCTGGAAGTTGGTCCTTGAATGAGCGTGTCGAACGTGCCATCGGCTCGGATGCGGACAGTGAAACCTGTCTCTCGGCTAAACACATCGACAACCGTATTGCCCCCTCGCGCGGTCGCAAACGGCCCCACGATGTCGGTCGGATTTCGAAGCGTCCTTGCGACGGTCGAAAGTGCTTCGTCGAATCCAGCCCTTCCTCTTGCGAACGGAAGACGTCCCTGCCCGATTTTCGCACCGAGCTTTTCTTGAAGACGTCGGGCATTACTTGCGAGAAAGTTACTAACCCCACCAGGCGTCAGATCAAGGTTGCCAACTCCGCGTATGTTGTAAAACCGGACTGCGTTCGGGACACCACTGCGTAGAGTGCGAGCGCCAGAAACAAATGTCGCACCAAGAAGTCCAACGTCAGGCCCCGGCGAGAGCATTGTGTTCGCGACGTCAATCCCGATCAAGCCCCAACCAGCGATTTCCCAGGCGACACTTGTCACGAATCGCCAATCGACATTCACGTCACCGAAGATCCAGCTGTCGCTACCGTCCTGAGAATCACCATCATTGGACCTGTCATTCGAACAAATTCCAAAATTGACGCAGTCTTCGTAGTCCTCCCTCCGGTCGAGATCGTCAATATCACGCTCGGTAATCGAACCGGGCGGGTTAAAGAAGTCTTCGCAGCCGCCGAAGAGGCGACAGAAATCCCGAAACGTGAAGCGGCGCTCACCTTCGTCTGGATCGAACCCACTCGGATCGATAAACGCCATCGGATTGTTATAGACGTAGGAGTAGCGATTGAATGCCTGGGAATTCGAAGGGTCAGGCACGAACGGATCTGCGCTGACCATGCGCCCGATGATCGGATCCTGCACGCGTCCATTCATATGAACCAGTCGGACGGAGTCCAGGTGCTCATGTCCGGTATACCCTCGCTCGGTCGCGTTGGGCACACTGAACTGGCTGTCGGTGGGATCAGCGCTCCAGTTGGGATAACGCCGTTTGCCAAAGGCATCATAGCTGAACGTCTGATCGACGTTGCCGGACTCATCAGTCACTGATACGACGCTTCCCAGGTGATCCCTGTGCAGGTAGCGTGTCGTGATCGAGCCGCTAGTCGGCCGGGTGTAGACGGCAACGGCGCGATTGCCGGCGAAGATGTTGTGCCGGTACTCGGTCACGCCGCTCTTCGTCTCTTTCTCGAAATGAGCGCCCACATAATAGGTGGTAGCGGTTACGCCGCTGTTCACGGCGACCTGCTTGAATCGAGCCCGCGTGGGTCCATAGGAGAACTGCGCGTAATCACTCCCGTAGTTGATCCGATTCGGTTTGTTGTAGGAGTACCAGGTGATCGGATCGCCGTCGCGCTGGGTCATGTTGCCGTTGGCATCGTAGCTGTAGGTTCCGGAGCGTGATCCGGTGATGCTAGTCACAGCCCCGGGTCCCGCGGCCCCGGCGCCGTAGGTGTACGTGCCGACATCCGACTTGTAGGTAATCCGGCCAGTGGCGTCGTAGTTGACCGAGAGGGTCAGGGCGCCATTGAGATGGGCGGTCTTCAGGCGATTGAGGTCGTCATAGGAAAAGACCTCGGTCTTGGATTGATTGAACCACCCCGGGTATTCCGGAGACTCTTTTGTGTGAGTCAGGCCGCCATCGCCTGACCCTTTTCTTGCACGTAGTAGGCTGCCTCGAACTCGACCGGCGGGACGTCACCGATCGGCCCTAGCAGCCGTCTGTTGTTATACCAGTCCACCCATTCCAGAGTCGCGTATTCGACCTGGTCGATGTTCTTCCACGGCCCTCTCGGCCAGATGCTTTCGGTTTTGAACAAGCCGATGATGCTCTCGGCCATGGCGTTGTCGTAGGAGTCACCGGTGCTGCCAACAGACGATTCGATGCCGGCCTCGCCGAGACGCTCGGTGTAGCGGATCGAGAGATACTGGCTGCCGCGGTCGCTGTGATGGATCAGGCGTTCCGTGACATTCCTGGCGTGCAGCGCTTGCTCCAGGGCGTCGAGCACGAGATCGGTCTTCAGCGAGTTCCAGACGCGCCAACCGACGATCATGCGCGAGAACACATCGATGACGAACGCCGCGTACACCGGGCCCCGCCAAGTGGCTACGAAGGTGATGTCGGCCACCCACAATCGGTTGGGGCGGTCGCGGTGAACGAGCGCTCGACCAGGTCTGCCGGCCGTTCTGTGCCCAGGTCCGGCACCGTCGTCTTGTAGCCCTTGCCCCGCACCAGGCCGCGGATACCGAGTCTCTGCATCAGCCGCTCAACCGTGCAGCGCGCCACCCGGATGCCTTCCCGATTGAGCTGCTTCCAGATCTTGTAGGCGCCGTAGGCACGGAAGTTCTCGTTCCACACACGCACGATTTCGATCTCGAGTATCAAGTCGCATCGCGCACGGGCGCACAGCAACGAGGGGTCCGCCTCGCGGGCCTTGCAGGCGTAGTAGGTGGACGGGGCAATCGGCAGCTGCGCGCAGATCGGCTCGACCCCGTACTCATCACGGTGATCGTCGATGAACGACGTCATCACTTCGGTCGGCGGTCGAGCTCCGCCTGGGCAAAATAGGCTGACGCCTTTCTCAGGATCTCATTTGCTCGCTTAAGCTCGCGGTTCTCGCGCCGGAGTTCCTTCAGCTCTTCGGCCTGCGTGGTCGTCAGACCGTCTCGCATACCCTGGTCACGCTCCCATTGCCGCACCCAGCGGCGCAGCGCCTCCGGCGTACAACCCAACTTCTGCGAAACCGACCGCATTGACCCCCATTGCGTGTCCCCTGCCTTCTGCCCTTCGACGACAAGCCGAATCGCCCGCTCCTTAAACTCTGCGGAATATCGTTTTTGTGCACTCATGACTCAATCCTCTCAAAGAACTGAGCCTCCGCGAAACCCGGGGTGGTTCACTTTGCCAGCAAGGCAGGAGATTCCATGTGGTATCGGCACCGATTGTCGATATGGGCGGCCGGGTTCCAGATGCGATCGGCGAAGACCGGAGGGCAGCCCACAAACTACAGCTGAGGCAGAGCGTCCCGCATATGGGAAACCCGGACTATTTCGAGACTTTCCGGCGTGGAAACGATATATATGGGTTGAATAGAAAGAACGGAGTGTTGCTGTTTAGAGGTGCGACAACTCACGGACCAACGTACGTCGCTCACAACGTAAGGGCTCGGGGGAGAACGTTGTTTTATCTATTAGACTCCCATTCACGCATTCCATACGGATGAGTGAGGAGGACTCTATGATCAATAAGGCGCGGTCAGGGCGAATGGTCGGTATAGGCTTTGGGGTTGTGGCGCTCTTAGCGGCTGCCGCAATCTTCCATCTTTACTCGTCTTTTCTGACTGCAGACGAAGAAATCGCAAATTTCGCCGATCGGCCGGCTGCCTCGCAACAGCAACCGCAGCCCAAGACCTACGCTCAGCCAGCCGCAAGCAATCCTAATCCGCAATCTGCTGAGGCAGACCGCGAGTTAGCTCCCAACTCGGTAGCGACCAAACCTCAGATACCGAGGGAGGAAGCTGAGAAACAGTACCGCTGGGAAGCGGAGCATGGTTACGTCTATACAAGCGATGAGGATTATCGACTGCTATCGGACGCCGAGCTAGAACAATTGACAGTTGCCGGCGATGTCGCCGCGATGCAGCAGCTCGCTGTGCGCTCGATGCTTAAACGCCCGGAAGAGGCCCTCGAATTGTATCGGCAAGCTGCAATTCACGGTTCCACGTACGCGCTAATTGCAATCGCTGATACTTGGCGCCTACACGCGACTTCCGACACTTCCCCAAAGTCGACCATAGGGGAAGAGAACCCGTACGTGAACGCTCTGACGTACACCTTCACTGCGCAGTTGAGAGGAAACAACACTGCCGCAGGTACCAAAGCGTCCGAAATCGTAACCGAGGGCGAACTCTCTCGAGAGCAGGTAGACAACGCCTGCGGTCTGGCTAAAGGCATCCTAAGAGAGTTATCGACTGAGAGGCAGAGGATAGGACTACCACAATTTGACAACAGCCCTAGCCCCTCCGGAATCAGCTTTTCAAACTTTGAGTACACGTGCCGAGAGTAGGTTTCGACCTACAAAGGTGATCATTCGCAACCAGAAGAACTAGGGAGGGAGGGTTATGCGAAGACTCGTGTTTGTGCTGCTGTTACTTACTGTGCGACAGGGTGTTGCATGTTCAGTCGAGGACGCCGACTCGTTGGGGGCCATCGAATCTGACATTGGACTTTGGGATGCTGTGTGGGCGGGGTTCAGTTACACCCAAGCTGCCTACTCTGAACTTGGTGAGGACCTCGACTGTTGACTTGCGTCGAATATTGAGCCGAATTCACCGAACATTTGCATCGTCGATTGACCCGGATGGTTCGCCAAATTGACGTTATTCCTCACCCGCTTGGCGGAGATTATCCGGGTGAATATCAAATGCAAATCGCGGGTCAGTTTTCTGTGCAAATCAACATTCCCGAGGCAGGTTCTTGGCCTATGGCTAGCTGCAGCCGCTCAAGAGGCTCACATTCAGGAGGTTAACGCGTGATCCGTTACACGTTGGCAGGACTGTTCTCACTAGTTCTTCTGTGCTTCGCGTTGAATCCAGTCTCTGCGAACGATGAATTCAGCGCCTCTCCGGAACAGATCGCCCAGGCGAAAGAAGACCTTGGAAGGAGCCTCGGTGCGACGCTGGGTGAGAAGTTGGCGAATCACCTCGTTGGGCGCGGTTTGGCGGAGCAAGACGCTGAAAGAATCGCGACGCGAACGGTCGAAACCTACGCGGTTTGTATCGTTGACGTATTGGTGGATCAGGCTGAGAAGCAAGGGCAGCCGATAGTACCCATCTTGGATTCTATGAAGGATCTTGCTGTGTCACCGGAATTGCAGGAAATCGGTGACAGATGGGACAAGGATGCAACTCGACAAGCGCTACTCCCATGTGCAGCAAGCATTGCGTCGGCCGCGGGAGTCCAGGTTAGGGAGTGACCGCTACTGGAACCGGCGCCTCGAGCTCAGCCCATTGACGTCCGGTAGCGGGGCGGCTCCAGGCCGCAAGGCTAAGCTAGCTGCGCTCTGAACTAGGATTCTCGTTATCGGTTCGGGCCATACATTGTCCGGAGCGCGGCGCTCTGGATGGAAAGTTAAACGCGGATCTTAAGCACAAGTGCCAACTGACATATTGATGAGGTCGCACAATTGAACTCACGAAAAGCCCTTCGGATTGCAATAGTCGTCTTTTGGCTTTCCCAAGCAATCGGGCTACTTATCTCATACCCGCTGGAGTCTGATCTCCCGTCCCACCTTCAGGAATACATCGCCTGGGATATGGAGCAAGACTTATCTCAGTGGCAAGTTGTTGTCGTCATTTTCGGCCTACTATCGATAGTGGCGATTTTCATCGGGTCTATCGGCCTCTTTGTATTTCGAGAATGGGGGAGAAGTCTGTTCGCCATTTCATGGGGCGTTCTATTGATTATCTCTCCTTTTTTGGGTCCCACAGTCGAACATGGTGTTGTGTCATTCTTCTCTTATCTAGGAACATTGAGCATCGGGATCATCCTGGGGATTGCGTTTTTCACTGACGCTATCAAGTCTAATCCAAGGGTTGCTTAGCGCGCTGAGAAGACCCTACAGACGGCTTGTGGTGGCGCAGCGACCCTAGTGTCACAACGAGAAAGTTGATTCCTCGGGCCAAGCCCTGGTGATCGGTCATGAGATGTAACAAGAGACTTGGATCGAGCGCTATGCAAAGTGGTCCGACCGAGTTCCGCGAGCGCACGGGTTAGGTCCCGATCTCCCGGACGGGTTAGGCCCCGATCGGCTGGACAGTCTCGGTTCGCCGGTAGAGTGTCGGGAAATGCAGGGGCCGGGTCATTCCGGATGCTCTGATTGTCGCAGCCATTCCGGGATGTCACGTTGTGCGTGAAGTACGCGCCAGACGTGGATACGGTCAGGTTGCTCGACGTAGAACACAAGGAAAGGATAGCGATTAAGGCCCCAGACACGCAGGCCGGGTAGGTTCAGTTCGTGGGCGTAGCGGGGGGATCCTATTGCCGGATTCCGGCTGATGAGCTCGTAGGCCTCTTCTATAGCATCGATCAAGCCGAGCGCGGCCGATCGGGCGTCATCGTTCAGATAGAATGCAATCCCGGCATCCACATCCCGGTTGGCCTGCTCACGCGGGACGACCGGCTTCCCGGTCACTCTTTGGGGTCGGGTTCGGCGTTAAGGCGCACCCGGCGGCGCAGCTCCTCGAAATAGCTGGAATCTGCCGGAGCCGCCGGTGAGGAGGCGGCTCCGGCCAGGAGCAGACCGCGCAACTGCAGACGGTCCTGATCTTTGCGGATCAATTCGCGTACGTACTCGCTACTGGTGCCGTAGCCGCCCTCGCTCACCCGCTCGTCGACGAAGGACTTCAGGGCCTCGGGCAGTGAGATGTTCATCGTGCTCATGCGGCGAGATTAGGGGCTTTGGCAAAAATTGGCAAGACTGATCCCTGCTGTAACCTTTGGCGCCCATATATCTGGACTAGCCGGAAAACAAAAGTGCGTCATTGCTGGTGCGTCACGGTGCGACATTGGCGATTTTCGGTCCGGAATAGGCCCGCACGAATTCTAGACCCGGGCTCTCGGGCTACGCATCCCTATGACATTCCTGCCAAAATAGCCACATGAATAACTGCCCACATCGCCGAGAAATACAGGTTGCGCCGATGATGGATTGGACGGAAGGCTTCGGAATCGCGGTTTAGGATCAGGTGCTTACGAATTCAGTGTATCGGCAAGACGCACCAATGTCGCACCCTGATTTCTAGGCAAAAGGCCTAGATTCTCCGCTTGCTGGCGCAGCTCTGTGCCTAGCGCTTAACGCATGGTTCTCTATCGGACTGCCTGTACGGCGACCGTACCTCTCATTGGATCTTCGAGAGAAACTCGATAGTCGAAGCCATCCGATTATCGTATTCGGGGTACAGAGCGATAGAACTGAACTCGCCGTCGATGCAGCCCTCTATCCAGAGTTGGTAGCCGTCGGGCATCCATAGGTCCGATCGGGGCGTGACCGCCCAGAAACCCGATTGGACGAACAGTCCATAGACGGTGTTCCATTGCTCGGGCGTCAGCGCGACGATCTCTGTGTCCTCGAGTCTCCCACTGAGCAGCCGGTGGCGCGTTAGTTGGATTTCATCACCGGCGTTCTCAATGTACGCGATGGCGAATGGTGTGCCACCGCCCACTTCGACGATCCGGAAGGCACTGAACGTTCCGTCGCACTGGTCCCGGATTGACGGGACACTTGGCAAATCAGTGATCAAACGGAGGGTGACGGCGTAATCATGATCGCCGGTGTCGCTCGTCTGCGAAATGGCGAGACCACTGCCAAGAAGTAGGGTACACAGAATGGGAAGGCTTCGAACGTAGGAGAATCTCACTGAGCCACCCCCTTAAGCCGATCCGGCTGCTCAATGCAGCATCGCCGCGTTATGGTATTTTATTCCGCACGCTTGCGGTTTCAATACTTGGCAGGTAGGCGACGAAAGATGGGCTACGCATGGCAACGCACCAACCGATGGGGTCTTATGGCGGCAATGCTGGTGCTTAGCGGTTGCGCAGTCCGTGTGCCAACGAGCGACTACTGTGGCTTTGCGCCCTCGGCCCGTATCGGTCAGCTGCCGGCGGCGGAGGTCGGCGTCATCCTGGGTGTCGATCCGGATAAGCGCCGGGAGCCCTATCTCGTGCTATCAACCCAGCCGCGCGGAACGGCCGGGACGCAAGAGAACCCGCTCACCGGCGAAACCATCGAGCTGACGCCCGGCCCGGTCGCGCTTCCGCAGGATTCGAACGAGGTCGCCTGCGCCGGTGTCGACTGGCGAGCCTATCGGCTGGCACCAGATAGCTACGATGCTTGGGATGCATTCTGGGAAGGCGGTATACCGGGCGAGGAGTTTGCCATTGGAGTGGTCTCCTCGACCGCAACCCGCTCGTTCCCCATCCGCGAGTATGGCCTGGCGATCGTGGAAGCCGATTCAGGGGGAGAGTTCTTCCGCTGTGGCTGCTACGAGCTGGGTAAGGGGACGGACGAGTAGGGCGGTGAGGCAGGAGCGCACCCGGCCGCTACACTGGTTGTTGGTCTTCCTATTGCTGGCGTCGTTCGCGGCGTGGGCCTCGCCGGCGACGTCGGATACCACCCGAGTACTTTTCGTTGGCAACAGCCTCACCTATTACTACGGTGTCCCGTATCTGTTCCAGGAAATCGCACGAGATGTCTACGGAGAGAACGTCTCCGTCGATTCTCTCCTGCAAGGCGGTGGCCGTCTCGCTGACGTGGCATCAAATTCGGTCAGCCTGGACGCTCTCAGAGGGGCTTCCTACGACGTCGTGATCCTGCAGGAGAATGGCGGTTTGCTCCTTTGCGGTGCGGATCGAGCTGGGCGACAAACTCTCGAGTGTCAGGAATCGCTGACTGCGCATCGCCGGATTCTCGATATCGCTGGTGGCGACTCCGCCCGCGGGATTCTGCTCGGCACCTATCAGGGCAACTATCCCGTGGCCGAGGCCTTGGTTGTCGGTGAACAGTGGGTTGCCAGGGAACTGGCGCTGGACGGTTACGCGAGCGTAGCGCTGCCTGTTCTGAGGGGCAAAGAGCGCTACGACGATCTGCCATGGTTCGCCGAAGATGGTATGCATCCGGGCCCGGCCGCGTCGTTGCTGATTGCGGCGTCGGCGGCGAAGGCCGCGTTCGGAGAACCACCACCCAGCTGGGAATTGACGGCGCGAATGCCGTACCGGACACCCAAAACGCCGTTGTCCTACGACCGGCTCGTCATAGGCTCCGAAGCGTTTCGGAGCTCGGAGCCGCTGTCTGTCGTACGAGCCGACATCAAGAAGATATTTGCTTTGCTCGAATAATCGGCTGACTTAGACGCGTACCGTTCACTCGAAGCCATACTGGCGAAAGATCGGGTAGAGGACGTGGCGCAATTAAATTGCGCCTCTAGTAATCGGTCCCCCATCAATCACGTGGGCCTCCTGTGCCTGGAATACGACGTTCGCCCAGAGGCCGCTGAACCGATCCCGAAAATAGCGGAGGTGATAGATTACGCCATCGTCAGGGCTGTAATGGACAGCTATGCTCCGAAGCTCCCATTCGGCCGTTACCCCCATGCCGCGCAACGTGTAGTGTTCGCGTATGCCGTCAATGATGGTCGCATGCGCTTTTCTGATCTTGTTCAGAACATCGAAGTCTAGAACCTGTCCCAAGTGGACTGCCGCTTCCTGCTCCGCCTCATCGCAGGAACTAAACCAGAATCGAAACGAAATCGCGCCGGCGCCTTCTGGAAGCGATTGCCATTTCAATTGATCCTCAGCCCCAGGGGGAGACGTGCCAATAAACTTCACCGTCGGCGCGATGCAGTGATGAGGGGTAGTCGCAGGCCGGAATACCACGGTCGTGTGGGCTCGAGTCACTCCCTCTTTCTCGAACACCGAGGACTCGATCTGCCACACGTCAACAGGCGATCGTTCGCTTCGCATTGCCTTGAATCGGCTGATCCACTCCTCCGCGAAATCCCGAAGCTCGGTTTCCTCACCGGGTGTTAACGTTCTAATCTCTGAGCCGGAGGCAAGGAGGGCCACGACTAGTGCTAAGAAACCAGTCAAAAAGGTAGTCAGAGTCCGCATCGGTCCCTCATGCAGCCGGCGTGCACTGCTGCTCTGATGCTATGAGTTGTTCAAGATCATCCATCAGCCTTGATTGGCATACTAGAAGATCGCCGGGGTGCAGTTGTTAGCACCGCTCCGGGTCGGAAGCGGAAATCCTACCTCAGAACGCCGCTAGGGTCGCTTTGCGGCCAAGAGCGGGCGGTCGAAGTTGAGGCTAATAATCGGATCCGCAGCAAAAATTGGCTTCGGTCACACCAATGCCGTACCGCTCTTCGTACACCTGCTGGTACCTTCTTGGGTAGCGGTTGTAGGCTTCGCACTTTTCTGCGCTTTTTCCTCTCAGGGTCCACCTATCGCCCAAGAACGGGTGAAACTCTTCGTCGCTAAAACTCCAATAATAAGTTCGACCGTTCGCATAGATCCTGAAATGTGGATCTCTCAATTTACCTTCGCGAGGGTTGGGGACTCTATCCTTCACGGCCTTCTCTAGCATCCTCCCGACGTCTAGCTGTTCCACCGACGTCACAAAAATATTCTGCGCATCGTCATAGATACACGCATTTTCGTGATCGGGAATGTCCTCTAGCGCCGCAGAGACTGCTTCCTCGAATCCAGGCTCGTACCAGAATTTCGCGATCGGCGTAAACCAGACCGGTAGAAAAAGCCACAACGTGCCGACTGCTGCTAGCCCTACTGCGGCAATCGCCAGTTTGGCAAGTAGCCTGAGAATCTCACGCATTCCGGAGGACGGCTTTGGGTCGGAAGCGGAAATCATACCTCAGATCAGCGGAATGGTCGCTTTGCGGCCTGGAGCAGACGGCTCAGTCAGCCTCTTCCTGGCCTTCCAACGCTGGCGCAAAAATACACAGGAATCTTGTGTCTCTCTGGATTCGCAGAATGTGGTCTTCGCCGATTCCTACCGAATAGAATGTCCCGGGCTCAATAGGGAGAATCCTGTCTCTTGCGACGTCTTCGATTGAGCCTCTGCCTTCGATGCAATAGACGGTCTCAGAGTGGTTACGGTATTTGAAACGCAACTCCGATCCTGCAGCTACCGTAGTTTCGTGCACAGAAAATGGTAAGTTATCTTCCGCAAGCAAAAATCGTCGACTCTTCCACCCGTCGCCGACAGCTTCCCGGTTAGTGCCTACCAGTTCCGCTACTGTTCGATAAAGCATCGATGGCCCTCCTCAATGGATACGGCGCAATGTTTGGTGTGGGTCGATAGCAAAAATCCTACGTCAGAAACCTGCAAAGGTCGCTTTCCGGCCATTTACGGTCAGTCCGCCTACTCGATAGTGAAGTCATTTGACTGGGATTTCGCACAGCCGGCAATCCCGCCGCCAAGCACCAGAATCCCGGCGACTACCAAGATCGCGTGATCGAGCCTTTGGAAACCCGGTTCCGATTCGCCTTGCCAAAGGATCACCCCAGCAAGAGGAATCAGGAGAAGCAGCGCCAGCTTAATCAGCTTGCGACCCGGCAAGAACCGTGTAGTGGCGAAGCCAATGGCCACCAACAGGAGCCCGTTAAGCGTCACTGTGATCGGCGGATAGAGGGTCACTCTCGCGATGAACAACATCGCTGCCACCGTTGTTGCCGGTACGACAATCACCCAAAGCAAGTACGCAGCGTATACAGGTAACATCGAGTGATTAGCCAATTAACAGGAACGTCTCCGGAAAGAGCGGCGCGACCGCAATGGGTCGACTCCGGAAATCATACATCAGAGCAGCAGAATGGTCGCTTTGCGGCCAAAAGCGGCCGCCGGCAGAGTTTGATCGGCAGATCCACATCAGAGGGCTAGCGCCCCTAGGAGCTTTCCCCATTCCCGCGGAGACGTCGCGCTGCCCGGCTCACACGAAACAGAGTCAATACAACGATAGCTAGTGCACTACATGACAGCAATAGAATGGCCGTGATGCCTCTAGTATCTAGTTTTGTGGCACTTTCGAACCATGTTGGATGATCCATAGATACGGACCAGAGAAGCGCTTTGAGTGATAGCAAGGCAAGCGCAAAAAGGGCGAGCGCTAGGGCAATCAGTCCAAGATACAGCAATTCACAGTTGCGAATTTGACGCGACACAGTCTTACTCTGACGTAGCGATTCGGCTGAATGACAAGCGACCAAACTTAGCACTAATCAGTCTACGGTGACCGCGTTGCATTCGCGGGTTTGGAGTGGCGATTGATGCTGTCGCATTCACGCTGAAGGCTTCCACATGCCAAACGCGGAAGGTCGCCTTCGGGTCGACTCCGAAAATCATACCTCACAGCGGCGAAATGCTCGCTTTGCGGCCAAAAGCGATCGGACGTTTGTCTACATTCGTCCACTTCGCTGAGCCCGAATTTCATCGGCTTTTGCCCGAATCAACTGGCGCTGCTCTTCGATTGTCCTCGGTGACGGGCTGCCACGATACACCCGTAGCACTAGAGAGAGAGCGGCAAACGGCGGGAGTAGTACCAAAAATACGAGCCAAATCCACTTCCACCGCCTTTCGATTGTCTGCGTCACTTGGAGCAGACTTATCGATACGATCAGAATTGTTCCGACGTAGACTGTTTCGCCCCACCAAACTGGCCAGTCAGAAACACTGTCGACCCCCACCATCTCAGCAGCCGGACTAGGAACCGGCTTTGATTGATCGTCCCTATTAAGTGAGCCTGAAATTAGCCAGAATGTCGCCGGGACGATGACAATCACAGCTAACAGATTAAGTAGGAATTTTTCTCGTTGCATTTGCGAGATTTGCCGCGTTGTTGACGATAGCCTGCTCTCGATCGTCGGCTTTGGGTCGGAAGCGGACATATTACCGCAATGGGTCGTCCGCTTGAGGCCGTGGACCCAGGATACAAGGCATGCGTTTAAGGAGAACATCTTCCGAATAGAGCAGGGTAGTCCCAGTTGGCTTGTCGTAGCTGTCGAAATCCCCATCAATTGGCCCAACCGGAAAACAAAAGTGCGACATTGCCGGTGCGACTCGGTGCGACATTGGTCATTTTCGGGCCAAAACAGGCAGGATCGAATCTACGGCCAGAGCCCGCTGGCTACGCATCCCTATGACATTCCTGCCAAAATAGCGACATGAATAATTGCCCACATCGCCGAGAAATACAGGTTGCGCCGATGATGGATTGGACGGAAGGGATCAGAATAGCGTTTTTCGATCAATTACTTATGACTTCAGTGTATCGCCAAGTCGCACCGATGACGCACCCTGTTTTCTAGGCAAATCTCGCTGATTTGGCTATTGCACAAAGACTGGCGAGCCGGAAATTCGGTGGTAATCTCAGGTGACTCGGACCTATGGTCCGCTTTCGACCCACAGAGCGGTCGGCGTTGACAGTTGTGTGAGATAGGTTATGACTTCGAGCGATCAAGCAACGAAAAGCAGTGAGGAGAGCCTAGAGCATGCGGGCCGGAGGATAGATGACAGACGGGAAAGAACTGCAAGACGGCGTGAAAACCTCAAGTCTCCGATGTTTCCCGCATTGGCAGCTGCTTCCGCGACCTACTTTTCCTTCCAGTTTGTCGAGTATCACGGTACGGCCATACTGATTGGTGTATTCGCAGGGTGGGTCGTAGGTGCATATTGCCGTCGCCGCGCTTAGAGTGCGCCGCCTTCTGGCCGGAAAGCGACCCTTGGCGGTTTTGAGGTAGCGTTTCCGCTTTCGACCCGACGCAGACAGCTGCGTTTAAATCTAGCTAACGTGGTCGCTCTCACCTGCGCCCGATCGCCCGCCTAGGGGTCTCAAAAACACTTGCTATTCGGCAACCGCACGCTGAGCCCTGAGATCGACTCCCCCTGGCATACTCCTCCGGTCCGCTGGCGGTGGTAGCCAGAGCAGTGCGGACCGTGGTCCGATTTCGCCTATACTGGGCGCTCTGGCGAATCTGCGGATTATCTGTGCGGGACCATTATGCTTGAAGGCCTCGGCAATCTCGGCGATTTCATAGGCGGCATCGCTGTCGTCATGTCGTTGATTTATCTTGCTATCCAGGTACGAGCGAATACGCGTGCTGTGCAGTCTTCGAGTCGTCAACAGGTTGCTGAGCAGTATCGGATTACGAACAGACTGCGATTGGATCCAGAGAAGGCAGAGGCGTTCTGGGAGGGTCTTGTTTATTATCCGGACATGCCAATCGCGAAACGGCATCTGTTCGGAGGTCTAATTACTGAAGAGGCGCTGTTTTTCCAAAGTGTGTTTGCAATGCACGAGTCAGCCCAACTGGAAGGGGAAACGTACGAAGCCTACTTGCGTTGGTTTTCATCAGTTGTCGCGACGCCCGGCGGGAAGCATCAGTGGGACGATGCAATCAAACCGATATTTCCGCGCAGGATGATTTCCGCGGTTGAGAAGTACATGGGTCAGGGGCAATTACTGGAACTAACCACGATGTTTCCACCGCATCGGAACTCGGACCTCGACTAGAGACAGAGGACATCACTTCGCAAACAAGGCGTCTGCTTGTGGCCGCAAAGCGACCCTCGCTCCTTTCTGAGGTACGATTCCCGCTTACGACCCTTTGCAGCCGATCAGGGATATGGAATGGGTAGCGTTCTGATCTATTTCATTTGGTTAGGACTATCGATCTGGGCAGCGTTCATTGTGGCTCAGCGGATCGAGAACAGACGAGATCGCATTGCCTATTACCTTGCGATATGGCTGATCCCAATCATTGGCGCAGCAGTGGCTGTGTTTCTTAGCCGTCCACGGGCATCAAAAACGTCGTCGTCAGAGAAGATGTTCAACGCACTGGTTGATGCTCATCGGCGAAACGACTCCATCTGATTCGGAGCAAGTTGTGAGCGCTTCTGGCCGCGAGGCGACAGTTGCCAGGATCAGGCTATACTTTCCGCTGCTGACTCAAATGCGACATTCGCGCAATGACGACGAATCGTACGATTGATCTTTCAAATGCGTCGTCGAAGAATGAGCTTTTCGCGATTCTTGCTGAAGAAATGTCGTTTCCAGATTGGTGGGGTAAGAACTGGGACGCGTGCTGGGACTGCATGACTGATCCGCAGTTAAGCGATCTACCATCTCAATTGCGTTTCCACGGATTGTCAAAACTGCGCGAGAAACTCCCCAAAGATGCGGAAGCTCTTTCTCAGCTTCTCACCGATCTGGGAAAGCATCGGACAGATATCTCCGTCTCTTGGGATTGACCCCAGCGGCTCCTTCTGGCCGCAAAGCGACCCTAGCGGCGCTCTGAGGTATGATTTGCGGAGTCGACCCGAAGCCGTCTTCCGGAATGCGTGAGATTCTCAGGCTACTTGCCAAACTGGCGATTGCCGCAGTAGGGCTAGCAGCAGTCGGCACATTGTGGCTTTTTCTACCGGTCTGGTTTACGCCGATCGCGAAATTCTGGTACGAGCCTGGATTCGAGGAAGCAGTCTCTGCGGCGCTAAAGGACATTCCCGATCACGAAAATGCGTGTATCTATGACGATACGCAGAATATTTTTGTGACGTCGGTGGAACAGCTAGACGTCGGGAGGATGCTAGAGAAGGCCGTGAAGGATAGAATCCCCCATCTTCGCGGAGGTAAATGGAGAGATCCACATTTCAGGATCTATGCGAACGGTCGAACTTATTATTGGAGTTTTAGCGACGAAGAGTTTCACCCGTTCTTGGGCGATAGGTGGACCCTGAGAGGAAAAAGCGCAGAAAAGTGCGATGCCTACAACCGCTACCCAAGAAGGTACCAGCAGGTGTACGAAGAGCGGTACGGCATTGGTGTGACCGAAGCCAATTTTTGCTGCGGATCCGATTATTAGCCGCAACTTCGACCGCCCGCTCTCGGCCGGGAAGCGACCATTTGGGGTCTGGGGCTATGATTGCCGAACTCGACCCACAATAGCGAATAGAAAATGGACGGTATGAGAAAGATAGTGTGGCAACGGTGACGGTAGCCGGTGCATTCGTAGCAGCAATCATGGCATTTAAGCGTGACAAGCTGCCAAGCCATAGCCTCCCACCTGCCGGCTATGCTGCGTTAGTGACCGTTGGCTCAGCGGCGTTCTACTATAATGCTGTTTGCTTATTCCTGTTGCGAAAAGACGTCCTAGAGCGAGATGCGAACGGCTTTGTAACAGCCTTAGACGATCCCGTGATTATGTTTTTAGTGCTATTCACGGCTTTTGTTGCGATGACTCTGTACTTCGGGCAGGACCAGAGATCAAAGGAAATGCTCGCCAAATTCGATTCACTTCCGAATGCAAAGAAGCGCAATTTGACGTTGGCCGCTCTAGCGTATTTTTTTGGATCGGTAGTGTGGCTAGTTTTTGAACTCGTCGTCTAGCGGACAGGCACTTACGTTAGGCCAGTCTAGGTCCTGGAGACCGCTTCTGGCCGTTAAGCGACCCTAGTCGCGCTCTGAGGTAAGATTCCCACGATCAACTCCGAGCGGACGCCAGGCGCTCCTAGTATCAAGCCTGCTCTACCCCTCCCGCCGCGATCATTGATCGGGAAATGCGTGTAGACGATTGTGCGATGGCACACAAGAAATCGAAATCCTATCAACTGGCGCGCCGAGCGATATCGGTATTGATTGGTGCAATCCCTGCCACTGTCGTGGCCTCTTTTGCATTAAGTTTGGCCTGGGGCTATGCCATGGCTGGGACGAGTAACGTCTTCACGGCCCGTGGATTAATCCTCGCAGTGGGTGCGATATGGGGAACGGCCGCACTGTGGATCAGCGTTATTCGACCGATGTCGGTTAACAAGGCAGTCGTATGGGGGCTCATAGCGGGCATCATAAGCATGGTCGTTGGGTGGTCACTCTTGGACGGCCAGCCACCCCTCTACCCAACCGCGCGACTTGGGAGCTGGTTTCTACTTGCTGTCTGGGCCTTCTGGGGGTCCGATTATCGTAGCCGCCTGGCACTTGATCGCTACCGATGCTCTGCGGTGAAGGCAGCAATTCGATATACACAAATTGGCTGGAAAGCGACTCTGCCAAGGTCGCTTCCCGCCCAGCTTTGGGGACTCAGACCTCGGTCCGCTCAGATATCTCTAACGCGTCTTCAAGCTCAATCCCGAGGTACCGAACGGTACTCTCCAGTTTGGTGTGACCGAGCAGCAGCTGCACCGCTCGGAGGTTCTTCGTCTGCCGATATATCAGCGTCGCTTTCGTTCGGCGGAGGGAATGAGTTCCGTACGTCGATGGATCCAACCCGATCTCGGCGGTCCACGAATGCAGAAGTCTGCCGTATTGGCGCGTTGAAAGATGCGCTCTTCGCTGCGCCCGACTCGGAAAGAGGAATTCGGAGCTGGTAAGCGTCGCTGCGTCGATCCACTCTCTTATCGATTGTCGGGTTTGCTCGGTGATCTCGAACTGCACCGGGCGTTGTGTCTTGCGCTGCATGATCATCGCGCGCTTGGCCACGTGGTTACCGTGTGCGACGTCTATGACCCTGAGGCTGACCAGATCGCAAGCCCGGAGTTTACTGTCGATGGCCAAATTGAAGAGCGCCAGATCGCGCTTGCGGTCGGCGATCTGCAAACGAATGCGGATGGCCCAGATTTCACGAATCTTGAGGGGTGGCTTTTGACCGACGAGCTTGCCCTTGTTCCAAGGGTCTCGCCTTTGCGGGCGGTGTTCCAAGAGGTGCATGACTGACTCCAACTACTTATGGGTGGAGTCCTATTGTGCGCTTCTGGGAAAGGTCGCTTTGCGGCCAAGAGCGGAAATCGTCTTTGGATGTAGAGGCCACATGCTTAGAACATGAGAAAGCGCCAATAACGGGCTCGCGGCTCTCCGGAGATTCTACGAAACCATCTCGCTGCGACGCCTCGGCTGCTCATCCCTCGATGCCTGACTATAATCCCCGAACGGACCGTCCCGCTTCTCGACGGCGCCCGCTACGCTTTCTCGGGCAGCGGTGTGCACAAACTCACGACCCTCTGGGGTATTTCGCATGATTCCATCCAGGATGGGTCCCAATGTCTGCGTGCCCTGCAAACCCATGTTGTCATAGGCTTGGTTCACGACGAGCTTCATGGCGACCAATTGGGTCAGCGGGATGCGGGTGAGCTTCTCCGCGAGCGCCTGGACCTGCTCGTCCAGTTCCTCCAGCGGATAGGCAAAATTGATGAGTTCTATTCTCGCCGCTTCCCGACCGCTAACCCACTCACCGGTGAGCGCGTAGTACTTCGCCTTGGCAAGCCCAAGACGGTAGACCCACATCCCGGTCAGGTGACAGCCCCACACTCGGGAGTACGGGGTACCAATGCGCGCATCTTCGGAGGCCACGACCAGGTCAGCGCATAACGCAAGTTCAGAACCACCGCCAACGGCGTAGCCGTGGATCTTGCTAATAGTGGGCTTCGAGCCACGCCACAAGCCCATGAACTTCGGCACATAGCTCATGTAGCAGTCAGTTACCATCTGCACGTCCAGGCCCGGGTCATAATCTTGCTCGCGGATCTGGTCGTAGTGCTCGAGCCCGCCCGAGAAGTCGAAGCCGCCGCAAAAGTTATCGCCGGCGCCCTCCAGAATGATCACCTTGATTTCCGGGTCTGAATTGGCTTTGGCCAGATACCGATCCAGCGCCTCGATAACCTCCAGACGCAGCGTATTGGCCTTCGCGGGCCTGTTCAGCGTGATCGTGGCGATACCGCTCGCCGCGGCGTACTTAACGACTTGTTCAGACACGATGATTTCTCCATTGCAGTTACGTGATAGGCTATGAGCCTACCGACTGGTAAGTATGCTAACTTACCGATCGGTAGGCCGTCAAGCACAACGACAGGGGTATCATCCAGCCTCCCGAATACGGGAGGCTGGATCATGTAGAAAGGGATCAGAGAATGCAGGAAGACACGCGAGAGCAGCTGTTGGAGAGCGCCATGAAGTTGTTCGCTGCCCGTGGCTTCTATGGCGCGAGCTTGGCCAATATCGCAGACGAACTAGGTCTAACGAAGCAAGCGTTGTTACATCATTTCGGACGGAAGGAGAAACTCTATGCAGAGATTCTCTCCGGGATATCGGACCGCATGCTGGGATTGGTCGAAGCCGCACGGGTCGAGCACACAGAACCGTCAGACCAATTACTTGCGGCACTGCTCTCCGTCTATGAATACTCCGTGGCCACCCCTCACGAGACTCGAATAATCATCCGTGAGCTTCTGGATAGCGAACGAAGGGCCGAGGAAGTTAGCAGCTGGTACCTGAGGCCGTTTCTGGATTCGCTGGTTGACATGACCCGTTCGATTCCCGGCCGGCAGTCGCTCAACCGTACGGACGCATTGACCCAAATCTACCCGATCCTCGGCGCAATGAGCTATCTCATCGTATCTGATGTCGTTCTCCCGCAGATGTACGGGAAAGCGAATTACAGCCGGATGCAGCGACGCTATCCGGACGAGATCCGCAAGCAGGTCCGAGAATTAGCGGAGCAACCGGACTGATCGCGCCGATTTCCGCTTCGGGTCGATAGGGGGAATCGTACCTCAGTATGGAGCTAGGGTCGCTTTGCGGCTAAAAGGAGACGTCCCCCGCCATCAACAAACGAAACCTAGGCGCTATCAGCGCCAAACGAAACCAGATGTGCCGTATCGCGATCGACTTTCCGTCATCCTGACGCATTACGTGAGCCAGTATTTCTCAGGCCGCCGAACAAGCCCGACACTCGTGGGGACATAATTGTCGAATTCCGAGATCCACGGCAAATACAATGTCAATAAGCTATCAATCAAAATAATTCGGGCGGTCAGACACGCCCGAGCTTTCGCCGTCACACCATGTCGCGTTAGAGGAGATGCGCGAACCTCAATCTGTTGCATTTTGTCCCACGGAATGCTGATCCGCCGGTACCACGGTCTTAACACGGCTCGAAGGATGAGTGATCTATTTGTCGCGTAGGCCTCGACACCAGTAATCCGGATTCCGTCAACAACGGCGCGCGTACCGGCCCATTGATCCTCATCATAGGTTTCACCGCGATACTCAAGGCCACGCCGCAATCTCTGCCAGGTACCGTACTTGCTTGTCACCTTCTCAATCTAGCTGGGAATCAACGTCCGTTCGAAGTAACGAAATAGAACGCTGCAATATGGTGGGTCCTTTGCCAAGTGCCGAAGGCTTATGCGTGGCGGAGGAATCTTCAGCCCTTCGTCGCGTAACCATTGAGGAGACCGACCGCCCCTGGCGTCAAGCGCTTGCCCGCAATTAACACGCCACAAACCACCAACGAAATTGTCTCTTGCATGATGTTGTCGAAGGGTCGCTATCGGTCGGAAGCGGTCATATTACCGCAATCGGTTGTCCGCTTGAGGCCGTGGACCCAGGATACAAGGCATGCGTTTAGGGAGAACATCTTCCGAATAGAGCAGGGCAGTCCCAGTGGGCTTGTCGTAGCTATCGAAACCCCAATTAATTGGCCCAACCGGAAAACAAAAGTGCGACATTGCCGGTGCGACTCGGTGCGACATTGGCCATTTTCGGTCCGTAACAGGTAATAACGAGTATTGGGCGGGAGCCCGCTGATTACGCATCCCCATGACATTCCTGCCAAAATAGCCACATGAATAAATGCCCACATCGCCGAGAAATACAGGTTGCGCCGATGATGGATTGGACGAAAGGAATCGGATTTACGCTTTACGATCAGCGGCTTACGGATTCAGTGTATCGCCAAGTCGCACCGATGTCGCACCCTGTTTTCTGGGGAATTTACACAGATTTGTGACTTGCACAGGTCATGGCGATGCAAGAATACGATAAAAAAACTCGGCGCATTCGGCTTTCGTCTTTTCCTGGTTTTGCTCGGCTGGATGTGAGGCAGAAGGATCAGATTCCGTTAGCGAGGGCGGCTGGCTGGGCGCCATCAGCGGCTTCGCGCCCGTGATGTTGATGAGCCGCCTTAGGCTGTGGGCCAGCACGTGCAGGCTTATCTCGGTGCTGACTCGCGGTAGTGTCCTCGTATGGAAGTGCGTCGAGCCCATCCAGGACTTGATTGTGCCGAAGGAGTGCCAGGCGAATTCGCGCTCGCCCGCATCCCCTCCGGCCCGCAATCGAGCCGCTGCTCGAGCGTCACGCGCAGCGAGCACTACACCCGATGCAGATAACCGTAGACATAGAGCTTCAGCTTCGTCGTCAGTCGCTGATCGAGCATGCAGTCGGTCTAGGCATTCACCGCGGCATCGATGGCATCGACGATGCGGTCCGCGTCCGTCTTTCGCAGAACGAGCGGCGGTGCGAGGACAAGCACGTTGCAACGGCCGGGGACGGTATTACCATTGCGTCCAACGATAACTCCCTGGCTCATGCAATGACTTACGACGTGGCCTACCGCGGAGTCCTCCAGCGGTTCTCGCGTTTCCCGGTTCGAAACCAGTTCGACGCCGATCAGCAGGCCCTTGCCGCGGATCTCGCCGACGATGCGATGGCCGCCAATTCGCTCCTCCAGCAAGTTCTTGAGATATTCGCCCTGTTCCCGGGAGTTATCTACGAGCCCCTCTGACTCCACGAGTTCGATATTTCGCAGTGCCACCGCAGCCGCCACGGGGTGACTCCCGAACGTATTCACCTGACGGAAATGGCGTAGATCGGTAGGTTCGCCGAGGAATGCATCGAAAATCTCGCTTTTTGCGATCGTAGCTGCAATCGGCATGTAGCCGCTGGCCAGACCCTTTGCGCACGTGACGATATCAGCCTGTGTACACCAGTGGTTCTGCCCGAAGAGCTTGCCGGTTCGACCGAATCCCGAAACCACCTCGTCGAATATCAGAAGAATTCCGTAACGGTCACAGATTTCCCGGATGCGGGGGACGTAGTTGTCGGGGGGTACCAGGACGCCACCGCCTGAGATAATGGGTTCCATAATGAATGCGGCGACCGTTTCGGCCCCCTCGTGCACAATGGTCTCCTCAAGGAGTCGCGCGCATTCTTCGCCATGCTGCTCGTTACTCAATTCCGCGCTTGCGCGATAGGGGTAAGGAGGCATGACATGAATGAAACCTGCAGGTGCGGGATCGTATCCGACTTTGCGTTCGGCCTGGCCGGTAGCTGCCATGGCGCCCATCGTATTGCCATGATAGGCGCGGTAGCGCGAGATGATCTTGTATCTCGGTTGACGTCCGCTGCCGGATTGCAGGTGATACTGACGGGCGATCTTGAACGCCGTTTCATTTGCCTCGGAGCCGCTCGCGGAAAAATAGACGTGTGCCGGATAACCGAGAAGACCCTGCAGCTTTTCGGCAAGGAGCACCGCGGGGTCGTGGGTAAACATAGGGGAAAGATAGGCGAGCTCAGCCATCTGCTGTCGTGCGGCGTCCGCCAACTCGGTGCGTCCGTAGCCGGCGTTGACACACCAGAGTCCTGCAATTGCATCCAGGTAGCGGTTGCCGCTCTCGTCTTCGAGATAGCAGCCGCTGCCGCGCACGAATTTCTTCGGTGCCTGGTGGAGAAGGGCCGTATGCTGTGTCATAGGCCGCCAGAGGTTGTCTGGCATACCGGTACTAGTGCTCGTACTGAGATTCATACCTAAGGTTCCCATGTTGTATGACGCGCCGCCCGTCAGATATCCGGAGGGCTTGGAATCGACTCAAGAAACTTGCATAATAGTATCATTGGAATTAGGCGGCGTCACGTCGCCGGCAGCACTTTTCCAGCAGCGTTGGTGAGGATAGCGAATGTCGGATGTTGATACCGATCCTTTGCACGCCGCCATAGATCCGGTCACGCTCGAAGTCCTCCGAGGGCAACTCGATAGCGTCGCGGCGGAGATGCAGCTCACTATATTAAAGAGTTCGCATTCCAGTATCGTCACGGAATCCCTGGATGCGACCTCGGCGCTTTTCGACACGGCGGGCCGGACGGTCGCACAGGCCGTCGCGATCCCCATCCATCTCGGCGTGCTGGCAGAACTCGGCAAGCGCTTCGCGCAGGCGTTTCCGCAGGGCGTGGCGAGGCGGGGCGATGTCTACGCCGTCAACGATCCCTATGCGGGTGGGACGCATCTGCCCGACATCGGCGTGGCCGCCCCCGTCTTCCACGGCGAGAGGCTGGCGGGCTACGTGGTTACCATGACCCATCACCAGGATGTTGGCGGTTCGGTGCCCGGCAGCACCGCGATCAAGGTCTACGATCATTTCGCCGAGGGCTTACGGATTCCGATGATTCGGCTTGTCGATGGTGGCGTTCGGGACGAGGACATGCTGCGCCTGATGATGGCGAACAGCCGCACGCCGGACAACATGCGTGGCGACCTGAATGCGCAGATTGCGGCTTGCAGTACAGGAGTTCGTCGCTACGGGGAGATATTTGAGCGCTGGGGGGTGAGTACCGTGGAGCGGGGCAGCGCCGCCCTGCTTGAATACGCCGAGCGTCTGACGCGTCTGGAGATCGAGAAGATCCCCGACGGGGTGTACGAGTTCACGGACTACCTGGACGACGACGGATCATCGCCGGAAGCGGCGCCGATCCCGTTCCACTGCCGCATGACCGTGGACGGCTCTGACGTCCATTTCGATTTCACAGGCACCGGCGAGCAGGTGCGCACCGCGATCAACAATGTCCCGTATTCGGCGATCTCGGCCATCTACTACGTGGTGCGGACTCTTACAGCGGATTCCGCTCCGAACAACGATGGCTGCTACCGGCCGGTCAGCTTTCACATGCCGGAGGGCTCGATCATCAATCCCCGTTTTCCGGCACCGATCAATGCCCGCGCGGTCTCCCTGAGAAGGGTGGTCGACGTCGTGCTGGGGACGATGGCGCAGGCGATCCCGGAGCGGATGACGGCGGCTAACTGCGGCCAGAGTTCGCTGATCCACCTGGGTACCGTCTTGGAGAACGGCCGGCGTGTCGTCGGCACGATCGCCGGACCGTGGATGGGTGGCATGGGCGCACGGGCTGGCAAGGACGGTATCGACGTGACCGATCACGACGCCTCCAATGTCTTTCATCTGCCGATCGAGGTGGGGGAGGCCGAGCTGCCGGTTCGGATCAACCGGGTCGAGCTATGGACCGACTCCGGCGGCGCGGGTCGCTGGCGTGGCGGGCTCGGCTATTTTGAGGAATTCGAATGGCTGCATGGCGAAGCGGCCGTGACGGTGCGGCGGGATCGTCACAAGTTTGCGCCGTGGGGGTTGTCCGGCGGAGCGAACGGGCCGCTCTGCCGCACCAATATTGCCCGCGCGGGGTGCGAACCTGAACCATTAGCCTCGAAGACGGCACTGGAGCTGCGACCGGGGGACCGCGTGCAGCTTTGGACCACGGGCAGCGGCGGGCATGGTCCGCCGGTCGAGAGAGATCCTTGGCGGGTGCTTGAGGACGTACTCGACGAACGCGTATCGCTAGAGGCAGCTGAACGATTCTATGGCGTAGTCATCAGGGATGGGCGTGTGGACGAGTCGGCCACACGAAGGTGTCGCGCCGCCATGGCCGGCCGGGATTCAGGGGAGTGGAGAGCTGTCTAAGGCTTCACAGGGGACAGCAAAATCGGCGGCGGTCGGTGGCGCCTACTCATGGTATGTGGTCGCGGTCCTCATGTTCGCCTATACGGTGGCGTTCATCGACCGTCAGATCCTCAGTCTGCTAGTCGAACCCATAAAGCGGGATCTCGGTGTCGGCGACGCCCAGATTGGCTGGCTGGCCGGATTCGCCTTCGCGATCTTCTATTCGGTGCTCGGCGTGCCCATCGCGCGGCTGGCCGATCGCCGGAGCCGGCGGGTGATCATCTCGGTTGGTGTCGTCCTCTGGAGTATCATGACCGCGGCCTGCGGGCTGACCAAGACGTACTGGCAGCTGTTCATAATGCGTATGGGCGTGGGCGTCGGCGAGGCAACACTCTCGCCTGCCGCCTATTCGCTTATCGCCGACTATTTCCCGCCGAACAAGCTAGCCAAGGCAGTTGGTGTTTATGTTATGGGGCTCTACGTCGGCGCGGGCATCGCCTTACTGGCGGGCAGCGCCGTCGTCAGTCTCGTGAGCGACGCCGGCTCCGTGACTCTGCCCATGATCGGCGACGTCTACCCCTGGCAGCTAACCTTTTTCATTGTCGCACTGCCGGGCCTGGTGGTGCTGGCGCTCATGATGACGGTAAAGGAACCGCCACGTCGCGAGTTCCTCGCCGATGGCTCCAGTCAGGCAGCGAGCGCTGGGCAAGTCTCGCTGCAGGAGATCGTCGATTTCTACCGCGCAGAGAAGCGGATCATGATCGCTCATACGGCCGGGTTTCTGGCCCTGGGAACCGTGGTCAGCGCCTTCCTGATCTGGGTGCCCGAGTTCCTACGGCGGACCTACGAATTCAGCATCGGCGAGGCCGGTGCCATCTACGGCATCTTGTTGCTGCTGTTCGGGAGCAGTGGTCCGTATGCCGGCGGCTTGTTTGCGGAATGGCTGGCCCGACGGGGCTATCGCGATGCCGAGATGCGCGCCGCCGTCATCGCCGGTCTCGTCATGATTCCGCTGACAATCATCACTCCGTTGGCGCCGGATCGAGTCTCGGCGATCGTGCTGCTGGCGATGCTGACCTTTATCCTCTCCTTTCCCCAAGGTCTGCCTCCCACCATCCTGCAGCTCGTCACCCCTAACCGGATGCGCGCTCAGGTCACGGCGATCTTCATGCTCCTTGCTGTGCTCGCGGGCTTCAGTCTGGGGCCGGCATTTGTAGCGATGATCACCGATTATGTTTTTGTCGATGAATCCGCTATCCCCTGGTCGCTAGCCATCGTCGGCGGTACCCTGACTCCGATCGGCGTGCTCTGCCTCATGTACGGCCTCAAACCGTTCCGCGACAGGGTCAGACCAGAGGGTACGGAGGCGGGCAGCGGTCAGGTCCCGACCGGATAGTGCATCGTTCCCGGCTGGTAGAGCATCTTCCATCCGTCGCCGGTCAACGTGTAGATCTTACAGGCCCGTCCGACGGTATGAAGTTCCGGGTTGCCATCGTGCCACGGCGAGTCGGTGTCGCCACGACGCCGATGCAGTGTGTCGATATCCACGACAGCGAAGGCGCCGTCCCCTTCTTCGGACATGACGATCTTCCTCGTCGTACGATGGTTATGGATCAGCTCGTGGGTATCGAAGAACAACTGCAGCATTCGGGCCCAGCGGTCATGCTCGAAACGTCCCATCCGCATAATCCACTCCATGGGATCGTAAGCTCGGGAGTGAGGCGGCCACGCCCAGACCATGTCGGGGTGATAGACTGACAGCATGAGGTCGACGTCTTCGGTTTCGAACGCCCGGGATTCTCTGTCGATCATCTCCTGAATCGGATCCACCATCACTTCCCATGCCGGGGTTGTACGACAGCGCCCGTGTCGGTGCACCTGCGCGCCCGAAGAGCATCCGTTGCAGCGACGTCGACTGATTCCTCCGTGATGACGACGCCGTACTCTGCGGCGGCGGCCGCAGTAGACACCCGACCGTCGAGCACGTCTTCGTGTACACGTGAGACTTCGCGTTCGTGGGGATCCCCGTAGCCGCCGCTTCCGGTCGTCCAGTAGCGCAGGCGTTCACCTGCCGAAAACAGTAACTCGATCTTTCCAGGTAGGGGAGCCGTGGTAGCATCCTGCCGCTCGACCTCGGCGCGGCTCGGTGGCGCTCCGCCGCCTCCCTCGATGCCCCAGGGCCCGAAGCGTGTGCGCTCACGACGCAGGGTGACCATCGTTTCGCCACGGAGCCACTCCACTTCGGCCTGGTAGCCGAGCCCGCCGCGCCAGCGACCCGCGCCGCCGGAGTCGGGCCAGAGTTCGAGACGCCGGAATCTCATCGGCAGCCTGGCCTCGGCGATCTCCACCGGGATCGCAGATCCGTTCGCCGCGCCGTGCGAGCTTACATCGATGCCATCTTTCGTCGGCCGAGCGCCGTGGCCGCCGGAGAACGGGCCCCCGAGGTGGCCGATGAGCTGGCCGTTGCCATCTGGATCAGGACCGGCGACGCCGATCAGAGTGTACTGTCCGCTATGAGCCGCGGTCATACGGCGTGGCAGCGCCCTGGCCATCGCCCCGAGGATGACATCTTCGATGCGCTGCAATGACACGCCACGTGAAGCGACCGGCGCCGGGTAGGTACTGTTGACGACGCTACCCTCGGGTAGTCTGACGGTGATGGGTCGATAGCAGCCATCGTTATTCGGCACTCGGTCCCCAGTCAGCAGTCGCACCGCGTAATAGACGATTGCGCGAGTGGATGCCGGGACATTGTTGATAGCGCTGCGAACCTGAGCGGCCGTTCCCGCGAAGTCGAAGGTGATGTTGCTTCCCGACACGGTGACCGTTAAGGCGATGGGGACGGGTTCCGAGTCCTGAGACAGACCGTCGTCGTCGAGGTAGTCCGTGAAGCGATATTCACCATCCGCTATCGCTTCGATCTCCTGCCGGGTGATCCGCTCGGCGTAGGCCATCAACGTCTCCGCCGCCGCGTCAATCGTGACCCTGGGCCAACGTTCGAACAGTTCTCCGTAGCGGGTCGTACCTGTCTTGCAGGCCGCGATCTGAGCACCGAGATCGCCGCGCAGACTGGCCGGCGTGCGGCTGTTGGCCTCGATCGTCGCCATGATCGTCGGATTTATCCGCCCGCCCCTGGCGAGCCGGATCATCGGCAGTCGGATCCCCTCCGCGTGAATGTCTTTGGCGTATACGCTCACGCTGGCCGGAGCGCAGCCGCCGATATCGCGATGGTGGGACATCGTGGCGACATAGCCGGAGAGCGACTGGCCGTCAAAGACTGGCATCGCCACCGCGATATCCGGCATGTGCGTGCCGCCGGCATAGGGGTCGTTGGTCAGGTAGATGTCGCCGGGGAGGGCTTCGCCTTCGGGATATGCGGAGGCGAAGCGTAGGCCCAGTTCGGCGAGCACGCCGAGATGCACCGGCACCGCGCTGGCCTGGGCAACCGTCCGCCCGCGACTGTCGAAAAGGGCAGCGGTCGCGTCGCCACCATCGGTGATGATCGCTGAATGCGAAGTCTTGATTAGCGTCGCCTGCATTTCCTCGGCGACGGTGTCCAGCCAGCCACCGATTACCTCGACGGTGATCGGGTCGAGAACTTCTTCTGCTTGATCCATGACGTCACTCCTCGCCATCCCGCCACGCCAGGGAGCGATCCAGGCTGGCGCGGTAAGGCTTAAGTCCAAGTGCCAAGCTGAGCGTCGAGAGCGACATCATTACCAGTGCCACTAGGCTGAGTGAGTAGCGCAGGTCGCCATCGTCACGGAAAACGTAGTCGGTCAGCAATGCCACGACGGTCGCTCCCATGGCGATAGAGCAGAAGGATGCCACCAGGAAGAACAAAGCCATAATCTGCGCTCGCATCTGGTTTGGTGTCACCAGTTGCAGTGCCACCGGCGAGAGTGCTTGCTGCATCGACATGACGAAAGCCATGAGGCCGAGCATGGGTATCGCGAGGTCGGCCGAGGGCATCAATGGCGTGACCGCCATGACCGGCATGGAGATTCCGAGGAAAACCGAGGCAGCCCGCAGTGCGGCGTCGCGGACGCCGCGATTCGTGAGCCAGTCGCAAATCCAGCCCCCACAGTAGGCACCCAGGGACCCGAGCACGGCCAGTTCGATACCGAAAACGATACCGGCATCGCTGATGTCCCAGCCGTAGGTTCGGCGGATGAACTCTGGCACCCAAAAGAGGAACCCATAAAATGCCATGCCGCCGGCCGAATAGCCGAGAAACACGGAAGCGAATGTCCCGCGGTTCTTTACCATGAATGCCGCGATATCTCGTATCGGGACGGCTGCTGCGTCGGTCGGCAGCAGATCGCGCCGTGTCGGCTCGCGTACCGTCAGAAGCATGATGGCGGTCAGCGCAAGGCCGGGCAGTCCGACCAGGACGAAGGTCATCTGCCAGGGGGCTAGGACACCCACCACGGGTAGTTGGATGGGATCGGCGTTGGTTATGAGTCGCACGACCGCTCCCCCAGCGACCATCGCAAGTCCCGCACCGAGATAGATCCCCATGGAATAGACGGCGATCGCGCGGCCCTGCTTTTTCGGAGGAAAGTAATCGGCGATTATGGAGTAGGCCGCGGGTGTCAGGGTGGCCTCACCGACACCGACACCGACCCGTGCCAGGAAGAGTTGCCCGAAACTTCGGGCCAGACCGCAGGCGGCGGTCGCAAGACTCCAAAGAAAGATGCCAGCAGAGATGATGTGCTTGCGGCTGTAGCGGTCGGAGAGTCGTGCGATTGGCACACCCATGGTCACGTAGAAGATCGCGAAGGCGAGACCCATCAGGAGACTGATACCGGTGTCGCTGATCTCGAGATCAGCACGGATCGGCTCCACCAGAAGAGTAATTACCTGCCGATCGACGAAAGCCACCATGTAGGCGACCATCAATACCCCGACGACGTACCATTCGTACCAGTAACTCTTCTCCGGCGGCGAATTCATCGAAGGGCGATGCCTCTGCCGATTTCCTGATAGACGTTGCTCATCTTGAGAGTGAACAGCCTGCGCATTCGTTGCTGCCATGGCGTGGGGGTGTAGCCGGCGAATACAGGATTACGAAAGGCTTTTGGGTCATCGATCTCCCATATCGCCAAATGCGAGAATAACTCGCCGCCCCTTGCCAGCATCGGCGGAAACTCCTCGCTGAGGTGCGCATAACGGCGAACCGAGTTGAAACCGGGCTGTTCGAGTATGGGTGGAACATGCTCGGTCACGTACCACTCGTTAAACTCTTCAGCGTGTGATGCGGGGACGTCATGGGCAGACATGAAAACGTACTCCGTCTTAGGGAGCACGAATTCTTTCTGCGGTGGGATCTCGTCGATGAGTTCCAGTACGCCACGGGCGAACTTGCCCAGCCCCATGGTGACGTGCTCGAAGCTGTCCGGGGGCAGGGCGGCCCAGCGTTTCGTGACGGCGTCATACTCGGCGCTGGACAGTGCAGCGCTATCAGGCCATTCCATGATAGCCAGATATTTCGCTAGGCCCTCCTGACGCGTATCAACTGGCGGTTCACCCGGCACGAGTTCGAAGCGACGGAACCCGAGGAGTCCGCATTCGAAGCGTCCCGGCGAGTGGACATTCGTGTACCAGTCGTTCCACTCGTCCTCTCGCTCTGACGGCGGGTCGAGTGCCACTACTGTTATGGTCGTGCTTCTGGTCATGGTGAAACGGATCTCTGACTCTGTAATACCGAAACGTCGCTTCTACAGCACCGAACGGAAGCTGCCGCCGTCGATCAGCAGATTCTGCCCGTTGATGTAACCTGCCCACGGACTTACCAGAAATGCGCAAAGCGCACCGAATTCCTCGGGTTTGCCGAGGCGGCCAAGCGGATTGGCCCGAAGTATATGGTTGGACACTGACGTCACGTCCATGTTCTTTTCTATCGCCTGACGCTCTATGTAGCGCCTCAGCGGGCCGGTGTCGAAAAGGCCCGGCAGGAGATTGTTGATTGTCACGTCGGCATTGCGCGGGTAGCGTGCGACGCCGGCCACGAAGCCGGTCAGACCGGCCCGCGCCGCATTAGATAGATCGAGGTCGGCCATTGGTGATTTCACCGACTGGCTCGTGATGTTCACGATGCGACCGTAGCCCCGGTCAACCATTCCGTCCAGGGTCAGACGGATCATCTCCACGGCACTGAGCATGCTGCTCTCAATTGCCTGCAGCCAGTCTTCTCGTGTCCAGCCGCGCCAGTCACCAATACGCGGTCCGGCTCCGTGGTTGATCAGTATGTCCGGCTTCGTCCACTGCCCGAGAAGTGCTTGCCGCCCCTCGGAGTCGCATATGTCGCACACCACGGTTGCTATCTCCGCACCGCTGCTGCCGTAACGCTCTGCCGCAGCGGATAATACGTTCGCATCCGTCCCCGGCAGTATGAGGTGGACTCCTTCACGGGCGAGAGCCGCAGCGCAGGCGTCCCCGAGGTCGGTCTCGACGCCACAAACTATCGCCGTCCTGCCGCTGATATTCAGTTCCATTCCGGTAACTCAGGCGTGCAGACTGTCGCCGGAGCGTGCTGCGCGTAGTCGCTGCATGTCGGGACCCTTCTCATCCCACCCATAGGGGTCGGTCAGCCCCATGAGCGTCGCGAAACGGGACGGGTTCCTTTCAAGTAATTCGACGGGCACCTCGTTGGAATAGCGCTCCTGGGTGGTCAGATACTCCCTGCAGAAATAGAACAAGAGAGAGATGCGGAGCCCGGGAACCGTACGCGGAAAAGGCGCATGCCACGTGTTGCCGTGCCAGACGATGAGAGATCCGGCTGGTGCGTCGACCGGTACAACGGACTCCAGCGACTCGTCTGGCACAGGCTGCCGGCACAAAAGGTGACTGCCAGGGAGGTAGCCGACGCAGCCGTTCTCGAGATCGTAGTCGCTCAGTGCCCACGTTGCATTGGCGACTTGGGCATACATCGGAAAAGGCGCGGGAATACCGCGGTTGTCGCTGTGCAGATTTAGCGGCTGCGGACGTCCCTGCACTTTGGTCGGGCCCTTGATTATGGCCGAGTTGTTTGAAAGTTTGGCGCTGTACCCGAGAAGGTAAGTTATGAGCGCTAGGCAGACGCGGTTCATTAATGCTTCCTCGAACACCGGATCCTCGAGTAGCAGCCGCCAGAGCCAAATCTCCCCGCGCTGGCCGGCAGTCGCCTCGACATCGGCATGGGTCTTGCCGCCGACGACGTCAGGTTCGATGCCGGTGCGCTCGCGAGCGATCCGGAGTACCGTCTCCCGCAGGTGATCTGTGAAGCCCGGCGGCGCTACCTTATCTGGTGGGACGACCGTGAGACCGTAGGCGTCGAGCTCCGCGACATGTGATTCGATGCCGAGTTCCCGAATCTCCGCGAAGACAACGTCGAGTTCGCTATTAGCGGCGCCGGTAGCGGGCATAGCAGCTCCTTCAGATGGACGCCGGGCCGGGCGAAAAGTCAGCCCCGGCGGAGAGGGCCCCGCCGGGGCCGGGGGCTCCGGACCTCCCGGCCCGGATCAGGGGAGTCAGTTGCCCCAGTTGAATCGTGCGCTTACACCCAGCGTGCGAGGCATACCGTTTACATAGACGCCCCAACCGGAACCGATCGGATCAGTCAGTGTATCTACGACATACACTTCATCGGAGAGGTTCTTACCCCAAACCGCAAGGCTCCAGCGGTCATTCGGAGCGATCCAGGTAATCCGCGCGTTCCATAGGCCTTGGGAGTCGACCTCGAGATTGTTGACGATCTCCTTATAATGCGCATCCTGCCAGACGTAGTCCGTGAAGAAGCGCAAAGTCGAGCCGTTACGCATCGGTATCTCGTATCGCACCGCGCCGTTGAGGTTTAATTCGGGGGAGTTCGGTAACTCGCGGGGTGAGTCGCCGAAGACACCATCGAAGTTGGTACCCGGATCGTTGTTCTGCGTATCCAACCATCCGGCACCGAATTGAATCTCGAGCTGGTCGGTCGGATACCAATTCAGTTCGGCTTCCAAGCCGGTCACGTCCGCCGCCTCGAGGTTGGTCAGGAAATTGAGCGGCGACTGAACGACTTCGTCGAACTGAGGAGTGGCAGCCTGGAGTCCCTCGTAGTCATAGAAGAATGCAGCACTGTTGAATTGGACGCGGCCGCCGGCCCACGTACTCTTCATACCGAGCTCATAGGCAAGCACTGTCTCCGGGTCGAAGGGGATTGCGAGGCGTGGGTTGGTCAGGAGGCCTGCGTTGAATCCGCCGCCCTTGAATCCCCGTGCGACGCTCCCATAGAAGAGCAGGTCGTCATTCGGCGTGTAATCGAGCGCAACCCGACCCGTTACCTCGGTGCTATCAAGCTTGCCGTCGACGCCCAGGTCGGGATCCGGGACGACCGTCAGTGTCAATCGGTTGTCCACATCGAAGTCCGGCGGGAAGAGGAAGGCGACCTCTTCCTCGAAGTCCAGCCTCTCGTTAATGACTCGAGCTCCAAAAGTCAGAGCCCAGCGGTCATTGAATTGCCACTCGCCCTGGGCGTAAGCGGCCGCGGAAGTCCGTTCCTGCGTATACGTCAGCCAGGCACGCACGCCGAGGAAGTCGTCGGCATAGATGATGCGCGGCGGATCTTCCGTGACCTCATCCTCCGCGTAGACGACGCCGGCGATCCAGTTGAACTTTCCGTCGTTAAGGGACGCTAGTCGAAACTCTTGAGAAAATGCCTGGATATCGCTCGCGAACAGCAGGTCCACGAATAACAGGGGGTTTCCGTCCGATTCCTTTGGCTGAAAACGGTCGTATTGCTGAAAATTCGTCAGCGATGTTAACTCGTACCGGTCGAAAGTCTTGACCACGGTTACCGTGGCGCCAAGGCTATCGTTCTCGAGGTTGCTGTCCGCGTTGATCGGTGTCGTCGGATCGTTCGTGTAGTCCCCTGCATAAGGGTCCCCGTCCGTGTCGCTGTAACCGAGGACGTCGACACAATTGGCAGGATCCGGCCGGCGCCCTTGTTCAAAAGCCTGGCAGTATTGCGAGGCACCAGGTACGCCTGCGAGGAAGTCCGGATTCCAGAAGCCGATGTGCTGGAAGTAGACCGGCTGCGAGCGGTCACGACTGGCGAAAAGCTTAAAGTTGATGCTCAGATCGTCAGATGGTTCGAACAATAGCTGTGCTCGTCCGGCGAAGATATCCACTTCACCGATGTCCTGTTGGCTAGTCCTGTCCCAGACGTAACCATCGTCCTGCTGGATCGTCATGAAACTGAGTCGGCCCGATACGGTGTCGCCGATGGGTCCGCCTAGGGCCCCCTCCAGTTCGAGGCGGCCGAAACGACCGGCGTCAGCGCGCACGAAACCACTGGCGTCCCGACTGGGTTTCCGGGATATGTAGCTGACCGCCCCACCATTGGTGTTGCGTCCGAACAACGCGCCCTGTGGACCTTTAAGTACCTCTACCCGTTCCATGTCGAAGAGTTGGCTACCCATCGTGGCAATCGAGGTCTGGAATATCTCGTCGACGAACAAACCGACGCTGGGCGTATCGCTGGCCTGGAAGCTGTTCATGCCCACACCGCGGATCGTGTATATCGGCATGGAGTTGCCCCACGCGTACTTGATATCCAAATTTGGTGACTGGTTGGCGACTTGCGTGACGTCGCTCCAGCCCAGATCACGGAGATCGTCCCCCGTGAATGCGTTGATAGCGATATTCACGTCCTGGACGCTTTGGGCCCGTTTGGTCGCCGTGACAACGATCTCTTCCACGGGCTGCTGGGCGGCTAATACGCTCGGCAGAGTAATGAGCACGACGGCAGCGCTCAGGAATATCGGCATTTCGAGCCGTATTTTCATGATCGGTCTCCCCCTGATGAAAGTCGAATCCCAAACACCGCATTTTTTTTTGGTACGGTAATGCTATTTATAATAGTTCTATTACGCAAGTGCAAGTGCTCCGTAGCCGAAAAATTCAGCGTTGGAGGTTGGACGTAGCGGTTTTGCGACTTGGCCGCTCAGTACCGTGTTTGACTTGGAACAGATAGCGCTAATTGCTTATGATTGACGCCATTCGGCAGTATTCTAAAGGTCGTGAGGGGCGGCGATCATGCGCAGGGCAGGAGTGCCCATTAAGCCTTGCGGCACCGGTATGGAATTGAGTTTGATTAGAATAAAATATACCATTCAATAGATTCCGGGGAGCAAGTAAAGAAGCTGACTCGGGAAGGTCGAACGAAGCCCGTCGACTTGCGAACTACCGAGAGACATAAGACGTAATGCAGTGCGTTGCCTTCGCGACACTGAGGGGTAATCACCTTGATAACGATAGGAATAGACGTCGGCGGTACGTTTACCGACATCTTTCTCAGAGACAGTCAGAGCGGTTCCTGGATAGTCCACAAGGTGCCCTCGACACCGCCCTATTTTTCGCGTGGCTTTATGCGCGGATTCGACGAAATACTGGAGAAGGCAGAAGTATCGGCCTCGGAAGTAGGACGCATCATTCACGGAACCACCGTCGCCACGAACTGTATCCTGACGCAGTCGGGTGCACGTCTGGGCTTCCTTCTGACTGAGGGCTTCCGGGACATCCTCTACATCGGTATCGGCTGGCGCCCGCGTATGTACGACCTCCAAATGGACCCGGTAGAGCCGCTATTCCTAGCGCCTCGACGTCGATCGCTCGGTGTTCGTGAACGGGTCGGCGTCGACGGAGAAGTGGTCTCGCAGCTCGACGAGGATCATGTACGCGAGGTGGCGCGGCAATTGGTGGAAGATCACGGCACAGAGGTGTTCTGTGTCTGTTATCTCCATGCCTATGCGAATCCAGAGCATGAACGGCGGACACGCGAGATACTTAACGAACTTTATCCCCAAGTACCCGTGACCCTCTCAAGCGACGTGTTGCCCCGCCGGCGTGAGTACCGTCGCCTGGTGGTCAGCGGTTTCGATGCCTACGTTAAACCCGCGGTGACTAGTTATCTGGGGGAGTTGGCACGGGAACTCGAGAGTAGTGGCGCAGATGCTCCGTTACACATCATGCAGTCCCACGGTGGTGTCGGCGGCATCGAGAACGTGATCGAACGCCCGGTGGGAACCGTGCTATCGGGTCTTGCGGCAGGCGTCATCGGGGCAGCGAGCGTCGGGGCTTCGGCCGGTTGTCCGGACTGTATTAGCCTGGATATGGGCGGGACGAGTACGGATGTGGCGCTTATCCGCGGTGGTCACGCGCTGGTCACGAATGAGGGCAGCTTCGAGGATTATCCGCTCAACATTCCGATGGTCGACGTGCGGACGATTGGAGCGGGCGGCAGCAGCATCGCATACGTCGACGAAGGTGGTGCTCTGAAGGTTGGGCCAGAGAGTGCCGGCGCTATGCCGGGGCCAGCCTGTTACGGGCGGGGCGGTACGGAGCCGACTGTCACGGATGCGAGCCTGGTCCTGGGGTACCTGAATCCGTCTACCTTCGCAGGTGGGCTGGACATCGATGTCGAGAACAGCCGTCGGGCAATCGAGTCGAGAGTGGCCGAGCCTCTCGGCATGAGCGTGGTAGAGGCGGCACTCGGTATCCATGCCATTGTCAACTCTAATATGGCGCAGACACTGCGACTCGTGTCGATAAAGCGTGGGCACGATCCGCGGGACTTCGTGCTGATTCCGTTCGGCGGTGCGGGCCCGCTACAGGGAGGGCGGCTCGCGGAACAGGCAAGTATTCGCAAAATCCTAATACCGCCGACGCCAGGCGTTCTTTCCGCTATGGGTTTAATGCTCGCCCCCCTGCAGCACGAAGCACTGATAAGTTTCGAAGTGCCGACGGCGGAGGCGGACGTCAGCCGTATCCATCAGTTGTTCGAGCCTCTCGACGCGGATTGCCGGCGGAAGATGCTCCGCGACGGCGTTGGCGAGGATGAGGTTACAACGACCTACTTCGCTGAGATGCGCTATGTCGGGCAATCCCATCAGCTGGAGATCGAGATCGGTCAGGCGCTGCCGGATGGACTAATTCCGCGCCTCGAACGAGCCTTCCATGCGGCCCACGAGCGAGCTTACAGCCACTCGGATCCCGAAGCGCCAACGGAGTTTGTGGCGCTGCGGACCGTACATCGCAGATCGCCGGCCGAACGCGATCTGCTCGCAGGCGGCTACCGGGGTGGTGCTCCCGAACCGCAAATAGGCTCTCGCGATATCTGCCTGACGGCGAACGAGGGCTTTCGTTCGGTTCCCGTCTACGCCCGACAGGCGTTGCCAAACGGTTTCGAGATTCGCGGTCCCGCCATTGTCGAACAGGCGGACACGACGACCCTCATTTACGAAGATCATGTCGCTCTAGTCGACGATTTCGGAAATTTGATTGTCGAAGTCCCTAACGGCCAAGGCTAACCACCAAGGCTGCGGTAGCGTCGTACGTATGGCAGCGCTCTTCGAGCCACTGAAGCTGCGGGGCGTCACGCTCCGGAACCGCATCGGCATGTCACCGATGGTACAGGTCAGTGCCAGCGATGGCTTCGCGACCGACTGGCACTTGGTCCACCTGGGTTCACGGGCGGTTGGCGGGGCCGCCCTCGTTATGACCGAGGCCACGGCGGTGGAGGCTGAAGGGCGCATCTCGATCAACGATCTCGGAATCTGGCAGGACGCGCATATCCCTGCGTTACGGCGGATCACCGAATTCATTCGCGCTGAGGGTGCAGTGCCGGGTATACAACTCGCTCACGGTGGTCGCAAGTCCGGTTATGCGCCGAATTTCGATAGTCAAGGAATGATCCCTCTTCGACCGTTGACGCCGGAGGAGGGTGCCTGGCCGGTGATCGGTGCGAGTCCCATACCTTTTGCCGCGAACTCACCCATTCCTCGCGAGATGACGGTCGATGATATCTGCCGGGTCCGGCGTTCCTACGTGCAGGCCGCACGACGCGCCGATATCGCCGGCTTCGACTGGCTCGAAGTGCACGCGGCTCACGGCTATCTGCCGCATTGCTTCTATTCGCCATTATCCAACCAGCGCGCGGACGACTATGGCGGCAGCTTTGAAAACCGGGTGCGCTTCGTTCGCGAAATCGTACGGGATCTGCGTGCCGCGTGGCCCGACTCGAAGGTGCTCGCCGTGCGCCTCTCCTATACGGACTGGGTCGAGGGAGGTTGGGCTCTGGCGGACACCGTGCGCCTTGCGCGTCTGTTGCGCCGCGACGGTGCGGATCTCATCGACGTTAGCTCGGGCGGCTCAACGCCGCTGACCGTTGCGCTCATGCGTGAGCTTACTGAGGAAGGCAGGGCAGCAATGGACGAAGCTGCAGCCTCGGGAAAGCCGGTAGCCGACATTCCTGTCGGACCCGGCTATCAGGTGCCGGGGGCGTCCGCCGTGCGGCGGGGCGCGTCAATCCCTGTCGCGGCCGTCGGTCTGATTACCGATCCGGCTCAAGCGGACCAGATCATCAGTCAGGAACAGGCCGACATCGTAATGCTCGGGCGGGCACTTCTGCGCGATCCGTATTGGCCGCAGCATGCGGCGGTAACGCTTGGGCGGAGCGAGAGTATGCGTGTGCCTGTGCAGTATCATCTCGCTTGGAAAGACCGTGGCGATTTCACGTATCTGCCGGTGTCGGCACCGACACTGGCCTGACAGCATCTCAGTCGATGGCCGAAACTTTGAATTCTTGCTGTCCCAAGCGTATGTCATCTTCCCATTCGCAATGGAAAAGATGATTCAAGGTGATCCATTTTTCAACCGTCCGCGACGCGGGCACGAGCGCAATGTTGGTCTGGCGCTGATAGTCACAGGTCGGCGGGGTCCGGGCGGGAAGTTTGTTGACGCTTCGAAAGCCGCTCATTATCGTTCAGTTTGTTAGTGAAAGTTATTTGAGGCATCGGGCGCGATTCCGGTTCCTTGATGTAGCACGGACAGTAAAGGCGCAGCCGAGGGAATCCCAGATGTTACGACGCAATTTGATCGAAAAATTCTATGATGCTTGGAGCGGAGGCGACATCGAAAGAGCGCTCGAGTGCTGCACTGACGAGGTGATCGCTGTGAACGTCCCGATCGGGCCCGTCGAAGGCAAGGATGCCGTGCGCAGTTTCCTCAAGAAATTCGGTTCTGGGATGTCCGAGGTGCATTACGAAATCCATAATTTTCTCGAGCGGGAAGATCTGGCCATGCTCGAGGGTCAGGAGAATTACGTCAGGGATGGCAAGCGTATTGCGTTACCGTTCATGGCCGTCTTCTTTTTCGACGGGGACCTTATCCGTGAGTGGCGGGACTATTTCGATTACGCGACGCTTAAGAGACAGATTTCCTGAAACCCTGCTCCGCAGGTAATCAAAATGAAAGAGCGATCCGGCAATTCCAGTGACACCTCGGTGCCGCGCATCAACCGGGGGTTAAAAGGCGTCTATTTCGACCGGTCGCCTACGACATTTATAGACGGGCGGGCGGGGGAATTGCTGTACGCCGGCTATTCGATCCATGACCTCGCGAGTCAGTCGACGTTCGAGGAGGTGTGTTACTTACTGCTGAACGGAGAACTGCCCACCCGCGCGGAACTTGCTGAACTGGACCACGGCCTGAAGGAAGCTCGCGTCCTAGCTCCGGAGGTAGTGGACACAATCCGCGCGGTGGCCCGACAGCATCCGATGCAGGTGCTGCGCACGTGTGTCTCGCTGCTCGAGGCGTTCGACGAGGATGCTGGCGACGATTCTGAGGCGGCGTGTCTGCGGAAAGGTTTGCGCCTTACATCGCAGGTGCCGATGATCGTCGCCGCGCAGCAACGCATCCGCGAGGACGAGGAGCCGATCGACCCGGACCCGGCGCTAGGGCACGCTGCAAATTTCCTATACATGCTCAGCGGCAGCCGACCGAGCGAGGCAACCGCTGCGCTCATGGACAGGGATTTGATCCTGCATGCCGAGCATGGTGCGAATGCGTCGGCCTTTGCGGCCAGGGTTGTGACGGGGACGCGTGCGAGTCTACATGCGGCTATGACGGCGGCTGTGGCCGCCCTGTCCGGTTCTGCACATGGTGGCGCTGCGGAAGACGTGATGCAGATGGCCCAGGAGATCGGTTCTCCCGAGAATGCCGCGGCGTACGTGCGGGAAAAGCGGGCGAGGCGCGAGGCGATCATGGGGTTTGGGCACCGGGTATATCGCAGCGAGGATCCCCGAGCCCGACATTTGCGTAAGGGAGTGGAGCAGCTGTCTCAAGAAATGGGGCAACCGCAGTGGTTCGAGATACTGCAGGCGGTCGTGGAAGCCATGAAACCCTATTCACGGCTCGGCGTGAATGTGAATGTGGATTTCTATGCCGGCGTGATATATCACTTGCTCGGTATCCCGAAAGACGTTTTCGTGCCCGTATTCGCGATCGGCCGGGTGCCCGGATGGACGGCGCAAATCCTGGAGCAAGTGCGGAGCAATATCCTCATTCGACCATTGACGCTTTACAACGGTCCGGGCCGGCGTTCTTATTCGCGGATCGACGAGCGCGGCTGACGGGCACCGGCGAGCGTCGCTACGCATTCAGGGACCCGGCGAGCAGGACGGTAGCGGTCGCGACGATCTCGTCCACACTTGCGCCGCGGGACAGATCGCCGACCGGTCTGCGGAAGCCTTGGAGGATCGGGCCTACGGCCCCTGCATTGCTCAGGTGGCGGGCCAGTTTGTAGGCAATGTTGCCCGAGTTCAGATCCGGGAAAACAAGTACGTTGGCTCGTCCCGCGACCATACTCCCGTGGCGCCTCTTGAGCGCTGCCACGACCGGTTCGAGAGCCGTATCTATTTGCATCTCGCCATCGATGGAGAACTCCGGCGCCCGGCAATGGGCGATGTCAACGGCCTCGCGCACTCGGTCTACCTCAGGATGCCTCGCGCTGCCGTGCGTTGAGAACGACAGCAATGCGACGCGGGGCTCGACCTGTAGCAGCCGAGCGCATGTATCGGCCGATGCAATAGCGATATCCGCAAGTTCCTGCGATGTTGGCCGGACATTGAATGCGCAGTCCGCAAACACCATCGGCCCGGCGGGGAGCAGCATCAGAAAACAACTGGATGGCGTGGCGATCCCTGCGGCCGGCCCTACGGTCATCAGAGCAGCCTCGACGACACGGGCTGTGGGATGCTTCGCCCCGGCTAGAAGAGCGTCGGCCTCGCCGGCGCGTACCATCATGCCCGCGAAAAAAAGTGGCCGGCTAACCAGACGTCGTGCGACGGCTTCGCGAGTGCGTCCCCGTGTCTGTCTGTACAGCGTTGCGAACTCCACTGCACGGCGATCCACCGAGGGATCGACGAGGTCGATCCCGTCAAGCACCAGGCCGGCCGATTGAGAAGCGGCTCTGACGCTGCTTTCCGCGCCAACAAGACTGACTGTCGCGAGGCCCCGCTCCGTGAGCCGGCGAGCGGCCGACAGGATGCGGGGCTCCTCCGCCTCGGGCAACACCAATCGGGGGCATCGGCCTGCCAGCCGGCTCTCCATCTCGGCCAGGAATGTCCCAAGTGTGCCTGTCTTTTCATTCATGGGCCGGACTCCTCGTATAGCCGTCATATCCTTACGAAAGCCCTAACGCGGGACGCCCGCCCCTAGCTATTGACGCGGCGATCTAGGATAGTTATCTTTTTAGTTTCGTAATGCAAGTAACAGGGTGCTTTATTCGAGGCGGAAAGGCTATCAGCTATAGGGTGTCAGGCAAGTTCGGCTTGCCTCGTTAGGGCCGGAAAAGGCTGGATTGGCCGCGTGGAGGATTCGTGGGCGCCGATCAACTTGCGCTTTCTTGGGCTGCTCCCGAGGTTAGTTGTCATGCCGCGTGCCTCAGCATGGCTATCCATCATACGGTTAAGGCCGTCTAGACAGGAGGCGATATGATCAATAAAGGCAAGGTACAGACGGTGCTCGGCCCCGTTGAGCCGGATTCACTAGGGATTACGCTGCCTCATGAGCACGTGCTTGTCGACATGACCAAGGGCGCCTGCTCAGCGGATGCGCTGATCGAGGTGACCGAATCGGCGAAGGCCGCCGGTGCCATACCCATGGCGGGTTGGGAACCGGGTGAGGACGGACCCGGTACCGCGGCCAGCTGGCGGGAGAAATGGAATCGGCCGATCTGTCTGTCGAACCGCGCCGACATTGCGCGTAATTGGTTCTACTATGGTAACTATCGGATAACTTCTATCGATGACGTCATCGAGGAGGCCGGGCTGTTCAAACAGCATGGCGGTGGGTGCATCGTGGATCAGACCTCCATCGGACTGGCAAGGGATCCGGTGGGTCTGCAGAGGGTCTCACGCGCCGCTGGCATCCACATCGTTATGGCGACCAGCTATTACACTCATGAGTACCATCCGGAGCATGTAGATAATCTCGACACCGGAGAACTCCGCGAGCGAATAGTCCGGGACTTGGACACGGGTGTCACCGGAGGTATTCAGGCCGGCATCATCGGCGAGGTGGGGCTGAGTTTCCCGTTACATCCAAACGAAGAGAAGGTTCTCCGAGCCTCGGTGCACGCCCAGTGCGAGACAGGTGCCGCCCTCAGTATCCATCCCGGCTTCAGTCCGAAATCGGTCTGGGACGCCGTAAAGATCGTAGAGGAAGAAGGGGGTGACCTGGAGCGTACGATCATCTGCCATGTAGAGCACCGGTTGCCCTCCAGGCCGGCACCCGACTCGTTCGACACGACACCTTTTCTGGAACTGGCCAAAACTGGCGTCTACCTTGAACTCGATTGCTTTGGTTGGGAAGAGTCCTTCCGTCAGCGAGGCAAGATCGACATGCCGAACGACGCGATTCGTCTCAACTATGTTATGGCGTTGGCGGAAGCTGGCTATGAGGCGAAAATCCTGCTCTCCCATGATATCGCCCTGCAGCATTGGCAGAGGAAATACGGCGGTCACGGGTGGCAGCATATCCCAGAGTCCGTCACGGCGCTGATGCGCTACAAGGGATTCGAGGAAACGTTGATCACTCGGCTGCTGAGAGATAATCCCCGCGACATCCTTACCCTCGCGTGAACGTTCAGCGCCGCACTCTCTGCAGGCCTAACGTATGCCTGGGTATCAATCCGGAGTAATGAAGCGGACTTCTCCGCGCACCAATTCTTCGTCGCAATGCTGGCAGTAAGGTGTAATGCCTAAAGCGTGACCACACGTCTCATGATAGCGCAGAAACGGCAAACCAGATCGTGTAGGGAGCCACTTATCTCCCCAAAGTGCCAGCATCAGCGGCACGTTGTAATATGCGATCGTCTTCTCGGTGAGGATGTATTCGTAGCGGGCAGGGCGCTCCTGATAACGGTTGCGGGCCAACATGCCGTGATTCGCCAGATGACGGAGCCTGTCGGAAAGGATATTGCTCGCGATGTCGAGCTGGCTCTGGAAATTATCGAAGCGGGTCACTCCGAAATACGCGGCTGAGATTACAAGAAAACTCCATCGGTCGCCTATCGTATCGACCGAGCGGCCCAGGAAGATCTCGTTATCATTATCTTCGGTCGTGGTCGACGAACGGCGCGAGTCCGGCGTCTCGCTTACCATCACGTCATCGTAGCCCGGCCCACGTTCTATGATCACGTTATCGTAGCTGACGCGCTTGCCACAATGAGTGCAGGCGAATCGAGGCCGAGTGCGGTGCCCACAGCCAGTATGCTGCAGCTGTACCGGATGATCACTGTCGCGATAGATCCAGACGCTTTCCCAGTCCCAGACGCTCAGCGCCCATAGGAAAAGATCGGCGCCCTTATCCGTCAGCATATAGCGCAGACGTCGGGCTCCTTTGCCTACAGGCTGCTTCGTTAGTATTCCGATCGTGACCAACTTTTTCAGCCGGCTACTAAGGATGCTTGGAGAAATTCCGAATCGGACCTTCCAGTCGTCGAAGCGCTCCACGTCGCAGAAGGCGCTGAGAAGTATCAGCAACGTCCAGCGGTCGCCGATCTCATCGAGGGCACGCCGGACCGAGCCCTTAAGTATTCGATCTTCCATTACCATCGACAGGGTATGATCCTTAATGCGCTAGATACTTTTAAAAAAGAAGTTGAAATACCGCACTTTGGTCGCTTCCGCCAAGATTCGTACGGCAACGCTTCCTCCCCGATTGTACTCATCTTACGTCGGTTTTTTAGCACTAACGTCAGTCGCGAAGGGCGCGATGCCCTTAACGCGCCTCGTAGGGCTCCATCGATCTGGTATTCGCACCATACTTGCATTAAAATACTTATTGTTACACGCCGTATTCGGATGCCCGATAGGCCTGATCACGTCCGGAGCCAATTGACAGGATGATTATATGCTGGCGGTGGTGCGATTGTTTATAGGAACAGCGGTTATTGCGTGGTCGGGCCATCGAGCTTTCGCTTAAGTCGAGTGGGTTAGTGATCTACAGGTGCACCGTCGCAAGAGGCAGATCATCGCCCTTTTTGCCGAGGCGATGTATCGCATCAGTACTATTCTTGGAGGTGAAAGCAAAATGCCACGAATGACTCCCAGTGAAGCTTTCGTCGAGACTCTGGTTGCGAATGGAGTTACCGATGTATTTGGCATCGTCGGCTCGGCCTACATGGATGTCTTGGATATTTTCCCAGCCGCCGGTATCCGGTTCATTCCCACGGTGCATGAGCAGGGCTCGGCGCACATGGCGGACGGCTACGCCCGGGTGAGCGGTCGCCACGGCGTCTGCATCGCGCAGAATGGCCCGGGTGTCACGAATTTCGTTACGGCGATCGCCGCAGCCTACTGGGCGCATACGCCGGTCGTTGCTATCACACCGCAGACGGGCGCGAACAGTATCGGTCTCGGGGGCTTTCAGGAAACCGACCAGCTGCCCATCTTCTCGGAAATCACGAAGTTCCAGGGCCATGTCAACGGCCAGGGGCGCATGGCGGAGATCGCCGGACGCTGCTTCGACAGGGCCATGCAGGAGAACGGGCCGGCGCAACTAAACATCCCGAGAGATCTCTTCTACGGGGACATAGACGTGGAGATCCCCCAGCCGGTCCGGATCGAGCGTGGTCCAGGTGGGAGCCGGAGCCTCAAAGAAGCCGCGGAACTGTTGGCCGGAGCCGAATTCCCTGTGATCCTGTCCGGCGGCGGCGTCGTCATGGGCGATGCCATGGATCCGTGCATCGAGCTCGCAGAGTATCTTGGCGCGCCGGTAGTCAACTCCTACCTGCACAACGATTCGTTCCCTGCGAGCCATCCACTATGGTGTGGACCGTTGGGCTATCAGGGTTCGAAAGCCGGCATGAAACTCATCTCCGATGCAGACGTGGTCCTGGCGCTTGGCTCGAGGCTCGGCCCGTTTGGGACGCTGCCTCAGCACGGGCTGGATTACTGGCCGAAGGACGCGAAGATAATCCAGATCGACTGCGATCAGCGTATGCTCGGACTGGTGAAGCCGATCTCCGTGGGCATCTGCGGTGACGCGGGGGCGGCGGCGACCGAACTCCTCGCGCGGCTGAGAGAGCGGGAGGACGTGGCCGCTCTCGGCTCGAAAGCTCAGCGGGCGGAGCGCATTCGCGCTGAGAAGGCGGCCTGGGAAGAGGAACTGGATGCCTGGACGGAGGAGCGCGACCCTTGGAGCCAGGAGGTCATGGCCGACAGCCCGTACCTGCATCCCCGCCAGGTCCTGCGCGAGCTGGAGCGTGCGATGCCGGCCGATGCCATGGTATCGACCGACATCGGCAACATCTGCTCTGTCTCGAACAGCTATCTGCGTTTCGACAGACCGAAGAGCTTCTTCGCCGCGATGAGTTTTGGCAACTGCGGCTATGCGTTCCCAGTCATCATGGGAGCCAAGGTCGCAGCGCCCGACCGTCCGGCCGTCGCTTACGTGGGTGACGGCGCCTGGGGTATGTCACTGATGGAGACGCTAACCTGCGTGCGCGAGGGAATCCCGGTTACGCCGGTGGTCTTCCACAACAAGCAGTGGGGCGCTGAGAAGAAGAACCAGGTGGATTTCTACAGCCAGCGCTTTCTCGGCAGTAACCTGGAGAACCCCAGTTTCGCGGAGATCGCGAAGGCGATGGGAGCGGAGGGTGTCGTCGTGGAGCGGCTGGACGACGTCGGAGATGCCTTCAGCGCGGCCTGCGCCGCACAGAAGGAAGGCAAGACGACCGTCCTCGAGGTCATGGTGACCCGGGAACTTGGCGACCCGTTCCGGCGCGATGCGTTGTCGAAGCCGGTGCGCTACCTCGAGAAGTACAAAGACTACGTCTAGGGAGTCTCGTAGACGGTACCTCGGTCCCGCGGCGCATGATCTCAGTACTCGCGTACGGCCTTGAACTCCACGTCGGCAACCTCCAAATGGGATCTCGCCGCATCCAGGATCATGACACTTTCGGCGATTCGTCCCAAGCTGCACGGGCACCGCGCACGTCCTGGTCGGCAGCCGTTTCCTAATACGGAACGGTGAGCTCGTGGGGAAAGAACTCAGAGCTACCCGGGCGGACGCATCCTGCGGTAGCGGCTTGCGCTGACATCCCGTCGGAAGTGGGAAAGTGCGGCGCTAGACGAGGATCTCGTTAAACGCCGCTCGGGCGGATGCCGCTGCGCCTTCCGTCCCGATGGTGCCGGGCGGTGTGGCGCCGTCACCGACGTTATACAGATTTCGGATCGGTGTGGATACCGGCATCATGCGTCCGGCCCAGCGATGCATTCCCGGACCCTGTCCCGAGTGCCGGGCCTTGACCAAAAATTGTGCATTCCCGAGCTGCCCGGGGAAGTTGGCCTCCAGCTCGGTGATGGTCGTAGCCAGATCTTTCTTCAGGTCGGTCTTTGCCGCGTGACGCGGAGCGCCGTAGGCCGTGTGCAAGAACTTGCCCGGAGGCGCCAGCTCCGGCGATATGATCGATGGTATCTCAAGGTAGATTAGATTGCGGCAATTTCCAAAAACCAAGCTTCCATCGAATCCCTCGATGAGTGGCTCGTTGGTGACGAATGAGACATGTAGGATGGGTGCCTCGTGTGGCCATGCGTCAAGCCGCGCCAAGTAACCCTGATCAAATTGCCCGCGACCCCCGGCCAGTTTGATGGTGCGGTCCGGACCGGTATTGGAGAGCACGAATTCAGCATCTACCGTCTCGCTAGGCCCGCCCTTAGTCTTGAGCATGGCACCGGTGACACGCCCATCACGGCTGAGTATGGCTTGACAAGTCGTATGTCGACGGATCTCCGCACCGCGCGCTTCGATGGCGGCGGCCAGCGTCTCCATCAAGGTGCCGTTACCGTGCTGTGCCAGACCGAAACGACTGCCACGACTGCTATATTTCAGGAACCGGAAGAACTCCCCCGCCGGAATCTCATGCAGGTTGGTGCCCATCAGGGCTGCACAGAATCCTTGAAACAGCCCTTTCACGGCGGCATTGTCCGTGTGGCTGTCAAGCCAGTCACGGAAGGTTGACCTGTCGTCGGGGATGTCCGCGAGCGCGTTTCGGAATTTGGCGAACAGCTGCCCAGCCTTATTGCTGTCACCTTCGAAAGCAAATTCGAGCATGCCAAGTAGACCACCGCCGGTCTCGGGCAGATCATAGTCGCCGTGCCCGAGGCGGTAGCGCATGCGGCCTGTTGTCTCGACCATTTCCATTTCGGCTCCCACAGCTGTGAAAGCTTCTCGGATCGCGCTCTTCTCTCCCATCGGAATCATGATTGCGCCGGTGGTTACCGTATAGGGGCCACGCTGACGATGGGAACACCTGCCCCCTATGTGCTGCGACTTCTCTATGACCAGAACTTTCATCCCGGCGGCAGTGAGCCGGGCCGCTGCGCACATTCCGCCCATGCCGGCGCCCACTACAATCGCATCGAATCTTTTACTCGCCATATCGGTCTAAGGAGCTTTCGTACAGTCTAGGCGCCCGGACGCGCTGCCGCCGCAGGTTCCTGTTCAAGTTCGCGTTGCAGATAATCGACGAGCTCCGTTTCGGTGCAGAGCGGGTTCCGAGTGTGCTCGAAGATATGGGTCTCCCTGGGTTTCCGATCGAACCAAATCGCCTCTTCGGGCGGGATTTCCGGACGTTCTGCAGCGAGCCAGAGAGCGGTATCGCCTCCCTGCAGTGGGCTCCGCAGTAGCACATTCTGGATCTTCCAGAAGACCGGTAGTGAGAATTTGACGCCGGGCGTTTTCGACCAGCCAGGGTGGGTCACGTAGCAGCGCAGGCCGTGGTCGCCGTACTTTCGGTTCCAGTAATTGGTCAGCGCCACCTGTGCGCGCTTGTGGAAGCCGTAGGCGACCTTCCCGCTGTAGCTCTCCGGGTCGAGCGTGTTCAAACCCTTGATGGACAAGGGCACGTTATACATGCCCCCCGACGACATGTTGACGATCGTGGCATCGTCAGCGAACAGTTGGGCGTTCAGCAGACCCTCCGTGAGCTGGAAATGGCTCAGGAGATTGGTTACGAAGCTTTTCTCCCTGCCCTCATCCGTGAGTTCGTGTTCGTTCAACAATACCCCTACGTTATTCATCAGAACGTTGATCTTCTTCCCTTCGGAGATCAGCCGGTCCAATAGCTTTTGGGTTTCACGCTGCAAGGACATATCCGTGGTCACTTCGGTGATGCGCTGCGCCGCATCGTTGGGGAGCTCGGCCACGGCATCACGGAGTTTCTCCGGCCGGCGTGCTACAGCCAGCACCTCTGCGCCGGCCCTCGCGGCTGTATGCATGATGGCTTTGCCAATCCCCGCGTTGGCCCCGGTAACAACCCAGTACTGGCCCGAGAAATCCCAGGGCCGCGACGAGCCCCAGGGTAATCCCCGCGCGTAATACCCGATCTTGGTGTAGTTGGGTGTGAATCGTCCGTAGAAGTTTGCGATTTTCAGAAGGGTTGCCGTGTCCATCGAGTACTCCGCTTAACTTGCAGAATCGAACCTAGATTACTGCGCTGATCACACTGCCGTCAACCGCCAGTTGACGGCCATCTGACTGCTGGCTAAAGTTGGGTTGCTCTATGAAAGTAACCGCGAGCGCCGTCGGGGGAGAGTCTGCACATGAGCGGCGAGCACGAAGAGATCCGACCGCCCTGGTTCGATCCGCGCATGCCGGACCGGGACGACTGCGTCCTGAAAGGCCTGCTGGACAGCCGGGCGGAGCGCTGTCCCGATCGCCGGGTCGCCCTGTTCGAGGACGGCACCGAGTGGACCTACGCGGAGTGCCGCCGCGAGGTCCGTGACACGGCCGCCGGGCTGCAGGCCCTCGGCGTCGGCCGCGGCGACCCGGTCATCGCCTGGCTGCCGAACGGCCGGGACATCGTCCGGGTGTGGTTCGCCGCCAATTACCTCGGCGCCATCTACGTGCCGCTGAACACGGCCTACCGGGGCGGCGTGCTGGAACATGCCGTCAACCTCACCGGCGCGCGGATCATGGTCACTCATCCGGACCTGGTCGAACGGCTGCAAGGGCTGACGCTCGAGAGCCTCGAGCAGGTGGTCTTGTCGGGCGGCGAGGTGCCCGCGGACCGGCCCGGTCTGCGCTTCCACGGCGCGGGCGCGCTGAACGGCGACGGCGAGGCCTTCGACGACTCCGCCGTGATCGAGCCCTGGGACATCCAGAGCGTCATCTACACCTCGGGCACCACCGGCCCGTCGAAGGGCGTGCTGTCGCCCTACCTGCAGCTCTATACGACGGCGGTCATCAACTACCGGATGGAGGACGGCGACGCCATCCTGGTGAACCTGCCGATGTTCCATGTCGGCGGCA
>NZ_JAPDRJ010000007.1:0-78492 GCF_040706535.1 Lentisalinibacter orientalis
AGCACGCCGGAGGAGAACGAGGAGCGCTCCGCCGCCCGCCTCGCCAAGCGTGACCCGGTGCTCTACAAGTGGTGCGTGAACCACGCCCACAACCATCCCCACGGGCCGGAGGACTTCGAGGACACGATGCGGCGCCGCGGCACCCATACCCACGCCGATGTAGGAACACACACAGACAAAGATAGACTTTGACAACCTAAGTGTCGGCCCTATTCAAGGCGGTAAGGTTAGCCGCATACGTTGATGAGCAGCGCCTCATATTAGGTAGAAACTTCGGTCCGAGAGGACAGCCCTGACATTCTCACGATCGAAGAAAATGGCTGGTTGGATCGGCCTGGCTTATTTCTTCTGACCACTGATTACCGAACACTGCCCGTCGTCGATGGATAAGTCCGGTCCCTAATTTTTGGGGACTCGCGTGATATCAAGTCTCGTTGTAGTGCATACGCCGCTCTCTATCAGGTCCCTCCTCCCTACCCGACTTCTAGACCATTACGGGCTGAGGTACTCGTCCCCGCACTTGTCATTAAAGGTCTAGTCAGTGGCATTCTGCTATGGCTTGCTCGGGTGGATCCGCCCAGTAGGGATCTCGCTTGTCCTGAGCCACTTCAGAACCACCAGGGGATCGAATCCCCCTATTGCCTGAGCGCAATACCAACGAGCACCATGGGTAGTGACGACACGCGTGAGGACGTCAATTCCGTAGCGGCGCACACCCTCACGCGTACCCCAATTGCCAGGCTTTCGCGCGTTCGCTCATCGACAACGGCCGATCACTTCTGGCGAAGCCCTTTAGCGCAGCGCTCGAATGCAAGATCATACGCCGAGGTGTGATTGTCCACGATCGGCGGCATCGGTCGCGCGGACACTGAAGATACGGCACCGCGACCTTCATCGACGGAACCAGAATCCGGCTTTGCGCCCGACCCGGTAGGCATGATTCCTGCTTATCTCAAAACCCGCCGCACTCGAATAACCTAAATACGTCAGCACCGGTTCCGAAGCTACCATCAAGCCAGCTCGCGCCTAGCTCCGAGCCCCGGCACGTCCGTTCGCTCGATCTGAGACGTAGGCGAGCGACGGTGGGAGCCTGACAGCAACCAACGCGCGCGGAGTCGCGACGGGTTTCGACCCGCTAGGAACACGACTTTGTGGCGTCTCGCGGCAATGCTCACCACTTTTCGGCGACCTCATTCATGATTTCGATGTCCAGACGGGGCTGGACCAGAGCCTTATTCCGCCGCGCATTACCGGCCTCGAACTCTCGTAGTCGTCGAACAACCGCAACATCCAGCACCCGCAGCGCTTTCGCCAGTTGTCTAGCATCTGCTCTCAAATCCCGGTATCGGTTGGCAGCAACGCTAATCGGTTCGCCGGGGCCTTCGTGCAGGACCCGGACCATTTGGTCCTCGGATCACCCGCGATTCGGTTGGTCCCCCTTCTCACTGCAGGCGCTATCCCCTCAAGTTTCCGCTGGTCCGAATACCCCCCCCACAGATCACGCTCTGATTGTCAGACCCCCAAGCGTCATGCATACTCAACGTATATTCCTATATCTTTATAATGTTTGGGGCCGATAAAGTAGTGGACGGGACATGCAATCATGATCGCTGAGTGTTATCGGCGAAAGGACGCAGCGGACGCTGCGAGTTCGCAGAGCCATTGGGCAGCCGCCATACACGGAAAGAACAGGAAAGTGCTCCCATACCTGCTTCGCAAGTTTAGCCTGCATTTGATAATGGCGTTATCCATATTGGCATTAGAGCTTTACCCCGCAATAGCGTCCGCCACGAGATCAGCCCAATCTCCGCTGATGTGGGCGAATCGGTTCTGATGGCCCCTATATCAGCAAACGACCCGCATCCAAGCGCAATCGGATCGGCGCGCGGTGAGTTTCAACGTGGCTGGAAAGTACTAGTTGCTGGTGTTCTTGGCGTGGCATTTGGTGCTTCGCCGATACCATTCAATATTCTCGGATTCACAGTCGAGCCCCTAAACGCGGAATTTGGATGGACCAAGACGCAGCTGATGGTTCCTATCATGCTGTACGGGATTGTCGCTTCGTTGCTCGCACCATTATACGGTTGGCTTGCGGATCGATTCGGCGTCCGACCGGTTGCCCTGTGGTCTTTATTTGCGTTCGGGGTGCTTTTCGCCAGTATCTCAATGACTCCGGCATCATTGCTTGTCTATTATGGGCTGTGGTTTCTAGTTGGCTTGGTAGGTATCGGTTCAACCCCTGTTACTTGGAGTCGCGCGGTAAACCTTTGGTTCTTTCGATCGCGTGGAATCGCTTTGGGCATTCTCTTGCTTGGCACCAGTATCTCCGCTCTCGTAGTCCCCCATGTCGCAGTCTGGTCCATCGAGCAATTGGGATGGCGCTTTATGTTCGTCACGACGGCGGCTCTGTCTTTGGGAATCGCGTTGCCGGCGGGCGTCTTTTTTTTTCGCGAGCCAACGCCGGAAGAGCGCCCACCCGAGATTCGAAGCGATGATGGAGATCTCGCCGGGGTCTCTCTATCTGTGGCTATGCGTGACTATCGATTCTGGCTAATTTGGATGTCGGTTGTGTTGATTGCCGGAACATTTGGTGGCGCATTCGTAAACATGGTCCCAATACTCGCGGACCGAGGCTTTCCGGCAACCACGGCGGCCGTGGTAATAACTGCACTTGGATTTGGTGTGTTAACAGGCCGAATTGTGACTGGTCTATTGCTCGATCGCTTTTGGGCCGGCTTTGTTGCATTTCCGCTGTTGTGTTTACCGGCCTTGTCGAGCCTGATTCTGTTGCACGATAGCGTGACGCTCTCGCTCGCGGTCTTAGCGGGCTTCCTTTTGGGTTTGGCGGCAGGCGCCGAAAGCGATCTAATTGCCTACGTAACGGGTAGATATTTTGGCATGCGTCACTACGGCAAAATCTACGGCATGTTGTACATGCCGTTCGGAATTTTCTCTGGCGTTTCTCCTCTAATTTATGCGGCCGTTCGAGATACGACTGGCAGTTACGATACGGTTCTCACTGCGTCCGTTGGAACCTATATTCTGGGGGGTGCATTGTTACTCGCACTCGGCGGATATCCATCATTTGGGCGACAAGAGCTTCGCACCGGTGGTTGATGAGGACATAAAACAACTGGCGCTGCCTCTTCTCTTTGTAGAAACTCTTAGGACGTGCATGGGCATCCGGCACGTTCATGGAGGCATGTACTATACCTACCTTGGGACCAAGCAGTGAATTGGATTGAGCAAGCAAGCGCACCCGCCGAATTCGTTTTCGATCCCGGAGTTCTAAACGAAGAAGACCCTATCACTGCCGTGTTGATGTAGGCATAGATCTGTTGTTATGGGCCATATGGTTACCAAGCCCACTGACTTAATAAAGCTTGCAACGCTGAGGCAAATTGTTACGACGGGCAACCATCCATCGTCTTCCAGCAATTTTGCGTTGTCTAGCGGATTTTGGCATAGAGGTTATTCGAGTTCCCGTCAGTCAACGCGCCTCGGCAATAGAAGTAGCCGAAACGAGGATGTTTTTTGCTGACGACCGAGATGACAATACGGAGAAATTTGCGGTATGAAGTTCCGATTGAAAAACTGGACTTGTCGGTGTGGGTTAATTGCTTTGTGTCTTCTTGCTGCAAGCGTGGCCCAAGGCGAATGCCGACGAGGCTACGCCGATAGCCGATTTGGACAAGTGCACTATCATATATGTGCTCCCGCTGTCACAACTGCGTCTCCCACCCCGATAGTTTTCTTTCACCAGAATCCGAAATCGGGTGACGAGTATAAGTTCTTATTGAAAGAAATGGGCCGGGATCGAACGGCCATTGCTTTCGATACACCCGGTTACGGTGAATCGGATCGTCCGAGCGGACCGCCGATGATGTCAGATCTTGCCGGAGCGATGGCCGATGCCTTGGTAACACTTGGCTACGGAGAGGACCAATCAGGCCCGGTAGATGTGTTCGGATTTCATACTGGTGCGTTTATTGCTGCAGAGCTTGCCCTATCCCGTCCCAATCTGGTCCGTCGTGTTGTTCTTAGTGGTGTTGCGTTTCGGTCTGAAGCAGAGCGTCAAGCTCTACTTGATGCGCTACCTCGGGATTACGAACTACCTGAGGATGGTCGCAGGATTTTAGACAGGTGGGCGCTCATCGTCGTGAACCGGGCAGAGGGCGTGTCGTTTCGTCGCGCAACAAAAGTCTTTCTGGAAGACATACATTCCCTAGACAAATGGTGGTATGCATACAACGCGGTGTGGTCATACCCGGTAGAGAAGAAGCTCAGAAAGTTGACTCATCCAGTTAAGATCATTCAACCCCATGAACTACTTCTTGAGGAGACGCGGAAGGTACACAGAGAGTTATTGCCAAACGCGGCTTACATCGAGATACCTGAGGTGGTGGATGATGTTTTCGACACAGGTTGGCGGCAATACGCGCTCGAGCTGCGTAACTGGCTCGATAATTCAGTCGAATAAGTTACTGGCCGCCACGCCGTAGTTCCGGCCGACCGCGGTCTGGGATTTCCCTTGGGGCCAAGTGCAGCCGCTTATCGATCTCATCCTCCCGTGAGCAAGTCGAGAAGCTAGGTATTCGACCCAGAAAACAGGGTGCGACATTAGTGCGACTTGCCGATACACTGAATTCGTAAGCATCTGATCCTAAACCGCGATTCCGATTCCATCCGTCCAATCCATCATTGGACCAAACGGAACCCAAAACGCCGCCCTACATATAGTCTGCCTCCTCGACGCATATCGAATCTCAGAGCATCCATATTGTGTCCCTCCTTTTGTCTCTATCTGACTTCCAGTAGGGCTGTGTGGTCTCGCGGTTCGCAGGCCCCATCAACTCTTTCCGGGTCTAGGCATCTACCCCGGCGGCCTGCCTGGATCCGAAGGTGTGTCGCAGTGAATACGAGACGATCCTCCCCTCCGGCGAACGACGACGGATTCCCGCCGACGCGCGAGATTTCTTCAATCTCCCACATCACACGCGGCCTACCTCGCGGGGTACGGTCAAAGAATCCCATAGGCAGATCCAAACGAAGGGGGACGACAGCCAGCAGGGCCAACCCTATTAGTCGTCCCCCGGCGTGCGCGACTAGGCTATCAGTTCATCTATCGGGACCGCGATATCCTGCAGGCTACTTCGCGGTATTCTGGCGCACGACATGACCAGTTCTTTGGCGTGGATAAAATCCCTGGGACTATTTATGGCATCTGCCCCGATCACCACCCCACCCCGGAGATAGAAGACCGAGAACTTGCCAGTAGCGCCAGACCCACGAACAACCGTCTGATCATAGCCTCGGGACAATCCCGCAATCTGAAGCTTCACCCCGTATTGATCAGACCAAAACCACGGGCAATCGATTGCCGGCCTTTCACGCGCGCAGATTGCCGCAGCCGCTAGTTTACCTTGCTCAATCGCATTATGAACGCTCTCTAGCCGTTCTGTTCGACCGTAGCATGCCACCGGACGCATAGTGCAATCACCGGCGGCGAAAATCCATGGATCGCTCGTTCGGCAATCTTCGTCTACGACAATCCCGTCGTCGACGGTGATGCCCGCGTTCGCTGCAAGCTCGACATTTGGCAGAACCCCGATCCCCACCAATACCATATCGGCGTCAATACTCTCGCCGTTCTCCAGCACGGCCTCCCTGACAACGCCATCATCACCATTAAGAGCAGCTAAGCATGCAGACAGGCGGATATCCACACCCTTGGCGCGATGCAGGCTTTCAAAGAAGTCGCTAACTTCAAGGCCAGTCACACGAGACAGGACTCGCTCGGTTGCTTCGATCACAGTCACATCCATGCCTCGCTGGCGGGCAACCGCAGCTGCCTCGAGACCAATGTACCCGGCTCCCACGATAACCAGATGCGTCCCCTCCTCGATGCCTGCTCGTATCCCATCAACGTCTGCAACGCTCCTTAAATAATGGACCCCTTTTAGATCGGCGCCTTGTACAGACAGCTCGCGCGGCCGAGCGCCGGTCGCTATAACCAACGCATCGTAGGAGATCTGAGCACCGCTATCGCAGCGGACAACTTTCTTTGCTTTATCGATGACTGACGCCGTCTCGGAGAGCAACATCTCGACTTGGTTCTCCGCGTACCACTTAGCTTGCCGGAAGAACAGCCTCTCTTGACCTAAGTCTCCTTTCATATACGCTTTTGAAAGTGGCGGTCTCTGATAAGGTAGGACGGCTTCATCTCCGATGAGCCTGATAGCGCCTTCGTATCCATATTGACGTAACGAGTAGATTGCCTGGGCGCCGGCTTGCCCACCGCCTATAACAACCACACTTGATATGTCTGTATGCCTTCCCTTCATAGACTCATCTGGCATGCCAGATAACACTAATGTCAGTGTGAACTCACTCTATCCTGACTTGCTAACAGTGATCTGCCTGTACTCTTTGGGCCAATCAATCCTCTGCAGCATTGTGCCTGTTAAGTCACGACACCAGCTGCTCGTAGCTTATCGATCTCGGAGGTCCTGAGGCCTAACACTTCACTGAGAATCTCATCCGTATGTTGACCAAGGGCTGGCGGAGCCCGTAAACGGGACTGTTGATTTCCGGGGAACTTCACAGACCGGCCAACGAGCGGTATATGGCCCAACACTTCATGATGAGCTGTAGTTAACATCTCGCGCGCTGACGAATGTGAACTTGACAACGCCTCACCTACACCAAGGATTGGCGCATTCGGGATATCGAACTCGTCCAGCAGTTTACTCATTTCTCGGGTTGTTCTTTGCCGCGTAGTGGATGCAAGAATGCCATCAAGCGCTTCACGGTTTTCCCTTCTCGATTCCATACTTGCGAATCGCGGATCGTCTAGAAGCACGCTTGCGTCCAACGCCTGCACAAGCCTTTTCCAGAATCCCTCTGTGAGACATGCGATAACGATCTGACCGTCGCTCGTCTCATAGGCGCCGTATGGAGCGATGCTAGGATGACCGGACCCCACAGGCTTGGGCTCCTTCCCTTCGAATAAAAACAGCTGCGCAAAGTATCCGAGCATCCCCAACAGTCCGTCATAAAGACTTACGTCTATCATGCGACCACGTTCTGTGCGGTTTCGCTCAAGCAGCGCTGCAAGAACCGAAACCGGCCCGAAAAGCCCCCCAACCAGATCCCCCATTGGCAATCCAAGTTTGACGGGCGTGCTTTCACGCTCTCCGTTGAGGCTCATCGCCCCGGTTAACGCTTGGGTCACGATATCGAAGGAGGGCTTATCCCTCATTGGTCCATACTGCCCGAATCCCGACATCGCACAGTAGATCAACTTCGGATTCACCTCGGAAAGCGGTTCATACCCCAATCCAAGCGAGTCCATAACACCCGGTCGGTAGTTCTCAATCAGCACATCCACATGGGCGGCAAACTGCTTAATTAGTCCCACCCCTCGATCCTTCTTAAGGTCGACGACTATGCTCCGCTTGTTGCGGTTAACACCGATAAAGTAGTGACTCTCACCGTTTCGGCGAGGCGGAATTGCGCGCGTGCTGTCCCCGTCTGGAGGCTCCACTTTGATGATGTCCGCACCAAGGTCGCCCAGAACCTGTGTCGCGAAAGGGCCCGCGAGCACCCTTGTCAGGTCCAGGATTCTTACCCCTTCAAGGGGGCCGGCCCACTGGCGAGAGGCTCGATCCGTCACTGGCTGTTCACGTAGGTTTGCGGCGAGACTATTGGTAACTGGCAAGATGGTCTCGGCAATCCTTGACAGCTGCTGATAAATGTTTGCGAACAGACCCTATCGTAATGCCCATTTCGTCGGCGATGTCTTGGTAGGACATCTCGCCAAGCTTGCGCAACATCAGGACCTTTTTCCTCTGAGCGGGCAGTGCTCGAATTTTGGCCGTCACAAACCTCAACTGCTCGAGCGCCACGCAATAATCCTCGCTTCGGGCCTCCTCGCTACCTGCCTCGTCGGGATCAACATGAACGAGGTTCTTTCCGGGCAGCCGGTGTTCTTTCCGAATCCAGTCCACCGATAATCGGTAGGCTGTAGTGAAAAGGAATGCTTCGAGGTTTCTGATCTCCCTGACATCCTCCACGGTGCATAATCGGCAGAGCGTTTCCTGCACTAGGTCTTCGCAATCCTCCACCGGGTAACCACGACTCTTGAAGTACTGGTAAAGGCGCTTTCCGTAAAAAGAGCAGGCCCCGACAATATATTCCTGTCGGCACACGTCGCGATGGCCGAAGCCGTCGCACGGATGTGACTGCCCTCCTACTTCTTGCGGTGATTCCAGCTGCGACTCTTGGAACATGCTCCCCGCTCCTTCGCGCTTTGTTACACGCCGATCGATCGATGAATCGTTCTTCTGACCGCCCTATGCGCAGAAGCGGCAACCGGCAGCAGAGTGTGAAGCGAGTATCAAATGTTCTGGCTGCAACGTCAATTTTTTTGAAAGTCACTTTCAATAAGTGAAATCTTAAATTTAGAATATACTGTGTGATCCAGGACCAGCACACGGACACGTTGCTGGAAATCTAAGTCGCCGGTCGAGCGATTTTCAGGGGAAGCGGTAGAACATGGCGAAATACAGGAATCAGTCAATAGAGCGGGCGTTCTCGATACTTGAACATCTGGCGAACTGCCAAGAAGAGCAAGCCTCAAATGATGTGGCCACCGCGCTGCAGCTGCCCGTCTCGACGGCTTTCCGATTTCTGTCGATATTGGTATCGCTGGGATATATAGAAAAGACCAGCCACGACAAGTACCGACTTGGTTATCGCTTATACAAGCTCGGGACCCAGGCAAGTGAGCTAACGCACCTGAAACGTGCGGCCCATCAAGTACTTGCCGAATTAGCCAGAAGGACCCGACTAACGGTTCACATGGGCACGCTGGAAGGCTCGCAAGTCGTCTACCATGCGAAATACGAGTCTACACACAGCATCAGCATTGCATCTGCCGTAGGCGTCCGTTTAGATGCCCATGTGTCGGCTATAGGGAAAGTTCTGCTTTCGCACCTGAACAACGAGGACCTCGAAGCTCTCTACAGCAAACGACCGCTGATGCGGCACACCGAAAAGAGCATTACGTCTCTACGGGCGCTCCGGCGTGAGCTGGCTACAATTTTTGATCAGAAAGCCGCTATCGACAACGAAGAGATCATGCCGGGTCTTCGTTGCGTTGCGGTCCCGGTCTACGATCACACCGGACAGTTGGTCACCGCGATATCGATCTCCGGCTCGACGCTCCACTTGACCAACAAGACGATTCCGAAACTGCGAAGGTCTCTGGACGATGCCGCGGACGCCATATCCAGACAACTGGCAGGATCGCACGCAGCCTAGCATGGTCACACTGCCCATGAGACTCTACGACGCCGGCTCAGCTGCCCGCGGCAAGGAAATGCCCTCACCTTCTTGTTGCGCCCGCTCGTAGATACGATGGGCGATCGCGACATCTTGCGATACCAGACCTGTCGTGTGGATCATGATTTTTTCGTCGGACGCCGTTCTGCCCTCTTTCTCTCCGGTGACGATCTGCCACATCTCGCCATGCACCATATCCCTCGAAAGCAATCCTTTATCGGCAATCTGCTGAAACCACGGCACTTTGTAGTTTAGTGTCCAGTCATCCAGCACTACCTTATCCATCTGCGCCCAGCCCTCGTCGTTAATCTCTCTGGCGGCCAACGAGATGAATGTCACACCGGGTTTCAACCACTCCGCTTGGCAAGTCACTTCTTTGGAGGTGGTCCCCCCTACTACGATGTCGGCATCGGCAACAGCCTCCTCTACCGTCTGGCACGCGACCACCGGTACCCCAAGCTCGTCTTGCCACTTTTCCGCGAACTCTCTCCGCGTCTCTGGACGTCTGGAAGTACAGCGCACCTCTTCAAAATCGTACATCGTTGTCAGACACTGAAGCGCCGTCGAGCACATGGTGCCGACCCCTATCAGTGCAACACTTCGCGGCGCCTTCGGCGCGAGCCACTTACACCCCACCACAGCGGCCGCAGAGCTTCTGAGCCCGTAACTCCAATGCTCATCGATGATGGCAATCGGCAGGCTGGTGACGGGGTCGTTCAATACTACGAAGCGCGTCGACTCAAGTGTCCCAACAGTGGTCCTATCGCCATCGTCGAAGTAGGAATACATGCGCACACCAGACACGGGAATTTCACTCAACAGACAGCCCTTAACGTGCCAGAAATTATTGAACTCCGCCGTATCCATCCGGAAGCTCGGCGGATCCGAAAACACCACACTGCCTCTCGCGTGCATCCGATACACTTCCTCACAGATTTCGAGTGCATCCTTGGCTCCGAAGAGCTCCAGTGTCTCCGTGTAAGGCACGAAAAGAAAAGAGCCTTTGCTATTCATACTTTCTCCCGCTTCGTAAATCGCTGCGTTTCGCTCAGTCGTCCAATATCGCGATGGCCTCGATTTCCATGATAAGAGCGCGGCGTACCATTGAGTTCACGATGATGGTCGTTGCCGCTGGATAGGGCTTAGAGAAGTACCTTGGCCTCAATTCAGTTATTGATGGGAACTGCGACCCGTCCGTGAGGTAGATATTGACCTTTACGATGTCGTCCATGGTGCCGCCCGCCGCTTCTATGGCTTTCCTGAGATACCTAAAGCAACTGTCTGCCTGCGTCATGGGATCCAGATCGCCTCTCTTGGCATCCTCGCCAGCCGTCTGCCCGGAAATAAATACGAAGTTGCCTTTGCGAACTACGTGACTGAACTGCCCCGGCTCAGGAATACCGGGGACTTCTATTGATTCAAACGCCATTCGTTTTCCTCCACATCGTCCACCTTAGCTGCTGCCAGATCGCGACTGATCTACCGGTGAATATGAGTTAAGGGCTGAACGAGCCTGTGCTACTACGTTCAACGCGCAGCTCATGACCTTCTTTCTCCAACTCTCGCCGGCTGGATAAAATATCGATCGGTAAGCTTCTCGTATCGCTATTCCCTGATCACTTTGCATGTCTCCGCATGCGATTAGCCACTGGCAGCGAACCTTCGTAGCTTCATCCTCTTTGTCGGCGCGAGTACCGAACTCCAAGGCGTGCGCGGCCAGTACCCGATCCGTCAGCATATCTGTCAGTCCACCACTGAAGTTCCCCGTACTGTAGGCGGCGACAGAATGGCCATCGGGCATGGACTGTACAATTTCACCGAATATGCTCCTGCTCCGCCTGAACCGATCACTGTCCTGCGGGCTCAGGCTCAGCAGTTCTCCGCTCCCGGTCGGCCCGAGTCCCGTATGGATGTCGATCGCAACAATCTGACCGCACTTCCCAGCCCAATCCGATAATGTCGCGCTCAGCGTTCGATTCGACCACGTTGGCTCAAATCCCCCAAAGAAGAATCCGTGCTCGTGCTTATACTGGCCAGCCCCGAACGCCTCTCTTTCTGTGGTCTCACTGAATTCCTCTCTAGTTCGCGACCGGGCCTCGTAGTAATGATCCAGGAAATCCTCCGACCACTGCTCCGGCCAATCTCCGAGATGCTCCGCGAAGCGATCATATACTGGATTCTCAGGTGGAACGGCGTGGTCGAGGTAGTTTCTATTTAGATCGACGCCTTCCTCAGTGACGCGCACTCCCCACGCGAATCCAAAAGGGTTATGTGCGTGCACCAAAAGGACACCCGTTTTCGATACGGGCAGCCAATCGCTAGCATGCCGGAGCATGAAGACTTGCACTGCTGACCCCGCATAGCCCTCGGGACCGTGGGTGCCTGACACAAGCACAAGAAGTTTGTCGGGCCTGTCGGAACCGCGGTACGCAAAGTCCATAGTGAGCGTTTCGCCGGAAGGCCCTCGCTCCGCGGAGACTTCATTCCAGGTTCGCGCGTTACACGCTTTCGCCGCTGCACGGAACTTGCCGCGCGCCTCACTGTAGGTTTCCGAAAAACAATCCTGCACAGTCACCTCGGCAGTACACCCATCACCAGAAGGCCCTCTCATGTTCACACTTCATTAGCGGTTGACATTGTTCGCGCCGCCCCTCAACGTAATTGGCACCGTGATCAAACCGCAGACATATAGGCAAAAAAGCGAGGAACAAAATGTCCGAAAACGATAACAATGCACGCTTCTTCTCAATCAATATAGACGACGCACCGACTGGAAAGTTGAAGCTGGATAGGGGATGGACACAACGACTAATTAACGAGGATACTGGTGCAAAGAAGGTCGATGTTCACATCAACCATATCAACGATGATTCAGGGCCCGGTGAACTCCACTATCATGCCCACACAGAAAACGTCTATATCGTCTTGGAAGGGGTCCTGGAGGTCGTAGTGGAGGGGACGCAGTATCTCTTACATCCTGGTACCGTCGGGTTTATTCCGCCCGGCGTACATCACACAGCCGGCAGCCTCGGTGGTCACGGCGTTACTAAAGTGATCGAGATCTACGCACCTGCCGGTAAGGATTTTCATGTAGTCAAAGCACCTGAGTAGACGGGGCTTTCGAAGGCTATGGCAGAGCAAAAAGGGGGGAGCATGATGGACAATAACGTTCTCAAGAGTATCGATGAGAGTATCGATTACGCAGCGGTGAAACGGCTCATGATCGATCTCGTAGAGTCCCCAAGTCCCCAGACAGAACGGCTTGAGGAAGAGCCTCAGGTCCGGGAATTCATCCGCAAGACGATTGAGCCTTTGCTCCGGGAAATGGGCTTATCCGATCTCGACTATGATTCCATGGGAAACCTTGTGGGTCGATTTGGCGAGAATAGGTCCGGAAAGCGCCTTATGCTTGTCACGCATGCAATGAATCATCCTCCGGCAACCATGCCTGACCCCTATAAGGCCAAGGTCATAGATGGAGAAGAACACGGCCTTCCGGGCGAGGCGATATTGGGTCGCGGACTTTGCGAGCAAAAAGCCGGGATGGCGGCGATGCTCGCTGCCACCCGCGCTGTACTGCAAGCTGGCGTAAGGCTGCCCGGCGAATTTCTGTTCTTGACATGCACCTCTGGCGAGACAGGCAAGCACGACGCCTTGCGAAATCTGATTGAGGAGAAGTCTTTGCAGGCCGACCTCGGACTCATTGATGGCTCTAGCCTGAAGATAAGGCTGGGGAATCGCGGCCGGCTCGATATATTCGTAACGGTCGAAGGTAAGGTATCCCACAGCGGATCTCCCCACGCCGGAGCCAACGCCATCACAGGAGCGCGTCTGGTTCTAGATGCGGTGGAGGAACACGTCCGATTGCCACCGGCTCACACCGATGTCGGAGAGTGCACACTAACGTGCACGCATATTCGCAGCTTCCCGGACGCCACCCATACGCTTCAAGGCAGTTGCGAATTGACGTTCGATCGTCGGCTGCTACCTGGTGAAGACCCGGACGAGATATTCGAGGAGTTCGCTCGTATCGTAAAGACCGTAGAAGAGACCACGGATCCTGTCAGCGGCTTGCCCTTCAAGGTCAATGTTCAGAAAGGGCCATTTATGTATCCGTCACTTGTGGCTGAGGATTCCCAGATTGTCCGCCTGATAAAAGCATGCGCAGCAGACGTTCTCGGCCGAGAACCAGAGACGCATTACGGCAAGAGCGCTTTTGACCAAGGCTATCTCAATCACATAGGTATTGAGACGGCAAACTTCGGGCCCGGAGAAGATGAGTTCGCCCATACCGACTTGGACATGGCCTCAGTTCAAAGGACATACGACGCTGCTCGGATCGTGGCCCGGATGCTGGTCCGCTATCTTGGCGATTAGGAAACTTTCGATCTCGCCTTCGCGCGGCGTGGAAGCGTTCGCCTTTAGTCCGCGTAAATCTCTCCGACCCGGTCAACGTAATCTAGGTAGTAGCGAAAATAGTGGTCGGGCGCGTAGCTGTGGACTTCGTATTCCACGTCATCTCGAGGGATAATCCATTCTGGTACACAGTCGCGCTGGTTTACATCGGTCCGCAAACTAAGTTCCATGAGTTCGCACTGAGCGACCTCCTGGCCTTGCCGTGACGCCCACCAGTTGATGAATACCGTTCCTGCGTGCGGATTTGGACTGTCTTTCAGCTTCATTATTCCGCCGAAGCCTCCCGTCAGGAGCCCCGGCCCGTCTTTGGGATAAATCCGAACGAGTGGCAAGCCGCGTTCCCGCAGTGGCTCGACAGCCGCCTGCACTAGTGCGATGCCTATCCATGCCTTGCCTCGCGCAACATCTTCCGCTGCCTGTGTGTAGTTTCTATACATCGTTACATCCTGACCGATGAACAGATCGTTCAGGAACTTCTCCCCAAAAAGCTGGAAGAGGTAAGCGGCTGTACCTCTTCCACCACCAGGATGCCGCGGATCATGCGCCGCAATTTTCCCTCTGTACTCCGGGCGCAAAAGATCGCGCCAGGACGTGATGTCGGCTGGGTCTACGTACCGAGTATTCACGAATAGATCCCCCATTACCCACTCAGCGGTATTGAGGGCACACCAATGATAATGAGGCCTGTTCGGTCCACCGCGTGTAAGAGATAGTTCACCGTGGCGCCATGCAGACGGGTCTGTAACGGATGGATCCATCAGTATATTTCTAAGATCGACGGTTGCATCCGCAAGTCGATTCATAGTGTAGCAATTGGTACTGCCCCCGATGTATACATCCGTCTGCACACGATCCGCTTCCGCCTCACGTGCGAACTGTGCAATAAACGGGCCCGGCCCACGAGTGAGCGGCCGCCACTCGACTTTGATACCTGTGTCCTTTTCGAACTGCTCGACAATCGCATCGCGGAGGTTCGGAAAGGCTGGGCCTGCAACAACGACCGTGCCCTCGCCCTTTGCCTTCTGCTGCACCTCATCCCAATCCCTGACATCAATATCGGCGGCCGCAGGCGACAGCGCACACCACATTACGCTAGCAGCTATCGCTGCGTTCAATCGCATCAAAACCCTATTGCTAGCAGATGACATCGTACACCTCCGATACTTTAACCTTTGACACGCTGCGTAGTTACCTCCAACCCCAATAGTCGCGCGAGCGCTGCCGCGACAAACACAATCGCGGTAATCACGATGCCAACAACGGCTGCCGCCTCTTTGGAGCCGCTGATCGCATACTCGAACAACAAAACCGAGAGGGGCAAGGATCTCGGTTGCGCCAGCAGAACCAATGTACTTATGTCACGCAACCCCGCTATAACTACCAGCACGAAAACGCTGACGAGCATAGGTCTTACGAGCGGAATCACAATACCGGCGAAGGTGCGGAGGCGATTCGCGCCTGCAATACTTGCGGCCTCCTCCAATTCCTGATCAATTTGGCCAATAGCCGTCTTCATCATGCTCACTCCCAATGGGAGCTGGCTGATCACAATGGCGATTACCAAGAGCCCTAAACTGCCGTAAAGTACGCCAAGGAAGGGAGCTTCCAGCACCAACGCAAGGAAACCGAGCCCCAAAAGGATGCCCGGTATACACCACGGAAGCCAGGTTAGGAAATCGAGAGTACCCCTGAAACTCAACTGACTCCGAGCGATTAGGTAGGCGAGCACCGAGTAGATGAGGATGCCAAGGAAACCCGCACCAAACGCTATGACCAGCGAGTTACCGAGTGCGCTGAAGAAAGTCGGGTCCGAGAAAATCGCACGCCAGTTATCAAGCGTGAGAGGATCTTCGATACCAAAGAATCCGAAAAGTGTCATGAAGGAGCCGAGCAACAACACACCGGTAGGGACTAGCGACGACAGACCAACGGTCAAAAATAACGCGCCGGTAATCGCATAGCGACCTAATCGTCCCAAGGATAACTGCCCGGATCCGCCGCCACGGCCCAGAACGGTCGCATAGGTATTCCTCTCGACGATCCGACGATGCAATAAAGCAAGCCCTGCAAGAAAGACCAGAACTACAGTGCTCAAGGCCATCGCCTCCTCGAATCGCGGAGGTTGCCAGTTTGCTAGATCGAATACGCGTGTTGTATAGACACTGATACCGGCCGGCGCACCCAGAAATTGCTCCACTTCAAAAGCCTCAAGGCCCCTGATGAATCCGAGTATGGTCCCCGTCAGGATCGCAGACGAAAGCAGCGGAATCGTTATACTACCCAAGACTCTGCGAGGTGAGGCCCCGCTTACGCGTGCCGCTTCTTCCAGAGATCCGTCCAGCTGACGGATTGCCGGGCCCAGTAAAATGATCATCACAGGCACCGTGCTCGCCGTCATGTGAACCCACAGAATACCTTCCAGTGACTGGATATCGAATACTGGCTCGGAAATCAGAGGCAGGCGCATGAGCCATGTATTCACCAACCCATCATAGCCATCCAGCAGCATGGTCCATCCGAGGGTAAGCGGAAGAACGGGGAGCATAAAAGCGAGCCAGAACGACCCTTCGAGAAACCGGGCGCCGGGTATCGGGAAGCGGATAAGCGCCCATGCGATCGCAAAACCTATGATCGCGGCGAAAGGTGCTCGCAGAGCGAGCAAGAGACTGTATCCGAGTGCCTCGCGAGATTCTGCGCCAGTGAAAACCCCCGCGAGCGCCGCCAGATCGGCTCCACCTCCGATGACTACCGCTATTGGACCCAAGGTGACCAAACCGACCAAGGCGAGAGTCGTCAAGCCAAGAGTTTGCTGTTGGATCCGCATGACAATCACTAAAGGCGACTAGCGCTTTGGCCAGACCGTTACATACTCCGGCTCTGCCAAGATGAAGAACCGGTCACCGGGCTTGACTCGCTCGTTCTTTCCGAGGGGTACGGTGTTCGTGTTCCCGCCAGTCTCCACCTTGCATTCTTTACTGTGACCTACGTAACTAACCTCCGACACTGTCGCCGGTATCGACACCAGCGTCTTCGAAGGTTCCGAGGATACTCGCGAGTCTTCCGGCCGCACTGCTACACGCACAGATTCGCCCACGGTCAGGTCACTGCGAGACTCAGGAAGTGCGATATCAATCCCCTCTAAGAGGCGGATGATTACGTGGTCATTACCTGGCGAAGTAACAGTGCCTTCAAGTAATATTATTCTTCCAACAAACCGCTGAATGAAAAAATTCGCGGGCTCCTCGTATATTTGACGAGGCGTACCAATCTGCTGGATGTCGCCGTTGTACATGACCACTACGGTATCAGACAAATCCATTGCTTCAGTCTGATCGTGCGTCACGTAGAGCACGGACATGTTCAGCCTCTTCTGGATCGCCTTCATCTGATGGCGGAGTTCCTCGCGCAACTCCGTATCAAGATTCGAAAACGGCTCATCCAACAGCAGCAAATCAGGCTCACCAACCAACGCCCGAGCCAGTGCGACTCGTTGTTGCTGCCCCCCGCTCAGTTTCGTTCCCGGTCGGTGCAAGTAATCATGCAGGCCCACCAGATTCGCCACCGACGAAACCTTGTCCGCTATCTCCGCTCGCGAAGTCCGACGGACCTTAAGGGGATACGCAATATTCTCAGCTACGGTCATATGCGGCCAGACCGCATACGACTGGAAGACCAAGCCAATCCTGCGCTTCTCGGCAGGAACAAAGGTATTCGACGCTACATCTGCGACAACACGATCCCTGAGTGAGATCGACCCGGTATCTGGACTCTCCAGACCTGCCACGAGCCGCAGGGTCGTGCTCTTTCCGCAGCCGCTCCGCCCGAGTAGGGTAAGGACCTCGCCGGCCCCAACGCCAAACGAAACATCTTTGACTGCAGTCGCCGATCCGTAACTCTTTGACACGCCCGTGACTTCCAGAATCGGCTTCATGGTGCTGTCCGCGGAATTAGTTGTCTCAAGGCCGGTAAAGCCCTTGGGCGCATCCGGTACCAAATCGGGAAATCGGTTCGTAGAGGAGATTCTGCAGTGGAGTGCCTTCGAAAGCCGCTGCCAATATCACCCATGCACGGATTTCCCCCGCCGATGAACCTGCCGCCTCTATTCGTTCTTCGGGCATATTGACCACAGCCTCCAAGTCTGGCTTTTCTAGCAGGCGCAGAAAGTTCATATCGAACGCTTCGTCAATGTAGCCCATTCGGAAGTCGCCCGGGGAATGCGATAACCCACCGCACGCGACGATAGCCACGTTCACGTGCTCCGGCCACGCCGTAACAGCATCTCGCAGACTTCTGCCTACCTCACGACATCGGCGTAGAGTGGGGTAAGGCGGAATAGAGGTATTGACGAATATCGGTACTATCGACATATCCGCTGAGGGGTCCAGGAAATGCAATGGAACCATGATTCCGTGATCCAGATCCCACTCTTCCACACGCGCCCAGTCGATCTGGCCAGCCAGCCCCGTCTCCAGAATGACACGCGATAGGGACGGCGTGCCTCGCGCGACGCGTTTCTCTATTGGAAGCTCCTCGACCGGTCCCCAGTAGGAGTCTGCCATCCCCACGGCGAACGCCGGCATATTGTCGAGAAAGAACTTATTGATGTGCTCCCCTGAGACGACGACCAGTACATCTACTGCTTGATCGTGGATTCCCTCGCGGAGCCGGGTGAAGCCGGCCCGAAATCTCGCAATGCGTTCCGTCTCTTCCCCGGTCGGCTCATTCAGAACCATTGCGAGATGAGACGTGGCGGCGCCGAAAACTAGATTTGCCATCCTCAGCTTCGCTCGTCGCCGGTCGCGCTAACCACCGTCCGAACCATCCGGTCACGGAATTCGCTCACGGGATGACCACACAGTCGGAAATAGCGAAACACCAGGTTCGGCAATAGGCCGAGCTTGCGCAATTCCCCGAACTGCTGCGCCAGCAGCGCCCGCCTTTCCTCTTCAGTCAAAGAATAATCGCGTAGGAACTCATCGAGATTCGCGAGCAGATGCTCGCGATCTACCCGCTTGGTGAGTTCGAACACGACTTTGTTCAGCTGATATTCGCTCACAAATTCTCCACGAATTCAGCGCTTCAGGAAGGCGAGCGACAATTCATTGAACTCGTCTGCTCTCTCTATCTGAGCCCAGTGCCCGCACCGCGGAAATATGTGCAATCGCGAATTCTGGAGCAGCTTGAGCTGGATCAAACCGCTGTCAAGAGAAGAGAAACGATCTTCGCTGCCCCAGATCATAAGTGTCTCCGCTTCCACCTTCCGCAACTCATGAGCCACTTCTTCCCGCGGAGGATGATGTTTGGTCCATAACTCCACTGTCTCCGGCCGTGCGCTCATCTCGTAACGCTCCTTGACGATCTCCGGAGATATATGCCGTTGATCATAAACGAGGGTGCGTAATATTCGCTCCATCTTCTCCATTGATGGGCCCTCGTCGTTGTAGTAGTCAATGATCAGCTTGATGCCTTCCTGGGGACGGGGTTGAAAAAAACTCAATGGTGCCGCCGCATTGTTACCCACCGCAATATGCTTCTTTACCCGTTCGGGCGAATCAATGCAGAGGCGCATGATGCTCTGCGCACCGATCGAATTGCCAATGAAGTCGGCCTGCTCTATACCGAGCTCATCCATGAACGCTGCTACTATCCGAGCGGTGAAGCTGAGGCGACCCTCTGTCTCGTTGACGACCATCTCACTGCGGCCGAACTGAGGCATATCGATGATCAACATTCGAAACTCACTCGCGATCGCATCAATGTTTTTCGAAAAATTGCTCCACCCGGCCGCGCCGGGACCACCGCCGTGCAGGCAGATCACCGGCTCCCCTGCGCCGACGTCATGGTAGTGCAGCTTTACTCCGCCGGCGTTTACGAACTTACTGGTCGCCTCTTCCGTATACGTCATTTTTGCCCCTCAGTCTCCGGATCTAATCTGGCGTTTTTCTCTACGAAACGCCGCCAACTCACAATCGATTGGTCCGGCCGATAAAGTATCTCCGGCGGTGTTTCCATTCCCTCAACCATCCAGGCATCTTGGTTGTTGAATTGCGTGTGAAAGAAAGGTTTGATGTACAAAGCGTACTTCATCTTTAGCCAGAGCGCTCCCACGCCTCCAGTACGCTTGACGATGAATTGAAGGTAACGATGATTTCCTTCCGTAGTCGGCACATACCACTCATAGTGAGCCCAGTTGGCGTATTGCACGCGGAGGGTGCCAGGTAACCGAATCCGAATCCCTCTGGCGCCTGGTCGCCAGCGCCAGAAATTGCGTTTCGGCCAACGCCCGAGGCCCGGGTACTCACCCTCCCACCCAAGCTCCTTGACCGTCCGGGTGAGCCACTTGCTGTTCTCGTCTACCACCGGTTCCGAATAGCCCCAGGCAGGCGCGCGTCTCCAAAACGTCCAAACTCCCCTGCGGTGCAGATATTTCACGTGCCCTTCGTCATAGCCGTTCTCTGCAGCGTGTCGCCAGTCACCAGGTCGCTCTGTAACACGACCGACAATCCTGGCGTCTTTAGCCAGAAACTCCTCCGGTATATCTTCGGATAGCGGGTGTGGATCCCCATCTCCCAAAAACACCCAGATGAGACCGCCTAGCTCTTTGACTGGGTACGTGCGCACACTGACGTCGGCCTTAGCGACCCTTGAATCTGGCCCGTCAGTCAGGGCAGCGACCACCTTGCCGGATTCCAATTCGTAGACCCAGCCGTGGTACGGACAGCTAATAGTTCCCGCAAAGTCGCAAAAACTGCCATCGAGCGGGACGCCTCGATGAGCACAGCGATTTTCGATTGCGTAGGCTTTGCCCTCGCTGCGGAAGAACGCGATCCGTCGGCCCAATAACGTGATGCCTTGGCCCTTGCTCTCTTTCAGCGAGCGGCCGAACATGACCGGATACCAATATTCTCTAAAACCAAGCGCTGCCGAATCGTAACGCGGGAAACGGGTTCTTCCTTTCTTGAACCCTGTTACCTGGTGCTCGTACAGCTCTTCTTCGTCCAGAACCGGCTGCGACATATATCCTCCCGAGATCTCAGTGATTCGCCACACACAAAGTGAGCGCCGCATGGATGAGCGTCCGACATAGCGTTTCCAGACTGCTCAAATGAGCTTCACCCATGGAGAACTGCCCAGAGTACTCTAGCGGGTGTGGTGGGGGAGGCATGCCGACACGCGCGGTCGGCACTCCCCAGAGACGCAATACATTCGCTTCAGTCGCCCCGCTACCGCCCTTGGGCGCCTCGTAGCCCTTCTCATTCGCATACTCCCACGCGGCAATGGTGGCCTTTACGACCGAATCGTTGGCGTCCGTATGGCTGCCCGGAATTCCGAACAGCATCTCCGGTACGATCTCTATGTCACCCAATTCCTCAGCAATCTTGCTCACCGCCTGCTCGACCTCGCGTCGCACTTGTTGCAGACTCGTCCGGGGACTGACGCGAAGGTCTATATAGAGATCACACCACTCTCCAATGAAGGTTGGCTTGTACTGCCACCCTGAGCGCACTGCCCCGATGCTCCCTTGGGGAGCGACGGATCCGGATCGATGTCGTTCAGAGTACTCGCTAAACCAGTTCTCGAGCCTTTCCACCACTCGAGCTGCCTCGATGATCGGATTCCGGTGCTTGACGACATGCCTCGTGCCTGCATAACCGAGGATCCCCCGCACACGAATCCGGAACCAGGTGACACCGACCTCCTCAAATGCCACCGGACCGGGTTTGGCCACAATCGCCCGGTCCGGTATCCCGCCGTATTGGAGTAAGCGATGACAACCGATTCCATGCCCTACCTCGATATCTGGTGGCTGGGATGGTCGCGGTGCCGTTGGCATACCGCCTCCGCACATCCCCAGACTCAGATCCCCTGCTAGCCCGATATTGGCTCGGCGCAGAGCGACTGCCGCCATGACGGCGCTCGCCGCATGGCCCTTCGGGTTGTGTGCGCCAAGTCCAGATACGACATTATCGACAAGTCGTGCCTTCGGAATCTGATCCTGTCGTTTTTCGAGATCGATATTGTCACCGTCCTCCGCGGGGTCACCGCTGAAGGCCGTGTCGATCGGCGAGTAGAAGAGGAGGCTCTGGCCGTCGCCGCCACCTCGAATCCTGCCAATGGCATTGGCCTGATTCTCGCCAATCGCTTGCACTGTGGCTTCGATATCATTTTGGCGCATGTGGTCAACTAGGAAATGAGCCAAGGGCAGTTCATCGCCCGAGGGACTCGGGATATCGACCATTCCCATTAGCAGTTCTATCAACTCTTGGGGGCGAACGGTCTGCCAAACGCGTTCGGCCAGCTCATCCACCTCCTGTCTCTTTACCCTGTCTGTCATTATTTCCGTCCGGACCTTGGTGTCAGTCCATAACAAGTCCGCCATTGATCTCCAGGACCTCTCCAGTGATATACGCTGCACCTTCACTGGCGAGCAGTGCCACAGCCGGGCCGATATCTTCTGGCTTGCCAATCCGTCCAACCGGGATCTTCGCCTTTAAACGTTCCATGAGATCGGGACTAGTATTCGCATGCATATCCGTAGCGATAACACCCGGGGCGACGGCATTCACGGTTACGCCGTGAGCGGCTAGCTCCTTGGCTAACGTACGCGTCAAGCTACTAATCGCTGCCTTCGCAGCTGCATAGCCAGCAATCCCGGGGTTTCCACCGGTACGAGCCGCACTGGAAGAGAGATTAATGATGCGTCCTAGTCCCTTGGATTTCATACCTGGCAAAGCGCGCTGCGTGCAGAGATAAACGCCATTCAGGTTGTCCATCAGCACACGCTGAAAATCGCTCAGACTCATGTCCTCGAACAACATACGTGGCCCGGTAACGCCAGCGTTGTTCACCAAGATATCTACCGTCCCCAGAGACTGCTCGACGGCGCGAAACATTTGATCTACCTGCGCCGAATCCCTAACGTCAGCCTGGACACACATGGCCCCCGACTTCTTGCCAGATTGTCGCGCAACCTGGGCTGCGGTCTCCTGCGCCGCTATCTCCGACGCGCGATAGTTGACGACTACCTCAGCACCCGCGCAGGCGAGATCCACGGCGATTTGCCGGCCAATACCGCGGCCTCCTCCAGTCACCAGAGCAACTTTCCCGACGAGGTTCACTGGTCGTTTCCGCGCTTCACTCTGAGGGATCCCCGCAATCGCACGGTTTGTAGACGATCCCCTCCTTCATAACGAATGCCACATCCTCCAGAGCGCGGATATCTTCTAGCGGATTGCGCTTCACTGCGATTATGTCAGCGGACTTGCCTTCAACGATGGATCCGGTAACTGCTTCTACGCCGAGGAGATCTGCGGCATTCAGCGTTGCCATCTTGATCGCATCCATTGGCTGGACACCCGCCTCAACAAGCAACGCAAACTCCTCAGCGTTACGTCCATGCGGGCTTATAGCGGAGTCCGTACCGAATGCCATCTTTACCCCCTCACGATAGGCCATCCTGACCTGATCTCGCTTCGTCGCGCTCCGGTTCTTGCTCTTCTCCCTGACTGCCTCCGGCAAGGACGAGTCATTGGCCACGCGCTCAGCGGCGGCCTTCTGTGCCAAAAGAGTCGGCACCAGAAAGACACCTTTCTCTCGAAAAAGCTTGGCTGTTCTTTCGTCCATGAAGGTGCCATGTTCAATAGAATCCACACCCAGTCGCAATGCTGTTTCGATACCATTCTTTCCGTGGGCATGAGCGGCGACCTTGCGGCCAAGGGCATGTGCCGTCTCTACTACCGCAGATATTTCGTCATCGGTCATCTGCTGATCCAGACCCGCGTTGATCTCGCTCGTCACACCACCTGTCACGGCGATCTTGATGAAGTCTGCGCCTCGCTTGACCATGTAACGGGTGGCCTTCCTGCATTCATCTGCGCCATCGCAAAGGCTGGGTGGGCGCAATAACTTCAGGATGTCCGGCCGATAACCAAGAAAGTCGCCATGCCCAGCCGTCGGACCGATTCCTTGACCGGCGACTAATAGCCTGGGGCCCGCAACCTTTCCGTCGGCAATGCCATCACGAAGGGCGAACACTGCCTCGAAATCATTTCCGCGGAAACCCGCTGTATCGCGTACGGTTGTGAAACCCGCCAATAACGTCGTTCTGGCATTCATCACGCCGCTGATGACCTGATCATGCCCACTCTGCACCACTCTCCGGAGCTTAAACCCGGGACCGGACTCCGAGGTTATGTGCACATGCGCATCAATGAGGCCAGGCAACACGAAATGTTCCCTAAGATCCAGGACGCGCACGTCCGTCGGCACGTGCGCTATCTGTCGCGGATCCCTATAGCCCGTTTCAACGGATACGACCTCTCCGTCCAGCACCACGATTGTTCTCTCTCGAGCGACGGCTTCGCCCGGCGTTGCGAGAAGGTGGCCCGCATGGATGATGTAGTCATCGTGCTTCGTCCACTCGGCCCGCACGTTACCCGCGACAATCGATCCGAAGAAAATGAGCAACGCACCAGTTATGACCCGGGCGCGTAGACTGAGTTGACACCGATGGGCGCGGGGTGCGCCCGCAGCACCGACTGCAAATCGGCCAGTCACCGGACTAGCTCTCGGCCCGCTATTTTGTAGGCAATGCCTTCTCGCATAACGAAATCGACATCTTCGAGCAATCGAACATCCTCCAGCGGATTGCCTTCAACGGCGATAATATCGGCCCACATACCCTCCTCGAGCCTTCCGACCTGATCGGATAGTCCGAGATTCGCGGCCGCATGCACTGTCGCCGTCATGATTGCCTCTTCCGGCGACATGCCAACTCGCTCGACGAGCAAGGCAAATTCCCCGGCATTCTGCCCATGAGGCGTGATAGCGGAATCTGTGCCGAAGGCGATCTTGACGCCCGCCTTATGCGCAAGGCGAACAGATTCGAACCACTTGGCTACGATCGGCGCAAGGGACGGTCCCTCTGAGGCGCTAACGTTCCTTGCCGATCCAGGGAGTCGGTTCGAGGATGCGCGCTCAAAGGTTGTAGTGACGAGCAGCGTGGGCACCAGATAGACATCATTGTCCACCATCATCCGGACCGCTTCGGCATCGAGCACTCTTCCGTGCTCAATTGCGTCGGTACCCGCCCGAATAGCCGCTTTGGCGCCCTCAAGACCAGTTGCGTGAGCGGTAACCCGTCGCCCGAAACGATGCGCCGTTTGGACGACAGCCTCCAACTCATCTGGAAACATGTGCATCTGATCTCCCAGTGACTCACTTCCAGTGGCCCACCCGGTAGGCACCATCTTGATAAAGTCTGCTCCCCGTTTTACCAAATAACGCACTGCGTCGCGGCACTGGTAGGGGCCAGAGCACATCGAGCGCGCCTCGAAGAGATCCATTACCTCGTGTCTGTAGCCGAGAAAATCACCTTGAGAGGCAAGCGAACCGACGCCCTGACCCGCGACAAGCAAGCGCGGACCCGGGATCTTCCCTGCGCGTATCCCATCACGCAGAGCGAACACTGAGTCAAAACTATCACCCCGAAATCCAGCGGGGTCCCGCACGGTCGTGAAACCGGCTAGAAGAGTTACTTTCGCGTTATAGGCGCCCCAAATCGCGCGGTGCGCGTCGGACTGTGTCACACGATCCAACTGGAAGGAGGAAGATGGCGTACTGGTAATGTGAACATGCGAATCGATCAAACCTGGTAGAACGAATCGCGTAGAAAGATCGATTACGTCAGCACCATCGCGTCCCGCATCGGCGGGCGAGATGTACCCATCCTCTATCGCTGCTATTCGCCCGTCCTCCACAATAATGGTTTGCTGTTCTCGAACACCCTCTCCCGGTACCGACAGCAAACGACCCACGTGGATCACCAGAGAATCTGCACGAGCCGAAACCGCCGCAGCCGGCTCATCGGATGAATGCGCCCCAGCGACTGACGCCCCCATCAATGCTAGCAATAACGGGACGACAACCACCCGCCGCCTCCGGCCAAACGGCACCGAGAAGACCGCCGCCGGGTACTTATAGGCTGTCATGAGATGTCTCCACACGAGTTGACTTTGCCGTATTCGCCGCCCGCTGCCGTGTACGCAACGGCGTGCGGACCAGTGGCAACACCTAGTATCGGTAGCTTAGAGCGATCTGCCAGGTCCGTGGATCCAGCGGTAGCTTACTCTGCGCCACCAAATCTGGCGGCTGCGTTTGGAAGTCTGCTTCAGTGCCTGTGAGACGCGATATGACCAACTCATCCGTAATGTTCTTGCCCACCACAGCGACAGTCCACCGCTCGTTCGGAAACGTGTAAGCAAGTCGGACATTTATCAAATTTACAGACTCGATAATGTCCGCTTCTCGATTGAGAACGCCTAGATTATTACCACCGGCAAAATATTCGTCGACGTACTGATGCTCCAATCGCAACCGCGCGCTGCCTGGTATACCGACTGCAGATGGGTCTAGGTCAAATTCAAACCGGGTGCTAGCTGATAATTCCGGACTCTGAGTTTGCGTCTTACCATCGAGACTGAGTTCCTGGAAGCCATCAGGTACTTCGATGACAGCGGAGCCTTTCAGAAACTCGGCATCAAGATACGTAATAGCCGATGAAAATGATAGCCATGGCGCCGGTAAGGCACGGATCTCGAACTCCACACCGCGGTTTCTTGCTTCGCCGATATTCGCCGTCACGGGCGTTGTGACGTCGAATTCATTTTCGCCGATCAGTTCGACCTGCAAGTCTTCCAGTTCCATCCAGAACAGGGTCACGCTCGTCTGCACACGGCCGTCGAGGAACTCACCCTTGTGACCAATCTCGTAGTTGTAACCAGTTTCTGGCTCTACCGGCTCACGCTGGCCGAGCGAATAGTTTCCGGCTGTAAAACCCTTTGAAACCAGGCCGTAGATGAGCTGATTATCGGTTGGTTTAAATTCTAGGCCGACCCGCGGTGATACATCAGTCCAACTGTCCTCATCCGGCAACTGACCGGTATCATTGAACGGGATCGGAGGATTAATCAATCCAACGAATACTCGAGTCGTATGCTTCTTTTCTTCGTAGGTGTACCGGGCACCGAAATTGAAGGAGAGTTTCTCCGAGAATTCATAGCTCCAATCCGTGAATACAGCCGACGCATTGGTTTGCACTGACTCGGTTTGCAAGACTTGCACGTTTTCCGGCGGCGTATTGGCAACTACGGGCGCCCCAATATCAAACACAAAGTCGGCATTTTCATAGAAGTAGAACAGCCCGAATACGCCCTGCCAGGCGCCTCCGCTGTCATACGAGAAGAGAAACTCCTGCTGGGCGTACTCAGACGTCAGGTCGAAGAGCAGCGTAGAGGCCGGCAACTGCGTAAGGTCGCCGTCAAGCTGGAACAAATTGTCAAATTCCCGGTACGACGAAAGCGACGTTAACGTCAGACCATCCATCCAACCCTGTAGATCGACATCGACTGTGGCGCTGAGGCCCCAATCGTCGATACGCTGAAACGGCTCGACATCAAGTGCGGTCGCGCGAATATCATCGTATGGAATTATCGCGCCCTGGTTCAGAAGCCGCAGATCACCAGAGGTAATTGGCTGAACCCGACCCGTGTCACGTGATTTCAGCCAATCCGCCCGCAGCGCCAGATCAACTGTCTCAGCGAGAGGCAAATCGAGTTGGCCGCGGACGGCAGTTACATCTTTGTTATCAAGATCGCGAGGCGCCTCACCAACGGGTGAGATATTGTCGATATAGCCATCGCGTTCTTCCTTCATGGCATAAATTCGACCCTTCGCGCCCGTATTAGCCAGTGGGCCGCTGATTCCACCCTGCATGCGGAATAAATCATAATTGCCGGCTGAGGCATCGAATTCCGCTTCAAATTGATCGGTGGGTGCGCGCTGCGTAATACTTACTGCACCGCCAAGAGCATTCCGGCCGAATTGGGTGCCCTGTGGCCCGCGCAGTATTTCCGCCCTCCCAACATCTATGACATCTGTCAGGACAGATGTGATTCTCGGTCTGTAGACACCGTTTACGAAGAAGGCGCTACTTCCCTCAGTGCCCGCCGAGAACGAATCATTACCTACGCCACGTATGGACAGGAAACCCACTTGGCCGCCATTTACGGTCGTGCCGGGTGCGTAAAATGTAAGCTGCTCAACATCCTGGATGTTCATCTCTTTGAAAAGCTCGCCATCCAGTACTTGCAAGGAAGCACCTGTGTCGATCGCTACAGTCTCTCGCCGGCGGACGCCCGTTACGACAATCTCTGTCAGCTCCCGGTCCGTAGCGTCTTCCTCACCCGACGCTGCTTCGTCCGTAGGTGTTTGTGCGATCGCACCAGACGCCAATAGCACGAGAGCTGCGCCGGCTACTGTTGCAAAAAGACGATTCTCGATTTCGCTCATTGTCACTCCCCGCTTCAAAATTGCCCATGGAAGGCAAAGACAGGTTATCCCCCTGTATTAGAAAGACGACAGGATTCCGCAGTTGTTCCCATCCTGCCCGACGCTCACGCCTGGAAGAATGGCCATGTCGTTCCTTTGGTTCCGGCACGACACAGATTCGTCTCCCTCTTTGAAGTACGCTACGATCAGTGTACGTTCATGGCGATGGACAAATGCCCATGGTGTCTTTGGGGTTACTCTCTCCGAATCTAATACCCGCCCGCCTTGTGGACGCTCGCTCCATACTTCCTGCGGACATATCGCTGGCGGGCTATGGTTTCAGCGTGCCTCGTTACACCTCTGAGGAGTTCGAGCGCGTGCTGCGACGCTTGATTCAGGAAGAGGGAGTGGCGGTCGATGATGATCTCGACATGTTAATGGTCACCGGTGAGCTCTTTCTTGCCCACGCGGACAAAACGGACAGATCCGCGATCCTAAAACGCCTTTCTGACCGGGTCGCCTGTCGGGTTGCGACCATTCTTGATGCCCTCGGCGCGGCATTTAAGACCGTAGGTGCCTCGCACCTACTCGTAGCAGCACCGTTCACCGCAGATCAAACAACTCGACTGTCCGACCACCTTGATGAATTTGGGCTGACGGTCATCGGTGCGACTTCCCTCGGCCTAACGAATTCAACAGCATGCTGGGAATTGCCTGCAGAGGAGAGCTACCGTTTCATCTTGGACTCCGTTCGCGCTCACCCCGGAGTCGCTTGCCTCTACCTTCCAAACAATCAGTGGCGCGTAACACCTTTGATCCAGAAGCTAGAGGATGAACTCGCTATCACGATTGTCGCAAATACCCCCGCCTGGATCAGGTACTGCCTCAGAGAACTCGGGGACAGTCGTACTATCCCGTCCTTCGGGCGCCTTTTAGCTACGCCCTGAGCAATGGTTTCTACCGGAAGTCTCGTTCGCGTCTCGCAGCGGATGCTCTTAAGTCGGTAGCGAACACAGCGAGCCTTTTGCTTCGACTCAACTGAGGGCAACGGCGTCCGACTCGCCTGCCGATAGCGGAGATCTCCTGTCGCGGAGCAAGTCGAGCGCGATATCCACGATCATATCCTCCTGCCCGCCGACTAGCTTTCTCCGGCCCACTTCGATCAGAATATCCCGGGCGTCGACACCGTAACGACTGGACGCTGCTTCTGCGTGCCGAAGGAACGACGAATAGACACCCGCGTAACCGAGAGACAGTGTCTCCCTATCTACCCGAACTGGCCGGTCCTGAAGAGGACGTACCAACTCCTCCGCGGCGTCCATCAGATCAAAAAGCCGCGTACCGTGATTCCACGATTTGCGATCAATGGCCGCAATCGTAGTCTCCAGAGCCGCGTTTCCAGCACCCGCACCCATTCCGGTCAACGATGCGTCGATACGTATCGCACCGTTCTGGACTGCAACGATAGTATTAGCAACTCCTAGGCCCAGATTATTGTGAGCATGGATGCCACGCTCCGTATGTTTGTCCAACACTTCATCAAAAGCACGGAATCGCGCGGCAACACCATCCATGTCAAGGGCACCTGCAGAATCTGTTACGTAGACACAGTGAGCGCCATAGCTCTCCATCAGAGAGGCCTGCTCAGCCAATTCCGCTGGCTCGCTCATGTGAGCCATCATCAAAAATCCCACAGTATCCATGCCCAATTCGCGAGCCGTCTCGATATGCTGCCGCGCAATATCCGCTTCCGTACAATGAGTCGCAATTCGCACGGAGCGGACTCCCAGCCGATACGCCTGGCGAAGGTCATCAATAGTACCGATACCTGGCAAGATCAACGTCGCAAGCCGAGAGTGCTCGATTTCTTCCGCTGCCGCCTCAATCCACTCCCAGTCTGTTGCCGCACCAAACCCGTAGTTGAAACTGCTACCCGACAAGCCATCCCCATGCGCTACCTCAATCGCGTCAACCCGGGCGCGATCCAGTGCACGAGTGATCGCTCGAACCTGTTTTATCGTGTAGCTGTGCCGAATAGCATGCATGCCATCTCGGAGGGTTACGTCCTGTATATAAAGCTTTTGCCCCGCAATCTCGCCTTCCATCTCTTTTCTCCTCTTACTTAATGCTGCTGCGCGCGCAAGAATCGCGACCTGGCAATTCTTTCCGCTGTCGCCATGGCAGATGCAGTCATTATATCGAGATTGCCCGAGTAGGTAGGCAGATAGTCTCCTCTGCCTTCTATTTCAAGAAACACTGATGTCTTTGTCCCTGAATACGTACCGTAACCCGGTATCTCAATAGGATGCTCGTCATCAAAATGATCAAACTGGATTTCCTGCTTCAGCCTGAAACCCGGCACATAAGTCTGAACTTGTTCCACCTTTTCCTTGATCGCGGCCTCAATGGCTCGGTGGTTCTTTCCTGCGCTTATCGTTAGCACCGTGTCACGCATCGTCAATGGTGGTTCTGCCGGATTGAGGATGATAATCGCTTTGGCCTTTTGGGCTTTTCCAACAATTTCCAGCCCTCTCGCTGTTGTGGCAGTGAACTCATCGATGTTTGCCCGAGTACCCGGCCCCGCCGATCTGGATGAGATCGAAGCAACGATCTCCGCGTAATAGACCTCTGACACGGACGCAATAGCACTAACGATCGGGATCGTCGCCTGTCCGCCGCAACTCACAAGATTGACATTCGGAGCATCTGCATGCTCGCCTAGGTTCACCACCGGGACGACAAACGGACCTAGTGCCGCTGGCGTAAGGTCTATAACCTGCTTACCGGCTGCTTGGAGTAGCTCAGCGTGTCGAGGATGGGCAGACGCCGACGTCGCATCGAATACTAGTTCGACACTCTTGAACTCTTCCATGCTCTGCAGGCCGTCGATCCCTCCAGCCGTAACTTTCACCCCATGGTTAGCCGCTCTTGCGAGACCATCGGACGTAGGATCTATACCCGCCATAACAGTGGGTCGAAGCAATTTCGAATACCGAAGGAGCTTGAGAAGTAGGTCCGTACCAATATTGCCCGAACCAAGGATCGCTACTTCCACGGCACCCCCTCGCCGCTTGCCTTCTATCATCCCGCTCACCTTTCTCCGGCAGTGATATTCACGATCCAAAGGACACTCTGCAATCTCCGAGGCCTTCGACGATCCAGTGAAACTCATCTCCAACATCCACCGGCTCGAGGGGAACCAATGCACCCGTCAGCACAATGTCGTCTTGCTCAAGCGCGATACCATAGCTGCCCAAGGTATTGGCCAGCCATGCAAGCGACCCAATCGGTGTGCCGATGACGTCCCGCCCGGATCCTGCAGCAATACGTGCGCCATTCTTTTCAAAGATTGCGGTCATTGATGCGAAGTCCGTATCGTCGGCCACAGGGATCGCGTCGCCCAGAACAAAAGCACCGCATGACGCGTTGTCCGCTACCGTGTCTATGATCGTTATTTGCCAGTCACGGATTCGCGAATCAACTAACTCGATGCAAGGGAATACGTAGCCGATAGACTCTCTGACCTCTTCGTCGGTCACACCTGGACCTCGAAGCGTGGTCGACAGCCGCACCGCAATCTCTCCTTCCGCGCGCGGTTGGATAAAGCGTTGTCCATGCGAAAGCTCGGCACCGCTAGGCACCTGCATCTTCTTTGTCAGGAATCCGAAGTCCGGTTGAAAGACGTTGAGCTGCTTCTGAACCCCTTTCGACGTCACCCCAATCTTTTTGCCAACGAGTTCATCGCCAGTCGCAAGGCGCTTGTCCAGCAGCGTGCGAGAAATGCGGTATGCGTCCTCCACTGTGCACTCTGGATACCGCTGGCTAATGGGGGAAACAACTGTCCTTTCTGTGACGGCAGCGAAGAGCTCCTCGGCCAGCTGATCCAGAACATCTACTCTCATCACTGCTCCTCAACAACAGTGCAATAGCGCCGCGAAATGCGGCTCTTCGAACACATAATGTATGCGGAGGGAGCAACAAAGCACCCTGTATACGGGAAAGACGCCCAACTCGGCGTAACGCGTCATCGAGATCAACTTTCCGACCTCCCCTGCCTCCCGCCGGCATGCAGTGCATGATCATTACGGGCCAGGATTCCCGAGACCGGCGTGTCACTATCCTGAAACGATTCAACTCGCTCAGGCAGCTGTCAGGTCAATCTAGTTGAGCGAGAAGCGCTCGCGCAAAAAACGAGCGATGCCCTCGTCATCGTGATGGCCGATCACGGTCGTGGCGACCGACTTGATCCGTTCGTTGGCGTTCGCCGGTGCATAACACTCGTCAGCCGCCTCGAACATACTGAGGTCGTTGTCGCTATCACCGAAACAAATCACCCGCTCAAGCCCTAGGAGGTCTTTCAGCGTCTGCACCGCGCCCCCCTTGCTGGCATGGCTGTGATGAATATCCAGCCAGGACCACTGCTCGCCTTCTAGAGCGACTCCGGAGTAACCCACAAGGTGTCGCTCATCCTCAATACTCGCGATCACAGCGGCGACGGCGTTCGCGTCGCCAATAGCATTCACGTGTGTCACGATTGCGTCCGACGGCAGCTCGTCCAGTCCGCGCACGGTCAGCTGCGGTTCCACTCGCACCTGCGCGACGACTTCGCGTTCGGCCCGCGTCCGTGCTGGCGGATGGTACACGGCGCTCTCGTCCCCCTCTCCCAGTGCGAATACGAATGGGGTCAAGCCCTGTTCTCTGCTGGCGCTCGTGACGTGCTCCAGATCGGCAGGCGTCAGCGTGGCAACGCTCAAGAGCCGCCGGGTGTCGGGATGCCAGATCACCACCCCATTCTTGTAGATCTGCGGCAGCCTGAAACTGTGTCCGTGGAGCACCGCCCGGGCGCCGTGTAACGTACGCCCCGTCGCGACCGTATACGCGATGTCCCGATCGGCCAGGAGCTTCAGTGTCTCACTGGTGAAGTCTGAGATTATGGACGCCCGATTAAGTAGGGTGCCGTCGAGGTCGAAGACAATGAGCTCCATCTCTAAATCATCTGCTCGGTCGGTTTGAGTGCGTTTCCAGCCATTTTTGTCTTGCGTTATTCTAATCTAACGCCTGTCACAATTGCGTCGTCAGCGTTGCGCCTAAATCGCTGCTCGGTTTCGAGTCCCGCCGCCGCTGGCAAAGTTGCTACTGCCGACCGGTAACGGGCTCGTCGATATCCCCCGCCCCCAAGCGTTTACGCACATGTCTAGCAAGGCGTCAACAGTGCCCCGGACTTTCTCTTGGCGGACGCCACGCACCAGCCAACTCTGATCGCGCTTGCGCCGACGCAGTCTGCAGTAGGTCAGAGTGCATGAATCCGCCACACCCTCGATGTTTCGCCGGGAGAGTGAATGGTCGGCTGGCACTGGTCCGCCGTACCGCGCGCACCACCGCCGCTCGCAACACATGGACCAAAACTGAAACGGTGCGTTTGTGGCCTAGACTTAGGAGAATTCAATAAACCCCTTTTAACGCCATTCCGCACCTCACCCCGAATTTCTGCCGCCTTTCTCCAGTTTACCGAACCGCTGACCGTCCACCTGGAGCGCAAATTGCCAGCATGAACGACATCATCCTGCGGGCACTGGACGCCGGCCAGATCGACGGAGACGCGATGATCCGGGCGGCGATTCTCTGGCGGCTGTTCGCTGAGTCGGTGCACTGACTACGGCGAGCGTGTGCGCCGACAGGATGCGATCTCAGCCGAGCCGCGGGTATGGCCCCTTCGAGAATCTCCATCGGCTTGTGACGCGCTCACATTTCCTGCTCGATGCGCTCTGCTTCGTCGGGGTGGCCTCGCATGATGCGAACGATCTCGCCGAGGGCGATCCGGCCCCGCGTCGGCAGATTCCGGATCGCGTCGATGCATTGGTCCGTGGTCGCCATCGTGTCTTCCTCCGTGCTTGTGATGTGTCTATCAAGTTCTATCACGGAGGAAACTAAAGTGGAGCCAAATTGCAATTCGCGAGTCGAAGTCAGCAAGTGGCAACCGGTCACTCTGCCTCCGCCATTCGATCACCCACGTCTACAAGCCAACGCAGGTATGCAACAGCTTGGCTGACTACAATCACAACGTCACCGCGATCCGGCGCTCTAACCGATTCCGGGTTTGAATGCCTGTAGTTGTGCGCCGCATCGACCCAAGACCTGAACGCATCGAGGATATTTTCGAGGAAGTCTCGCTGAGAGTCGTCCTTCCCAAGTCCAATTACCATTGGCTTTGCGTTCCGAATCTTTTCAGCATTCAATCGGTCGACTGAAAAGACTTGCTTGAAGAGGCACTCCACAGCCTCGAACGATTCTCGTACCGTCTTGCGGGCGTCACCTTCGATGGCAGCAAACTCGCTTAGGGCAATCTCAAAATGCTGACGCGCCGTTTCATACGCGGGACGATCCAACGCTTTAGCGGTTGACTCCGTTGCGGCTGCAAACTCTCGATCAACAATGTTTCGGACCTGACCAAATTCGTCAACTGAATAGGCCAGCCCTTCATCGCGAAAAATGCGGTTCAGGGATGCAACCAGCCTTTGGGCATCTGCGTATTGGGAAGGATTAGTACCGCCTTCCGTCATAATCCGGACCAGGTAGGTCGGTATACTCAGGAGGTCTGAAACATCCAGAGAAAGCACAAACTGGCGTCAGTCAATCGCACCCATGCCAATCGAACCTGGCCGCTCCCCAAGATTGAGCTCGCAGGCCCGCGCAAGGCTGGCTGAGGTGCTGCTTTCCAGGCCAGCCAAGTACGCCGTAATTCGTCGCCGGGCGCGGACACTGTCCTGATCCACCTGTTCTTTCGGGTGGTAATACTGTCGATATGGGACCGGCGGTTCGGACATCGCTGGGTCCTTACGGCTAATTAGATCACCACGGTTCGGAACAATGCGGAGACATGAGGTCTTCTTGCGGTCCGGGGATTTGGAAAAATCCCTTTAGAATCAATGGCGTCCCCACGGGGATTCGAACCCCGGTTGCCGCCGTGAAAGGGCGGTGTCCTAGGCCTCTAGACGATGGGGACACTCGGAAGTGACTTTGGTGGAGCCAGGCGGGATCGAACCGCCGACCTCTTGCATGCCATGCAAGCGCTCTCCCAGCTGAGCTATGGCCCCACGAAGCGCGGAACTTTAAGGCACCCCTCACAGGGTGTCAAGGAAAGCCGCCGAATCAACACCTTAGCCTGAAAAAACGCTGCAAAATCAGGCTCCATCGGTCGGGATGGCTACCCCTGCGCCGCCGCCCGGGCCTCAATGAGATTGATGGCATGATCCAGCCGCGCCAGCGTCCGCTCCTGGCCTATGAGCGCCGCGGTCACGTCGATGGGCGGTGACACCGGTCCGCCGGTCACGGCCACCCTGATAGGCTGCCCCAGCTTGCCCATGTTGATGCCATAGGCCTCGGCGCTCTCGTTGATGACCCGGTTGATGGCGTCCGCGGTCCAGTCCAGCAGCTCCGCCAGGCGGTTGCGGGCCTCTTTCATCGGCTCGAGCACGACCGGCCGCAGGTGCTTTTTGGCCGATGTCGGCTCGATTTCGTCGAAGTCCTCGTAGCAATAGCGGGCGCTCGCCGCCATGTGCAGCAACGTGTCCGCCCGCTCACGGTAGGCCCGGGCGACCTCCACCGGATCCGGACCATTTTCGACGTCCAGCCCCGCCTGGCGGAGATACGGCAGCAGCCGATGCCCCAGCTCCTCCGACCGCATGGCGATGATGTGCTGCTGGTCGAGCCAGCGGAGCTTCTCCGGGTTGAAGGCGGAGGCCGAGTGGTTCACGTCGGCGATGTCGAAGAGTTCGATCATCTCGTCGATCGTGAACACCTCCTGGTCGCCGTGGGACCAGCCCAGGCGCACGAGATAATTCAGCAACGCCTCGGGCAGGTAGCCCTCCGCCCGGTACTCGCGCACATCCACCGCCCCGTGGCGCTTGGAGAGCTTCGCTCCGTCCTCACCGAGAATCATCGGCAAGTGGGCATAGACCGGCGGCTCCACGCCCATAGCCCGCAGCATGTTCATCTGCCGAGGCGTGTTGTTCAGGTGGTCGTCCCCGCGGATGACGTGGGTGATCTCCATATCGTGATCGTCCACGATCACGGTGAAGTTGTAGGTGGGGCTGCCGTCGGAGCGGGCGATGATGAGGTCGTCCAGTTCGGCATTCTGGAAGACGACCCGGCCGCGGACCTTGTCGTCGACCACGACGACGCCGTCCTGCGGATTCCTGAACCGGACGACCGGGTTTACACCCTCCCGCGGCTCGGTGCGCGACCGGCAGCGGCCGTCGTACCGGGTCTTGACGCCGTTGCGCATCTGCTCCGCCCTGAGCTCCTCCAGTTCCTCCTTCGTGCAGTAGCAACGGTAAGCGTGGCCTTCTTCGAGGAAGCGCTCGATGACGGCCTCGTAGCGCTCCATGCGCTGGCTCTGGAAGTAAGGCCCCTCGTCGGCGTCCAGGCCGAGCCAGGCCATCCCATCGAGGATGGCGTCCACGTTCTCGGGCGTGGAGCGCTCCTTGTCCGTGTCCTCGATGCGCAGGACGAACTGGCCGGCGTGGTGGCGGGCATAGAGCCAGCTGAAGAGGGCCGTGCGGACGCTGCCGATGTGCAGGGTGCCGGTAGGGCTGGGGGCGAAGCGGGTGCGTACGTTCATGGGGCGGAGATTTTACACGCCTGCACGACATGTAGGAGGGCCTTCAGGCCCGATTGAATGGAGAATCGGGCCTGAAGGCCCTCCTACGGACAAGAAAAAGCCCCGGTCAAAGACCGGGGCTTGAGGCAGGCCGGAAAAGGGCTGTCAGACGTCAGGCGGCAAGCCGACGGCGACGGACGAATCCAACGCCGAGGAGGCCAAGTCCGAGCAGACCGAGCGTTGCGGGCTCCGACACCTTCGTCGGGGTGTCTCCGTACTCACCGCAAACCAGGTCACTCTGTCCACCACCGCCACCAAGCTGCTGGAAACTCACGCAGACTTGTCCGGAGTCTTCACCGCCGCCAAAACCGGAACCGGACGATGCTCCTGCGTTCAGGAACAGGTCGTACGTCTGTGCGCTGGTGAAATTCATGGTGAACGACAATATGTCACCAGAGCCCAAACGATTAGCAGGCGTGCCCTGAGTGTCGCCTACATAATCGAACTTGATTCCGCCCGTCGCGTACGTGACCTCCCATGAGTCAGGCGTAACGTCACTGAACGTAAGTTCCGTCTCGAGGAAGTCCTCCGCCAGATTAAAGGCAAACGCGTCTATGAGCGCCTCCGGCGTGGTGTCCGGCGAGGTGTTTTCGAGCGTGACGTCGAACGTTGTAAATCCATCCGTCTCGTTACCCGTACCACCGGCCACGGTCCACAAGAAGCTGTAGGTGTCATCTACGGTCGCATCGCAATCCGTATCGCCCGGGCATCCGGCGCTTATTGAGATCGGGTCCGCGAAAGCCGTACCGGCAAACGCGAAGGCAGCCAAGGCCGCCAGGTTTCTGAATGTCTTGCCCATGGTTCCAATTCCTAACATTATGTTTATATTCTCTGTTTTCCCTGCCAGCGGCTTTGACCATCGATCCGTGCCCTGCTGACTCTCATGCGGAATAAAGCAAATGCCATGCCAAGATCACAACTTACTGATCTAAAAAGATTTTACCTCTGAGACGTATTGTCTCACATACGCTGCCTGTAAAAATCTTCGACAGCCTGGTACCAACTGGTGGCGAGATCGCTCCCTGCACAGGCTTGTAACGCTCAGGGACACCCGGCCAGCGAGTTAATCCATTCGGATATCAGCTGGACGCCGGTGCTATCCACCAGATTACTCCCCAACGGCGGCATCCCGTGCACATCCCGCCGATTCGGCCGCACGACCAAGAGCGAGCGCGCCGCATCCCCCGGCGCGATGATCCGTGCGTCGGTTATGCCGAGGTCACCCTGCTGTGGCACCTCGTCGCAGGTATTGGTGTCCGCCAGGGCAATCGAGTACCTCAGATCGATGTTGGACGGTATGCCGTTGTTCGGCTGATGACAATTGGCGCAGTTCGTATGCAGATACGCCCTCGCCCGCTCCTCCAGCGACGCCGAGGTATCGGCCGGGTCAGCCAGCCGCGGCAGGTTGACCGGCGTATCGGCCAGCGGTGCCGTCAGCACGTCGATCTCGTCCGCCGTCACCAGCTGGTTGGCCGTAATACCCGTGGAGGGATACTGCAGCTCACTGTTGAGCTGCGCATGCTCCAGGCCCAGCGAGAAGCCGGCCACCTCGGTGTGGCACTCCAGACACTGCGGACCGCTCGGATAGATCCATTCCTGCCCGCCAATATCCTTGGTCTTGCCACCGACCACGCGGGTGGCCTCGGTCTGGGCGTCATTCCACTCGTACGTGTAGCCCGCCCAGTCGCCGTCGTTGTGGCGCATGAAGAGGCGGGTCTCGATGAGATCCCCACCCAGGCGGAAATTCTTGACCAGCACCGTGCCGGAGGGGAACACCCAGTCGTCCTCGCCGTCCACGTCCACGGTGGCGCCATCCGGGAGCGCGTACCAGCGCTCCTTGGCCGCCCCGTCGGACCAGAACGGGGCGATGGGCTCATACGGAATGAGGCCCGCGGCCGGTTGTGTTGGATCGGCGGGATCGACACACCCCGTCTCGGAGAGGGCGTCTGCCACGGAACCGCTGGAGCTGCCCCCGGCCTGCACGATCCGGCGCACGCTTTCCGCACCGAAGTACAGATACAGCAGCTCGCCGTCCTGGTCTTGCGCGAACGACACGATGGTGTTGCCGGTATTGAGCAGCGTCTCGAAATCCAAGCCGCCGGCGCCATCATCGACCGACGCGAAGATCTTCCCGTTGAGGTCGGCAAAAACGTAGCGGCCCGCCAGCTCGGGGATTGCCGAGCCCCGGTACACGTAGCCGCCCGTGATCGAATTCCCGACAGTGTGGCTATACTCGATCACGGGATCGATCAGCCCCGCCGGGCAGTTACCGGAAGTGTCGAAGTCATGCGCCCCTTCCCGGCAGCGCCAGCCGTAGTTGCCGCCCAGCTCGACGATGTCCACCTCCTCCCACGAGTTCTGGCCGACGTCGCCCACCCACAGCTCCCCGTTGGCCGAGTCGAAGCTCCAGCGCCAGGGATTCCTGAGCCCCCAGGCGTAGATCTCGGGGCAGTCGGCCAGTCCATCGCCGTCGGCACACAGGGCATTCGGTGCAAAGGGATTGTTGGACGGAATGCCGTAGGGACTGCCGTTGTCCACGTCGATACGCAGCATGGCGCCATGCAGGGTGGTGGTGTTCTGTGCCAGGTCCTGGGGGTCACCGGCGCTGCCGCCGTCGCCGAAGCCGATGTAAAGATACCCGTCAGGTCCAAAGAGGATATTGCCGCCGTTGTGGTTGCTGTAGGGCTGATCGAGAGTCAGCAGGATCTCCTCGCTGGCCGGGTCCAGCGTTACGCCGCCATCCGGACTGGTGAAGCGGGAGATGCGGGAGGTGAGGCTGCCGGTCGTGTACGAGAGGTACACCTCGCCATTGGTCGCGAAGTCCGGGTGGAAGTCGATTCCTAGCAGGCCCGCCTCGCTGGGTCCGGCATTCACCCGCGCACTGATGTCCACGAATGTCGTATAAGCATCCACATCCGCCCGGTTTTCGAACCGCACGATGCGCCCGCCCTTCTCCGCCAGGTACCAGTGGCTGGCATCTCCCGGCACCTGCCGGAGTGCGATCGGCTGACTCACGGACGGCAGATCGGGGAACGCCACGGCAGTGTCGATGCCGGTGACCTCGGTGGGTGCATCGCCGGCGAGGCAGGTGGTGTTCGAGGGGCGCTGGTTGAGGCCGGAGACCGGTCCGCCGCTGCCGTCGTCATCGTCCTGGATCGTACCGGTAGCCTCGGCGTCCGCCAGCGTCGCGTTCCCCGGGTTCGATAGCGTCACCGTGAAGGTCTCGTCGCCCTCGTCGGCGGTGTCGCCGAGCACGGGCACCTCGATCGTGAGTTCCGTGGTGCCCGGGCTGAAGTTCAACGAGCCGGAGCTGGCCGTGTAATCCTCACCGGCAACGGCGGAGCCGTCCGCCGTTGCATAGTCCACCGTCACGGTGCGCCCGGATTCGGCGTCCAGCGAGACAGTGAAAACCATCGGCGCAGAGCCGGCGTCACCCTCGGCCAGTGAAGCATCCGCGATGCCGAGCGCCGGCGGATCGTCGTCGTCCAGGATGGTCGCCTGGGCGGTGGCGCTGGCCAGGCTCACACCGGTCGCATCGCTCAACTGCAGCGTAAACGTCTCGTCCGGCTCGTCCAGGCTATCGCCGAGCACCGGCACGGTCACCGTGGCGCTGGTCGCCCCGGCGCCGATGTCGAGCGTGCCGGACACGGCGGTGTAATCCTCTCCGGCGGTGGCAGTGCCGCCCGCGGTCTCATAACGAACGGAGGCGGCGCCGGGCGCGCTCTCCGAGAGTGTGATCGTGAAGGTGGCGTCGACCGTGCCGGCATCCCCTTCCTGTACCGTCGGGCCGTCGATGCTCGCCGAGGGCAGGCCGGGATCCGGGTCGGGGTCCGGCGCGCCCGAATCCGAGCCGGAACTTCCGCCGCAGGCCGCCACCAGCAGGCAGCCGATGACGAGCCATGTATGCCGCACTCCGCCGATATCCATCATCACGTCACCCTCGACTACCGTGTCAGTGCATCGAAACTATGCCCGGATCGGCACCGTTGCAAGCCGTGCCTGCGCAGAACGCCCGCGCCGGCTCGCAGGACCGCGATGACGCCCCTCCGCGCAACATCCCCAGGCTGTTCGTCAGAGTGGTTCTGGTGAGTCAATTCACCACCGGGCACTAACCTCCTCTTTGACGAGCATCGGCCCATTCTTGCGATTGTGACTTAATGTAGATTCTAGCTGTGGTGTCGCCAATCAGCGACACCAAGGCGCTGATTTATATAAGAAAATTTTTACCCCATCCCTTGTGCCAAGAAGTTGACTGGGGTTTAATCGCACCCGGCTGGGACAGGTGCCCCCTTTGCGCAACGGACCGGGTTCGAGAAGTCAGCTGTGACCCTCGTCACACTCCGGCAACTGGGGTCCCGCTTATGTCGCATGCCGATTGCCGAATCGGGTTATGTCAGGGAGACTGGGAACCCGAAAAGGGCAAACCCGCCGAAAGGCGGGGACGCAAAGCTTCCGGTCTAAGGGCGAACGCCTAGGATAGCGGGGTTACCGAATTGCTCGGGCCGGGCATACCCGCCGGCCGACTCGGTTTCCACCGACTCCCTTCAGCTCAGCCAGGACCGGCTTTGGATCTGAACTCAGGTGGAGATCGAGACCGTGCACAGACGCACTCAGGCGAAAGGGACAATTTCGCGAACCGCTGCCATCGTCGCAGCGGCAATGTGGCTGGCCGCCTGCTCGTCCGGCGGCTCCGACGCACCCGCAGACGGATCGGGTCAGACGCCCCCGCCAAGCGGTGGCTCTTCGGCCAACAACCCGCCGACGATCAGCGGCAACCCGCCCTCCTCCGTCAAGGTGGACGAGACCTATTCTTTCCAGCCGAATGCCTCGGACCCGGACGGCGACACCATCACCTTTACGGTCCAGAACAAACCGTCCTGGGCTGATTTCAATACCTCCAGCGGAGCCCTGAGCGGGACACCCCGGTCTGGCGACGAAGGCACCTACGGCAACATCCGCATCACCGCGAGCGACGGCTCTGACACCGATTCGCTCAGCTTCTCGGTGACGGTGAGCCAGGTGGCCACCGGCTCGGTGACGCTGTCCTGGACGCCGCCCGCAGAGAACACCGACGGTTCGGCGCTGACCGACCTCGCCGGCTACAAGATCTACTACGGCACGAGTTCCGGAAACTACGGCAATTCGGTCACAATCGATAATCCGGGACTGACCACCTACGTGGTGGACAACCTGAGCCCGAACACCTACTACTTCTCGGCAACGGCGTTCAATTCAACGGGTATCGAGAGCGACTTCTCCGGCGAAGCGGTCAAGTCCGTCAACTGACGGCGGGGCCCAGGAGCGCAGCGGCCGCCCGCTCCGCCAGCGGGAACACCGCCGTCAGCCCCGGCGATTCGATGCCGAAGAGGTTCACCAGACCCGGGATCCCGTGGTCGCCCGGTCCCTGGATCAGGAAATCTGCTGCGGCCTCTCCGGGCCCGCTCAGCTTCGGGCGGATGCCGGTGTAGCCGGGCGCCAGCGCCTCATCCCGCAGATCCGGGAAATAGCGCCGGATGGCGGCGGCAAAGGCGGTTCGCCGGCTCTCGTCGAAGCTGTAATCGACGCTCTCTATCCAGGCCACATCGGGGCCGAACTTCGCCTGCCCCCCCAGATCCAGCGTCACGTGAATACCGAGGCCGCCGCCCGCGGCCACCGGATAGACCAGCCGGCTGAAAGGCGAGCGCCCCTGCAGCGTGAAGTAGTGACCCTTGGCCAGGTACAGGCGCGGGATTGCCTCGCGCGGGAAGCCGCCGATGGTGGCGGCGACCCGGGTCGCCCAGAGCCCCGCAGCATTGACCAGACTCTCGCACTCGACGGAGAACCCGGCGTCATCATCCAGGTACACGGTAAAGCCGGCGGCGCCACGATCCACGCGGGTCACGCGGCTGCGGCACACCACCAGGCCGTCGCAGGCCTCCAGATCGGCTCGCAACGCAAGCATGAGGGCATGGGAGTCCACGATACCCGTGGAGGGCGACAGCAGGCCCCCGACCGCCCGCACCGCGGGCTCCAGCGCCCGGACTTCCTGCGCGCTCAGCATCTCCAGGTCATGGACACCGTTGCCCCGGGCACTGGCCAGGTAGCGCTCCAATAGCGCCAGTTCGTCATCGGCGGTCGCAACAATCAGCTTGCCGAGGCGGTGGTGGGGGATACCCCGCTCCTCGCAATAGGCGTAGAGGGCATGTTTGCCGGCAACGCAGGCGGCAGCCTTCAGCGAGCCGCGGGGATAATAGATACCCGCGTGGATCACCTCGGAGTTACGGCTGCTGGTGTGCGCGGCGATCTCCTCCTCTGCCTCCAGCACCAGGACCTGGCGGCCGCGCATCGCCAGCGCCCGCGCAACGCCCAACCCGATGACCCCTGCCCCAATGACGACGCAATCGAGTTTTTCTGCCATGCTCAAATGCCAACCATCCCTTGCGCGAGTCAGTCTCGGCTGAGCCGCACTCCGGATCAAGTGCGCGGTTCACGCCCGCAGCCGCAGGACGTGGTGCACAGCGGATTCTGCGGAGGGCGTCACGTACAATACGGATCGTTCTGCTAATCTTTTCGCATCGTTCCATGGGCCTGCTCCAGGGCAATCAGTCACCATGCTTCTGCACGACCTTATCTTCTCCGCTGCCGAGCGGACGCCAGACGCGCCTGCCCTCGTTCGGGGCCGCGATGAACTCAGTTACCGCCAGCTGGCCAGCGGCGTTACGCGCACGGCCGCTGGTCTGTGCGCCCTGGGCATCCGCCCCGGCGAGCGCGTCGGCGTGTACCTCAACAAACGCCTGGAAGCCGTACAGGCTTACTTCGGTACCCTGCACGCTGGCGGTGTGTTCGTTCCCATCAACCCGTCGCTCAAACCCGCCCAGGTAGCTCATATCCTGCGCGACTGCAACGTCGCGGCGCTCGTGACGACCGAGGCCCAGGCCCGCAGCGTTACAGAAGTACTCGGCGAGTGCACCGACCTGCGGCATCTCGTCGTCCTGGACGCCAGTGCAGATGGCTTGAAAGCGCCGCCGCACGTCCAGACCCTGGCATGGGAACATCTGACGGCCGCCGAACCCGGCACCCCTGTGCGCCGCATCGACACCGACATGGCAGCGATCCTCTATACCTCCGGCAGCACGGGCAAACCCAAGGGCGTGGTGCTGTCCCACCGGAATATGGTGGCGGGCGCGCTCAGCGTGGCGGAATACCTCGAGAACACGGCGGACGACGTCATCCTCGCCGTACTACCCTTCTCCTTCGATGCCGGCTTCAGCCAGATGACCACGGCCTTCTCGGTGGGCGCCTCGGTGGTTCTCATGGACTACCTGCTGCCGCGCGACGTCCTGAAGGCCGCCGCCCGCCACCGCGCGACCGGCCTGGCGGGGGTGCCGCCTCTCTGGACCCAGCTCGCGCGACTCGACTGGCCGGAAGAGGCCGTACAGAGCCTGCGCTACATCACCAACACCGGCGGCGCCATGCCCACGGCCACGCTCGGAGAATTGCGGCAGCGGCTGCCGGGCACCCGCGTCTACCTCATGTACGGTCTCACCGAGGCTTTCAGATCCACTTATCTGCCGCCTGAAGAACTGGACGCACGGCCCACCTCGATGGGCAAGGCCATTCCCAACGCCGAGATCATGGTCGTGCGCGAGGACGGTTCGCCCTGCGCACCCGGCGAACCCGGGGAACTCGTGCATCGCGGCGCCCTGGTCTCCCTGGGCTACTGGAACGACCCGGAGCGCACCGCAGCCCGCTTCCGCCCCGCGCCCAATCAGCCGGCCGGTCTGCCCTTCAGGGAAATCGCCGTCTGGTCCGGCGACACGGTCGTGAAGGACGAGGACGGATTCCTCTACTTCGTCGGCAGGAAGGACGACATGATCAAGTCCTCCGGCTACCGCATCAGCCCGACGGAAGTGGAGGAAGTGATCTATGGCACGGGACGCGTGAACGAGTGCGCGGCACTGGGCATACCCCACTTCGATCTGGGACAGGCGGTCGTCATCGCCTGCCACTCGGAAGCCGCCGGGGACGAGACGAAAGAGGCGATACTGGCGGCCTGCCGCCAGTCCCTGCCAAACTACATGGTGCCGGCGGAGATCGTCTTCCGCGAAGCTCTGCCGCGCAACCCCAATGGCAAGATCGATCGAAAGCGGCTCGCGACCGAGCTCGAGGATCTGTTTCAGGAAACCGATTGACCGATGACCGATACGCAAGAACACCCGGCTTTAGCCAGCCTCCGGTACGAGGATGACATCCTCCTGTGGGGTGGCCGCAAGCTGACCGATATCGCGGACGAGACCGGCACGCCGTTCTATGCTTACGACTGCGCGCGCATGTCCGCGCGGGTCGCCGAGCTCAGGGAAGCCCTGCCCGAGGGGCTGCACCTCCACTACGCGATGAAGGCCAATCCGATGCCGGAGGTCGTCCGGCACATGGTCGGGCTCGTCGACGGCCTCGATGTGGCTTCGGCCGGTGAACTCGAGGTGGCACTGGCCACTGGTGTGAACCCCGCCGATGTCAGCTTCGCCGGCCCCGGCAAGCAGGACTTCGAACTCGAGGCAGCCATCCGTGCGGGCATTACCATCAACATGGAATCCGAGGGCGAGATGCGCCGCATCGCGGCCCTGGCCGGCAAGCACGGCAGCCGCCCGCACGTCGCCATCCGGGTGAATTCGCCGTTCGAATTGAAGACCTCGGGCATGAAGATGGGCGGGCGGCCGTCGCCGTTCGGTGTCGACGCCGAGCGAGTGCCCGCCATGCTCGCGGAACTCAAGTCACTCGGCCTGCATTTCCGCGGGTTCCACATCTACTCGGGCTCCCAGAACCTGCGGGCGGAGGCCATCATCGAGTCGATGACCAGCACGGTCGACCTAGTGTTACAGCTCGCCGACTCGACGGACCTGGAAATCTCCTTCGTGAACCTGGGGGGAGGCCTCGGCATCCCGTATTTCCCGAAGGAGCAGCCGCTCGATCTGGCGGCAATCTCCACGCCTGCCGACGAGGCGGTCTCCCGGCTCAGGAAGGCGCTTGGAGACCCCGAGATTCTCATGGAACTGGGCCGGTACCTGGTCGGCGAGGCGGGCATCTACGTCTGCCGGGTCATCGACATCAAGGAATCACGGGGCACCCGCTACGCCATCACCGACGGCGGCCTCCACCATCATCTGGCCGCTTCCGGCAATTTCGGTCAGATCATTCGGAAGAATTACCCTGTCGTCGCGATCGAGCGGTGTGACGCCATGGAACCGGTCACTGTCGTAGGCCCTCTCTGCACGCCGCTGGACCTGCTCGGCGACAAAGTGTCGATCGATAAACTGGAGGCCGGGTCGCTCGTGGGGATCCTGCAGTCAGGCGCCTACGGAAAAACCGCCAGCCCGGAGCGTTTCCTGTCGCACCCCGCCTGCAGCGAAATTCTCCTGTAGATCGGCGCGGGACCATCGGGGCCGCATGGGGGCATGCTTCCGCTCTAGGCGCCACCTTCCAGGGCCAGAGCAACTTCGTCGGGAATATCCTCGAGGTCCCGGGCTCGCTTGAAGTCCCGTATCGAGGACCCCGTACAGGCCACATCCTGCGCCGGCGCACCAACCCCCTTGCGGCAATCGCCCAGATTCACCGTACGGAAATCGATGCTGAAACGGGTCTTACCGGAGTCGTTCGGAACGCTCGCATGCAGCTGGGCCGCAGAGAATACGATGAGTCCTCCGACTTCACAGACCAGGATTGTCCCCTTTCCTTCGTCGATCTCGTTCTTCGGCCCTGGTAGCGGCCGGGTATCCTTCTTGACCTGGCTCGCAGCGGCGAATCGATGCCTGGCGTTCCAGACAGCATAGTCGTAGCCATCACTGTCGTTGGGAACCACCTTATCGAAAAATTCCAGATAGAAAGACATGCCGTTGCGCGGAGTTATCGGATAAATCGGCGTCCACCAATTGATCTGACAGCCCGGCGCCGAGTACCAGGTATCACGATGCGGGTGCCACGCATAGGCGATCCCGGAGGTCAGGTAACCATCGCTGGTAGAGGATCGCATCCGCGGCACGTCGAAGTAAGTATCGGTCGAATTGCAGCCGCGCTCGGCGAGAATCTCGGCAACAAGCCGCTTCGATTCCGGATGATGAATAAAGTGCGGCTTCAACTCTTGAAGAATGCCGATGTAGCGCTCGACTGGCAGCTCGTACTGGGCCGTCTCCGGATCCAGACCCCCGAACGCCTCCCTGATCAGCCCGTCCGCGAATGCGCAGAACTCTCGCGCTACCGCCGTCGGTCGGTATACGAATATAGCCCCCGCGTAGAGAGCCTCCCTGCGCTCCGCGTCCGTCATTGGCGAATCGAAATATATCTCTGCCATTTGAGCGTCAATCCTGCAGCTAAAACAGTTGGGACAAGAGCGCCTTGCGGCAATAGAAAGCTTCCGCATATCCGCTCGGGGAGCGGCACTCTACACCGCGTATGCGCATCAGGGCTGAGAACGCCTCCTCGCTGAACCAGTCCTTGGCACGCTGACTGCCGAAATATCTCTGCAAGGCCTCGAGCTTCTCCCTCCTGACCGAGTCGGACAGCGGGAAGAACGCGTTGGGTCTGCCGATATCGCCGTCGTATTTGAGAATCTCATACTCGAGAATCAGGTGATCGCGAAATGTCTGCAAGGTGACCTCACCAACGGTGCGGTGGTCCTGGTGCAGATCTTCACGGTTATGCGTGATGACGATGTCCGCGTCGAAGTGCTCTTTGATCTCCTGCAAGGCCTGCTTTATGCCGGGAAGTTGCGACGGGAAGGTACCGTCGGCAAAACCGTGCACGTGCACCTCGACGCTCGCGAAACCTTTCGTGAAGAACCCGGCGCTCTCCCGCGCCTCGTCTTCTCGCCTCCCCTCCGCGGACAAGACGTGCCATGCAATCCGCGCACCGGGATATCGCCGCGCGAGCTCCAGGACGGTCCCGCCCGCGCCGATCTCGATGTCGTCGCTGTGAGCCCCCAGACAGAGTATGCCGAGTTCCCGATCAGGCGAGCCGCTGAAGTCCAGTCCGATCATCCTGGCTGTCTCTAGGTCCCGTTCGGCCAGACTTCCCATGGCCGCTCGCCGCGACCGTGCATCCGGTCGAACATGATCTTGTCCTTGAACGTGTCCATGGCGGCCCAGAAGCCGGTGTACTTCATCGAGCCCAGCCGGCGCTCGGCAATGAGCCGCGCAAACGGCGCCTCCACCAGTTCGTCTCCCTCCTCGATATAGTCGAATATCTCGCGATTCAGAACCATGTAGCCGCCGTTTATCCAGTGATCCGTTTCCGAGGCCGGCCCGAAGCGGGTCACCAGCCCGTCATCGTCGACTTCGAGCTGGTGGAACGAATGAGCGGGTCTGGCGCTGAGGAAACTGGCAGCCATGTTTTTCTCACGGTGAAAGTCGATCAGTTCCGGGAGCGGAAAATCCGATAGCTGATCGCTGTAATTGGCGAGAAAGGCCTCTTCCCCCTCCAGCAGGTGGCGCACCTTCAGCAATCGCTCACCGATATTCGAGTGCAGTCCGGTATCCACGAAACGGATGGTCCAGTCGGCGATATCGCTCTCTGACGGCATCAGCGCACGCCCGCCCTGCTGCATCACGAAATCCCGATACAAATAGCTGTCGTAATCGAGGAAGAACTTCTTGATCATCTCCCCCTTGTAGCCCAGGCAGAGGATGAAATCCTTGTGCCCGAAATGCGCGTAATACTTCATGAGGTGCCAGAGTATCGGCCGGTTACCGACGTCGACCAGGGGCTTCGGAATGACGTCGGAGTGCTCGCGCAATCGCGTGCCGAATCCGCCGCAGAATAAAACGACCTTCATACTGTCACCTTAACCCGTCTTCTCCGCGAGCAGGCCTGCTTCGCGCAATTCTTCCGCCGTCGCGGCAATGGAATCAAAGCCGATCCCCGATTTTTCGGCGATGTCCAGTAAGGAATTGTCGCCATCCGACTGATTCAGCAACCAGAGCATCGCCGATTCCCGGTCAGGTATTCCACTCCCGCCGGTGGTCCGATAAAGGCCCCGCCGTCCCAGCTGCGGTTCGCAATAGGGCTCCTGATTGACAAAATAACGGTTTGCATCGAGCGTACGCACGATTTCCGTCACAACTTCCACCGATTCCGCCAGCCGCTCTTCCGTGACGAGATCCAGATTGTCCGCGGAGCTGTGATACTCGGGATACCCGCCATTCACGGACCGCGTGAGTCTGCCCACCGGCAGATCGATGCCCGGCGAGCCGAACTGCCGTTCGTCGTAGCCGTAGGGTGAGAACCCGATGACGCGATTCTCCGGCGATCGCCGGCCCAGGATGTGTTCGGCAACCCGGTCGACTTCCGCCGTGCCCCGTCGCGAACGCTTCCAGGTAAACGGGGCGTCGTCCCCGAGCAGTCCGATCACGAACCCGTGCGCGATGCGGTCCAGCTGCTCCCTGTTTCGGCTCAGCCAGGCTATCGAACCAATGGTCCCCGGCCCGAACACGAACCGTATGCTGTGCCGCGGCTTCTCACCGGCGAGCAGGCGTGCGCCGACAGCCGCGGCCACCGCCATGCCGCTCAGGTTGTCGTTACAGAGCGAAGGATGACAGGTATGCGTATAGAGCAATATCTCCCGGTCCAGTTCGCCGGGCACCCGGCACTCGGCGTAGGTCAGGCTTCCGGCTGCGCGTTCGGCGTCGATGCGCACGCGGTACCGGCCCTCCGGCAGCGACTCGCGCAGGCGGTGCGGCACACAAAAGCCCCATTGTTCGGCGTAATAGCTCGTGCGGTAGGGAATCCAGTCGGGGTGCTCAGGCAGGGAATGCAGGTGCTCGTCCAGCGTCGAGCGGCTCACCTCCGCATCCACCGGCATACTGTAATTGAGCACGTGGAGATTCGAGTCCCGGAAATCCACGATACGCCGACCCTGCGGATCTTCGATCCACGCCTCGCGCACGTTCCACTCGTCGGGGACGGTCCAGTCGAAAACCTGCGTGCCGCTCGGTACCTCCGTCAGCTCCAGTGGTACCCGGCTACCCAGGATATCCAGGCTCTGTCTCACTCCGTTGCCCGTGATACTGCGGCAGAGGGGATAGAGCGACTCCACCAGCGGCATGAGTTTGCGGTTGGCAGTCACGGCTATCGTTCGTCGAATACCGCCAGACCGGCGGTATCCAGGTCGGGATAAGCGGCATCCCGGGGATTGATGCAAACCACTTCGCCCGGCATCGTAATGCCGAGTGCGGGATCATCCCAGCGAATGCCGCAGGCGAGGTCCGGGGCGTAATAGTCGCTCATCTCGTAGAGCACTTCCGAACCATCCTCCAGGGTGCGGAAACCATGGGCGAAGCCGGCGGGAACGAACAGCGCCTTCAGGCCCTCCGCATCCAGCCGGAACCACTGGTGACGCAGAAAACTGCGGGACCCCGGCCGCAGGTCCACGATGATATCGTCGATCGCCCCGCGGATGCACCGCACGAGCTTGCCCTCCCTCGATGGCGGCAACTGGTAGTGCAGGCCACGGAAAGTCCCGGCCGCGCGGTTGTAGGACAGATTGGTTTGTACGAACTCCCGCGGCAGTCCCCGTTCGGCAAACTCGCGAGCACAGCGCAGACGCGTGAAATACCCGCGCTCATCCGCCTTCTTGTCCGGCTCCAGGACCCAGGCTCCCACGAGCTCCGTCTCGACGAAACGCATCAGACCGCCCAGTAGTAATTCTCGTCAATCTGTCCCGTGGCGATCAGTTGCTTCAGACGACGCAGACGGGTGTAAGGCGGTGCCTCGAAGTCCTCCGGCTGCATTCGGATACGCTCGAAGACCCGGCGAAGCTGACGTGCCCCCTCGCGTGCCGTCCAGCGACAGCTGAACCCCGGCAGTCCCTTGTCGATCTTGTCGAAGGCCACCCGATAGCTGCGATTGTCCCCGCCGCTCGGCCCGAACGTGAGTTCGCACTCAGGGAAGACTTCCTTCACGATCTCGGCGATCTCACGGATGCGGTAATTCTCGTCATTAGCCCCCACGTTGAAAATCTCACCGGAGATCGCCTCGATCGGCGCCGTCAAGCAGTGACTGATGGCAGTGCCAATGTCTTCAATATGTACGATGGGCCGCCAGGGCGTGCCGTCGCTGATCATCGCGATCTTGCCGGTGGTCCACGCCAGTCCGGCGAGGTTGTTGAGAACGATATCGAATCGCATCCGCGGCGAAGCGCCGTAGGCCGTCGCATTGCGCAGAAACACCGGCGCGAAACCGTCATCCGCCATCGAACCCACGTCCTGCTCGACACGGACCTTGCATTCTGCATAGGCGGTCTGGGGATTGACGGGTGAGGACTCGTCGACGACGTCTTCCTCGGCCACCCCGTAGACGCTGCAGGACGAGGTGTAGACGAACCGGGGCACGCCGGCCGCCTTTGCCGCTTCCGCCAGGATAACGGAGCCCCGATGGTTGATGTCGAAAGTCACTTCCCGGTTGGATTCACCGAGAGGGTCATTGGAGAGCTCCGCCATGTGGACGACCGCATCGAAACCCTCGAGCATCTCCGGCGTCACACGCCGAATGTCCGCGCAGATCAGGCGAGGCATTACTGCGGGCTGCGTGGGATCCGTAAACAGCCAGCCATTGCGGTAATAGCCGGTATCCAGGCCTGTCACGTCATGCCCTTCCCGCATCAGCCGCGGAGCCAGCACCGAACCGATATAACCATCCGTACCGGTCACCAGTACACGCATTGCCTTCGCCCCTTCCATTCGCCAACTCAATACTCTAATGCCAGAAACAGGATCGATCCATGCGCTGACTCACACTTGCCGGCGTGCACTGAGTGCCGAGCGCCGGCCGTGACACCGGTCATTGCCAGGATGGGCGATGCCTGCCATGCTTCGCTTTTGATGTGCCCGAGCTAATACCCTGATTTATGTCCAATAAATTCAAGGCCGGCGACCTGGTCGAAGTACGGCCCGCTGGCGAGATTCTTGCGACACTGGACGAGGAAGGTTCCCTGGAAAACCTGCCGTTCATGCCGGAGATGCTCCCCTACGTCGGGAAACGGTTCCGCGTTTCCCGGCGGGCGCACAAGACCTGCGATACCGTACACCAGACCGGTGGCCGATGGCTGGGCAATTGCGTGCATCTGGAAGACCTGCGCTGTGACGGCGACGGTCATGACGGCTGCAAGGCATCCTGCCTGCTTTTCTGGAAGACCGCATGGCTCCGTCCTGTCCCGGCCGGATCCGCTTTGGACGGTTCCACGCCAGGCGGCTCCGTAGAGGAGCTTACCGCCCTCCGTTCTCTCGTCTCAAAGGGGACGAAAAGGAACGATGCGCGCAGCGAAGACATCGTCTACCGCTGCCAGGCAACCGCCCTATACGATGCATCCCGGCCCCTCGCGTGGTATGACGTGCGCCAGTATGCAGAGGACTTGACCAGCGGAAACACGGGTCTGCGGCACATGCTGCGCGTCTGGTTCTTCAACGGGCTTCGTAAACTCATGGGCCTCGGGGTGGGCTACGGTCTCTCGGTGCGGGTCTATGATTTCTTCCAGCGACGTATCGGCGGATACGAAAATCCTTTCCGCAGCGGCTCCATCCCTGAGGGCGAAAAGACACCGGCTCGGCAGCTCGATCTAGTGCCGGGCGAAAAAGTCCGGATACGCTCCCACCAGGAGATTCTTGCAACGTTGAATCGCGCCAACAAGAACCGCGGCATGTACTTCGACGTGGAGATGGTGCCTTACTGCGGCAAGACCTATACCGTCAGGCGCAGGGTAGACCGGATTATCCACGAGACCACCGGCCGGATGATCGAGATAAAGACGCCGAGCGTGATCCTGGACGGCGTCGTATGCCGCTCCGAAATGAGCTCGTGCCGCCTCTTCTGCCCCCGAGCCATCCCCTCCTACTGGCGCGAGATCTGGCTGGAACGAGTCGGGGCCGAGGATGCCAGCCCTACACCCGATCGATCACCTCAAGCCCCGGGATAGGCACGGCGAAGCGGCCGCCCCAATCGAAAACACGGGAATTTGCGGTGACGATTTCGTCGCGCAGGTTCCATGGCAAAATCAGGACATAATCGGGGCGCGTCTCGTCAATGTGTTCTGGTGCCAGAATGGGTATCCGGGACCCCGGCGTGTACTTTCCTTGTTTGTAGGGATTCCGATCGACCGTATAGTCGAGGAAGTCACGGCCGATGCCGCAGTAATTCAGTAGCGTGTTGCCCTTGCCCGGCGCGCCATATCCGACCACTGTCTTACCGGCGCGCTTCGCTTCGATGAGAAACGCGAGGACGTCTCGCTTGACGGCATCCACCCGGGGCTGGAAGCCACTATACCCTTCCAGGCCGTCGAGTCCGGCGTCGCGCTCAGCTTCGAGCAACTCCCTGACTCTGTCGCTGATTTCCTCCCGGCCCTCGTGCGCAGCGTAGATACGCAACGATCCGCCGTGGGTCGGGAGTTCCTCGACGTCGAAGATGCACATGCCATGATGACGGAATATCTCCGTCACGGTCAGCAACGATAGATAGGAGAAATGCTCGTGGTAAATCGTGTCGAACTGGTTCTCTGCAATCAGCCGGAGAAGGTGAGGAAACTCCATCGTTACCGCACCATCCGGAGAAAGGAGCACTGATATTCCCGCCACGAAATCATTGATATCCGGCACATGGGCGAGGACGTTGTTGCCCACGATCAGATCGGCGGCACCGTGTTCGGTTCTTACACGCTCTGCCGTCTCGGCGCCAAAGAACTCGGTAATCGTCGTGATGCCCCTGGCACGCGCAGCTTCCGCGACGTTCGCTGCAGGCTCAATCCCGATGCACGGAATACCGGCCGAAACGAAATTCCTCAAGAGATAACCGTCATTGCTGGCCAGTTCGACAACCAGGCTGTCCGGACCGAGTCCACGTCGGTCGGCAATCATCGCGCAATAGTCTGCAGCATGCCGCAACCAGGAATCAGAATAAGACGAGAAATAGGCGTACTCCGAGAAGATATCGTCGGGCGCCACGTACTCGTCGAGCTGCACCAGAAAGCACTCGGCGCATACGAGCGCATGCAGCGGATAGAATGGCTCCATCGCATTCAATTGCCCGGGAGAAATATGCGTCTGGCAGAGGGGCGTGACGCCGAGATCGACGAAGCTATGATGAAGCGGCGCTTTGCAGAAGCGGCAGAGACTGCCACGATCGGTACTACTCATGGTCTTTCAGGGTCCTGCGATCCAGATTCAGCCGGGAATCCGAATCGTAACGGGGATCTGGCGGCGCAGTCGATAACCGCTTCACAGTTCTTCTCCCCGGTTTCTGGTGCAATAGCTGAACCGGGAATCACAATTGGGTTTTCCGCGGAAGCCGCGGAGAATCCTGCCATCAACTTCTGACTGGATACATATATGGCGAATCTCGTCGGCAAATCGGCTGTCATCACCGGGGCATCGCAAGGCATCGGTCAAGCTATTGCGGGTGCGCTGCACGCTGCGGGGGTGAATCTCGTCCTTATCGGTCGCGACCTGGACCGGTTGCAGAGCGCAGTTTCTTCGTTCGGTACACAAGCGCCCCCTCCGCACATGCTCCAGGCGGACCTTGGTGACCCCGGTAGTCTGCAAGCCGCCACCGACAAGATCTCGGAGGTCCTGCCGGGAGTCGACATCCTGATCCACTGCGGCGGCGCCTACCTGCGGGGCGACTGGGACGAACTCGATCCCCCGGCTTTCAGCAACCTGCTGGACACAAACGTCATCGGCCCCTACACGCTGACCCGCCAGCTGCTGCCGCGACTGGTTGTCGCGCGAGGAGACGTCGTGTTCGTCAACTCCACCGTCACGCGCTCCCAGGGAATGCACGCCAGTCACTTCAAGGTGACCCAACACGCCCTTCAGGCACTGGCTGATACGTTTCGCACGGAACTGAATGCGCAGGGACTCCGCGTGCTGTCGATTTATCCCGGCCGAACGGCCACACCCCGACAGCAGGAAATCTACCGTGACGAGGGTCGTGACTACCGTCCCGAACGCCTGCTGCAGCCCGAGGACGTCGCCGACGCCGTCCTCTCCTGCCTGTCGATGCCTGCGACGGCCGAAATCACCGATCTATACATCCGCCCCAGGCTGAAAACCTGAGGACTGCGGCAGCGGAGCAGATCGGGAGTCATGCGCTCTCCTTCTGCTTCCGAACCCATGCGCTCAACCAGGGCAGACGATTACCTGACGCTTGACTCATCAGCTCCAGGAAGCGCGTCTCGGCACCCGTCGGTCGCCCCGCCAGAACCCATAAGAGAAGTTCACAGACCACGAACACCGCGGCACCGAGCCCCACGGCACATAGCGCGACGACGATCTCCCATTCCCCCCAGGTATCGGAAAGCCATGGCAGGAACACCATTCGTACCAGGGGATACATGACGATCACGCCCACAAGGGGCCGGTAGACCACTTGGAGATAAGCCCAGAACGAGAGCGCAAGCACGCCCAGAGTGATAGCCACGTTCACCGACAGCATTACCGCCGTCACGATCAAATAGGCGATAGCAATGCCTTCAACCTCTGCCCATACAGCGCCGAAATAGATGGCCGGCAATAGCAGTACCATCCGGCCGAACTGCTGCACTGTCAATAATGCCGGCCGCCCCAGCGCGAGCATCACCGACCAGGAGTTCGTAATTAGCGCACCGAGTGCTCCCCCGATGGCAAGATAGTGAATCACCGGGATCGCATCTCGCCATTTGTCTCCGAGGAGGATCGGTACGACCACATCCGCCGTCGCCGCAATACCCATCGCTGCAGGCAACGCGATTAACGCGATCAGCCCTATGACATCGAGAAAACCATGCTGCAGTCCGCCTTCGGTATCTCGCATCCGAGAATAGCCTGGCAGCGCCACCCGATTGATCGGCGCGACCAATTCGGTGGTCGGCAGCATGGCCACTTCGTAACTCACCGAGTACAGGCCCACTGACCGGGCTCCGTACAATCTGCCCAGCAAGAAGTCCGGCGCCCTGGTCCCGAGAAAGGTGAAGAGATTATTCAGCAGCATCCACTTGGAGAAATGGATCAGCTCCCGAGCCTTGCTAACCGAGACTCGTGGGCGATAAGGATGCATTCCGTAGCTAAGAATTGCGCCAACCATACTGTTCGAGAGCATCCCCACCAATAGCGCCCAGTAACTTTTCCAGACCCATGCAGCAGCCACCGTGACGACCAAACCGACCAATCGCTGAGTCGCCTTGAGCACGAATTCACGGTCAAAGGCCATCTCACGCTGGAACATCACAACGCCGATGTTGGCGATCCCGGTAATAGCCGCGGTCAGTGCGAGTACATACATCACCGAGACGAGCCGGGGCTCCTGGTAGAAGACCGAAACGGGATGCGCCACGGCCACCAGGATCACGGCCTGGCCAAAGCCGACCAGGCACTGAAGCGTCCACGCGCTGTCCATATCTTGCCGATCGATCTCCGCCCTCTGGATCAGCGGCACGTGGACGCTGAAATCACTAACTGCGCTTAGCAGGTGAAAAAACACCGTCGCCATCGCCACGAGCCCGAAGTCCTCGGGCATGAGTAGCCGGACGAGGATCAGCGTGCTCATGACCCCGACACCCCGATCGAACATCCGCAGCCCGACGGTCCATACCGCATTTTTCGCCATCTGCCGGTTGATGCTCACATCGATTCCTGTGCAGGCCGTATAATCGGCGCAGGGTGCCGTCTAGACCATCGAACTTCTGCTACAAATAACAAGGCCATGTCACGGTCCAGCTTGCCAACGCCAAAACACGGCGAGCGTTCGGCTCGTATCGCCGGTATCGACGTACTGCGCGGCTTCGCCGCTCTGGCCGTGGTCTTCAGTCATTATCTGAATTGGTGGGACCGATATGTTGCGGATATCCCGCTGATCGCTCCCGGTGAATATGGCTATTACGCGGTGCAGCTCTTCTTCGTCATTTCCGGCATCGTCATTTTCAATACATTGAACAAGTGCAAGTCGAGCTTCCATTTCCTGTATTTGCGCTTCACTCGCCTCTATCCTACCTATTGGGCGGCACTATTCGGAGTGACCCTGATCACTGTCTTCGCATTCGGAAATGACGTATGGCTCACAGGCGTCGCTGTGAACGCCACAATGCTGCAGGAGTTTCTGGGCTATGAGCATTTCGATAACGTCTATTGGAGCCTGACCGTCGAGCTCACATTCTACGCCCACGTCGCATGGTTGTTTTCGCTGGGCTGGCACCGACGAGTTCATCTGATCTGTGGCTGCTGGCTTATCGTGAGTTGCATATGGGCAATTGCCGTCGGAAAAGGCGAGTCTCGTGATGTGTTCGCACTCACCCTGGCTCTTGATCAAGCTGCATTTTTCGCAATCGGCATAATGCTTTATGAGATCAGACGCAACGGGATGAGAGTCGCCAGTGCAATAATGCTCGCTCTGGCCCTACTCACGGCCCTGCTCGTGGAGGGGGTGACGGGCTTGCTCGTCGCAACATCGGTCCTGGCGCTGGCCGCCCTCGGTCTCTGGGGCTATCTCAAGCCGCTTGCGAACTCCGCGACGCTCTTCCTCGGTGGTATCTCTTTCGCCCTCTATCTCGTGCACCGTAATCTGGGCTATCTCGCCCTCGAACGCTTCTCGGGCGCCGGACTCGGCCCGCTGCCTTCTATTGTTCTCGTCGTTATCGGCGCACTGGCGCTCGCAGCGCTCGTTACCTATGCAGTGGAACGACCATCCATACGGCTACTACGCCGCCTGCGTTTTACGTGAACCAGAAAGACCGCTAACACGCGGTCACGATAATCTGCCTCTTCAATCAACCTGTTGAAGAATCCTGGCGCCTACCCTTCCTTCCCAGCAGCTCGCGCCGCTGCCAGATAAACCGACGAAGCAGATAGGGCATAAGCCTCAACCTCGTGTTCATCTCGGTCGGACACCGAATCACGTCCCGCAGCAGCTGCTTCTCGAATTGCCAGATCGGCCGACGATTGACCTTCTCTGCATCCGATCCAAAAAACGCGTCCAGCTGCGCCCGAGTCTTCACCGCCGTCGCGGTCTCTGGTTCTATACGTCGATAAAGCAGCTTATCCGGGAGCCTCACGAATGGCCCCTGCAACAACAATGCCGCAATAAGGCAAAGATCCGATCCACGAAATGCCCTGTTCAGGCTCGTTCTCGCCAGTGCCCGCGACCGAATCAGGCCATGGAACGGGCTGTTGAGGCCTCTCGATGAAAAGTAGGCTCGGTAGCGTTCAACAGCGTCAAATGACTCCAGCGATGCGTCCAGGTCGTGGACGCTCGGCTGATGTGCGTAGCGACCGATGAATCCGGTCGCGGAGTACACGAGCATCACCTCATTCCGCTGCTCCAGTATCTCAAGGGCTTTTTCGAGGAATGACTTTTCTACCACATCTCCAACAGCGCACCATTTAAAGTAAGGCGTGCTCGACAACTCGAATGTGCGGTCCAGATTCCGGAAGACGCCGAGATTCTCAGCATTGCGATAACACTGCACACGCTCGTCGCCGGCGGCGATATCTTGTGCTATACGCCAGGAATCATCGGTGGATGCGTTGTCAGAGACAATCACTTCGATCTCTTGCAGGGTCTGCCGCAATACCGATTCAATTGTCTCCGCAAGCCACCTTTCGCCATTGAAGACAGGGATCCCGACGGTGACCTTCACTCCAGCCGTCGTCAAGCCAGCCTCCCGGCCTCGTGCTTGTCCTGTACGCGACAATGGTTCATACGCCTTTCTTCATCCTCCCTGTAATCCACTCGGACTGCACTATCGACTGCATGGAAGATCGCCACCGCACCCTACGGCGCAGCCGCTTCAACGCCGGATCTTCATCCAGACGTACCTCTATGATGGTAGGGCCAGTGCTTCCAAAACACGCTCGTATCTGCCCAGCCAGACCCGAATCCGCAACTACATGTTGCACGCCGAGCCACTTTGCGTATTCGGCCAGTCGAGTCTCCTGCAGCGCCGTGGCAATTTCATGGCCACTGCTGTGTATCTGTTGATCTCTGATGAGCCCAAGACTGTTATCACAGAATACGAGGACAGGAAGTCCGATCTTCTCCCTTTTCGCTGTCAGTAGTTCCGCGCCGACCATCCGGAAACTGCCGTCACCCACCATCGCTGCCACAGGCCTGTTCCGGTTCGCCAGTGCAGCGCCGATCGCTGCAGGCAACCCGAATCCCATGGACTGGAAATCGCTGGGAAAAATCAACCCTCCCGGAACCTGAACTTCGAACAATGCCCTGGTCATTAATTGGTGGAGGCCGGTATCCGTGACGACGAGGCCGTCCGCGGGGACACCTTCGCGAATGGCCTCAAACAATACACTGCAGTCTCCATGACCCTGCCACTGCGGCCGCGAAGGCAACGCCCCCTGGCCGGCCTCCATCCTGTGGCGCCATTCCGCAATCTCTGCTCTCTCCCAGCTATTACATGGCGGAGTCTCAGTTTCTGTCAGCCTATGGGAAACGACATCAAGGAACTCTGCAACCTTCGCCCGAACCGTCAATCGTGCCGGGTACGTCTCAGAGGCAGTGCCTGCGTGCGGCCCAACATGTATCAGCTTTGCGGTATCAAGCTTCAAGCGGAAACCCGATGTGCTATTCCGTGCCAGACGGCTGCCGAGCACGACTATCAGATCCGCGCGCGCCATTAACGCGTTTACGACAGACACATCCGCAAAGAAGAGGTCCCTGCCCAGACACAAATGATGCGACTCATCGACGACCCCTCTCGCGGCTGGGGTGGTCAAACAGGGTATGCCTGCAGCATCGATCAACGTCCGTAGCTTGTCCGCAGGCTCGATGCACCCCGCACCTGCCAGAATGATCGGCCTTTGCGCCTGCCGCAACTCCGACCACACATCGGCCAGAACCCGCCTGTCCGCCGTCTCATTTTGGCCCCTTTCAGATGACGACCCCGCGGCGGGCGGTGATTTAGTAGCGAGGCGGGCCGTCACTTGAATAACGACGGGCTGCGGACCTGGCTCTTGCGCCTCTGCCCAGGCGCGCTTGACGGTATCCCGCACCGACTCCGGATCGTCCAGATCGAAGACCGCAGCGCCGACCGCGCGGGCAATGCGATCCTGCCGGATGCTGCCCAGATCATACGGCTGTGCGTTCGCACTGGAGCTGCCCGTAATAAGGATCACGGACGACGCATCCATCGCCGCTTCGGACAGAGGAGCCACAGACCACGCAAAGCCCGGACCCTCGATTGCCGCGAATACTCCCGGCCGCCCGCTGCCCCGATAGTAACCTATCGCCATGAACCCGGCTGCGATCTCGCTCGTCGTGAGCACCGGGCGAATACCGCTCCGCCGCAGCGAATCATACAGATCGATGTTCTGAGTGCCTGGAAGGCCAAAAACCACATCGACCCCCAACCCCTGGAGGGTCTCCACCAACCGATCAGTAACAGATGTGCTCTTTGCGCCCATCGGTGCCGCCACTAGTCATAGTTGGGAAGATCGCACAGGTTGAAGCCGATGCCACGCCGCATCCATTCTCGGTGTTGGGAAACTCTGTTAACCATCCGTCCGTTCCTGCGGACGATAAGCGCTGAAACCGGCGGCATAGTAGCACATGGGCAGGACAGGTATCGCAGGTCAACCGAGCGCGGGATCAAACCCACCGGACGAGTTATGTCGCATTACCGATCGAACACTATCCCACTAGCTACCTGTCTTCGGGCTAACGCGGTTCGCCATTTGACACATGAAGATTCTCTCGATGCGCATTGGATGCCCGAACTCCAATTTCTCTATTCACATCATATCGGGCCCTGTATGATTTCAACGATCGAGCGCCGGCCCTGGCCCTTATTCTCAAGCGATGAAATCGGTATTTGGCATCATTGACGCGGCGGATCCTCCCGGTCGAGAGATCGTCTGGCCGGCGCCTGTGGACTCGACGGTCACCGGGTTTTCCGAGATAGTCTCGACGAATGAGCTAGCAGTCCGCTTTACCGCCCGGAGCTCGCAAGAAGCGGCCGACTCGCTATTCGCGTCAGATGACTGGACCATAGGTGTCATCGGCAAGATATTCCACCGAGATGTCCCACGCCAGACTGAACTGCTGGCCCGACTCCTCGCAGAACTCCGAACTGGCTGCTCCGACCTGCTACGAGAGAGTTTCGGCGAATACGTCCTCGTGGTCATCAATAGGAGTCAGGGCGAGGTCTTCCTCTACAGTGACGTCCTCTCGATCCGGCCGGTGTTCATTTATCCTGGACCAGATCGCATCGTCTTTGGGACTGACGCCTGGCAGATGGTCAAGGAGGGCCTCGTTCCGGCCACTCTCGATCTGGATGCTTTCAGCTCGTGGCTGCTGCTGGATCATGTCATTGGGAACGACACGATCATCCAGGGACTCAAGCGCCTGCCTCCCGCCAACTGCGCTCGTCTATCAAGAAGCGGGCTCAACCAGAAGCCCTACAAAGACTTTCGCATCAACTCCAGGCAAGTCCCGGAAGAGGAACTTCTAGAGCGGATTGAGAGCGCGGTCACCGACAGTTGCCGAAGTGTCGTCACCCGCGAAAAAGAGCTGAACTGTTTTCTGTCGGGCGGTTTCGACAGCAGGTATTTATTATGTGTGCTCAACGAGCTAGGCGCGGACCTCTACGCACATACCGTTCAGTATGATTCCGCTGAGGAGGACGCCGCTCGAGCTGTAGTGGACGCGCTCAATGTCGAAGGCTCCTTCGTCGATGTGCCCGCATCAGTACTCGATCTTCACGAGGGAAGTCCCTTCTATTTCGCCCCCTGGGGTTTCCCCGCCTGGAAGTTCGTCACCGAAATCCCCGTCCGCAAGTTCGGACTCCAAAGTACACTTGTCGACGGTCTGATGGGAGATGAACTCATTCGCGGATTCGACTATGAGGAAGGTGTCCGAGATGCTATCAGGCAGTTTGGTATCGGCGAGGGTATGCTTCGCAACTATGAGTTCGTAGGTCCATTCATCTTCACGCCGAGCCTGGCTGGGCGGATACGTGGCCGTGTCAGAGATAAGATCGAGGAGTACTTCAGAGGCGTGGACGGTGATTCTGAAAAGGCCGCATTCCAGTGGCTCCTGTTCAATAGGAAATCCACATGCCACACGACGAACCATATCTACAACCAGTCGCGAGTGGAGACCGTTCACCCATTCGTATGCACGGATCTCATAGATCTCCGGCTTGAGTCAGACAATCGTCCCTTCAATGCGAGACTCTACGAGACGCTTTTTTCCCGTCGGTACCCTGCCGTGGCCCATGTGCCACACAGTAACAACCTGCAACCACGCTATAGCGGGATCGGATCGTTCAGCTGGGAGATTTGGAAACGTTTGCCATCTGCGCTGGCACCACTGATCGACTCCGGCACTTCTGGCGTTTTCCGGCGCAACTTCGCCGCTTCCCGGTTGGCAGGCTATGCCTTCGGTCACGCACAACAGTTCTATGTTGCTCGCCAGCTCTTGATGATCGCCATGCTCCTCCGCCGCCTTCAAGAAAAAGGAATGTCCATTCCATGGAACGAGATCTAGCTTCACAACCACAAAGACCGCAAGATCTGCCTGTCTGGCCGTTGAGGCTCGAGATCGATCATCCCCGCTTCGGAACGGTGGCACATATCGTACTCGAGACAGGGCTATGGCGACGCGCGGTAGGCGGCATCCGCATGTTGCCGGACGTAACCGCGGAACAGGTCGCCGATCTCGCTCGCGCGATGACGTACAAGTTCGCGTTTCTGAACATGCCTTTCACCGGAGCCAAGGGTGGCATCGTTTCATCACCAGCGTGGTTCCCCGAGCACAAGGCTGAGGTACTCGACTACATCGGCCGATCTGTCGGACGGCTCGTACGCGACGGACTGTACACGCCCGGCCCTGATCTCGGCGTGGGCCTGAAGGACTGCTGGTCCATCCTGAGAGGCGCCGGACTCACCACTCCGAATCGAGACCCCGATAACTGGACGGACGCCACCGATAGCCCCGGGTTTGCGACGGGTCTTACCGTATTCATTGTTGCGGAAGAAGCGCTCGCGAGCCTCGGGATGGACACCAGAGGGGCTTCCGTCGCAGTCCAGGGGTTTGGCAAAGTCGGAGCATCTGCATCCAAGCTCTTTTCTGACGCCGGAGGCAAAATCGTGGCCGTATCGACTACTGCCGGTGCTCTGTATTCCGCCGACGGACTCAACGTCGACGCCATGCTGGAGTGCCGCGCCCGTCACGGCGACGAATTCGTGCGCCACTTCAGTACTGCTGAAGCAATTCCTGTTGATTCCTTACTCACACTGCCGGTCGACGTCCTATGCCCTTGCGCAAGCCAATGGACGCTCGGCATACACAACTCCGACGAGTTGAAGTGCAAGGTTATTTCATCCGGATCAAACTGCTACATTGCTCCACAGGTGCGCGAAGACCTTTACGCGAATGACTCCATACTGGTAATGCCAGATTTTTTATCGAGTTCCGGGACGGTTCTCGCCAGCAACCTGATGGGATCAAATGAGACACGTTTTTCTATGATCCAGAGCCTATTCCGGGTGAAAGTCAGAGCACTCCTGCAACAAAGCCGGCACGAAAAGACGCCACCAGCGCTTCTAGCTCAGTTTATCGCAGCACGGAACTTGGAGCGGGCGACGGAGCAAGAAACTCGAGCTAAACGCCATGAAAGAATATATTCTGTATGCTGTAGGGTCGCAGGCTTGCGCCACGTACCCACCCGTGTTCGAGACTCCATATCCCGGCACTTTGCCGGTCAGTGGCTCAGCACGCAAGATGAGTGGTCTCGCCAGTAAGGCACAGACATGAGCAAGTGGCTTCTTTCCACTATGTATCGAAGAGCGCGCTTGTTCCATCGGCGTAGTGTCTTCGCAATGTCCATACGTGCGCTAATGCGGGATCCGCTAGCCACCTTAAACGCCCGGCCCGATTTGCTGGATCGGTTAATATATGGTTGGAATAATGAGGCTTGGAGTGCAGATCGGCAATATCTCTCTGCCTGCCTGGACTATGCCCTGCGAACCCCAGGTCCGTTCCTCGAATGCGGTTCAGGCCTGTCCACCATCCTGATCGGTGCTGTCGCCAAGGCCCAGGGCAAGAAACTGTGGACACTAGAACATTCGCCGGAATGGCTGGCTCATGTGCAAAAATGCCTGAAAAAATATTCAATCGATAGCGTCATGATCTGTCATGCCCCTCTAAGACGTTATAACGGCTATGAATGGTATGACAGCGAGACTAATGATTTTCCTCACGATTTCAATTTAGTAATTTGCGATGGCCCGCCTGGGGAAACCCTTGGCGGCCGCTTCGGACTGCTCCCGGTAATGCGGAACGCACTCGCAGGCGGATGCACAATCCTGCTTGACGATGCTCACCGGCCGCCGGAGAGGCAAATAATTGACCGTTGGCAGGACGAATTCGGTGTTGAAGCGACTTTTAAAGGGGAAAACACGCAGTATGCCGCTGTGCATCTGCCACATGAGCAATAGCCTTTAGTCAGCGTCGCATTAGCCAAATCCTCTCTCGTTTTCAAATAGAAACACTTTGCGCAATCAAGCGTTGCCAACTCAGTTTTCCAAAACTTGCCTAACCGCCCTACATGCTGACGAAAATTGCCTGGCCAGCACGGGGTTCACTTTACATTAAGACAGGCGCAGGCGACTCCTGTTCAGCGTGGCTTCAAGGCCCATTCGAGAGCATCTGAGTGCTTCATCGCCCATAAGAAATACCCCGCTGGTCTCAGATTTCCCATGCATCCCGGGCACCAGCATAAGTGTCCACGTCGAGGCGACAGTTCGAAACTAGAGTTTCAGACTGCTTGTTGACGCGCCTTAATCGGTGTCAGATCGCCCAGCGCGTCATGCGGGCGCTCATCGTTGCAGCCTTAGCCCCATGTCAGGTCCGGGGTAGTTCACCAATGGATGCCACACTGCACGTCACCCCGATGCCGAGTCATTCAGCCTGAGAATTTCCCGCCTTCATCGGCCGGCTCGGCCCCGTATTCCCTGGGCGTTCGATGATCGAGAGCCTTGTGAGGTCGAGTCTCGTTGTAGTCAATCCGCCGAGTGTCTAGTTTCTCCTTCGCATCAGCGAGTGAGTTGAACCAATGAGCGTTCAAGCGCTCGTCCCGAAGGCTACCATTGAATGATTTGATGTGCGCGTTGTCCGTCTGCTTGCCTAGCCGCGAGAACTCAAGCTGCACCTTCTGCATATAGGCCCAGAGGTCGACCAGCCGTGACTGGAACTCACTGCCGTTATCGCAGTAGACCTGTCGCGGTGCACCGCGTCTGGCCGCGATCCCAGTCAACACCCGAACGACATCTTCGGAGTGCAACGCCCGGCCGGCCTCAATGGCCAGGCACTCACGGGTACAGACATCAACAACCGTCAACAATCGGATACGACGACCGTCGACCAGCTGATCAGACATGAAGTCCATGCTCCAGGCCTCGTTGAGGCGACGCGCAAGACGCTTGGGCGGCTATCGATGCGCAGCACTGACATGGCCACGAAGTCGACGAGCGCGTAACTGTTGGCCCAGCTCGCAGTAGAGGCAATGAACACGCTTGTGGTTGATCGGCCAGCTGTCCCGACGCAGTAACACGTGGATACGCTTGTAGCCGCACCGAATATGGACCTCTGCGAGCTCCTTGATGCGGCGCTTCAGCACGTCCTGGGGCGGGCGCCGGGACTGGTACCACTCCACCGACCTCGGCTGGTCGACGACGAGACACGCCCGCCGTTCGCTGACCCCGTAGTGACCGCGCAAGTAGAACACTGCTTCGCGACGTTGCGGTGCCTTCACCACGTTCTTTCGCGATATCGGTCAACATCGCCTTGTACAGGCTCAGGTCCGCCACGATCTCCTTCAGCGTGGCATCTTCCTCGCGCAACCGCCTTAGCTCACGCGCCTGGCCCGGTTCGAGCCCTCCGTACTCCTTCTTCCAGCGATAAAACGTCTGCTCGGCGATGCCAAGATCCCTGGCGATCTCTGCTGCCGGCGTGCCCAGCTCGTGCTGCTTCACAGCAGCAACGATCTGCTCCACCGAGTACCTCTTTCGCTTCATGACAAGATCTCCTCTCAAGGTGCAATCCTGCCAGAAAGTCTCAGTTAAAATGGCTGGATTTAGCGGGCTCCCCTCTTGAGGACCCGAGACTCGAAGGTGTCAACCGTGCCGAATCACGCTTGATCAGGCCATTTCCAGCGCATACAGGCCTGCGCTACGCTAATCGGCAATAACGAAGTAATCTGAGGGATTGCGCAAAGTACCTAAAAATTCCGCGTGCCGCGTGTGGCGCTAAGGGATCGCCGTGAAACCAGAACGTTGTAGACCGCCTACTGACTGATCCGTCCGACACTTCTCTCGAAGGACGAAACGGCGAGAAGATCAATCGAGAAATGCACACCACCCGATACTCTTCCATGGTAAATTGGAAAAGTATTGAACGCGTCGGTAACGAATTGGTGTTCGAGAGTTGGTATGCTTTAAGTTTACAGAAGATACTGCAAATTGGACACCCATACAGCGTGGCATCATCTCATGCACCTGCCCGATTTCATTACCGATTTGATCGACTTGGTCATGTGTATGCTAATAGACTGAGCCAACGACGAGTGTGATACGGTGGGCTGTCTTTATCAGGTGATCGGCCTTATCCCGTAGCCATGAAGAGCACGCACCCCATCGGAAGCATATAGATGTATCGGTCTGTGCAGGGGATTGCTGCATTCCAGTTTCGGACCCGAGACATCCCGGCTTTCGCCGTGTTTTGGGCCGTCCACTCGATACTCTCGTAGATTGCAATAACTTCTATGCAACTCGGTTGGTGAGAGTATCGTGACTCGGTTATAGTTCTCTCGGATCAGTCCGTAGCTTGGCGAGAAGTAGAGGCAATGGAACGCATCAGTTGGATATATAGGCCTCTGGCGGTCGTAGCCCTGATCTTACCGTTCATTGTCGCTGTCAGTGCAATAATACCTGACGTCATGGAGTACCGCGTACCGAGAGTCAGCTTAAGCGATTCAATCGCGGATGACTGTTACGCAAGCTATGCCGGCAGGGCTTCGATTCGTCAGAAAATCAATGCGGCGAGACTAGGTGTTCTAGGTGGAGTTACCGGAAGTTCGGCGATTTCTACGGCCGACAGGATGCTTACAGGAATACTGGAGCTTCCTGACTATTCGGCGCTTGAAATTGAGCTCCCTTTTGATGCAGCTGATCTGGAGAAAGGACCACCCTCACTACAACTCCGCATCGGAGCCCTCCTGATCGGGGATATTTTCCTGGAAGCTTACAAGCATTCTGGGACAGATGAATATCTTGACGCGGCAGTCAGTGTCGCGAATGCATTTCTCGCATATGAAGAAGGCAGATGGCTTCCAAAGGGCTTTCTCTGGAACGATCATGCCGTCGCGGCGCGGTTGCTCTTTCTCACACGTCTCTTTGATGCGGTGGCAAGCCGTCATCGTTCCGATACGGATCAGCTTAGGTCAGTACTCAAGGGGATAGACAGAGGAATTAGACTCCTAGCGAAACCGTCCCAATTCACCTATCGAACGAACCATGGGATGGTGCAGAATCTGGCTATTCTGCACGCTTCCGCTTTCTGCAAAGAACTTCCTGCGGCTCGAGAGTTCGAATCTGTCGCGGCGGAACGGATAGCGGAGCAAATGGAAATCTACATGTCGCCAGAAGGGGTAGTTCCGGAACACTCTTCTGAGTACCAGGAGTTTGGCGTCGCCCTGGTGGAGAAGGCGATTTTTTACTTTGAGGAACTTGGCAGACCGGTGCCAACAGTTTGGCGAACGAAGCTTACAAATAGCCGAATTTTTCTGGAACACATTACGCGGCCAGACGGCAGTTTACCCCGTTATGGAAACTCGGGGGGGATATCAAATCGAGAGCCGCCCTTGTCGGTCCGCAGCCCTCCTCTTTGGTTCAATGAGGATCTTGGACTATGGTCCTCATGGTTCGTTTCCGATGCCCACCTGTTTGTCCCTTGGCTGAACTTCCCCGGTGGCGCACATAAACATGCGGACGAAATGGCGGTCTTTTTTTGGTACGCAGGTGAGGAATGGTGGTCGGCGACGGGTTACTGGCCTTACGGTAAGGCGAATCAGGAGTGGGCTATTGGATGGGAAGGGAGTAATGCGCCCCGATGGGAGGGTGAGCGTTTCGATAGCTTGAGGAGCACGGAGGTCGTAGCCTCGACATCGACGAAAAGTGTTCAACTCCTACATCTGCGACGAACATTAGTAGACGGTCCGTCCATCGATAGGTTCATAATCACAGATGTGTGCGGGAAGTGGATGGTGATCGACGCGCCGACCGAGCCCTCATCGCGTATCGCCGAGACATCTTGGATGACAATGCCAGAAGTCTCAGTGTCATCCTCCTCAGACAGCGAATACTTGATGTCTAGCGGTCGAAGTACGGCGAGACTCCAACTGACGATTTTGCGGAGCCCGGACGTCACAAGCCAATGGGTGAGAGGCAGCGCTTCCCCCTATGCCGGTTGGGTGTCGATACGCAACGCGATCTTCGCGACTAACGCCATGACTTCTGAAATGCCCCCAGGATCGTGGATGGTGATGTCTTGGCAAACTGGATGCACAGAGCCTGATGTCCCGGTGGTAGATGCGTTCGAGTGGGGGGATATGGCGAATTGGACGCTCCGATACCGCACAGGTCACGGACCGAAGATCCTTGACTACCGTTTAGGAGAACTGGTCGTCAGTCATGAGGGCACTAGCACAATTGCCCGCTCCGTGGTGCGCAGGGGAGAGGGAAACGAGTCCCTGAACGGGATGGTCGAGCAGTTGACTTCTCTGGAGAAGAAGTACGATAGGCATCGCTATCTGTTGCCTTGGCGCATTCGCGCGATGAAGATTCTGTTGGGGCTAGCCATCGTCAATAGCATATTAGTTTTGGGCGTCGGCCTATTTGTCCGTGTTGAATGGAGAGCAGCTGCACGGTTCGGATCACTCCTGGTTTGGCTCACCGCGGCGGCATGGCTGCATTTCGCCTATTTCTCGCATTGACAGGGTAAGCTGTGCCGACCGGAGTTGATGGATGCTCGTTATTCTCAGCGCTGCTAGCTATGGATCATCGAGCTGGATAACCTGCTGCGTGAGTTTCGGACCAAACTGAAACTTGAGATGGACGAACCTAATTTGACGAACACTTCTCGCCGATTTTATGGACTGACTTAGGTTCGACGGACACTTCAGGCCTATTCTACGTGCAGATAGGAGTTGACCGTATCCCCGTAATTCGAGTCATGCGTGATGTGGGATTTCCCTGTATTTTGACCCAAGGGAGGTCCCGCGATGAAGCGAAAGCGCTATACCGAAGAACAGATCATCTCGATACTGAAGGAGCATGAGGCCGGGGCCTCAGTACCTGATATCGCCAGGCGCCACGGAGTGGCCGAGAACATCGTCTACCGCTGGAAGTCGAAGTACGGCGGCATGGAAGTGTCCGAAGCCAAGCGGCTGCGCCAGCTCGAGCAGGAGACCGCACGGCTGAAGAAGCGGATGACGATGACGGAGCTATCTTCGGGTGAACAGGGTGGGGTTTATTGAGCGCTTACGAAGAAGCTCCTGCCCGAGGCGGAGCTCGACAAGGCAGGGCTGACGGAGCTCCTTGAGGGAAAATGGTGACGGCTGCGCAGCGGCGCCGGGCCGTGGAACACCTGAAGAGTCGCCGCTTCAGCGAACGTCGAGCTTGCCGGCTGGCCGGATTCAGTCGCTCGGCCACCTGACGCCCGCTGAAGGGCCGGAGTTCACCTCCAAAGCAATGGCAGCGCCCGACGCGGCGCCCTCCCTACCGACTGACAACAGCAATATTGGAGACCAAAGCAGTATCAACGCTGCGATACGGATTTCAAGGAGTGACGAAAGTTATTATCCATTCGTCGCGGAACAATATCCTGCCGCAACTGACGGAGATCCGGATAGCCAGTTTCTGGTCTGGCGGCTGATGGAGGCGTGCAGACCGCACCACTATTTATTTTCAAGCGATTCCTTCGAGGAAGTCTTGTCTCGCCTGAAGGCACCTTCTCCGGCAACCATCGAGAGATTGAGAAGAACCTGGGCCCGTTGCAGCGAACTCCACGCCCACACATCGGATTTTTTAGATTAGGAGCGATTCCTTGCGGATGCCGCGGAAAGCGGCCATCCGTATGCTCAGTTAGAGGTTGCATTAAATCGCCTAGCCAATGGAGAGCCGCGGGAGACTGTAGCACCGTTACTGGCCTCAGCTCTCAGCTCCGCCACCGCGGACGTGATTTTCGACATGTCTGCCGCTGCCGTTAAGCCCGACGATCCCGAATCGGCGATTGACGGCGCTGCTTGGATGCTCGCAGGATGTCATCTGGGCGCCGACTGCGGTCCCAACGGCTACCGAATGCAGCAGTTCTGCCAGTTCTCTACAGAGTGTGGCGTCGGAGAATCGGTCGACGACTTCATCCTACGTCAGTTCGGTCAAGATACATACGATCAGGCCGAACGGCGCGCCGAAGAAATACTCTCCAATCTAGGCAACGGTAAGATCGCTCCGCTTATCTCGGACTGGATCGAAGCCAATTAACCAATCCGCCTGCCCGCCAGTTAGCCTCCTGCCGAAGCGTCACGCCACTTCTGCATTACGCACAGCTCTGCAAACCGGTCTTTATTCCGTATCCGTTGCATTGACGGCAGGTGTCGGTGCTGCGCGGCTCGGATCATGATACCTGTGCCGAGTCAACGGTGTCATTCGGGACGGGCAGCAAGGCTTCGATCTCTTCGACCGATGTCGCCTGCGGCAACTCGGTGAACACTGTCCGTAGATATCCGTAGGGTTCGATGCCATTAGCCTTGGCCGTCTCTATCAGACTGTAGAGATTCGCACTCGCGTTGGCGCCGGCTACGGTGTCGCAGAACAGGAAGTTCTTGCGGCCAATGACGAACGGCCGGATCGCGTTCTCGGTCAGGTTGTTGTCGATCCGCAGGCGCCCGTCCTCGACGTAGACGATGAGCTTTGGCCACTGTTTGTGGGCGTAGTTCATCGCCTTGCCGAGCGCCGAGCGCGGCGGCACGATCGGCAGATGCTCGTCTAGCCAGGTCCGGATGTCCTCGAGCAAGGGCTCGGCTCGCTCTTGGCGGACCCGCTGCCGTTCTTCGGCGGACAAGACCTTGGTCTCCCGCTCGATCCGGTACAGTTGCTGGATCTTCGCCATGGCCACGCCGGCCAGCGAGGCCTTGCGCTTCTCCGGGCCGAGCAGTCCCTGGGCTTTGATCGCCTCGTCAAACTTGCGCCGGACGTGCGCCCAGCAGCCGACCGCGGTCAGGCCGTACTCGGCGCAGACCTTGCCGTAAGCCTCGTAGCCGTCGGTCAGCAGATAGCTGGAGAAGCCTTCCAACAAGCGGATCGGCACGCGTTGTGATCGCGACGGGTCGTAGTCGTAGAGCAGGATCGGGTGGTCCGGCGGCCCGCCGCGCTGTACCCAGAGGTAGGACTGGCTTTCCGCCGGTTTTCCGGGTTCTTTCAGCACCTGCAGCCGGGTCTCGTCCATGGCGACGATGTCGTAGGCCAGTAGCCGCTCTCGAAGCAGGTTGATCAGCGGCTGCACGAGTTCGCCCGCCTTCACCATCCAGTGCGCCAGCGTCGATCGCGGCAGCGTAACGCCGATCCGGGCGAGCTTCTTCTCCTGCCGGTAGAGCGGCAGGCCGTCGACGTACTTGGCGACCGCGACATGCGCGAGCGTCCCCGGCGAGGCCAGGCTCCGCGGGATCGGCTGGTTGGGCATGGGCGCTGTCACCGGCTTGCCGTCACAGGCCTTGCAGGCGTAGGTCTTGCGAACGTGACGCAGGACCTGCACCCGGGCCGGCTGAATATCGAGCTGCTCGGTGACCTTCTCGCTGATCGCGGTCAGCTCGGACTGGCACTCGCCGCACTGCCAGCCGACCTCGTCGATCTCGTGGACGATCTCGACCCTGGGGAACGCCTTCGGCAGCGGTCGGCGGGCGCCCTTGGCGCGCCGATGGGCCGGCACCGCCACGGTGCCGAGGAGATCGGGTTGTTCAGTGTCGGGATCATCGCTTTCTCTAGCCGCCGCCTCGGCCTCGTTGAACGCCAGTGCCAGCTGGTCGATCGAGAAGCGCTCGCTGCGCGTGCCGAAGTGCTGGTGCCGGGCCAGCCGGATCTGCTCCAGGAGCTGGTCGATGAACAGCGACTGTTGCTCGAGCTTCTGCTGCTGCTCGATAACCAACTGGCGGAGCTCGGCGACGCTTGTCGGCAATCCTGCCGTGTACCCCTTCGTCTCGTTGTCGATTTGTCGCTGGTCCATCTACAGTACCCGGTGATGCAGCAGGGATCCGTTGGCCTGAGTCACCGTCAGCGGGTAGCCGTCGAGCAACCAGTTGATCTCCTGTACTGTCAATTTCAACACCGAGTCGGATCCTGACAAGGGCCACTTGAAGCGGGACTTCTCGAGGCGCTTCATCCACAGCACGAAGCCGTTGCCTTCCCAGGCGACCATCTTGACCAGCGTCCGGGCCCGGTTGCAGAAGATGTAGAGATCGGCACTGAAGGGATCCCGGCCCATCTCACCCTCGACAATCGAAACCAGGCCGTTAATGGCCTTCCTCATGTCGACAGGTTGCCGGTGCAGGTGGATGCGGACATCCCCTGAGGGGCGGATCATTGCAGGCGGCTCGCCGTGAGGACCAGCGCCTCGAGCTGCTCGGGCCCGAGATCGCCGTGCCATTCCACGCGCACGCCGTTCGGAAGCACCAGGCTCATGCCTAGGGGACGGGACGGCGCGATGACGCGGACAAAGCCGCCGCTGGCCTCACCAGCAGCAGGAACACTGAGTAAACCACGGCGCGCCAGGATGCCCTTCCAGGAATAGAGCTCTTTGGACTTCAGGCCCTCGGACCGGGCGTAGTCGGCAATGCTGCCGTCGAAGGCCTCAGCCGCCTGGATGTGATCCAGCCAGTACTGTTGGCGTTCGGTGATCGGTGTGTCGCTCATCATCGGCTCCTTTAGACAAAGCAGGAGCGTGATCGATCACGAATCAGCCGAAAAGGGTGCCGTTAACGCACCGCTTACAAAGCAATGTTCTTCGGAGTCAGCGCAGCGGCGTGAAGCTGCACTTCATCCAGCCAGGTAAACCGACACAGAACGCGTTCATCGAGAGCTTCAAAGGCAAGTTCCGCGAGTATTGTCTGGACCTGATCTGGTTCGCCAGTCTGGACGATGCCAGGGGGACCATCGAGGACGGGAGAAGACAATACAACCACGTCAGACCGCATTGATCACTAGGCAGTAAGCCCCCTGCTCCCTGCCGTGTTCGCTTGTGAAGCTGCCTGATATGCTCAATCTCCCACATCAGACGTGGCTTACTTCACGGACGGTCAGTTGCGACGCGTGCCTGATGGATAACCAGATCGGACCGGGCTAAAGTGAACCTGATAAGCTTCCCGGCGCTTCGACGCCGAGACGGTGATGAGGGCTTCAGCGGCGAATATGCCATCAGGGCCGGCGTTTAGTCTCCAATAATAGGCCGGATATATGACCGCGGCGATTCTGTTCTATCGGTCGGCGCACGCGTTGCTTCTAGGCGGGAGTCCATATAGGAAGCTTACGGCACGCAGACCTTCGAGGCGGCTTCACTGTGAATCAGGACTGTATGCAAAAAATCGGGTCACTCCAAATTCCAACCATACCCTACTGCCTCCAGCCTCTTTTTGAGGCCGGGAAGAGGGTAGCCGTTTTTGTAAGCTAGCTTTGCGGATTCACGCGCGGCTCGGTAGTCTCCGAGTTCAAAGAGACTTAATCCGAGATTGTATTGTAGCTCCGCATTTTCCGGCATCAATGATTCTGCTTGGCGGTACTCTTTTACGGCCGCACTATGCGCATCACGAATCGCAAAGTGCAAGCCAAAAAGCATTCGAACCACTGGATCGTTTGGCCTGAACGCAAGTGCGCGCTCAAAATAGCATCGGGCCGTGTTCCATCTTGAAACGCCATGGGTCAGCTCGTAGCGTGAGATAGCATAAAGTGCGCGATGGTGGTTTGGGACCGCACGCAGCGTGTAATCCAAATCCCCTGCCGGATCTGTTTGAGACTGCCCACTCTCAAGGCGCTCAACCTTCGCCGTGAAATGGTACGCCTCCACCATCGGGATCTTAGCGCGGTCTTCGCGAGCCTTCTGATCATTGTAGTCGTACGGCCCCACCCCATTATCGAAGGGATTGCCGCAGTCCCCCCCCCCTAGCACAGGGTTGGCACCCAAGAGACACCAGAGCAATATTGGACCGACTACGCGTAGTCCGGCCGACCGCGTGCCGAAAACCCTCCTGCTCACATGGCGCTTTCTCATCTCACAATCGTAGTGTCGCCCAATACCAAAATTACAGATTGGTGGCTCGAAGCGTTAGTCAGCAATAAGGTCGTTCGGTGGATTTGGCGTCAAAGCCGGTTGAAAGTTGCCGGCAACACCTACCGGGGTCGTCGCCACAACCATCTGATCTATATATACCTCGGTTCCGCCCGGCGAACATGGCCCGACAAACTCGCCCCCGAAATGCACGTTGAGCCATACCAGCCTCACATGTAGATTGTCATGGCCGATCTTGCGCCAGACCATATTAGTCTTCTCGAACGCCAGCTCCCCGTCAACCCAGCCTCGTAGGACACCATCATCCTTACCTGGCGTGTTCATACTCACTTGCATCTCGATCGCATGCCAGACACCATTCTCCAAATCACCTACATTGTCGAAACCACAGGTACCAACCACGTCGGGACCAGAATCACACGCGACGATCTTGTCCGTGGGGCAGTTTTGATCCTGATTATGAGTTACTTCGCAAGTCCTGCCGCTTTGCCTATTGGTATCTGCATCCCATACTGCGTGATCGCCCCACAAACCGTTTTGATATGGATGGTAGGCGTAGGTGCCGAACCGGGTACTCGCCTGGGTATTTTCCTCACACGCGAATGTGCAGGACTTGAAGAGGGACCGCGCCGACCAGCAATTGAGTCCGTCTGACGGATTACCACCATTTCCGCACTGCTCCTCTGGCCAAGCTCTAGGATCGGCAAGACCCGGGAACTTACCTCCATCCCCTGCAGAGCTGCCATCTGATTTGCACAGTGCTGGGTCAAAATTGTCCCCAAGCTTCAAATAGTACCGAAAATACAGATTATCAGGCTTCAGTCCGGCTTCCTCCAAAGGCCAAGCTACCGCGACTCCGCAGCACTCATACTGCGGGATTTCGATTCGAATACAATTCCCGCTGACGCACTGATCTGTTTCTGTTGATACTTTTGTGAATCGGTCTTCTTCCGCCGGATAGAAGTTTCGAGAGCCGTCCTTCAGGTATCCTTTCCCTTTCCAGAAGTCCGCGGTTTCAAATGGCTCGCAGTAGAGCACCCCATCAGATCCCGCCAGTGCCTCATCAGCGCCGCGACAATCACTGTATGACACTTCTTCCGCCCCGGCACTCGCCCAAGCCAGCAGACCGTAAGTAGCGAAGAAAATCAAAGACCTAATCGTGGATGCCAGATTACTAATCACGTTCTTCACGCCTCCGAATGTCATTCTCCACGGGGGAAGCCGTCCGCGCTCACGCGCCGTTCTTCCAAGTTGCCTGGGATTGCGCAGGCCTAGCCAAGTCGTAGCAGATATGACAGGAAGTGTATCCTTTTCTCATCCAGCCATATAGATGTCTCTGGCTTGCGACACCTTCGCAGAATGGCAATTTGTGACCGACGTCACAATCTGGAGCTCCAATTCACTACGAAATATGCTTTGTGACTATGCTTGTGGTCTGACCCAAATCGACGCAACGGCAGTGGGCATTTCTAGACAGTACTGAACTGCTGAACAGGAAGATTGGGCAGATCAGCGATGAAAATTGGAATGCCGGACTTGAGAGAGGATCTCTATCGGATTACGGGATAGCTTCATTCGTGGGTAGCGTCGACGGGGGGCTCTTTCGAAGTGCGAGTCTGTGATCGTTCCTCAACCGGATCTTGCAAAAAACCAGTGTTATGCTCTTTGTGCGATGTAGCCAAGTCGGTGAAGGAACCATCACGGGCTCTGGGCAGTTTCAGAGGCGGTATGAGCTGGGATCTTCCTCCGGCCTGAATCCCAACCTATCATGGACAGAAGCGGCCGGCGAGACGACGATGCTACTGGGTAGCCAAAAGTCGCCTGCGACGCATGGCAAGTGGATAATCAAAGTACCGATTCAGTCGTTTACGAAACATAGCTGATCTATCCGCAGGGAAAATGCGTCATAGCTTGAAGCTCTATAGAAGGACAGAAGTATGTGTAAACAGACTACAGAGATGGGCTCCGTAGGGCCGAGCCTCGTCGCAGTCATTTGGTTTGGTTGCGTCTTACTAGGCAGCTTATTCGGCTCAAGTCTCGCGGGCGCGGCGTCGTGTGCAATCCCCGGCCAAGGAGAGACAGCACTCCAGTCTGCCGCCAACGGCCTTCAACCCGGCGATTGGTGCGAACTCACTACCGACGGACTCGATTGGAGTCTAATACAGCCGCCTGGTAGCGGATTGTGCCCCAACGAGAATCATCTCGAATACGGGGGAGAAGGTGTATACGACCCTGCAAGGCAGGCCATATTCGTGGCGACCGGCCCACATTCGGGTACAGTCACCGGAGGATGCTACCCGGAGAATTATGTACTTATCAAATACGATGAGGGCTCGAATAGTTGGTCTCTTGAAGACCAGACGACGACGGGACTACCCAACGGTGGCCACGGTTACGACCTCACATCCATCGATCCAACAACCGGCGACGTCTACGTCAGCGTCTATAACAGCAACGGTCTGTGGCGTCGTAATGGAATAGATGGTAGTTGGACGAAGGTTGGCGACAATCCCATCATTAGCTGTAATGCACAGACCTGCGCTTCCGGAAGTACTTGGGACATTCGGCGGAACGGTTACCTGCGTTTTGGCGACAGTTCAGAGAGTGGAGTGACGATTTGGCGTAAAGACGAAGCCAATTGGTCGCAGCTCGCTCCGGCATCAGAGTTCGGCGGATTCAACGCTGGTTATCATTTTTGGGCCGGTTATCATCGCACCAGCGGCATCGTATGGTTGCATGATGGAAACGGCTCCTCAAAACACTGGCGGCTAAATGCAAACGACAGTATTGAAGCTTTGCGCCCACCACCGATATCACTCGGTTGCTGTGGCAACAACGGACGATTCACTACCTACGATTTCCGGACTGACAGATTCGTAGTCGCTGATCCGTATACGAACAGATTTTACGACTATGATGTGGAAGACGATGTGTGGACTTCTTTGGGAACAAAAGTACCACTTAACCAAAGTGGTGCTCCCGAGGCCTTCGTTGCGCCGATCGATGCTCATGGTGGCGTGATTATGTACGTTGTTGGTCGCGGCACTGGTAATGATCCAAAGGTATACGTGTATAAGCATGCCGGGGCGGAAGCCCCTGAGCAGTCTACCCCGGAGGCCCCGAAGGACTTCGGCGCCAATTAACTTGTTATATATGAAGCAGACTAAGTAACCCATAGGAATGTCTTTCGGTTCCTCTACCGGCACCGCGTCTACGCACTGTGACGCTGCGTCCTGCGAAGAGATTACTATCCCACTCGCGTGGCGCTTATGCCGATATGAGTAACGAACGTCTTTATAACGGAACCGCAAGCACCCCTGAATGGGCGGAACAATTGTATGACGTCGTTGTTATCCAGAAAGGGGGCGAAGAAGACAATCGACTTCACTCTGCGCTACATGTCGTCATCCGGCCGTTGATTGATATTGCAGTAGATCTGCAACAGACGTGTTGCTCAGATACTCACTACAAAATGCGAGTTAAGCTCGAGTGGGCATCGGCACCGAAACAAAAAGCCATATGTCCGGATATTATCTTGCGCTATGGGAGTTAACCGTACCCCGTGACCTAAGTCATGCCTGATGTGGCTGATTAAGGATATCGGGCAGGTATGCTAGAAAACACAGCACGGGGCTTGCTACCCAGTGATCGGCGCGGCTTGAGGTGGCTTAAGTACCTTCTTCAGTCCTTAATGGCCGCTCTAGCATCGTCCAGACTGGCGAACCAGATCAGGTCCAGACAATACTCGTGGAACTTGCCTTTGAAGCTCTCGGCGAAGGCGTTCTGTGTCGGCGTGCCTAGCTGGATGAAGTGCAGTTTCACGCCACTGCACTGACTCCACACGCCACTGCACTGACTCCAGAAGAACACCGCTGTGGAGATGAACTCCTACCCGTTGTCAAAACGATAGGAGCAGGGCTCTAGCGAGACAGCTGATCAAACTCTCGAGCAAGGCGCTGGCCTGAGATCGACAAATCAACGATCTGCAGTATGCAGTCCCGGGAGAAGTCATCGATGATGTTGAGAACACGCATCCGTCGGCCAATAGCTAGCTGATCGGGAGATGAAGTCCATTGACCAGCGATCGTTGACCCCGTGCGGGGGCCAGCATCGATAGCATCAGCGGGGTGATTTTCTTTCTCTCCTTGGTACAAACCTGCAGACCTTCCTTATTGGAGACCCGACAGGTGCGCTTCCAGTTGACCACATCGCCCTCGATCCGGAGTATGTCGTGGTGCGTTGGATAGCCGTACCGGGATTAACGCTCGGCCGAGCCTGTAAGAAATTCTGTGTTCGTGAGCCATACTCGAGAGACTCTTTTGAGGAGACAGAGATATGGCGAAGAGAAGAGACGACGGGATCGACCGCGAATTGCTTGATCGGCTGATTTCGGAGCGCGGCGCCAGAGGGGCGCT
>NZ_JAPDRJ010000008.1:0-16448 GCF_040706535.1 Lentisalinibacter orientalis
TCGGCCATCACCTTCGTCATCGCAGCCGTCAAAGTCGTCTTACCGTGGTCCACGTGGCCAATCGTGCCTACGTTCACGTGGGGCTTCGTTCTCTCAAACTTCGCTTTGGACATCTCTGCCTACCTTTCAGATCGAGCTCTAAACAAACTTCAGGACTACTGTCAGCCCGCCTTCTTGATCACGGCCTCGGCGACGTTGTTGGGCACCTCGGCGTACTTCTCGAACTCCATCGAGTACGTCGCACGGCCCTGTGACATGGAGCGCAGCTCCGTCGCATAGCCGAACATCTCCGCCAGCGGCACCTCGGCGCGGATGATCTTGCCCATGGCGGAATCATCCAGGCCCTGAGGCAGGCCACGCCGGCGGTTCAGGTCGCCCATGACGTCGCCCATGTATTCCTCGGGCGTGACGACCTCCACCTTCATGATGGGCTCGAGCAGCACCGGGCTCGCCTTGGCCGCGCCTTCCTTGAAGGCCATCGAACCGGCGATCTTGAACGCCATCTCGCTCGAGTCGACGTCGTGATAGGAGCCGTCGTAGAGCGTGACCCGGCAGTCCACCACCGGATAACCCGCGATCACGCCGTTCTCCATCTGCTCCCGGATGCCCTTGTCCACCGCGGGGATGTACTCCTTCGGCACCACGCCACCGACGATGGCGTTGACGAACTCGTAGCCCTCGCCCGGCTCGCGCGGCTCGATCTTGATGTAGACGTGACCGTACTGACCGCGGCCGCCCGACTGGCGGACGAACTTGCCTTCCTGCTCGACCGGGCTGCGGACCGTCTCGCGATAGGCCACCTGGGGCTTGCCCACGTTGGCCTCCACCTTGAACTCGCGCCGCATGCGGTCGACGATGATCTCGAGATGCAGCTCGCCCATGCCGGAGATGATGGTCTGACCGGACTCTTCGTCGGTGTACACCCGGAACGAGGGATCCTCTTTCGCCAGCTTCTGCAGGGCGATGCCCATCTTCTCCTGGTCGGCCTTCGTCTTGGGCTCGACGGCCACGGAGATCACCGGCTCCGGGAACTCCATGCGCTCCAGGGTGATGATGTCCTTGGGGTCGGTCAGCGTGTCGCCGGTGGTGACGTCTTTCAGGCCCACCGCCGCGGCGATGTCGCCGGCACGCACTTCCTTGATCTCCTGGCGCTCGTTCGAGTGCATCTGCAGCAGGCGGCCGATGCGCTCGCGCTTGCTCTTCACCGGGTTGAACACGGTGTCGCCCGAATTCAGCACGCCGGAGTAGACACGGAAGAAGGTCAGGTTGCCGACGAACGGGTCGGTCGCAATCTTGAATGCCAGCGCGGCGAATGGCGCCTCGTCCTTCGACGGGCGGGTCGCCTCGCTCTCGTCTTCCAGGATGCCGTGGATCGGCGGCACGTCGACCGGCGACGGCATGAACGCGATCACGCTGTCCAGCATTGCCTGCACGCCCTTGTTCTTGAACGCGGAGCCGCACATGGTGAGAACGACCTCGTTGGCAAGCGTGCGCGCACGAAGACCCTTGATGATCTCCTCGTTGGTGAGATCACCCTCTTCCAGGAACTTGTCGAGCAACTCCTCGTTGGCCTCGGCCGCGGCCTCGACCATCTGCTCCCGGTACTCCGCTGCCTGGTCGGCGAGCTCGGCCGGGATGTCCTTCTGCTCGTAGGTGGCACCCATGTTGTCCTCGTCCCAGTAGATCGCCTTCATGCGGAGGAGGTCGATGATGCCCTTGAATTCGTCTTCGGCACCGATGGGCAGCTGGATGGGAATGGCATTCGCGCCCAGACGGTCCTTCACCTGCTGCACGACGCGCAGGTAATTGGCGCCGGCGCGGTCCATCTTGTTGACGAACACCATGCGCGGCACCTTGTACTTGTTCGCCTGCCGCCAGACGGTCTCGGTCTGCGGCTCGACGCCGCCCACCGAGCACAGCACCGTGATGGCGCCGTCGAGCACGCGCAGCGAACGCTCCACCTCGATGGTGAAGTCGACGTGGCCGGGCGTGTCGATGATGTTGATCCGGTGCTCCGGATACTGCTGGTCCATGCCCTGCCAGAAACAGGTGGTGGCGGCGGAAGTAATGGTGATTCCCCGCTCCTGCTCCTGCTCCATCCAGTCCATGACCGCAGCACCGTCGTGCACCTCGCCCATCTTGTGGGAGATGCCGGTATAGAAAAGGACGCGCTCGGTCGTAGTCGTCTTACCGGCATCGATGTGGGCCATGATGCCGATATTGCGATAGCGCTCTATAGGTGTCTTACGTGCCACGGGAAATTCCTCGAAGAAAAGGAGTCGACTCAGTGCCGCCGAGGGCCGATCACCAGCGGTAATGCGAGAAGGCCTTGTTGGCCTCCGCCATCCGGTGCGTGTCTTCCTTCTTCTTGACAGCGGCGCCGCGGTTGTCCGCAGCGTCCATCAACTCGTGAGCCAGGCGATATGCCATGGACTTCTCGCTGCGCTTGTGCGCAGCCTCGATGACCCAGCGCATGGCCAGGGTCTGCCGGCGCTGCGGCCGGACTTCGACGGGCACCTGGTAGGTGGCACCGCCGACGCGCCGGGACTTCACCTCGACGACGGGCTTCACGTTTTCCAGCGCCGTCTCGAGCACCTCCAGGGAGGCGTCGCCGGCCTGACCGCTGCGATCGGCGATACGGTCCAGCGCGCCATAGAGGATGCGCTCCGCGACGGACTTCTTGCCGTCGATCATCACCATATTCATGAACTTGGCGAGCAATTCACTCCCGTACTTGGGATCGGGGAGGATCTCGCGCTTCGGTGCCTGGCTACGTCTGGACATGTTCGATCTCGATCAGCGATATTGGGTTGTAAGTATCGTTCTGTCTAATGGATCAGGACTTCGGACGCTTCGCGCCGTACTTCGAACGGCCCTGCCGCCGGTCGTTCACGCCCGCGCAGTCCAGCGTGCCGCGCACGGTGTGGTAGCGCACGCCGGGAAGGTCCTTCACGCGGCCGCCGCGGATCAGCACCACCGAGTGCTCCTGCAGGTTGTGGCCCTCGCCGCCGATGTAGCTGGTCACCTCGTAGCCGTTCGTCAGCCGGACACGCGCGACCTTGCGCATGGCCGAGTTCGGCTTCTTCGGCGTCGTTGTGTACACGCGCGTGCACACGCCGCGCTTCTGGGGGCTGCCCTCCAGCGCCGGTACCGCACTCTTTTCCGCCCGCGACTTGCGGGGGTTCCTGACTAGCTGATTGATCGTGGCCATGGGCCTTCCACTTGTGTCTTAAAAAAATCCAAATCCGAACGGGCAGACGCGTGACGTACAAGACTCACGCACAAAAGCCGCCTGCCGTGCCGTTTTGAGCGACCCGCCAGACGTGCCGTGGAACCGTGACGCCTGCCCTGGCATCCGGCGCCAGAATTATATAAGGCCGGCAGCGGCCGGCCTCAAGGCAAGGCCGGGCATTTTATGGACTCCCGGCCACGGGTGTCAAGCAGCGGGCGGGTCCCGGACAGGCCCGGGACCCGCCCGCCACAGGCGTCACTCGTCGGTCGTCGTCTGCTCCTCCACGCCGGCCTCTTCGGCGGCCTCTTCGGCGGCATTGGCAGCCTCGGCCTCCTCCGCCTCGGCGGCCGCAGCCTCCGCGGCACCGGTCTCAAGCTCCTGGAGCTGCTCGGCCAGTTCCTGCTCCCGGGTGCGCCGGCGCTCCGCGTGATGCGCGAAGCCGGTGCCGGCCGGGATCAGGCGCCCGACGATTACGTTCTCCTTCAGGCCCCGCAGGTCGTCCTTCAGGCCCCGTACCGCGGCCTCGGTGAGGACGCGGGTGGTCTCCTGGAAGGAAGCGGCGGAGATGAACGACTCGGTGGCCAGCGACGCCTTGGTGATGCCGAGCAGCAGCGGCTCGTAGCGGAGCGGCTCCTTGCCCTGGGCCTCCATCTGCTCGATGGCCTCCAGCGCCCGCGCGAAATCGATCTGTTCGCCGCGCAGGTAGCTGGTCTCGCCCGGATCGCTGATGATCACCTTGCGCAGCATCTGGCGGATGATCACCTCGATGTGCTTGTCGTTGATCTTCACGCCCTGCAGGCGGTAGACGTCCTGGATCTCGCGCACCAGGTAATCCGCCAGCGGCTCGACGCCCTGCAGGCGCAGGATGTCGTGCGGGTTGGGCTCGCCGTCCGCGATCACCTCGCCGCGCTCGATCTGCTCGCCCTCGAAGACGTTCAGGTGGCGCCACTTCGGAATCAGCTCCTCGTGGCTCTCGCCCTCCTCGTCCGTGATGATCAGGCGGCGCTTGCCCTTGGTCTCCTTGCCGAAGCTGACCGTACCGGTGTATTCGGCCAGGATCGCCGCCTCCTTGGGCTTGCGGGCCTCGAACAGGTCGGCCACGCGGGGCAGACCGCCGGTGATGTCGCGGGTCTTGGAGGACTCCTGGGGGATACGGGCGATGACGTCGCCGACGGTGACGGTGTCGCCGTCACGCATGTTGACGATGGCGCCCGCCGGCAGCGCGTAGACCGCCGGGATATCCGTGTTGGCGAAGTTGACCTCTTCCCCGTTCTCGTCCACCAGCTTGGCGAGCGGACGCAGGTCGCGGCCGGAACCGCCACGCTGCTTCGGATCGGCCACCACCGTGCTGGTGAGACCGGTCATCTCGTCCACCTGCTCGGTGATGGTGACGCCCTCGACGAAGTCCTGGAACTTGATGGTGCCGGAGACCTCGCTGACCACCGGGTGGGTGTGGGGATCCCACGTCGCCACCACCTGGCCGGGCTCCACCTCGTCGCCGTCCTGGACCGAGATGATCGCGCCGTAGGGCACCTTGTAGCGCTCGCGCTCACGACCGTACTCGTTCATGACGGAGAGCTCGCCCGAGCGGGAGACGGCCACCAGGTAGCCCTTCTCGTGATGCACGGTCTTGATGTTGCTGAGGCGCGCCACGCCCTTGGTCTTGATCTCGACGCTGTTCACGGCGGCGGAGCGGGAGGCCGCGCCACCGATGTGGAACGTGCGCATGGTGAGCTGGGTGCCCGGCTCGCCGATGGACTGGGCCGCGATCACGCCGACCGCCTCGCCGATATTGATGCGGTGACCTCGTGCGAGGTCGCGCCCATAGCACTGGGAGCACACGCCGTAGCGGGTCTCGCAGGTGATGGGCGAGCGCACCTTGACGTGGTCGATGGACAGCTCCTCGAGCAGCTGCACGCTGGTCTCGTCCAGCAGCGAACCGGCGTCCAGCGCCACCTTGTCGGTGCCGGGGATCATGACCGGCTCGGCCACCACCCGGCCCAGCACGCGCTCGCGCAGAGGTTCGACGACGTCGCCGCCTTCCACCAGCGGGATCATGTCGATGCCGTTACGGGTGCCGCAGTCGTCCTCGGTGACCACCAGGTCCTGGGCCACGTCCACCAGCCGGCGGGTGAGATAACCCGAGTTGGCCGTCTTCAGCGCCGTATCGGCCAGACCCTTGCGGGCGCCGTGGGTGGAGATGAAGTACTGCAGTACGTCCAGGCCCTCGCGGAAGTTCGCGGTGATGGGCGTCTCGATGATGGAGCCGTCCGGCTTGGCCATCAGGCCGCGCATGCCGGCGAGCTGACGGATCTGAGCGGCGGAGCCGCGGGCGCCGGAGTCGGCCATCATGTAGATGGAGTTGAACGACTCCTGCTCCACGACCTTGCCGTCGGCGGCCGTCACCTCGTCGGTGCCGAGCTTGTCCATCATGGCCTTGGCCACCTGGTCGTTCGTGTGCGACCAGATGTCCACCACCTTGTTGTAGCGCTCGCCGTCGGTAACGAGACCGCTGGAGTACTGCTCCTGGATCTCCTTCACCTCGGCCTCGGCCCGGGCCAGGATCTCCGTCTTGACCTCCGGCACGACCATGTCGTTCACGCCGATGGAGACACCGGCGCGGGTGGCGTAGTGGAAGCCCATGTACATCAGCTGGTCGGCGAAGACCACCGTCTCCTTCAGGCCGACGTTGCGGTAGCAGCTGTTGATCACGCTGGAGATGGCCTTCTTGTTCATGTCCCGGTTGACCTGGTCGAACGACAGGCCCCTGGGCAGGATCTCCGACAGCAGCGCACGGCCCACCGTGGTATCCACCAGCCGCGTGCGGGTGATCATCTCGCCCTCTTCGTCCGCGACGGTCTCCGTCAGGCGCACCTTGACGCGTGCCTGCAGGTCGGCGATGCCGGCCTCGTAGGCGCGGTGCACCTCCTTCACGTCGGAGAAGTACATGCCCTCGCCGGCGGCGTTAACCCGCTCGCGGGTCATGTAGTACAGACCCAGCACCACGTCCTGTGACGGCACGATGATGGGATCGCCGTTGGCGGGCGAGAGGATGTTGTTGGACGACATCATCAGCGCCCGCGCCTCGAGCTGTGCCTCGATGGACAGCGGCACGTGGACAGCCATCTGGTCGCCGTCGAAGTCCGCGTTGAAGGCCGTGCACACCAGCGGATGCAGCTGGATGGCCTTGCCCTCGATCAGCACCGGCTCGAAGGCCTGGATGCCGAGACGGTGCAGCGTGGGCGCCCGGTTCAGCATGACCGGATGCTCGCGGATGACCTCCTCCAGGATGTCCCAGACCTCCGGGCCCTCGCGCTCGACCAGGCGCTTGGCCGCCTTGATGGTGGCCGCCTCGCCGCGCAGCTGCAGCTTGGAGAAGATGAACGGCTTGAACAGCTCCAGCGCCATCTTCTTCGGCAGGCCGCACTGGTGCAGCTTCAGCGTCGGGCCCACCACGATGACCGAACGGCCCGAGTAGTCGACACGCTTGCCGAGCAGGTTCTGGCGGAAGCGGCCCTGCTTGCCCTTGATCATGTCGGCCAGCGACTTCAGCGGGCGCTTGTTGGTGCCGGTGATGGCACGGCCGCGGCGGCCGTTGTCGAGCAGCGCGTCCACCGACTCCTGCAGCATGCGCTTCTCGTTGCGCACGATGATGTCGGGGGCGTTCAGCTCCAGCAGGCGGCGCAGCCGGTTGTTGCGGTTGATCACCCGGCGGTACAGATCGTTAAGGTCCGAGGTGGCGAAGCGGCCGCCGTCGAGCGGCACCAGCGGGCGCAGGTCCGGCGGCAGCACGGGCAGCACGGTCAGCACCATCCACTCGGGGCGGTTGCCCGACTCGAGGAAGGACTCCAGCAGCTTCAGCCGCTTGGACAGGCGCTTGATCTTGGTCTCGGAGTTGGTGCCGTCGATCTCCTCGCGCACCTTCATGACCTCGCCGCGGAGATCCATCGTCTTCAGCATCTCGAACACGGCCTCGGCGCCCATGCGGGCGTCGAACTCGTCGCCGTACTGCTCGATGGCCTCGAGATAGGCCTCGTCGGACAGCAGCTGGCAGCGCTCCAGCGGCGTCATGCCCGGATCGATGACCGTGAACGCCTCGAAGTAGAGCACCCGCTCGATCTCGCGCAGCGTCATGTCCAGCATGAGGCCGATGCGCGAGGGCAGCGACTTCAGGAACCAGATGTGGGCCACCGGGCTCGCCAGCTCGATGTGGGCCATGCGCTCGCGGCGCACCTTGGTCTGGGTCACCTCGACGCCGCACTTCTCGCAGACCACGCCGCGGTGCTTCAGGCGCTTGTACTTGCCGCACAGGCACTCGTAGTCCTTGATGGGGCCGAAGATCTTGGCGCAGAACAGCCCGTCACGCTCCGGCTTGAAGGTCCGGTAGTTGATGGTCTCCGGCTTCTTCACCTCGCCGTAGGACCAGGAACGGATCATGTCCGGCGAGGCGAGGCCGATGCGGATGGCGTCGAAATCCTCGGTCGGCGTCTGTGTCTTGAAGAGCTTCAGTAGGTCTTTCATATCATTCGGCCTCCAGCTCGATGTTGATACCGAGCGAGCGGATTTCCTTGACCAGGACGTTGAACGACTCCGGCATGCCGGCCTGCATCTGGTGCGTGCCGTCCACGATGTTCTTGTACATCTTGGTGCGGCCCTGCACGTCGTCGGACTTGACGGTCAGCATCTCCTGCAGGGTGTAGGCGGCGCCGTAGGCCTCCAGCGCCCACACCTCCATCTCGCCGAAGCGCTGGCCGCCGAACTGGGCCTTGCCGCCCAGCGGCTGCTGGGTGACCAGGCTGTACGGTCCAGTGGAGCGGGCATGCATCTTGTCGTCCACGAGGTGGTTCAGCTTCAGCATGTACATGTAGCCGACGGTGACCGGGCGCAGGAACTGCTCGCCGGTGCGCCCGTCGATCAGGTTGGCCTGGCCGCTGGTGGGCAGATCCGCCAGCTCCAGCAGGCCCTTGATCTCGGGCTCGTCGGCGCCGTCGAACACCGGCGTGGCCATGGGAACGCCGTTCACCAGGTTGCCGGCCAGCTCGATGATCTCCTCGTCGGAGAACTCGTCCAGCTGCTCCTTCTTGCCGCCGCTCTTGTTGTAGACCTCCTCGAGGAAGCCGCGGATCTTCGCGGTGGCCTCCTGGGCCCGCAGCATGTCGCCGATCTTCTTGCCGAGGCCCTTAGCGGCCCAGCCGAGATGGGTCTCCAGCACCTGACCGACGTTCATGCGCGAGGGCACGCCGAGCGGGTTCAGGACGATGTCGACCGGGGTGCCGTCCTCGGTGTAGGGCATGTCCTCGACCGGAACGATGGTCGAGATCACGCCCTTGTTGCCGTGGCGGCCGGCCATCTTGTCGCCCGGCTGCACGCGGCGCTTCACGGCGAGGTAGACCTTGACCATCTTCAGCACGCCGGGGGCGAGATCGTCACCCGCGGTGATCTTCTGCTTCTTCTCCTCGTAGCGGCGGTCGAAGTCCTCGCGCTGGGCCTTCAGGCGCTCGGCGGTGCGCTCGAGCTCCTCGTTGGCCTCGTCGTTCTTCAGGCGAATCTCGAACCACTTCTCACGGGGCGTCTCGTCGAGATACGACTTCGTGATCTTGCTGCCGGAGGCGAGCTTGTTCGGTCCGCCCTCGGCCACCTTGCCGAGCAGCATGCGCGCCATGCGCTCGAAGATGTCGTCCTCGAGGATGCGCAGCTGGTCGTCCAGGTCCTTGCGCACGCTCTCGAGTTCCATCTTCTCGATGGACAGCGCGCGGGCATCCTTCTCGACGCCGTCGCGGGTGAACACGCGCACGTCGATCACCGTGCCGTCCATGCCGGGCGGCACCCTGAGCGAGGTGTCCTTCACGTCGGACGCCTTCTCGCCGAAGATGGCACGCAGGAGCTTCTCCTCCGGAGTCAGCTGGGTCTCGCCCTTCGGCGTGACCTTGCCCACCAGGATGTCGCCGGCGCCAACCTCGGCGCCGATGAAGGCGATGCCCGACTCGTCCAGGTTGGCCAGCGCGGAGTCGCCCACGTTCGGGATGTCGGCGGTGACGTCCTCCGGCCCGAGCTTGGTGTCGCGGGCGACACAGGTCAGCTCCTCGATGTGGATGGTGGTGAAGCGGTCCTCGTGCACCACCCGCTCGGAGATCAGGATGGAGTCCTCGAAGTTGTAGCCGTTCCAGGGCATGAAGGCCACGAGCAGGTTCTGCCCGAGGGCCAGTTCGCCGAGGTTGGTGGAGGGACCGTCGGCCAGCACGTCGCCCCTGGCGATCACGTCACCGGCGTTCACCAGCGGGCGCTGGTTGATGCAGGTGTTCTGGTTGGAGCGGGTGTACTTGGTGAGGTTGTAGATATCCACACCGGCCTCGCCCGCCTCGGTCTCCTCGTCGTTCACCCGCACCACGATGCGCGAGGCATCGACGGAGTCGACCACGCCGCCGCGGTCGGCGACCACGGTCACACCGGAGTCGATGGCCACGGCCCGCTCCATGCCGGTGCCCACAAGGGGCGCCTCGGAGCGCAGCGTCGGCACGGCCTGGCGCTGCATGTTCGAGCCCATCAGCGCCCGGTTGGCGTCGTCGTGCTCCAGGAAGGGGATCAGCGACGCGGCCACCGAGACGATCTGCTTCGGCGAGATGTCCATGTAGTCGATGATGCTCGGGTCGGCCAGCGTGAACTCGTTGCGATGGCGGACCGAGACGAGCTCGTCCGAGAAGCGGCCCTTGGCGTCCAGCACCGCGTTGGCCTGTGCCACCACGTACTGGCTCTCCTCGATGGCCGACAGATACTCGATCTTGTCGGTCACGCGGCCGCTCTCCACCTTGCGGTAGGGCGTCTCCAGGAAGCCGTACTCGTTGGTGCGCGCGTACACGGACAGCGAGTTGATCAGGCCGATGTTCGGACCTTCCGGCGTCTCGATGGGGCAGACCCGGCCGTAATGGGTGGGGTGCACGTCGCGCACCTCGAAGCCGGCCCGCTCGCGGGTCAGCCCGCCCGGGCCCAGGGCCGAGACGCGGCGCTTGTGGGTGACCTCGGACAGCGGATTGTTCTGGTCCATGAACTGGGACAGCTGGCTCGAGCCGAAGAATTCCTTCACCGCGGCCGCCACCGGCTTGGCGTTGATCATCTCCTGGGGCATCAGGCCCTCGGTCTCGGCCTGGGTCAGGCGCTCCTTCACGGCGCGCTCGACGCGGACCAGGCCGATGCGGAAGGCGTTCTCGGCCATCTCGCCCACGCTGCGCACCCGGCGGTTGCCGAGGTGGTCGATGTCGTCCACCGTGCCGTAGCCGTTGCGGATCTCGATCAGCGTCTTCATCACGTCCAGGATGTCGTCCTGGGACAGGATGCCGGAGCCGGTGATCTCGTCACGGCCCACCCGGCGGTTGAACTTCATCCGGCCGACGGCCGACAGGTCGTAGCGCTCCGGGTTGAAGAACAGGTTGCTGAACAGGTTCTCGGCAGCCTCCTTCGTGGGCGGCTCGCCCGGGCGCATCATGCGGTAGATCTCCACCAGCGCCTCGAGCTTGGTGGTGGACGGATCGATGCGCAGGGTATTGGAGATGTAGGGCCCGCGGTCCAGGTCGTTCACGTACAGGGTGCGGATGTGCTCGATGCCCTTCTCGATGAACAGCTGCACCATCTCCTCGGTGATCTCGTCATTGGCGGCTGCCAGCAGCTCGCCGGTCTCGGTATCCACGACGTCGTGGGCGAGGATCTTCTCCTCGAGATATTCGGGCGGCACCACCAGCGATTCCAGCTCCGCCTTCTCGAGGTCGCGGACGTGCTTCGCGGTGATGCGGCGGCCCTCCTCGACGATCGTCTTGCGGCCGATCTTGATGTCGAAGGTGGCGGTCTCGCCGCGCAGGCGCTGGGGCACCAGGCCCATGCGAATCTCCTTCTTCGACAGGTAGAAGTCGTTCTTGTCGAAGAAGATATCCAGCATCTCCTCGTTGGTGAGACCGAGCGCGCGCAGGATGATGGTCACCGGCAGCTTGCGCCGGCGGTCGATACGGGCGAACAGGGCGTCCTTGGGGTCGAACTCGAAGTCGAGCCAGGAGCCCCGGTACGGGATGATGCGGGCGGAGAACAGCAGCTTGCCCGACGAGTGGGTCTTGCCCTTGTCGTGGTCGAAGAACACGCCCGGCGAACGGTGCAGCTGGGAGACGATGACCCGCTCCGTGCCGTTGATGACGAACGTGCCGTTCTCGGTCATCAGCGGCAGTTCGCCGAGATAGACCTCCTGCTCGCGGATGTCCTTCACCGGCTTGGGCGTGCCCGACGCCTCCTTGTCGTAGATCACCAGGCGCACCTTCACGCGCAGAGGTGCCGCGTAGGTAAGGCCGCGCAGCTGGCACTCCTTGACGTCGAAGACCGGGTCTCCGAGCCGGTAGCTGACGTACTCCAGCGCGGCGTTGCCGGAATAACTGACGATCGGGAAGACCGTCTTGAACGCCGCGTGCAAGCCGATCTCGTCCCGCGCGTCCTCGGACTTGTCCGTCTGCAGGAACTTGCGGTAGGAGTCGAGCTGAATCGACAGGAGATAGGGCACGTTCAGGATACTCGGACGCTTGCCGAAGTCCTTGCGGATGCGCTTCTTCTCTGTAAAGGAGTAAGCCATTAGAGATTACCTCTGTACGGACATATGAATCTGTCGGGCGCAGGAAAACCGGCCGGCGGCAATGACGCCGCCTGCCGGTTCCTGGTCGCACGGGCCGGGCCCGCGCATGGTCAGTTGAGTACCCTCAAGTCGTTCGCTATAAGCAGTATTCGCTCGCTTACTTGAGCTCGACGCTCGCGCCGGCCTCTTCCAGCTGCTTCTTGATCGCCTCGGCATCTTCCTTGGAAGCGCCTTCCTTCACGGTGGTGGGCGCACCCTCCACCATGTCCTTCGCTTCCTTCAGGCCGAGCCCGGTGATGGCGCGGACCGCCTTGATGACGGACACCTTGTTGCTGCCGAAGCTGGTCATGTGGACGTCGAACTCGGTCTTCTCTTCGGCGGCTGCGGCTTCACCGCCGCCTGCCGGACCCGCGGCGACTGCCACCGGAGCGGCGGCGGACACGCCCCACTCTTCCTCCAGCATCTTCACCAGTTCCACCACTTCCATGATGGGCTTCGCGCTCAGTTCCTTAAGCAGCTCTTCGTTGGACATTGCCATTTTCAAATTCCTCTCGTGTTTCCTGAATCAGTATCTGATCAATATGTTGCAAAGGCTCATGCAGCCTGCTGGCTGTAGGCGCCGAGCGTGCGTGCCAGCATGGCGGACGGTTCCGCCAGCGTGCGCACGAGCTTCGAGGCCGGTGCCTGCAGTACGCCGAGCAGCATCGCGCGGGCCCCGTCCATCGTGGGCAGGCTCGCGAGCCGGTCGAGCTCCGCACCCGGGTAGAGTTCTCCGCCGGTGGACAGAGACACGGCTTTCAGTGCCCCGTGCTCCTTGGCGAAGTCCTTGATTACCCTCGCTGCGGCGCCCGGATCCTCCGTCGAGAATGCGAGCAGGATCGGCCCTTTCAGGGTTTCCGTCATGCACTCGAAACCGGTACCGGATATCGCCCGGCGTGCCAGCGTGTTTTTCACCACACGCAGGTACACCCCGGCGTTCCGGGCCTCGGTCCTGAGCGCCGTCATCTCACTGACGGAAAGACCCCGATATTCCGCCGCAACGGCGGAAACGGCCTCGCCCGCGACAGCATTCACCTCGGCAACGACTGCTTTCTTCTCTTCCAGTCTCAGTGCCATAGAGTTCCTCCTGGCTGTCGGTCTGACTCGGACGGCACTCCCTGTCCGTCCACCCGTTTTGTCGAAACGGTGACCGTCGCCAGCAGCGTGCAGCCTCACTGACTCAGGGTTCACCATCTGCGCAGGCTTTCGGTGATTAAGTCTCTGCCCGTTGGCAGATACACCTGCGGTCTTCGACGATCCGCCGGACCATCCGGCCCGGCATGCTGCGGCCCGCGAACGGGCCGCCACATCTCTCTATCAGGCCTCCAGGGAGGACTGATCGACTGCGATACCCGGGCCCATGGTCGAGGAAACGGTGAGTTTCTTCAGATAGGCGCCCTTCGATGCAGCCGGCTTCGCTTTCCTCAGGTCCGCGAGCAGCGCGTTCAGGTTCTCGCGCAGCGCCGGGACCTCGAAATCCGCCTTGCCGATGGGGCAGTGGATGATGCCCGACTTGTCGGTGCGGTAACGCACCTGGCCGGCCTTGGCGTTTTTCACCGCCGTCTCCACGTCGGCGGTAACCGTGCCGACCTTCGGGTTCGGCATCAGTCCGCGGGGACCCAGAATCTGGCCCAGCTGGCCGACCACCCGCATGGCGTCCGGCGTGGCGATGACCACGTCGAAATTCATCTCGCCGCCCTTGATGGTCTCGGCGAGATCTTCGAAACCGACGATGTCCGCGCCGGCCGCCTTCGCCTTCTCGGCGTTGTCGCCCTGGGCGAACACGGCCACGCGCACCGTCTTGCCGGTGCCGTTCGGCAGCACCGTCGAGCCGCGGACCACCTGGTCCGACTTGCGCGGGTCCACGCCCAGGTTCACGGCCACGTCGATGCTCTCGGAGAACTTCGCGTTGGCCAGGTCCTTCAGCAGGCCCAGCGCCTCGTCCAGCGGATAGGACTTGCCGGGCTCCAGCTTCTCCCGGATGGCGACCTTCCTCTTGCTCATCTTCGCCATGATCAGACCCCCTCGACTTCAAGGCCCATGCTGCGGGCCGTGCCGGCGATGGTCCGCACCGCGGCGTCCAGGTCGGCTGCCGTCAGGTCCGGGTTCTTGGTGTTGGCAATCTCCTCGAGCTGCGCCCGGGTGACCTTGCCCACCTTCTCGGTGTTCGGCGTGCCGGAGCCCTTCGGGACGCCGGCGGCCTTGCGCAGCAGCACCGCGGCGGGCGGCGTCTTGGTGATGAAGGTGAAACTGCGGTCGTTGTAGACCGTGATCACCACCGGCACCGGCAGTCCCTGTTCGATGTTCTGCGTCTCGGCGTTGAACGCCTTGCAGAATTCCATGATGTTCACGCCGTGCTGGCCCAGCGCAGGGCCGACGGGCGGACTGGGATTGGCCTGCCCTGCAGGCACCTGGAGCTTGATATAGCCCGTTACTTTCTTTGCCATCTAGATCTTCCTCACGGGTGCGAACGCCTCTCGGCTCCCCGTCGTCAGTCTCGGGCGGCCGCCGGGGCGGCCGTCACAATCACGGGTCAGACCTTCTCGACCTGCCCGAAGTCCAGTTCCACCGGCGTGGAACGGCCCAGGATCTGGACCGCGACGCGCAGGCGGTTCTTGTCGTAGTTCACGTGCTCGACCACGCCGTTGAAGTCGTTGAACGGCCCGTCGGTCACACGCACGACCTCGCCGGGCTCGAACAGCACCTTCGGCCGCGGCTTGTCGACGCCTTCCTTCACGCGCTGGAGGATGGCATCGGCTTCCTTGTCGCTGATTGGCGCGGGCCGGTCGCTGGAGCCGCCGATGAAGCCGAGCACCTTCGGCACGTCCTTGACCAGGTGCCAGGTCTCGTCGTCCATCTCCATGTTCACCAGCACGTAGCCGGGGAAGAACTTGCGCTCGCTGCGCCGCTTCTGCCCTTCGCGCATCTCGACCACTTCCTCGGTGGGCACCAGGATCTCCCCGAACTTGTCCTCCAGTCCGGCGAGCTTTATGCGCTCCTCGAGCGACGACTTCACCTTGTGCTCGAAGTTCGAGTAGGCGTGAACGATGTACCAACGCTTGGCCAATGCTTTACCCCTGCAGTGGACGGCCCGGCCGCCTAGCCGGCATGCCCGGTCAGGTAGCGGGTGATCAGGAGCAGGATGGAATCCAGCCCCCAGAAGAACAGGCCGAGGATCAGCGTGAACACGAACACCGCGATGGTCGTCTGGGTGGTCTCCTGCTTGGTCGGCCAGACCACCTTGCGGATCTCGATGCGCGAGCCCTGGATGAACCTCCAGAGCGCCTGGCCCTGGGTGCTGGTCATGCCTACCCCGATGCCGACGCCCGTGGCGACCAGCACCATGAGCACCCGCAGCGGCAGCGCAAGCTCCGAATACCAGTAGTAGCCGAAGATGCCCGCCACCAGGATCGCGGCAGCGACTATCAGCTTGACCGTATCCAGCGCGCCGGGTTCCGGTGTTTCAGTCTTTGCGTTCATGCTTGCACGTCGACCCGGATCGAATGGCAGGCCAGGAGGGACTCGAACCCCCAACCTGCGGTTTTGGAGACCGCTGCTCTGCCAGTTGAGCTACTGGCCTGCAATATCTGTCCGGATTTCAAATGAATCGGGCCTGAAGGCCCTCCTGCATTGTTTAATCGATGATTTTCGCCACCACGCCGGCGCCGACCGTGCGGCCGCCCTCGCGGATGGCAAAGCGCAGTCCGTCCTCCATGGCGATCGGCGCGATCAGCTCCACCACCATCTTCACGTTATCGCCCGGCATCACCATCTCGGTGCCCTCCGGCAGCTCCACCGCTCCCGTCACGTCCGTCGTGCGGAAGTAGAACTGCGGGCGATAACCCTTGAAGAACGGCGTGTGACGGCCACCCTCTTCCTTCGTCAGGATGTACACCTCGGCCTCGAACTTCGTGTGCGGCGTGATCGAGCCCGGCTTCGCCAGCACCTGGCCGCGCTCCACCTCGTCACGCTTCGTGCCGCGAAGCAGCACACCCACGTTGTCGCCCGCCTGGCCCTCGTCCAGGAGCTTCCTGAACATCTCCACACCGGTGCAGGTCGTCTTCGTCGTATCCTTGATACCGACGATCTCCACCTCGTCACCCACCTTGATGATGCCCCGCTCGATGCGCCCCGTGACCACCGTGCCGCGACCGGAGATGGAGAACACGTCCTCCACCGGCATCAGGAAGTCACCGTCCACCGCACGCTCGGGCTCCGGAATGTAGCTGTCCATCGCCTCGATCAGCTTGTAGATCGAGGGCACGCCGATGTCCGACTCGTCCCCCTCGAACGCCTTCAGCGCAGAGCCGGTGATGATCGGCGTATCGTCGCCCGGGAACTCGTAGGTCGACAGGAGATCGCGTACCTCCATCTCCACCAGCTCCAGAAGCTCCTCGTCATCCACCATGTCCGCCTTGTTCAGGTACACCACGATGTAGGGCACACCCACCTGGCGCGCCAGCAGAATGTGCTCGCGCGTCTGCGGCATCGGACCGTCCGCCGCACTCACCACCAGGATCGCACCGTCCATCTGCGCCGCTCCCGTGATCATGTTCTTCACGTAGTCAGCATGGC
>NZ_JAPDRJ010000009.1:0-3519 GCF_040706535.1 Lentisalinibacter orientalis
GGCACGGCAGCGGCCGTCGCTGACGGACTGACGCTGGAGATATCGGCGATCTGCGGCGGTGTCCCGGGCTGCGTCTCGGACCTGTTCATCGACAACATCATCGTCGAGATCGTCGGCAACTGAGTTCGATCAGGACCAGCGCGAATCGACTCCAGACCAGATTTTTCGCAGAGAGCAAGTCATGCAAGCAGTAGCAACCATACGCCGGTTCCGCAACCTGGCGATGATCATTCCGGTCCTGGCAGTAGCGGCGTGTGGCCAGGGCGACGGACCCGACTCCATCGCCAACGAGCCGGTAACCCCGCTGCCGCCGGTTGCTCCCGGTTTCTGCGATCCGATCAACTTCGAGGTCGAATGCGCCGCTCCGGACATCGTGAATTTCAATGGCGGTGCCACGATCATCGTCGATAACCCGGACAAGAGCGGGTTAAACACGAGCGACCGGGTCGCGCAGATGCAGAAGTTCCCCGACGAGGTGTTCGGCGGGACGCGACTCGACCTCGCCGAGGCGATCGACTTCAGCGAAGGCGAATCCTACCTGGTGAAAGTCTGGTCGCCCCGGCCCGTCACCGTATCGTTCAAGCTCGAGGAGCTGGGCAATCCTGCCGGCGGCCTGACCGTCGACGAGGACCACAGCGGCAGCGGCAGCTGGGAAGAGCTCTGCTTCGACTTCACGGGCCAGGCGGTCCCGCCGCCTGTCGTCGCGCTGACGATCATCTTCGATAACGGCACGCTCGGCCAGGCGGATACCGATCCGGACAACTGGACCTTCTATTACGACGACATCACCCAGGTCGAGAGCTGCGACTCCGCCAGCGGTCCCGGGGATATCCAGCCGGATGCAGCGCTGTACACGAGCGGTGGCGCCCCCGACCTGGTCATCCCCGACGACTATGCCGAGCGCACTCCCTTCGGCTCGGGTTCGGTGATCGACCCGAACTATGCGGACGACGACACATTCAGCCCGGTCCTGTCGGTGTTCAGCGGTACCGGCTACGGGGCCAACGTCGCCCAGGTGGGTTTCATCGGCTTCCCGGAGGGTTTCCTGACCCAATACGAGACCGTCGATTTCAAGGTCAAGGGCATGCCCGGCTTCGTCATCTTCGTGAAGCTGTTCGACGGCCTGGACGCGCTCCGCCTGAATCTGACGAGCAGCTCCTATTCCTCCGAGCTCAGCGACGGCTGGTACCAGGTCTCCATTCCGGTGGCCGATTTCGCTGACGCGGACCAGGCGACCGGCATCGTCTTCGAGAGCGACGACTCTTCGGCGACGGAGTTCCGGATGCTGCTGAACGACGTCGGGTTCAGCGGCAGCGGGACCTACGTTCCGGCCGATCCCGGAGTCGTCCCCGAAGTCGCCCTCTACGATCGCGACGGGACGCCGGATCTGGTGATTCCGGACGACTACGCCGAGATCACCGTGTTCGGTTCGGGAGCGGTCATCGACGACGACTTCACCGGCGACCTGGACTTCAGCCCGGCCCTGGCGGTTACCACCGGCTTCGGTTACGACATCTGGAATGCGCAGCTCGCCTACACGGGCTTCACGCCAGGGTTCGCGACCGAGTACGAGACGCTGCAGTTCAAGGTCAAGGACCTGAGCGGCGACGTTATTCGGGTCAAGCTGCTGCCGGCCCCGGACTACCTCGACATCGACGTGACCAGCTCGCCCTATTCGACGACGCTCGGCAACGGCTGGTATCAGATTGCGATTCCGGTCGCCGATCTGCAGGACGCGGGCACCGCGGACGGCCTGCTGTTCGAGACGATCAGTCCGGCACCGGCGGAATCCTTCACCTACCTGATCACCGACATCGGTTTCAGCGGCACTGGCGCGGCCGATCCGGGCACGGTGCCGGACGTCGTGATCTACTCCTCGTCGGCGGCAGCCGATCTCGAGTTCGGCGTGGACTACACCGGTTTCGATCCATTCGGTTCGGGTTCGACGTTCGACGACAACGTGACGACCGATCGGGACTTCAGCCCGGTCTTCGGCGTCACCACCGGCGACGGCTATGGCGCGCAGGTGGGCCAGTTCGCGATCGTCGGCTTCGACGCCGGCTTCGCCGTCGGTTACGAGAGCCTGGACTTCAAGGCCAAGGGGCTCAACAACGACATCATCCGGGTCAGATTCCTGGATAACGGCGACTACCTGGATATCGTCCTGTCCAATTCGCCGTTCTCCACGGCACTGGGCAACGGCTGGTACCAGGTCTCGGTGCCGATGACGAACTTCACGGGCGTCGATACGGCGACGGCCCTGCTGTTCGAGACGGATAACACGGCAGCCGCTGCGTTCACCTTCCTGCTGACCGACATCGGCTTCAGCGGCGTGCCGGGGCCGGGGGACAGCCCGGACTCCATCATTCCCGAGAATGTCATCTTCGCGACCGACCCTGCCGTGGCGACGGACTTCGAGTTCGGCGTGGACTACACGGGCTACGAGCCGTTCGGATCGGGTTCTGTCTTCAACGACAGTTTCGCCGATGACCCGGATCTGAGTCCGGTCTTCGCGGTGACGAGCGGAGCCGGCTACGGCGCCAACGTCGCACAGTTCGCGATCGTCGGTTTCGATGCCGGCTTCGCTTCCGGTTTCGCGACCCTCGACTTCAAGGTCAAGGGCATGCCGGACGACATCATCCGGATCCGGTTCCTCGACAGCGGCGACTACGTCGACATCGAGCTGACTACCTCCGAGTACTCGACGGCAATAGGCAACGGCTGGTATCAGGTTTCGATACCGTTGACCCAGTTCACGGGCGTGGATACCGCGACGGCCCTGCTCTTCGAGAGCACCAACACTTCGCCGGATCAGTTCACCTTCCTGCTGACGGACTTCGGCTTCAGCGGCACGGCCGACGGCGGTGGTGGCGCGGGGATCACCCCGGACAACGTCGTCTACGCGACCGATCCGGCTGTGACCGAGGACCTGGCGCCGGCGGGCGTGGACAACTTCGGCTCCGGCGCGGTGTTCGACTTCAACTTCGCCGGCGACCCGGACTTCAATCCTGCCATCCAGGTGACGAGCGGCGAGGGCTACGGCGCCGGCGTCCACGTCGGGTTCGTGGCGTTCACGGGCTACGCGGCAGGATTCGCCGCCGGCTACGAGAACTTCGTGTTCAAGGTGAAGGGCGACGCGGGCAACCTGGCGGCCTTCGAGGTGAAGTTCATCGGCAACGGCGACACGAGCCAGGTGTACGACCTCACGACCTACGGCGGGGTCACCGACCTCGGCAACGGCTGGCTGCAGGTGTCGATCCCGATGAGCGACTTCGCGGCGACGATCGCCGGCAACGACGGTTTCCTGCTCGGCCCGCTGGGCGGCCAGGCTGCACCGTTCACGCTGCTGCTGACCGACATCGGCTTCACGGGTACCGTCGGTGCTGATACGGGCATTACCCCTGACAACGTGGTGTATGCGACGGATCCGGCAGTGACCGAGGATCTGGCACCGCCGGGCGTGGACAACTTCGGCTCCGGCGCGGTGTTCGACTTCAACTTCGCCGGCGACCCGGACTT
>NZ_JAPDRJ010000010.1:0-2317 GCF_040706535.1 Lentisalinibacter orientalis
GCCGCACCCAGCGGCGCAGCGCCTCCGGCGTACAACCCAACTTCTGCGAAACCGACCGCATTGACCCCCATTGCGTGTCCCCTGCCTTCTGCCCTTCGACGACAAGCCGAATCGCCCGCTCCTTAAACTCCGCGGAATATCGTTTTTGTGCACTCATGACTCAATCCTCTCAAAGAACTGAGCCTCCGGGAAACCCGGGGTGGTTCATTTGCCACTGAGGTCATCGAGCGCGATCCAATGCAAAGAGTGCGGGCATTGCCAGTCATCGCAAGGGAAGCAGACCCATTTTCCCAAGAGGAGGTCAACCGAATCCTGTCGGCGCTCAATTCCCGGTCGAAGCAGGTGGCGTCCTATTTCGCCTTCGCTTTTGGATCAGGTCTACGAACATCTGAACTTCTCGCTCTCACTTGGGGCGACATCGACACCGCAAGCAGGCGAGTATTCGTGAATAAAGCTCTCGTCCGCGACCGCTTGAAGGCCCCAAAAACCAGCGCTGGTCGGCGAATCGTTGAATTTCATGAACCGGCTCTTCAACTCCTTGATGTCGATTCGCACAAGACTCCCGATACACGAGTTTTCGTGGATCCTCGGACAGGAGGGCCCTGGAAGAATGACAAGGCGATACGAAAACTCTATTGGTACCCAGCGCTACGAGAAACTGGAGTTCGCCGCCGAAACCCCTATCAAACACGTCACACTTTCGCATCGATGCGCTTGATGGAAGGGGCAAACCCTCTGTACGTTGCACAACAAATGGGCCATAAAGACTGGGGGATGATTAGGAATGTCTATGGAAAGTACATCAGCTGAGAATCCCGAATCGGAATCAGATATTGAGAGTGTCGGAATTGCGGCAGAGACAATTGACCTCTCTAACGAGATCGACCACTACGTTCGAACGATTGACGCGATCGCTCAGACGCTACAGTTCACGCTGCAGGCTTCTAGCCAAATTATTGAGTACGTTTCAGACGACAGGAAAAAGCTGCTTGAAGAATACGGAACGATAGTTGAAGAAGACGATGAAGGGGTCAGGTATTCGGTACCCGCTCGTCATTCTCGTGAGATCGATAAGGCAACCCGCGCTCTCGAGATGTTCAAGCGGGGATCAGATACGCTGCCAAAAAGCCAGCTCGTGGCCCTTGTCAGCGCATTCGATTCGTTTTTGGCGCGACTGGCGCGCTGGTACTTCATCAAAGTGCCGGAGGCGCTTAGCTCGACGCAGAAGCAAGTTGGCCTATCTGAGCTATTGGAGTTCGAATCGCTCGATGTGGCTAAAGAGTACTTTCTTGAGAAAGAAGTCGAATCTCTACTTAGAGAGAGTCATTCCAAGCAATTCGTCTGGTTCGAAAGCAAACTGAATCGACCTCTACGAAAAAACCTCGACATCTGGAGCGAATTTATTGAGATCACGGAGAGACGTAATCTACTAGTTCATACGGATGGCACGGTATCGAGGCAATACTTGAAGGTTTGCGAGAGCGTTGGCTATTCAGTTGACAAAGATATAAAGCCGGGCGTTCGTATCGATGTGCCACCAAAGTACTTTGGTCGAGCGCGCGCGGTTTTTTTCGAACTCGGCGTCAAGTTGGGACATACGATCTGGCGTGTTGTTGCCCCGGAAGAGCTAGAGCGAGCTGATAAAGCGCTCAACGATCTCGCGTTCAATTTGTTGGTTACGGAAAGGTTTAAACTGGCCCGAAAAATCTTGGACTTCGCTGTCTCCCAGAAGAAGCATTCGGAGGATGCGCAACGTCGAATTTTTATTGTGAACCAAGCTCAAGCGTACAAATGGCTCGAGAAAGAAGAAGAGGCGCTGAAGATACTGGATAACGAAGACTGGAGTTCTTGCGGTCTAGACTTCCGAATCTGTGTTGCCGTTCTGAGGGAGGATTACGAGAAGGCCGTAGAGTTCATGAAGGCCATTGGTGATCAAGGACCGATATCAGAATCCGCGTATCTAACCTGGCCGGTATTTCGGAATTTTCGAGAGAATGATCAGTTCGCCGATACGTTTAAAGAGATCTTCGGCCACGATCCGATCGAAGAGGTCGAAGGAAAAGCGGCAGATGCGGATTCGCCGGCAGATGGAGCAGGTGAATTCGACGATGATGAAGGAGACGGTAAAGACAGCGGTGCGGCAGATGAATCTACACTTCATTGATTGTATTGAGATTACTCCGGGTTCGAGCCTGTAAGAAATTCTGTGTTCGTGAGCCATACTCGAGAGACTCTTTTGAGGAGACAGAGATATGGCGAAGAGAAGAGACGACGGGATCGACCGCGAATTGCTTGATCGGCTGATTTCGGAGCGCGG
>NZ_JAPDRJ010000011.1:0-1333 GCF_040706535.1 Lentisalinibacter orientalis
CGAGCCTGTAAGAAATTCTGTGTTCGTGAGCCATACTCGAGAGACTCTTTTGAGGAGACAGAGATATGGCGAAGAGAAGAGACGACGGGATCGACCGCGAATTGCTTGATCGGCTGATTTCGGAGCGCGGCGCCAGAGGGGCGCTGGATTTCGAGACGCTGGCTGCGGAACTGAAGAAGGGACTGGCCGAGCGCATGCTGGGCGCCGAGATGGACGTTCACCTGACTGACGAGGCCGAGCGCGCCTCAGGCAACCACCGTAACGGCACCAGCCCCAAGACCGTCGATACGGGCGCCGAGCGCCTGGTACTCGATATTCCACGTGACCGCCAGGGCCGCTTCGACCCGGTGCTGATCGGCAAATACCAGCGCCGCTTCCCCGGCTTCGACGACAAGATCATCGCCATGTACGCCCGCGGCATGAGTACCCGGGATATTCAGGCCCATATCGCCGAGATCTACGGCATCGAGGTATCGCCCGCCCTGGTCTCGGCGGTCACCGACGCCGTCCTCGAGGAGGCCAGCGCCTGGCAGAACCGCCCGCTGGAGCCGGTGTATGCGATCGTGTACTTCGATGCTCTGCGGGTGAAGATGCGCGACGAGGGTCTGGTGCGCAACAAGGCGGTGTATCTGGCCATCGGCGTCACCTGCGCCGGAGACCGGGAGATCCTGGGGCTGTGGATCGAGCAGACGGAGGGCGCGAAGTTCTGGCTCAAGGTCATGAACGAGCTCAAGGTCCGGGGCGTCGAGGATATCCTGATCGCCGTCGTTGACGGGCTGAAGGGCTTCCCGGAGGCGATTACGAGCCTGTTTCCGGATTGCGTGGTGCAGACGTGCATCGTGCACCTGATCCGCTATTCCATGCAGTTCACCTCGTGGAAGGAGCGAAAAGCGCTGGCGAAAGCACTGCGCCCGATCTACCAGGCGCCCGGCGCCGAGGCTGCAGCCGCCGAACTCGAGGCCTTCGAGCAAGGGCCCTGGGGCGAGAAATACCCGGCGGTGACGGCGAGCTGGCGACGGCGCTGGGAGGAAGTCATTCCCTTCTTCGCCTTCTCGCCCGAGGTGCGCCGAATCATCTACACGACCAATGCCATCGAGAGCCTGCACAGTCAGGTCCGAAAGGCGATCCGCAACAAGGGCCATTTTCCGAGCGATGAGGCGGCGACCAAGCTGATTTATCTGGCGCTACGAAATATAACGGCGAAGTGGAAACGACCGCCCAAGGAGTGGCATGCTGCGAGAGCTCAGTTCGCGATTCAGTTCGGAGAACGATTCAGAATCGCGGCTTAAGAAGAAAGTGACACCGGTTCACACACAGAAATTCTTACACTCCC
>NZ_JAPDRJ010000012.1:0-408 GCF_040706535.1 Lentisalinibacter orientalis
TCGAGGGGGACGAGTCGGACATCGGCGTGCCCTCGATCTACAAGCTGATCGAGGCGATGGACAGCTACATTCCGGAGCCCGAGCGTGCGGTGGACGGTGACTTCCTGATGCCGGTGGAGGACGTGTTCTCTATCTCCGGTCGCGGCACGGTGGTCACGGGGCGCATCGAGCGGGGCATCATCAAGGTGGGTGACGAGGTGGAGATCGTCGGTATCAAGGATACGACGAAGACGACCTGCACCGGTGTGGAGATGTTCAGGAAGCTCCTGGACGAGGGTCAGGCGGGCGACAACGTGGGTGTGCTGCTTCGCGGCACGAAGCGTGACGAGGTGGAGCGCGGCCAGGTGCTGGCGAAGCCGGGCTCGATCACGCCGCACACGAAGTTCGAGGCCGAGGTGTACATCCTGA
>NZ_JAPDRJ010000013.1:0-261 GCF_040706535.1 Lentisalinibacter orientalis
CCAGCGTCAGTCCGTCAGCGACGGCCGCTGCCGTGCCTGCACTCGTGAAATTCAGCGGCCCGACCGTCGTCCAGTCCGCGGGGAAGGCATCGCCGCCCTGGACCAGGTCCGACTTCGTGACGCCGCCGCCCGCCTGTTCGGAGAACACCTGGAAAGTGATCACGCCGCCGTTCGCCGCCGTGCCCTTCCAGTCGAACGTGATACTGAACGTCTGGTTCGGCTCGATCACACCGGCGCCGATCAGGGTCTGCTTGATGGTCG
>NZ_JAPDRJ010000014.1:0-261 GCF_040706535.1 Lentisalinibacter orientalis
GTCGGCGGTCGAGCTCCGCCTGGGCAAAATAGGCTGACGCCTTTCTCAGGATCTCATTTGCTCGCTTAAGCTCGCGGTTCTCGCGCCGGAGTTCCTTCAGCTCTTCGGCCTGCGTGGTCGTCAGACCGTCCCGCATACCCTGGTCACGCTCCCATTGCCGCACCCAGCGGCGCAGCGCCTCCGGCGTACAACCCAACTTCTGCGAAACCGACCGCATTGACCCCCATTGCGTGTCCCCTGCCTTCTGCCCTTCGACGACAA
>NZ_JAPDRJ010000015.1:0-261 GCF_040706535.1 Lentisalinibacter orientalis
AGAGCTCGTGGTGCTGGTCGCTCTCCACCAGGCTCGGCTCCGCGGTGTTGTACATCATCAGCAGGAGCGCGCCCTGCTCCGAGCTGAGCTCGGGCAGCGCATAGCCCGCCGGCACGAAGAAGTAGTGCCCGCGGTTACAGACCTTGTCGCCGAGTCTGATGCTGCCCTCGATGACGATGAACTCCAGTTCGGAGTAGCTGAAGCCGGGGGGCTGGCGATAACCGGAGTCGAGCTGCACGGTCATCGTGCAGGAACCGATCT
>NZ_JAPDRJ010000016.1:0-261 GCF_040706535.1 Lentisalinibacter orientalis
CGTCCGAACCACCGGTCGCGTCAATCGTGACGCTGCCGCCGTTGTCGAACGTCTCCCAGTCGGTGAAGCCATTGTCGAAACCACCGTTCAGGACGAGGCTGGTTCCACCACCGCCGCCGCCGCCACCGCCGCCGGCCGTGCCCGCGAAGCCGATGTCGGTCAGTAGCAGGGTGAACGGCGCCGCCTGACCACCCAGCGGGCCGAGCAGGAAACCGTCGTTGCCGGCGATCGTCGCCGCGAAGTCGCTCATCGGGATCGACA
>NZ_JAPDRJ010000017.1:0-261 GCF_040706535.1 Lentisalinibacter orientalis
GACAACTTCGGCTCCGGCGCGGTGTTCGACTTCAACTTCGCCGGCGACCCGGACTTCAATCCTGCCATCCAGGTGACGAGCGGCGAGGGCTACGGTGCCGGCGTCCACGTCGGGTTCGTGGCGTTCACGGGCTACGCGGCAGGATTCGCCGCCGGCTACGAGAACTTCGTGTTCAAGGTGAAGGGCGACGCGGGCAACCTGGCGGCCTTCGAGGTGAAGTTCATCAACAATGGCGACACCAGTCAGACCTATGACCTCACG